>NZ_CM149666.1:4800000-6007045 GCF_056173285.1 Nocardiopsis sp. iso_40 | reverse complement strand
GGTGACCTGCCATGGTTGCTGTCCCTTCGGTGCGGATCTGTTCGGTGCGGATTGGTAGCGGTGAGGGGACGGGGGAGGTTGGTACGGCCTGTCACGGGCACGGTCGAGCCCCTGCGGGCCCGCCCCTCCCATTGTCCTCCCCTCCGGGGGGTGCCGGGGCAGGGAGTCAGGGGGTGTGGTGGGTCCCCCTGGCCGCGCGATGCCTGTGGACAGCGGGATCTGCCAGCAGCGGCCAAGGATTTGACTACCTCTGGGTATCCACAGGATCAGAGGGTTGTCCACAGGTTGTGCACAGGTTTATCCACAGGATGACAGCTGGCTGTGCACTCTGTGGGGTTATCCACAATTTGCAGGTCAGAAGGTGTGTAAAATGCTCGTCCACAGCTTTCGGGGGGCTGGAGGCGAGGCGAGGAGAGAGTTATCCACAGGTTGAGGTTATCCACAGGACACGCCCCACCGTGGGAGTTGTGCACCCTGTGGACAACTCGTTGTCCACAGGGGCAGGGGCAGGCTGTGCGCAGTGGTGTCCGCCACCGGCCGGGCCGCGCCAGGCGGACCCGGGACCCGGTCGTGCGGGCGGTCTGATTTGACCACGGCCCGACCAGGTCGTATCTTCTTTATGCTTATGCCGATGATTCTGTCCGCGCTCATGTCCGACATGGGAGCGCGGCATCGACACATGCACAGCAAGGCCCCGCATATCCTGGGGGTCTGTCGTAGTACTTTCCTGACACGCCCCTGGAGCCAGTAGTGAGCAAGCGTACGTTTCAGCCGAACAACCGGCGTCGCGCGAAGGTCCACGGCTTCCGGCTGCGCATGCGTACGCGCGCCGGTCGCGCCATCATCGCCTCGCGTCGTCGTAAGGGACGCGCCGCGCTGACCGTGAGCCACTAGGGCCACGCAAGCCTCAAGTCTTCACTGGGACCGGTCCGGCCTTCTTGCCGGTCGGTCCCTTTGTCGTGGGGTACGGATCCGGTAGTCGAGGGCCGTGCCCCCTCTCCCGGAGGAACGCCGATGTTGTCGCCGGAGAACCGGATGCGTCACAGCGCCGAGTTCGGAACGGTCATGCGCTCGGGCCGGCGCGCATCGCGTGAGGCCCTGGGCGTCATCTACCTCGCCCCCCGACAGCCGTCCGACACCGGCACCGACGCCGCGGCGCCGCCGCGCGTCGGTTTCGTCGTGAGTAAGGCGGTCGGGGGAGCGGTGGTGCGCAAACGCGTACAGCGGAGGCTGCGTCACCTGATGCGGGCTCGGTTGGCTGTTCTGCCAAAAGGTAGCCTGCTGGTAGTGCGGGCCAAGCCCTCTGCCGCGAGCATGCGGCAGCAGGATCTGGCAGTACAACTCGACAGCGCGATCGCCGCGGCGCAGCGGCCCCGGGGGGCCGCCAAGCGTCGACGGGGCCGTGGGGGCCCGCGCCCCGACCCGGCCGAGTCGGCGAGGAGCGAGGCAGACGGTGACCGTCGCCCACCCAGGGGCGGAGAACGGTGGGCGAAGCAATGACCGAGCACAGACCGACGTCGTTCGCACGGCTGCTGATCCTGCCCATCCGTGGTTACCAGCGCTTCATCAGTCCGCTCTTCCCCCCGGTCTGTCGTTTCTACCCTTCGTGCAGCGCGTACGCCGTCGAGGCGCTCCGCGTGCACGGAGCCCTGCGCGGGTTGTGGCTGGCTGTCAGGCGTATCGCCCGCTGCCATCCCTTCAACCCGGGGGGTCTTGATCCGGTTCCGCCGCCCAGGGGTCGCGGAAACGAGGAGTCCGAGGAGTCTGCGGGCGGAACCGGGAACACCGGCGCCGCTTCCGGGGACCAGTAGTTTCACTGAACTAGGAGTTGGCCGGTGCTGGACTGGCTTTACAACATCGTCGGCTGGACGTTGGTCCAGATCCACGCGGGTCTGTCCTTCGTCGGCCTGAACCCCGACAGCGGGTGGGCGTGGGGCCTGTCCATCGTGCTGCTCACCGTCGTCATGCGGCTCCTGCTCGTGCCGCTGTTCGTCAAGCAGATGAACACGCAGCGCAAGATGCAGGAAGTCCAACCGAAGATCATGAAGCTTCGGGAGCGCTACAAGCACGACAAGGAGCGGCTCCAGAAGGAGTCGATGAAGCTCTACCAGGAGAGCGGGACCAACCCCATCATGGGTTGTCTTCCCCTCCTCCTGCAGATGCCGGTGTTCTTCGCACTGTTCAGCGTGCTGCGCAGCGTTGCCGAGGGCAACGTCCGGTACGGCTTCACCGAGGAACTCGCCAACAGCGCCCGTGAGGCGCTGATCTTCCACGCCCCGATCGCCGCGCAGTTCAACACCACCCCGGAGGAACTGCGCCAGCTCGGCGCGACCGACCCCGTCATGGCGAAGGTCGTCATCGCGATCGCCTGTGTGGTCATGGGCACCACGACGTTCCTGACCATGCGGCAGAGCATCAAGCGCAGCATGGCGCAGCAGCCCGACAACCCGATGATGCAGACCCAGAAGATCATGATGTACCTGGCGCCCGCGTTCGGGCTCTTCGGTCTCGCGATGCCGGTCGGTGTGCTCGTCTACTGGGTCACGTCCAACGTCTGGACCATGGTGCAGCAGCACTACCTCTACCGGAACCAGCCCCTCCCCGGTGACGGGGACCAGTCGGGTAAGGGCAGCACCGCCAAGGGCTCGGCCAAGGGCATGCTCGGCCGGAAGAAGGCCCCGGAAACCGCTCCGGAGCCCAAGGAAGAGCCTAAGATCGAACGTAAGCAGCCGAAGAAGCAGCCGCGCTCCAAGCGCAGCGGCGGGTCCAACTGAGGACCCTCCTGTTTCGTGTCGGCGGCGACGACTTTCCAGTACGCAGGCGACAATGCCCCTGAGGCGTACGACGGCCAGGGACTGACGGATTGAGGAGACGGGATCGCTGTGGGAAGTAGCGAGGAAGAGAGCGGTGGCGTAGCGGTGGCTGAGGCACCTGAGGCCGGAATCGACATCGAAGCCCTGGAGAACGAGGGTGACATCGCCGCGGACTACATCGAGGGTCTCCTCGACATCGCGGACTTCGACGGCGACATCGACATGGACGTCGAAGGGGACCGCGCGATGGTCTCCGTCGTCGGTGCGACCCTGGACGAACTGATCGGTGACGACGGTGAGGTCCTGGAGGCCCTCCAGGAGCTGACCCGTCTGGCCGTGCACCGCGCGACCGGGGAGCGCAGTCGCCTCATGCTGGACATCGGCGGCTACCGCGAGGGCCGCCGCAAGGTGCTCTTCCAGATCGGCACCGAGGCCGCGAACAAGGTGAAGGAGAGCGGGGAGATCCACCCGCTGGAGCCGATGACCCCCTTCGAGCGCAAGGTCGTGCACGACGCGGTCGCCGCGGCCGGCCTGCGCAGTGAGTCCGAGGGCGAGGAGCCCAACCGCTACGTGGTGGTGCATCCGGCCGACTAGCTTTTCCGGTCGCGGATGTCAGGGGCGGTGTTTCACGTGAAACACCGCCCCTTCGGCGTGCGGGGCCGGCTCTCGCCCGGGTGGCGGGGACAGTGGCCACGGGCCGCGGGAGCTGTGCCCGCGAGGAGCCCCGGGGGTGTTTCACGTGAAACCCGGGTGCGTCCCACACATAGGATCGTCTCCGGGGCCTTCCCGCCCACGAGCCGTTCCGCCCCGGCACTGAGCGACGACGCCGCGAGTGGATCCGCGAGCCGCGCGGCCCGTGCGGAGGGAGGGGGTAACCCCGTGCGTGCGGGCGACCGTGATCCGCCGCGCGTTTCCCACGCCGGTCGACAATGCTCCGAATGGACAGGTCGACATGGCGACCCGACGGTTCATGGAAGTGATGATGGACGAGTTCCGACAGGTGGTGACCGATGACCTCGGGCACTGAGGAGCCCGGCGCTACGCTCCCCGCCCCGCCCCCGCAGGCCGAGGCGGTCTTCGGCGACACCCTGCCCACGGCTGCGCGCTACGCTGGACTCCTCGCGGACGACGGGGTGCGCCGGGGGTTGATCGGCCCCCGCGAGGTGCCCCGCCTCTGGGAGCGACACCTCATCAACTGTGCTGTCGTCGAGGAGTTGATCCCCGAGGGCGCGGAGGTGGTGGACATCGGGTCGGGTGCCGGACTGCCCGGTCTGGTGCTCGGTCTGCTGCGCCCGGATGTCAGGGTGACCCTTCTGGAGCCCCTGCTGCGACGGACGGTCTTCCTCGACGAGGCTGTCGAGACCCTCGGCCTGGCCAACGTGGAGGTTCGGCGGGGGCGCGCCGAGGAGGTGCACGGTGAGCTGTACACCGACTTCGTCACCGCCCGCGCGGTCGCTCCACTGGGCCGTCTCGCCGGTTGGTCGCTGCCGCTGCTCCGCAAGGGCGGGAGCCTGTTGGCCCTGAAGGGGGAGCAGGCGGAGGCCGAACTGGCCGAGGCGGAGAAAGACGTTTCGAAACTGCGTCCTGGCGTCTGCGATGTGATCAGGGTGGGTCGGGGTAAAGTCGATCCCGCTACCACGGTCGTTCGCGTCACGGTGACATCCGACGGTGGTCCGCCCGCGCCCGGAGGATCCCAGAAGAAGGCGCGGAGCGGCAAAAAAAAGCGCGGACGGAAGAGGTGAACTCATTCGTGCCCCAGAACCCAGCCGACAACGCCGGTGTTTCACGTGAAACACCGGCGGGCGCCTATGGAGACCTGCTCGATGTTTCACGTGAAACAGCAGCGGACTCCACGGCGGGCCAGCCCTCTGTTTCACGTGAAACACAGAGTGGTGACACGGCCTCCGACGGCGTCCCCGACACTCCTCTTGCCCGCGCGGCCCACGCCGCGATGGCGGTTCGCGGGCACGAGGACCACTGGCCCCGTCCCAAGGCCTGCCGGGTGATCAGTGTCGCCAACCAGAAGGGCGGGGTGGGCAAGACCACCACGACGGTGAACATCGCCGCCGCCCTGGCCATGCACGGACAGCGTGTTCTCGTGGTCGACCTCGACCCGCAGGGGAACGCGTCCACCGCGCTCGGCATGGAGCGCGACACCCAGACCCGGTCGATCTACCACTGCCTGGTCGAGGACGAGGAGATCCGGAAACTGGCCCAGCCGGTCCCGGACATTCCGAACCTGTGGTGCGCTCCGGCCACCATCGACCTCGCCGGGGCCGAGATCGAACTGGTCTCCCTGGTCGCCCGGGAGGCTCGGCTCAAGCGGGCCTTCGCCGCCTACGACACGTCGGACCTCGACTACATCCTCATCGACTGTCCGCCCTCGCTCGGCCTGTTGACGGTCAACGCGATGGTGGCGTGCGACGAGGTCATGATCCCGATCCAGTGTGAGTACTACGCACTCGAAGGGCTCGGTCAGCTTCTGCGCAACGTGGAGTTGGTCAAGTCGCACCTGAACACGGGCCTGTCCATCAGCACGATCCTGCTGACGATGTACGACGGCCGGACCAGGCTCGCCCAGCAGGTCGCGGACGAGGTGCGTTCGCACTTCGGTGAACTCGTCCTGGAGACCCTGGTGCCGAGGAGCGTCCGTGTCTCCGAGGCGCCGAGCTACGCGCAGTCGGTCATGACCTACGATCCCGCGTCCACCGGTGCGGTGGCCTACCTGGAGGCGTCCCGTGAGATCGCCTACCGGGCCGAGGGGATCTCCGGCTGACGCCGGTTGTTTCACGTGAAACACTCCGCCCGGCCGTGCTGCGGTCGGGCGGAACAGCACGCAAGGAGTGTGGAGGGAGTTGCCGGTGAGCCAGCAGCGGCGCGGACTGGGTAAGGGGCTGGGGGCGCTCATCCCGCAGGGGCCGACGGCCCCCGCGCCGGTGGAGAGCGTCCCCGAGGTGGAGCTGTCCGCCCCTGAACCCCCCGAGGTCCAGGGGCCGGCGGAGTTGCCGGACGGGACCTACCTGGAGGATGTCGAGCTCGCCTCGATCACCCCCAACCCCCGTCAGCCCAGGACACACTTCGACGAGGAGGCCCTGGAGGAGCTGCGGGACTCGATCGTCGAGGTCGGTCTGCTTCAGCCCATCGTGGTTCGCAAGCTCGAGGGCCGCGGCGAGGACCGATACGAGCTGATCATGGGGGAGCGCAGGTTCCGGGCGAGCAAGCTCGCGGACCTGGACCGCATCCCCGCCATCGTCCGCAAGACGGACGATGACGAGCTGCTCCGGGAGGCACTCCTGGAGAACCTGCACCGGCAGCAGCTCAACCCGCTGGAGGAGGCGGCCGCGTACCAGCAGATGCTGGACGACTTCGACACCACCCAGGAGGAGCTGGCCCAGAGGGTGGGCAAGTCCCGCTCGCACGTCAGCAACACGCTGCGCCTGCTCAACCTTCCGGGGAGGGTGCAGAACCGGGTGGCGGCCGGGGTGCTCAGCGCCGGCCACGCCCGCGCGCTGCTCTCGATCGATGATCCGGAAGCGCAGGAGCGGCTGGCTCAGCGGGTCAACAACGAGAACCTGTCGGTCCGGGCCCTGGAGGAGATCGTCGCCCTTCGGGAGATCTCCGGGGACGAGGGTACCGAGGGGGAGAAGCCCCGCCGTTCCTCCGCGGGCAGGATCAGCAACCCCCCTCAGGTCGAGGAGTGGGCGACCCGCCTGGGCGACCGGCTCGACACCACGGTGAAGGTGGACATCGGTCGGAAGAAGGGCAAGATCGTCGTGGAGTTCGCGACGATGGAGGACCTGGAGCGGATCATCAGTCAGATGGACCGGTAGGGCTGACCATCCACCCGGGCGTTGGCGGTGTTTCACGTGAAACACCGCCAACGCCGTATGTGGACCTTCTGTGCCTCCGGTCTGTTTCACGTGAAACAGACCGCGCGCGTGAAGGGTCTCGGCCGTCCGAGCCTCCCCGGCGTCCCCTGCTTGCCGGGGGTGCCCCGCGGCGGGGCGGCACAGGGGCCGTGGAGCGGCGTGGAGCACGCGGGCCGAAGGCCGGTCGCGGAGGAAGACGAGAGGCCCCCAGGGGTGACCTGGGGGCCTCTCGCGGGTTCGGTGCGGTTCCGGGTTACAGGAACTCGGCCAGTTCCTTCTCCAGGAGGCGCTTCGGCTTGGCCCCGATGATCTGCTTGACGACCTCGCCGTCCTTGTAGACGTTCATGGTCGGCAGCGACATGACGTTGTAGGCGCGCGGGGTCTCGGGGTTCTGGTCGGTGTTGAGCTTGACGACATCGATCTTGTCGGCGTACTCCTCGGCCAGCTTGTCCAGGACCGGGGCCATCTGCTTGCAGGGGCCGCACCAGTCGGCCCAGAAGTCCACCAGGACGGGCTTGTCGCTGGCGAGGACGGTCTCCTTGAAGGAGGCGTCGGTGGCGGTCTTGACTGTGGACACTGCTTGGTTCTCCTTGGTTCGACGAAACCGGTGGGAAAGAGGCCGGGGGAGGGGTCAGTTGCCCATCTCGGCGAGGTGGCGCTCGGCGTCCAGGGCCGCGGCGCAGCCGGTCCCCGCGGCGGTGATCGCCTGGCGGTACTGGTGGTCGACCACGTCGCCCGCGGCGAAGACACCGTCGAGGTTGGTCCGGGTGGACGGCGCGTCCACCTTCACGTAACCCTCCTCGTCGAGCTCGACCTGCTTCTGGAAGAGCTCCACGCGCGGGTCGTGGCCGATGGCGACGAACAGGCCGGTCACGTCCAGGGTGCTGATCTCGTGGGTCCTGTTGTTGATCAGCCGGAGCCCGCTGACGCGGTCCTCCCCGAGAACCTCGGTGATCTCGGTGTCCCAGAGGAAGGAGATCTTGTCGTTGGCGAAGGCCCGCTCGGCCATGATCTTGCTGGCGCGCAGCTCGTCGCGTCGGTGGATGACCGTCACGGACTTGGCGAAGCGGGTGAGGAAGAGCGCCTCCTCCATCGCGGTGTCGCCGCCGCCGGCCACGGCGATGTCCTGGTCACGGAAGAAGAAGCCGTCGCAGGTGGCGCACCAGGAGGTTCCCCGGCCGGACAGCGCCTTCTCGCCGGGGACGCCCAGCTCGCGGTAGCCGGAGCCGGTGGCCAGGATGACGGTGTGCGCGAGGAAGGTCTCGCTGCCGACGGTGACCTCCTTGACCGGCTTGGTCAGGTCCACGTCGGTGACGTCCTCGGGGACCAGTTCGGCACCGAAGCGTTCGGCCTGCTTGCGCAGGTTGTCCATGAGGTCCGGGCCCATGATCCCGTCGGGGAAACCGGGGAAGTTCTCCACGTCGGTGGTGTTCATGAGCGCACCGCCGGCGGTGATGGACCCCTCGAACACCAGAGGGCGCAGTTCCGCGCGCGCGGCGTACACGGCGGCGGTGTAACCCGCCGGTCCGGAACCGATGATGATGACATTGCGGACGTCACTCACGCTCGTAGGCCCTTCACACAGTCGCTGTTCCTGGCCACGGGGGCGTGACCGGAGGGAAAGATGCTTAGCACAACCGATGGTAGGCGCAGGGCATTCCCCCTCGGGTGTCCGCCCAGCGCGCGGCGGGCGGGAGATGGGTCTCAGCGACGACGTCCGGCACGGTCGGTCCCTCGGCGGACGGCCAGGGCGACCGCCCCCGCGGCGGTCCCCCACAGGGCGTTCGTGGCCAGGACCGTTACCAGGCCGAAGGGGTTGGTGATCGGCCCCCGGAGCTCTCCCGTGAGGAACGGGGACAGCGCCGCGCTCAGCACGATCGCGAGGACCCCGTAGGCCAGGCCTGTGTACACGAGCGTGAGGAAGGGGCGGGGGACACGTGCCACGACCACCGCCACGATCCAGGCCGCGGTGACGAGCAGGGTCGAGGCGATCTGTGCCAGCGGCGAACCGATCGCCTCCGAGACCCCGGTGGCGCTCATCAGGGGGCGGACCAGGGCGAGCGCACCGAGACCGAGCACGAGTGACCAGGGGATGTCGTGCGGGTGTTCGGCGGTCCGGCCGGAGTCCCCCTGCGGGATGTGCGGATGGTGGCTCATGATCTCTCCGTGGGTTGTGGGGCGGCTGTGCCGGCCCTTCGCACGGTAGGGAGCCGTCGGCCCCGTGACATCGGCCCGCGGTCCCGCCCCGGTACGTCCGAACGCGTAGTCGGACGCGTTCGGGAGGAGGTGGCCCCGGGGAGGGGGATCCGTAGAATCGCCGCATGCCCGGTCACTCAACCAGACAAGACGTCGTCGTCGACGCCCTTGCGGGGTTCGCGGTCTTCGCGGTGGTCGCCATCTCCGTCGGCGCGGGCATCGGCGGGGGAGACCTCCCTTCGGCGGTGGCCTACGGGTTCGCCGCCCTGTTCGGTCTGCTCATGCTCGTGCGGCGCCGGTGGCCGGTGGTGGTCCTCCTGGCCACCGGGGTGCTCCTCATCGCCTACTACGTGGTCGACCTCCCGGTGATCGGGATGGCGGTTCCGGTCGCGGCCGCGCTGTACTCCGCGGCCGCGTTCGACCGGACACGGTGGGCGGTGGGGGTCGCGGTCGCGCTGGTGGTGGTCTCCACCCCCGCGCGGATCGCCGAGGGGCAGGACGTGGCTCTGCTGATCGGGTACGAACTACCGTCCACCGTGGCGGTCATGGGGGCGGCGATCGCCCTCGGCGACGGGGCGCGGCAGCGCAGACGGAGCGCCCGCCAGCGCGAGCGGATCGCGGTGCTGGACGCCCAGGCGAGGGAGGCAGAGTCCGCCGAGCGGATGGCGCGCGAACGCGCCCGGATCGCCCGGGACCTGCACGACGCGGTCGGCCACCATCTGTCGGTGGTCTCCCTGCACGCCGCGGTGGCCTCTGAGGCTCTGGAGGAGGGTGCGGTGGATCTACCGACGGCCCGCGCCGAGCTGGACCACGTCACCCGGGCCGCCGGAGGAGGGCTGCGCGATCTGCGCTCCACGGTGCGGGCGCTGCGTGAATCCGGAGCCGAGGTCGAGCGGGTCGCCGGTCTCGACCACCTGGAGGAGTTGGTCGCCTCGGTCCGCGCGGCCGGGCTGGAGGTCCAGGTGATGGGGGACGGTGGGGAGGGCCTGCCCCGGATGGTGGACGCGACCGCCTACCGGTTGGTCCAGGAGGCCCTCACCAACACCCTCCGCCATGCCCGGGCCGGGCGTGCCGCCGTGGTGCTCGAACGCACCGAGGGGGTGCTCGCCGTGACGGTCACCGATGACGGTGCTGCCGGTGGCGGCCCGGATGCCCCGACGCCGGACCGGGGCGTCGCACCGCGGGTGCCCGCCGGGGGCGGTGGTGGGCTCTCCGGTATGCGGGAGAGGGTGCGGATGGTGGAGGGCACGTTGGAGGTCGGTCCGGGGCGGGGCGGCGGGTTCCGGGTGTGCGCGCGGATCCCGGTCGGGGGTGGCGCATGATCAGGGTCCTGCTCGTGGACGACCAGCCGCTCGTGCGTACGGGGGTGCGGTCGCTGTTGGAGAGGGACGGCGACATCGAGGTGGTGGCGGAGGCGACCGACGGTCGGCAGGCGCTGGTGGAGATCGACCGCTTCCGTCCGGAGGTGGTCCTGCTGGACCTGCAGATGCCCGTGATGGACGGGCTCGGGGCGCTGCGGGAGCTGGAACGTCGACGTGTCGACACGTCGGGGCGCCGACATGTCGACACCCGGGTCGTGGTCCTCACCACCTTCGGCGAGGACGCGAACGTGTTCTCCGCGCTGCGCCTGGGCGCGGCCGGGTTCCTGCTCAAGGACGCGGGTCCGCGCGAACTGCGGGCGGCGGTCCGGACGGTCGCGGAGGGGGAGGCGCTGCTGTCGCCGGGGGTGACCCGGCGGGTCATCGAACGCCTCGCCGCCACGGAACCCTCTCCGGAGGCCGCCGCCGCTCTGGACCGGCTCACCGGTCGCGAACGCGAGGTTCTCGCGCTCGTCGGGCGGGGCATGTCCAACCAGGAGGTCGGCGCCGAGCTGCATCTGAGTCCGGCGACCGCCCGGACCCACGTGGGTCCGGGCGGTCGCCAAGCTCGGTGTGCGGGACCCGGGAAGTGCTGCGCCGTGGGCGACCGTTGAGGGCGGTGGAGGGCGACGGGCGGGCCTGGTGGTGCTGGCCTACGAGAGCGGCCTGGTCCGGCCCGGAGGCGGCTGAGGCCCCCGGCCGGTCACAGGTCCGCTTCGGCGAGGACGCTGGTGTCGATGTCGCCGCCCTGCGCGCAGCCCGGGTCGAGCACGACCACGCCGTTGCCCCCGGTGTCCTGGGTGAAGAGGACCCATGCGCGCTCGGCGCCGTCACCGGAGTCGAAGAGGGCCTCGTCGACCAGGGTGCCCCGGACGTCGTTGGCCTCCTCGAACCGGTCGACGCACCCCTGCACGGGTGCGGTCACCGGTTTCTGCGCCTGGGCTCCCATGCCCTCCGCGGTGTCCTCCGACTCGGCCAGCACCTCGGCCGCCTGCGCGCCGAGCTGGTCCTCGGTGTAGACCGTGCCGCTCGCCGTGGACTCGGCGGAGTAGGACTGGGCGATGTCGGGGGCGGACTCCGGTCGGGAGTCCTCCTGGACCATGGGGGCCGCGGCGTCGGTCTCCGTGTCGCCGACCATCAGCCCGTTGACGATCGCGGCACCGCCGCCGACCACGAAGACGGCCGCGGCGGCGGCCGCCATCAGCTTGGGCAGGCCGAAACCGCGGCGTCGGGAGGTGATGGGGACGACCGGTGCGGGCGCGTCCGGGACGGGCTGCGCCGGGCCCCCGGCCGACGGGACGGCGGGTTCGGGGTGCGCGGCGGCTCCGGTGCCCGCCGCGGACGGGGAGCGTTCGCGGACGGCCTCGGCGATGCGGCTGTCGAGGAGGTCCGCGACGTCCTGCGGCAGTGCGGGTACCGGTGCCTCGCTGAGGACGCGGGCGACCCCCGAGAGCTCCTCCAGGGTGGCAGCGCACTCCGCGCAGGTCTCGATGTGGACGGCGACCGGGTTCTCCTCGTCGGGGTCGGTGAGACCCTCGGCGAAGAAGGCGAGCGCCTCCGTGTCTGGGTGGGACGTCACGATGGGTTGGCACCTCCTCTCCCAGATGTGACGTCTCGGGGAGGCTGAGGGTTCCTTAGATGGGCCAGGGAGGGAAGAAGTTTGGCGCGACCTCGCGCACACCGGCTCTTGACGGTGCCCGAGGCCACCTGGAGGATCTCGGCCGCCTCGTCCACCCGGTAACCGAGCATGTCCACCAGGGTCAGCGCCATGCGCTGGTCCAACGGGAGGAGGTCCAGGGCGGCGTGCACGTCCAGGCGGGCCTCGGTCCGCGAGGCGTGGTCGGTGCCGCCGCCAGAACGGCTCAGGCGCTCGTTGGAGATGACGTCGAGGGTCTCGTCCTCGGTCGGGGTGGCCGGACGCACCTTGCGGCGTCTGAGGCGGTCGTGGCAGGCGTTCACCAGGATGCGGTGCAGCCAGGTGCTGACCTGGGACTCGCCGCGGAAGCGCCCGGCGGCCCGGAACGCGGACAGGAAGGCGTCCTGCAGCGCGTCCGAGGCCTCCTCGGGATCACCGGTCATCCGGATGGCGACAGCCCAAAGGCGCTCACGGTGTCGGCGTACCAGTACCGCGAACGCCTGTTCGTCACCCTGAGCGTGCCTCGACAACAGCTCCTTGTCAGGAAGCTCCTGGGCCGCGTCCATCAGCGCTGATCACATACCCCACAACTAGAACCTAGGTCCCGCGTACCTCGACCTCGTTAATGGTCCCACGCCATTCGCCGTCGACCTTCGGCAGCTCGGTGAACCAGACCAGGACGTACCGCCCGGTCACACCCTCGTCGAGGGTGACGGTCTGTTCGCCGTCGACACTGCCCGACCAGGCTGCCGGGAGGTTGGCGTCCAGGCTGGCCTGGTCGCCGACCTCGTCGCTGTCCCCGACCCGGATCTCCACCGCGTGTGCTCCACCGGAGAGCATCAGGTCCACCTCGTGGACCTCCTGGCCGGACTCCAGGTCCAGCAGCAGGCCGACGCCCTCCTTCTGCATCTCCAGCGGGTCCCAGTAGCCCTGGGTGCTCCAGCCGGTGTCGGGCTTCTGGTCGAAGGCGAGGGGCGCGTTCTGGGAGTGCTCGTCGCCCTCGGCCATCGGGTTGAAGCCCCGGGCCGAGTCGATGGCGAGGGGTTCCAGTTCCACGTTGTCCGTGGCCTCCTCGGAGGCGCTGGCGCCCGGGTCGGCGGTGTCGCCCCCGCCGCGGACCATCGTGCCGACCACCCACGCGCCGGTGACGACCGCGGCGAGCAGCACCACCGCCACCACGCCGACCAGGAGTTTGCGGACCGAGCCGCCCTCCTGGCGGGCGGCTCGCTGCTCCGCGCGGGAGGCGGGGGCGGACCGGGCCGCGTCCTCCCGGGAGCCGCGCCGCTGGCCGTTGGTGGCGCCGAACTCACCGGTGCGCCGCGAGGTCCCCTGCTCGGGCTGCGGAACGGCCTCCGTGGGGGAGACCGGCAGCGGGATGAGCCGCGGTACCTCGGCCAGCGCCGCGCAGAAGTCGGCGGGGCTGGTGATGGGCGGTCCGGGAACCAGTTGACCCGCCAACTGCGGCAGGGCCGCCCGGGTGGTGATGCTGGCCAGGGGCTCGCTCACGCCCTGGCGCAGCTGCCCGGGCGGGTAGGGGCCCATGGGGCCCTGCGGAGCGCCGGGGAGTCCGCTCTGCGGGCCGCCCGGCCAGTATCCGGTGATGGCCGCGTAGAGCAGGCTGCCCAGCCCCTGGGCGTCGACCGCGCCGGGGTAGGGGACGTTGTTGCCGAGTAGTGCGGCGTCCACGCCGATACCGGTGACCTTGACCGCGCCACCGCTGCTCCACATGAGCTTTCCGGGGGTCAGGCCCAGGTGGTGCAGGCCGCTGGCGTGCGCCGCGGCGATGGCCTCGGCGGCCTCGGCGACCAGGCCGGCGGCGCGCTCGGGTTCCATCGGCCCCTGCGCCAGGAGCTCGGAGAGGGAGGAACCGATCACCCATTCCTCGACGACGTAGGGGACGGCCGAGGTGTCGTCGGCGTCGAAGACCTGGGTGACGCGGGCGTCCGGGATGCGGCTCGTGGCACGGGCCGCGTGCACGACCTCTGACGTGCGCGGGAATCCGTCCGCGAAGGTCCATACCGCGACCGGACGCGCGAGCGTCTCGTCGGTGGCCTTCCACCGGGTCGCACCACCGGTCTCGCTCACCACGTGGTCGAGTCGGTAGCGGTTGGCCAGCTTCGCCCCGGGTTCGATCAGGAAGGTGCTCATGATGGGAGTGACGGGCGCCAGTGCCGCTGGGTCGCGTGGTGCCGCTGCGGGCGCACGCGAGGGGGTCGGCCCTGTCTGCTGTCCCCAGCCTCCCTTCGGGCAGCTCGGATCATCGATGCTCTGGCGGTAAAGCGGTGTCTGTCCATGCTAGGACGCGTGAACAGCCTCTTTGGAGGACACCGGGTGCTCGTTCACCTTCTGGGAAGTACCAGGACGTGACTACCCAACGTCATCCATTCCAGGTGATCAGCGGCGTCGCAGTCGGGTTCTGACCAAATCAAGGAATGATGTGACTTCTGTCACCTTAAGGAACTTGGCGGCAACCACGAACAGTACGGCACCGACCAGCCCTCCGGCCACCATGGACGCGAGAGCGGGCCAGAGATCACCCGGCAGGCCCCGGAAGACGTAGGTCATCAGCACACCGAACAGTGCGGCCGGGACCGTGGCCACGTGCAGCTTGAACAGGGTGGCGGCCGTCCTGCGCCCGTCCAGGCCGTTCAGCCTGCGGTTCAGCAGGAACCACATGATGGCCGAACCCACGATGTAGTAGAGCCCGTAGGGGACCGGCAGCCACACCACGATGTGCTGCGGGCTCTCCGCCATGAAGTACAGCAGGCCGATCGCGGTGACCGCGTGGGCGACCTCGGAGGGGATCGACACCAGCGCCGGGGTGCGGGTGTCACCCAGCGCGTAGAACACGCGCATCTGGAGCTGGAACAGCGTGAACGGGATCAACATCACGCAGAAGGCCATCAGGATCCGGCCGATCGCGGCCGCGTCCTCCGCGCTGGTGCTGCCCTGCGCGTAGATCATCACGCAGAAGGGGACGGCGAAGACGATCATCGCCACCGAGATGGGGACGATCAGCACGGAGGAGAGCCGCAGCCCCCGGGAGAAGTCGCTCCGGACCTGGTCCCTGCGCCCGGCCGCGACGTGTTCGCTCATCCGGGGGAGCAGGGCGGTGATCACCGAGACCGCGATGACCGCGTACGGCAGCTGGAACAGCATCGAGGCGAACTTGTACGCCGCGATGCCCGAACCCGTCTCGTGGCCGAGCTCGGCGGCCATCGCTCCGGCCCGGGTGGCGACGTTGGTGGACACGAGCGCCCCCACCTGGGCGACCACGATGTAGAGCATCATCCACGAGGCGGCACCGGCGGCCTCCCCCAGACCGGACCCGCGCAGGTCCAGCCGGGGGCGCCAGCGGAAACCCGCGGCGGCGAGGGCCCAGACCAGAACGGCGGCCTGGACCACCTGGCCGAGCGCGGTGCCCAGGCCGAGCAGCGCGATCTCCCCCTGGGTCACGGTGTCCGGGGTGCGGCCCGGACCTGCGACGGACAGGAACCACAGGCAGACGCCGATGATGACGAGGTTGTTCAGCACCGGGGCCCACATGGGGGCGCCGAACCTGTTGCGCGCGTTCAGCATGGCGCTGGACAGGCCGCTCGCGCCGATGAAGAAGATCTGCAGCACCAGGTAGCGGGCCAGGACCACCGAGACCTCGTACTGCGCTCCGCTGAACCCGCCGGCGTAGATCCGGATGAACCACTCCGCGATCAGTACGGACACCAGAGTGAGCGCGAACAGCGCCAGCAGCATCAGGGTGACCAGGCGCTGCTCGGTCCCGTTCCCGCCGTCGGAGTCCAGCTTGCGCCGCTTGACCAGGAACGGCACGAAAACACTGGCCAACAACCCGCCGATGAGCAGGTCGTAGATCATGTACGGCACCATGCCGGCGGTCTGGTAGGCGTCCCCCAGCAGCTGGGTACCGATCGCCGCGGCCAGCACGATGGTGCGGACGAAGCCCGTCACCCGGGAGGCGATCGTGCCGACCGCCATGATCGCGGTCGACCTCGCCAGGTTGCCCGGCGCCGTGTGCGCCGTGCCGCCGATCTCGTCGCCGTCCTCCAGGCCGGCGCGGTCCGCGGTGCCCACGTCACCGATCTCGCTGGGGTCGCGGACCGCCTTCAGCCCGGTCTCGGGCTCGGTGTCGGGCTCGGAGCGCTCGTAGGCGTCGAGCACGTCACCCGGCATCACCATGTGGTGGCGGGACAAGGGGCCTCGGTGCTCCCCCGGTCCTCGTTCCGGTTCCTCGGAGTGCTGGCGGAGTTGGTCGCTGGACACCGTCGGGCGGTCCTTTTCTGGCGGGGGCGGCTACGGGGTTCCGGCGGGTCCGGGCCGAGGGGGTACGGCGTCTAACGACCCAGGCGGGTGCGGATCAGCTGCACGGCGGCGCTCAGCTCGGGCACGCGCAGAACACGGGCGGACACCAGGAAGAGCAGCGCGCCGACGGCGCATCCGACCACCGGGGCGCCCACGTAGGTGACCAG
Source organism: Nocardiopsis sp. iso_40 (assembly GCF_056173285.1). NCBI lineage: Bacteria > Bacillati > Actinomycetota > Actinomycetes > Streptosporangiales > Nocardiopsidaceae > Nocardiopsis > Nocardiopsis sp. iso_40. The sequence continues at coordinate 5,990,692 of NZ_CM149666.1, read as the reverse complement.
ACCGGGACCGACCCGGGTGTCGAAGAACCAGAGTACGCCGAAGCCGACCGCGACACTGGGCACGACGGCCAGGTGCAGCCGCAACAATGTGCCAAGGATGTGCCTTCCGTCAAGACCCCCGACACGTCGGCTGAGGACCTGTCCGGCGATGGTCAGACCGGACAGGAACGACACCATGAAGCCCGCGGCGACGCCGACGACGACCAGGTTCGGCGGCAGGACCAGGTAGGCGACCAGGGCCAGAGCGCTGTGGACAGCGAGGTTGGCCCCTCCGATCAGGGCGGGGGTCCTGGTGTCGCCCATCGCGAAGAACACGCGCAGCATCAGCTGGAACACGGTGAACGGCAGCAGCCCGAGCGACATCACCGCGAGGATCTGCCCGATGGCGGTCGCGTCGGCGACGGAGACCGAACCGCGGGCGAACGCCAGCACCGACAGCGGCTCGGCGAACATCGCGACCGCGAAGGCGGTCGGGACCAGCACGAAGGCGGAGATCCGCAGGGTGCGGGAGAAGTCCGAGCGGACCGCGTCCCAGTCGCGGTCGTCGGCGTGCGCGCTCATCCTCGGGAGCAGCACGGTGATCAGGGAGACCGCGATGATCGCGTAGGGGAGCTGGAAGAGCTGGTACGCCAGGTTGTAGGCGCTGATACCGGCACCGACGTCCAGGCCCTGTTCGATGCTGGCCACGTTCGCCGCGTTGGCGATGTTGGTGGTGATCCACAGGCCCGCCTGGGTCAGCAGGGTGTAGAGCATCATCCACCCGGCGGTGCGCAGGGCCTCACCGAGGCCGGATCCGCGCAGGTCCAGCCGGGGGCGCCAGCGGTAGCCGGTCCGGGTCAGGGCGACGAACAGCACGAGCGCCTGGAGGGCCATGCCCGCGGCCGTGCCCGCGCCCAGCAGGGTGAGCTCGGAGGTGGAGACCGACTCCGGGGTGCGGCCCGGGCCCGCCACCACCAGGAACATCCCGGCCACACCCATGATGACGAAGTTGTTGAGCACCGGGGCCCAGACCGCCGCGCCGAACTTGCCCCGGGTGTTGAGCATCGCGCTCAGCAGACCGCTCAGCCCCACGAAGAAGATCTGCGAGAGCAGGAAGCGTGCCAGGTAGACCGAGGTGTCGAACTGCACCGGGGTGAACCGGGAACCGTACAGCCAGATGAGGGCCTCGGCCGCGGCGATGGCGGTCGCCGTCACGAGCAGCAGCGCCAGCACCATCGAGGTGAACAGCCGGTCCTCGGTGGCCTTGCCGCCGTCCGCGTCGCGCTTGCGCCGCTTGACGAGGAAGGGGATGACCACGGAGGCCATCAGGCCGCCGATGAGCAGGTCGTTCAGGATGAAGGGGATCGTGTGCGCCGTGTGGTAGGCGTCACCGAGCAGGTGGGTACCGATGGCGGCGGCCAGCACGATGGTGCGGGCGAAGCCGGACAGGCGGGAGGCCATGGTGCCGACGGCCATGATCATGCTGGACCGCATCATGCCGCCGGAACCCGAGTCCTGCTTCGGGGCGGGGGTCTCGGTTTCGGGGATCTCACCCTCCTCGAACGACGGGGTCGGTCCGCCTGCGGGGCGGACCGTGCTCTCTCCGGGCATGGGGCCCTCCGCGGGCAGTTTTCGGTGTTTGGGTGTGTGACGAGAGTCCTGCTCGTCGCCGTGCGGGGAGTCGGTGACCACCGTGGATCAGGGTTCCTTTCGTCCGACTGGGAGGTTCGTGCCGCGGCACCGTGCCGTGGTGCCGCGGATCAAGCGGTGGCGGTCACTTCTCGGGGCCGCCGTCCGACCGGCCCTCGGGGTCCGTCTCCGCACCGGCGGGGGTGTCCGGTCCGGCGGTCGGCTCCTCGGCCGCGGCGGGGGACTCTTCCGGCCAGGCAGGGGACGCCCCTGGTCCGGAGGGGGCGCCGTCCGTGCCGCCACCGGCGTTCTCGGCGTCCCCGGCCGCGGTGCTTCCGGCCGCCGCACCGCCGGTGTCCCCGGCCGAGGCACCCCCGGTGCCGGGCGTCGCGTCCGCTCCGTCGGGGGCCGCGGCCTCGTTGGCCCTGGCCGACTGCTTGCGTGCCCACTTGCGCACGGCCCGGGGAGCCAGCGCCGCGATGAGGATCAGCAGGCCGATCCCGCTGATCATCAGGGCCTGGGTGCCCAGGCCCGTGGCGTTCACCTGGATCAGGGTGTCCTGGGGGCTGATCGGCTCGCCGTCGGCGTTCTGGAGGCTGACGTGCACGGTGGTGGTGCCGTTGATCCGGGCGGACAGCGGGACGTAGACCGTGGTCTTGGCGCCGGGGGCGATCTCGAAGTGGGTCGTGTACTCGCCGACGCTCAGGCGTTCGGAGTTCTCCGAGTAGATGGACAGGTGGACGTAGACCGCCTCGTCCTCCAGGTCGTTGGCGACGAGCACCCCCGTGGTGCCGGTGCTGCTGGCCAGGGTGACCGGTTCCCCGGGGATCACCCGCACGTCCTCCATGCGGCTCTGCACGGACTGCTCGACCACGGAGCGGGTGGCGCCGGCCAGGGCCTCGCGGTCCCGCCAGTACACCGATTCCAGGCGCACCAGGGCGGGGCGGAAGGGATCGTTGTCGCCGACCAGGATGCTGTTGAACAGACGGACGTCCCGGCCGACGTCGTTGACCTGGCCGAGGTAGGTGGAACTGAGCTCCTCCTCGTAGGCCCGCTCCGGGTAGGTCAGCCCCTGCCGGGTGTCCTCCCGCTCCTCTGGGTCGGGGAGCTCCACCTCGTCCAGACGCCGGGGCGAGAGCCAGGGGAGGCTGTCGGTGGCCTCCAGCACCCCGTCGGCGAACTCGGGGCCGGGGTCCCAGCCGGGCTCGGGCGCGGCGATGACCACCCGGTCCTCGCCGGCGTTCTCACCGGCGATCATCGCGGTCTCCGCGGCGAAGCGCTGGAGGGCCAGGGCGGATTCGCCGGGTTCCCGGGAGGGCATCGACAGGACGTCGGTCAGCCCGGAGTCGGCGACCAGCGCGTAGGGCTCCTCGTCCCCCTCCCCGCTGTTCGCGGGCAGCGGTGCCTGGGCCGTGGGCGTGGTGGAGATCCGCGGGGCGGGCGGGACCGCCTCCTCTGCCAGCAGGAAGCGGTGCGCGCCGTTCTCGGCGAACAGCTCCTGGACGTTCTCCTCCATCAGCCCCCCTGCGGGGAGCGCGAAGCTGTCGTCGGCCTCCAGACCGAGCGAGCGCGACATCGCCTCCTGGGCGAGCCGCAGCGAGGCCTCGGCTTCGGTGTCCATGTCGTTGCGGAGCAGCGCGGCCAGATCGGCGTTGGCGTAGGGGGAGGAGACGACGGTGTCGGCGGCCAGGACCTCGCGGGCCTCGCGCAGCCACACCTGGGCCGCCTCGTTGGCGGCCTGGTCGTGCCGGGCCGGTTCGGCCTCGGCGGGGACCGCGAGGAGGTCCTCCACGACCTCGTGCTCGTCCCTCGCCATCCGGAGGATGTCGTCGAGCGTTCCGGGGTCGACGGCCCAGGCCACCGGGACGCCCTCGGTCCGCTCCGGGGAGTCCTCCTCTTCCTCGTCCTCCTCGTCGTTCCCGGAGCCCTCGTCCTCGCCCTCGCCCTCGTCCGAGCCCTCCTCGGACGGTTCGGGGGTGAGGGAGTCGGCGTCATCCTCCGCGGTGGCCTCCTCGCCGGGGGTGGGGGGACCACCGGTCGGTTCCTCCTCATCGCCCAGGCCCAGCTCCTCGGCGAGGTCCCCGTCGCCCGCCTCGAAGGAGAGGGGGACCTGCGCCCCGGACTGCAGGAGCCGTCCCAGACGCCCCTCGGCGCCGACGGAGCCGTGGAGCTCCTCACTGAGGAAGGTGTCGTCGTCGGCGCGCTGCGGGTCCTCCATCAGCGGCCACACCCAGGCCAGGTTCAGGGAGGGGACGTCGTCGCCGTCGGCGGTGTAGGGGAGGAAGGAGTACTGCGCTCCGAGGGAGTCACCGTCACCGTCGAGCGCCTCGACGATCAGGGGGTAGACGCCGTAGGAGCTCAGTCCGAGGTCCTCGACCGGGGTGCTCAGCGAGTACTCCAGGGTGTCCTCGGGCGCCAGTTCGCCCTCGAACTCCTCCTCCGGGCCGGAGGCGTTGGGCTGCCATCCCTCACCGGAGGCGAACTCGTCGAGCTCGTCCCGCGAGGTGAAGGGGTGCCTGGAGTACCGGATGCGGACGGTGACGTCCTCGACGGGGTCCTCGGTGGTGTTGGTCACCTCGCCCGCGACCCGCAGGGTGCTGTCCTCGTCGACGGCGTCCGGTGTGATCCGGTCCACGACGACCGGCGCCGCGGAACCCTCGTCATCGGGTTCCGCGGACGCGGAGGAAAGGGTGGCCGGTATCGGAAGCAGAGCGGCGGCCATGGCCATGACCGCGGCTGCGGAAGCAGTTCGACGCAACGCTTGGTTTCCTGATTCGGGTCCGGGTGTCCGTCCCGCCAGGGATACGGAAGGTGGGGCGGGATCGGTCGGGCGCCCGCGCGGCGCGCTCAGCGGAAGCGGGGCTGGTGGCCTCGGACTGGCCGTGACATGCCACCACTGCACCCGAAGATACCGCGTTCCCCGAACCCCGGTTCTGGTGCGGACCGTTGTTCGGGCGTGTGGTCGGCCCAGCCTTTCATCCGCCGGGGGTCACGCGCCAGATCCCGTGTCGGCCCGCCGCGTCGGCAGCGGCGATTCGCGGTTACCCCGTGCGGCCGCCTAACCTGCCAGGTGTGCCGAACACAGAGTTTTCGAGTGAGAACGACGCCGTCCAGAACCGGTCCGCCGAGGTGAACCCGCGTGCGGGCACCCTGACCGGTGAGCAGCGTGCGGCGATCACCGAGTTGGTCGACTCGATCGAACCGGTCTCCGAGGAGCTCGGCGACCTCTTCTCCTCGCACGGCCAGCAGCTCGCCGTCGTGGGCGGTCCGGTCCGCGACGCGCTCCTGGGGCGCGCCTCCAACGACGTGGACCTCACCACCGACGCGGTGCCCCAGCGCATCCTCGAACTGGTCGACGGCTGGGCGGACGCGGTGTGGACCGTCGGGATCGAGTTCGGCACCGTGGGCCTGCGCAAGCGCGGACTCCAGCTGGAGATCACCACCTACCGCAGCGAGGCCTACTCGCCCGAGTCCCGCAAGCCCGAGGTGTCCTACGGCACCGACATCCAGGACGACCTGCTGCGCCGCGACTTCACCGTCAACGCCATGGCGGTGCACCTGCCCGGGCACGAGTTCGTGGACCCCTTCGGCGGGCTCGCCGACCTCAGGGACAAGGTGCTGCGGACCCCGGGGCGCCCGGAGGACTCCTTCAGCGACGACCCGCTGCGGATCATGCGCGCGGTCCGCTTCGCCGCACAGCTCGGCTTCACCCTGGCCCCCGAGGTGGTCGAGGCCGCGCGGAACATGGCGGACCGGCTCACCATCGTCTCGGCCGAGCGCGTGCGTGACGAGCTGACCAAGCTCATGCTCAGCCCGGACCCGCGCAGGGGCGTCGAGCTGATGGTGGAGCTGGGGATCGCCGAGTACGTGCTGCCCGAGATCCCCAAGATGCAGCTGGAGATCGACGAGCACCACCGGCACAAGGACGTCTACGAGCACTCGCTCACCGTGCTGGACCAGGCCATGGACCTGGAGCGCGAACGCGGCCACGGGCCCGACCTGGTGTTGCGCCTGGCGGCGCTGCTGCACGACATCGGCAAGCCCAAGACCCGCGCCTTCGAGGGCGGCAACCGGGTGACCTTCCACCACCACGAGGTCGTGGGCGCCTCCATGAGCCGTAAGCGGCTGACCGCGCTGCGCTTCTCCAAGGACGTGGTCGGCCAGGTCAGCACCCTGGTCGCGCTGCACCTTCGTTTCCACGGTTACGGCAAGGGCGAGTGGACGGACTCGGCGGTGCGCAGGTACGCCCGTGACGCCGGGGACCAGTTGGAGCGGCTGCACATCCTCACCCGGGCCGACTGCACCACCCGCAACCGGCGCAAGGCCGCGGCGCTCTCCCGCTCCTACGACGACATCGAGCGCCGTATCGCCAAGCTCGCCGAGCAGGAGGAGCTGGACCGGATCCGTCCGGACCTGGACGGCAACGAGATCCAGGAGATCCTGGGTGTCAGGCCCGGTCCCCTGGTCGGCAAGGCCTACCGGTTCCTGTTGGAGCTGCGGCTGGAGAACGGGCCGATGGACAAGGACGCGGTCGCCGCGGAGCTGCGCTCCTGGGCGGCCGAGCACCTGGAGCAGGAAGGCCGCCAGGCGCAGTAGGGGCCGCGCTGCCGGAGCCGGTTCACCGGCCCGGCTTGACCGCGGTGACGGCCATCGTCGTCCCGAACACGCGCAGCGGTGTGCGCTCCAGCGCCTCCGGTACGCCCCGCGGGGCCCGGGGGCGGTCTCCGAGGGGCGGCATGAGGTAGTCGATCGCGCGCACCCGTAGTCCGCGGCCGCGCAGCAGGCGCCCCAGCTCCTGGCTGGTGAAGGAGCGCGCGTTCGCCATCCGTTCGTGCAGCGGGCGCACCCAGGGCAGGAACGGGGCGGTCAGCGCGGAGCGGCCCCGGCCGCCCCACCGCACCCCGTGCCTGTCGAGCGGGGACCACCGGTTGGACGTGGTCAGGGAGAGGGCCCCGCCGGGTTTGAGCACCCGGTGGGCCTCGGTGAGCGCGCCTTCCAGGTCGTCGAGGTGTTCGGCCAGGTCGAAGGCGGTGACCCGGTCGAAGGTGTTGGAGTCGAAGGCCAGCGCCTCCGCGGACATCTTGTGCACGCCGACACGGTCCTCCAGAGCGGTGCCGGCGACGCGCTCGGTGAGCGCGTCGAGCCGCTCGGGTTCGACGTCGACCGCGTCCACTCGCACGTAACCCGGGGCGAGTGCCACGGTGTGGGCGCCGTCCCCGCATCCCAGGTCGAGCAGGCGGTCGCCGCGGGCGGGCAGCTGTCGGCACACCGCCTCGACCCGCCTGGCGACCCCCTGGACCCCGGAGGAGCCCGAGGGGTCGCCGAGTCCGCAACCGAAGTCCATGGCCACCATCCCCTGCCGTGACGAATCCCTGCAGGGAGACTACATTAAGTGACTCTTTAGTTACTTATAGCTGTGGCAACATGTCGACCCGTAGACTTCCGGGGCACCGGGCAGCACCCCTGGGCGGTGGGTGCCGGGCGGACGGTGCGAGGATGACGCGATGAGCGAAACCACCTGGTACCTGGAGACCACCGATCCCGCCGAACTGAGGCCCGGGCGTGAGCCGGAGGGACCGGTGTGCTTCACCCGCGCGCAGGTGCCCAGTCCCGAGCTCTCCCGGTTCCTCTACGAGACGGTCGGTCGCGACTACCAGTGGCTCGACCGGAGCCCCTGGACCGACCGGGAGTGGCGCGACCGGGTTGAGCGCCCCGGGGTCGAGACCTGGGTGCTGTACGACCGGGGCACGCCCGCCGGCTACGCGGAGTTGGAGGCCCAGGACGGCGGCGCGGTCGAGATCGTCTACTTCGGTCTCATGCCCGGCTTCCTCGGCCGGGGCCTGGGCGGCCACATGCTCACCGAGACCCTCCGCCGGGCCTGGGACCTCGCCGGACGCTGGCCGGGGCGGGAGGCCACCCGGAGGGTGTGGCTGCACACCTGTTCCCTGGACGGGGAGCACGCCCTCGCCAACTACCGGGCGCGCGGACTCCGCCTCTACCGCGAGGCGGTCGCGGACCGGGCGACTGGTGGACAGGTCGACATGTCGCCGAGGTGACAGGCGGACACGTCGACCCGGGCGGAGGGCCCGCGGTGCGGCGTGCACGGAAGTGGCCGTGCGCACCACCGCGCGCCGCGGACTAGACCGCCTCGGGCTCCGGTGCCCCGGGGCCGGACGTTCCGGCCTCCGGCGTTCCGGGACCCGGAACCCTCCGGCTGCCCGGGCGCCGGGCGCGCACCGTCCAGGCCGCGCCCATCAGGAGGTAGGAGAGGACCATCGCGCCGACCACCGGGACACTCACCCCGGACTGCGGGACCAGCCCGGCGGTCAGTGCGGCGCCCAGCACGAACGTGGCGTTGAAGAGCACGTCGTAGACCGAGAACACGCGGCCGCGGTAGGCGTCGTCGACATGTCGCTGAACCAACGTGTCGACGGTGACCTTCACCGCCTGGGACACGAACCCCAGGACGAAGGCGGCGACCGGGAACAGGGCCGCGGAGAAGGGCAGGCCGAACAGCAGCAGGGCGACGGCCGCTCCGACCAGCAGCGCCGCGATCCAGGCGCTCTCACTGATCCTCGCGGTCGCCCACGGCGTGGCCACCGCGCCCAGGAAGAACCCGAGGGCGAGCAGGCCTGCCGCTACCGAGAACCCGGCGACACCGGCGACGCCGCCGCCGGTGAACGTGTTGTTGTACAGCAGCATGGTGAGGAGCGTGGAGATGCCGAAGAGCACGCGGTGGCCGCCGATGGTCAGCAGCCCGTCGCGTGCGGGCACCCGCTCCCAGATGTGCCGGACACCGGTGGCCATGCCCCGGACGGCGTGGTGCAGCGCGGCCCGGACCTCCTCGGGCTCCTCCTCCAGGTGCGGGCCCAGTTCCCGGTACCGCAGGGTGAGCGAGACCAGGGCGGCGCCCGCGAACCCCAGCGCGGCCGTGAACAGGATCATCCCGGTGCCCAGGGCCTGCGCACCGCCGAGCACGCCGATCGCCAGGCCCGCTCCGGTGCCCAGGGAGCTCGCGACTGTTCCGCAGGTCGGTGTGACCGCGTTGGCCATCATCAGCTTGTCCCGGGGCACCACGTAGGGCAGGCCCGCGGACAGCCCGGACAGGAAGAAGCGGTTGACGCTCAGGACGAGGAGGGCGGCGACGAAGAAGGCGGGCCCCTCCCCGTTGGCGACGAGGAACGCCGTCACCGTCGCCAGGACGGCCTTGGCCAGTGAGGACAGCAGGAGGACCTGGCGGCGGGGCCAGCGGTCGATGAGCACGCCGGCGAACGGGGCGACCGCGGAGAAGGGCAGGAGCAGAACGGCGAAGGCCGCGGCCACCTCCGCGGCCCCGGTGTGCTGCTCGGGGTTGAAGAAGACGAAGCCTGCCAGCCCGGCCTGGTAGACCCCGTCGGAGAACTGCGAGACCAACCGGGTACCGAACAGCCGACGGAACCGGGACCCCTGGAGGACCGTGCGCAGATCGCCGAAGAAGGACACGGTTTCAGGGTAGGGCGTGCCCGGGGCCGTGGCGGCCCCGGGCGCTCGGCCGGTGTCCCGGTGGGGGTCAGTCCCGGGCGTCGTGCGCGGACGAGATGAACTGCTCGACCTTCTCGTGCGCCTCGGCGTCGCTGTACTGCACGGGCGGCGACTTCATGAAGTAGGAGGAGGGCTCCAGGATCGGGCCGCCGATCCCGCGGTCCTTGGCGATCTTCGCGGCTCGGACCGCGTCGATGATGATGCCCGCGGAGTTCGGGGAGTCCCAGACCTCCAGCTTGTACTCCAGGTTCAGCGGGACGTCACCGAAGGCGCGGCCCTCCAGGCGGATGTACGCCCACTTGCGGTCGTCGAGCCACGGCACGTGGTCCGACGGGCCGATGTGCACCGCGCCGGCGTTGAGCTCGTGCGGGATCTGGGAGGTGACCGACTGGGTCTTGGAGACCTTCTTGGACTCCAGGCGCTCGCGCTCCAACATGTTCTTGAAGTCCATGTTGCCGCCGAAGTTCAGCTGGTAGGTGCGGTCCACGACCACGCCCCGGTCCTCGAACAGCTTGGACAGCACCCGGTGGGTGATGGTGGCGCCGATCTGGGACTTGATGTCGTCACCGATGATCGGCACGCCCGCCCTGGTGAACTTCTCGGCCCACTCGGGGTCGGAGGCGATGAACACCGGGAGCGCGTTGACGAAGGCCACCCCGGCGTCGATGGCGCACTGCGCGTAGAACTTGTCCGCTTCCTCGGAGCCCACCGGGAGGTAGGAGACGAGCACGTCGGCCTTGCTGGCCTTCAGCGCCGCGACCACGTCCACGGCGTCCTCGGGGGACTCCTGGATCGTCTCGCGGTAGTACTTGCCCAGGCCGTCGTAGGTCGGGCCGCGCATGACGGTCACGCCGGTCGGCGGGACGTCGCAGATCTTGATGGTGTTGTTCTCGCTCGCGACGATGGCGTCGGCCAGGTCGTGCCCGACCTTCTTGTCGTCCACGTCGAAGGCGGCGACGAACTCGACGTCGCTCACGTGGTACGGGCCGAACTGGACATGCATCAGGCCGGGCACCCGGGACTCCGGGTTGGCGTCCTTGTAGTAGTGCACACCCTGGACGAGCGACGCCGCACAGTTGCCGACGCCCACGACGGCTACACGTACCGAACCCATTGGTCCTTGCTCCTTCTTCTCCGCGAACATGGATGCCACAGCGCACGGCGACGGGCCCGCGCCGACGGCGGTCCGGGGCTCGTCATCCTGCGTTCGTATTCCGTATGTGGTCAGCAGCGCGCACCGTGGTTCTGTTCCCCCTCACGGCCGTCGACTACGGGGGAGAACTATGCATGTCTGGCTGGTTTGTTCTGCTATGACTCTATCTTCGCTTCATGGTGAGCACGTATGCGGTCAGTGCCGCCGGGGGGCGTGCGACCGGGAGTGACGGCGGTGAGCGAGGGACGGGTGACACCTGCGCGCTCAATGTCACACACACGTCACCGAACTGGGAGGACGCGGCGCTTCGGCTTTGTCGGTGATCGCGCTCACATGATTGGCCCCATCGGCCGCCACGGAGCTGAACTGCGAGGACGGGCGTTTCCCGGCAGAGGGTGATCAGGCATTCCAAAGCGCGCGATACCCTCGCGCGTGGGTTGTGCTATACGGTTCGATCGCTCTAACGTGACCCTTGATTTGCGCGCGCAGCCGGTAGGGACCCCGGACGAAGCCACAGCCGCGGCGACGTCCACGTCGGCCCAGAGCACCGACGGGCCAGGGGTAGCGCTCCCGCAGGCCAACGATCAGGAGGAAGTAGCGGCCAACGTCTTCGCGGCCTGTTGAAAACCTTCGCCCGCAACTGGGCGTCTCTTTATCAAGCCTTGAACGACAGGCAACAGAGGTGGGAACAGGTCCACCGGCCCCTGAGCCGTGCTGGTACACCACCACAGGTCGCGAATCACCGATCCCCCAGGGGGACCGTCCCCCGTTTCCACCAAGGAATCGTCAGGCCGACCGGCCGTGAGAGGCAATCGAGGACCACGTGAGTACCGAACGACGACGTAGTGCCGACGGCGGCCGTCGCCGGGCCGAGGGCCCGGACGACGGTCCGCGCGGCAACGGCGGAAGGCGCAGGGCCGAGGGCCCTCCTCGGGAAGAGCGTGCGGGCGGCCGACGCCGACCCGGTTCCGAGGAAGGTCTCCGGGGAGGAGACCAGCCCGCTCCGCGTTCCCGCAGGCCCCGCCCCCCGGGCGCCGAGGCCCGTTCCGAGGGACGGCCCCGTCCGGAGGGCGGTCGGCGCCGCGCCGAGGGCGAGCGCCCGCGCCGCCCGGACGGCCAGCGGCCCCGGCGCCCCGAGGACGGGGAACGGCCGCGCCGCCGCCCGGACGGCCAGCGGCCCCGGCGGCCCGAGGACGGTGACCGCCCCCGGCGCCGCCCCGATGACCCGCGTGCGGGCGGCCGCCGTCGTGCTGCCGGTCCCCGCGACCCCCGCGACCGCGAACACGGCTCCCGTTCCGAGGGGCGCCGTCCCGGCGGCCGGGGCTCCCGTGCCGCCGCGGGCGCCGGAGGCCGTGGCGGCGGTGGCGGCGGTCGCCGACGCCCCCGCCAGGACGAGCCGGACGACCGTCCGTGGTTCAGGCGCTTCCTGTCCAAGGCGTGGAAACCCGCGCTGGCCTTCTGCGGCCTGATGATCATCGGCGGCGTGGCCGCCTTCGCGGTGCTCTACGCCATGGCCCCGGACGAGCGCGACCTGAACGAGGACGCGGAGAAGACCGTCTCCGCCACCCAGATCTACTGGGCGGGGGAGGAGGGCGAGGAGGAGGTCGCCCTCACCACCGGCGAGGTCAAGCGGATCGAGGTCACCCGCGACGAGATCCCGGAGGAGGTCGTCAACGGTGTGCTCGCCGCCGAGCAGCGCACCTTCTACGAGGACCCCGGTATCAACCTCATGGGTATCGGCCGCGCGGTGCTCTCCGGCGGTGACGCCGGCGGCGGTTCGACCATCACCCAGCAGATGGCACGCAACTACTACAGCGACCTCCAGGGCGAGGAGCCGCTGACCCGCAAGATCCGCGAGATCTTCATCGCGATCAAGCTGAACCAGCAGCTGTCCCACGACGAGATCCTCACGACCTACCTCAACACGATCTACTTCGGCCGCGGCGCCTCCGGTATCGAGATGGCCGCCCAGGAGTACTTCGGCAAGAGCGTGACTGAACTCGACGAGGCCGAGGGCGCGTTCCTGGGCATCATCATCCAGATGCCCAGCAACTTCGAGAACCCCGAGAAGGGCTCCTGGACGGAGACCTACCTCAACGACGAGCGCTGGCCCTACGTCCAGGACCAACTGGCCGTGATGTACGAGGAGACCGACGGCGAGCGCGGCCTGCCCCGGGCGGAGGCCGAGAAGCTGGAGATCCCCGAACTCATCGACTACAACCCCGCGGCGGCGGCCGACGACCCCAAACTGGGGTACGTCCGCCAGGCCGTGATCAACGAGGTCGAGCGCCGCTACGAGGGGTCGGGCATCGACGGTGCCGCCATCGCCACCGAGGGCCTGACGATCAAGACCTCGCTGGACCCGGAGCTGATGACCGCGGCCGAGGAGGCCTTCGACGTACTGCCCGACACCGCGGCCGACGACACCATGCACGGCCTGACCGCGGTGGAACCGGACACGGGCCGGATCGTCGCCTTCAACGGGGGCCCCGACGTCTCCACGGTGATCAACAACTCCCTGGTCCACCAGGCCCAGGCGGGTTCGTCCTACAAGCCCTACGTGCTGGCCCGCGCACTGATGGACGACATCGGTCTGCGCACCAAGCTCGACGGCGACACCGGACGGGAGTTCCCCGGCCTGGCCAGCGAGGTGAACAACTCCGGCTACGTCGACCACGGCGAGGTCGACCTGATCGACTCCACCAGGGACTCGGTGAACACCAGTTTCGTCGACCTGGCGATCCGGGTCGGTGAGGCCAGGGTCGACGAACTCGCGGTCCAGATGGGGGTGGACCCGGCCCGCCAGACGACCTCCACCGTCGGTCCGCTCATCGCCCTGGGCACGCACCAGGTGAACGCGCTCGACATGGCCAGCGGCTACGCGACCTTCGCCGCCGAGGGGCGGCACTTCCCGGCCCACATGGTCACCGAGGTCGCGACGGCCGACGGCACGGTGATCGAACCGGACGACAAGGAAGACCTGGAGAAGGGCGACGAGGTCCTCACCCAGGCCGTGGCGGCCGACGCCACCCACGCCATGCAGGAGGTGGTCCGCAACGGCGGCGGCAGCAGGGCGGCCCTGAGCGACGGGCGCCCGGTGGCGGGCAAGACCGGTACCTCCTCCGACGCGGTCTCGGCCTGGTTCGTGGGCTACACACCGCAGCTCTCCACCGCGGTGGGGCTGAGCCGGTTCGGGGGCGATCCGCTGGACTTCGGCCCCGAGATCGGCGACGTCTACGGCGGTACCACCTCCGCGAAGGTCTGGAAGGCCTTCATGGAGGTCGCCATGGAGGGCAAGGAGCAGCAGCAGTTCCCGGCGGCCCAGTGGGTGGGCGAGGACCAGCGCTTCCTGCCGACCCCCACCCCGAGCGAGTCGCCCGAGCCGGAGGAGTCGGAGGAGCCGGTCGACGAGGAGACCGAGGAGCCCACCGAACCGGACTGCGACCCCAGGGAGCAGGAGTGCGACCAGGAGCTGCCGCCGGACGAGTGCAACCCCATGGACCCGACCTGCGATGACGACGGGAGCTCCGATCCGCCGGACGAGTGCGACGTCCTCTTCCCGCCCGCCTACTGCGAGGACGAGGGTGACGGGGAGACCGAGCGCCCCGGCCAGCCCGGGGGTGAACAGCAGGGCGGAACCAATGAGAACAGCCTGATCAGGCCCAGGGACTGATCAGGGAAGGTTCCTCCGGGGGCCGGTGCGCGGCGGGCAGACCCGTCGCACTCCGGCCCCCGGCCTGTGTCCGGCCGCATCCACGGTCCAGCACCGGTGGTGCGCCGCTGCTGGTAGCCTTGGCTCCCGTATGGCTCAGAGCCCGAGTGGCACGCCCCGGCCCGACCGGGGCGGCGTGGTCCCGGGCTCCTGCCCTCCTGCCATGGAGATTCCATGGCCGCAACAGTCCAGAGGAGGAACGTACGCCTATGCGTCGTTACGAAATCATGGTCATCCTCGACCCGAACCTCGACGAGCGCACCGTCGCTCCGTCGCTGGAGAACTTCCTGGGCGTCGTCCGCAACGACGGCGGCTCGGTCGAGAAGACGGAGATCTGGGGCAAGCGTCGTCTCGCCTACGACATCGACAAGAACTCCGAGGGCATCTACGCGGTCATCGACCTGACCGCCAAGCCCGAGACGGTCAAGGAGCTCGACCGCCAGTTCGGCATCGCCGAGGCCGTGCTCCGCACCAAGGTTCTGCGTCCCGAGGTTCACTAGGCAGCCCGCTGCCCCGACCCCCTGACCCCGCGCATCCGATTCTGTCCCCAGGGACGTGGATGATACGGGGCACAGGCGAAACCGCCTGATCCGAACTATCTCGAACCGGAGCCGATCCATGGCAGGCGAAACCCAGATCACGCTCGTCGGCAACCTCGTCGACGACCCTGAACTGCGCTTCACGCCCAGTGGAGCCGCGGTCGCCAACTTCCGTGTGGCCTCGACGCCCCGTACCTTCGACAAGCAGGCAGGGGAGTGGAAGGACGGCGAGTCCATGTTCCTCACCTGCACCGTTTGGCGGCAGTACGCGGAGAACGTGGCCGAGAGCCTTCAGCGCGGCATGCGCGTCATCGTGCAGGGCCGTCTGAAGCAGCGGTCCTTCGAGACCCGCGAGGGTGAGAAGCGGACCGTCTTCGAGATCGACGTCGACGAGGTCGGCCCGGCTCTGCGCAGCGCCACCGCCAAGGTGACGAAGACGCAGCGCCAGGGTGGCGGGTTCGGCGGTCAGCAGGGCGGTTTCGGTGGCGGCCAGCCCCAGGGCGGACAGCCCCAGGGCGGCGGCTACGGGAACCAGGGCGGCGGCTTCGGCGGCCCGCAGGGCGGCCGCGGCGGTGCCCCGGCCGACGACCCGTGGGCGACCAACGGCGGTGGCGGCGGCTTCGGTGGCGGCGGCGGAGGTTTCTCCGACGAGCCCCCGTTCTAGACGGCGCCCACCCCGCGTAACACCCGGCCCGGCCCCTCGGGGCCGAGCCACCTTATCCCTTGTCCCAGCCCATCCCCGGGAGGACCCCGGGGCTCTTGCGAAGGAGCACCACGATGGCTAAGCCGGCAGCGCGCAAGCCCAAGAAGAAGGTTTGCCTCTTCTGCCAGGAGAAGCAGTCCTACATCGACTACAAGGACACCACGCTTCTCCGTAAGTTCATCTCCGAGCGCG
Source organism: Nocardiopsis sp. iso_40 (assembly GCF_056173285.1). Classification (NCBI taxonomy): domain Bacteria; kingdom Bacillati; phylum Actinomycetota; class Actinomycetes; order Streptosporangiales; family Nocardiopsidaceae; genus Nocardiopsis; species Nocardiopsis sp. iso_40. The sequence continues at coordinate 5,975,264 of NZ_CM149666.1, read as the reverse complement.
GCAAGATCCGTGCCCGTCGGGTGACCGGCAACTGCACCCAGCACCAGCGCGACGTCGCGACCGCGATCAAGAACGCGCGCGAGGTGGCCCTGCTGCCCTACACCAGCACCGCTCGCTAGCGGCGATATCCGAGGGAGGTTTTTGTCGTGAAGCTGATTTTGACCCACGAGGTCAACGGTCTCGGAGCCCCCGGCGATGTCGTCGAGGTGAAGAACGGTTACGGTCGCAACTACCTGCTGCCCCGCGGGTTCGCCATTCGGTGGACCCGTGGCGGTCAGAAGCAGATCGACCTGATCCAGCGCGCCCGCAAGGCGCGTGACATCCGCACCCTGGACGAGGCCCAGCAGGTCGCCGGCCGGGTCGGTGCCCTGAACGTGCGCCTCAAGCAGCGCGCGGGCCAGGGTGGTCGTCTGTTCGGTTCGGTCACGCCCGCGGACGTCGTCGAGGCCGTCAAGGCCGCCGGCGGTCCCGAGCTGGACAAGCGCCGGATCGAGATCAAGAACCCGATCAAGTCCGTCGGTGACTACAAGGTCCAGGTCCGCCTGCACCCCGAGGTCTCCGCGACGATCAAGCTGGAGATCGTCGGCGCCTAGCAGGCGTCGACCGTCCCGGTTCCAGGCCCCGTCCCTCCTCTGGAGGGGCGGGGCCTGCTGCGTCTGTGGAACACGCCCGGGCTGTGAAAACAACCCTTTGGTTACTCTTTGTAACTTAACGTGTTCTCTGTGTCGCGTCGCGTCCCGCGGCGCTCCGCACGGAGAGGACAGCATACCGATGGCCGTTGAGAGACGACCCGAGACCGACCGCCCCGGGGCGGTCGACCGCAGGACGATGCTGCGAGGAACCGCTCTGGCCGCCGGAGGAGTGCTCCTCGGCGGCGCACTGGGGGTGTCGCCGGCAGCACCGGCCACCGCCGCCGCGATACCGAAGGTCTACACCCGGGCGGACTGGGGGGCGCGTGCGCCCAGGAGGGCGGTTCAGGTACTGGGCCAGGGGCCGACCCACATCGTCGTCCACCACACCGCGACCGGGAACGTGTCGGACACCTCCACCAGCCACGCCGCCGCACTGTCCCGGTCCATCCAGCGCTACCACATGGACCACAACGGGTGGAACGACACCGGGCAGCAACTGACGATCAGCCGCGGCGGCCACATCATGGAGGGGCGGGACAGGACGCTCCAGGCGGTCCGGGACGGCGGCCACGTCCTCGGGGCGCACACCGCGAACCACAACTCGCACACGATCGGGATCGAGAACGAGGGGACCTACACCTCGGCGAGCCCGCCCGGAGCGCTCATGTCCTCCCTGGTCGACACCTGCGCGTGGCTGTGCCTCGTGTACCGCCTCGACCCGCAGGAGGCCATCGTGGGACACCGCGACTACAACGCCACCAGCTGCCCGGGCGACAAGCTCTACTCGATGCTGCCCGAGCTGCGCGACGACGTGCGGAGCAGGCTGCGCGAACAGCTCCGACACCTCAGCAGGCACGTGGGGCAGGAACTGACCCTGGAAGAGCTGCCGAGCTACCCGACCGTTCCGCGGTCCGAACGGGTCGCGACCTTCTACCACGGCCCCGCCATCGGGGAGCTCGACACGACCACCTGACCGAGGAGCCCCCGGAACCGTCCCTGCTCTCCGCCGCAGGGGCGGTTCCGTGTCTTCAGGGCCTGGTCGCTCCGGTGACCAGCCAGGCCTCGCCCCTGGCACGCAGGCCGAGGGTGACGGCGCGGGCGAGGATCCACACGGAGAACGCGGTCCACAGCCCCACCAGCCCCCACACGTCGGAGACGGCGAGCCGGGGGAGGACCAGGGCGAACGGCAGGAAGGCGAGCATCGTCCACAGGGAGGCCCAGGCCAGGTAGCGCTGGTCTCCGGCGCCCATGAGGACGCCGTCCAGCACCATGGTCACCCCGCTGAGCGGCTGCATCAGCGCCACCACCACGAGGGAGGCCGTGATCAGCGTGGCCACCTGCGGGTCCGAGGTGAAGGGGACGTGGGCCCAGGGCAGCACCAGGAACACCAGGACGGTGAAGACCAGGCCCGACATCACGCCCCACTCGACCATGCGCCGGGTGGAGTCCCTGGTCCCCCGGACGTCTCCGGCGCCGAGGTAGCGCCCCACGATCGACTGCCCGGCGATGGCGATGGCGTCCATCGCGAAGACCAGCAGGGCCCAGATGTTGTAACTGACCTGGTGCGCGGCGATCGACTCGTCGCCGAGCCGGGCGGCGACGGCGGTCGTCACCAGCGCCACCACACGCATGGACACGCTGCGCAGGAACAGCGCGAAACCCGCCGAAGCGGAGGTGCGCAGGCCCGACACGGTCGGCAGGAGGGAGACGCCCCTGCTCCGCGCCGACCGGGCGATGGCGGCCGTGTACCAGAACGCGCCGGCTCCCTGCGCGACCACCGTCGACCACGCCGAACCGGCGATGCCCCAGTCGAACACGAACACGAGGACCGCGCACAGCGCCGCGTTCCCGGCGTAGGAGGCCACCGCGACCACCAGCGGGGTCCGTGCGTCCTGGAGGCCGCGCAGCACCCCGGTCCCGGCCATCACGACCAGGAGGAACGGGGTGCTCAGCAGGCTGATCCGGAGATAGGTGAGGGCGTACGGCGCGACCTCGGGGGAGGCGCCCAGGAGATCGACCATCCACGGGCCCAGCGGCCAGCCGATCCCGATCGCGGCGATTCCCAGCAGGACCGCGAGCCAGAGGCCGTGCACCCCGTCCCGGATGCCGCCGGGGATGTCGCCCGCACCGAACTTGCGGGCCACCGCTGCGGTGGTCCCGTAGGCGAGGAAGATGCACACCGCGGCCAGGGTCAGCAGGACCTGGCCGGCGACCCCGAGCCCGCCCAGCGCCCGGGTGCCCAGGCTGCCGACGATCGCGGCGTCGGTGAGCAGGAAGAGCGGTTCGGCGATGAGCGCGAAGAACGTGGGGACGGCGAGGGCGAAGATCTCGCGGTCGTGGCGGTGCCGGAAGGGGGCAGCCGAGAGGAGTGTGGCCATGACGGAGCCACAGTACCGGACAGGCGTTCGACCTTCCCTGTGGGTTTTTCCACAGGGTCGCCGAAGCCTGTGGATAACCTGTGGAAAGCCACCCTGTGAGACATCTTGCACGTCCCGCCCATGGCCCATGTTTTCGCAGTTCAGGTGGGCTGTTGACGGTTCGCGGCAAAGTTATCCACAGGTGATGTGCATAACCTGTGCGCGCAATGCCGCACATGGCTCCGGATGTGGTGGTAGAGGCCTGTCCACAGGCGTGCCGGGCGGCGCCCCCGGCGTCCGGGATGGGGCATCCTGGAAGGGTCGGTCCGACCCGGGCCGACGCACGCGGCCGGTGTGGGGAGAAGTTCGTGAGCGTCGCTGGACAACCACCTGAAGAAGGCGGATACGAGCGCACCCCACCCCACGACATCCAGGCCGAGCAGAGCGTCCTCGGCGGCATGCTGCTGTCCAAGGACGCCATCACCCAGGTCGTCGAGATCATCCGCTCGGCGGACTTCTACCGGCCCGCGCACCAGATCATCTACGACAGCGTGGTCGACCTCTTCTCCCGGGGCGAACCCGTCGACGCCATCTCCGTCAACGCGGAGCTGACCAAGCGCGGCGAGGCCACCCGGGTCGGCGGGGCGCCGTACCTGCACACCCTCACCGAGGCGATCCCCACCGCGGCCAACGCGGGCTACTACGCCAAGATCGTCTCGGACCGCGCCGTCCTGCGCCGCCTGGTCGAGGTCGGCACCCGGATCGCGCAGATCGGCTACGCGGGGGACGGAGAGGTCGACGACCTCGTCGACCACGCCCAGGCCGAGATCTACCGGGTCGCGGAGAAGCGCACCGGCGAGGACTACGTGGTCCTCGGCGACATCATGCCGGGCGCCCTGGACGAGATCGAGGCCATCGGAGCCAACGACGGCAGCATGACCGGTGTCCCCACCGGCTTCGCCGACTTCGACGCCCTCACCAACGGCCTGCACCCCGGGCAGATGGTCATCATCGCCGCGAGGCCGGCCGTGGGAAAGGCCCTGGCCCTGGACACGCCTCTGCCGACCCCGGGCGGGTGGACCACGATGGGTGAAGTCCGGGCCGGCGACGAACTCATCGCAGCCGACGGCAGCCCCACCCGTGTTGTCGCTGCGACGGACGTGATGCGGGACCGGCCCTGCTACGAGGTCACGTTCGACGACGGCACCGTGGTGGTCGCGGACGCCCAACACCAGTGGCTGACCGACACGCGGGCCACACGTCGAGCGGCGCAGGAGGCACGGGCCAGGGGGACCGCCCCCAAGGTTCTGCCAGGTGTCCGCACCACGGCGGAGATCGCTCGCACAGTGCGCCTGGAGACCGCTGACCGTAGGCTGAACCACTCGGTGAACAACACCGGACCTCTGGACCTGCCTGAACGGGAACTGCTGCTGCCGCCCTATTTCCTGGGTATGTGGCTGGGCGACGGCGCCTCTCAAGCAGCACGGATCACCACCAACGACCTGGAGGTCCTCGGAAACATCGAGGCAGAAGGGCTGGTGACCAAACCGGTTGGCCGGACGGAGGGGGTCTACGGGGTCTTCCTCCCGACCGAGGAGATCGAGACCGCAGAGAGGACCTGCGTCGTCTGCGGGGCCGGTTTCACTCCGAAACTGCCGCATGTACGTACTTGCGGGCAGTCCTGCGGAGGCAGGGCCCGTTTCGTGTCCGAGCCGGTTCCGCACACCAGCTGCCCCGACTGCGGCCGACCCTGTTTCTCCAGGTCCCGGTGCCGTCAGTGCATCGCTGATCACGGGAGCGTCCAGGCGTTGCTGCGGACCCTGGGTGTCCTGGGAAACAAACACATCCCCACCGACTATCTGCGATCCTCGGTCGCTCAGCGGCGAGCACTTCTCGCCGGTCTTCTGGACAGCGACGGAACCGTCAACACGAGCGGGTCCGTGCAGTTCGCCGTCACCAACAAGCGCCTGGCGACGGATTTCCGGGAGCTCGCACACAGCCTGGGGTATCGCACCGGCCTGTCGACCAAGAGGGTCGAGGGGCGGACCGAGGAGAGCTCCACCTGTTACACGATGACCTTCGGATCCGAGCGGGAGGTCTTCGGGACCGAACGCAAGAAGGCCGTACACCGTGAACGATCCGAGGGGCGTTCCTACTCGCGAACCGGGTCGAGGTTCATCACCGACGTGCGCCCGGTCGACAGTGTTCCCGTGCGGTGTGTCCAGGTCGATCACCCGGATCACCTCTTCCTCGCCACACGGTCGATGGTGCCCACCCACAACTCCACGTTGGCCCTGGATTTCGCGCGTGCCGCGTCCATCAAGAACGAGATGACGTCCGTTTTCTTCAGCCTGGAGATGGGGCGCAACGAGATCGTCATGCGCCTGCTCTCGGCGGAGGCGCGGGTGCCCCTGCACACCATGCGTTCGGGCCTGATGACCGACGAGGACTGGGCGCGGCTGGCCAGACGGATGGGCGAGGTGGCCAGTGCGCCCCTGTTCATCGACGACTCCCCGAACATGTCGATGATGGAGATCCGGGCCAAGTGCCGCCGCCTCAAGCAGCAGCATGACCTCAAGCTCGTGATCGTCGACTACCTCCAGCTGATGAGCTCGCCCGGCCGGGTGGAGAGCCGTCAGCAGGAGGTCTCGGAGATGTCGCGTTCGCTGAAGCTGTTGGCCAAGGAGCTGGAGGTGCCCGTGGTGGCGCTGTCCCAGCTCAACCGTGGTCCCGAGCAGCGCACCGACAAACGCCCGCAGGTGTCGGATCTTCGCGAGTCGGGCTGCTTGGTGGCACAGACCCGGATCCTCCGAGCTGACACGGGCGCCGAGACGACGTTGGGGGAGCTTTACGAGAGCGGAGAGCGGGAAATTCCTGTCTGGTCGCTCGACGAACGGCTCCGCATGGTGCCCCGCACCATGTCCCACGTCTTTTCGAGCGGGGTGAAAGAGGTCTTCCGGCTCAGGTTGACCTCTGGTCGGGAGGTGATCGCCTCGGGAAACCACCCCTTCCTTGCGTTCGATGGCTGGGAGGCATTGGAGAAGCTGTCCGTCGGTGATCGGGTCGCTGTGCCCAGAAGTGTCCCGAAGCCGGAGGCGCTGAGGGCGTGGCCTGAAGCCGAGGTCATCATGTTGGCCCACCTCATCGGCGATGGTTCGTTCGTGCGACGCCAGCCCCTTCGCTACGCGAACACCGATGAGGACAACCTCGCTGTGGTGGCCGAGGCCGCGCAGCACTTCGGTGTCGCCGCGGTGCGAGATGAGTACGCCGCAGCTCGGACGACCACGCTCAGACTTCCTGCCCCTTTCCGTCTTACTCACGGAAAGCGCAACCCCATCGCGAAGTGGCTTGACGGCTTGGGCCTCTTCGGTCTGCGCAGTCACGAGAAGTTCGTGCCCGAGGAGGTCTTCACCCTCTCGAACGAACAGATAGCGCTCTTCCTCAGGCACCTTTGGGCAACCGACGGATCCGCCTATTGGAACAAGAAGAGCGGTCAGGCACGGATCTACTACGCGACCACCAGCCGTCGGCTCGTGGATGACGTGGCACGTCTGCTCGCCCGGTTGGACATCATGAGCCGGATCAAGAAGGTGCGTAAGGGCGAGTACCGGGTCGCCTACACCCTCGACGTTTACGGCGCGGACGAACAGAGGCGTTTCGCCGAGGTGGTCGGGTGTCATGGCGCCCGGTCCGAGCGGCTCGCCGAATGCGTCACCGGCCTCGCCGATCGTGCCTCGAACACCAACCTGGACACGGTTCCGGCCGAGGTCTGGGGGCAGGTGCGCGAGAGGATCGCGGATCGGGGGATGACCCATCGCCAGTTCGCCACGGAGATGAAAACGAAGTTCTGCGGGAGTGCGATGTGGAAGCGCTCGCCCAGCCGGACACGGCTGTCCCGGGTGGCCTCGGTCCTGGGGGACGCGGAGATGGACCTGCTCGCCACTAACGATGTCTTCTGGGACACCGTGGCCGAAGTGGAGCCCTTGGGTGAACGCGAGGTGTTCGACGCGACGGTCGGTGGTACGCACAACTTCGTCGCGAACGGCATCAGCGTCCACAACTCGATCGAGCAGGACGCGGACATGGTCATCCTGCTCTACCGCGAGGACGTGCACGACAAGGAGTCCCCGCGCGCGGGCGAGGCCGACATCATCGTGGCCAAGCACCGTAACGGTCCGACCGCCGACGTGACCGTCGCCTTCCAGGGGCACTACAGCCGATTCGTCGACATGGCGCCGGGTTAGTTCGTCGACACGGCGCCGGATCCGGTCGCGGGGCGGGGGAGGAGCTCGGCGAGCGATGGGTGTTCGCGGGTCGCCTCCTCCAGGGTCCGGACGAGGGTGGCAGAGGCCTCGGAGTGGACGCGGTGTCCTTCGTCGGTGAGCCTGAGCTGGAAGGCGCGACCGTCGCCGGCCACGCGTTCGCGGTCGACCAGCCCCTGGTCCTGCATCTGGGTGACCAGGCGGGAGATGCGGGGCTGTGAGCGGCCGACCGCCCGACACACCTCTGCCAGAGGTGTCCAGCCGGGGTGCCCGATCAGGTGGGCCATGATCTCGTAGGCGCTCAGGCAGAGGGAGTGCTGTTCGCCGAGTTCGGCCTCGATACGGGTGCTGACCGCCTCGACGGGGCGGGCGATGCCGAGCCAGGTTCCGAGGGCGCGGTGGGCCGCCGCCTCTGTTTCACGGGGTGCCGTCACTGGTTCTCCTCTCTCCCGCCTCTATTGTATGCCCGGGCATGTACCCTGTCGGTCGAAACAATATGCGCGAGCATATAAGCCGCGCTTCGCCCCCGCCGGGAAAGGTCCGCACGATGACCGACAGAACCTCCTCGAAAACCGCATCTCTCCCGCCTGACCCGGTGACGGCCAGAGCCCCATGGTCAGCACTGGCGATCGTCGGCATCGCGCAGATGCTTGTCATGCTCGACTCGACGATCGTCAACGTCGCGCTCCCGTCGATCGGTCGCGACCTCCGGGCCGGGGCCACCGCGCTGCAGTGGACGATCAGCGGTTACGTCCTCACCTACGGCGCGCTGTTGTTGTTCGGCGGTCGTCTGGCCGATGCTCTCGGGCGCCGCAGGGCACTGCTCGTCGGACTCGTCCTGTTCGGTGCGGCCTCGCTTGTCTGTGGAGTCGCCGCCACGGAATCCGTTCTCGTCGCGGCCCGCCTCTGCCAGGGAGCTGGGGCCGCGGTGCTCTCGGCCTCGGCGCTCTCCGTCATCGTGTCCGTCTACGGCCGTGTACCGGCCCAGCTCAACACGGCCCTGGCGGTGTGGAGCGGTCTGGGCGTCATCGGCGCGGTGCTCGGTGTGGTCCTGGGCGGGGTCGTTGTCGAGTACCTGTCCTGGCGGTGGGCGTTCCTGGTCAACATCCCCGTGGTCCTCGCGGTGGTCGCCGCCTCGTTCGCCTGGCTTGCTCCGATGCCCGGGGCGGCGGGGACCAGGCTGCGCCTGCCCGTGGCGGTCGCCGCCACACTCGGGATCGGGATGCTGTGCTTCGGACTCATCGAACTCCAGGAGGGCCTGAGCCGACCGTGGCCGTGGGTCGCGCTCGTCTCCTCCGCCGTGCTCCTCACCTTGCTGCTCCGACACCAGGACCGCAGCGCGGACCCGCTGCTGCCGGTGTTCCTCCTGCGCACCCCGGCCTACGCCTGGGCCGGGTTCGGTCTGCTGCTGGCCGCGACGCTCATGCTGGGAGCGCTGTACCTGTCCAGCAACCACCTCCAGACGGTCCACCGGATGTCCCCGCTGGAGACCGGGTTCGCACTGTTGCCGCTCTGTCTGGGGTCTCTCATCTCGGCGTTCGCGGTCCCCGGCCTCGCGGCTCGGATCGGGATGGCCCGGGTCCACCTGGCCGGGGTCCTCGTTCAGGCGGCCTCGATCGCGGTGATCCTCGTCGGGACCGCTCCGGGAACCGGTGGGGCTGCCGTGGTGATCGCGGCGCTGGCGGTGTTCGGGCTCGGTCTGCCGACGATGTTCGTGCCGCTGTACACCTTCGGTTCGGCCCCGATTCCGGCCGCGCACGCCGGGGTCGGTTCGGGGCTGCTCAACACCTTCAACGAGTCCGGAGCCGGGGTCGGGCTGGCGGTCGTCGCCCCGGTCTCGGCCGCCGCAGCGGCGGCCGGCCTGGATAACGGTGATTCCGCGCCGGCGGCCGCGGCGGCCGGTACCCATGCCGGATTTTGGGTTCTGGCCGTGGTCTCGCTGCTGGCAGGGGTTGTCGCGCTCGCCCTGGGGCGCACCGCCGCGAGCCCGGGCCGGTCCAGTGGGGCGCCCCGGTGAACGGGATCCGGTGAACGGCGGCCCACGGGTACGGGGCGTGACCAGCACGGTCACGCCCCGTTGTATCGGTCAATCCATAAGTCGACTTATGTGCGAACCAAAATGTCGACAAAGCGATACGTCGACTTCACGCGCGCTCGGAGTCGCCGATCAGGGCGCCCCCGTGCAGTTCGAGGTGGCGGCCGCGGAAGCGCTCACGCATCATCCGGTCGTGCGTCACCAGGACCAGGGCGCCCGTGTACCCGGACAGCGCCTCCTCCAGTTCCTCCACCAGCCCGGGGGAGAGGTGGTTGGTCGGTTCGTCCAACAGCAGCAGGTCGTGTGCGCCCGAGGTCAGCCGGGCCACCTCGATCCGGCGGCGCTGGCCCACGGACGACGAGACCACCTCCTGGTCGAGTTCCGCGGGCCGGAACAGGCCGAGCGAGGCCAGTTCGTCCCGGTACTCCTCCGCGTTCCCCGGTCTCCCCGCCGCGTAGGCACCGAGCACGGTCCGGCCCGGTGCCACCCGGGCGTCCTCCTGGCGCAGGAGGCCGATCCGGCCCGGTAGGGCGACCCGGCCGGTGTCCGGTGCCAGCTCCCCGGACAGGACCCGGACCAGGGTGGTCTTCCCGGCCCCGTTCGGTCCGGTGACCAGTACCCGTTCGCCGGGGGCCAGGGACAGGGCACCGATGTCCAGCCTGTGGTCTACGCGGACCCGTTCCAGCTCGGCGATCGGGGCGGACCCCTCCGGGGCCTTCCCCTCAGCACGGGGGCCGGTGAACTCGGCGGCCATCCGGAGCGGTATCGGCGGCGGCGCCACCGGGTTCTCGGTGAGTCGTTCCATCCTCTCCTTGGCGTTGCGGATCCGGCCCATGGCGCCGTGCGCGGCACCGCGCATCTTGAACGCGCCGTGCCCGAAGGCGGCCTTCTCCATCTTGCGCGGGATCGCGCGCAGCGCGGCGACGTGGTTGTCGGCCAGCCTCCGCTGCCTGGCCAGTTCGTGTCTCCACTCCCCGTACTCACGAATCCAGCGGGCCCGCGCCGCGGCCCTGGCGGTGAGGAATCCGTCGTACCCGTTGCCGTGGCGCGTGATCCGGCGCGTGTCCGCGTCCACCTCCAGCACGGTGTCGGTCACCCCGGCCAGGAAGGCCCGGTCGTGGGTGACGGCGACGACGGTGCCCCGGTGCCGCCGGAGCCGGTCCTCCAGCCAGGCGACCGCCCGGTCGTCCAGGTCGTTGGTGGGCTCGTCCAGCAACAGGAGTTCGGGCGACGCGGCCAGCATCGCGGCCAGGGCCAGCCTCGAACGCTCCCCGCCGGACAGGGTGCGCAGCGGCCGGTCCCGGCCCAGGCCCGGCAGGCCCAGGCCGTGCAGTCCGGCGTCCACGCGCGCGTCGACGCCGTAGCCGCCGTGCGCCTCGAACTCGGCGAGGAGGTCGCCGTAGGCGTCCAGCTCCTCCGGTGAGGCGGCGCCGAGGCGGACCTCGGCCGCGTGGATCCGGGACTCCAGCCCGCGCAGGTCCCGGAGCGCGGCGTCGATCGCGTCGCCGACGGTTCCGTGCGGCACCCCGCCGCAGACCCCCTCCAGGGTCTGCGGCAGATAGCCGACACCGCCGGCGGTCCGGACGGTGAGCTCTCCGTTGTCGGCTTCCTCCTCGCCCGCGAGCAGGCGCAGGAGGGTGCTCTTGCCGGACCCGTTGTCCCCGATCACACCGACGCGTTCGCCCGGGCTGACGGTGAGGCTGACGCGGTCGAGGACCGTGTGGTCCCCGTACCTTTTGCTGATCTCGCTGAGGGCGAGTTGGGATCGGTGTCGGAGTCGTGTACCGAGCATGCGGTTCTCCTGGTCCGTGGGTGCCGGTTCTTTTCGGTGCCGCGGATCGACCGGGAGAGCCCTGGGGTTTCGGATGTGCGAACACAGCTGTGGCAAGGACCGAAACAGGGGGGGTACGAGGCTGTCCGTACACGACCGCGGTGCGCTGACGCCGACGGAGCCGCCCCGGAACCGCGGTCGCGGTGGGGCTGCTCGGAACGCGGGCGTCCGGCGCGGGGTCACAGGAAGAAGTAGAGCCTCATGGATGAGACGATACGTCTCGTTTTATTAGGCGTCAACAGCACCTGAGTGAGACGGGTGTCACTCGGAGTTCCCGCTGTCTGGCCCTTATAAGGGCATCCGAAACAGCATTTATTGCCTTGCCGATTTGTCGACATAGCGATGAGGCGGCTTCGGGAAGTGACCACGAGAGCCCTTCGCCGGGCATGGCGAAGGGCCGCCCGCGTGTTGCGGGCGACCCTCCGTGTCTCGTCCGGCGGGGGCTGGGGCTAGAGCCAGCGCGCCTCGGGCCGGGTGCGTCCGTTGTCGTCGGTGACCAGGACCCAGTGCATGATCGGGTGCTCCGAAGTGGTCGTGTCGGCGTCCTCGCGCGGCTTCGGGACCAGCGCGGGTTCCGGGGCCAGGCCGGCCAGTCGGCGGCTCGTGGCATCGGACCGGGTGCGCCGAGGGGTGGTCACGGAGCGAGTGAGGTGCGGCCCGGGTTCGGTGCTGCGTGCCATGAAGCCCTCCTCGTTTCCTTATCAGATGGGCTAAGTTAACCCTATGTTCACCTTTAAGTCAATCCGCTCCTGTTGGCCGGTGCGGCTGGGCTGGGACTTGTGGGCCCTGTGGCCCCAAAGGTGAACGGAAGGTGAACGGGATGGGAACCACTGCTGCCCGGAACGCGGAGAAGCACCCGCCACCTGGACGGGTGCTCCCTGAGTGCTCGGGGCCGGAGGCCCGGCTACTCCTTGAAGATCAGTCCCACGACCTCGAGATATAGCTGCTCGGGGTAGGGGATGAAGGAGATCCGGCTGAGTGCCTGGTCCTGACCGGCGGACTCCATCACGAAGGTTCCGTAGCCCAGGAAACGGCCGACCAGGGTTCGCTCGAACCGCATGTCGGTGACCTTGCCCAGCGGCATCATGTTCACCTGTCGGGTGATCAGCCCCGTGGTGAGCAGTAGTCGTGCCGACGTGATGACGAAGTAGTCGACCGACCACTCGGCGACCCGCCACACGAACCACACCAGCACGAGCAGCCAGAGCCACCAGATGACGGCCAGGGTCGCGGTGCTGTCGGCGCCCATCGTCCTGCTCAGGATCGCCGCGAGCACCAGGGCCGCCAGGACCGCGCCCACCGGGCCGATCAGGACCGCGGGGTGCCGACGGATGGTCACGACGTCCTGCTCATGGGGCAGGAGATAGCGGTTGACTGACGCTGGAGCCGCATTGCTCGAGGCGACGAGCTTCATGACACCCGATCCATCCGGCTACGACAGCAGCGTGTTGACGAACCGGGACATCGACTCAGCGCCGCCCACCAGGAGATCCAGTCCGCTCTGGATCACTCCGGCCGCGCTTTCTGGTTGCGTGAGCAGATAAAAAGCCACGAAACCTATGAGCGCGTAACCGCCCCATTTCTTCAACTTCGCCACGACTGACTCCCCTTGGAATCCACCTGACCCACCAACCCAGCAGTGATTGTTCCATCGACCATCATGCCCGTAAAGCCTGGGGCGCACCCTCGGCGTGGCGGTATGTCGGACGTTCGGCTCTTGCGGGCTGTGTCCGGTTCCGGTGGTGTTGGTGACCACGTGAATGGTGGTCCGGAAAAGGGGTTCCTTTCAGGTGCAGGTCAGAGGGGTGGAAGGAAGGACGGGGAGCGCTCTGGTTCCGTGTCGCCGTACTGGAGGCGGCCGCCGGGTGCCGGTGGAAGGACCGCCGATTCGGGGCGGGAGACAGTGGGGGAGCAAGTTCTTCGCGTTCCGAAGCGGAAGGAAATGCAGGCCCGAAACCCGCCCGGAACGGGGGCGGGCCCTCAGTGCTGTTCGGCGAAGGCCAGGGCCAGGACCTGGAGGTGCTGGCGGGCGATCCGCTCCACGAGGTCTGGGGTGGCCCGGCCGGTCACGTCCTGGGCGCCGTGTCTGGCCGCGTCCACGCATCGGGAGACGGTGGAGGAGTTGTGCACGCCGGAGAACTCCGAGGACAGGCGACTGATGACTGGGCTGAAGTGGGGGTCGCGGTTGGCCTGGGTTGTCGAGGGGGAGGGGTTCTCGGGCATCTCACTCCTTAGGGCTGCGAGGACGGAACAGCACGGCGCGTGTGCGCTCGGGGGCTTTATGTAGCCACTGGAGGGTTGCCGGAGCGCCGCGCCGGAAACGGGCGGCGACGTTCGGGTATCAGTGGGCTGAGCCCCTTGTGGGGTGGTTTCGGTCTAGCGGGTGCACCCGGTTACGGGTGGTCAGGAACCATGATCACTCTAATCTGTTACGTTCCAATCTCGAAATGAATTCGGCTAATGCAATAACGTGTCGCCCGAAGCCGGGCGAGCGGGCTCGACCTGGGGGGACACCGGGGCACGCTGGGACCAGTGCCCGATTTTCGGGCGTTCATTCATCCCAAGCCGAAAAGAGCCGAAAAAGCGCCCAACCGGTGATCTGGTTGGGCGCGGACGCTCGCTGTCGCGGGGATCGGGGTCAGGCGCAGCCGTACAGCCGGTCGCCCGCGTCGCCCAGGCCCGGGAGGATGAAGCCGTTCTCGTTCAGGCGCTCGTCCACCGCGGCGGTCACGACGCGCAGCGTGGCCCCGTGGTTCTCGGGTAGGTTTTCGGCCAGCTTCTGCTCCACGGCGTCCAGGCCCTCGGGTGCCACCAGCAGACAGATCGCGGTGATGTGGTCGGCGCCGCGCTCGACGAGGAGCTTCAGCGCCGCGGCCAGGGTGCCGCCGGTGGCCAGCATCGGGTCCAGCACGTAGCACTGGCGTCCGGACAGGTCCTGCGGGAGGCGGTCGGCGTAGGTGGCGGGCTGGAGCGTCTCCTCGTCGCGCGCCATGCCGAGGAAGCCGACCTCCGCGGTGGGCAGCAGGCGGGTCATGCCGTCGAGCATGCCCAGGCCGGCGCGCAGGATCGGGACGACGAGCGGGGTGGGGCGCCTCAGCTGGGTGCCGGTGGTCTCCACGAGCGGAGTCTCGATGGTGACCTCCGTCACGCGGACGTCCCGCGTCGCCTCGTAGGCGAGCAGGGTGACCAGCTCGTCGGTCAACCGCCGGAAGGTGGGTGAGTCGGTCCGCACGTCGCGCAGGGTGGTCAGTTTGTGCGCGACCAAGGGGTGGTCGACGACCAGGGTTTCCAAAACGTTCTCCGGGTGAGCTGGGGCAACATGGCGGTTGAGGGGGTGAGGGGCCTGCCCGAGTCTAACCGCGCGTATCACCCGGACCAGGGCGCCGAGGGGCCCCGCCGCCCCCGCTCGTACCGCGCCGGGCGCCCTCGGCCGGGGGCCGCGGGGAACGGGATCGGCCACGGGGGCGCGGGGGAGGCGCCTGTCGTGAGAACGTTGGGTCCGTTCCACGGTGGACGAGAGGCTACGGCGAGGCGGGAGTGATCGTTACCATGACACTCGCACGGACGAGCCGGGCTCCTCTCGTCCGCACCGAAACACCGTCCGGGTTGGGGTGACGATGACAGTGCTCGATCATGGTGACGACGACTCGGGTGACTTCGCGGCCGTCGCGTACAGGGAAGAGGAGTACTGGGATGTCGATCTCCTCCCCGTCGCACTGACGCACGACCTCAAAGGGCTCATCCACGCCCTGCGCCAACAGCCGAGCATCAGCGGTTCCCTCGGCCTGGTGTCGGTCGGCGACGACTTCTTCATCATCGTCCGGGTGTACGGCGGCGAGGTCTCCCTCTTCCTGTCCGACGTGACCGCGTCGGTCGACTGGCAGGTCGCCAGGGACGTCCTGGACTACCTGGACATCGACCTTCCCGACGATGACGACCTCGACCAGGTCCTGCCCGCGGGGGACCTGTCCGTGGTCGCGGACCTGGGTCTGGACGAGATGGAGCTGGGCGCGCTCGCCGGCGACCTGGACCTGTACCCGGACGAGGTGCTGGCCAGCGTGGCGGAGCGGTTGGGATTCGCCCAGTCCTTCCAGCGTGTCCTGGACGTGATGGGGTAGGGATCGCCTGGAAAACGACCTGGAGAGACAGGAGGGCACGCGGTGTCGACCTTCGCAGCCGTCTTCGCTCCGAACGGGAAGACCTGGCGGGGAGGTGAGGTCGATCTCGGTGACGTGGAGGCCATCGACGACGTCACCGATCTCATGCTGGACTTCGCCACGGAATGGGCCACCGATCTGACCCTTCTGCTCGTCGAGGCGGACGACGAGTGGTTCGCCGTCGTCCGGGTGGACGAGTCGGGCACCGACCCGAAGGTCTACCTCTCCGACGGCCGGGTCGTGCACGACCACCCGTTGGCCGAGGTGCTCTCCGAGGCAGGGGGGCTCGGTGCCCCGCAGCCCGCGGAGAGCGCGGGCGCCCGGCCCGATCCCAGGCCGGACGGGGACGGGGACCTGCTCACCGACCTCGGGGTGACCGAGGACGAACTCGCCTCCCTGTCCGTGGGCGGCGGTGTACTGCCCAGCGACGTCCTCGCGGTGGTCGCCGAACGCTCGGGGTTCGCCGACCTCCTCGACTCGATGAGGCTGTGAACGGGTGGGAGGCCTGCCCGAGCTCGACCGGGACGCGCTCGACGACGCGATGCTCGCCGCCCTGGCCGAGGCCGAGCTCGCCCCCGGGACCGGCGACGTGCCGGTCGGCGCCGTGGTGCTGGGCCCCGACGGGGCGCTCCTGGGCCGCGGCCGCAACGAACGCGAGGCGACCGGGGACCCGACCGGACACGCCGAGGTGCTGGCGCTGCGCGCGGCCGCGGGGGAGCGCGGACAGTGGCGCCTGTCCGGTTGCACCCTGGTGGTCACCCTGGAGCCCTGTGTGATGTGTGCGGGGGCCGTGGTGCTCTCCCGGGTCGACCGCCTGGTGTACGGGGCTCGCGACGCCAAGGCCGGAGCGGTGGGTTCGATGTGGGACCTGGTCCGGGACCCCCGGCAGAACCACCGTCCCGAAGTCGTTCCACCCGATCTGATCAGCGAGGACGTCGCCGCGAGGTGCTCGGATCTGCTGATCCGGTTTTTCGCACGGCGCCGTATCCGGTAGAGTTTCTCTCGGTGGATTCGCCTAGTGGCCGATGGCGCCCGCCTCGAAAGCGGGTAAGGGGCAACCCTTCGAGGGTTCAAATCCCTCATCCACCGCATCAGCCGCCCCCGGCAGTCGCCGGGGGCGGCTTTTTCGTGCGCCGGTGCCCTGCCGCGGGCGGCGCACCGGGCCGGAAGGCCTGTGCCGGGCCGGACCTAGGGGGTGGGCCCGCAGGCCTGCTCGGCCGGTTCGGGGCGGGCGAGGCCGTCGATGGCCTTGTCGAGCCAGTTCACCCAGAAGAGTTCGAGGTCGATACCGCCCTGGAGCACCAGGCCGTGGACGCGGTCCTGCTCCGTCCCGTGCCCGCGGGCCGCGTCGCGCTGCTGGAACTCCCGGTACTCCGCCAGGCGGGCGGCGTGCAGTTCACGGTGGCGGCGCAGTTCGCAGACCAGGCCGTCACCGACCCCCACGACCCCGGTCGCGCGCAGGCGCAGCAACAGGGGGTCGCGGGGGTCGCGCGGCTCGTCCCGCCCCTTGACCCAGCGCTCCAGCTCCGACCGCCCCGAGGGCAGCACCTCGTACTCCTTGCGCTGGCCCCGGGTGGGCGAGTCGGCGGGCAGGGCCCGGATGAGCCCGGCCTTCTCCAACTTGCCCAGCTCACGATAGATCTGCTGGTGGGTGGCGGACCAGAAGTAACCGATGGAGCGGTCGAACCGCCTGGTCAGTTCCAGTCCGGAGGAGGGCTTCTCCAGCAGGGCGGTCAGGATCGCGTGGGGCAGGGACATGAGCGCATTCTAGGCGGGGTGGTCACAGGGCGGCCGCGAGTTCGGTGCCCTGCTTGATGGCGCGCTTGGCGTCCAGCTCCGCGGCCACGTCGGCGCCGCCGATCAGGTGCACGGTGCGGCCGGCGGCGGTGAGCTCGTCGGCCAGCTCGCGGCGCGGGTCCTGGCCGGCGCAGACCACCACGGTGTCGACGTCGAGCACGCGCTCCTCGCCGTCCACGGTCAGGTGCAGGCCCTCGTCGTCGATCCGGCGGTAGTCGGCGCCCGCGACCATCTCCACGCCGCGGTGGCGCAGCTCCAGCCGGTGGATCCAGCCGGTGGTCTTGCCCAGGCCCTTGCCGACCTTGCTGGTCTTGCGCTGGAGCAGGTGGACCGAGCGGGGCGGCGCGGAGCGCTCGGGGGCGCCGAGGCCGCCGCGCTCCCTGTAGTCGGTGTCCACGCCCCACTGCCGGAAGAACTCTTCGGGGTCCTGGCTGGCGTCCTCGCCGCCGTCGGTGAGGAACTCGGCCACGTCGAAGCCGATGCCGCCCGCGCCGATGACCGCGACCTTCTCGCCGACCTCGGCGCCGCCGCGCAGCACGTCCACGTAGCTGACCACACTGGGGTGGTCGACGCCCGGGATGTCGGGGGTGCGCGGGGTGACACCGGTGGCGATGACGACCTCGTCGTAGCCGTCGAGGTCGGCCGCGGAGACCGTGGTGTTCAGGCGGACGTCGACACCGTGCTTGGCGAGCTGGACCCGGTAGTAGCGGAGGGTCTCGTTGAACTCCTCCTTGCCGGGCACCCGGCGGGCCATGTTGAGCTGGCCGCCGATCGCGTCGGCGGAGTCGAAGAGGGTGACGCTGTGGCCGACCTGGGCCGCCGAGACGGAGAAGGCGAGCCCGGCGGGGCCGGCGCCGACCACGGCCACGTTCCGGCGGGTCCGGGTGGGGGACAGCACCAGTTCGGTCTCGTGGCAGGCGCGCGGGTTGACCAGGCAGGAGGTGATCTTGAGGCTGAACGTGTGGTCCAGGCAGGCCTGGTTGCAGCCGATGCAGGTGTTGATCTCCTCCGACCGCCCCTGCGCGGCCTTGGCGACGAACTCGGCGTCGGCGAGCATCGGGCGGGCGAGGGAGACCATGTCGGCTCTGCCCTCGGCGATGATCTGTTCGGCGATCTCGGGGGTGTTGATGCGGTTGACCGCGACCAGGGGGACCGTCAGCTCCTTCTTGAGGCGCTGGGTGATCCAGGTGTAGGCGCCGCGCGGCACGGAGGTGGCGATGGTGGGGACGCGGGCCTCGTGCCAGCCGATACCGGTGTTGATGATGTCGGCTCCGGCCGTCTCGACCCGCTTGCCGAGTTCGACGACCTCGTCGTAGGTGGAGCCGTCGGGCACCAGGTCGAGCATGGAGAGCCGGTAGATGAGGATGAAGTCCTCGCCGACGCGCTCGCGGACACGGCGGATGATCTCCAGGGGGAGGCGGACGCGGTTGTCGAAGGAGCCGCCCCAGCGGTCCTCGCGCCGGTTGGTGGCGGGCGCGATGAACTGGTTGATGAGGTAGCCCTCGGAGCCCATGATCTCGACGCCGTCGTACCCGGCGCTACGGGCGAGTTCGGCGCAGCGGGCGAAGTCCTCGATGGTGCGCTCGATCTCCTCCTCGGTGAGCGCGTGCGGCACGAAGGGGCTGATCGGCGCCTGGAGGGCGCTGGCGGAGACGGACTCCTCGCTGAAGGCGTAGCGGCCGGTGTGCAGGATCTGCATGGCGATCCTGCCGCCCTCGCGGTGCACGGCGTCGGTGACGATCCGGTGCTCGGCGGCCTCCTCCTCGCTGGTGAGCTTGGCGCTGCCGCCGTGGGTGGCGCCCTCGGGGTTGGGGGCGATGCCGCCGGTGACGATGAGGCCGACGCCGCCGCGGGCGCGCTCGGCGTAGAAGGCGGCCATCCTCTCGAACCCGTTGGGCGCCTCTTCGAGGCCGACGTGCATGGAGCCCATGATCACGCGGTTGCTGAGGGTGGTGAAGCCCAGGTCCAGGGGTTCCAGAAGGTGGGGGTACTCGCTCATGACGTCTCCTCGCGGGGTGCCTCGCGGCCGGTGTCCTGCCGACCGCCTTCATTATGCAACAAGTTGCACAATGAAGCGCACCGGGGTTCCGGTAAGCCCCGCGCGGGCGGGCCCCGGGGCCGCCTCGGAGCCCCGGAGGGGGCGGGAAACGGTCAGGAGGGGTTCAGGGAGCTCCACCGCAGGGGGCCACCGGGAGGGGTACGGGACGCTTCGCGGTCCGGCCGTCACCGGAGGAACGGCCCCGGACCCGGCGCACCACCCAGGGGCCGAGGAACGACCCCAGCCATCGGACCTCCGCCGCGACGGTCCGCCAGGCCCCGGGCGCGGGCAGCGGTGGCAGCGGGTTCGTCCAGGAGTCGTCGCTGCCGGGGATGCCGAGCGCGTGCGCCACCGCCCCGGCGATCCGTTCGTGTCCCTCGGGGGAGCAGTGCAGCCGGTCGCGCCGCCACAGGCGGCGGTCCGTGGCGACCTCGTGCAGGGCGGTGTCGGCCACCGCCACCCCGTGCCGCTCCGCCGCCCCGCGCACACGCGCGTTGAAGTCCAGTACCCGCGGAACCAGGGGCCTGGCCAGCGGGGCGATCCGCGCGATGTCGGGGAAGGTCAGCGTGGCCACCCGCGCGCCGACCCCGGTGAGTTCGGCGAACATCGCCTCCAGGTGGCCGACGACCGCGTCGGCGTCGTACCCGGGGCGGATGAGGTCGTTGACCCCGGCGAAGACCGTCGCCACGTCCGGGCGCAGCTCCAGGGCGTCCTCGAGCTGCTCCGCGCGGACCTGCCCGGCCAGGCGGCCGCGCACCGCGAGGTTGGCGTAGTCGACCCGTGCCCCGGTGGCGGCCAGCCGCTCCGCGAACCGGTCCGCCCACCCCCGGTAGCCGGACTCCTCGTCGCCGTCCCCGATCCCCTCGGTCTGGCTGTCCCCGAGCGCGACGTAGCGCAGGTCCCCGTCCAACCTCATGTCCCGCCCCTTTCCTGGTTACCACCGAACAATAATCAAAAAGACGACTATCGACCCTGTGCGCCGCCCGGGTTCGGGCCAACCCTCGTCCCGGCGTCGGAAGACCGGAGCGTGGCGGTCCGGCACATCCGCTCGGGACGCTCCTAGCGTTGTCCGGGGGCGGGAACCCGGCCCCCGGCCGCGCCGCGCCCCGGGAGGGTCCGTCTTGACCAGGAACACCGTCGCCGAACAACTCGTACGAACACTGCTCGCCGCGGGCGTCACCCGTGTCTACGGGGTCGTGGGGGACAGCCTCAACCCGGTGGTGGACGCCGTCCGCTCCACCGACGGCATCGAGTGGGTCCACGTCCGCAACGAGGAGGCCGCCGCCTTCGCCGCCTCCGCGCAGGCCCAGGTCGACGGGGGTCTCGCCGTCTGCGCCGGGTCCTGCGGCCCCGGCAACACCCACCTCGTCCAGGGGCTCTACGACGCCCAGCGCAGCGGCGCCCCGGTGCTCGCGCTGGCCTCGCACATCCCCTCGCACCAGATCGGGACCGGTTTCTTCCAGGAGACCCACCCCGAACGGCTCTTCGGTGACGTCACCGAGTTCCGCGAGCTGATCTCCCACCCCGACCAGATGCCCCGGCTGGCCCGGATCGCCGTCCAGCACGCCCTCGGCACCCCCGGCGTGGCCGTGCTCGTCCTACCCGGGGACGTCGCCGGGCGCGCGGCCAGCGGTCCCGCCGACACCACACCCGTGACGGCGGGCCGGGCCACCGCCTGGCCGAGCGAGGACGACGTCCGCGAGCTCGCGCGCCGGATCAACGAGGCCGACACGGTCTCCCTGTTCTGCGGTGCCGGGGTCCGCGGAGCGCACGAGGAGGTCCTCACCCTCGCGGACCAGGTCAAAGCACCGGTCGGGCACACCCTGCGCGGCAAGGAGTGGATCCAGTACGACAACCCCCACGACGTCGGCATGATCGGGCTGCTCGGTTACGGCGCCTGCTACGAGGCGCTCCAGGACGCCGACCTCACGGTCCTGCTCGGCTGCGACTTCCCCTACGACGACTTCCTGCCGAGAAGGAACGTCGTCCAGGTGGACCGCGACCCGCGCCGCCTCGGCCGCCGCGTCCCGCTCCGGCTCGGCGTCCAGGGGGACGTCGCGGCGACCCTGCGCGCCCTGCGGCCGCTGGTGCGCAGGAAGACCGACGACTCCTTCCTCCGCGACATGCTCCGCCGCCACGAACGCGCACTGACCAGGGTCGTCGACGCCTACACGAAGAACATCCAGCACCACGCCCCGATCCACCCCGAGTACGTGGCGAGCGTCCTCGACTCCCTGGCCCCGGACGACACGGTGTTCACCGTCGACACCGGGATGAACAACGTGTGGGCCGCCCGCTACCTCACCCCGAACGGCCGCCGCCGCGTGATCGGCTCCTTCACCCACGGCACCATGGCCAACGCCCTGCCGCACGCGATCGGGGCGGCCTACGCCGCGCCGGACCGCAAGATCGTGTCCATGTCCGGTGACGGCGGCCTGAGCATGCTCCTCGGCGAGCTCATCACCGTCCGGCAGCACGACCTGCCCATCACCACGGTGGTGTTCAACAACTCCTCGCTCGGCATGGTCCGGCTGGAGATGATGGTGGACGGCATGCCCGCCTTCGAGACCGACCACGCCCCGGTGGACTACGCGGCGGTCGCGGAGGCCCTGGGGATGCGGGCGATCCGGGTGGAGGAACCGCAGGACGTGCGGGAGGCCCTGCACCAGGCGCTGCACGCGGACGCGCCCGTGCTGGTGGACGTGGTCACCGACCCCAACGCGCTGTCGATGCCCTCCCGGATCACCGCGGACCAGGTCACCGGGTTCGCCCTGTCGGCCGGACGCACCGTGCTCCGGGGCGGTGTGGGGTCGATGATCGACCTCGCCCGCTCCAACCTGCGCAACATCCCCAGGCCGTAGTCCCCGGGTCGACATGTCGCCGTGTCTTCGGGTCGACACGTCCACTTGTCGCTGTGTCCGCTCGTCCCCGTGCCTCCGAGATCGAGGACGAGGGGCCGGATCGCCTTGCCGCTGGCCCCGAATCGGTCGACTGAGACCAGAACTGAGACCAGCAACGACGAAGGCCCCGAGCGCTGTGCGGTCGGGGCCCTCGCTCCTACTGGCGGAGGATCAGGGGGTTCGAACCCCCTGAGGCGTTGCCACCGACACGCTTTCCGAGGATCTGGTCGAGAGCTCACCTCAAAAGCCGTCAGCGGACCGACCGCCCTCAGGAGCAGCGGCCGGGTCGCGAGACCGTGGGATTCCCCGGGACCTGCCTCGGGGCGGGGTGTCAGGCGGTCGCCGAGCCGACTGCGACGACCGCGATCACCATCACCACGATCAGCAGGATCGCGATCGCGGTACCCACCACCATCGTGAATCCCGTGAAGTGCGCGTGATACAGGGGCAGCCGCACCCGGGGGTGGTGTCGGCGGAACTCCTTCATCGTCGGAACGACCGGGTGCAGCCATGGCTCACAGGGTGCGTCGAGCCGCCGCCACAGCTCCGCCAGGTCCTCCTCCGGCCAGAATCCGGTGCCGAAGCTGATCGTGCGACCGTCCGTGTCGGCGATGACGGTCAGGACGTTCTGGTTCTTCACCCCGCTCCTGTCCACCAGGTAGAGCACTTTGGTGACCTCGGCGATCCTGTTCCGAGGCAGCCTCCGTGTACGCCCCCGCCAGTTCCGGTGGACGAGCTCGCTCGGCGTGAGCTCCAGACGACTGTTGCGGAAGAACAGGGTGTTGAAGACGAGGACCATGACACAGGTCACGACGGTGACGGCGCCGATGCTCGCCACGAACACGACACCGGATCCGGGGGTGTCCTGCTCGAAGGAGTACCAGCCGGCGGCGAACTCGACCGCCAGACCTGTGAGCGCGAGGACCAGGAGCACGATCTTGCCGGGGCGCCTCGTCTCCGCCCAGTAGGTCCTGGACTCGGGGCCCACCGTGAACGTCGTGGCCGTCTCGCGCCGCATGCTTCTCCTTCACCGCCGCGCCGGGACCGTGCCGGTCCCGGGGTCTGGTCCCGTCGGAGGTCTGACGCACGTTTCGAAGATCCGGCTCCCCTGCTGTGGGCCGCGGTGCCACAGGAGCACATCCGCTCGGACCGGCGGTCGGCCGAGGAACCCGGCACGCCCTTGTCCTCCCGCCCTGTAACGCGACACGTCCCACACCAGCCGAGCGGTGACATGAAAGAAGCCCCGAGCCACGTAATCGCAGCTCGGGGCTTCACCCGCGGAGGATAGGGGATTCGAACCCCTGAGGCGTTGCCACCAACACGCTTTCCAAGCGTGCGCCCTAGGCCACTAGGCGAATCCTCCGTGGACAACTCTACAGGCTTTCCGGGGGTGCTCGGAACGTGTCCCGACGGCGGCCGGACGGCGGCCCGTCCCGGGTTGCGGGGGTGCCCGGTTCGGATACACTCGGGGCAGACCCCTCGTGCGGCGTCACCCTACGAACCTCCCCAGGGCCGGAAGGCAGCAAGGATAAGTGGGCTCTGGCGGGTGCGCGGGGGGTCCTTTCTTGTTTCTGGGGGACCTCGCCCCGGAGCCGCCCCCTCCCGGTTTCCCGAACCCGGCGCGAGTTGTCACCGCCAACGGGTTGAATGGGACCGTGGCAGGGACCAGGGGAGTGATCACACCGTGAGCATCGCGCTGTACCGCAAGTACCGTCCCGCGACGTTCGGTGAGGTGCGCGGTCAGGAACACGTGACCGACCCGCTGCGCCAGGCGCTGCGCAGCGGACGTATCAACCACGCCTACCTCTTCAGCGGGCCGCGCGGCTGCGGCAAGACGACCAGCGCGCGCATCCTCGCGCGCTCCCTGAACTGTGCGGAGGGCCCCACCCCGGACCCGTGCGGGACCTGTGACTCCTGTGTGTCGCTCGCCCCCGACGGCGGCGGCAGCATCGACGTGATCGAGATCGACGCCGCCTCCCACGGCGGTGTCGACGACGCCCGCGACCTGCGGGAGCGCGCGTTCTTCTCGCCGGTCAACTCGCGCTACAAGATCTACATCATCGACGAGGCGCACATGGTGACCCGCGAGGGTTTCAACGCGCTCCTCAAGCTGGTGGAGGAACCCCCGCCGCACCTGAAGTTCGTGTTCGCCACCACCGAGCCCGAGAAGGTCATCGGCACGATCCGTTCGCGGACCCACCACTACCCCTTCCGGCTCATCCCGCCGAGCACCCTCAAGGAGCTCATGGAGGACCTCCTCAAGGAGGAGGGCCTGTCCTACGACCCCGCCGCGCTGCCCCTGGTCGTGCGGGCCGGGGCCGGTTCGGCCCGGGACACCCTCTCCGTCCTGGACCAGCTCATCGCCGGTTCGGACGAGGGCGGTATCACCCGTGAGGGCGCCGTCTCCCTGCTCGGCTACACCGACTCCAGCCTGCTCGGCGAGATGGTCGACGCCCTCGGCGCACGCGACGGCGCCGCGGCGTTCGGCCTGGTCGACCGGATCGTCGAGGGAGGGCACGACCCGCGCCGTTTCACCACGGACCTGCTGGAGCGCTTCCGGGACCTCGTGGTGCTCGCCGCCGTTCCGGACGCCCTGGACAAGGGGCTGGTGAACGTCTCCCCGGAGTCCGTGGAGCAGATGAAGGACCAGGCCGCCCGGATGGGCCCGGCCGAGCTGTCCCGTGCCGCGGACATCCTCAACCGGGGTCTGACCGAGATGCGCGGTGCGACCGCGCCCCGCCTGCTCCTGGAACTCGTGTGCTCGCGGATCCTGCTGCCCGCCACCGACGGCGCCCAGGGCACCGCGCTTCTGGCCCGACTGGAGCAGATGGAGCGCCAGCTGGCCTCCGGTGCCGTCGCTCCCGCCGCCCAGGCTCCCGCGGCCCCAGCCTCCGCTCCACCGGCACCTCCGACGCCTGCCGCCGCCCCGGCCGCTCCCGCCGACGGGCCCGCGGCGTCCGCGGCCCCTGCTCCGCAGCCCGCGGCTCCGGCCCGCCCCAGCGCCCCCGAACCCGCACCGCGCCAGTCCCGGCAGGCGCCCGCCGGCGAACCCGGCGGCTGGGACGCCCCGCAGCGGAACCGGCCCGAACCGGCCCAGGGCGCGACCGCGCCCGCTGTCGGCGGAGCACTCGACCTGGGCCGTATCCAGGGGGCCTGGTCCCAGATCCTGGAGGCGGTCAAGGGCCGCCGCCGGTTCACCTGGATGGTGCTGTCCGGCAGCGACGTCCGGCCGGTCGGGGTCGAGGGCAACAGCGTGCTGCTCGGCTTCAACAAGCCCAACGAGGCCAAGGGGTTCACCAACAGCGGCAGTGACCAGGTCGTCGCCGGGGCGATCCAGCAGGTTCTCGGTGCCGAGGTCCGCGTCGCCCCCGCCGGAGGCAGCACGCCCGCGCCTCCGCGTCGCGCGGAACCCGCTCCGCGCCCCGCCGCCCCGCCCGCGGCCGAGCCCGCGGGTTGGGACGCGCCCGCCTCCGCCCCGCAGGCGGGCCCCGGGGCCGCCCCCGGGACCGCCCAGGCGTCCGCTCAGCCCGCCGGGCCGCCGCCGGACCGCATCGTGACCGGTCTCCAGGAACCGCCTCCCGACCCGTACGAGGACGGCGCCTCGGCCCCGCCGCCGGACGAGGGCGGTTTCGGCCGCCCCGACCAGCGCGGGCAGCCCGGGGCTCCGGCGCGCAACGCCCCGGAACGGCAGACGCACGCCCCGAAGGAGCCTGAGGCGGGCGACCGGGGCGGCGCTCCCGCGTCCGACGGTCCGGCCTCCGGTGCCTCGAAGGCCGGCTCCGGCGGGGGTTCCGCTGGTGGCGCGTCACTCATCGAGACGGAGCTCGGTGGGAAGCTGCTGGAGGAGATCGAGCACGGCGCCGCCCCCGGGGCCTAGCTCGGGGGCAGGCTGCCTCAGGGGCGCAGGCCGCGCAGCACCGTGTCCACGAGCCGGTCCACGTACTCGTGGGTCAGCGGTCCGGTGCGCAGCAGCCACCGGTGGTTGATCGGGCCGTTGAGCATCTCCGCGGCGAGTTCGAGATCGGCGTCCGGGGCGATCTGACCGGCCGCCCGGCCGGAGCTCAGCCGGTCCCGGACCGCCCGGTTGTTGGGTTCGACGAGCCGCTCGGTGACGGCCCTGGCGAGTTCCTCGTCGTGCTGGATCTCCGCGGTGAAGGCCCGGGTGGTCCGGTCCGTCTCCGGGTCGGCGAACTCGTCGGCGGTGGCGCGGAAAACGGCCTTGAGGTCGGCGGCCAGGTCCCCGGTGTCGGGCAGGGGAGCCCCGGCGGCGGCGCCGGTCAGCCGGGTGAACACGTCGAAGACCACGGCGGCCTTGGAGGGCCACCAGCGGTAGATGGTCTGTTTCCCGACCCTGGCCCGGGCGGCGATGGCCTCCATGGTCAGCTTGGAGTACCCGACCTCACCCAGCAGCTCGGCGGCGGCGTCGAGGATGGCGTTGCGCGCGCGTTGGCTGCGACGTCGGGGGTCCGGGGACCGTCGCGTCTGTTCAGCGGTGTTGTCGGCCATGGCCCCACGGTATCCGTATCCGACGGAAAAGACGAGACGTATCGTCTTGCATCCGGTAGGATCAGGGACACGAGACGGAACGGGGCTCCCCGTCCCGTCGATCTCTGACAGGAGGCCAAACACATGGCCAAGAACAGCGACAACCTTCTCGGGATGGGCGGCCAGCGCGCCACCGTCTCCCGCTCCGCGCTGCGCGGCGGCAAGGGCGGGGCCGGGGGCGGTCCCAGCGAAGAGGCCCGTGAGCGCAGGCAGGAACTCCTGAGCAAGCTCCGGGAGAGGCAGTCCGCGCAGGTGGCCGAGGGAGCCGAAGCGCAGTCGTGAACGCCCGGCGGCCCCGTCGGCAGGTCGGATTCGAGGGGTCGCCGAGTCCTCGCGGACCAAAGCTCCCGCAACCGCCCCGGAACCCTCGCAGAGGGCTCCGGGGGCGGCCGGTTCAGTCCGGCGGGCCGACCGGCCACGAGTAGCCGTCCGGTGAGTCCAGCCACACCCGCTGCCCCCCGTCGGGTCCCACCGCCAGGCCGAACCGGTCCGGCCCCGGCTCCTCCAGGCGGGACCATTCGGCTAGGGCCTCCTCGACCTCGTCCCAGATGCTTCTGGGGCCGCCCTGCTCGATCATCCACGAGGTCCCGTAGGGATAGATCCGCACCCACGAGCTCCCGCCCCGGTCGCACAGCCACATCCCCGAACCCGTGCCGATCCACCGTCGCCGCATCCGCCAGTTCGGGACCATCACCGACACCGCGAAGGCCGAGGCGAAGGCCAGCATCGGTGCGACGGGGTCGGTCTGGGTGAGCCGGTACTCGTCCGGCTGCTGCCCGGAGTCCCGGACGGGCGGCGGGACCGGTCCGGTCGTACGCAACGGGACGAACCCCACACCGCCGTGGAACGTCCCCAGGGCCGCGCCCCCCGCCTGCCGTTCGAGCCGCATGAGCACCCCCGCGTTCTCCAGCAGCCCCCACGGGCACACCACGAGTCCGCCCTCGGCGAGTTGGTCGAGCCAGGCCCCGGGCACCCTGCTCACTCCGCACGCACTGATGACCCGGTCGAAGGGCCCCGCCTCCTCGAACCCCTCGTACCCGTCGGCCAGGTGGGTCCCGGGGGACAGGCCCGCCTCGCGCAGCGCCCGCCGGGCCGCGCCCAGAAGCCTCTCGTCGATCTCCACGGAGGTGACGCCCGCGTCGCCGAGGCGGTGGGCGAGCAGCGCGGTGTTCCATCCCGTCCCGGTGCCGACCTCCAGAACCCGCTGCCCGTTCGCGAGGTCGGCCAGTTCCAGCATCCGGGCGAGCACGGTCGGCGCGGAGCTGTACGAGGTGGCGGCGGACCGGTCGGCTCCGCGCTGCCGCGGCACCTCCGTCTCCTCCACCCGGGTGACGATCGCGTTGTCCGTGTAGACGGCGGTCAGCCAGCGGTCGGGGTTGCCCGTGGCGCTCAGGAAACCGCCGTTCGCGGTCAGGGCGCCGGACTCCGGGATGAACAGATGGCGGGGCACGGACCGGAAGGCGTCGACGAGTGCCGCGTCGCTCAGCAGGCCGTCCGCGATTATCGCCTCGATCAGAGCCGAGTTGCGCTCTCTGGCGGTCAACACGTCCTCAGCCCCCTGTTGCTCTCGCTGTTCAAGGACGGTGCCCGAGGGCACCTCAGGGGCCAACGGGCCCACGGGACATTCTTCCAACCGAACGTGACATTCGCGCTACTCCTCGCTCTTTTCGCTGGTGAAATCAGGTCAACGGTGCAACAAAGTTCCCTTTGGCACCGTTGTGGCCCGGATAGTCCGCATAGCCGCGCGGCCCGGGCGTGTGGTGGGAGTCCTTCTCCCGGATCGCCGCCCGGGCACCCGGGCCGCCAGCCGTCCGACCAGGTCATCGCGAACACCCGGTGAACGCCTCCGCAGCGGGCCGTGCGCGCGGCCGAGCCTGCCCGGCCGGACCGGTTACCCTCACAGACAAGTGACACGCAGCGATCAGAAGCACCACGTGTGCGGCGAGGAGACGGCCGTGAACCCTGGCGGAATGGACATGCAGGCCCTGCTCCAGCAGGCCCAGCAGATGCAGCAGCAGTTGGCCGACGCCCAGCAGGCCCTGGAGGAGGCCGAGGTCGAGGGCAGCTCCGGCGGCGGCCTGGTCAAGGTCAAGCTGAGCGGGCGCGGTCAGGTCGAGGACATCACCGTCGACCCCAAGGCCGTCGACCCCGCCGACGCGGGGGAGACCGCCCAGACCGTCGCCGACCTGGTCCTGGCGGCCATCCGCGACGCCGAGGCCCAGGTCGAGCGCCTGCAGCAGGAGAAGATGGGTCCGCTGGCCGAGGGGCTCGGCGGTGGGATGCCCGGCGGAGGCATCCCCGGCATCCCCGGCTTCTAGGATTCTCCGGGCCCGACTCCGGCCCCGGATGTCCCGCCCCGCCCGGCCCCTGCGGCCGCTCCGGCGCCCCCGTGGCACCGGAGCGGCGCCGGGGGCCGGCCGGGCGCGGTCCCAAGAGGTCGCCGCCCCCCGATACGGTGGGGTCCGGGGCAGGAGTGGCCCCGCCGGGTCCAGGCCCGGTTCCGACCGAGTGGGTAGGCATGTACGAAGGCGCGGTACAGAATCTGATCGACGAGCTCGGGCGGCTGCCCGGCGTCGGTCCGAAAAGCGCGCAACGCATCGCCTTCCACCTGCTGTCCGCGGAACACGCGGATGTCAAACGCCTGGTCAACGCACTCGTCGAGGTCAAGGAGCGGGTTCGCTTCTGTTCGATCTGCGGCAACGTCGCCGAAGAGACCGAGTGCCGTATCTGCCGTGACGCCCGCCGCGACGTCGCCGTCATCTGCGTCGTCGAGGAGTCCAAGGACGTCGTCGCCATCGAGCGCACCCGCGAGTTCCGGGGGCGCTACCACGTGCTCGGGGGCGCCATCAGCCCCATCGAGGGTGTGGGCCCCGACGACCTGCGGGTCAAGGAGCTCATGACCCGCCTGGCCGACGGCCAGGTGAGCGAGCTGATCCTGGCGACCGACCCGAACCTGGAAGGGGAGGCCACCGCGACCTATCTGGCGCGGCTGGTCAAACCCATGGGCCTGAAAGTCACCCGTCTGGCCAGCGGACTGCCCGTCGGCGGCGACCTGGAGTACGCCGACGAGGTCACCCTCGGGCGCGCCTTCGAGGGCCGCCGGAGTCTGGAGTTCTAGCTCACACTTGTCCGTAATCTGGACGAAATATGAGTAACCTCCGTTCGAACGGGTAGGCCCGAGCGCTGGTGTGTCAAGACGCCACGCCCTCCCTCCGCAGGTCGGAAGGGGTGCGATGAGCGTCGCTGGCTACACTCCATAGGTAATTGTCTTGATCCCAACTCCTCAGGAGCATCGATCGTGGCCCTAATCGTGCAGAAGTACGGTGGGTCTTCCGTGGCTGACGCGGAAGCCATCAAGCGAGTAGCCCAAAGGATCGTGGCTCAGAAAAAGGCGGGACATGACGTCGTGGTCGTGGTCTCGGCCATGGGCGACACGACCGACGAACTGCTGGACCTGGCCGAACAGGTCTCTCCGATGCCGCCGGCGCGCGAGCTCGACATGCTCGTCACCGCTGGTGAGCGCATGTCGATGGCCCTCGTGGCGATGGCCATCGAGAACCTCGGTTACGAGGCCCGCTCCTTCACCGGTTCCCAGGCCGGCGTCATCACCACGTCGTTGCACGGCAACGCCAAGATCATCGACGTGACGCCCGGACGTATCCAGGAGGCCGTGGGCGAGGGCGCGATCTGTATCGTCGCCGGGTTCCAGGGCGTCTCCCAGGACACGAAGGACATCACGTCCCTGGGTCGTGGCGGTTCCGACACCACCGCCGTCGCTCTCGCCGGCGCGCTCAGCGCGGACGCCTGCGAGATCTACAGCGATGTCGACGGCGTGTTCACCGCCGACCCGCGCGTCGTGCCCACCGCTCAGCGGATCCCCCAGATCTCCTACGAGGAGATGCTGGAGATGGCCGCCAGCGGCACGAAGATCCTGCACCTGCGCTGCGTCGAGTACGCGCGCCAGTACAACATCCCCCTGCACGTCCGCTCGTCGTTCAGCCAGAAGCCCGGAACGTGGATCGTTTCGGAAGTCGAGGAAAGCGAAGGCATGGAACAGCCGATCATCTCCGGGGTATCCCACGACCGGAGCGAAGCCAAGATCACCGTCGTCGGCGTCCCTGACAAGGTCGGTGAGGCCGCGACGATCTTCAAGGCGCTCGCGGACGCCGAGATCAACATCGACATGATCGTGCAGAACGTGTCGGCGGTCTCCACCTCCCGCACGGACATCTCGTTCACCGTCCCCAAGGACTTCGGCAAGGAGGCGGTCGCCGCCCTGAAGAAGGTCCAGGAGAAGGTCGGCTACGACTCCCTCCGCTACGACGACAAGATCGGCAAGGTCTCGCTGATCGGTGCGGGCATGCGCTCGTACCCGGGCGTCACCGCGCGTTTCTTCGACTCGATCGCCTCCTCCGGCACCAACGTCGAGATGATCTCCACCTCGGAGATCCGCATCTCGGTCATCGTCGAGGAGGACCAGGTCGACGCGGCCGTGCAGGCCGCGCACAGTGAGTTCCAGCTCGACGCCGACCAGGTCGAGGCTGTCGTCTACGGAGGTACCGGCCGATGAGCAACCGTCTTCCCACCCTGGCCATCGTCGGCGCGACCGGCGCCGTCGGTACCGTCATGCTCGACATCCTCACCCAGCGTGAGAACGTGTGGGGCGAGATCCGTCTGGTCGCCTCCCCGCGCAGCGCGGGCAAGGTCCTGAGCGTGCGCGGTGAGGACGTCGTCGTGCAGGCGCTGGCCCCCGAGGTCTTCGACGGCGTCGACGTCGCCATGTTCGACGTACCGGACGAGGTGTCCAAGGAGTGGGCGCCGATCGCCGCCGCCCGCGGCGCGGTCGCCGTCGACAACTCCGGCGCGTTCCGCCTGGACCCCGACGTCCCGCTGGTGGTTCCCGAGGTCAACGCGGACCAGGTGCGCAACCGTCCGCGCGGCATCATCTCGAACCCGAACTGCACGACCCTGTCGATGATCGTGGCCATCGGTGCCCTGCACCGGGCCTACGGCGTCAGGGAGCTCGTGGTCTCCTCCTACCAGGCGGCCTCCGGCGCCGGCCAGGAGGGCATCGACGTCCTGCGCGACCAGATGGCCAAGGCGGGCGGTGACCGCACCCTCGGTGACCAGCAGGGCGACATGCGCTCGGCCGTCGACGAGCTCGGCCCGTTCCCGGCGCCGCTGGCCTACAACGTCGTGCCGTGGGCGGGTTCGCTCAAGGACGACGGCTGGTCCTCGGAGGAGCTGAAGGTCCGCAACGAGTCCCGCAAGATCCTGGGCCTGTCGGACCTGCGCGTCTCCGCGACGTGCGTGCGCGTCCCGGTCATCACCACGCACTCGCTGGTCGTGCACGCGACCTTCGACAGCGAGGTCGCCGCCGACGACGCCCGCAAGCTGCTCGGTGCCGCCGAGGGCGTCCAGGTCCTGGACGACCCCGCCAAGGGCGAGTTCCCGACCCCGAACGACGTGGTGGGCACCGACCCGACCTGGGTCGGCCGTATCCGCCAGTCCATCGACGACCCGAAGTCGCTCGACCTCTTCCTGTGCGGGGACAACCTGCGCAAGGGCGCCGCGCTGAACACCGCGCAGATCGCCGAGGTCGTCGCCAAGGAGTTCACCCAGGGCTAGGTTGTGTTTGCCTTGGGCCTCCGCTGCGCTTCGGCCCGTGTTCGGGCGCCAATGAGGGCAGGAACTTTCGGCACCTACGGTGTGATGGCTCGTTCCTCGCAATCCCACCTCCGGCACCTCCAAAACCCTGCCGGCGCCCGAACGCAAGCGCCCCCTGTCTAGGGCGGTGACTGAGGGCGGTGGTTCGTCCCCTCCACGGAGGGGGTGGGCCACCGCCCTTCGCCGTGCCTACCCGTGGCTGCTGGGCCGGGCGAGGCTCAGTTTGTAGAGGAGACGGCACTGTTCGGCCGATCCGATGAGGTCGGAGGTCTCGACGGGGCGGTCGCCGCAGTAGTGGGTGCGTTCGACGACGAGCACGGGCATCCCGGGGGCGGATCCCAGAAGCGCCGCCTCGGAGTCGCGCAGGGCGCGGACCCCGACCTCCTCCACGACCCGGTCCACGGGGAACCCGGCGGCGCCGAGGCGTTCCAGGGGGCCGGTACCGGCGGCGTCGAAGGGGGTGCGCAGTGTTCCGGCGGTGAGGACCGCGGGTTCCCAGGACCGGTGCAGGGTGACCGGCCGGTCGCAGGCCAGCCCCCGCGAGGTGGTGCGGTACACGGGCTCGCCGGCGCGGAGCCGGAGCCTGGAGCTCAGCGGCGCCGTGCAGCGTTCCTGCTCGGTGCCGACCCGTTCGCGGCTGAGCCGTCCCAGCCCGGATCCGGAGGTGGCGTCGGTCCGGGACAGCCGGAAGACCTCGGGGACGGGGCGGACGAAGTACCCGGAGCCGGGCCGTGCCTCGACGAGCCCTTCGGTGACCAGGAGCCGTAGCGCGGTGCGGGATATCTGTTCGCTGACCCGGTGGGTGCGCGCCAGGCTGGTGCGGGAGGGCAGCCGGGTGCCGGGGGGCATCTCGCCGCTGAGGATCGGTTCGCGTAGTTGTTCGGCCAGCCAGAGGTAGCGGGGTTTGCGGGGCACCGCTCACCCGGCCTCTGCGGTGGCGCCCCCGGTCGGCGGGGGCGTTCTGGCCGGGTGCGCGGGTCGGTGGTCACGGGTGCCCGCGCCGACACCGTTTCCGGTGCTGGTGCCGGGCCGGAGGGAGGGGGTGGACCTGCCAGATCGCCGAAGCTCGCCCATGGTTCCAGTAAAGCAGCGGAAAAGCCTGGTGGGGGGCTCTACCCGAAAGTAGTCGGCCCTGTCTGTGCATGGTCGCGGAATCGGAACCGGGGAGGCTGATGCGAGGAATCGCCCGAAAGCGTCGGAATGTGTGTGCCTGAACATCCAGGATTATTACTCTGTGTATCGAGGCAACTACGTTTTGCTTGGGGGAGACATGATCACCAACCTGTCGGAGCTGGCGGACCGGACGAGGCTGCCGGAGTTGGCGGACAACACCAGCCCCGCCGTCGCCTGGATGGGCGGAATCACCGGCGTTCTGCTCCTGATCGTGCTCCTCGCCGTGCTCGTCCTGGTGATCGCGGCGCTGGTCTCCACGCTGGCCGACGGCGACACCACGGGGGGCGGCAAACTCCTGTGGGTGCTGTTCATCCTCTGGTTCCCGGTGTTCGGGGCGGTGGCCTGGTTCGTGGTGGGCAAGAAGGGCCACCTCAACCGGTTCCTCGGGATCGACAAGGGTCGCGCCCGCCACGCGGTCCCGAGCAGCGTCGGGCAGCACAGCGACGTCGCACCCGACCAGACCGGCCTCGGCCACGCCTGAGGCGGCCGTACCCGAGCGGGACCGCCGGGGCCCCGGGGCGTGGAGGTGTTCCTCCGCGGCCCGGGGCTCCCGCGTGTCCGGGTGCGGCCGGGGTGCGTCTCCGATCGGGGTGTGGGGGGTGGGAAATGTTATCCACAGGCTGTGGACAAGTCTTGGCAATTCGACCCGGAACCGGGCTGCCCCTGGTCGGGCCGGGTAGTAGCCCCCACCGGAGTCCTCTCACCGTGGTGGAAGGAGAAGCGGGATGGCTAAGCAGACGGAGATCGCCCGCGCCGTCGTCGACGAGGCGGGGAGGACCCTCGCCTCCGAGGCCGGGATCCGGATGGCGGACCAACCGGCCCCCTTGTGGCAGTTGCTGGTGCTGGTGAACCTGCTGTCCACCCGGATCTCGGCGCGGATCGCGGTCGCGGCCGCGCGCGAGCTCAACGAGGCGGGCGCCACGACCCCGGACGGGACGGCCTCGCTGGGGTGGCGGGGCCGCGTCGACGCGCTGGGGCGCGGACACTACGTCCGCTATGACGAGAGCACCGCCACCCGGCTGGGTGAGTGCGCCGACCGTGTGCGCGACGAGTACCGGGGTGACCTGCGCCGACTCGCTGAGAGCGCGGAGCGGGACCGGAGCCGCCTGGAGTCCGGGCTGCGCGCCTTTCCGGGGATCGGCCCCACCGGTGCCGCGATGTTCTGCCGCGAGGCCCAGGCGGTGTGGCCCTGGCTCCGCCCCTACACCGACAAGCTCGCCCGTAGCGGGGCCGAGCGGGTGGGGCTGCCCGCGGACGAGGAGAAGCTCGGCAGGCTCGTGGACGGCGAGGACATGGCCGCACTCGCCGCGGGCCTGACCCGGGTCGCCCGCGACGGCGACCTCGCTAACCGGGTCGGGGCGAGGGCGGGCTGAGTGCCTGCGCTGGTGGCCGTTAGTCCGGGGCGGTCTCGAAGTCGGCGAAGTCGAACCCGGGTGAGACGAAGCAGCTCACCAGGGACTCCCCGCCCAGCGGACGGGCGCTCTGCCAGGTGCCTGCCGGGACCAGGACCTGGAGGTGTTCGCCGTCCCCGGTGCCCGGCCCCAGAACGAAGCCGTCGGCGGGTTCGGGGGCCTTGCCCGTGCCGCCGAACTCCAGCCGCAGCGGTCGGCCCCGGTTGAAGACCCACATCTCGTCCGAGCGCAACCGGTGCCAGCGCGACACCTCGCCGGGCCCGAGCAGGAAATGGATGCCGGTGGCGGTGGGGCGGGGGCCGGGATAGCCCGCGGCACGGACCTCCGTTCCGGCGCGCCAGGTCCGCCGGTACCAGCCGCCCTCGGGGTGGGGCAGCAGATCCAGCTCCTCCGCGGTCCCGGGCCGCTCCTCGAAGGCGGTGTACCGGCCCCCGGGGTCCTGGCGCGGGTGGCGTACTCCCACCACCGCGCGGCGCGGGACCGGCCCGTAGACGTGGGGGAAGAGCACCCCTTCGGGAGCCCCGGGCGGGGGAGCGGGGTCGGCGGCCTCCCACCTGACCTCGGCGTCGACCAGGTCGGCGTCCACGACCAGGACCACCAGGGGTTCGGCGGGTTCGGCGTAGAAGGCGTTCGCCACCGCGAGCAGGGTGGCGTCGTCGGGTGAGGCGTGCAGGAAACCCTGGGTGCGGAGGGATTCGGCTTCGACGTCCCCGCCGGACCGCCAGCGGGAGAGTTCGGTCAGGTGCAGGATGTGGGCCATGGGGGAGACGGTAGCGACTCGGTTCGCGGAGCGCCCTCCCCGGCGCGTCGCTCCGGGCTGATCGGTTCACAGCCTGGGGACAACCTGCGGCGGTCGGGGCAGACGTAGGCGACGCCCCGGCCGGAAGGGATCCGGCCGGGGCGGAGTTGGTTGGGGTGGCTCAGACCTGGTCGGCGCGGATGGCGCCGAGGGCGGCGGTCCACTCCGATCCGGCGAAGCCGAGGTGACCGGCGTCCCTGTTCTGGGTGTCCCGGACCAGGTGCTTACCGGGCAGGTCGGCGACCTCGACGCAGTTGTTCCCGGTGCCGCTGTAGCTGCTCTTTCGGAACTCAGGTGTCACGGGGGTGCTCCGTTCCTGGTAAGCGCGATGCAGGGAGGGCTTATACCTGGGTGGTGTGGGCTGCGTTGAGCAATGCGGCCCACTCCCTCGTGGGGAAAGTGAGGTGTCCCAGGTCCCTGTTCTGAGTGTCCCGCATGTCCACGTAGGCGGAACTCTCACGGGCCTCGATGCAGTTGTTGGTGGCCCCGCTGTACGACGACTTGTGCCACTGCTGATTCATGCCTTGTCCAACCTCTTGATCTCTTCTCGGACGCGTTCCAGGGAGCTGTCCGGGGTCAGCGCCACGGCTTGGAGCGCGGCGAACAGCATCCTGCGATGTGCCACCTCGTCGGCCTCCGTGACGGACTGTCCTTCACGGGCGTTCTCCACGTACACGGAGTCCGGGCTGTCCTGCGTCACGATCACGCTGAACGCTCCGGAGTTCCCGGGATGCTTGGGGGAATCCACGGGGACCACCTGCAGGGTCAAGCGCTCCTGTTCCGCAAGTCCCGCGATGTGTTCCAGTTGTGCCCGTGTCACCTCAATCCCGCCGTATCGACGGGACAAAAGCGACTCGTCCACCACCAGCCACAGCTTAGGCGTTGTGGCATCTGCCATGTCCTCTGCCCGCGTCATGCGCTCCGCGACGAGCACATCCACTTCGTCTGCTGAAAGCCACGGGGCTCCATAACGCACGAGGGCCCGCGTGTACGTCTCCGTTTGGAGGTGTGCCGGGAACGCTAGTACCTGGTATTCGTACACGGCCAGAGCGTTCTGAATGGCGTTGGCGATTTCGTCCAGCCATGCTGGACGACCGGTGCCGGTGAGATCGTCCCACAGGTCCTGAAGGCGAGTCCCGGTCCCCAGAACTTCGTCCAGGCAGGGGAGCAACGACAGGGCTGGGCTCCGGTATCCGCCTTCCAAATTGGACATATGGGAAGTGCTGACTCCGGCCAGGGTACCCATCCTCGCCTGGGTCATTCCTGCACGTTTGCGTATCCTTGCCAGCTCACGCCCGAATCGCTTCTTTGCTTGAGGGGTCGTCATGTTCCCATTAGAACATGGTCGGACGTGTCTTGTATTCAAAATCATTCGAGATTTCACGGAGTCGTTCTTTGCTGCCCATAATCACGTTCTGCCTTGCGAGGGGGTAGTCAGAGCGTTCATCGTGAGCAGCATGCTTCAGCGATGACTTCCTCTGGAGGGCAGTGCAAAATGCGACAGTTCACGAAACAGTCTTTGGGATCTTCGGAAGAGGTTGGGCGCCGGGCTTCTCGGGTCCGTCGCTTCGTGCTCCAGTGCGGGGCCAGTGCGGCTGTCTCTGCTGACATGGGGGTGGTCGCGTGAACGCGCGGACGCTGGAACTCCCAGAGGTGACGCTGCCGCTGCTCGCGACCGTCCAGTCCAAGCACCGGCACTACTTCGACCCGGACTCCGGCCGGGCCCCCTTCCGTCACCGCCGCTACGAGTTCGGGGCCGGACCCCTCCAGATGCCGCTGGTCCGTGCCTTCCTGCACACCTGCGCCGAGCGCCAGAACCCCGACTACCAGTACCTCTTCACCCTGCTGGGCAGCGAACTCGCGAGTAACGCGATCCGGCACACGCGCTCGGGGGAGCGGTTCGGCCACTACTCCCTGACCTGTGAACGCCTGCGGCACGGGCTCCGGCTGACCTGCCAGGACCAGGGCACCCAGACCGTCGGGTCCTTCGACGCCGACCACCCCCGGCACCTGAGCGCCGACCCGCGCGGGCTGGACCCCGACGCCGAGGCCGGTCGCGGTCTGGCCATGATCGACGCCCTGGCCTCCGAGTGGGGCGACAACGGCGTCCCCATCACCCGCAAGGTCTGGTTCACCCTGGCCTACGACCTCACCGACAACCCCTGGAACCACCTGGAAGAACAGAGGTGAGCCCGCGGGGCCCGCTCCGCCCGCAGCCCCCGTGAGGCGGTGTGGACAACCA
This sequence comes from Nocardiopsis sp. iso_40, assembly GCF_056173285.1. NCBI lineage: Bacteria > Bacillati > Actinomycetota > Actinomycetes > Streptosporangiales > Nocardiopsidaceae > Nocardiopsis > Nocardiopsis sp. iso_40. The sequence continues at coordinate 5,937,417 of NZ_CM149666.1, read as the reverse complement.
GACCACGTGCCCCGGTACCGCAGGGCACGACTACGTCCCGGACCAACCACCGGTCAGACACGGCAACACGGCCACCGCCACCTGCCGCCACTGCGGGCACACCATCACGGCCACGCGCTGACCCCCGCACCCGGGACCACCGCTGCCCCGTAACCGGGGCAACCAAGAGAAAAGCTCTGGCGGGTGAGCCAACACCCCCAGAGCAGGCCGACAAGACCATCCATCAAGAAAGCGAGTTGTCGACATGTTCATTGTGCCCCACGTGAGCCCTGCCCGCTGGCAGGCGCGGATCTATCCGGGTGATCTCTCCCAGATGAGCACCGTCCGTGCGGACCTGCGCGCCGACCTGGCCGGGTTCGGGGAGGACCTGGCGGAGGCCGCCGTCCTGTGCGGGAGCGAGATCGTGGCCAACGCGATCGAGCACAGCCGGTCGGGAGCCCCGGACGGCCGGGTGCTGCGGGCGCTCTTCGCTCCGCAGCCGGGTGTACTGCGCCTGGTGGTCGTTGACGACGGAGCCCGCGAGTCCTCGCCGGAGATCCCGGACCGCTCGGTGGGGGACTGGCTGAGCGCCGAACGCGGCCGGGGCCTGTTGCTGGTGGACGTGCTCGCCGCCAGGTGGGGCACCTACCCGATCGTGCCCTTCCCGTTCTGCTCGGACCTGGGCACGGCCGTGTGGGCCGAGTTCGCGCTGGGCGGTGGTGACCGGTGACCACGGTCGAGACGAGGGTGCGATCGGTCCTGGACGCTCCCCGGGGACGCCGGTTCTCCCGGACCCCCGCACCGGTGCGGGAGACCAGGCAGACCCGCGAACAGCTACTCCTGCGGCAGATGGCGGGCAACCCGAAGGTCGCCCACCGGTTGGAGCACGGCGTCCTGCCCGGGTGGATGCGCGTGGCGAAGGAACACGGGGGATCGGAGGATCGGGAGGCTGGGGGAGCGGGTGTGACCGAACCCGAGCCCGAACCCGCTCCGCTCCGGCGCGGTCGTCATCGCCGCACCCCGCGCCGCCGGCGCGGCTGGGCCGCTTCGAGCTACGGGGCGGTGCTGGTCGCGGGGATGATGATCGGCCAGTTCGTCAGGCTGATCCTTTAGCCGCTCCTCTGTCCACAGGCTGTGGACAACCTGCGGCGGTCCGCGCCTACGCAGGACGCCCCGGCCGGAAGGGACCCGGCCGGGGCGTCGCGTACGGAGTCGCTACAGGATGATCCGCATGGGCTCTTCCAGGATCTCCGCGAGTTCCTTCAGGAAGGCGGCGCCCACGGCACCGTCGACCGCGCGGTGGTCCACCGAGAGCTCCAGCGCGATGCGGTTGCGCACCTGCACCTCGCCGTCCACCACCACCGGCTCCTGGCGCATGGCGCCCACGGCCAGGATGGCGGCCTCCGGCGGGTTGATCACCGCCGAGAAGCTGTCCACGCCGAACATGCCCAGGTTGGACACGCTGAACGTGCCACCGCTCATCTCCTGCGGCTTGAGCTTGTTGTCCCGGGCCTTGCCCGCCAGCTCACGCGTGTTCGTGGAGATCTCCGACAGGGTCGCCTTGTCCGTGTCGTGCAGCACCGGCACGACCAGACCGGCGTCCACGGCGACCGCCACACCGACGTTGATCCGGTTGTGCTGGACCAGGTTGTCGTCCACCCAGGAGGTGTTGACCGCGGGGTGCAGCTTGAGCGCGGTGGCGCAGGCCTTCACGATCAGGTCGTTGAAGCTGACCTTCACACCCGTGCTGGAGAGCTGCTCGTTGATCTGGCCGCGGAAGGCCTTGAGCGGCTCGGCGTCGATCGCCCGGCGCAGGTAGAAGTGCGGGACCGTCTGCTTGCTCTCGGTCAGGCGGCGCGCGATCACCTTGCGCACGTTGCTGGTCTTGACCTGCTCCGAGTCGCGCCCGTCGTCGAAGGACGGAGCCGTCTGCGCCTTGGCGGCGGCGGGCCTGTCCTCCTTCTCCTGGGCGGCCGGAGCCGACTCGGCGGCCGGACCCTCCTTGGCGGCGGCCTCGATGTCGGCGCGCACGATCCGGCCCTTGGGCCCGGACCCCTTGATCTTCGTGATGTCCAGGCCGTACTCCTTGGCCAGCCGGCGGGCCAGCGGGGAGGTGCGGGGGCGGTCCGCGGGGGCGTCGCCGTCGGCGGGGGCCGACGGAGCGGCGGACTCGGCGGGCTTCTCCTCGCCCTCGGGGGCCACCTCCGCGGTCTCCTGCTCCGCCTTGTCGGCCTCGTCCTCCTTCTTCTCCGAAGCCGGAGCGGAGGGCGTGCCGGAGTCCTCGGGTACCGCGTCCGGGGAGTCGGCGATGAAGCCGATGACCTCGCCGATCGGGACGGTGTCGCCCTCGGAGGCGTTCTGCTTGACGAGGTAGCCGTCCTCGTAGGCCTCGTACTCCATGACGGCCTTGTCGGTCTCGATCTCGACCAGCACGTCACCGGAGGCGACCTTGTCCCCCACCTTCTTGACCCAGGTGGAGATGACGCCTTCCTCCATGGTGTCGGAGAGGCGCGGCATGTGGATCTCGCTCATTGACTACTCCCTCTACCCGACCCGTTTGCCGACGGCGCTCAGGGTCTCCTTGATCGCGGTGCTGATCGACTCGACCGACGGCAGAGCGGCGGTCTCCAACGGCTTGGCGTAGGGCATGGGCACCTCGGCCATGGCCACCCGGCGTACCGGGGCGTCCAGGTAGTCGAAGGCCCCCTCCTGGATCGACGCGGCGATCTCCGCGCCGATCCCGTAGGTGAGCCAGTCGTCCTCGCAGATCACCGCGGCACCGGTCTTCTTGACCGAGTCCACGAAGGTCTGCCGGTCGAGGGGGCGCAGGCTGCGCAGGTCCACGACCTCGACGCTGATGTCCTCCTCGGCCAGCTTCTCGGCGACCTGGTTCGCGACCGTGGCCATCCGGGAGTAGCCGATCAGGGTGATGTCGCTGCCCTCGCGGGAAACACCGGCGCGACCGATGGTCGCGACCTCGTCGCAGGAGGCCTCGGCGTAGTCCTCGGGGACCTCGCCCTTGGAGTTGTACAGGCCCAGGTTCTCCAGGAACAGGACCGGGTCGTCGTCGCGGATGGCCGCACGCAGCATCGAGGAGGCCTCGGCCGGGGTGCTGGGAGCCATCACCTTGAGGCCGGGGATGAAGGAGTAGAACAGCTCGATGTTCTGCGAGTGCGTCGCGCCGAGCTGCTGGCCGCCGCCTCCGGGGGTGCGGATGACCATGGGGACGCTGGTCTGGCCGCCGAACATCCCGTAGATCTTGGCGGCGTGGTTGATGATCTGGTCGATGGCGATCAGGGAGAAGTTGATCGTCATCAGTTCCACGACCGGGCGCAGACCCAGCATGGCGGCGCCGACGGCGGCACCGACGAAGCCCTCCTCGGCGATCGGGGTGTCCTTGACCCGCCGGGGGCCGAACTCCTTGAGGAGCCCCTCGGTGATCTTGTAGGAGCCCTCGAAGACGCCGATCTCCTCGCCGATCACGAGGACGTTCTCGTCGCGCACCATCTCGGCCCGCAGGGTGTCCCGCAGGGCCTGGCGGTAGGTGATCACGGACATGTGAGTGGTTCCTTCCCTATTCCGCGAACACCGGGTCGGCGGGCATGCGCCGCGACTCGTTCGGCACCGGAGTGGCGTAGGTGTAGTCGAAGAGCGTGGACACGTCCGGCTTCGGGCTGTTCTCCGCGAAGTCGGCGGCCTCGGTGACCTCGGCCTTGACCGAGGCGGCGATCTCCTCGCGCAGGTCGTCGGTGAGGATCCCGGCCTTGGTCAGCCGCTCGTCGAAGATCGCGACCGGGTCGTTCTCCTCGGAACGGGCCTCGTCGCGCTGCTCGTCGGTGCGGTACTTGGCCGGGTCCACCACGGAGTGGCCCTTCTGCCGGTAGCTCCACGCCTCCAGCAGGAACGGCGTCTGCTCCTCGCGTGCGCGCTCGACCAGCCGGGTCGCGGTGTCGCGGACGGCCAGGACGTCGCGGCCGTCGACGCGCTCGCCCTCGATGCGGAAGGCGGCGCCGCGCTTGTACAGCTCGGGCTCGGCGGAGGACATGTCCACGGTGGTGCCCATGCCGGTGAAGTTGTTGACCACCACGAAGACGATCGGCAGGTTCCACAGCTTGGCGATGTTGAGGGACTCGTGCCAGGCGCCGATGTTGGTGGTGCCGTCGCCCATCTGGCACATGACGACCTCGTCGCCGCCGCGGTAGGTGACGGCGAGCGCCGCACCGGTGGCCAGGGGGAGCTGGCCGCCGACGATGCCGTAGCCGCCGAGCATGCGGGTCTCGGTGTCGTACATGTGCATGGAGCCGCCCCAGCCCTTGGAGACGCCGTCGGCGCGTCCGTAGAGCTCGGCCATGACCCGCTTGGGGTCCATGCCCTTGCCGATCGCGTACCCGTGGTCACGGTAGTTCGTGAACAGGTAGTCGCGCTCCTGGAGTGCGGTCATCAGGCCGACGACGGTGGCTTCCTCGCCGAGGTTGAGGTGGCAGTAACCGCCGATGCGGGCCTGGGTGTAGGCCTGCCCGGTGCGCTCCTCGAAGCGCCGGACGAAGAGCATCTGGCGGTAGTAGTCGAGGAGGGTCTCCGGTTTCTCGTTGCCGAGACCGGTGTCCTTGCGGCCCCGGCGCCGGGACGCGGAGCCCCGGGCGGTGCCGCCCTTCGGCTTGGCCGTGTCAGCCATGGTGTGCCTTTCTACGTGCGCGTGAGGCCTCGCCGCCCCGGCCTGTGGGCCGGGTGGCGTGACCCGCCAGGGACCCGCTGTCGGGCGTGGTCCTGGCGTGTGCCGCCGCCGGGCTCATCGGCGGCGGCACTGTGGCTGTTGCGGGGCGCGTCCGGGTCCGGGCCGTGGCTGGGCCCGGTTGCCGGACGCGAAGCGATGCGGGTCGCGTGTGCAGTTGTCGCGCAGGTAACCCTTGACGGCATTGCTTCCCGGTCTGGAGTGCCGTAAGCATCCGCCGGGAGGCCGTCCGAGTTCGTTCACCGGCCGGATGAACGACCCCGTACCACCAGGGATACGCGCGTGCGGAGCTGTGACGTGCGTCGCGCACACTCTACGGTCTGATCGATGATCGATCAATACAACATTACGGCAGATACCCGAAGTTTGGCGCAAAGCACCAGGTGATGGCGGAACTCCAGCGTGCGGGGCGCAGGAGGGGCCCGGCCAGCGGTCGGCCGGGCCGACGGGCCAGGGCGGCCGGGCGGTCCTCAGGCGGGCGTCAGTGACTGCCCTCGTGGGTCTTGAGCGCCGCCTCGACGTAGTTCAGGACGTGGTCGCTGAGCATCTGGCCCACGGCCGGATCCCCCTCGCGGAAAGCCCGCGTGATCTGCGCGTGGTCGGCCGCCTTGGCGTGCAGCTCCATGTTGAGCCAGCGCACCGACAGGGCCGTCCACACCTCCACGCCCAGGGACTCCCAGGTGTGCAGGAGCACGCTGTTGTCGGCGGCCCGCACGACCTCGCGGTGGAACTCCACGCTGTGCCGGATCTGTTCGGTGACGTCCCCGTGGGCGGTCGCCCGCTGCAGGGCCTCCACCTCGCGTTCGAGGCAGGAGGGGTCCGCGGCCAGGCGCGGGGCGGCCAACTGTGCCGCCACGAGCTCTAGACCGGCGCGGACCGGGTAGATCTCAGCCATGTCCTGGACACCGAAGGCCCTGACCCTGGCCCCCTTGTTCGGCACGGTTTCGATGAGCCGCAGCGTCTCCAGCTCGCGGAGGGCCTCACGGACCGGTGCCTGGCTGACCCTGAGCTCCGTCGCGACCCTGCGTTCCACGATGCGTTCGCCGGGCTGCCACCGTCCGGACAGCAGACCCTCGACCAGTACCTGCCGGATCTGCTCCCGCAACGGCTCACGAGCCAGTTTCGAGGGGTCGTCCGGCAACTGTGGGAGGTCGACCATCCAGGGCCCTTCCGTTTTCCGGCCCGCGTACGACCAGTACACGGGCCCGCACACTCCAGCGTCTGACAGGCTCCTTGAAGAGTGCCACACCTGTGCGGGTCGACCGGACGGTCGGCCTCGAACAGCTAACGGAAGCCTCACGAACCGGTCGCTCCCGAGTGAAGTGCGCCGGTACCGGGGGTGGTCTCAGGGCAAAGTCCGAGGTGGAAGGGTCACACTTGACCCGCGGAACCACCAATGAGGGGAAGTGTCCGGGTAGGCTCGCATGTTGGCAACATCCACCCCGAAGCCGTGCGGGACGTTACCCGCCTCACGGCGACGGGCTCACGAGAGCGCACTGACCCGCGCTGACCGACCGAACCGAAGCGGTGACGGGCGCCAACGAGGGCGCCACTGTCGACCAGTTCCGTTCCCCGGAAGTCGAGCCTGCGCAGGGCCGGTCACGAACGCCGTGAACCAGTCCGAAGGTCCGACCGTCGAACGAGGGTGCGGGGGGCGAGCCCCCCGGTACGTTACCAACACCCCGTGTCGGCCCCGGGAACGTCAGGACCAGTCCCAACAACCTCGGCTAGCCCGTCCCCCACGCCTCAGCAGTGCCACAGGCAAGCCCACGACGTGTGAGACAGCACTGAGCACATGACGCAACCTTCGCGGACCCGGCACGCGCGGTCCAGACAGTCAACGCCGCACGAGCCGGAGCAGCGCAAGCCCGACCCCGGCCCGTACAGCGGCCCCATTCCCGTGGTGCGAGCCAAGGAGCACGCGCCGGGGCCACCCGTCGTGCGCGCCGTCAAGTGGCCGAGTGTGAGCGAGATCGCGTGGGGGCTCGCCTCGGACCGGATCGCGATCATGCTCTTCGTCGCGCTGATCGTCATGACGATGCTGGCCGCGGGACCGCTCCACCCGGTGGACAACTTCCTGAACGAGTTCCACCGGCCCTACTGGGACGCCCTGCGCGAGCCCCTGATCTTCTGGCCCGACAACGTCGCCTCCCGTTACGTCGCCCTGCCGGTCCTGGGCGTGACCACGCTCCAGCTGGCCTACTGGCACCGGAGTTGGCGACCGATCATCCTGGGGGCGGGCGGCGTCTTCGGCATGATGTCGATGGTCTCCGTGATGAAGCTGCTGTTCAGCCGGGGCCATGCCAAGAACTACGACCCCGACTTCTTCGCCGGGGCGGGCAACGTCGCCTTCCCGTCCGGGCACGGGGCCAACGCGATCCTCATCTACGGGCTGGTGCTGTTCCTCATCATCAGGTTCGGGGCGGCCCGGCCGCACATCATCAAGCGGTTGGCCTACTGCATCGTGGGCATCGCGATCCTCCAGTCGACCGTCTCGATCTACCTGCACTTCCACTGGTTCACGGACCTGGTGGCCGGGATGATCGCGGGCGGGTTCGCGCTGAGGCTCACGATCCGCCTGGACCGGATGATCCCGCACGGGCACACCGTCCAGTGGTGGCCCTGGTACGGCAGGGGAGCCGAGACCGGGTCCTAGCTCCCGGCCGGGAACACGTACAGGAACGCCCGTCGTCGTCCGGCGGGCGTTCCCGTGTGTCCGGGCCCGTCCGCGTCCGGGGCCGCGGTCACTGGGTCTTGCCTGAAATACCCCTAGGGGGTATACCTGCGGTAGGGGCGCGCGGATCGCGCGGGCGTCCCCGGCTCAGATACCCCTCAGAGGTATTTTCGGACAGGGAGGGAATCAGATGAGTACAGGACGGCGCGGCTCCGAACACACCGAACACCGACAGGACCACGGAAGCCGGCAGGGCCGCGGAGACCCCGGGGCCCGCGGTGAACACGGCGGGGACCACGACGGAGGCCACGGCGGGCACGGCCACGGGGGCCACGGCGACCACGCCGCGATGTTCCGCACCAGATTCTGGTGGAGCCTGCTCCTGAGCCTCCCCGTGGTGTTCACCAGCCACATGATCTCCGGATGGCTCGGCTACCACGTCCCCGACGCCCTCACCTGGGTGCCTCCCGTCCTGGGTACGGTCGTCTACCTCTACGGCGGATGGCCCTTCCTCGCCGGGGTCCCGGGGGAGCTGCGCGAACGCAGCCCCGGGATGATGACCCTGGTCGCGATGGCGATCACCGTGGCCTTCGGGTCGAGCATGCTCGCCACCCTCGGCGTGGTGGGCTCGGGACTCGACTTCTGGTGGGAGCTCGTCCTGCTGGTCGTGGTGATGCTCCTCGGGCACTGGCTGGAGATGCGCGCCCTCGGCCAGGCCTCCGGGGCACTGGAGGCCCTCGCCGCGCTCCTGCCCGACAAGGCGGAACGGGTCGGCTCGGACGGTGGGGTCGAGGAGGTCGCCATCGCGGACCTGCGCGCCGAGGACACCGTCCTGGTCCGCTCCGGCGGCCGGGTCCCCGCCGACGGCACCGTCGTCCGGGGCCGCGCGGCCGTGGACGAGTCGATGATCACCGGGGAGTCCCGCACCGTCACCCGCTCCGAGGGCGACCGGGTGGTCGCCGGAACCGTCGCCACCGACTCCTCCGTCCGGGTCAGGGTGGACGCGGTCGGCGAGGACACCGCGCTCGCCGGGATCCAGCGCCTGGTCACCGAGGCCCAGGAGTCGAAGTCGCGCTCACAGGCCCTGGCGGACCGGGCCGCCGCCCTGCTGTTCTGGTTCGCCCTCACCGCCGCGGTCATCACCGCCGTGGTCTGGGGCCTGCTGCTCGGCGACGGCGGCCAGGCGGTCGAACGGACCGTCACCGTGCTGGTCATCGCCTGCCCGCACGCCCTGGGGCTGGCCATCCCGCTGGTCATCGCGATCTCCACGGCCCTGTCCGCCCGCAACGGGATCCTGGTCAAGGACCGGTTGGCGCTGGAACGCACCCGCCTGGTGGACACGGTGCTCTTCGACAAGACCGGCACCCTGACCAAGGGCGCGCCCGCGGTCAGCGACACCGCGGCCACCGGGGAACAGTCCGCCGAGCGCGTGCTGGCCCTGGCCGGGGCGGTGGAGGCCGACTCCGAGCACCCGCTCGCCAGGGCCGTCGTCCGCGCCGCCGGGGAGGCCGGGCCGGTGCCCGCGGCCTCGGACTTCCGCTCCCTGACCGGACGGGGCGTCCAGGCCACCGTCGACGGGACCGAGGTGTACGTCGGCGGCCCCGCGCTCCTGGAGCACCTGGACCTCACCGAGCCCGACACCCTCGCCGAACGCACCCGTCCCTGGCGGGAACAGGGTTCGACCGTCCTGCACGTCGTCGTGGACGGGGCCGTGGCCGGCGCCCTGGCCCTGGCCGACGAGGTCCGCCCCGAATCTGCCGCCGCCGTCCTGCGCCTGCAGGAACAGGGGGTGCGCGTGGCCATGGTGACCGGTGACGCCCGCAACGTCGCCGACGCCGTCGCCGCGAAGCTGGGGCTGGACGAGGTGTTCGCCCAGGTCCTCCCGGACCAGAAGGACGCGGTCGTCCGCGACCTCCAGGAACGCGGGCGCCGGGTCGCCATGGTCGGTGACGGGGTCAACGACGCCCCGGCGCTGGCGCGCGCCGACGTGGGCATCGCGATCGGGGCCGGGACCGACGTGGCCATCGAGTCCGCCGGGGTGGTGCTGGCCTCGGACGACCCGCGCGGGGTGGTGTCGGTGCGCCGACTGTCCCGGGCGGGCTACCGGAAGATGATCCAGAACCTCGTGTGGGCGGCGGGCTACAACATCGCGGCAGTACCGCTGGCCGCCGGTGTCCTGGCGCCCGTCGGGTTCGTGCTCGCCCCCGCCGTGGGCGCGGTGCTGATGAGCCTGTCGACCATCATCGTCGCGCTCAACGCCCAGCTCCTGCGCGGGCTGGACCTGCGCCCCGGAGACTGACCGGGCCCCGGTGCCGGTGTTCCGCGTCCCCGCCCGCCGCGCGGGGACGCGGAACACCGGCGTGACTTCCGGCACCGCGCCTGGCAGCATCTGAGGAGCCGTGGTCCCCCTCTTGTAGCGGGAGAGGGCTCACGGATCAGACCGCCGCCTCGACCGGTTACGAGGCGGCGGTCGCCCGCCCCCGGCCCCCGCGCGGGTGGGGTTGGACGTTTCACGTGAAACGTTCACCGATCTCACCTGCGTGTTCGTAAATCCCTCCCGGGGAGGGTCCGTTGCCCCCGGCCGGTTCGGGATGGCCCATGCAGTGGCCCATCGCCCGGTGCCAGCGGTTGCCGCGCAACGAGGGTTCGAGGGCGGCCAGCGACGCCGCGTACTTGCTGAACCGCACCTCGCGCACCCCGAGCCCGTGAAGGCGCCGTTCGGTGTCGGTCAACCCGCCCCGGGTCTTGACCTCCAGCAGTACCACGTCCGGTCGCATCCGCACCGCCCAGCCGTTCCGATACCCGACCAGGTCGCGGTCGACGGTCACCCGCTCCCGGCCGTCCAACGCCGCCACCGTGGTCCGCCGGTAGTCGGTCGCCGCGGCGGGCAGCAGCACGTCCGGCGGGTCCAGCCGGCACCGGTCCAGGGAGCGGTCGAGGAACTCCCGGGTCCGCCAGGTCAGCCGGTCCACCGGGGCGTCCGCGGGGAGTTCGGTCCGCACCTTCTCGGTGGTCCCGCGCGCGCCCTTCAGCTTCACCTCGAACATCCGGGTCCGCGTGTCCACGTACGTACGGGTGCGCACCTTGTAGCGCAGCCGCCGCCCCTGCCGGTGGTCGTGGAAGGTCCGCAGCTCCGGGGTGTCCAGGTAGGTGGACGAGTACAGGAAGGAGGTCCGGCCGCCGATCTCCAACACCCCGAACCGCCGCTCGGCCCCGGTGAACAGTCCGGACAGCAGTTCGGCGGGGAGCAGGTACTTGCGGCAGGTACGGGTGACCAGGGCGGCGCGCTCGTTGAGCTCGGCCAGGGACACGGGCCGCAGCCCGGCCAGCTCGGGCGGGCCTGGGACGGGGGCCGTCGTTCCGGTGGTGCGCGGGATCAACGGTCACCCCGCCAGGCGGCCATCGGTGCCCGGCGCCCGGCGGCCGGACCGGGGACCGCGTCCAGCCTCGGCTCCTGGAAGCGCACGTCCACCACCATGAGGTCGCGCACGTAGTCCACCTCGGTCACGTCCACGTGCCTCACCCGGCCGCGCAGCCGACCCTCCAGGTCCTGCCGGAGCGCGACCGGGTCCTCGTGCACCACGTCCAGGGTCATGATCCGCCGCCGGGTGCGGGCCAAGAGCCTCGGGTGCCCCGCCACGTAGAGGACGGCCAGCAGGAGCGCGTTCAGCCCCAACAGGAGCCCCGGGGCGGGGTCGGCGACCGCGTTCACCAGACCGAGGGCGATCGCCACGAAGTAGTAGCCGATCTCCCCCTGGCTGATCAGGTCCGAACGCAGCCGCAGGATCGACAGCACCCCGAACAGGCCGAAGCCGACCGCCAGGCCCACCTCCTGCTGGGTCAGCATCGACACCACGGCGAAAATGCCGACGTTGAGCGCCGCGTAGGCGAGCAGCAGGTCCCGCCGGCCGTGCCTGCGGAAGTAGAGGACGTAGGACAACACCGTGATCGCGGCCACATCGACCGCCAGAGCGAACCAGAACATGTGACCACGGTGTCCGGCCCCGGTGAGGTGCCGGTGAGCGCCGGATGAGGGAACCCTCATCTTTGCGGGGACCTCGTTCCCAGGAGGGGACGCGGACGGCGGCCGGACCCGAGGCCGCCCCGCTCACACCTCGGCGGCTCCGGCGGTCCTCACCCCAGGAGCCCGAGGGTCAGCAGGACCACGCCCGCCAGGGGCGGTGCCAGCTGGATCAGCGCGGGACGGAGCTTGCCCGGCGAGGAGACGGCGAGCACCGTTCCGGCCAGCACCATCGAACCCGCGCCCGCGTACACCAGGGCGGCCCCGGCGCCCGTGGCCCCGGCGCCCGTGGCCCCGGTGCCCACGAGCACCGCGCCCACGACCACGGACACCGCCAGGAAGAGGTTGTAGAACCCCTGGTTGAACGCGAGCTCCCGGGTCGCCCGGGCCCCCTCCTCGGTCGTGCCGAACACCGCCCGGCCCCGCGGGGACGTCCACAGGAGAGACTCCAGGACGAAGACGTACACGTGGACGAGTGCGCCCACGAGCGCGAACACCAGACCGAGGATGACCATGACCGGAGCTTAGGGCAACGACCCCTCCTCTGGGCGGACCCCGGAGCACCGGTGTCGGCAGGCGCGCGGCCCGGGCGGTCACGGGCCAGCAGGCGGGGGCCGTCGACCGCTCAGCCGTCGAGCCGGTACCCCATGCCCCGCACCGTCACGATGCGTTCCGAACCCACCTTGCGGCGCAGCGCGCGCACGAACACGTCCACCACGTTGGAACCCGGGTCGTAGTCGTAACCCCACACGTGGGAGAGCATCTGCTGTCGGGTGAGCACCTGGCCCGGATGCCGCATGAGCAGCTCCAGCAGGGCGAACTCGCGCGCCGTCAGGTCCGTCGCGGTCCCCTCCACCGCCACCCGCCGGGTGCGCAGGTCCAGGGACAGTCCGCCCGCGACCAGTACCGTCAGGGCGCCGGTCCGCTCGGCCCGCATCCGCAGCCGTACCCGCGCCAGCAGTTCCTCGAACCGGAACGGTTTGGTCACGTAGTCGTCCGCGCCGATCTCCAGCCCCGTCACCGTGTCGCGCACCCCGTCGCGTGCGGTGAGGATCACCACGGGGGTGTCCACGCCCATCGCACGGATGCGCCGCAGGACGTCGAAGCCGTCGGTGTCGGGCAGCCCCAGGTCCAGCAGCATGAGGTCGAAGCCCCCGGTGACCGCGTAGTCGACGGCCTCCCCGCCGGTACCGACGACGGTCGCGGTGAAGCCGCTGGCGGTCAGGCCCTTGCGGACGAACGAGGCGATCCGTTCCTCGTCCTCGACGATGAGTACCCGGCTCACGGGTGTTCCCTTCCAACGCGGCTGTCGAGGGGGACGAGGGGCAGGTCGAGGGTGAACACGGACCCGGCGCCGGGCGCGGAACGCAGGTCGACCCGCCCGTGGTGGGCCTCGGCGATGGCGCGGACGATGGCCAGGCCCAGGCCGGCGCCGCGGTCCCCGCGCGCGGCGCCGCCGCCCCGTGAGAAGCGTTCGAAGATCCGGCCGTGCTCCTCGGCGGGGATGCCCGGCCCCCGGTCGGCCACCCAGAGCCGGACCCGGGAGCCGTCGACCGCCGAACCGATCCGCACGGTGGACCCCTGGCCGGTGTGCCGCACGGCGTTGGCGGCGAGCTGGACCATCGCCTGGGTGACGCGCTGGGGGTCCAGGCGCACGTCCTCCTCCGCCAGGGACTCCAGCCGCCAGTCCCGGTCGCCGAGCTGCCGCACCTTGGCGTCGATGTCGCTGGTGAGCTCGGCCAGGGAGACCGGCCGGGGGCGCACGAAGTCGGGCTGTTGGGCCTTGGCCAGCAGCAGCAGGTCCTCGACGATGCGGCCCATCCGGTCCAGCTCGTCGGTGACCAGCCGGACCACCTCCCGGCGCTCCTCGGGGCCGTCGCCCATGAGCTCCAGGTGGCCGCGCACGATCGTGATGGGGGTGCGGAGCTCGTGGCCGGCGTCGTCGACGAACCGGCGCTGGGCGGTGAACGCCCCCTCCAACCGGTCCAGCATGCTGTTGAACTGTTCGGCCAGGGCCGCGATGTCGTCCCGCCCGGACACCTCGATGCGCTGGGTGAGGTCCTCCTCGGAGATCTCCGCGGCGGTCTGCCGGACCAGCCGGACCGGGGCGAGGATACGTCCGGCCACCCACCAGGAGGCGGTGGCCGCGGCGGCCAGGCCGAGCGCGCTCACCACGGCGAGAGTGCCCATGGCCCCGGCGTCGGTGCCGTGGTCCCGGGCGGTGAAGTAGCCGATCACGAACCACCCCGCCGCGCCGTCCCCGCCCTCCGGCGCGAGTACCCGGATCTTCTCCCACTCGACCGGGCCCGCGGGGGTGTCCAGGACGCCGCGGGCGTCGGGGGAGTCCAGGATCTCCGCCACCGCGGCGGGGTCCCCGGACAGGTCGTGCGGCGGTTCCTGCCCCTGCCGGATGCGCCCCGTCCCGGTGCCGTCGGAGCCCCGGCCTCCGGGCTCCGCCGACCCGCCCGAGCCCTCGGGGACGTCGACCCAGCCGAAGAGGATCTCGGAGTCCTCGGGGTACTGGCGCTCCAGGTGGACCCTGATGAGTGAGGCGACGTCGGTGAAGGCCTCCCCCGTTCCGGGGTCGACCCCGATCGCCGCGAACTCCTGGAACTCGGCGATCTCCTGGCTGAGGGCCGTGTCCACCCGTTCGTCGGTCCGGGCGGTCAGCGCACTCCAGGTGAGGACGTTGACCAGCACGAGGACGGCGGCCATCAGCAGGACGACCCACACCATGATGCGGAGCCGTGCGGGCACCCGGCGGCGCTGGGGGACCTCGGGCTGGGGTCCGCGCATGACGAGGGTGGGCAGGACCGCGGTGCCGTCCGGTCCCGGGCTGGAGGAGCCCGGGGGAGGAGGGGAGGCGGTGGCGTCGGGGGAACCCCCGTGGTCAGCCGTCATCGTCGTCCCCGTCCTCGTACCGCGCGTCCAGGCAGGATTCCCACCAGTCGTCCCACTCGTCCTCTCCCCAGGCCTCGTGGTCCGTGCCCTCGTCGAGGCAGTCGAACGGGAAGCCCGTCGGCGGAGCGGGGGAGGGCTCGGGGCCGGGGCTCTCGGCGGATCCCTCACCGCCCCAGTCGGTGACGGGAGGCAGGGGGGCGACCACCCCGTCGTCCTCGGGTTCGGATTCGGAGGCCCCGGGCGACTCCCCGACCACCACCTCGGCGGCGGGCGCCGGGTCGGGGGTGCGCAGGAACAACACCCAGAGCAGGGCGGCGGTCGCGGCGGCGACGACTGTCAGCGCCCCGACGGCCAGCGGTACCAGAGGTGGTCTCATACCTGTCGAGCATCCCCGAGGAAGACGGCGCCCGGATGAAGCGGACATGAGGGAATCCTCATTCTCGCAGGTCGCAGGTCGCAGGTCGCAGGTCGCCGGGGCACACCGCACGCGGCGGTACGGGGCCCAGCGCGGGGCGCAGGCCCGGGAAGGGGCGCCCTGGTAGGGGACGTCCTAGTAGCGGCGGCCGCGGAGTTCGGCGACCAGGACCGCGGCCTGGGTGCGGCGCTTCAGGTCCAGCTTGGCCAGCAGCGCGGACACGTAGTTCTTGACGGTCTTCTCGGCCAGGTACAGCCGCTCGCCGATCTGCCGGTTGGTCATGCCCTCGCCGATCAGGTCGAGGATCTGCCGCTCCTGCGGGGTCAGCTCAGCCAGCGGGTCCGGTTCGGCCTGGGCGCCGCGCAGCCGCTCCAGCATCGCCCCGGTGCTGCCCGAGTCCAGCAGGGAGCCGCCCGCGGCGACCGTGCGCACCGCGCCGACCAGGTCGGCGCCGTGGATCTGCTTGAGCACGTAGCCGGCGGCACCGGCCATGACGGCGTCGTAGAGGGCGTCCTCGTCGGCGAAGGACGTGAGCATCAGACAGGCGATCTGGGGGTGGTCGGAGCGGATCTCCCGGCACACCTGGACGCCGGAGCCCCCGGGCAGCCGCACGTCGAGCACGGCGACGTCGGGCAGGACGACGGGGATCCGTGCCAGTGCCTGCTCGGCGGTCCCGGCCTCACCCACCACGGTCATGTCGTCCTCGGTCTCCAGCAGCGCGGCCACACCGCGCCGGACGACCTCGTGGTCGTCGACGAGGAAGACCCTGATCTGCTTCCGAGCACCCTCGGCCCCACCGCCAGTCATCTCTCTCCTCATCCCGCGTTCGCGCGCACGTGACACCCCTTCGAGGAAGACGTTAACGCCTGCGGGGGGTCCAGCGGGGGCCTTAGGGCACCGAACTCCCCGGGCAAAGGTCCTGGAATCGGACAAAAATCCTGCCCGGGGAGCAACGTGCCTGATCACGGCCGGTGCGGGTGTGACTACCGTCGCCTCATCGTCACCATCTCGTCACCGTCCACTGCGTCTCACGGCCGCCGTGCGGCCCAGGGACGGGCGAGTTCGTAGGCGCGGCAGGCCCGCAGCACGCGTGCGTCGGAGTGGCGGGGTCCCACCACCTGGAGGCCGATGGGCAGCCCCGAACCGCTGAACCCGCAGGGCACGCTCGCGGCGGGCTGCTGGGTCATGTTGAACGGGTAGCTGAACCCGGCCCAGGACGTCCACCGCCGTCCGGCGAGCTCCGGCGGCGACTCCAGCCCGGCCTCGAAGGCCACGATCGGCATGGTCGGCGTCAGCAGCAGGTCGTAGGTCTCGTGGAAGCGGCCCATCCGGGCGCCCATGGCCATGCGCAGGGCCATCGCGGTCAGGTAGTCCTGCGCCGAGTAGGTGAGGCCCTCCTCGACGATCTCCCGCAGACCGGGGTCCTGGAGTTCGCGCTCCCGCTCGGTGAGCTTCTCCGTGGCCTTGGCCGCACCCGAGTACCAGAGCACGTGGAACTCGTCCACGGACTCCGGCAGGCCCGGGTCCGCCTCCTCCACGTCGGCGCCCAGCGACTCGAACACCCGTACCGCCTCGGCGACCGCACGGGCCACCTCCGGGTCCACGTCCAGGCCGCCCAGGGTGGGGCTGTAGGCGATCCGCAGCCCCCGGACCAGTTCCCCGGGGTCGGTACCGCGTCCGGCCTCGGCCAGACCGGGCCCCGGCGCCGGCATCGCCATCCAGTCCCGGGAGTCGAAGCCCGAGACCACGTCCAGCATCAGCGCCATGTCGCCCACGGTCCGCGTGATCGGCCCGGTGTGCGCCAGCGACCCGAACGGGCTCGCCGGGTAGTGCGGGACCAGGCCCCAGGTGGGTTTGATCCCGCAGACCCCGCTGAAGCTGGCCGGTATGCGGATGGAACCGCCCCCGTCGGTCCCGGTGGCCAGCGGCCCCATCCCGGCCGCCACCGCGGCCGTCGCGCCCCCGCTGGAGCCGCCGGGGGTGGTGGACAGGTCCCAAGGGTTGCGGGTGATCCCGGTGAGCGGGTTGTCGGTGACGCCCTTCCATGCCAGCTCCGGGGTGGTGGTCTTGCCGACGAAGACCGCCCCCTGCTCGCGCATCCGGGCCACCACCGGTGAGTCCTCCTCCCAGGGGCCCTCCTGCGAGGAGGTCACCGAGCCCTTGAGGGTGGGCCAGCCCTTCGTCAGGTGGATGTCCTTGACGGAGGCGGGCACCCCGTCGAGCCTCCCGGAGGGCTCGCCGCGCCGCCACCGCTCGGCGGAGGCGCGGGCAGCCTCCCGGGCCTCCTCCGGGCGCACCAGGCAGAAGGCGTTCAGAGCCGGGTTGTCCTGCTCGATGCGTTCGAGCACCGCCTCCACCGCCTCCACCGGGGACAGCTCCCCGGTGGAGTAGGCGTGCAGGAGTTGTTCGGCGGACAGGTCGGCCGGTGTCACGGGATCTCCGGAGCGCGCCGGCGGGACGCCGCGTGCGGCCCCAGTCTCGGCTCCGGCGGATCCTTCGGCCGCACCGACGGCCGCACCAGCGTTGTCGGTCCCGGCCCGGTCGGAACGGATCGTCACTTCAGCCTCCCAAGTCACGCGAGGGGTCAGCCGGGTACGTAGCCCCGGCTCTTGTCCACGACGTTGCACAGTTCCCGCCCGTCCAGGTAGCGGGCGAGGTTGTCCAGGAACAGCTCCACCAGGTCGTCGCGCCAACCGACCACGTCACCGGACATGTGCGGCGAGACGACGGATCCGGGCAGGCCCCACAGCGGGCTGATGGCCTTGAGCGGTTCCCGTTCGAAGACGTCCAGTGCCGCTCCGGCGATCGAGCCCCGGTCCAGGGCGTTGACCAGGTCGGACTGGACGACGATGGGGCCGCGGGCCACGTTGACCAGCCGCGCGGTCGGCTTCATCAGGTCGAGGAAGCCCTGGTCGACCAGGCCCTGGGTGGCCTGGGTCAGCGGAGCGGCGATCACCACGTAGTCGGCCTCGGGGAGCTCGCCGCGCAGGGTGCGCCCGCCGTTGTCGGCCCGCTCGGCCAGGCTGGACTCGGCGACGTGGCCGAAGTCGGGGTCGCCGTCCCGGGCGTGGCTTCCCGAGCCGCGGACGTCCATGCCGACGGCACGGAGCTTGCGGGCGATGGCGCGGCCGATGGGCCCGGTGCCGACCACCAGGGCGCGCGCACCCGCCACCCGCTCGGTCTCACGGTGCTTCCACAGCCGTTCCCGCTGGTAGTCCCAGCTGCGGTGGAAGTCCTTGGCGAAGGAGACGACCTGCCCGAGGACGTACTCGGCGATGTGCTCGTCGAACACCCCGCGCGAGTTGGTGACGACGACGCCGCTCTCCACCAGACCGGGGAACATCAGGTTGTCCACGCCGGTGGTGGCGGCGTGCACCCACCCCAGGGAGTCGGCCTTGGGCCAGGCGGCGGACAGCGCCTCGGTGAACAGGTCCCACACGAGCAGGGCGTCGGCGCCGGGGAGCCTGGCGGACAGTTCGTCGGCGGTGGTGTAGACGACCTCGCCGAGGCCGGGGTGGTCGTCGATGCGTTCGTGCCCGGGCGGCAGGTCGTCCCCCCGGAGGACGAGGAGGCGCGGGCGTTCGGGGGCGGAAGGGGTGGTGCTGGAACTGTTCACGGGCGCGCGCTTTCCGGTTGCGACGGTTGACTGCCTTGCCGTCGGGAGGTGAGGGTCCGCCCTGCACGGGAAACGCTAGGGAGCCGTCATAGGATTGTCAACAATCCACAAAAGGGCTGTTTCCGTATCAAAGGGCGCGACATGCCCGCCCGACGCCCGGGGGATACCCGTGCACCCGGGGGTCTATTGCCGCCTTCGGCATGTTGATCATAAGATTGTCGACAATCAACGTTCTCGTGACTCAAGTGGCCGACCAGGATCCCCACCCACCCGTCGAAGGGACTCCACGTGCCCAGGTACATGACCGTCACACTCGCCGAACGCGGGGTCTCCTGCGTGGCGGAACTGCTCGACAAGGACGCGCCCCGCACCTGCGACGCGGTGTGGAACGCCCTCCCGCAGGGCGGCGCCGTCCAGCACGCCAAGTACGCGCGCAACGAGGTCTACACGATGGTGCCGAGGTTCGCCGACCCCGAACCGGGCCAGGAGAACCCCACCGTCACCCCGATCCCCGGCGACCTCGTCTACTTCTCCTTCGACGGAGGCATGCTCGACCGCAGCTTTAAGGAGGACAAGGGCATCGACCACCTGCCCGGGGTCATCGACCTCGCCCTCTTCTACGGCCGCAACAACCTCCTGCTCAACGGGGACGTGGGCTGGGTGCCCGGCAACGTGTTCGGCACCGTCGTCGAGAACCTCCCCGCCATGGCCGAGGCGTGCAACGACGTCTGGCGCTCCGGCAGCGTCGGCGAACGGCTCCTGTACGAACGGCTCGACCGCTGACCGGCCCCACCGGACGACAGCCCCACCCGACACCCCGAGAGAGCACCCCCTGGGAGGTGAGTGACCGATGCGGACCGAGGGAAACCGACCGGAGCACGGCGCCGAACAAGCGCCCCTGCAGGTGACCGCACCCGTACCCGAGCAGCCCGTCCCGCGCGGAGCCGTCGAACTGTCCGGGACGATGCTGACCCCCTGGCAGGCGGGGATCGGCGTGATCGCGCCCTACGACTTCGCGCTCGACCGCGAACTGTGGCGGTGGGCACCCGACGACGTCTCGCTGCACCTCACCCGCCTGCCGTACGTGCACGTCCCGGTGACGGTCGACCAGGCCGCCGCCCTCAGCAGGGGCAAGGGCGTGACCAGGGCGGTCAGGGCACTCCTGGCCCCCGAACCCCTGGCGGTCGGCTACGCCTGCGCCTCGGGCAGCTTCGTGCACGGCGCGGCGGGCGAACGGGAACTCCACCGGACCATGCTGGCCGCGGGCGCCCCGGCCGCGGTCACCACCTCGGGGGCGCTCATCCGGGCCCTGAGAACCCTGGAGGCGGACCGGATCGCCGTGGTCACCCCCTACGTGGACAGCGTGACCGAACGCCTCCTCGGCTACCTCGCCGAACACGGCGTGGGTGTCACCTCCAGCGTCGGACTCGGCCTGCTCAGCCACATCTGGCGGGTCACCTACGCCGAGGTCGCCCGGGCGGTGCACGAGGTGGACCGCCCGGACGCGCAGGCCGTGTACATCAGCTGCACCAACGTCCTCACCTACGACATCATCGCGCCCCTGGAACGGGAACTGGGTAAACCGGTGATAGCGGCCAACCAGGTCACCATGTGGGACCTGCTGCGGGCCGCCGACCGTCGGGCCGTGGCCCACGGACAGCGACTGCTCGAGGTGGCCGCGCCCAGCGCCGCCTGACCGCCGCCAGGGAGGGCGTCCGCGCCCGGAGGAGAACCATGACCCGTGTCGGAATCCTGTACCCAGGCCACAGCGCCGAAGACGACTACAAGACCTTCGCCTCGGTACTCGGCGGGGACGTCGAACTCCCCGTGGTGCACACACTGATGCGCGAGGACGCCCACCGGGTGGACGCCCTGCTGGACGTCGGCAGTGCGGGCGTGCTCGCCGAGGGCGCCCGGGAGCTCGCCGCGCTGGAGGCCGACTCCGCGGTCTGGGCCTGCACGAGCGGAAGCTTCGTGTACGGCTGGGAGGGCGCCCGCGAGCAGGTCCGGGGGGTGCGCGAGGCCGCGGGCGCCCCGGCCTCCAGCACGTCCTTCGCCTTCGTGCACGCGCTGCGACAACTGCGCCTGTCCCGGGTCGCGGTCGCCGCCACCTACCCGGACGACCTCGCCCAGCACTTCGCGGAGTTCCTCGCCGCGGCTGGCGTCACCGTGCTGTCCATGGCCAGCCACGGCATCGCCACCGCCGCCGAGGTGGGCCACCTCGACCCCGACGACGCACTCGACTTCGCCATCTCCAACGACCACCCCCGGGCCGAGGCCGTCCTCGTCCCGGACACCGCCCTGCACAGTGCGGACCTGATCGAACCGATGGAGGCCCTCCTGGGCAAGACCGTCCTCACCGCCAACCAGGTGAGCGTCTGGGAGGGCCTGCGGCTCGCGGGCCGGGGCGCGGCCAGACCCGGCCCCGGCACCCTGTTCCGCTCCGGCGCCTCCGTGGTCGGGAACGCCTTCGACGGGGGGTAGAGCGTGTGCCCGCCGTGCATGCCCTAACCTCGGGGCCTGCCGATCCGTCCGTGTACGTCCCCATCCGAAGGGAACCCCATGTCAGCCCCTGGCCAGCTCAGACCCGTCCCCAGACGGTCCACCGCCGAGCTGATCGCCGACCAGCTGAGATCCGCGATCATGTACGGCTCCCTCGCGCCCGGGGACCAGCTCGGCGAGGCCGAGCTGGCGGGCCGGCTGGGTGTCAGCCGGGGTCCGCTCCGCGAGGCCATGCAGCGCCTGGTCCAGGAGGGGCTGCTCCGCAGCGAACGGCACCGGGGCCTGTTCGTGTGCGAGCTCACCCCCGACGACGTCCGGGACGTCTACGTGGCCCGCCTCGCGGTGGAACGGACCGCCTGCGAGCTGATCATGCGGGGCAACCGGGGCGAGGCCCTGGCCCGCCTCACCCCCGCGGTGGACCGGCTGGCCGAGGCCGCGGCCAGCGGGGACCGGACCGCGATGAGCGACGCCGACCAGGAGTTCCACCAGACCCTGGTCAGCTGCGCGGGCAACTCGCGACTGGAGCGGATGGCGCAGACACTGCTGGTGGAGACCCGCATGTGCCTGACGGTGATGCAGGACGTCTACCCCGAACCCGAGGAACTGCTGGAGGAGCACCGCCGCATCCTGGACGCGATCGTCGACGGGGCCGAGGGCCGCCTCCTGACGCTGATCGAGTCGCACATGTTCGACACCGTCGCCCGCATCAACGCCGACGCCCCGGCCGACGACGAGCTCCCGGCCGACGACGGGACCCCGGCTCCGGAGACCGAAGCCGGGGCCTGACACCGGCCCGCCGCGGTGGCCGGACCGCAGCGGTGGATCAGAGCCCGCCGATACCCACGTACTTGGTGTCCAGGAACTCGTCGATGCCCACGCGTCCGCCCTCACGGCCCAGCCCGGAGTGCTTGACCCCGCCGAACGGGGCCGCCGGGTTGGACACCACCCCCTGGTTCAGGCCGACCATGCCGGTCTCCAGGGCCTCGCTGACCCGCATCGCCCGGTTCAGGTCCTGGGTGTACAGGTAGCTGACCAGGCCGAACTCGGTGTCGTTGGCGGCCCGGACCGCCTCCTCCTCGGTGTCGAAGGAGAGCACCGGCGCCACCGGGCCGAAGATCTCGGTGGTGGACAGCTCCGCGGCGAACGGCACGTCGGCCAGCACCGTCGGCTGGTAGAAGTGTCCCGGGCCCTCGCCGGGACCGCCGCCGACGAGCACGCGCGCGCCCCGCTCGACGGCGTCGTCCACCAGGCCCTGGACCTTGTCCCTGGCCTTCTCGTCGATGAGCGGGCCCACGTCCGTGCCGTCCTCCAGGCCCCGGCCCAGGCGCAGCGCGCCCATGCGCTCGCTGAGCCGGCGGGAGAACTCCTCGGCGATCCCGGACTGCGCGTAGATCCGGTTGGCCGCCGTGCAGGCCTCACCGATGTTGCGCATCTTGGCGAGCATCGCCCCGTCCACCGCGGCGTCCAGGTCGGCGTCGTCGAACACCAGGAACGGCGCGTTCCCGCCCAGTTCCATCGAGGTGCGCAGGACCTGGCCCGCGCTCTGCTCCAGCAGCTTCCTGCCCACGGCGGTGGACCCGGTGAAGGAGACCTTGCGGATCCGGCCGTCGGTGAGGAGGGGCTCGGTGATCCCGCCGGGGTCGGTGGTGGGCAGGACGCTCAGCACGCCCTCGGGGAGGCCCGCCTCACTGAGGATGCCGGCCAGGGCCAGCGCGGACAGGGGGGTCTGCTGGGCGGGCTTGAGGATCATCGTGCACCCGGCGGCGATGGCGGGGCCGATCTTGCGGGTGCCCATCGCCATGGGGAAGTTCCAGGGGGTGATCAGCATGCAGGGGCCGACCGGCTGGCGCATGATGAGGAAGCGCGACCTGCCGTCCGGTGAGGTGGCGAACCCGCCCTCGATCCGCACGGCCTCCTCGGCGAACCAGCGGAAGAACTCGGCGGCGTAGGCGATCTCGCCGCGCGCCTCGGCGAGGGGCTTGCCCATCTCCAGGGTCATCAGGACCGCCAGGTCCTCCTGGCGCTCCATGAGCAGCTGGTAGCTCCTGTACAGGATCTCGCTGCGCTCGCGGGGCGCGGCCTTGGCCCACTCCGGCTGGGCCCGCGCGGCCGCGTCCAGGGCGTTCAGGCCGTCCTCCCTGCCCGCGTCCGCGATCTCGCACAGCACCTTCCGGTTCGAGGGGTCCTCGACCCCGAAGGTGGCGCCGGAGGAGGAGTCCTGCCACTTCCCGGCCAGGAAGAGCCTCTTCTCCACCTGCTCGACGACCCGTGCTTCGCGATCCGACATGTTGTCTCCTCCGTCGACGGGCCGCCCCGGTATGGGCGGCCTGTGGTCAGAACTGCCCGACGTGCGCCCGCTGGACACCGCCACGCCCCGGATGTTTCCATAGCAGCGTCGATTGTCAACAATCCTACGGAACCTGATACACGGAATTGAGGCCATCGCATGGCGGAGCTCTCCCCGGCCCTCAAGCAGGCGACCCCGGTCGTCGCAGCACGAGGCGAGGGTGTCCACATCTACGACGAGGACGGCCGTCGCTTCCTGGACTTCACCGCAGGGATCGGTGTCACCAGTACCGGACACTGCCACCCGAAGGTGGTCGCCGCCGCCCAGGAACAGGTCGCGACGCTCATCCACGGCCAGTACACCACCGTGATGCACCGCCCCCTGCTCCGACTCACCGAGCGGCTCGGCGAGGTCCTGCCCGAGGGGCTCGACCGGCTGTTCTACGTGAACTCCGGCAGTGAGGCCGTGGAGGCAGCGCTCCGCCTGGCCCGCCAGGCCACCGGCCGCCAGAACGCCGTGGTCTTCCAGGGCTCCTTCCACGGGCGCACCATGGGCGCCGCCTCGCTGACCACCTCCGGGGTCAAGATCCGCGCCGGGATCGGCCCGCTCGTCCCCGGGGTCGTGGTCTCGCCCTTCCCCTACGCCTACCGGCTCGGCATGACCGAGGACGAGGCCGTCGACTACGCGCTGCGCGAGCTCGACTACCAGTTCGCCACGGTGACCTCCCCCAAGGACACCGCCGCCGTGTTCATCGAACCCGTCCTCGGGGAGGGCGGTTACGTGCCCGTTCCCGACGCCTTCCTCCAGGGTCTGCGCGAGCGGGCCGACCAGCACGGGTTCCTGCTGGTCATGGACGAGGTGCAGACCGGCTTCGGCCGCACCGGCACCTTCTGGGGGCACGAGCCCTCGGGCGTGCGCCCCGACATCGTCATCACCGCCAAGGGCCTGGCCAGCGGCTTCCCGCTCTCCGCCATCGCCGCGCCCGCCTCGGTCATGGAGAAGGCCTGGCCGGGTTCCCAGGGCGGCACCTACGGCGGCAACGCCGTGTCCTGCGCCGCGGCCCTGGCCACCCTGGACGTGATCCAGGAGGAGGGCCTGGTGGAGAACGCCGCCCGCCAGGGCGAACGCCTCCAGCAGGGCCTGGCCAAGATCGCCGAGGCCCACCCCGCCATCGGTGACGTCCGGGGCCGCGGACTGATGCGGGCCAACGAGTTCGTGACACCCGACGGCAGCCCCGACGGCGCCGCCGCCGCGCGCGCCCAGCAGGCCGCCGCCCAGAACGGGCTCCTGCTCCTGACCTGCGGACCCGCCGGAAACGTCGTGCGCTTCATCCCGGCGCTCGTCGTCAACGCCGACCAGGTCGACACCGCTCTGGAACTGTGGGCGGCTTCGGTCGAAGAAGCCACCTGACCAGCCCGGACGCCGTCGGGGTCCCGGCGGCGTCCGGATGGCCCGCGTCACACCGGAATATGGCGCGAAGGCACTCCCATGCCGTGATAGAGTCGGAGACGTCGCAAGGGAGAGCGCAGCTCAACCGGGCGACACACAACTGAAGACCTGCACTCGTAGCTCAATGGATAGAGCATCTGACTACGGATCAGAAGGTTGGGGGTTCGAGTCCTCCCGAGTGCACCACCATGAGACAGTGGCAGATCGGCCCTGAGCAGCGTCAAGCGCAGCTCGGGGCCGATTTGTGTAAAGCCTGGCTGTACACGCGGATCCAGTGTGGGAGCCGAGTGGGCTCCAGGCCGCACCTGCTCTGAACTGCTGTTTTTCCTGCAGGGCCCCATGGGAGCCAACCGTTTCAGAAGGTCGGCCACTTCTCGCCGGGTAGCTATTTCGGCATCCACGCCCGGCCACCACCCCTTCAGGCCAAGAGCGGCGCGGACGTCGAAACCCTGTCGGATCCACATCCCCGGTCCCGCGTCCCATCGCTGTACCAAGGTGGACCATCCTGGTTCAGGAGCGTTCCACCGTGTACCAGGGGTGAACCAGGACCCTGAGATCCGGCCAGCCCACTACCCACTGTTCCCGCACAGGGCGAAGCTTCCAAGGGGGCTCTCCGCAGGCCGTGGGCAGGGCCATGTGGTT
The DNA here is from genome assembly GCF_056173285.1 of Nocardiopsis sp. iso_40. Lineage (NCBI taxonomy): Bacteria > Bacillati > Actinomycetota > Actinomycetes > Streptosporangiales > Nocardiopsidaceae > Nocardiopsis > Nocardiopsis sp. iso_40. The sequence continues at coordinate 5,912,199 of NZ_CM149666.1, read as the reverse complement.
CTTACTCAGCGATCGTCGAGGCGCTCCAGGACGTGCCGGGTGTGGGACCGCAATGCGGGAAGGGCCCTCTCGGCCACTTCATCGGCGCCCGGGGCCACATCGGTCAGCCCTTCCAGGGATTGCTCGAACGCCTTCGGGAACGCTTCGGCCAGCGTCGCCAGGCGTCCGATCAGGAGCTCCGGATCGAGACCGAGAATCTGGGCGGCTTTGCTCACCTGGTGGCGCCTGATGCGTGAAGCGATGCGCTCGCCGCCGATGGACAGGGCCACCGACCGTTCGACCTTCCGGGCGTCGTAGGCCAGCCCCGTCGCGAGGTCGTACAGCGGAGCCACACGCGTCACCCCCGGTGCGCGCAGGAGGGAGATGTTCTTCGCGTGCCCGTCGGGGGCGCCGGCCACCAGGTTGACGATCAGGAAGTCCGCGAGGGCGAGCCGGTCGTCGAACAGGCCGGTCGAATCTCGGGTGACGACCCGCGTCATGTCCGCCAGCCCTGGACCGTTGCGGGACTCGTACTTGTGCGCGGGCATTCGCCCGCACGCCTGCGCGAAGTCCTCCTGGTGCGTGCGCAGGACACGACCGCCGGACAGGGACCGGTCGAAGCGGTCGATCACGATGGCCCACTGGTCTTCGAACCGCGCGAAGGTGCTCTTGGCGACGACCACGCCCACTGCGGAGGCCGCCTCCATGGTGATGTGCTCGACCAGGGCCTGATGGTGGAGCTGTCTGATCCCCGGTTTGACGATGTGCGTGGTGGCCGCGCTGCCATGAGCCGTGTGCCAATGCCCGTCGAGTTTCGCGAGTGCGAACTTCTCCTGCTGGCCTCCCAGTGACCAGTGCTCGCCCGGCATCGTCCAGGACGGCTCCCCGCCGGCGAGTGCGCGGATCCGATCCGCGATCCCGGTGTCGCTGATCGGGTGGTGCTCACCGTCACGGGCCCGAAGCTCCTCCAGAGCCTCCTCCCGACAGAACTGGACGGCCCCCGGGCAGTCCCAGCCCATCGCCGCGAGAATGCCGAAGGCATCGTCGACCGAGACCCCGAGCTGGTCGGACCACGCGGCGCGCGCGTCCTCGTTCTCGGGAAGCAGCCCGAACAGGTACGGCTTGACTCTCTTCGCCGGGTGGGGTTCTCGTTGGAGGGGCAGACGCGCGGAGAGCGCCACATCGCCGTCACGCACGTACTCGGCCGTATAGGAGAACGTGGGGTCGTCATCGGAGGCTGCGCGTTCCAGGTGTCCCACGACCTCACCTGACAGCAGGACGGCCAAACGCTCAGTCATCGTCGGTGCTCCTGGTGTCAGCGGTCGGCAGGCCCCAGGAGGCCCGGCGCGCTCGCGAGGCCGCCCTGAGATCGGCGCCGACGCCGTCCGGTTCGTCCTGCTGGGTGCCCGTCTTCTGCGCGAGTGCGGCACGGGTCCGATCGGGGCTCTGCTGCGCCTGTGGCGCGTCGCCGTTTGATCGCAGGGTGAGGGTGAGGTCCAGGGCGGCGAGGAGGCGCAGCAAGGGCTCCAGTTCGGCACCGCGGTGTCCGGCCTCGACGCGGGCCAGCCAGGAGCGGGCGACGCCGGCCCGGGCTGCCAGGGCCGTTTGGCTGAGGCCCTGGGAGAGCCGGGTGTCGCGGACCAGAGCGCCGAGTTTGGACCACCCTGTCAGCGTGAACTCTTCCGGCATCGCATGTTCTCCGTCCTCGTTCGAGGACATTGTAAGCATGTCCTCGAACGAGGACAATTCGCGTTTGTCCTCGAACGAGGACAGCACAAGTCCCGCGTACCATCGCGGTGCCAAGGCGGACCATCCTGGCTCAGGAGCGTTCCGCCGTGCACCAGGGGTGAACCAGGACCCCGATATCCGGCCAGCTCACGCAATCGCGGCGGGGTGCTTCTCGGGACAGCCTCCGGCCTTGGCCGGTAGGAGCAGGGGGCCGATCGGGGCCCACTGGTCATCGGTCAGGTCAGAGGGGTAGGTCGGGCGTCGCGGCATGGGGGTCATGCTCGCGGCCTGCAGGTATGCCGGGACTCAGATAGCCCGGATTCCCGCCGACACACCTCCCGGATGCGGGTCGACGCGTGATGAGGACCTGTCGAAACACCTGACACGTCCCGGGAACATGTTAGTTCTAGCCAAAATTCTTAACACGTGGTGCGGATACCGACTCCTGCGAGCCGTGACAGCTGACGGCGCCTGGATCGAATGGGTCCTCTACTTGCTCGACGCTGTTCGCGAGTCTGCAGAGTCGACGACGCAAAAGATCAAAGCCATCCGCACGTGTCAGGAGGACATTGCCGAGCGAGCTCGCGCTGCCACTTCGGGCGGGCGGGACGCACAGTTCTTGGCCGTCCTGTTCGAGCAGCCCTACTGCCGCATCAACACTGTCGCCGATCGATGCGACGTCCTGCGCCAGACTGCGTCGTCCTGGCCGCGGCGGGGCTCCTCCACGATCAGGGCGACCTCTTCAGGCATCGCATGTTCGACGTCCTCGTTCGACGTCCTCGTTCGAGGACATTGCAAGAATGGCCTCGAACGAGGACAGCAGAACTGATGGGCGGTGGACATCTTCAGGTAGCCGATGAACATGGCGGGCACGTCCACACGAATCACCGGCTCGCCCCACCGAAGCGATTCTGTGGGTTTCGTGCGGCACGGCCTGCACAGCGGCGCAAGAGCGACCCTCGCCCGCCGTCTGACGTCGGTCATGGGACTCGACCCGACTCCCACGGCATGGGCGGCGGAGGATGCGCAGAGCTCTCAGGGGGCGACCGGGAGACGGGTTCTGGCGGCGCGGCGAATACGTGGCGAAGAGGGGTCCGGGCGTGGTCGACATAGCACCGTTGACCTGGACTTATACATGGGATGGTAGGACCACTACGGATCAGAAGGTTGGGGGTTCGAGTCCTCCCGAGTGCACCACCTTGAGACAGTGGAGAAGCCGCCCGAACTGTGAAAACAGCTCGGGCGGCTTCTTTTTTGCTGTCCTTCGGAGAGGCCCGTTCAGGGTCCTGATATCCCGATGCACATGGCCGGAGTTGGTGGGCGCCCGGCTCACGCGGCGAGCACCCGAGACCGGGCGGCGTCCATGGCTTAGGCGACCTCATTAAGGCGCCGGCGCGAGCGCCGTCGCGCAGCTCGGTGCCCGGCTCGGGACCGGTCGGCAACCCGCAGCCCGAGACGGGCACCGAGCGAGGCGGAGGAGCAGCGCCAAGGCTGGACCGACAGGAGCAGTTCCAGCCCCGGGTAACCCGCCGTGGTTGCTGGCGTGTTCGGATCCCGAGGCACCCGATAGCGGACTGCGTCTGTCTCGGGTTGCTCGATCCGGCGCCATCGGGAATCCCGGACCGACACGATGGTTGCGGAAGACTGGGGCTGAGGGAGCTTGGCGCAGGTGTGCGCGAGGCATCAGCTCACCTGGGGTGACGTGCTGTGGCGGAGGTCAGGGGCGATGCACATTCAATGCACACCGCGTCGGGAAACGGCCGGGAACCATGGGAAGACGTCGGAGTGTCAGGCCAGGTCGGCGGCAGGTTCTGTACTCGGTGAACTGGTGGCGGGAGGCCCCTGGTACATCAGAAGGTTGGTCCCGAGCGCACTACCTTGAGACAGTGACAGATCGGCTCTGAGCAGCGTCAAACGCAGCTCGGGGCCGATTTGTGTGTGGGCCTGGCGCTCCCATGCCCCCAGCGTGGGAGCCAAGTGGGCTCCAGAGTGGACCTGCTCTGAACTGCGGTTTTGCCCATAGGGTCGCGTGGAAGCCAATCATTTCAGAAGATTGGCCGCATTTCGCCGGATGACGATTCCGGTATCCACACTCTCCTCACCCGATGTGTTGGTCCATAGTCGATCCAAGGGGTTGAGGGCGATGTTCAGGATGGCGGCGTCGCTGGGGTCACCGGGACCGGCCTCGTCAGCGGAGGCGGGCATGCTGTCCAGGAGTCCGGCGGCGCCGTCCCCCAGGCCCGCCGCGCCCGCCGCCCGGAAGAGGCGGCGGCGGTCCACACCGTTCTCGGCGCTTCGATCGATCGCCTTCCTGATGAATGCCTTGTTGAACACATGTCCTCTTCGCTGTCGTCTGCTGCGTGGTGGCGCACGTCCCGACTCAAGGCGTGTTCGCCCTCTTCCCGGTGGGCGGCGACGGGGCAGCGCGAGCCATGGCCAGGGTGAATGCTTTGGGTGGCAAGATAGTAACAATCAGTTGTTTCCTGGGTGGTGTCCAGGTCAGCCCCGTGGGGCCTTGCCCTGGCCCCACGCGATCGAGGTGGGCAGCGCTGCCGCTGACGGCGTTGGTTCGCCCACGGGCCGCGACCCGACGGGTCACTCGGGCACGACACCGGACACGGAGGGTCGCCATCCGACGATGTGGGGTGGCGACCACTCCGTGCCGGTCGTCGTTACCGCCTATCCAGCGGCGGAGGACATGACGGGCAGGTAGCCGTAGCGGTGTCCGCTCCCGTTGGGGTGGTAGGACTTGCCGATCGGCAGTGTGGGCCCGTGGATCCAGCTCGACGAGGCGCAGAGCCGGTGGCCCTCGAAGGCGGGGCTCGGGTTGGCGAACGCGTAGCCGTGGGCTTGCGCACGGGCGCGCAGGGCGTTGTTCATCGTGTCGGCGGCGGCGTTGATGCGCTCGCGGCGTGCGACGGGGATGGCGCCGAAGCAGCTCGTGGTCTCGTAGAGGCGTGGGTAGCCCAGGACGATGACGCGGGCCCCCGGCGCCTTCGCCCGGATGTCCGAGTAGAGGAGGTTGAGCTGACCGGGCAGGGTGTTCGCGATGTAGGACTCGGCGCTGTCCAGCGCGCCGAAGCAGTCGCTGTCGGAACCGGTGCGGCAGGAGCTGACCACGTCGACGAAACCGGCGTCGTTGCCCCCGCTGGTCACGCTGACCAGGTCGGTGTGGGAGGACAGCGAACCGAGCTGTTCCCGGCGCACGTCCGCTGAGGTCGCGCCGCCACAGGCCTTGAAGCTGAAGGAGGCGGCACCCTTCTGGGCGGCCCAGAGCGCCGGATAGGCCTTGGACGAGCGCTGGCAGGAGGAGGAGAGGTCGTAGGAGCCCGCTCCCACGCCGGAGGAGTAGGAGTCGCCGAGGGCGACGTAGTCGACGGACGCCGCCGCGCTGACGGCGACGGACGAGGACACGACCAGGAGCAGGGAGAGGAACACGGACGAACACAAGCGTCGGATCATCAGCGGGGGCCTTTCGTCGCACGGCGGGCGTGCGTGGGGAGGCGACAGGGGGTGGAGCGCGCTTGGGCCGCTGGCGGCGGTCCCGCATCCAGGCGAACGTAGGCCGACGTGTCCAACGTCACAAGAAGGGATGTATGCTTTGTTACTTACTCGTAAGTAATGACGAGCGACGACATGGATGTTCCACGCCGCGGGAGTTCGGTTGTGTTGAACGGCCACGTGCGAGCGACGGTGCCTGGGGGTGGAACAGGCATGTAACGTCTGTTACGTAGCGAGGGGAGTGGGACATTGGTGAGCATCGCGGACATGATCCGGACCCACGAGGGCGGGCTGAGCTCCAGTGAGCGCAGGGTCGCGCGGGCCCTGCTCGCGGACTATCCCGCGGCCGGTCTGGGGACCGTCCGGCTGCTGGCCGGGCGGGCCGGGGTGAGCGCGCCCACGGTGCTGCGGTTCGTGGCCAGGCTCGGATTCGACAACTATCCCGCGCTCCAGCAGCGGTTGCTCGGTGAGCTGGGGGAACGCGAACAGTCGCCGCTGGACGCCTACGCCTCCTCCCGGGAGGGCGAGCCGTCCGACGCCGACCGCGTCGACCTCGGGGCCTCGGTCGCTCGCACCCTCGGTGCCGCCGTGCGCAAGACCTTGGAGGACCTGCCCGCCTTCGAGTTGAACGAGGCGGTCCGGCTCCTGGGCGAGCCCGAGCACCGGGTCGTCTCCTGGGGCGGGCGCTTCTCGCGCCTGCTCTCCCAGTACCTCGTCCTGCACCTGATGCAGGTCCGGGGGAACGCCGTCACCCTGCCGGACGCGCCCGTGGAGCGGGCCGACCTGCTGGCGGACGCGGGTCGCGGGGACGTCTTCGTGGTCTTCGACTTCCGCCGGTACGAGGCGTGGTCGCTGCACGCGGCGCGCGAGGCCGCGCGGCGGGAGGCCCGGGTGGTCCTGATGACGGACCGCTGGCTGTCGCCGATCTCCGCCGTCGCCGACGTCGTGCTGCCCGTGCACGTCGACTCGGTCTCGGCCTACGACTCCCAGGTGCCGGCGATGGCGGTCTGCGAAGCGCTGGTGGCCGGGGTGATGCGGTCCCTGGGGGGCCGCGCCGAGGAGCGCATGCGCCGCTTTGAGCAGGCCAGTCGGGGCTTCGACCTGCTCTGAGGCGCCGCATCGGTGTTCCAGGGCGGGCCGTCTCGACCGAGTAACGTTTTATTCATTACATGTTGCTCTTCAAATTCTAATTACGTAACATCTGTTCCATCCCCCGGGGCCACGCCCCTCTCCCTAGGAGGAACAGATGATGACGACACGCATCAGCGGCGCCGGCGCCGCAGCCCTGCTGGTTCTGACCGCCACGGCCTGCGCAGGATCCGGCGGTGCGGAGAACGGCGAGGCCTCCGAGGCCGTCTCCGTCTCCATCGACGGCGTCGGCACCGTCGAGCCCGACTCCGCGCTCGCCGAAACGGTTCCGGACCACATCCGTGACGCCGGGCAGGTCTCGGTGGCGACGAACGCCCCCTACGAGCCGTTCATCGCCTTCGTCGAGGAGGGAAACCAGGAGTCCTTCACCGGCCTCGACCACGACCTCATGGTCGCGGCGTCGGCCCGTCTGGGCCTGGCCGCCGACTTCCAGCAGCAGCCCTTCGACGGTCTCGTCCCCGGACTGCAGGCGGGCCGCTACGACGTGATCGTCGGCGGGATCACCGACAACCGCGAGCGCCAGGACGTGGCGTCCTTCGTCGACTACACCGCTTCGGGTACCGGCATCCTCGTCGAGGACGGCAACCCGCTCGGTATCGGGTCGATCGCCGACCTGTGCGGCCTGCGCGTGGGCGTCCAGAAGGCCTCGCGCCAGCAGGAGATTCTGGAGGAGTACGCCGAGCAGGACTGCGACGAGCCGATCGAGATCACCAGCTACCCCGAGAACCCCCAGGCGGTGACCGCCCTCAGCGCCAGCAGTGTCGACGCCGTCGGTGCCACCCAGGTCAACCTCGTGGAGATCGCCGACTCACTGGAGGGCGAGGCCGAACTGGTCATCGACCCCGACAACCCGAACGGCTACCTGGCCAGCCCCAACGGGTTCGGCTTCCTCAAGGGCGAGGAGGAGCTGGTCGAGGCCTACCGCTCCTCGGTCCAGTCCCTAATGGACGACGGGACCTACACCGACGTCCTCGCCAAGTGGGGGCAGGAGCCGATCGCCCTGGACGAGGCCACCGTCAACCAGGCGATCGACTGACCGCCGCGTCCGCGCACCCGCACACACCACGGAAGGACCCACGATGCCCGCCCCACCCGCACCGATGACACCAGCGACGGAGTCCCCTCCCGCGGCCACCGACCTCGTCGTGGTCCCGGTGCGCCACTACGGGCGCTGGTTCGCGGCTCTGGTCGTCAGCCTGTGCGCGGGCGCCCTGCTCTGGTCGCTGTTGACCAACCCCAACCTGGACATCCGGCTGGTCCTGAGCTACCTGGTGCGTGACTTCGTGTTCCGGGGGATCGGCATCACCGTCGTACTCACCGTGGTCGCCATGGTGATCGGTGTGGCGGGCGGCATCGTCGTCGCGGCGATGCGCATGTCGGACAACCCCGTGCTGAGCACCGTGGCCTGGGTGTTCCTGTGGTTCTTCCGCGGCACGCCGCTCCTGGTGCAGATCATCTTCTGGGGCTTCCTCGGCGCCCTCTACCCCCGGCTCTTCCTCGGCATCCCCTTCACCGACATCGCGCTGGTCAACGAGCCCACGAGCGCGGTCGTCACGCCCTTCGTCGCCGCCATCCTCGGGCTGGCCCTGAACGAGGTGGCCTACGCCGCGGAGATCATCCGGGGCGGCATGCTCTCGGTGGACCGCGGACAGACCGAGGCCGCCCAGGCCCTGGGTATGGGCCCGGTCAAGATCCTGCGCCGCATCGTCCTGCCGCAGGCCATGCGGATCATCATCCCGCCGATGGGCAACGACACGATCAACATGCTCAAGATGACCGCGCTGGTGTCGGTCATCGGCGGCAGCGACCTGCTGACCGCCGTCCAGAACGTGTACTCGCAGAACTTCCAGGTCATCCCGCTGCTCACCGTGGCGGTCTTCTGGTACCTGATGCTGACCAGCGTGCTCTCGCTCGGCCAGCACTACCTGGAGAAGCGCTTCGGGCGCGGGTTCGGCTCGGGCTCGACCCGCTCGACCGGCACGCTCTCCCGCCTCCTCGGCCGCAGGGAAGGGATCTGAATGGACCAGGACACGATGGTGGCCGCCGAAGGCGTCCGCAAGAGCTTCGGCAGGACCGAGGTGCTCAGCGGGATCGACCTGCGGGTCCGCTCGGGCGAGGTCTGCTGTGTGCTTGGGCCCTCCGGCTCGGGCAAGTCGACCTTCCTGCGGTGCGTCAACCACCTGGAGAAGATCAACGGCGGGCGGCTGTGGGTGAACGGGAGCCTGGTGGGCTACCGCCATCGGGGCGGCCGACTGTACGAGATGCGAGAGCGTGAGATCGCGGCCCAGCGGCGCGAGATCGGCATGGTCTTCCAGCGGTTCAACCTCTTTCCCCACATGACCGCTCTGGAGAACGTCACCGAGGGACCCGTCCAGGTCAAGCGCGAACCGCCCGAGGCAGCCCGCCGCCACGGCCTCGAACTGCTCGACCGCGTGGGCCTGGCCGACCGGGCCCGCGCCTATCCCGGCGAGCTCTCGGGCGGTCAGCAGCAGCGGGTCGCGATCGCCCGCTCCCTGGCGATGCGCCCCCAGCTGATGCTCTTCGACGAACCCACCTCGGCCCTGGACCCGGAACTGGTTGGCGAGGTCCTCGATGTCATGCGGGACCTGGCCCGGGACGGCATGACGATGATCGTGGTGACGCACGAGATCGGCTTCGCCCGCGAGGTCGCCGACCGCGTGGTGTTCATGGACGGTGGGGTGGTGGTCGAGGAAGGCGCACCCGACACCCTCCTCGACTCCCCGCGACACGAGCGCACCCAGGCGTTCCTTTCCAAGGTGCTCTGATGGATCCGGTGACACCACGGTTCGGGGAAGCGCTGGAGATGCTCCCGGAGTACGTCGAGCGCCTGCGTGACCTGGTCGGCGTGGACAGCGGTTCCCTGGACGCCGCAGGCGTCGACGGGGTCGGCGACCGGGTGGCGGGCCTGCTGTCCGCCGTCGGCGCGCGGGTGGAGCGCCACCCCGTCCGGCACCCCGACGGCAGTCCGCTCGGGCACGCCATCGTGGGCCGTCTGCGCGGTTCGTCCCCCGGGCCGCTCGTGCTGATGGCCGGGCACATGGACACCGTGTTCGAGAAGGGCACCGCCGCCCGGCGCCCGTTCTCCGTCGAGGCCGGCAGATGGGCCAGGGGCCCGGGCGTGTGCGACGACAAGGGGGGCCTCCTCGCCGGTGTCGCGGCCCTGGAACTCGTCGCGCCCCACTGGCGGCGCGGGGAACTCGTCCTCTACTGCGGGCCGGACGAGGAGATCGGATCGCTCGGCAGCCGGTCCCTGCTGGCCGAGCTCGCCGACGAGGCCGATCTGGCCCTGTGCCTGGAGTGCGCCCGTGAGGACGGCAGCGTCGTCACCGGCCGCAAGGGCGTCGCCGACGTGGAGATCGCTTTCCGGGGACGGGCCGCCCACGCGGGCATCGAACGCGCCGCCGGGGCCAACGCCGCCCTGGCCTGCGCGCGGGCGGCGGTGCGGATCGAGCGGCTCAACGGCCGCTGGCCGGACGCCGGGGTCAACATCGGCGTCATGCGCTCCGGCCACCGTCCCAACGTGGTGCCGGACGAGGCGACCCTCGTGCTGGACGTGCGCTCCGAACGCCCGTCCACCTTCGAGGCCGTGCTGGCGGCGATCGGCGACATCACCGCGACGGACCTGGTCCCGGGGGTGGAGGTGCGCACGGAGGTCGTGGCGCCGGCACCGCCCTGGAGCGCCGGGCCACGGGACGCGCGCCTGCGCGACACGTATCTGGAGCTGGCCCGTCAGGCGGGGATCGCCCTGAGCGCGGTGTCGACCGGGGGAAGCGCCGACGCCAACCTCATCGCCGAACGGGGCATCCCCGTGCTCGACGGGCTCGGCCCCGTGGGCGGCGGCGACCACGGCCCGGACGAGTGGCTCGACCTGGAGTCCGTGGCTCCCAGAACGGCCCTGCTCGCGGAGTTGCTGCTGCGCTCCACCGGGCAACCGTCCCCGACCGGGGACGAGGCCCGCATCCCCTCGGCCGTCGAGGGCTGACTCGGGCCCCGGGCCTGGTGCCCGGGGCCGTGTACTCCCCGTGCCCCGGCACGGGGTGCCACGGGGGCAGCGATCCGGGCCGCCCGCTGATCACGGCGGCCCCCGGTCCGAAAGGACGTTCATGTCACCGAAGAGACACCACACCCGGCCGCACCGGGCCGCCGCGGCATTGCTCGCGGCCCTGGGGGCCGTCCTGCTCTGGTCCGCCGCCCCGGCGGCCGCCGCCTCGGCGCAACCCCCGACCAGTGGGTCCACCGCCTCCACCGCGGGTCCCGTGGTCCTGGTCGGCGGCTCCCTGTCCGACGACCGGATCTACGAGGAGATCGTCCGACTCGCGGGAGGTGCGAACGCCCGCATAGGCGTCGTCACCGCCTCGTCCATCCCCGAGTCCGAGGACCCCGACGCCGGGACCCCCGACTGCAACAACAGCCGGTGCAACGGCCAGTACTACGCCGACCTCCTGGAGGCCCACGGCGCCGGGCAGGCCGAGTGGATCCCCGTGGACCTGGACCACCCCGAGAACGCGGAGTCGTCCCAGGTCGCGGCCCGCACCGCGGAGATGACCGGCTTCTTCTTCGGCGGCGGCGACCAGTACCGCTACGTCACCACCCTGCTGCGCGCGGATCGCCATGAGGACAGCGCCGTCCTCGCGGCGATCCGCGACCGGCACGCACAGGGCGCCGTCGTGGCGGGCACGAGCGCGGGCGCCGTCATCCAGCAGGCGGGTCCGATGGTCACGGGCGGGGACAGCCACCCCGGCCTCGTCGACGGCTCCGCGCCGGGGTACTTCGAGGACCCGAGCGTGCTCGGGTACGTGCCCGAGGGCGGCTTCGGGTTCTTCACCCACGGCCTGGTGGACACCCACTTCGCCGAGCGCGGCCGACAGGGACGGATGACCAGGCTCGCCCTGGACAACGGCCAGGACCGGGTGTTCGGCGTCGACGAGGACACGGCCCTGGTCGCCTCGCCCGACGGCGGGCTGCGGGTGGTCGGCTCCGGTGCGGCCCACGTGCTGGACCTGCGCGGTACCGACGTCGGCTCCGACCGGGGCCAGTGGACGGCAACCGGGGCACGCTGGACCTCCCTGACCCACGGAGACACCTACCGGGCCGACACCTGGACGGCCGTTCCGGCGGCGGACAAGACGGAACTGGTGCCGTCATCCGGCACGGTGCGCCGGGGCACCGACGTCTTCTCCTCGCCCTACGCCCGTCCCGGGGAATCCGGCCAGATGCTGCGGCTCGCCCGTGACCTCGTCGCCACCTCCGGTCAGGACGACGTCTACGGCCTCTCCTACGAGCGCTCGCCGCGCCTGCGCGTCGACCTGGGTGTCGACGAGGGTACGGCCGCCTACCGGGGCGCGGAGGGCGGCGTGTCGTTCACGGACCTGCGGATGGACATCGGCCGCTCGTAGCGCTCATGCGGGCCGCCAGTACGCGCCGCGCGGGGCGGTCACGGGCCCGGTCGCCGTCCACTCACGGCGGCCTGGCCCCGTTGCACGGTCTCCGGAAACCGACGGAGCCGTGTGGTGCACGGAGTGCCGTGGTCCCGCGCGCCGCCGCTCGGCCGGCTGGCTGGCCGAGCGGCGGCGCGGTGGTTCAGGTCCAGGCGCGCTCGTCGAAGACCGGCCGGTAGGCGCGCGCCCATTCCGCCATGGTCGTGGCCGGACGGCCGAGCAGTTCGGGCAGGGTCGCGGTCATGGTGTCGTTGCGGCCCATCCGGCTGAGCGTGTACACGAGGCACATGAAGCCGACCGTGTCCCAGGACACGCCCCGACGGAGGAGGCGCGAGGCGAAGCGGGCCAGGCCGGGGCGCGTGTAGCGCACCGGCCGGTCCAGGGCTCGCGACAGGACGGCCGCGACCTGGTCCATGTCCAGGGTCTCGGGCCCGGTGAGGGTGTAGGTGCGCCCCCGGTGCGGTGCGGGGTCGGCCAGCACGAGCTTGGCCACGGCCGCCGCGTCCCGCGCGTCGAGGAAGGTGGTGCGGCCCCCGCCGGCCGGGATGAACAGCTCATCGCGCTCGACGATGTCCACGCCGTGCGTGGACACGCTGCGGCACAGGTTCTGCATGAAGAACCCGCAGCGCAGGATCGTGTAGTCGACACCGCTGGCCCGGATGTGGGCCTCGACCCGGTTGTGCGGCACGATCGGTCCGGCCTCGGCCCCGGGCACGGAGACGTAGACGATGTGCCGCACGCCCGCGGCGACGGCCGTGTCGATGAAGGGCACCATCCGGGTCCGCACGGTGCGCGGGCTCGGCAGCGGGAACAACAGGTACAGCACCGTGGCCCCACCGAGGACGGCCGGCCAGGTGGAGGGGTCGTCGTAGTCGAAGGCCACCGCGGGCACCCGCTCTCCCAGCAGTGCCCGCACCCGGTCGGGGTCGTGTGCGGCGACCCGGTGCGGCGGGGCGTCGTCGGACTGCAGCAGGCGCACGAGTTCGGCGCCCACGTTTCCCGTGGGGCCCGTCAGAACGATCATGCTTCCACCATAGTCGGAGTGAGTGCTCACTCCGGATAGGATGTGGTCATGAAACCGTCAACCTCTCGATCCCGCTCCCCGCGGATGGACCGGGACACGCGCCGGGTGCTGATCGTGACCCACACCATGGACCTGCTCGCTCACCACCGCCGCCAGGTCAGCACCCGCGAGATCGCCGAAGCCGCGGGCATCGGAGAGGGGACGATCTTCCGGGTCTTCTCCGACAAGGACGAACTGCTCCGGGAGTGCCTGCTGGAGGCCATGCGCATGCGCGAGGCCACCGCACGGGTGGCGGCGATCGACCTCTCGGGCACCCCAAGCGAACGCCTCATCCGGGCGGCGAACGTCATGCAGGACCACATCACGCGGGCCGGGACCATCGCCGCCGCCCTGGGGGGACGCGTTCCCACCGGCCCGGGGACCGACCGGGACGAGGCCTTCTCCGCCGCCCGCGACGCATTGGCCCGCCTGATGGAGCCCGAACGTGCCCGGATGACCCACCCGCCCGAACAGGTCGCCGTGCTCCTGATCGGGTTGCTGTTCGAGCGATCCTTCGGCCCGGCCGCAGCCACGGACCTGTCGACGGAAGAGTTGGTCTCCATCGTGCTGTACGGCAGCCTGATCCCCGAAGCGAGGAAGAAACCATGACCGCCGCCCCTACTATCGGCTCCTCCCCGTTCCTGTACCGCGCACTGACGGTACTCGCGGCCGCCATCGCCGCATTGACCCTGTGGGTCATGGCCGACCCCCTCCTGGGCCTGTCCCTGATCGCCGAGGGCGCCCCGGGACGGCCGCCCATGGAGGTCGGCGCCGTGCCCACTCTCGTGGTCACGCTCGGTTCGGCCCTGGCCGGGTGGGGCCTGTTGGCCCTGCTGGAGCGCTTCGTGCCGCGCGGCCGGACGGTGTGGACGGTGATCGCCGTCGTGGTGGTGCTGGTGTCCCTGGTCCCGGTCCTGGGCGCGCAGGGCACGGCCGCCCAGGTCGTCCTGGGCCTGCAGCACGTCCTGGTCGGCGGCATCGTCATCGCTGGTTTCACCACGGCGCCCAGACGATGACACCGGGGCCCGAAGTTCGTCACGGCATGCGTGGGGGCCACCGCGCCCGGCAGGAGCACCCAGAACAGGTGGGACGCCCTGGGTTGGGAGTTCAGGACTGCGCGGCCAGTTCCGCGTAGACCACGGTGTTGTTCCGGTAGCTGCGCGTGTCCTCGTCGAACCGGCCACCGCACGTGATCAGCCGCAGTTCGGCGCCGCCCCCGGTGGGTCCGTAGACCCGTTCGGTCGGAAAGCCGTCCTTGGGGTACTGCTCGACCGCGTACACGGTGAACGCCACCGTGCTCTCGTCGGCGAGCTCCACTCGGACCAGGTCCCCCGACCGGAGCTCGTCCAGGCGGTGGAACACGGCCGGCGCGGTCCCGTTCCCGTGATGCCCGGAGTCGGCGAAGCAGATGGGGCAGTCCAGGTTGCAGCCGGTGTTGACCTCGATGATGCCCAGGCAGGCGTGCTGCTTGTGCTCGGGGCACAGCCCGCAGTCGGAGGGACAGCCGTCCCTGACCTCGGTCTGGAAGGCCAGCGGCAGGGTGCCCGGCTTGTTGAACCTGGTCGAATCGGTGTAGAGCTGGGCGTCGCCGTAGACCAGGGCCTCGAACCATCCGTGCTCCTTGCAGCGTTTGCGCAGGTAGACCTTGTTGTCGCGGATGTTGACCTGTGCGTCGACCACCACCTTGCACACCGGGCAGATGCTCTTGGTGAACTCGACGAAGATCTCGTCCCGGTCCCGGGAATGGGTCACGTTGGTCGTTCCTCTCCTCTGGGTGAACTGCCCGGCCATCGACGCACCGGGGGACACGCGGCGGTCGCCACGTCCCCGTGGGGTCCATGCCCGTCACGCCCCGTAGTGCACCCTGTCCGGCCCCGTGACCGGGTGAGAGTGTCGGCCCGCTGACATATCGCGGCGCCGACCCCCGCGGTCGGCACAGACTCGGACCACACGGGCCCGGCCCGGGGCCTCCTCCGTGCTGGGCGAACCGGTGATCGCTCGGGGCTGCGGGACGGCTTCCACCGGCGTCCTCCGCCCGGTCCTGGACGACCGCGAGCCCGCCTTCGGGCCGGACGGCGACTCCTTCACCGACCAACGGAGCAGGGGTTCGCTGGGATATTTCAGGGCGGGCCGTGGACGGTGGACCGTCGAGTAGAGAATTGACCCCGATCGAGCATGTGAACACGTTCTGGTTCGTTTGGGTGGCCTTCACCCCCCGACACGGAGAGCTTGAAGTGATGATGAGAACCACACACCGTGCAGGCGCCGTCATGGCCGCCCTGGCCCTGGGCCTGGTGGCATGTTCCTCCCCCGAGCCCGAACCGTCGCCCGAACCCGCTGCGAGCACCGCCGGGCAGGCACAGCCCGAGACCGGGGCGGTGGATTCGGCGCTGCCCCGGTTCGATGCCCAGACCCTGGACGGGGAGGGCCTGTCCTCCTCGGCGCTGGCCGGCGAACCCGCGGTGCTCTGGTTCTGGGCCCCCTGGTGCACGGTGTGCCGGGGTGAGGCGGGAGGTGTCTCCGAGGCGGCCGAACGCTACGAGGGCCGGGTGGACTTCGTCGGTGTGGCCGGTCTGGGCGAGGTCGAGGACATGCGCGCCTTCACCACCGACACCGGTACCGACCACATGACCCACGTCGTCGACGAGGACGGCGGCATCTGGTCCGACTTCGGCGTCGTGGGCCAACCCGCCTTCGCGTTCGTCAACGCGGACGGCACCTTCGAGACCGTGTCCGGCACCCTGACCGACGAGGACCTCGACGCCTACGTGCGCGACGGTCTGCTGGCCCCATGAGCCAGCTGCCGTACGCGATCGCGCTGGTGGCGGGCATGCTGGCCGCCCTCAACCCGTGCGGGTTCGCCATGCTTCCCGGCTACCTGGCGCTGTTGGTCGCCGACGACGATGACACGGGCGGCGGTGGGCGGGGGCGTCCGTTGGGGCGCGCCCTGGCCACCACGCTCGCCATGACGGGCGGGTTCACCGCCGTGTTCGCCGTATTCGGGCTGGTGGCCGTCCCGCTGGCCCTGTCGTTGGAGCGCCATCTGCCCTGGGCGACGGTGGTGATCGGGCTCGCCCTGCTCGGTATGGGCGCATGGCTGCTGGCCGGGCGCAAGATCGGCTTCCTCCTGCCCCAGCGCTCGCCCGGCCGCCCCGTACGCTCCCTGCGCTGGGCCGCGGCCTACGGCGTCACCTACGCCATCGCCTCCCTGTCCTGCACCATCGGCCCGTTCCTGGCCTTGACAACCAGCGCCCTGCGCTCCACCAGCGCCCTGGGGATGCTCGGGGTGTTCGCGGCCTACGCCGCGGGAATGGGTCTGGTGGTGGGCACCCTGACCGTGGCCGTCGCCCTGGCCCGGGAGTCGGTGGCTGCCCGGCTGCGCCTGGCCCTGCCCTACGTGACCAGGGCGGGTGGCGCGCTGCTCGTGCTGGCAGGGGCCTACGTGGCCTACTACGGGTGGTTCGAGCTGCGGGTGCTGGCCGGCGCGGCCGACACCGACCCCGTGGTGGGCACCGCGGTGCGCTGGCAGGCCGAGCTCGCCCGCCTGCTCCAGCAGGCGGGGGCGGGGTGGGTCGCGCTCGCCCTGGCCCTGTTGATCACGGGAGCGGCGGTGACGGTTCTGCTGCGCCGCAGGTCCGCCTTCCGGGGTGGCCGCTCCGCCGTACACGTCCCGGAGGAGTGACCGGCTCCTGCCGGGCACGCCCCTGAACGGCGGCCGTTCAGGGGCGTGCCCGGTATCGAGCGGAGTCCTCCGACGGTCGGCGGCCACAGCCCGGAAGCGGCTGTGACGTGGCCGGATGCAGTAGCGTCGGAGTAGCGCCGGTTGCGTACCCGTGATCGGTGGGTTGTCGGAACTGGAACGGCAAGGGACGATCCTCATGTTTTCCGACCGGTCATCGGCGATGGACCGCGCGTTGGGGCTGCTCGGCGGCCCACACGAGGATCCGCGACTCCAACAGGCCGCCTGGGTCGCCCGTTGCGTGGGGCGCGGCAACGCGGCACCGCTCACCAGCCGTGACGTCTCCGCTCTGGCCTCCACGCTGCGCAGACGAACCGTGCCCCGGTCGGGCCTGGTGTTCGGTGCGGGAAACGACGGGTCGGGGGTGTGGATCGTTCGGGCCGGACAGGTCGAACTGTCGGCCGGATCCGGCCCGTCACGTGTGGTCGTGCAGATCCTCAAACCCGGAGATGTCGATGGTGACATCCCTTTGCTGCTGGGTATGCCCATGCCCTACACCGGCCACGCCCTGGACGACGTCGAGCTGCTGGAACTGGGACCGGAGGAGTTCGAGCGACTGCTGGCGTCCCATCCGGCCATCGCCCGGCGCTGGCTGTCGAGCGTGGCGGAAAGGCTCAGCACCAGTCACATGCGTATTCTCGGCCTGCTCGGCAGGTCCTTGACGCAGCAGACGGCGCAGTTGTTGCTGGACGAGTCCGACTCCGGCGTCGTCGCCCTTCCGCAGCGAACCCTGGCGGCCATGCTGGGCGTGCGCCGCCCCTCGCTGAACAAGGTGCTGAAGGAGTTCGAGAGGTCCGGACTCATCAAGGTCCGCTATGCCGCGATCGACCTGCTCGACCGCTCGGCCCTGTCCTCGCGCGCCTGAGGGCCGCTCGTCGGCGGGAACGGTCACGCGGTCCCTCCGGCCGCGGAGAACACCGGCGCGGTGCCCGGGGCTTCCTCTGTCCGTTAACCCACCGCGGTGATCGGCGATCACAGGTGGTCCCGGGACGGTCCGGTGCGCCGCGAGACAGCCGGGGGAAGAGTGTCACGTGGCTGACACGCGGGTGCCGTCGCAACCGCCACCGTGCTTGGGTCGGACCGAGGACATCCTCGGGGCCCGGCTCACACCTGACGGACCGATGCCGGTGCGGAGCCGACGCCCGCTGCTGGAGGTGGAACGGCATGTCCACGATCGCACACGCCCGATCCCATGCACTCACCCATGCCTGGCGGGGCATCGCCGCAGGGCTCGTGGGAGGTGTCGTCTTCGGCATCCTCATGACCATGACCGGGATGCTTCCCATGGTGGCCATGCTGGTCGGAGCTGAGAGCGCCGTCGCCGGAGCGGTGGTCCACCTGGCGATCTCGGCCGTCCTCGGGCTCGGCTTCGGGGTCCTGACCGGGGCCTTCGCCGACCGTGCGGGGCTGCTACTCGCGGCGGGTCTGGCCTACGGACTCGTGTGGTGGGTGCTGGGCGGCCTCGTCCTGATGCCAGTCGCGCTCGGCATGCCCCTGTTCCCGATGAACCAGACGGCGCTGATGAGTCTGGTGGGCCACGTCGTCTACGGCCTGGTCACCGCGTTGGCGCTGTACGGCCTGAGCCGCCGCGAAGCCTAGGAGCGTGCGAGGAACCGCGGACGGGGACCGATGACGCACGTACGGGCCGGGGCCCTCCGTGGCCGTGGTCCCGGCCGTCCGCGGCCACCTCGCGGCCAGCGGTCGCGTGAGCCGTTCGGCCCGGGCGGGCTTACCGTTAGGCGTCGGGAGCAGCCCGCCCCATGGTGATGCGGAAGGAGCCCCCATACGAATCGCCGGAATCGCGAACCTGGTGATGGCCTTCGTATGGGTACCGATCGCGGTCTTTGAGCCCTACGAGGGTGATGGCCTGGTCAGGCATGCCCAAGTCTTCAACGCGGTGGTCTTCTCCACGGTCGCCGTTATATGGATTGCTTCGGAAACAGTCAGGTACCGCGCACGGAAGAGGAGCAGTCGGCATCAGCCAACCGCCCCGAACCGCTCCGTACCCCAGGAACACCGCACCCGCAGGGCTCGGAAAGGAACCCCCACGTGGCCGGTCGGCACCGCGCCCTTCACGACCCCGAAGCAAAGAAGCTGCGACGCAAGGCCCTGAGACTCCGGCGCACGGCCCGCGCTCCCAGGACCGCAGAGAGAAAACGCCGACTCCTCGTCTTCGCCATCGCGTCCGTGCCTTCCTTCGCCGAGATAACCATGGGTGACTACGTGGGCTTCGTCGGAACCATGGCGTTCCTGGTTGTCTACGTCCTGGTTGTGTTCATCTGTGCCGCCTGGGTCGAACACCGCCGTGAGAAGAAGTAGCATCAGCCCGCCCCGCCGTCCGAAGAGGAGGGTTCCGCCCCGTAGGCCTCGACCATCGCGGTGATGTCGGCGTCCGAGACGTAGGCCCTCTGAATACGGACCGGGGCCGGGGAGCCCTCCACGCGCACGAACCCCGTCCCGGGAGGCCCTTCGTCGATCAGATAAGCGTTCGCCCCACGGTTCCGCGCCTCTTCGCCGAGAACCATGTCCACCTGGGGTGCCTCGTCCAACCCAAGGGCGATCTTGTCGAGGGAACGGCTCAGTTTTGGTGGGGATGCGCGAGCGCTGTTTGCCCGCGTGGCGTTCGGCCCGCTCCCGCATGGAGGCCACCGCGTGTTCGAGCAGGGCCACCGAGGGTCCTCTGGTGCCACCACTGGTCCAGTGGCCGGATCCGGCCACACCTCCTTTACGTGCATTAACAGATCTTTTAAGCGCCTTTCGAGGTGTGCACCATTTGTTCATCTCTGGTTTCTTGTGCAAGGGTCTGCCTGGACCTGGCCGGGTGCTCTTAGTAGTAGTTCGATCACAGATAAGAGGGTTGTTGTGAACGCTCGGAAGTTCATCGCTGGATCGGCGCTCGCGGCTCTGGCCGCGCTGCCGCTGCTCGGTGGCAGCGCGATGGCCATCACGGCCTACCAGGGCGACGACAAGGCCTACACCACCTCCGGTGGTTCCAAGATCGCCGTCTACGACGGCGAGGACGACGGCCGGGTCGTCTACGGGAAGTACTACCGCCAGGCGTCGCCGGGCACTGAGCGGGGCCTGTACAACAAGAGCGGCTACGGAACGACCGCGATCAGCGGAAGCGGCTCCGACATCATCAAGCTCCGGGTCTGTGAAAGCATCGGCGCCTGGCCCGACGCCTGCAGCGACTGGAAGGCCTGACCGATCCGGTCAGCGGCTTCGCGTGCGACCAAGCCATTGAGTAAACGCCGCACGCGAAGCCGCCTGCAACCATTTCGGAGCGCGCTGTCCCCGCGTTCCGTCCGCGTTTCGTGAAAAGACCCTGCCGGAGAAGAACACATGCCGCACGGCACCGACGCCCCGCCCCCGCGCCGCACCTCTGCGGAGGCGCTACCGCTCCGACTCAGCGGGGTCAGCTACACGGTCGCGGGCCGCCTGCTGCTGGACGAAGCGGAACTGAGTGCCCGTCGCGGCACCTCGACCGTGGTCACCGGACCCAGCGGTAGCGGCAAGAGCACCCTGCTGGCCTGCGTCATGGGCCTGTCGGCGCCCACCTCGGGCAGCATCCGCGTCGCCGGACGCGAGATCACCCGGATGCGCCGCAGGGAACTGGCCGCGGTGCGCAGTCGTGACATCGGCATGGTGTTCCAGGACGGTGAGCTGCTGCCCGAGCTCACCCCCGTGGACAACGTCGCCCTGGCCGGACTGCTCGCCGGACTCGGCGCCCAGGAGGCCGTGCAGCGGGCCCGCGCCCTGCTCGCCGACCTGGACGTCACCACCGCGGCCGAGACCACCGGCGAACTCTCGGGAGGCGAGCACCAGCGCACCGCCGTGGCCCGGGCCCTGATCACCGATCCCCCGCTGCTGTTGGCGGACGAGCCCACCGGAGCGCTGGACCCCGACAACCGCGACAAGGTCGCCGACCTGCTGTTCGCCCTGCCCGCCCAGCGCGGCTGCGCTCTGGTGGTGGTCACCCACGACCGGGACCTGTCCGAGCGCAGCGACCACGTGTTCCACCTGCGGGAAGGGCGCCTGAGCGAGGTGGGCCGATGAGCCCCCGCAGCGCCCCGGGTCTGACCGGACAGCTGCTGAAACTGGGGCGGACCCGCACCGGCGGGGTGTCCCAGAGCACCCGCCAGGTCGTGCTCGCCACCGCCACGGCCGCCCTCACGGCCGTGCTGCTGGGCCTGGCCGTGATCGCGGCGACCTTCGACGGACGCGACCTGCGCGACGCCGTGCGCCAACCCGTCATCACCGCCTCGCCCGAGCAGGCCACGGCCTGGTGGCGGGAGAGCCCCGACACCGTCGGACGGTGGCAGCACTCGGTGGTCTACCTCGACCCCGTCGATCCCGCCGCGGCCCCTCCGCCGGGTCTGGACTCCTGGCCCAAACCGGGACAGGTCTACCTGTCTCCCGCACTGGCGGACGCCGGCCCCGGTGTGCGGGACCGTTACGGCGTCTACGCCGGGACCATCGGCCCCCGGGGGCTCATCTCCCCCACCGAGCGCCTGGCCTATGTGGGCCTGGCCGAGGACGCCGCGGTCCCCGACGACTGGATGTTTCCGATCACCGGGTTCGGCCCGCCGGGCCACTACCTCTTCGGTGAGAAGATGACGCTCACCCCCGCGGCCCAGGACCTCATGATCGGCGTCTACCTGGCATTCGTGGTCCTGCCCGCGGCCGGGTTGTTCGTGGTGTCCGCACGGTTCGCCGCGGCAGGCCGCGACCGCCGCGCCGCCCTGCTGACCGCACTGGGCGCACGCACCCGCCACCAGTTCCTCGTCGGCCTCTCCTCCTGCCTGCCGGCGATCCTGACCGGAACCGCCCTCGGCACCCTGGCGGTCGTCCCCGCGCTGGC
The DNA here is from genome assembly GCF_056173285.1 of Nocardiopsis sp. iso_40. Taxonomy (NCBI): domain Bacteria; kingdom Bacillati; phylum Actinomycetota; class Actinomycetes; order Streptosporangiales; family Nocardiopsidaceae; genus Nocardiopsis; species Nocardiopsis sp. iso_40. Next base: position 5,890,720 of record NZ_CM149666.1, on the reverse strand, counting down.
GGCCGACATGACGGTGCCCGGCATCGACTACACCGTGCGCACCGCCGACGTCCGGCACATGTGGTGGATCCTGTTGGTCGCCGTGGCCGTCGCGGCCGCCTCGGCCGCGTTGGGCTACGCCGCCCTGCACGCCCTCCGGGCCCGACGCGGCACCACCCGGCCGCGCCCGGCCACCGATCGCATCGCGACCTGGAAGATCGCCCTGTTCGCGCTGTTCACCACCGTTGCTTCGGCGGCTGCGCTCATGCCCCCGGGCAGCCCCTGGACGATACCCGTCTACGCCGTCGGGCTCATCGGGGCTCTGGCCTTCGCGCCCTCGGCGCTGGCGGCCCTGCTGGCCTGGGGCGGCGCCGCGGTGGCCCACCGGGGCCTGCGCACCGGCCGCCCCGCCTGGATCGTGGCCGGGCGCTGGTGCCAGCACCGCCCCGGGGTCCTGGCCCGCCTGGTGGCCCCGGTGGTCATCGGGGTGGTCACCCTGGTCAACATGCACTACTTCCTCGCCTCGGAGACCCTGACCTCGGTGCAGGCCCGCCAGGCCAACGAAACCCTCGCCGACAGCGCCCTGCAGGTATCGGCACACGACCTCACCGCCGAGCGCGTCACCGAGGCGGCCCGAGCCCTGCCCGAGCGGGCACGCCTGATGGCCATCGACACCGCCGAGGAGGGAGAAGGGCCCACCGTGCTGCGGGCACCCTGCCCGACCCTGCGTTCCCTGCGGTTGGACTGCCCCGAACAGCCCACCCCGGTGGATCCGGGAACCGGCGACATCCGCCTCACCACACTCGCCAACTGGCAGATCAACAGCGACATGCGGATCCAGGCGGCACCAGCTCCGCCCGCGGAGGGAAGCGTGGAGCAACTGGCGGTGCTCTCCCCGATGGAGGACCCCCTCACCCTCACCGAGGTCCGCGACACCCTCCAGCCCGTCCTGGGGCCCACGGCCGGGGTCGACCGGCTGGCCTCACTGGAGATGACCCCGGCCAACGCGCGCCTGTCGCAGTGGGGAGTTCTCCTGGGTAGCTACGGGCTGGCCCTGTTGGCCACCGCCGGTCTGATCAGCGCGGGCGGTCACATCGCGGAGGCGGTGCGCTCCACGGCCCCGTTGAGCGTGCTCGTCGGCCGACGCCGCTGGCATCTCGGTATCGCCCTGGGCTTTCTCACCGCTCCCATGGCGCTCGCGGCGGTCCTGTCCGCGGCGCTGAGCCTGCCGCTGGGCACGGTCATCCAGCAGAACCGCCAGGTCCCGGTCGCTCCGCCCGACACCCTGGCCGCCATCACCCTGGGCGCGGTCGTCCTGGCGCTCGCCGCCGGGCTGGCGGCGGGGACGGCCTCGGCCCGGGCAGCCGCGACATGGCGCCCCGGCAGGCACTGAGCGACCGGGCACGCAGGAGCGGACCGAACTCCACGCGGGTCTCCGCGCCCGTGGAGGGCGGTGGCCGGTGCGTGGAGACAGGCGGACCTGTCGGCTTGTCGACAGGTCGACGGGTGACCCGTGAGCCCCCCTGCGGGGACCCCTTTCTCCCCGCACGCGTCCTCGCAGGCCGGGGGAGAAGGACGGCTGGCCCCGCGTACGCGGAACCAGCCGTCGGCAACGTGCGCCCCTGAGCCGCGGCGGACCGGGTCAGTGGTAACCGTCGGGGTTGCGCGACTGCCAGCGCCAGGCGTCCTCGCACGCCTGGGAGACGTCGCGCTCGGCACGCCAGCCCAGCTCGTGGTTGGCCCTGCTCGGGTCCGCGAAGCAGGTGGCGATGTCCCCGTCCCGGCGCGGACCCACCCGGAAGGGGACGGGGGTACCGCAGGCCCGCTCGAAGGCGCGGACCGCATCCAGCACGGAGGTGCCCCTGCCGGTGCCCAGGTTGTAGACCTTCAGGCCCTCCCGGGTACCCAGGTGGTCGATCGCCGCCACGTGTCCCCGGGCGAGGTCCACCACGTGCAGGTAGTCCCGCACCCCTGTGCCGTCCGGGGTGTCGTAGTCGTCCCCGTGCACCGTGAGCTCGGCCAGCCGCCCCGCCGCGACCTTGGAGATGTAGGGGAACAGGTTGTTGGGGATGTCGTTGGGGTCCTCGCCGATCAGCCCGCTGGGATGGGCCCCGACCGGGTTGAAGTAGCGCAGCAGGGTGATCCGCCAGTCCGGGGACGCGGCCGCCAGGTCCTCCAGGACGCGTTCACCGAAGAGCTTGGTCGCGCCGTAGGGATTGGTCACCCGCAAGGCGCTGGGCTCGGCGATCGGCACGCTCTCCGGGTCGCCGTAGACGGTCGCGGAGGAGCTGAACACCAGGTCGCGCACCCCGGCCCCGTGCATCACCTCGGTGAGGGTGAGCAGCGCGTCCAGGTTGTTGCGGTAGTACCGCAGCGGCTGGGCCACCGACTCTCCGACGGCCTTGAGGCCCGCGAAGTGCACGACGGCGTCGATGGCGTACCCGTCGAAGACCTCCTCGACGACGCGGTGGTCCGTGCAGTCCCCCACGACGAACGGGACCTGCCGACCCGTGATCCTCCCGACCCGGCGGACGGCCTCCTCGCTGCTGTTGACGAGGTTGTCGAGCACGACCACCTCATGGCCCCGTTCCAACAGCTCGACCGCCGTGTGCGAACCGATGTACCCGGCCCCTCCGGTCAGTAGAATCCGCACGATCCCGGTCCTTCCCGCACCCGTGGGGCGGCACCGCCGTGGTGCCCGCCCCGTCGTTCCACTCTGCCTCCCCCACCCTCACAGGAGCGGGCCGAAGACCTGTTCCACGACCCGGGAGGCCGCCTTGCCGTCGTCCAGGGGGCAGAACTGGTCCACGAAGGCCTCGTACCGGTCCTCGTGCGCCTTCCGCACGCGGTCGACGTCCCGGACCGCTTCGATGACCTCGTCCGAGGTGCGCAGCAGCGGGCCGGGGGCGGTCCGCTCGAAGTCGAAGTAGAACCCGCGCAGGCTGTCCCGGTACTCCTCCAGGTCGTAGGTGAAGAACAGCATGGGACGGCCGGTGTTGGCGAAGTCGAACATCAGCGACGAGTAGTCGGTGACGAGGACGTCCGTGACCAGGAAAAGCTCCTGGATCTCGGGGTAGGCGGACACGTCGAAGACGAAGTCCGTGCCCACGTTCGGCACCCGGTCGACGATGTTGGGATGCCTGCGGAACAGCAGCACGTGGTCGTCGCCCAGGGCGTCGTACAACCGCTTGAGGTCCAGGTGCAGGTCCAGCTTGTACTTGCCGGCCGAGTAGAACTTGTCGTCCCGCCAGGTCGGTGCGTACAGGATGACCTTCTTGCCCTCCGGCAGCCGCAGCCGCTGGCGGACCCTCTCCGCCACCGCTTCGCGCTCGGGGCGGTGGAAGATGTCGTTGCGCGGGTATCCGGTCTCCAGGATCTCGTTCTCGAAGCCGAAGGCGCGGCGCAGGATGGGGGTCGCCCAGGGGCTCGGGGAGATCAGGTAGTCCCACTGGTTGGTCTCGTGCCGGAGCCTGTCGTAGTAGTTGCGGCTGGCGAACTGGACGTGCTCGATGTCGAAGCCGATGCGCTTGAGCATCGACCCGTGCCAGGTCTGCACCACCTTCTGGCCCGGCTGCTTCTCGAACCACATGGGCAGGTGGGCGTTGGAGACGATGTACTCCGAACGCGCCAGAGCCTCGAAGTACTCCCGGCTCGTGTGCCGGACCTCCGTCAGTCCCGGGGGCAGGGACAGTTGCCGGTTGCGCACCATCCACGACATCGGCGCGTCCACGCCGCGGCGGCCGAGTTCCTCGTACATGTCCCGCGGGCTGTCGGAGAACTGTTTACCGGTGTAACTGTCGAAGACGATGCCGGGCCGCACCGGCTTCTCGCGCAGCCTCGGGTAGGTCTGCTCGCGCAGGATCTGCTGCGCGTAGGACCCCTGTTCCTCCGGGCGCAGCACCGAGCCGAACCGCAGGACCGGCCAGCCCCTGCTGTCCGGTTTGACCTCCAGATCGAAGCCGCCCTCCTGCGGAGCTGGGAACGCGGACGTGCGCAGCTCCTGGGAGAAGCCGACCCCGCGGTCGTCCCACTCGTCGTCACCGCGGCCGATCCGCAGCAGGAAGCGGTAGTCGCCGGGGCTGAGGGGGAGGCTCGCGCCGAAGTTGGGGACCGCGGTGGGCTGGACGGAGGCCGAGAAGTGCCCGTCGCCGGTCTCCAGCGGGAAGAGGTGTTCCTCCATCCGGCCGATGGCCTTGACCACCAGGGAGAGGTCGTTCGAGCGGGCCTCGGGGAAGTCGCCGTGGAGGTTGAGGGTGTAACCGTCCCAGACGACGTCGGTGAGCAGGGGCTGGGGCCGCTCCACCCTGAGTCTGGTCCGTCCGGCGAAGTCCGGGACCACCCGCACGTTCAGGCCGGCGTGGGGGTGGCGGCCCTCAGGGCCGCCGTCGGCGAACGGGACCCACCGGGAGTGCCCGGAGTCGTCCCTGACGTGGACCGACCACTCCTCGTGGGGGTCGCTTCCGGGGACCGCGGTCCTGTCCTGGTGGCCGTCCGTGAGGTCGGCGAGGTCGGCCAGCAGGCGCACGGTCGAGCCGTCCGTCTCCGTCCGCACCGGGACCTCGCTCCCGCCCGGGAGACGCCGGACGTAGGCGTCCAGGTCCTTCACCGGGCCCTCTGTCATCCGCCCGTGGAGGACCAGGGAGGTCCCCTCGGCACGGGACCCGTCGAGGACGAGTGCCGGACGCTCGACGGTCAGGCGCAGTTCGTGGTCGTCCACCCAGTGCGGACGCGCCCAGACTCCCGGCCGGATCTGCTCGGAGCCGACCAACCGCACGTCGGCCGCGGCCGGGTTCCTCAGGCGGTCCACTCGGCGGAAACCCCGGTTGACCACTCCCAGTTCCACGTACCAGTCACCGTCGTCCACCAGCGCGGAGGGGTCGATGACGATCCGGTAGCCGCCCCAGTCCGTACGGGACGTGGTCGTCTTCGGGGAGAGACGGAACTCGTTGGCCTGGTGCGTGGTCGTGTTCAGACGCACGCGCCTGCCGTTTCCGTCGTTGACCGCCCAGGCCCGCACCTGCTGTTGGAGGCGCTTGTTGGGGCGCAGGTACTTCAGGCAGATCCGGCCGCTGACGACCAGCTTGCCGTCGACCCAGGCGAGCTCCTCCGTCTTCTGACGGAGCCTGAGCTCGGACCGCACCCGGTAGACCGAGCGGGGGACGTCCTGCTTCGGGTCGTCCTTGAAGGGATAGTCCGCGTAGTAGCGGATCCCGTGCCGGACGATCTTGGCCTTCCTGTGCTCGGCGCTCTTGTTGAAGACGACGACCTCGCGGAGCTGGTCGATCTTCTTCTTCCCGACCAGGTACCACTTCAGCCGCTCGATGGCGGGAAGCTCGCGCAGCACCTTCTCCTCCACCGTGTCCAGGTAGGCGTTGCCGAGTGTGACGAGCCTTTCGGTGAAGTCGGCGTCGGCCCGGTCCAGCACCTGGAGGAAGAGGCGCAGGTCACTGCTGAGCGCGACCGCGTCCCACCGGCGCTTCTGGAGAGGGGGCTGGTTCTCCCTCAGGAATTCGCTGACCGAGGTGACCGCGCTGACCCTGTCCTCCAGGGCCTGGGGGCGCAGCCGGTCCTGGGTGATGGACCTGTCGTCGCTGGGGCGTTCGCGCCAGAGGTAGACGGGCGCGGAGAGCACGTCGACGGCCCCGGCGAGGAAGTGCAGGGGGATGGCCACCGGGATGTCCTCGTGCAGTACTCCGACCGGGAAGGTCATGCCGTGCCTGTCCCAGAAGGACCGCCGCCAGACCTTGTTGGTGGCCAGCCGGTCCACCAGGAGCGTGTCCTCGCGCGTGATGTGCGTGCGGGTCCTCGCGGTACGGAAGATCCTGCGGTGCATGGGCGACTGGCGCGTGCCCAGCTCGCTGAGGCGGTGCACGTTGCCCGAGGAGAAGTCCGACCCGCTGCGCCTCAGACTCTCCACGTGGTAGCCGAAGGCGTAGGACGGGATCACGTCGTCACTGTCCACGAAGGTGATGAACTCGCCCTGGGCGTGCCGCAGCCCCGTGTTGCGGGCCGCGCCCAAACCGCCGTTCTCCTGCTGGACGAGTCTGAACCGGGGGTCCTCCTCGGCGTACCGTGCCGCGATCGACGCGCTTCCGTCCGGAGAGCCGTCGTCCACCATCACGACCTCCAGATCCGTCCAGGTCTGCACCTGGAGGGACCGCAGGCACTCGTCGATGTACCTCTCGACGTTGTAGATCGGAACGATGGCGCTGAGCGCTACCACTGGTGACTCCAAAAGCTCGGTGGAACACACACTTCTGGCACACGACGGGACCACGGTGTGTACCACTGCTCCCGAGAGAACGGGCAACGGGGAACGGGAGGTCGGGGGTTCGGTATACGCCTCGTCCAGGGGTGACCGCTGAATCCGGACAAGGCGGAAAAAGATACGCCAGAGGTTAACCCATGATCCATGTGGTGTATATGCCGCTGTCGAACAGGGTGCTACGGAAACGGCGCAAAGGCCAAAAGGACGCCTTGTGTGAGCGAAGGTTTACACAAAGCGGGAATGAATTATCCCCTGGGTCTGCCAGGTCAGCGACCGTCCGGTGAAAACATGCAAGCCATCCGCAAGTTCCCTGGTCAGCGGTTCGTGATCGACGGGAAGATCGAAGCCTCGCCCCCGTGTTCCGCGCATGCCGACTCTCCGCCTGTGGCCTGTCCCCGCGGGTCGTCGGAATTCACGGAACTGGTCTTCGGCGAGGAGGAATCATCCTCCGCTCCGCCCTGACGCCCTTCTGGCCTACGGCCGCCGGGAAGGGGTCCCACGAGAAAGTCAGTGCGTCAACCTGCGCAAACCGGTGTTCAGCCGTTCCGTTTTCACAATGCCCGATGCCGCGGGGTCGAGTGGGCGGACCGACGCGTACGTCGACGGCACCGGACACGGACCGCCTTTTCTCCGCGGCGGGGCACTTCCTTGACCACATCCGGCCAGGCCGGTCCGGGCCGTGGCGAACGCCCGCCTCCCGGACACGCCGAGGAGTGAACGCACCCCGGTCCGGCACCGAAGATGACCCAGGGTGAGTGAGTGCACAAGCGCACGCGAGGGTCCTCGCCGTGCGACGCGCGGACTCGTTGTGAGCCGTCAGAGGCGGAGGAGCGCCCGGTAAGCGGGCTGTCCGGCCTGACGGTGCCGAATACCCGACGACCACAGAGATGAAACGATGGCAACGCTCCTGTACCGGCTGGGAAAGTTCACCTACCGACACCGGTGGTCGGTCATCATCGCGTGGATCGCCCTGGTGGCCGCGTTGGCCACGGCCGCCGCCGTGTTCCGGGTCCCGGTCAACGACTCCTTCTCGATCCCCGGGACCGAGTCCCAGGACACCGTGGACATGCTTCAGGAGCGGTTCCCCGAACGCAGCGGCGGCCGCGCCACCGTGGTCCTCGAAACCCCCGAGGGCGAGGACATCGCTTCCGGTGAGTACGAGGAGGCCGTCCGGGACACCGCCGACGAGGTCGGGGACATCGACGGCGTCGAGTCGGTCACCGACCCCTTCGAGCTGTACGAAGAGGGCTACGAACAGGCCCTGAACAGTGACGAGGTGCGTTCCTCCATGGTGGAGGAGGGCATGGAACAGGCGCGTGCGGAGTACGACTCCGAGTTGGCCGATGCCGAGGAGGAGGCCGTCGAACAGGCGCGTTCCTCTGTGGAGGAACAGTTCCCCGAGGGCGCGCCGGGCCGTGAGCAGGCGTTGGAACAGGCCGAGGAACAGGCACGCGAGCAGGTCCGCTCCCAGGCGCCCGCCTTCGACGAGGAGCAGGCCCGGTCCCAGGTCGAGCAGGAGGTCGACCGCCGTATCGAGGAGGACGACCTCCCCGAGGAGGCCACCGAGCGGATCGACGAGGAACTGAGGGAACAGATCCCGCTCTTCTCCGACGACGGGACCACGGCACTGCTCCAGGTGCAGTTCGTCGAACCCGACGGCAGTGTTCCCTCCCGGGCCGTGGACGAACTGCTCGACAGCGGTGACGAGGCCGAGCGGGCCGGGTTGACCGTCGAGTTCAGCGGCCAGTCGATCACCGCCGCCCAGGTCGCCGGTATCCACGGCGGCGAGGGCGTGGGCCTGCTCGTCGCGCTGGGCGTCCTCGTCCTGAACTTCGGAGCCGTCGTGGCGGCGGGGCTCCCGATCCTCATGGCCCTGACAGGTGCGGGCGCGGGCATGGCCCTGGTCTACGCGCTCTCCCGGATCCTGGAGCTGACCAGCACAGCCCCCCTGCTGGCGCTGATGCTCGGGCTGGCCGTGGGCATCGACTACAGCCTCTTCGTGCTCGCCCGGCACCGCCAGCAGATCCTGGAGGGCATGGATCCGCAGGAGTCCACGGGCCGGGCCATCGGCACGGCCGGAAGCGCGGTCGTCTTCGCCGGTGTGACCGTGGTCATCGCCCTGCTGGGCCTGTCCGTCGTCCGGATCCCGTTCCTGACGGTCATGGGTGTCTCCGCGGCCGTCACCGTGAGCTTCTCGGTTCTGGTCGCCGTCACCCTGCTGCCCGCGGTTCTGGGCCTGCTCGGCGGGCGGGTACGCGCGGGGCGGCTGCCCGGACTGGGCGCGCGTGCGGAGAGGGCCCTGACCGCCGAATCCACGCTCGGCTCCCGGTGGGCCCGCACCGTGACCCGGCACCCGCTCCTGGCCGTGGTCGCGGTTCTCCTCGTCCTCGGGGCGGCTCTGTTGCCGATCCAGAGCATGAGGCTGGGCCTGCCCACGGACGAGTCCAGCGCCCCCGACAGCACCCAGCACCGGGCCTACGACATCATCACCGAGGAGTTCGGCGAGGGTTTCAACGCCTCCCTGCTGGTGACGGTGGAGTCCGAGGACACCGGTGACGCCGAACGGGTCCGCGAGGAACTGGAGTCCTTCGACGCGGTCGAAAGCGTGCAGTCGCCGGTCCGCAACGACGCAGGGGACACCGCGATGGTCGTGGCGGTACCGGAGGACGGTCCCTCCTCGGTGCGGACCGAGGAACTGCTGCACGACATCCGGGACGCGCGCTCGGGCTGGGAGTCCGACACCGGGGCCACCATCTCCGTCACCGGCGCGACCGCGACCAGCATCGACACCTCCGAGCGCATCGCAGAGGCGATGCCGCTCTTCCTCGCGGTCGTGGTGGGTCTGGCCCTGGTGCTGCTGATGCTCGTCTTCCGTTCCATCCTGGTACCGGTCAAGGCCGCGCTGGGGTTCGTCCTGAGCATGGGTGCGGCGCTCGGTGCGACGGTCGCCGTGTTCCAGTGGGGTTACGGCAGCTCCCTGCTGGGGGTCACACCGACCGAGACACTGCTGTCGTTCCTGCCGATCGTGCTCATCGGTACCCTGTTCGGTCTGGCCATGGACTACGAGGTCTTCCTGGTCAGCCGGATGCGGGAGGACTTCGTCCACGAGGGGGACGCCCGGCACGCCGTCGTGAGCGGTTTCCGCGCCAGCGCCCGGGTGGTGGTCTGTGCGGCCGTCATCATGTTCGCGGTGTTCGCGTCGTTCGTCTTCAGCGACAACACCACCATCCAGCCGGTCGCCTTCGCGTTGGCCGTCGGGGTCCTGGTGGACGCGTTCCTGGTCAGGATGACGCTCGTCCCGGCCTTGATGGCGCTCTTCGGCAAGGCGGCCTGGTGGCTTCCCCGGTGGTTGGGCCGTGTCCTGCCGGACGTCGACATCGAGGGGGCGAACCTGCGGACCGAGTCCGACGGGGCCCGCCCCCAGCGGGGCTGAGCCGCAGCTGACCGACGGGAACGGCACCCCCGGCTCCGTGCACGGCGAGGGCCCGTGAGCCCGGCAGCGGGCCGTGACCGCGGTGGGCCCGGGGCGCGGCCGCTCCCTGTCCGCGCCCCGGGCGGGCGTCACCCTTCGGCGCTCTCCTCGGCGGCGAGGCGGATCCGGCGCCAGGCCGTGACCCACCTGCTCATCTCCTCCGGGTCCTCACCGGCGCAGGCGGTGACGAACGCGGTGAGGAACACGTAGCTGGGCAGTTGGGAACCGTTCAGGGTCACCTGGAAGGTCGACCGTTTGACCGCGCCTCCGCAGTACTTCTCCAGCTGGCGGTAGGACGACTCCCCGGACCACAGGTGGTACCGGCGCATGGTGCGCATGAACGCCCCGGGGGTCTTCGCGCCCATGGGGTTGGGGCGCTGCTCGTACCCCGCCATGTCGCGGACGAGCCGCGGCCGCTGGGAGAGGGGGCGCGGTGGTGTCGAGAGGATGCGTTCGGTCTCCGCCGTGCGGCTCGGGTGCCCGGTTTCGGCCTCGGCCGGTTCCAGACGCACCCACCCGTACACGTGGCCGTCGGAGGCCCGGCGAGTGCGTAGCGGGGTGGCGTCCCGTGAGGGGCGGAAGGAGGGGTTGGGGCCGGTGGGGTGTTCGGCGAACTCCGCTGCGGTCACGCCGCCTCCTTCTGGTCGGGGAGCCTCCGACCCACCACGTCCACGCAGAGGCCGATCACCGAGGTGCTCAGCAGCAGGGCGGTCAGCAGGTCGTGCCCGCCCGTGCTGAGGGCCAGGGCGAGAACCAGGATCAGGACGAGTACGAGTACTCGCCAGGCAGGGGGTCCACCGGTTAAGGGGGCCATCGTCGGGTTCCTTTCATCGGTGCGAGATGGTCGGATTCCGGAACATCGGAAATGACGTCTCCGGGTATGCCGAAAGGCGGAGATGGTGCTTTGTGTGGAGAACCCCGACCTTTCGGTGGAAGCAAGCTACCCGATGCTCCGGCGGCGTCAAAGTGCCCAACCGCAGGGGTTCCGGGATCGGGGCGCTGGTTGGGCGGTATGTGGTGCTTTGTGAGTTGGGTGGGTGGAAGCGGAAAGGCGTTGGATCCGGCCATGGCGTTCGGGGTTCCGCGATATCCGTCTTTCTTCGTCCATATTCGTCCAACGGTGTTTGGGGAGGGCGGCAGGGGAAAGAAATCTGCTGCGGCTTGAAGTTCGTGTGCCGAATTGGTGGATTGCGGTCAGCCAGAACAGGGCACACGCTCATCCGTGCGAGATGCGCCCCTGTGGGCCTCACGGGCGCCGGCGGGGAGTGGAGACCCCGCGGGCGCCCGCACCTCTTGGCGAGGGGCTTGGCGGCATGTGCTGCCAGAGCGCTGGAACCGCTCCCAGGTAGGGTCTGGTACAGCCACCCCTACCTCCGGAGCGCGCCATGTCCTCCTCGTCGGCGCCGGTCCGTAACTGGGCCGGGAACCTCACCTACGCCAGCCCCCGGATCCACCGCCCCACCAGCCTCGGTGAACTCTCCGCCCTGGTCCGCGACAGTCCGCGGATCCGTGCGCTCGGCAGCGGGCACTCCTTCAACGGGGTCGCGGACTCCGGGCACGACCTGCTCCGGTTGGACGCCCTCCCCGAGGAGATCGGGATCGACCCGTCCGCGTCCACCGTGACCGTCCCGGCCGGGGTCCGGTACGCCGAGCTCTCCGCCGCCCTGCACCGGAAGGGCTGGGCCCTGGGCAACCTGGCCTCGCTGCCGCACATCTCGGTGGCCGGGTCCTGCGCCACCGGAACCCACGGCTCCGGGGACCGGCAGCGCTGCCTGTCCGCCGCCGTGCGCGGCCTGGAACTGGTCGGACCGGACGGCGGCACCGTGCGGCTGAGCCGGGACGACGACCCCGGGACCTTCCCCGGAACGGTGGTGGCGCTCGGGGCTCTCGGTGTCGTCACCCGGCTCACCCTGGAGATCGAACCGGCCTTCGAGATGTCCCAGCGGGTCCGGCTGGACGTACCCCTGGACGAGGTGGGAGCCGGGTTCGACGAGGTGTTCGGCTCCGCCCACAGCGTCAGCCTGTTCACCGACTGGAACGCGGACACCGGCCGGGTCTGGCTCAAGCACCGGGAGGGTTCACCGGAGGGCGCCTGGGGCGGGGGACGCCCGGCGGCCGACCCCCAACACCCGGTGCCGGGGATGCCGACCGGGGCCGCCACGGAGCAGTTGGGATCCGTCGGCCCCTGGTTCGAGCGGCTTCCGCACTTCCGACCCGAACTGCCCCCGAGCGCGGGGGAGGAGTTGCAGTCCGAGCTCTACCTGCCGCGCGCGGCGGCCCCGGAGGCCTTCGCCGCGTTGCGGGGGATCGGGCACCTGATCGCCCCGGTGCTGTACACCGCCGAGGTGCGCACGGTCCGCGCCGACGACCTGTGGCTCAGCCCCGCCCACGGGCGGGACTCGGTGACCTTCCACTTCACCTGGGTCCGGGACCCGGAGAGGGTGACGCCCGTACTGCGGGCGGTGGAGGCGGGACTCGCCCCGCTGGGCGCCCGACCGCACTGGGGCAAACTCACCACGCTGCCGCCGTCGGAGGTCGTCGGCGGCTACGAACGCGCCGCGGACTTCGCGGGCCTGCTGGAGCGCTTCGACCCGGACGGGAAGTTCCGCAACCCCTTCACCGACGCGCTCTTCCCCCGGGGCTGAGGGACGGACGGAGCCGTCCTCCGCCCGGGAGCGCGGCGGGTGGCGGTTCGGGGCGGTGTCCGGACAGGCCCGGACACCGCCCCGGCAGGGGACAGGGAACGCAGGTCAGCTCCCGTCGTTCTCCTCGGTGACCGTGTTCCCCCTGCGGCGGGCCAGGTAGGCGGCGGCGCCACCACCCGCGGCCACGGCCGCGCCGGCGGCGATCAGACCGACGACCGGCGCGCCGGTCCGGGCCAGGTCCTCGTCATCGCCCCTACCGCCCTTCTCGTCGGCCGGAGCCTCGCCGCCCTCGTCCTCGCCGGTGTCGGAGCCGTCATCGCCGCTCTCACCGCCGGTGTCCCCGGAACCCTGGTCGCCCTCGCCGGCGTCCCCGTCATCGCCGGTGCCGGTGTCACCGTCGTCTCCGTCGTCCTCCCCGTCCCCGGCATCCCCGTCGCCGCCGGTGTCCCCGCCGTCCCCCTCGTCGCCGTCGCCGTCGCCGTCGGTCGCGGGCGGGAGGTCAGCGCCGACCCAGGTCTCACCGATCCGGTAGGTGACGCTGAACTCCTCCTCGGGGAACTCCACGACCAGGTCGAGTGCCTGGTGGGCGCCCCACAGCGGCTGCCTCTGATAGGTCTCCTCCCAGGGCGAGGTCTCGGTGACGAAGGAGAACTCGGCGCCGACCTCGTCCACCGCGACGGACCGCTCGCCCCCCTCGTGCACGAACTCCTGCTCACCGGCCCAGTTCTGGGCGGTACTGACGAGGATGTCGGTGAAGGAGGCCTGGAGGACCAGTTCCTCGGAGCCGTCCTCGGGGTTCTCCAACCCGGGCTGGGAGACACCGTCCACGACGGCCCCGCGCATGGCCTCGACATCCCCCTCGGTGAGCTCGACGCGCAGTTCCTCGAACCTCACCTCCGCTTTCAGCTCGTCCTCCACCACGTCCGTCAGGGCGAAGGTCCGGGAGGCGGCGAAGATCTCGCCGTCGAAGGCGTCGAGGTACCGGTTGGTGCCGTGGAAGTCGGCGCCCCGGTGGTGGAACGAGGAGATGTCGGCCTCGCCGGCGACGGTCGCGCGCGCGTAACCGACCTCCGCGGTGTCGGCGTGGGCGGGGACCGCGGCCGCGACGCCGAGCGCCCCGAAGGCGACGAAGGCCAGGCCGCTCTGGAGGGCGCGACGGGTGTGGCTGCGGGAACAGGAAGTCAAGGAACTCTCATTCGGTGTGCCCCGACCGTGTTCGGTTCGTCGGCGGGGAAGGGGATGCCGCGGCACCGGACCGTGTCCTCACGGGGCCCGCGCGGGTCGGAGGTCGGTGAGGGCGTCCTGAACAGCACGGACACTCACCGGTCGACGACCATAGTGGTCCGAAAGAAAGGCGGAGGACACCGGGTAATGACGATCGGATAACTCCCACCGGGATTTTCCGCCCCTGTTCTCCGTCGAATCAATCGGATTGTCGATTGATTGCCGTGAACCTTTTTCCGGGGTGTGCGTCCTTCCCGTTCCGGGTGTCGCGGCGCCTCTGGTGCCCTCCCGGTTCAGGGGCCGAGCCACTCCATGAACAGGACCGTCGCGTCGTCCTGGAGGGTGTCGCCGTGGTGGTTGAGGATGTTGTGGATCAGCCGCCGCAGGGTCTCCGGGACGGGCAGGCCCTCCGCGTTGTGGCGGACGATGAAGTTCACGAACCTGTCCAGCCCGAACTCGTCGCCGCCCGGGTCGTGCGTCTCGGTGATCCCGTCGGTGAACAGCACCAGGCGGTCCCCCGGGCGGAGCTGATCCTCGCACAGGACCGCGCCCAACCCCAGGTCGATGCCGAGCGGGGAGCCCGGGAGGCAGTCGGGGAGGTCGACCATGCGTCCGTCCCGGATGCGTACCGGCGGGTGGTGTCCGTGGCTGACCCAGGTCAGCTGACCGGTCCTCATGTTCAGGTCGGCCATCAGGGCGGTCACGTAGCGGACGGTGCCCAGGTGCTCCACCAGGGTCGCCTCGATCGCCGCTCCCGTCTCCAGCAGGGTGGCGCCCTCCCGCCTGCCCTTGCGGTAGGCGGCGACCGCGAGGTTGGCCGCCAGGCCCGCGGTCACGTCGTGGCCCATCGCGTCGAACACCGCCATGTGCGCCACGTCGCCGTCGATCCCGTAGTCGAAGGCGTCGCCGCCGACCTCGTAGGCGGGCTCCAGTACGGCGCTGATCGTCACCTGGTGGTTGGCGAACTCGCTCGGCGGCATCAGGTTCCACTGGAGTTCGGCCGCCACGCTCATCGGCCGGGTGCGGCAGAGCCGGGCGAAGGAGTCGCTGTACTCGCGTTTGACCACGACCAGCATCGCGACCATGACCGCCAGTGCCCGCATGGCCCGCACGGTGGAGTCACCGGACTCCTCGGCGTCCACGCGCAGCACCCCGAGCCGCTCGGCCCCGTCCTGGAGGGGGATCCACCACCGGTCGAGCCCCGGACGGGTCTCGCTCAGCGGTGTGAGGGTCTCGAAGGACCGTCCGGCCAGGGTGCCGTTGATCGGAAGCTCGGTCTCTCCGTACTCGGGGTCCCCCCGGTCCTTGTCGTGGAGCAGCAGTCGGAGCACGTCCTGCTGGAGGTCCACCACGTAGATCGCCACGTGGCGGAGCCCCGCACTCTCGGCGCGTCCGCGCACTGTCGCGGGGAGCTGCTCGATCGTCGTCAGGTGCGAGTCCTCCAGCAGCCCGGCGAACATCTCGACCAGCTCGTCGTTGACGGCCATGTCGACCACCCGTGTCTCGGCTTGAGGGTCACTTCATACCCGGTCAGGGGGCTCTCCCACCATTGTGCAGTGTTCGGACCGGGACGTCTGGGAGACACGGGGCGGTGGCCCCGGGTGTTCGCGTTCCGGTCCGAGGGACGCGGCGCCGACCCGACGGTGCGTCACGCTGATTACGCGGCCCCAGCGGCCTAACGTGGACCCATGGCGCGCCCCGAAGGCCGTGTCGTGCCAGCGCGTGCGAGTTCCGTCCGTGCGAGCTCCGGGCGCCTGCTTCCGTAACGGGAGCGAGATCCCGGGGCCGTTCGGGCCGGGCCCGGACCGAGGGGCGGTTCAAGGGTTTCGCGGCACCGTCCGCCGTCCGAGTGCCGCGCGGCCCGGTCGGGAGGAGCATCGGTAAGCCCTGTCCGGGAAACCACACAAGGATCGAGGGGGGAACAGGGAAACGGGCCCGGAGACGGGTACCGCGCCCCTGGCAGACAATGCGCGTACTCGTCACTGGTGGGGCCGGGTTCATTGGTTCACACGCGGCGGAGGCCCTCCGCGGCGCCGGGCACACGGTGGTGACGCTCGACGCCCTGCTGCCACAGGCGCACGCGGGGCGCCCGCCGGGGGACGCGGGCGTCGACCTGGTGTGCGACGTCCGTGACGCAGACGCCGTGGAACGGGCACTGCGAGGGGTGGACGCCGTGTGCCACCAGGCGGCGATGGTAGGGCTGGGGTCGGACTTTCACGACGCGCCCGAGTACGTCGGTTGCAACGACCTGGGAACCGCGACGCTCCTGGCCGCGATGGCCCGCACGGGGGTGCGCGACATCGTGCTGGCCGGATCGATGGTGGTCTACGGCGAAGGGGCCTACACCTGCGCCGCGCACGGCCCGGTCAGGGCCGGGCCGCGGCGGGAGGCCGACCTGGCGGTCGGCCGTTTCGATCCCCGGTGCCCCCGCTGCGGCGCAGGGCTGGAACCCGGACTGGTCGAGGAGGACGCCCCGACCGACCCGCGCAACGTCTACGCCGCCACCAAGCTGGCGCAGGAACACCTCTGCGCGGCTTGGGCGCGGGCCGTCGGCGGACGCGCGGTCTCGTTGCGCTACCACAACGTGTACGGCCCCGGTATGCCGCGCGACACGCCCTACGCGGGCGTGGCGTCCTTCTTCCGCTCTGCCCTCGCCCGGGGGCTCGCCCCGCGCGTGTTCGAGGACGGTCGGCAGCGGCGCGACTTCGTGCACGTTCGCGACGTGGCCGACGCCAACGCGGCGGTGCTTGCGGCCCTCTCCGAACAGCCGCAGGGCACCCTGTCCGCGTTCAACGTCGGCAGCGGTACACCGCACACGGTGGGCGACATGGCACGGGCCCTGGCACAGGCGCACGGCGGTCCCCGCCCGACCGTCACCGGCGAGTACCGCCTGGGCGACGTCCGGCACATCACGGCCTCCTCCGCCCGCCTCACCGAGGTGTTCGGCTGGCGCCCGCGCGTCGGCTTCACCGAGGGCGTCGAGGAGTTCGCGCGAGCGGAGCCGCGTGCCCGGTCCGGGGGTCCCACGCGGTGACACGAGGCGTCCGCGTGTCGCAGGGTACTCCTCCCCCATCGGAGCCGCTCTGCTTCGTAGCGTGATCTTCGTGATCGATGAGCGACGTGGGAGCGGTGACTCCGCCGCAGACCCGAACCAGTCCGGTCCCCAGGGCCCGCCACGAGGGCAACGGCCGCCACCGGTGGAGGTGATCCTGCCGTGCCTGGACGAGGCGGCCGCCCTGCCATGGGTCCTCGGGCGCGTGCCGGCCGGATGGCGTCCGATCGTGGTCGACAACGGTTCCACGGACGGTTCCGCGCGTATCGCCGAGGAGGCGGGCGCCCTTGTCGTCACCGAACCCAGGCGGGGGTTCGGTGCCGCCTGCCACGCCGGGCTCACCGCCTCCGTCGCCGAGGTCGTCTGCTTCTGCGACTGCGACGCCTCCCTGGACCCGGCACTGCTCCCGTACGTGGTGGACGGGGTCCGCGAGGGCCGAACGGACCTCGCCGTGGGCCGCCGACGCCCCACCGGCCGCGGGGCCTGGCCCGCCCACGCCCGGTTGGGCAACGCCGTGGTCGCGGGCATGCTGCGCAGACGCACCGGAGTGCGCATCCGCGACATCGGACCGATGCGCGGTGCGCGCCGCGCGGATCTGCTCGCACTCGGCCTGACCGACCGGCGCTCCGGCTACCCCCTGGAGATGGTCGTGCGCGCGGCGGACGCGGGATGGCGGATCGAGGAGGTGGACGTCCCGTACCACCCGAGGACCGGTACCTCCAAGGTGACCGGTACGTGGCGGGGGTCGTGGACGGCGGTTCGGGACATGGCGGCGGTCCTGCGCGAGCCCGCCCCGCGGGCGCGGACGCGGCCCACCGGAGGCGGCCGGTGAACGCCGCCGCGCGAGATCCCGGGCCCCGCGGAGCCACGACGTTCCTGGTGATCGCCAAGGAACCCGTGCCCGGCCGGGTCAAGACCCGGCTGACGCCCGAGTACACCCCGGAGGAGGCTGCGTGCCTGGCGGAGGCCGCGCTGGCGGACACACTGCGCACGGTGCTGTCGCTTCCCGCGCGCCGGAGGGTGCTGGTGCTGGAGGGGCGGGCGGGGCCGTGGTTGCCGGAGGGCGGGTTCGACGTCGTCCGCCAGGCGGGCGGTGGTCTGGACGAGCGCCTGGCCGACGCGTTCGCCGGATGCTCGGGGCCCACCCTGCTGCTGGGCATGGACACGCCACAGGTCACGGGGGAGGACCTGGCCCCCGTGCTGGCCGCCGACGCCTGGTCGCGGGCGGACGCCTGGTTCGGCCCCTGTGAGGACGGGGGCTTCTGGGCACTCGGCCTCGCGGATCCCGACCCCGCCCTGCTGCTGGGCGTGCCGATGTCGACGGACCGGACCGGCCGGGTCCAGCGCCGACGCCTGACCGACGCCGGCCTGCGGGTCGGTGACCTGCCGCTCCTGGTGGACGTGGACACCGCGGCCGACGTCGAACGCGTCGCGGGCCGGGCCCCGCGAGGCCGCTTCGCGCGGGCCGTCAGGAGCCGGGCGGACGGAACGGTGCTGTGAGCGCCGCCGAGGCCGACGCCGCCCCGGAAGACGGCACGGCCTGGCTGTGCGACCCGTACACCGAGGCATTGGCCCGGGGGAGCGGACCGCTGTACCTGCGATGGCCCGACGGTTCCCTGCTGCCGCTGGAGGTAGGCCGCTGGTGCGGAGAGGTCGACGCGGTCGACGCCACCGTCCTGGACCGCTGCGAGGGCAGCACCCTGGACGTGGGATGCGGTCCCGGCCGTCTGGTCGCCGCGTTGGCCGAACGCCACCGGCCGAGCCTCGGCGTGGACCTGAACCCGCTGGCCGTGGAGCGCGCCAACGCCTCGGGCGCCCGGGCGCTGTGCCGGTCGGTGTTCGATCCGCTGCCCGGGGAGGGCGGCTGGCAGACCGCACTGCTGTTGGACGGCAACATCGGCATCGACGGGGCGCCCGAGAGGTTGCTCGCCCGTGTCCTGGACCTGGTCCGGCCCAGCGGCCTGCTGATCGTCGAGGCCGTTCCAGAGGACGTCTGCGAGCGCGTGACCGTGCGGATCACCGACGGAAGGGGTCTTCTCGGCACGCCCTTCCCGTGGGCCAGGGTCGGGCTTCCCGCTCTGCTGCGGCTGGCGGAGCGGGCGCGTTGGGCCCACGCCGACACTTGGCAGGTCCAGGAACGCCTGTTCGTGGCGCTGCGCGCCACCATCTGCGGCCCGAGGGGCTCGGAGCCCCCTCAGGCCGGGCGGTAGGCCTGCGGACCGCGCAGGTAGCGCACCGCTCCGACCGCCGCCGAGGCCGCGAACAGCAGCGCACAGAGCAGCAGCCACCGACCGGCGAACGGGTTTCCGGTCAGCCCGCTCTTGGACAGGTAGGAGTCCGAGGGGCCGAGGATCAGTGGGAAGTAGACCAGGAACAGCAGAGCGGAGACGACGGCGGGCACGCGTACGTGGTTGATGAGCCGGACCCGCCCGGAGCCGGTGTCCCCCGCGCCGCGCCCGTCCCGCGCCAGGCGTTTGGCGGCGGCCTGCCAACCGCGGTCGATCAGGGTGTAGCCGGGTACGAACACCAGGTCGTGGAGGAGGGCGGCCCCGACGAACCACACCGCGACACCGATGGCGTCGCCGGCGAGCAACCGCACCCCCGCGTATCCGACCAGGGCGAACGACCCGGCCATGACCAGGAGGTGGGCCGCAGAGGCCCCGTACCACCGCCGTAGGGCGCCCATCAGGCCTCCCCGAAGGTGAGCCGTCCGACCCACTTGGTGTTGTGCACTCCGGGTGCGGCCGGAACGATGACGCGGGCCGGATACCCGTGGTCGAGGGAGAGGTCGGCGCCGTTGACGCGCAGGGCCAGCAGCGAACGGGGGTCGGCGACCTGGTTGGCGCGCAGACCGGCGCTGGTGAAGCTCCCTGCGCGCTGCACCGACTCCACGAGCACCCATGTCGGTTCCGCCTCCCCGACCAGGGCGGCCAGGTCGGACAGGCGGACCCCGGACCACTCCTGGTCCCGCGTCGACCACCCCTCCACGCAGGCGATCGGCAGGGAGGCCCGGGACTGGGGGAGCGCGAGCAGTTCCTGCCTGGTGAGGATGGCCTCGCCGCTGCCGCCGCGGACGGTCAGCCGCCAGTCCTGCCCGGTCTCCGCCTCCCCGACCCCGGCGCGGGAGGCGGTGGTGTTGACGGGGAAGTCGTTGGCCCCCTCTCCCGACGGTCTGCCGCGCGGGGCCAGCAGGGCGGTCGCCCGGAACGGCCCCCCGAGGCTCTGTCCCGCCGTGACCGCGAACAGGGTCAGCGATCCCAGGCCGACCAGGCCCAGGACCCCGCCGCGTGAAATGGTCGCGGGTGCCGGGTCCGGCGTACTGAGCCCGGACCCGTCGGCCGACGCGCCGCCGGCGCGGCCCGCCCCGCCCGGTCGGCCGGGCGGGGCGGGCCGACCGCGCAGGGTCCGGACCATGACGGGCACCTTGGTGGCGAGGTGGACGGCCAGACCTGCGAGGAACACCCACGAACCGTAGAAGTGCAGGACGTAGAAGGAACCCGGGAAGACGTACTCGAGCTGGACGTTCAGCAACCCGGTTGCGAAGACGAACAGCGCTCCGCCCACGAGGAAGACCAGGGACAGGCGTTCCAGGGCGTGTGCCGCGGAGCGGACCGGCGGCCAGGTGAAGAAGAGGGGCAGGACCGACCAGAGCTTCGCCAGCAGGACCGGGACCAGTACGATCCCCAAGGTCACATGGAGGCCCTGGGTCAGCCTGTAGAGCCAGTGCGGGTCGGTCGGCCAGGGGAAGAGGTAGAGGCCGAGCAGCCCCTTGTCCGGCGTCTTGTCGTTGACCGGGGTCAGGTCGGGGTTGTACGCGGCGTACGACAGCAGCCCGGTGACGGTCACGACGGCGAGGCCGACGAGCAGGACGGCGCCCAGCACCGACGTGGTCCACGGCCCGCGGGCGGGGCTGCGCCAGAAGCCGGGGCGCGTCGGTCCGAGTGCGGGCCCGTCCCGCAGCAGCGCCCGCCACCGGGCCGACGTGTCGCCCGCGACCCCTCGTGCCCCCGTCCGGCCGACGTCTTCTTCCCTGCCCTCGCCCATGCGTGCTCTCCTCCACCGCCCGTGGCGCCAGCCCCGCGCACGCGATCATGCCGGGGTGGTCTTTCACCTGGTCATCTCACATGCTGCGCCAGCCCGCGCACGCGATCATGCTAGGCCGGGCGGGCCGCGACCCCGAGGATCGAAACGCCTCCCGAGCAGGCACTGTCACCGCTTCCCCGACACACCGGCGGGTGTCGTGGCCGTGCCTGGACGTCGAACCTAGGGTGGCGGCGTGACGCCGCGCGGTATCCACCACCACGTTCGTGAAGCGGTCGGTGACGGGCCCGCCGGACGTCGGCTCGACGCGCTCACCGCGCTCGGCGCCGTGCTCCTCGTGGTGCTGGCCGCGGTCGTCGGAACCTCCATCGAGCGGGCCGACGGCAGTCTGCACGTGGACTGGCCACCGCTGGCCGCCTCCTGGCTCCCGCACACCGGGCCCGGTACCGTTCCCGCCATCGTGCTGAGCGCCGTGGCGGTCGTCTGCGGGCCCTCCCTGGCGCGGTCCCTTTCCTGGCGCCCACTGGTGCTGACCACCTGGGCGGCGTCAGCGCTGTGGACTTTCTCGCTCGCGCTCGTCGACGGATGGCGGGGGTTCGCCGAACCGCTGGAGTCCCCCTACGAGTACCTGGCGTCGGTCGACCGCTTCGCGGACGCGGGCGCGGCCCTGCGCGGGTTCACCGGGCACATCCTGGTCGGTCAGCCCGACAACTGGCCCACACACGTCGCCGGGCACCCTCCCGGAGCGGTCCTGACGTTCGTCGCCCTGGACCGGATCGGTCTCGGCGGCGGTCCCTGGGCCGGTGCCTGGTGCGTCGTGGTCGGGAGTTCGGCCGCGGCCGCCGTCCTCGTCGCGCTTCGCGCGCTCGGAGCCGAACGCGCGGCCCGCGCCTCGGGCCCGTTCCTGGTGCTGTTCCCCGGCGCGGTCTGGGTCGGCGCGTCGGCGGACGGCTACTTCGCGGCGGTGGCGGCGTGGGGACTGGCTCTGCTCGCGGTGGCCGCGGCTCCGGGGGCCAGGGCGCCCCGCTCCACGGCGCTCGCCGCCGGCCTGCTGCTGGGATGGACGGTGTACCTGTCCTACGGGCTGCTCCTGATCGCGATCCCGGCGGTGGTTGTCCTGGTGTGTGCGCGCACCGCACGCCCGCTGCCCTACGCACTGGCGGGGGCCGCGGCCGTCGCCGCGGCGTTCACGCTGGCGGGATTCTGGTGGTGGGAGGGGTACCGACTGCTGGTGGAGCGCTACTACCAGGGTGTGGCGGCGGTCCGGCCCTACGGCTACTGGGTCTGGGCGAACGCGGCCTGTGCCGTGGTCGCGGCCGGGGTCGCCTCCGCCGCGGGGCTGCGACGGGCGCTCGCCCTGCTTCCGGCGGCGGTGCGCTCCCGGCCCCTGTCATCGGCGGGCCCCGGCGGCGGCCCCGTGGTCCTGCTCGTCGCGGCCGCGTTCTGCGCGATCGCCGTCGCCGACCTGTCGGGAATGAGCAAGGGCGAGACCGAGCGCATCTGGCTTCCCTTCGTCCTGTGGCTGGTCCCGGCGGCGGCGCTGCTGCCGTGTCGCGACCACCGCGTGTGGCTCGCCCTCCAGGCGGTGACCGCCCTGCTCGTCAACCACCTGCTGCGCACCGCGTGGTGAGCCCCGTCGGGCGGCGAACCGCTGCCCTCATCCGAGCGGGCGGAGCTGTCCGCGAACCTGGGGGCGCCTCGGACCGACCGCGCTGGTTGTCGTACCGGCCGGGTCGGCGGAACACGCCGACCCGGCCTCTCCGCTTACGGGCCAACGCCCCGGCACGTCTGCCGTCTGCGGTTCACTCCCAGCGCAGACCCTCCGGGCGCATGGTCCGCAGCAGCGCGGGCATCGCGAGCAGGGTGGTCAGGACCGCCACCCCTGCGCCCGCGCCGACGATGGTCAGGATGTCGGCTGGGGCGAAGGTCACCGGTAGCCCGGCCAACCGCTGGATCAGGGCCCCCAAAGCGGTCCCGGCCACCGCTGCCAGGGCGATGCCGAGGAGCACGGGGAGCACGGTCTGCCACAGCACCGAGGCCACCAGGGTGCGTCGCCGGGCGCCGAAGGCGGTCAGTACCGCGTGCACCCTCCTGCGTTCGCGGATCTGCTCGACCGTGCCCACGACCAGACCGGCGGCGATCACCGTCAGGCAGGCGAGCGCTCCGGCCATGAGCGCGTCACGCATCCTGACCATGGCGGGGACGGTCGCGCTGGCGGTCGGGACCTGTACTCGGGCCGTCGGGTCCAGGGCCGCGACGGCGGCCTTGAGCTCCTCCTCCATTCCGGCGGCGGACGGGTCGACCCGGATCCAGAGCGAGCCCGGTACCGCGATCCCCTCGGGCAGTGCGGCCGCCTCCTCAGTGGCCAGGATCGCGTTCTGCGCCGTGTACCCCATCGAGTACCAGGGGTGCTCGGCCAGCGGCCCGTCGAACTCGGTGAACTCGGGCACCGTCCACGGGGCCGCGTCCACCTCGTCGCCGCCTCCGACCATGAGCGTCCCACCGGGTTCCAGCCCCGGTACTCCGCTGAAGGCGTCCCCGGGGGAGCACTCGGGCAGGTCGGCCATCTCCCGCAGGTAAGGGCAGTCGGCGACGAGGACGCGGACCTGGGAGCCGTCGTCGGTGACGCCGCCCACGCTGCTGTAGGCCAGGACCTCCTCCACCCCCCGCACCTGAGCCACGGCACCGGCCGGGTCGCTCCCTACCGGGACCGACCGCAGTTCGGTCTGGAGCTGGAACCCGGACACACCGAACTCCTGAGCCGCGTACACCTCCTCGACGGTCTCCGCGAGCTCCACCGTGGAATCGTCCCAGGCGTTCGCGAACAGGCTCTGCAACGCGATGGCGCCCGCGACGGTGACCACGATCCCGTTGACCGCTCGGGTGGGCCCGCCGCCCGCCGCGCCCAGGCGGCGCAGGGCCAGCTGGAGGGAGAGGGGGCCGCCCGAGGCGCGGCCGAAGAGCCGGTCGACCAACCAGGGCAGCACGGCCGTCGTGCCGAACAGGGCGGCCAGGAGCCCGACCGACACCATCGGGACCCACTGGCCTCCGGAGGGGCTGAGACGCGTGCTCGCAACGATGAGGGAGATGCCCAGCACGAACAGGAGCAGTCGCCACCACAGCCTGGGGCGGGGCCGCTCGGCGCGGCGTACGGTGCCCAACGGGTCGACCACCACACTGCGCAGGGAGCCGAGCACCACCCACAGGGCCAACAGCGGTACCGCGACGAACACCAGGGGGCCGAGCACCGGGTGCGGTGTCACGTCGGCGGTGTACAACCCGGACGAGATCGGCACCGACTCCACGATCGGGCGTCCGGCGAGAAAGAACCCCACTCCGAGCGCCAGGCCGAGCGCGACCCCGGGGAGGGTCTCCCCGGCCGCGATGCGCCGGGTGGCCCCGCGGTCGGCGCCCATCAGCCGCAGCGCCGACAGGCGCCGGTCGCGCTGCTCGCCGCCGAAGCGCACCGCCGCGCCGAGGAACACCACCACGGGGGTGAGCATGACGACGACGCCCACCGCGCCGAGCAGCAGGATGACGGGTTCGTCCCCGCTGGGACTCGGCTCCCCGCCGTAGCTGGTGATCCGGTTCCCGGCGCTGTCCAGGGTCAGGTCCTCGTCGCCGAGGTAGAAGGCCAGCTCGTGCGGCCCCATGAGGCCCTCGGGCCCGATCTCCCCGATCACGGTGTGGTCGAACCTGCGCTGGAGTACCTCGTTCTCCGGGTCCTCGAGGAGTTCGGCCAGGGCGGGGGAGAGCACGATCTCCCCGGGGCCGGGGATTTCGGCCACCCCCGGCGGGAGAGGAGGGCCGGACCCTTCCGCACGGACGACCCGGCCGAAGATCTTCCTGCCCTCGTAGTCGGTGTCGGCGATGCTGAACAGCAGGGTGTCCTCGCCCGCGGGGGGCGGCGGGTACTCCGCCACCTGGTAGTCGAAGCGGTCCGCGTGCCGCTCGTCCAGGTGGGCCATGACGGTCGGCAGGGCGGCGGCCAGAAGCAGGGCGGCGGTGGCCACGCCCACTCCGAGCGCCGTCAGCGCGGTCCGCAGTACGACCTCCCTGCCGCCGCGCAGGGAGAGCTGCGCGCCCAGCCAGAGGTCCTTGGGGAAGGACCGGCGGACCTGCTCCTGTCGGACCTCGGGGGCGCGTTCGCGCAGACTCATCCGAGACCTCCGAGGTCCCGGGTGCGGCCGTCCCGGACCACGACCTCGCGGTCGGCGTAGGCGGCGACCCGGGGCTCGTGCGTCACCAGGACCACGGCCGCCCCGCTGTCCCGGGCGGCTTCGGTGAGCATCCGGATCACCCGCTCCCCGTTGAGGGAGTCGAGGGCACCGGTGGGTTCGTCCGCGAACACCACCCGGGGGCGGGTGATCAGGGCTCGGGCCACCGCTACCCGCTGGCCCTGGCCGCCCGAGCATTCACCGGGGGTCTTCCCGGCGACCTCGGCCACGTCCAGCCGTTCCAGCCAGTCGAGGGCGGTGCGTTCGGCCCGGCGCCGGGGCTCCCCGCCCAGCCGCAGGGGCAGAGCGACGTTCTCGACGCAGGAGAGTTCGGGGACGAGCTGGCCGAACTGGAAGAGGAAGCCGAAGTCGGTTCGGCGCAGGTCGCTGAGCCGGGAGTCGGAGGCCTCGGCGAGGTTGGTGTCGTCGTAGTCGACACGGCCGCCGTCGGGCCGCACGATCCCGGCCAGGCAGTGCAGCAGCGTGGACTTGCCGGAGCCGGAGGGACCCATGACGGCCACGATCTCCCCCGGGTACAGGGTGAGGGAGGCGTCCACCAGGGCGGTCGTGGGACCGAAGGAGCGGCTCAGTCCGGATGCGGTGAGCAGGGGTTCCGTGGCGTGCTCCGGGGCGGGGGAGTTCTGGGGGGCGGTGTGTGTCATCGGCCGCGTACCTCCCCGGCCAGGTCGTCGATCCGTGCGGCGGTCAGTTCCAGCCAGCGCAGGTCGGCTTCGAGGTGGAAGAGCGCGTGGTCGCAGATGAGTTGTTCGGCGAGGTCGCCGTCGGCCTTGCGGCGGGTGAGCACGCGCATCTGCTTGAGGTGCTCCGCCCGCTGGACGTCCAGGACCTGGTCGGCCGGGCGGCCGGTGAGCAGGGCGAGCACGACCTTGGTGTACAGGGTGCTCTGCAGGTAGGGCTCGGGGCTCTCGGGGGCGGCGAGCCACCGTTCGACGTCGGTGACCCCGGCCTCGGTGACGGTGTAGCGCTTGCGTTCGGGGCCCGCGCCGGGCTCGACCGCCTCCACCTCCACCAGGCCGTTCTTGAGCAGCCGGGAGAGGGTGGCGTACACCTGGCCGTAGGCGAGCGGCCGCTTGGTCGCGAACTGTTCGTCGTAGGCCTGTTTGAGGTCGTATCCGTGCTGGGGGCGGGTTTCCAGCAGCCCCAGGAAGGTTGGTCCGAGTGACATGCCAACGACTATACATGCGGTGTATACGCTTAGTGTATAGCTGCGGCGAACCGGGGCCCCGACCCGTGCCGGTCCGGACGGACTCCAGTGGTCGGGACCCTCGTTGCGGGTGGTCGCTCCGGTGGTTCAGACCGCCGGGGCGGGGGTGCCGCCGCGCACGGCGGCGAACAGGAAGACCAGGGCGGCGCCCACCGCCGTCGCCAGCATCACCGCGGTCATGCTCGCCATCGTGGTGGAACCGGTCAGCCCGGCGGTGGCGGCCAGCGCCGAGCCCGCGCCGAACTGGAGGGTCCCCAGGAGCGCCGAGCTGGTTCCGGCGATCTCCGAGGGCTGCCCGGACAGCGCCATCGCGGTCGCGTTGGGCGAGATGAGGCCGGTGAAGACCATCATCACGAACAGCGCCGCGGTGACCGTCACCAGGTCGGCCCCGCCGGTCAGGGACAGCAGCGCCATGGCGAGCACGGCGGCGACCGCGCCCACCAGCCCCAGGCCCAGGCGTCGGCGCAGTTCCATCCGCCGGATCAGCACCACGTTGACCTGGTTGCCGAGGATCATGCCGAGCGTGGTCAC
This sequence comes from Nocardiopsis sp. iso_40, assembly GCF_056173285.1. NCBI lineage: Bacteria > Bacillati > Actinomycetota > Actinomycetes > Streptosporangiales > Nocardiopsidaceae > Nocardiopsis > Nocardiopsis sp. iso_40. The sequence continues at coordinate 5,864,066 of NZ_CM149666.1, read as the reverse complement.
CCCGAAGACCAGGCTGAACTGCTGGGCGCTCGCCCCGAACTGGGACTGCGACACGAACGAGAACGCCGAGATGTAGGTGAAGCTCATCCCGAAGCTCAGCGCCAGGACCGCCGTCGGGGCGATGAACCCCGGGTCGCGCAGCAGCCGGGCGAAGGTGCGGGCGAGGACGCGCGGGTCCTGTCGGCGCCGCTGTTCCCGCGGCAGGCTCTCCGGCAGGGCGAACAGGACGAGGGCGAACGTCACCGCGCCGATCAGCCCCAGCGCTCCGAAGATCAGCTGCCAAGGCCCGAGCAGGAGCAGTTGCCCGCCCAGGAGCGGGCCGAGCATCGGCGCCAGCCCGGTCAGCAGCACGAGCCGGGAGAAGAAGGTGGCGGCGGTCTCGCCGTGGAAGACGTCCCGGACCACCGCCCGGGAGACCACGAGCCCGGTCGCGGCGGACAGCCCCTGGAGGAAGCGGAGCGCCATGAACGCCTCGGCCGAGGAGGCGAAGACGATCGCGAAGGTGCTCGCGGTGAACACGGCGGTGCCCACGAGCAGGGGCGCGCGGCGGCCCCAGCGGTCGCTCAGCGGCCCGGCGACCAGTTGGCCCAGGGCCAGGCCCGCCATCACGGCGGTCAGGGTCAGTTTGACCCGGGACTCGCTGGCGCCGAGGTCGGCGGCGATCTCGGGGAGCGCGGGCAGGTAGAGGTCGGTGGCCAGCGGCCCGATGGCGGACAGCACACCGAGGACGAGGACGAGCAGGGTGACGGGACGGCGGGGCGTCGGGGTGACGGGGCGGCGCGGTGCCGGGGGCGCCGTCTCCGGGAGGCTGCTGCGGCGCTTGTCCGGGCGCACGAGGGTAAGGCTCACGAGCTCTCCAAAGCAGGGCTGTGGAAGGTCGGGGTCGACCTGGGGTGATCTGCGGCGCCGTGAGCCACCTTCGGGTGGGGCACCTGCGGGACGGGTCCCACGCGGGGACACTCCGCGTGCAACGGGTGGCCATGGGGTGGCAATCCCCGCTTGACCCGGGATCCCCGGTGATCCGAACCACAGGCTGGAATCCCCTGTCAGTGGGGGATCCGGGGGCCGTGAGGCCGATCACCGCGCACCGGTCGCCGCGCGCTGTTCACCCGCGGACCGGGCTCTCCCCCGAACGGGGGGGTGTCAGGTCGGCCGTTCCGCCGCCACCCTGCTCCGTCGTCTCGCTGTTTCGTCGCCCTGCTGCCCTGCTGCCCCGAGTTCCGGGGGCGGGCCGGGTCAGCCGTCCTGGCGCTGCGCGCGCAGGCGGGACTCCTCCTCGGCGCGGCGCAGGCGGGCGTCCTCCTCGGCGCGCGCGGCGCGGCGCAGGCGGTGCCAGGAGGTGGCCCAGCGGAGGCGTTCGTCCTCGTCCGTGCCGACGCACGCGGTCACGAAGGCCATCAGGAAGACGTAGCCGGGGAGTTCGGTGCCCTCCAGGGCGCGCTGGAACTTGGTGGCGCTGACCACGCCGCCGCACTTGTACTCCAGTTCCAGGTACGACCAGTCGCCCGCCCACGCGAGATAGCGGCGCATGGTCAGCAGGAACTCCGCGGGGGTGTTCGCCTCCGCGGGGTCGGGGCGCTGCTCCGGCTCCGGGTGTGTGGTCTCGGCGGGGGTGTTCATGGCTTCGGAGGGGACGAGGTCCAGCCAACCGGTCCGGGGGAGTGAGCGGTTGGGACCGGTCGGTTCGAGGACGCCCGGAACACTCACTGGGTCTCCTTATCGGCGGTCGTCACGACGGCCAAGGTTGCGAAAGGGTGCTCCAGCTCCCGTGCGGGGGGCGTGGGCAGAGGCTTCTCAGAACACCGACCATCGGCTGCGGGCGTTGTGGCGGGAACACCGACCGATCGGTTACAGGGAAATCTACCGGATGAAGACGGTGTGCGAAAGCGCCTGGTGTCCGGGTTTGCGGGAGGCGTGCGTCTCTTTCCGACACGGTCGCTTCGCCACGGGGTGTCCCGTTGGGGACTTTTCTGGGAAACCTGATCAAAGGTGATCTCGGGCGCCAGGAGAAACGTCTGTAATGACAGGAACATTCTTTTCCCTGTTCACTGCTGTATGGTCGAAAAACGATCTTTCGCCCACGGGAAATGTCCTGTCTTAAATTATGGGTTGAGGTTGTCCGTAACTACGGAGACCACCACAGGGCCGTGGCGTCGTCCCGCACCTTCGCCCGCGGATGCCTTCGTCTGTCGGGATCCGCGGCCTCCAGCTCTCGGACCCGCTCCAGCAGGGCTCCGGGCCCCCGGCGGCGCACCAGGGCGAACGCGCCCTCCCAGGACAGGTCCCCGAACACCTCCACCGCCCTGGTCGCGCCGTCGGTCATCGCCAGGAACGGCCCCCTGGGCGCCGTCCCGACCAGGGCCTCCTCGGCCGCCCGGGGGTCGGCGCCCGCGGTCCAGAACCCGCCCGGGACGTTGCGCCAGGCGCGGACGGCGGTCCCCGGGCCCACCCCGGGCCGCAGGTCGTCCAGCCTCGTGTCCGCGATCGTCCGGAGGTCCCCGCCCCCCTCGGCCAGCAGTACCGAGTCCGACAGCACCAGGTACTCCAGCCGGTCCCCGCTGAGCCGGACCGCCACGACCGTGGCCGAGGGCGTCTCCTGGTTCCCCAGGTCGCAGGTCCCGCCGTGCGCCGCCGACGCCGACCTGATCGCCTCCGCCAGCGCCTCGCGCAGGTCCGCCCCCGCGTCCGCCCCGGCCAGCAGCAGGGCGCCCAGCCGGCGCGTGTACCAGGCGACCCCGTGCGAACAGCCGTTGTCGACGTCGGCGGGGGCGCTGGCCCCGTCGAGCAGAACCGCGGCCGTGGCGGTCACCGCGGCGAAGTCCTCGTTCGGGTGGTCGGGGCGTCCGGGTTCGGTGGCGAGCAGGAAGGGCACGGACCCCTCCTACCCGTGAGGGGCCACGGCACACGGGTGGCTCCCGGCACACCGAAGGCCCCGCACGCCCGGGATCCGGGTCGCGCGGGGCCTGTCGGTAGCCGGGTCAGCGCACCACCACGGTGGCGTACAGGTCCAGGTGGCCCTGCTGCCACAGCCAGTCCATGGCGGCCAGGCTCACCCGGGCGCAGCCCTTGGACGCGGGCTGGGCCGGAACGCTGGGGTAGCCGTGCACGGCGATCCCGCCGTTGAAGTACTTGGGCCGGTACAGCGCCCCGTACGGCCCGGGGTCCCAGGAGTCGACGTCGCGGAAGACCGTGTACTCGCCGGTGGGCGTGGTCGCGATCCGCTCGGAGCCGTCGGAGCCCTCGTAGGGCCGGCCGGAACCGGTGGAGGTGTGGATGACGCTCTCCACCGATCCGTCGGCGACGACCAGCAGCAGCTGCCGTTCGAGGTCGATCTCCACCACCGAACCGGACTCCGTGCTGGCGGACGGGACCGCGCCCTCGGCGAGCGCGGCCCTGGTGTCGGGTCCGACCAGGCCGTCCCTGGCGATTCCGGCGGCCTTCTGGAGCGCCAGCACGGCGTGCTCGGTGTGCATCCCGAACTGGCCGTCGACGCCGTCGATCCAGTAGCCGAGCTCGTCCAGCCGCCCCTGGAGCGCGCTCACCTGGGCGCCGGAGTCGCCCTTGCGCAGGTTCGCGGTCACAGCCGGGGCGCTCGGGGCGGCGGCCGGAGAGGAGACCGCGGGAGCGGAGGCGGAAGAGGGGGAGGCGTGGGCCGGTGCGGCCGTCAGCGCCGGTCCCGCCGCCAGGGCGCAGGCCGCGCCGAAGGCGAGGGTGCTCGTTCGGAGGGGGTTCCTTGCGAAGGGTGATCGGGGGGAAACCATACGTCCCATTTACCCACAGGCCCGGCGCTGTCCCGGATTCGGGGCGGCCGGGTGCGGACCGGTCGTCCGGCGGCCCGGTCAGCGGTGGTACGCACGCTCGTGCAGGGAGCAGGCCACCTGGGCCAGGGCACGGCAGCGGGCGAACTCCACCGGGGTGAACGGGACGTCGGCGCGGTGGACGGTCAGGGTGCCGCCGCCGGGGGCGGGCAGGGTCATCGCTGTGCCGGACAGCTCCCGTGCGGGGTCCTGCCGGTCGGGCGCCCGGGTGTACCGGACGTCCTGGGCGGCGGCGAGCGCGAGCAGGCAGCGTTCGAGCGTGGTCGTTCCGGTGACCAGGGCGTCCACCATGGTGAGGGTACGGCTGGTGGTGTCACTGAGTTCGTGGACGTCGGCGGTGCGGACCACGGCGTCACGACCGCCCGCGTCCCTTACGGACCGGTGGAGCTCGGACTCGCCCACGCATGCGGGCGCGCTCACGAAGAACTCGTCGACGGCGTCGGTGCCGTCGGGGTGGACCTGCATCAGTCGGATGTCGACCCCCAGGGCCGCGAACCGCCCGGTCAGGGCGGCCAGTCCGCCGGGCACGTCGGCGACGGTGACCCGCACGCCCCAGAGCCGGTCCTCGGCCGGGGCCGCGGACCGGGTCCGTCCGGTCGCCGGGCCGGTCGTCCCGGCCGGGGGCGCGGCCCGGTCGTGGGAGCGGCGGTGCCGGTGCCAGCGGTGCAGTGCGGAGCACGCGAGGAGGAGGACCCCCAGGCCGATCAGGGTTCGCACCCCGCTGTCGCTGTGTCCCAGGGAGACCACCAGGAGGTGGGCCGCCCCCGCGGCGAACAGCAGGGTCCCCAGCTCCAGCACCTCGCGGCCGAAGAATCCGTGACGGTCGTCGGTTCGATGACTGCCGTTCGAAGCGTCCATGCCGCCGACGGTGTCAGACCGAGGTTGCGTCCGTTCGTCGTTCTGTGTCGTCGCGGTAACGCGGAGGGTGACCCCGCTCACGGCGCCTCCCGGGCCCGGACGCGGGAGGCGCCGTGAGCGGGGCTTCCCGGGCCTGCGTCCGCGCCCGCGGTCGTCCGGCTCCGTGCCCGGGTCAGGAGCGCCCGGGGCGTTCGATGACGTCGGTGACGTCGATGTCGATCCGCCCGGCCCGCAGTCCCAGGCGGTTCTGGACGAAGGCGCCCATGGCCCGCCGTGCCGCGGCGGTGGCCTCGGGGATGACGGTGCCGCTCAGCACCCGGGCGGTGGCGGTGACGGCCAGGCCGTCAGTGGTCTGTTCGATGCGGCAGCGGCCGACGATCAGCCCTTCGGCAGGGTCCACGCAGGCGCGCAGCATCGCGGAGACCGCGGAGTGGCGGACGCGGGTGTCACCGGGGCCGCCGCCGGGCAGCCGGAGGGTCTGCCTGGAGCGCCCCTCGGCGCGCACGGTGCGCATCACGTCGTCGAGGAGCCCGGGCGGCGCGGTGATCTCGTCCTCGCGGCCCAGAGCCGACAGCAGGGGCCGGAACTCCTCCGCGGCGGCCCGGCAGTGCGGGCAGGTCCGCTCGTGTCCGGTGGTGGCGCCCGTCCGGAGGTGGTCCAGGAGCGTGTCGGCGGAGGTGCCGCAGGGGAGCTGGTCGTGGTCGTCGGACGGGTCTACCGCCATGGTTCGAGCGCCTCCACGAGATGGGTACGCGCGCGGTGGATGCGGCCGCGTACGGCGGTCGGGGTCGTGTCGACGATCTCCGCTATCTCCTCATAGCCCAATCCTTCCAGTTCCCGGAGAACCCAGCAGATCCGCTGCGGGGGCGGCAGCCCGGCCAGGGCCTCGTGCAGCGCCTCGTGCAGGCCGGTGGCCAGGGCCCGGTCGTCGGGCCCCGCACTCCGTTCCCTGAGCCCGGAGCCCTCCGCCCCGGCGGGGTCCTCGGGGCGGCGGGCGCGCAGGGCGTTCAGCGCGAGGCGGCTGACGATGCGGTGGAGCCAGGCCGGGAAGGTGTGCGGGTCCCGGAGGCCGGGCAGTCTGCGCCAGGCCGTGATGAGGGCCTCCTGGGCGGTGTCCCTGGCCTCGGCGGCGTTGCCGAGGGTGCGGAGGGCGATGCGGTAGACAACGTCCTGGTGGCGACGGACGAGGCTCTCGAACGCCTGGTCGTCGCCGTCCTGCGCTCGTTCCACGAGCACGCTCTCCGGTAGTGCGGTGTCCGTGTGCATCTGCGGGATTCAGCTTTCCCGAAGCCGGGGTAACTACCTGTCGTGAGTAGTTAACTACATTACGTAGCAGACTCACGAACGGTAAACGTGTTCCAGGTCACATGGATTCCTGCGTGAGCCGACCCCCCTCCCGCGTGTCCTCCACACGACGGACCGAATCCGGGTCCGCGCAGACCAGTCCGCACGGAGTACAGGAGCAACCCATGGCAGCCAGGAACACCGAGAGCGCGCACACCGACATCCACCAGGCCCCGTCCGCCCGCGGCGATGCGCCCTCCAACCGCACCGACCTCGCCCGAACCGACCGGAGCCCCGCCCGGTCCGAGGACAGCGGCCGCACCGACATCGCCGACCACGTCGTCGCCAAGATCTCCGGAATGGCCGCCCGCGAGGTCCGCGGCGTCCACCGGATGGGCGGGGGAGCGGGACGCGCCCTCGACGCCGTCCGCGAGCGCATCCCCGGCTCCACCTCCACCAACGCCGCCGCCCGCGGCGTCTCCGTGGAGGTCGGACGGACCCAGACCGCCGTCAACATCAACCTGGTCGTCGAGTACGGCGTCTCCATCCCCGACCTCGCCGCGGTGGTCCGCCGCAACGTCACCGCCGGCGTGGAGCGGATGACCGGTCTGGAGGTCACCGAGGTCAACGTGACCGTCGACGACATCCACCTCCCGGACGACGAGTCCCAGGAGGCACCGGCCGAGCCCCGCGTCCGCTGACGCGCCCCTCCCCCACAGCAGTTAGGAGTACGAACGATGTGGTCGATCACCGGCCTGGCCTACGGGTCCCTCCTCGGCCTGGTGGCCTACTTCGGCGGGTTCGGCGCCTTCCTCCTCGTCCTGGTCCTCGGCGCAGCCGGGTTCCTGGCGGGCCGCGCCTACGCCGGGGAGACGGACCTGGCCACCCTCTTCGCCCGTCAGGACGGGGGCGCGCGATGGTGAGCACGGCAGCCCCCAGTCCGATGGCGCCCGGCCCGGCAACGCCGGGGCCGACCGTCTCCGGTCCCGAGGCGCGCGCCGCCCACCGCGTCGCGGTCCGCACCTTCCGCCCCCGGCGGTCGACCACCGCCGTCCTGGTCAGCACCGTCACCGTGCTGGTCGCCGGGGTGGCCGCCGCCGGGGTGATCGCCGCGCTGGTCGGGGCCCCGCTGCGCGGCCTCCCGCTGGAACGGGTATCCGAACCTTCCATCGGCGCCCGCTGGGGCGGACCCGAGATGGTCATCGCCTCCGCGGCGACCGCGGTCGTCGGCCTGTACCTGCTGTTCACCGCGCTCATCCCGGGCAGGGGCAGCCACATGGTGCTGCGCACCGACGACCGGGACCTGGTCGTCGGCCTGTCCCGGCGAGGGCTGCGCCGGATGGCCGAAAGCGCCGCCCACGAGGTGGACGGCGTCACCGGGGTCCGCGCCCGGGCGCGGACCCGCACCGTCAGGATCACGGCCCGCGCCTCCGAGCCCGCCGACGCCGGGCTGCGGGCGCGAGTGGAGGACAGGGTCCGGGAACGCCTCCTCGAACTCGGTCCCGCCCGCCCGGTGCGGGTGCGCGTGCGGGTCCGCCAGGTGAAGGGGGGCCTCCGGTGAGGCGCTACCCGCACCGTGCCGCCCGCCGGACGGCCCGGGGCAACCGGCAGGGGCTGGCCCTGGTCGGCGTACTGCTGCTGGCAGTCGGCTCGGCCGTGCCCCTGCTGGTGCACGGCCCCTCCCACCTCCTCGCTGCGGGGAGCACGGGGCAGGCGTCCGGGACCGCGGGGGAACGGATCGCCCCGCTGCTGGCCGCGCCCTGGGCCCCGTACGCCGCCGCGGCGCTGTCCGTGGGGGCGGTGCTGCTGGCCCTGCGCTGGCTGCTCGTGCAGGGGCGCTCCGCCCGGGTGCCCGCGCTCCGCCTCGACGAGGGGCGCCGGGGCCGCACCGACGTCCTCGCCCGCGCCGCCTGCAAAGCCCTGACCAGTGAGGTCGCCACATACCCGGGGGTGCACAGGGGGCGGGCCCAACTGACCGAGTCCCCGCGCGAGCCCTGTCTGCTGGTGGACCTCGTCCTCACCGAGGACGCCGACCCCGTCGCCGTGTGGCAGCGCTGCCGGGACGACGCGCTCGCCCGGCTGCGCTTCTCCCTGGACCTGGACCGGCTGCCGACGGTGCTGCGCATCTCGGTCTCCGGGCAGCCGTCCGGTCGCAGACTCGCCTGAACCCGCGGCACACCCGCGCGGGTTCGGGTCGAGCGACGGGGGCGGTGCGGGCCCCGGGCCGTCGGGGAGGGCCCGGAAGGCCCCCGCCCCCGTCCGTACACACCCCCGGCCCCGCCACTGCCCCTCACCCGGGCAGTCTCGCGACCGGGCGGCCCCTCGCGACCGGGCGGTGCGCTCCGCGGCCGCCGTACACAGGTGCCGCTCCGGCCGGTCGAGCGGTCGGAACTGGGTAGGCAGGGGGATGGGACACGGCGCCCTGTCCGTCGCGCGGTGCCCGGCCGAGGGATCCGACCCCAGGAGGCGGTATGAGCCGGTTCTTCATGAACGAACGCGAGACCCTGGTCGAACAGGCGCTGGAGGGGCTCGTCGAAGCCCACGGCGGCCTGGTCGACGTGCACACCGACCCCTTGTTCGTCACCCGGCGGGTGCCCGCCGCGGGCAAGACCGCCCTGCTGTCCGGCGGCGGCTCGGGGCACGAACCGCTGCACACCGGTTTCGTCGGGCCCGGCATGCTCGACGCCGCGGTGCCCGGAGACGTGTTCGCCAGCCCCACCGCCCTCCAGGTGCGCGCGGCGATCCGGGCCGCCGACACCGGAGAGGGCACGGTCATGATCGTCAAGAACTACACCGGCGACGTCCTCAACTTCTCCATCGCCGCCGAACTCCTCGCCGAGACGCACCGGGTCGAACAGGTGCTGGTGGACGACGACCTCGCCACCCAGAGCCAGGACGAGGGCGGTCCCGGACGCCGGGGGACCGCCGCTGTGGTCGCGGTGGAGAAGGTGTGCGGGGCGGCCGCGGAGGCCGGGGCACCCGTCGCCGAGGTGCGGGCGCTCGGCCAGGACGTGGTGGCGCGGTCGGCGACGCTCAGCGTGGCCTTCGAGGCCTGCACCAACCCGATGACGGGGAGGCGCTCCTTCGAGCTGGAGCCCGGCCGGATGGAGTTCGGCGTGGGCATCCACGGTGAACGCGGTATCGAGACCCGCCCGGTCACGGAGGCCGCGGACCTGGTGGAGAGCCTGGTCGGCCCGCTGGTGGAGTCGGTGGGGGCCAAACGCGGGGACTCCGTGCTCGCGATCGTCAACGGGCTCGGCGCCACCCACGGTCTGGAGCTCGGGGTGGCGGCCCGAGAGACCCGCCGGGTCCTCGACGGGCTGGGGGTGAGCGTCGCCCGGACACTGGTCGGCCCGTACGTCACCTCGCTGGACATGAAGGGGCTGTCGATCACGCTCACCGTGTTGACCGACGACCTCGTGAAGTTCTGGGACGCACCGGTGCGGACCCCCGCACTGGTCTGGTGAGCGAAGGAGTGCAGATGTCGGCAAGCAACGGGACGGAACTCACCGGAGCGCAGGCCAGGGCCTGGCTGCTGGCCTTCGCCGACCGGGTGGTCGCGGACGCGGACGAGCTCACCGAACTCGACAGACAGGCCGGTGACGGCGACTTCGGCTGGAACATCAGCTCGGCGCTCAAACGTGCCCGCACGGGCCTGGAGGGGAACGGCGCGCAGGATCCGGCGGAGGTCTTCCAGGCCGTTTCGGACGCCTTCCTGGCCTCCGGCGGGACGAGCGGCCCGCTGTTCGGACTGTGGTTCGGGCGGCTGGGTGCCGGGCCGTCGGCGCCGTGGAGCGTGGCCGACCTGGGGAAGGCCTTCGAAACGGCCACCGGGGCGGTGCGCAGGCTCGGCAGGGCCGAGGTGGGGCACAAGACCATGGTGGACGCGATGGCCCCGGCCACCGAGGCGCTCACCTCGGCCGAGACGCGCTCCTGGCGGGAGGCCGTGCGCGGGGCGGCCCGCGCCGCACGGGCCGGGGCCGACTCGACCAGCGGCATGATCGCCCACCGCGGCCGTGCCAGCTACCTGGGGGAGCGGGTACAGGAGGTACTCGACCCCGGAGCGGTCTCGGTGGCGTGGTTCTTCGAGGCGGCGGAGGGGGTCTGAGGGACCGGCCGGACGGCTCCGGCCCGCCGCGGTGAGCGGGAGGGGCCGTCCCGCCGCCCGCGGTCCGGTGGACGGCTCGGCAACCGCCATCGGTAGTCTCCTCCCTGCCGGGCCGAAGGCTGGGACGAACGAGGGAGCCGACCGTGGACACTGCCGTGAACACCGCGAACGACCACAGGGTCATCGTGATCACCGGGGCGGGCGCCGGGATCGGGCGGGTGACCGCGCGGCGACTGCTCGGGGACGGCCACTCGGTGGTCCTGGCCGGGCGCCGCCGGGAGAGCCTGGTGGAGACCGCGGACGGGAGCCCCGGGGCCACGGTGGCGGAGGCGGACGTGACCTCCGCCGAGTCGGTCCGGGCCCTGTTCGGGCTGGTCCGCGAACGCTTCGGCCGGGTGGACGTGCTCTTCAACAACGCCGGGGTGTTCGGGCCCGCGGCCTCGGTGGACGAGGTCGGGGACCAGGACTGGCGCGAGGTCCTGGACACCAACGTCACCGGTTCGCTGAACTGCGCCCGTGAGGCCGCGCGGATGATGAAGGAGCAGGACCCCCGGGGCGGCCGGATCATCAACAACGGCTCCGTCTCCGCGCACGCGCCCCGGCCGTCGAGCGTGGCGTACACGGTGAGCAAGCACGCCGTCAGCGGGCTCACCGCCTCCATGAACCTGGACCTGCGCGGGTACGGGATCGCCTGCACCCAGATCGACGTGGGCAACGCCGCCACCGCGATGACCGCCGGGTTCGGGGCCAACGCCCGGCAGGCCGACGGCTCGGTGCGCCCGGAACCCACCATCGACGCCGTCCACGTCGCCGACACCATCGCGCACATCGTCTCCCTGCCCACGGACGTGAACGTCCCGACCGTCACCGTGATGGCCCGGGAGATGCCCTTCGCCGGGCGCGGCTGAGCGGTCCCGGGCGGGTCGATCCTGCCGGGGCGCGTCAGCCGGGCCGAGTTGTCCACAGGTCGACATACCGGCCTGGCCCCGGAGTCCTCCGGCGGCCTACCGTCGATACGGGGGAGTCCGCGTCCCGCCCGCCTCGTGCTGCCCGCACCCAACCCGACCCCGCCCGCCCGCGCCCTGTGCTAACGTCGCTTCCTCGCGGCGACCCGGACCTGGCCCCGTGGCCCAGGGACGTGCCGGACCCGTGTCCCCCCGAAGCCCTCCCGGGCCCCTCGCGGCGGAGACCGGACCCTTCTGCACGTTCTCCACCTGCCAGGGAGCCACGCCCGTGCGTGTCCACTGCGCGGTGTACGCCCGCGGGCTGCGCCGCTACTCGACCTACCGTGCGGCCGCCGTCGCCGGAATCCTCACCAACTCGGTCTTCGGCGTCATCAACGCCATGGTGCTGCTCGCCCTGTTCGCGGCCCGCCCGGAGATCAACGGCTACGACGCCGCCGACGCCGTCACCCAGGTGTACGTCGCCCAGGCCCTCATCGCACCCCTCGCCATCATGGGACCGGCCCTCGAACTCAGCGAACGCATCCGCACCGGCGCCGTCGGCACCGACCTGCTCCGCCCCGTCTCCCTGCTCGGCTGGTGGCTGGCGCAGGACCTGGGCCGCGCCACCTTCGACCTCCTCTTCCGCAGCGTGCCCACCTTCGCGGTCGGCGCGCTCCTGTTCACGCTCGCCCTGCCCGGCGACGCCCTGCGCTGGGCGCTCACCCTGCTGTCGTTCGCGCTGGCCACGGTGGTGGGTTTCGCGCTGCGCTACCTGTACTCGGTGGTGGGCTTCTGGCTGATGGACACCCGGGGCGTGTGGGCGGTCATGGGCCCGGCCGGGCCGGTCGCGGCCGGGATGCTGCTCCCGCTCACCCTCTTCCCCGCCCCCGCCGCCGAGGTCCTGCGACTGCTGCCGTGGGCGTCGATGGTGCAGATCCCCGCGGAGGTCCTCCTCGGCAAGGACACCCTGCCGGGCGGGAGCGTGTACGGCGGGCTGCTGTTGCAGGCGGGGTGGGCGGCCGTGCTGCTCGCCCTCGCCGCCCGGCTCACAACCCTGGCCATGCGCAAGGTGGTGGTCCAGGGTGGCTGACCCCCTCCCCGCGAACGCCCCGGGGGCGCCCTGCCCCCCGCGTCGGCCCCGTCCCGTCCCGCGCGACGGCCTCCTCCGCCAGGTGCGCCCGGCCCTGCGCGCCTACGTCCTGCTCGCCTGGACCTGGTGCCGCGCGGTCGTCCAGTACCCGATGGCGCTGTCCCTGTTCACCTTCGGTGTGGCGCTCAGCTCGCTGGCGGAGATGGGTGCCGTCGCGGTGGTGTTCGGCCACGCCGGGACCCTGGCCGGGTTCTCGGTGCATGAGGGCCTGCTCGTCTACGCGCTGGCCGCCACGGCCTTCGGTACCGCCGACTTCCTGATGGGGTCGGTGGAGCGGCTGGGCGAGCACATCCGCTCGGGCGGCTTCGACACGATGCTGGTCCGCCCCGTCCCGCCGCTCGTCCAGCTGGCCACCGACCAGTTCTCCCCGCGCCGGCTCGGCAAGGCCGTCCCCGCGCTGGCCGTGCTGGTGTTCGCGCTGGCCGTGTGCGATGTCGACTGGACCGCGGGGCGGGTGCTGATGCTCCCCGTCCTGGTGGTGTCCGGGGTCGTCATCTGCTGTTCGGTGTGGCTGCTCGGCGGCTGCCTCCAGTTCTTCGTGCTCGACGCCCGCCAGGCCGCGAACTCGCTCACCTACGGCGGGCAGGCGCTCACCGAGTACCCCGTCGCCATCTACGGCCGGAGCCTGGTCCGGGCGGTGACCTTCGTGGTCCCGCTGGCCTTCGTGAGCTGGCAGCCCGCGCTCTACCTCCTGGACCGGCCCGACCCCACCGGCCTCCCCGGGGCCCTGCGTTTCCTCGGCCCCCTCGTCGCCGTCGTCCTCGCCCTGGCGGCCGCCCTGGTCTGGCGGCTCGGCCTGCGCCACTACCGATCCACCGGGAGCTGACCGATGCCCACCCACGAGAGCACAGCGGACCAGACCGCCACCCGCGAGAGCACAGCGGGCGAGGCCGCCGCAGACGGGGACAGCGGACCGATCATCGAGGCGGTCGGGCTCGGCCGCGACTTCGTCCGCTCCGAGGGCCGGTTCCTCCGCCGGACCAGGCACACGGTCAGCGCCGTCCGGGACGTGACCTTCACCGTCCGGCCCGGGGAGATCGTCGGCTACCTGGGCCCCAACGGCGCCGGGAAGTCCAGCACCATGAAGATGCTCACCGGCATCCTCACCCCGACCTCGGGCAGCGTGCGGGTCGCCGGGATGGAACCGTCCCGGCAGCGCACCCGCCTGGCCCGGGAGATCGGCGTCGTGTTCGGTCAGCGCACCACCCTGTGGTGGGACCTGCCGCTGCGCGACAGCCTCACCCTCACCCGGCACCTGTACCGGGTACCCGCCGCCGTGCACGCCGAGCGTCTGGCCGAACTCACCGAACTCCTGGAACTCGGGCCGTTCCTGGGCACCCCGGTACGCCAGCTCAGCCTGGGCCAGCGGATGCGCGGGGACCTCACCGCCGCACTGCTGCACGCCCCGCGCCTGCTGGTGCTGGACGAGCCGACCATCGGGCTGGACGTGGTCAGCAAGTCGACCATCCGCGAGTTCCTGCTGAGGGTCAACCGGGAGCGGGGCACCACCATCCTCATCACCACGCACGACCTCGGCGACGTGGAACGGCTGTGCGACCGGGTGATGGTGATCGACCACGGCCGTCTGGCCTTCGACGGGGGCCTGCCCGAGCTGCGCGCCACCGTCCCGACCCCGCGGGTGCTGGTGGTCGACCTGGTGGCCCCGGCGCCCGCCATCGAGGTGGCGGGCGCCACCGCGGTACGGGTGGACGGCCCGCGCCAGTGGCTGGAGCTGGCGGACAACCCGGCCCGGGTGATCGCGGCGGTCACCCGGGAACACGGGGTGGCCGACCTGACCCTGCGCGAACCCGACATCGAGGGGGTGGTGTCCGCCCTGTACCGAGGGGGTCGGGCGCCGTGACCCCGTCCCGGGCCGGGCGGGACGGGGGAGCGCGCACCCCGGGGGGTGGTGGTATCACCACCATGGAAAAGGCCGCCCCCGCGCGCGAACCTGGGTCGTATGGACAGAACCCTCCCGAACCCGGTGCGTTGGGCCACGATCCTGTGGTCGGTGGCGATCGCGGCCGGGATCACCGAGACCTCCCTCGCCGTCGCCCCCGGCCTGGCCGACGGCGGCGCCGTGCCGTGGCTCGCCCTGGTCACGCGCGGGCTGCTCTACACCTTCTCCGCGCTCCTGGCCGCCTGGTTCTCCCGGGGACACGGGTGGGCGCGGATCACCCTGGTGGTGCTCATGACCGGGGTGGGGCTCGTGAGTGTGCTGGTCTCCATGGGGCTCGGGGTTTTGTCCGGGTTCGGGGTGTTCGTCGGACTGGGCTACGAGGGCCACGGGGCCGTCCTCCTCGTCCGGGTCGCGCACACGCTCGTCTACGCCGGGGCCGTGGTGGTGGCGACGGTGTCGGCCTTCCTGCCCGGAGCCAACCGGTACTTCCGCGGGGTCCGGGGCGCGGTGGCCGCCCGGGACCTCCGGCACAGCGGAGCTCCCCTCTCCCGCGCCGCTCTCGCGTAACGTGCACCGGCCGGGCCCGCGCCGTCCGGGTGTGCCGCGCGCCGGCCGGATCCGTACCGCCTTCGTGCCGCCCCTGACCAGGGGCGCCACCGGAGCCCCGGCCCCCGTTGTCCCGAGCGGGAAGATGCCGGGAGGATGGTCGATATGACCGCTTCGTCCTACGGGGTGTGGCTCGGAATCACCTTCGGTGTTCTGTCCTGCGCCGCCTACACGGCCGCAGCCGTGACCCAGCGCAGGCTCGCCGTCCGTATCACCGGGCCACTGACCGGACGCGGTCAACTGGGGCCGCTGCTCCGGCACCCGCTCTGGTGGGTGTCCCTGGTGTTCAACGCGGGCCGCGCCGGCTTCCAGGTGGCCGCGGTGAGCTTCGCGCCGCTGACCGTGGTGCAGCCCCTCGGCGTCCTGGTACTGATCTTCGGCGTTCCCTGGTCGGCCAGGCTCGCGCACCGTCGGGTGACCCGGGCGGAGTGGCGCGGCACCGCCTACACGGCGGTGGCGCTCGGGGTCCTGCTCGCGGTCACGGTCACCGGAGGCCGTGGCGGGGTGCTGTCCGCCGAGGAATCGGTGCTCGTGGGGGCCGGGACCGTCGCCCTGCTCGCCGCCGTCGCCTGGGGAGCGGGCCGGGTCCCGTCACCGGCCTGGCGCAGCTACCTGCTGGCGGCGTCCGCCGGGGTGGCCTTCGGGGTCTCCTCGGCGGCGGTCAAGACCGCCGTGTGGGCCTTCGGGGACGGGGTGCCGGCCGGGATGGCGCATCCCTCGACGCTGGCCGCCCCGGTGATCGCGGTCCTCGGGCTCTTCCTCGCCCAAGCCGCCTACCAGGGGGTCGACCTGGGGGCTCCGCTGGGCGTCACGACGCTGGCCAACCCGGTCGCGGCGGCGATCGTGGGGGTTGCGTTCATGGGCGAGTCCTATGCGGGCGGCTGGCTGGGCGGCGTGGTCGCCCTGGTGTGCGCGTTCGCCGCGGCGCACGGGATCCGCCTGCTGACCGTCCCCTCCGAGGACGCCGTGCGGCCCGCCCCGCGCGCGCCGGGGTCCGGCCCCCGCGACTGACCGTGCCCGGCGGTGGCCCGTGGGGCATCCACAGCCTGTGGGCGGCGAACCCGGTCCGGCGGCAAACGTTTCACCCCGCACCGCCGGGAACGCCGATCCGAGCGGGGCTGCTTTCGTTGCGTAGTTTCGTCACGGCTGCGTTGCGTCTCGTGATCCGTGTCCGGTGTCCACCTCCCACGGGTCGACGGGAACCATGCCGGTCCGGAAGCCGTGCTGGTCGAGCAGGTGCCCGCTGAGCTTCATCGGCCACAGCGCGATCGACCGGTCGCCCACCACGAGCTGCGGCGCGGTGCGCACGAGCTCGGCCTCGAACCGCTGGGCGTCCTCCACCGAACGGCTCCACGCCGCCACCATCAGGTTGTGGCGGCCGGTCACCCCCGCGCACGACCGGACCTCGCGCATACTGCTGATCCGCTGGGCCGCCGCGGTGATCCCGTCCGGCGGCAGCTGCGCCCACACGATCACCGCGACCGGCCACTCCGACAGCGGCCGGGAGACCTCGCAGCGGGCCTGCACGACACGGGAGGCGAACATGCGGCGGACCCTGCGGCGCACGGTGTCCGGTGAACTGCCACAGGTCCGGGCCAGCTCCGTGTAGGACGCGCGTCCGTCGACGGAGAGCGCCACCATCAACCGCCGGTCCAGG
This sequence comes from Nocardiopsis sp. iso_40, assembly GCF_056173285.1. NCBI lineage: Bacteria > Bacillati > Actinomycetota > Actinomycetes > Streptosporangiales > Nocardiopsidaceae > Nocardiopsis > Nocardiopsis sp. iso_40. Next base: position 5,847,741 of record NZ_CM149666.1, on the reverse strand, counting down.
GCGTCCGGTTCGCCTGCCGGCTCGAGTGCGGGGACGTCCTGCGCGATCCGGTCCACCTGCTTGGGGTCCAGAGCGCGCAGCCGCCACCGGCTGCCCTCGGTGAACACCGCCCCTGCCACGTGGGTGCGGCTGGAACGGATGCCCTCCATCGTGTCCAGGTATCCCACGACCCATCGGGACAGCGTCCCCACGTCCTCCATCATCACCGTCAGCAGCAGGTCCCGGTCACCGGTGACGTGTTCGACCGTGACCACGTAGGGGAGCGAGGTGAAGGCCCGGGCGACGTCGAGCAGGGCCCCGCTCACGCAGTCCACCTCGACGAACGCCAGACAGCCCTTCCCCTGCCCGCTCAACCCCGTACCGGGTGCCACGCTCACCCAGGCCGAACCCGACTCCGACATCCGCTGCCAGCGCCGGGCGGCGGTCACCGCGTCGATGCCGAGCACGTCACCGACCAGCGACCAATCGGCCCGGGGCGAGATCTGCAGGGCGTGGACGAGCTGCTGGTCCACGTCGTCAAGCATGCGGTTTGTCTGCACCTGGTGCTCCAGTTTTGCGAATTTCCTGCTTTTTTCGTCCACTTCCTGGTTCTCCACCCCATTCTGTCCTGCGAAGCACACGAGAGAAGGGCAGGTCAGGATGCTGATGGTCGATCGGGCGGAGAAGTTCCGCGAGGAGATGGTGGAGCTGCGCCGGGCCCTGCACCGCGAACCCGAACTCGGACTGGACCTGCCCCTCACCCAGGACCGGATCCTCGCGGCCCTCGACGGCCTGCCGCTGGAACTCACGGTCGGACGGGGACTCACCTCGGTGACCGCCGTCCTCCGGGGCGGCAGGCCCGGCGGCGCGGTCCTGCTCCGAGGCGACATGGACGCCCTTCCGCTCCAGGAGACCGCCGAGGTCGACTACGCCTCCACCATCGACGGCCGCATGCACGCCTGCGGGCACGACATGCACGTCGCCGGCCTGGTCGGCGCCGCCAGGATCCTCTGCGAGATGCGCGAGGAACTGCACGGCGACGTCGTGTTCATGTTCCAGCCCGGCGAGGAGGGGTTCAGCGGCGCCCCCAGGATGATCGAGGAGGGCGTCCTGGACGCGGCGGGCAAGCCCCTGGACGCCGCCTACGCCATCCACGTCGCCTCGAACCTGGTCCCGCACGGTGTGCTCGCCACCAAGTCGGGCGTGGTCATGAGCGCCTCGGACGCCATGGGGGTGACCGTGCACGGGGTCGGCGGGCACGGCTCGTCCCCGCACCACGGCAAGGACCCGGTCCCCGCCACCTGCGAGATGGTCACCGCCCTCCAGAACCACGTCACCCGCACCTACGACGTCTTCGATCCCGTCGTCGTCACCGTCGGCAGGCTCAGCGCGGGTTCGCAGAACAACATCCTCGCTGCCAGCGCCGAGTTCGACGCGACGGTCCGCAGCTTCTCCGAGACCAACCACGCGGTGCTCCAGGAACGCCTCCCCGCCCTGGTCAAGGGCATCGCGCAGGCGCACGGGCTGACCGCGGAGGTCGACTACGACGTCCAGTACCCGCCCACCGTCAACGACGACACCGAAGCCGTCTTCGCCATGGAGACCGTGCACGACCTGTTCGGTGCGCAGAGCGGGTTCGTCTCGCCGGTGCCCGCCTCCGGCTCCGAGGACTTCTCGTTCGTGCTGCGCGAGGTGCCGGGGGCGATGCTCATGCTCGGCGCCGCCCCGGAGTGGGTCGATCCGGTCACGGCACCGGCCAACCACTCACCGGACGCCCACTACGACGACGCCGTCCTGCCCCGGCAGGCCGCCCTCCTGGCCGAACTCGCGGTACGCCGCCTGGCCCGCACCGTCTGAACCCCCGATCCCCCACGCACAGAAGGGCGCGAGCATTGAGTGAGCGCAGTCCCGGGACCGCCGAGCACACGGCGACGGGAGTGGTCGCCGTGGTCGGCCTGCTGGTCTTCTTCGAACTGACCAGCGGGCTGCTCCAGGGCGCCACCAACCCCCTGCTCCCCGCCATCCAGTCGGAACTGGGCGTCCCCAGTTCCCAACTCCACTGGGTGCACGCCGTCCAGTACCTGGCGGCGGCCGTGAGCGTCCCGATCTTCGGGCGGTTGGGCGACCTGTACGGGTACCGGCGGATGCTGCGGGTGGCACTGCTGTCCATCACCGTCGGCAGCGTGGTCGTGGCCCTCGCGCCCGACCTGACGGTGCTGCTGGTCGGCCGGGCCCTGCTCGGCCCGCTCGCCGCACTCCTCCCCCTGGAGATCGGCCTGGTACGGGACCGCCTCTCACCCGAACAGAGCCGCCGGGCCATCGGCATGCTGGTGGGTTCGCTCACCCTCGGATCCCTCCTGGGAGCCCTGGTCGCGGGGATGGTGCAGGGTCTGGTCGGCGACGTCCGGGCGACCCTGGCCCTCCTCGCGGCGCTCGCTGTCGCCTGCCTGGCCCTGTCGTACTTCCGGATCCCCGAGTCCCGGAACAGGGCCGAGGGCGGTATGGACTGGCGCGGCGGGGTCCTCCTCGGCCTCGCCCTGGTAGCGCTGCTGGGCTCGATCTCCCAGGGCAACACCTGGGGCTGGACCTCGCCGCTGTTCCTCGGCGGGCTCGTGGCGGCGGCGGTGCTGTTCGCGGTGTGGGTGCTGCTGGAGCTGCGCACGGAACACCCCCTCGTGGACGTGGCGGGCGTGGTCTCCGCCGCCGTCGCACCCCACTACTTCGCCGGGGCGGTCCTGGGCGTGGTGCTGCTCGGCGGCCAGAGCGGCATCGTGCTCTACCTGTCGGCCTCGCCGGAGGAGGTCGGGTACGGGTTCGGCCTCGGGGTGATGGCCCTCGCCCTGGCGGTGATCCTGCCGTCGGCGACGGCCTTCGCCGGGGCCAGCACCATCGCGGCCGTCGCGGGCCGGATCGGCTACCGGCGCACGGTCTTCGTCGCGTTCTCGCTGATCGCCGGAGGACTCACCGGAATGGCTTTCGCGTGGCAGCTGCTCCCGCTGTTCCTGGGCCTGTTCACGCTGGTCGGCCTGGGCTGCGGGATGGCGCTGGGCGCGCTGCCGACCCTGGTGGTCGAGGCCAGCGCGGCGGACCGGGCGGGGAGCGCCTCCGCGGTGTTCAACAACCTCAAGACGCTCGGCGGGAGCGTCGGCGGTGCGGTCTCCGCCGGTGTCCTCGGCTACTTCCTGACGGCCGGGACCGCCGAACCCGCCCTCCTGGCCTACCAGGGGGTCTGGTGGGGTGTCGCGGTGCTCTCCCTGGCCACGGCCTTCGTGGCCGGAAGGGCTCGGAAGGCTTCGGTCTGATCGGTCCCCCGGGGCCCTCCTCAGCTCGCGGGGTCCTCGACCGGGACCTTCCACACGAGCACGGTGCCGCCGCCGGAGCCCCTGACGGCGCTGAACACGCCGCCCAGGGCCCTGGCGCGCTGGTCCAGGTTGCGCAGGCCGCTCCGGCGTCCCTCCTCGGGAAGCCCCACCCCGTTGTCGGTGACGGTGAGCGCCAGGGTGGTGGGCCGCCCGGTCGCGGACCTCTCCTCCACCGTCACCGAGACGTGCACCTCCGTGGCCCGGGCGTGCCGGGCGACGTTGGTCAGGCCCTCGCCCAGGACCGCCAGCAGCTGTTCGCCCACCTCGTCCGGGACCGACGCGTCGATCGGTCCGTCCAGGCTCACCCCCGGGTGGCACCCCAGGCTGTGCGCGGTGCTCTCCGCCAGCCGCAGGATCCTTCCGCGCAGCGACGTGTCCCGTCTGCTCGGCGGGTTCTGCAGGTCGAAGATGGTCGACCGGATCTCCCGGATCGTGCCGTCCAGCTCGTCGATGGTGCTCTGGACCCGCTCCCCGGCCTCCGGGGAGCCGATCAGCCGGACCGTGCTCATCAGGGTCATCGCGGAGGCGAACAACCGCTGGATCACCACGTCGTGCAGGTCCTTGGCGATCCGGTCCCGCTCCTCCAGCACCACGATCCGCTCGCTGTCCCGCCGTGCCTCGGCCAGCTCCAGGGCCACCCCCGCCTGCACGGAGAAGGCGTGCAGCATGCGCCGGACGTTCTCGTCGAACGGGGCCCGCTCGGCGAGTTTGCCGAGCAGCAGGACCCCCCGGGTGTTCCCGGGCGTTCCCAGGGGCACCAGCAGACCGGGACCGTAACCCCGGTGGGTGAGCATCGGGCAGTTGGCCAGCTGCAGGTCGGGGAGGGCGGTGGCCTCGCCCGTCTCGTACACCAGCCCGCAGACGGAGTCGTGGATCTCCACCGGGGTCCCCAGGATCTCCTGGGCGATGGGACCGTCCGCGAACTCCGCGAACAGGTGCCCCCGCGCGTGCGGGTCCGGCAGCATCACCACCGCCGTGTCCGCACCGCCGATCTCCCTGGCCTGGGCCGCCATGAAGGCCAGCACCTCGTCGGTGTCGGCCCCTGACAGCAGCCGGGTGGTGATCTCGGTGGAGGCGCCCAGCCACCGCTCGCGCAGCCGGGTCTCCTCGTACAGGCGGGCGTTCTCGATCGCCACGCCCGCGGCGGTGGCCAACGCGGTGACGATGGTTTCGTCCTCCTCGTCGAACTCCCCGCCGTTCTCCTTCTCCGTCAGGTAGAGGTTGCCGAATATCTCGCCGCGCACCTGGATCGGCACGCCCAGGAAACTCGACATCGCGGGATGCCCCTCGGGGAACCCGCCGAAGTCCGGGTGCTCGCGCAGGTCGGACAGGCGCAGCGCGGTCCGTTCGTACAGGGGCGCGCCCAACACCCCCTTGCCGTGCGGGAAACGGCCGATCCGCTCGGCCTGCGCCCGGGAGAGCCCGACCGGGATGAACTCGGTGAAGCTCCCGTCCTCACCGATCACACCCAGACCGGCGAACCTGGCCTCCGCCAGGTGCGCGGCGGCCTCCGTGAGCCGGCGCAGTACGGTCGCCAGATCCAGATCACCACCGATGGCCAGGACCGCCTGGAGCAGGGAGTGCACCCTCCCCTGGGCGGAAAGCCCCGGGTTCGTCTGGGAGTGCACCTCGGAGAGGAGCTCCTCCAGGGGCCTGGGGGACAACCGGTGGCTCTGGGGGATCTCGGTCATGTGTGGGTCAACCTCCGCAGAGCCGTTGAGGGGTTGAGGGCTAATAGTTGAATTGTCGTTGGTTTTTTCCCGGTTTGCCACATCTGGCTGCTAGGAAGCCTGTCCGAGAGCCCGGAAATTCCCCGGGAATCGGGGGCGGCGGCTCGGTAATTCATGCTAACGTCACGGTCAGTCGGCGCACGAAGGCCTCTCTGACCTCGCGTCCAGCGCATGTAACCCCTGTTTTCCGGTGCTATTCGCACGCACCCCTGATGTTGTCGCTCCTCGGCACTTCGCCGGGGCGGACTCGCTCCCACAGCGGAAGGAAACCTCCCGGTGTCTGGATACCACGGTACGGTCGGCGCCACCGGCGCCCGCCCCGCCGTGTGGCCGGAAGCACTCCGCCGGGCCCTGCTGCTCGCCGGTCTGGTTGCCGGGATCCTGTTCACCGTGTGGTTCGCAGCCGCGATCCCTGCGCACGCCGAAGAAGTACCCGTCACCGGGAACGCCCTACCCGGCGAGACCGTCGTTGAAAGCGCCGAGACCCTCGGCGGTTCGATCAGCGGAGCGGTCACCGCGGTGGGGGACCGGGCAGCGAGGCAGGCCGACAGGGCGCTGGACGGAGCAGCCGAGACCGCCCGGGCGGTCGAGACCGAAGCGGCCGAACCCGTCCAGCAGGTCCGTGAAACGGTCCGGGAGACCTCCCTGCCGCGTCCCGAGCACCTGCCCGAGGCCGTCATCCCCGACCCCGAGCAGGTCACCGCACCCGCTCCGGTCGGCGACGGCGAGGACGCCCCCGCCGAGCCCCGCCGGGAGCAGCGGTCCGCCGCGCAGGCCGAGAAGCCGGCGGCGGGCGAGCGGCTCGAGGACGGAGCCCCCGTCACTGCGCGTCCGCAGACCGGCCCCTCCGCCGAGGAGACCGGTACCCGCGAACACGGCGGGACCGTTGACTCCGGACCCCGCGGGGCCGAGGCGGTCACCACCGTGGCCAACGGCACCTCTGCGGTCGGCGGCGGCACCGCCCCCGCCCCCGCGGTCGCCGGCTATCTGCAGACCGCCGGATCCCCGGCTCCCGCCCCCGGCCTGTTCGAGGCCGCCCGGCACGTCCTGCGCTCGGCCCCCGCCGACTCCGCGGACGAGCCGACCTTCTCCCCGGACTAGCGCACCACCGGACACGCGTCCCGCACCGCAGGCCCCGAGCCCCGTGCGCCGCACGCGTCCGCCTCCCGCGCGCCCCTTCGAGCGGCGCCCTCCCAGCGACACCCGTACCCAGTGACACCTGGGGGTTGACGTGAGCCCCGCACCTCGTTCGCGAGGTTCACGTCAGCCGGTGGTCCGCCAGACCGACCGACTGGATCCGGCCCGAACCCGACCCGCTCCCGCCAGGGGCGGCGGGGTTCACCGGCCGGAGAGCTCACCCGTACGACCATCAGGCCCGGAACCCCTGGCCAGGGAACCGGACCACCGGGGCACGACACCCGCTCCGTCGCGCCCCCGAACCGAACACACACTCCGGAAGGACATTCCATGTTCCACACCGCCCGTACCTCCGCCCGGACCCTGCTGGTGGCCGCCGGCGCCGCCGGATTCGTCGCCCTCGGCGCCGGTGTCGCAGGGGCCGACGCGCTCGGCGGTGCCACGGAGGGCCTCCCCCTGGGCGACCTGGGCAGCCAGGTTCCGTCCACCCTGACCGATGGCGTCACCTCGCCCGTCGGCGACCTGGTCAAGGTCCAGCCCGGCGAGCTCTCCGCCCAGCCCGACCTGCAGCACCAGTCCGGCCAGGACGGCGGCCCCCTCGGCCACGTGGTCGGCGACACCGTCTCCAGCGACAGCGTCTCCGCGGACGCCCCGCTCCAGACCGGTGAGGACAACTCCACCGGCGTCGGCCCGCTGGAGCTGGACAGCGCCACCGAGACCCTGCCGCTCAGCAGCGGGTCGGTCGACCCGGTCTCCACCCTGCTGGGCGGGACGGGCCTGCTCGACGGCCTGGGCCTGAACGGTGGCGGCCAGACCCTGCCGTTGAGCCACCCCGAATCGCCGCTCCCCCTGGAGCAGAGCACGGACGTCGTCAACGACACCGCCACCGAGCTGGGCGACCGTGTCGGCAGCGGCCTCCACGAGGCCGACCCCGAGCTGGTGGGTCTGGACGACATCGACCTCGCCCAGGTCGGCGAGACCGTTCCGATGAGCGACCCGGTCGGGCTCGACGCGGGCGAGAACGCCGACCTGACCGGCGGGCTCACCACCCTGCTGCCCAGCGACGTCAACGACACCCTGCCGATGAGCGGGGCCGAGACGGGGCTGGAGGGCGGCCTGCTGCCGCAGACCCCCGGCGGCGACCTGGTCGACGTCCAGGGCCTGCCGGAGCTGGGCGCCCCCGAGGTCGGTACCGAGCAGCTGCCCCTGGCCGGGGAACTGCCCACCGACGGCCTGCCCACCGGTGACCTGCTGCCCCTCGCCGAGGAGCTGCCCACCGGTGACCTGCTGGGCGAGGACCTGCCGGAGCTGTCCTAGCTCCCAGAACGTGCGCTCGCCGGTCATGGCGGGCGCACACCGCCTCGGGCGGTGCGCGGGACCACCCCCGTCGACTGGGGCGCCAGGGGACTGTGGGGGTTCCCGGCGCGTACCGACGGGAGGGCGCAGACCCCGCCGCCCGAGGCATCCGCCCCCTCCCGGGACCGTGACGACACCCCCGGTCCCGGGAGCGCGGGCCCCGCGTCCCAGCGGACAGCACGGGGCCCCCGCCGCGCGAATGCGGTGGGGGCCCCGTGCCGTCGGTCGCGTCCGGCTACCAGTCGTTCTCGCCGGTGCCGAAACCGAGACCGTCCTGGCAGGGATCGGACGTGGCGTCCCGGCCCACGCCCGGTCGGGCGGGCGTGTCCGGCACGGTATCGCCCTCTCCGGCGGCAGCCTCCGCGTCCGCCGGGGTCGGCTCGGCCGTCGGCGGCTCCTGCGGGGCGGACGCGTCGTCGGCGGCGAGCAGTTCGGGCAGGCTGCGGTCCTCGCGCACCGCGGAGAACAGCTCGGCGGCCTCCGCCTCGTTCCACATGACCCGGTTGGGGTCGTAGGGCGCCTGGTACCAGGGCACGGTGTGGAACTCGATGTCGGCCAGGTCCACGTCGGCCATCGTGACCGCCACGGACAGCATCCGGTCCAGGGTCAGTTCCCGGTCGGTGGCGCTGTGCCGCACCACCGCCTGGAGGATGCCGTTGAGCTTGCTCGGGCTCGTGAGTACGTCACTGCTGGTCACCTGGTCCGCGAGCGCGGCGAGGAACATCTGCTGCCGGTCGATGCGCCCCATGTCGCCGCCGTCACCGATGTCGTACCGGGCACGGACGAAGGACAGCGCCTCGTTCCCGTCCAGGGTCTGCTCGCCGGCTTCGAGGTCCAGCTTGGCGCGGCGGTCCTGCATCGGTTCGGGGATGCACATGTCCACACCGCCGATGGCGTTCACCACGTCCCGGAAGCTCGCGAAGCTCAGGTGGACGAAGTGGTCGACCCGGATGTCCGTGAGGGTTTCGATGGTCCGCACGACGCAGGGAGGGCCGCCGTGGTACATCGCGGCGTTGATCATGCCGAAGTAACCGTAGGTCCCCTGGGCCTCGCCGTAGGCGTCGCACTCCGGGAGCTGGACGAGGGAGTCGCGCGGGAAGCTGATCACCGAGGCCCGGTTGTCCGGGGAGATGTGCGCCAGCATCAGGGAGTCGGACCGCTCGCCCTCGAACTCCGTGGAGTAGGCGGGGCTGTCCTCCTCGTACCCGTCCGAGCCGATGAAGAGGATGTTGACCGCGTCGTTGAGCTTGTCCGGACGCTCCTCCTCGTTGAGCAGCGCACCGATGTCGTGCTGCACCATGTCGGAGCGCAGGTAGTGGTAGTAACCGTAGGCGGTGGCCACGCCGGCGCACATGACCAGGGCCAGGGTCGCGGAGGTCCACAGGGCGATCCTGCGCAGACGGCCCCGTCTGCGCTTCTTCCCGGCGGCTCCGGCGCCGTCTCCCGCGGTGCCGTCCTCGACCGTGCCGGTCCCGGCGCCCGCCCCGGCCGGGCCCGTCCCGGCAGCGGCACCCGTTCCGACCGCGGTGTCCGCAGCGGGTTCGGCGGCGGGCTCCGCGTCCCCGTCGGGCTCCGCCCCGGTCCCGGTGTCCGCGGGGCTCTCGGTGCCCGCGGCGTCCGCGGTGGTCTCGACCGCCACCCCGGTGTCGATGACCACGGGCTCCGGGGAGTCCTCCCCGTCCGCGGTGGGTGCGTCCCGGTCGGGACCCTCGTCGGAGGACCGAGCCGCATCCTCTTCGGTGGTCTCGGCCTCGGAGCCCTCCCGCTCGTCGGCGGCCCGTCCGGTGCCGGGCTCGGCGGCCTCCTCCCCGGCGCTCTCGGTCCGGGGAGGGTGCTCGGGGGGCTGGTCTGGTGTGTGGTCCGCGCCGGGACCGGCGGGGTTCTCGTCAGCGGGCATAGTGACAATCTCGGTGAGTTCGGACGGCTGGGTGCGCCAACGGCCGGACACCGACCCTGGCGGGTCACGTGTCCGTGTCCGAGAGGGGCGGAGGTCGCGCGGGGGATGCGCGCGGGCAGACCGGAATCCTGGCCGAAAAGTCACCGAGGGGGGATGGCGAATCCGTGAGGAAAGCTGGAGCGGCAGCGGCCAGAGGGCGCTGAGAATACCGGAACCCGCGCGTGGCAGTGATCCTAGGTGAAGTTCCCGATGAGTGCGCGCTCGGGTTGTCCACGCGCGCGGTTCCTGACCACAATTGCGCCGCACAATTCCTTCGCCGAGGGCAGTCGTCTGAGGCCTTCCGGTCCGACTGTCTCATCCGCACCCGCGCGAATCACCTCTGACCCGCCGGTGAAACACGGTTTCCCTCCGGTGAAGCGGTGTTCGACGCAAAGATCATGCGTTGTCGTCCTCTGTCCGGATCAGTCGTCCCAGAAGGCGCTCTCCTTCTTGGGCTCCTCCTCGGTGGCGGTCGCGGTGGTGCGCCCGCCGCTCTTCCCGCTCGGTTTGGCGGCGGTCTTGGTGGTCTTGGCGGTCTTGCGCGCGGTGCCGCCGGTACTGCCGGTGCCGCCAGCGGCCTTGGCGGTGCCGGTGTGTCGCGGCCGGGGGGTGACCGGGCTCTTCTCGATCGGTGCGCTGGGCTTGGGCGCCTCGCCGGAGTGGATGCTCAGGGCCTCCTCCTCCACCTTCAGCATCCTGCGCATCACGTCGGGTACCTCGGGCAGGCGGTCCGCGCGCAGGTGGGCGCCGAGGACGTCCAGGGCGTGGTCGCACAGGACCCGCTTGGCGGCGGCGGAGCTGACGCCGCTCAACTGCTCGACCTCGGGCAGTTCGTGTTCGCGCAGCAGGCGGACGACGCGGCTGAGCCGCTCGCGGGCCTTGCGGTCGGTCATCGACATGACCGTGAGCTCCGCTTCACTCAGGAAGTCGGCGCCCTCGGCGGTGCCGTCGCGCTCCGCGATGAAGGCGCTGGTGAGGTTGCGCGCGGAGGTGCGGGTGGCGGTGCGCAGCTCGGAGCGGCGGATCTGCCGGGCGTGCAGAGCGGTCACGACCACGCTGGTGACGAGGCTGATGGCGGCGCCGAGCACGATGAGCGCGGCGTCGTTGGTGAGCATTTCCACGGGAGACCTTTCCGGGCGGGGGGCCGCACGGGTCATGGCCACGGGGTGACGGGGATGTGCGGGGGTACTGGTCAGTACTCGGGTGCGTGACTATTCGGCAGATCAGTACTCGTTGTCAAGGGTCACGACGGGGCGGGCGCTCGCAGGGGCGGCGCCTTCGCAGGTCAGTACGGACGGGGGCATTGTCGACACTTCGCCCTGTCTACCGCTTGCCCGCACCCGGGCCGGGTAAACGTCCCCGTCCACAGGCTGTGGACGGCTCCCGGTCCGACCGGCCCCCTCCTGCTGTTTCTCCCGGGTCGGACCCTCTTCCCCGGGCCCCGCCCGAAGACGTCTCCGGGCGGCCCTAACCGGCCAGGAACTTGTTCACGGCCTCGGGCGAGAGGATCTCCTCGCTGACCACGGCCGCGCAGCCGCGCACACCGGCGTCGTCCCACAGGGAGCTCGACACGATCCGCAACTGACGGGTGGCCAGGGCGGTGCACTGCTGGAAGACCGCCTCGCGCACCCCCGCCACCAGGTGGTCGTAGGCTTCGGACAGGTCGCCGCCGAGCACGATCAGCTCCGGGTTGAGCAGGTTGACCGCGCCCGCGAGCGCCTCGCCCAACCGCCGACCGGCCCCGCGCACGAGGGTGACCGCGACCGGGTCGCCCTCCGCGGCCAACGACACCAGCTCCTTGAGCCCCGACACCTGCCTGCCCTGCTCCGCCGCGCGGACCAGCAGGCGGCGTCCGCCCGCCACCGCCTCCAGGCAGTCGGTGTTGCCGCAGCGGCACGGCAGGCCGCCCCCGTCGCGCACGGGGATGTGGCCGAGCTCCCCGGCCGCGCCCAGGGCACCGCGCAGCAGGTTGCCGCCGGAGACCAGCCCGGCGCCGATCCCGGTGGAGACCTTCACGAACACCATGTCCTCGGTGTGGCCGTGACCGCCCGCGATGTGCTCTCCCAGTGCCATCACGTTCACGTCGTTGTCCACCGTCACCGGGACCGGGAAGCGCTCGGCGACCAGCGGAGCCAGGGCCACGCCCGCCCACTTGCCGAGGAAGGGGCGGTCCTCGGCCCGCCCGGTGTGGAACTCCACCGTGCCCGGCAGGCCGATGCCGGCGCCGCGGACGTCGTCGGGGGAGCGGCCCAGCTCGCGGAGCTGCTCGGACCAGGTGTCCAGCAGCCAGGGGACGGTGGCGTCGGGCCCCTGCTCCATCTCGGGGGAGCCCGGGGCGCGCACGAGTACCCGGCCGTCGAGGTCGCACACGGCGGCCTGGCTGCGGGCCATGCCGAGGGCCCCGGTGAGGATCAGCCCGTGCGAGGCGTTGAACTCCAGCAGCGTGGGCGGCCGTCCCCCGCTGGAGGCCGCCCGGGTCCCCTCGGTGACCAGCCCGCTCTCGATCAGCTCGGTGACCCGCAGGGCGACGGAGGGCCGGGACAGGCCGGTCGCGCGGGCGATCTCCGCCCGGCTGGCGGCGGCTCCGGTGCGGATCATCTCCAGGATGTGCCCGCTGGTGGCGGTGGAGGACAAGCGTCCGGGGGTTCTGGCCATGCCTCATTGAACCATTCACTCGGCTCGGCGCCTCGAAGGCCGTTCACTTATGTAAATTTATGTTCTGAAGTGTGCTTGGTTTTTTACCATAGTGCGATTAGGGTCGAAACCGGGCCGTAAGTCCCCCAGGCAACAGCCCGGAGCCCCGGGCCCCGTCCCCGGAGCCCCCTACGCTCACCTCCCCTCCCGCAGGAGCCAACCGAATGCCGCAGCAGCCCGACCCCCGTCCCACTGACCTGGTGGTCTTCGGCGGAACCGGTGACCTGTCCATGCGTAAGCTGCTCCCCTCCCTCTACCTCCTGGACCGCGACGGCCACCTGGTCGGGGACACCCGCGTCATCGCGGTCTCCCGGGACGGCCTCACCGACGCCGACCTGCGTGACAAGGCGTCCTCCGCCGTCCGCGGCCACAGCGCCGTCCAGGTCGTCGAACCCGAGGTCCTGCGCCGCTTCCGCGGACGCCTCTCCCACGTGACCGTGGACGTCGGCGGGGACCCCGCCGACTGGGAGGACCTCGCCGCCGCGCTCACCCCCGGACGCGACCGCGTCTTCTACCTCGCCGTGCCGCCGATGATCTCCGGCGCCATCTGCCGGGGCCTGCGCGACGCCGGCCTGGTCACCCCTGACTCCCGCGTGGTCATGGAGAAGCCCCTCGGTCGCGACCTCGCCTCCGCCCAGGCCGTCAACGACGAGGTCGGGGCGGTCTTCGACGAGGCCCACACCTACCGGATCGACCACTACCTGGGGAAGGAGACCGTGCAGAACCTGCTCGTGCTGCGGTTCGCCAACGTCTTCCTCGAACCCCTGTGGAGCTCCCGGTGGATCGACCACGTGCAGATCACCGCGGCCGAGACCGTGGGGGTGGGCGGCCGGCGCGGTTACTACGACTCCTCCGGCGCCATGCGCGACATGGTGCAGAACCACCTGCTCCAACTGCTCTGCCTCACCGCCATGGAGCCCCCGGCCAGCTACGACCGCGACGCCGTCCGGGACGAGAAGCTCAAGGTCCTCCAGTCCCTGAGACCCATCTCCGGGTCAGCGGTCGCCGAGCACACCGTCCGCGGCCAGTACACCCGCGGCACCGTCCACGGTGAGGAGGCGCTCGGCTACCTGGACGAGGCGGGCGGCCCTCCTGCCAGCGACACCGAGACCTTCGTGGCCCTGCGCGCCGAGGTCGCCAACTGGCGGTGGGCGGGCGTCCCCTTCTACCTGCGCACCGGAAAGCGCATGTCGCACGCCCGCTCCGAGATCGTCATCCGCTTCCGCGACGTCCCGCACACGATCTTCCCCGGCGCGGCCACCGCCCCCGGAGCGGGCAGCCTCGTCATCCGCCTCCAGCCGGACGAGGGCATACACCTCACCATGCTGACCAAGACGCCCGGCGCCGGCGCGCTGCGGCTGCGGCCGGTCCCGCTGGAGCTCAGCTTCGCCGACACCTTCTCCACCCGCTCGCCCGAGGCCTACGAGCGGCTCCTGATGGACGTGTTGGCCGGGGACTCCACCCTCTTCATGCGCCGCGACGAGGTCGAGGCCGCGTGGCGGTGGGTGGACCCCATCATCGAGGCCTGGAACGGCCTCGGCACCGCACCCGAAACCTACCCCGCCGGTAGCTCCGGCCCCGCAGGAGCACAGCGGCTCATCAGCCGGACCGGCCGCATGTGGCACGAAGAGGAGCAGACATGACCGCGCACACCCCCAGCACCAGCGCCCCGGGAGCAGGGGCGAGGACCCACCCGGTCGTCGCCGAGGTCACCCGGCGCCTGGCCGAGCGCAGCGCCCGGACCCGTTCCGCCTACCTCGACCGCATCCGCGAGGCCGTCGCCCAGGGCCCGGCCCGCACCTCCCTGGGCTGCGCCAACCTCGCACACGGGTTCGCCGCCTGCGGGGTCGGCGACAAGCTCTCCCTGGCCGGTGACGTCACCCCCAACCTGGCTATCGTCTCCGCCTACAACGACATGCTCTCCGCCCACCAGCCGCTGGAGACCTACCCGGCCCTGATCAAGAAGGCGGTCTCCGAGGCGGGCGGCGTCGCCCAGTTCGCCGGCGGGGTGCCCGCCATGTGCGACGGCATCACCCAGGGCCGCGCGGGCATGGAGCTGTCCCTGTTCAGCCGGGACGTCATCGCGATGGCCTCCGCCGTGGCCCTGTCCCACGACATGTTCGACGGCGCGCTCATGCTCGGCGTGTGCGACAAGATCGTGCCGGGCCTGCTCATCGGCGCCCTGTCCTTCGGCCACCTCCCGGTGGCGTTCGTGCCGGCCGGGCCGATGCACTCCGGCCTGCCCAACAAGGAGAAGGCGCGGGTCCGCCAGCAGTTCGCCGAGGGCAAGGTGGACCGCAAGGAGCTCCTCCAGGCCGAGTCCGCCTCCTACCACTCACCCGGTACCTGCACGTTCTACGGCACCGCCAACTCCAACCAGATGCTCATGGAGGTCATGGGCCTGCACCTGCCCGGGGCCAGCTTCGAGCAGCCCGGCACGCCGCTGCGGGAGGCCCTGACCGCGGAGGCCGGGCGCCGCGTGCTCGGGCTGACCGCCCTGACCGACCGGCACAACCCGGTCGGCGAGCAGATCGACGAGAAGGCGATCGTCAACGCGGTCGTCGCCCTGCTGGCCACCGGCGGCTCCAGCAACCACACCCTCCACCTGGTCGCCATCGCCCACGCGGCGGGGATCCAGCTGACCTGGGACGACTTCGCCGACCTGTCGGAGGCCGTGCCGCTGCTCACCCGCATGTACCCCAACGGCGCCGCCGACGTGAACCGGTTCCACGAGGTCGGCGGCATGGCCTTCCTCATCGGTACCCTGCTCGACGCGGGGCTGCTGCACGAGGACGTCCGGACGGTCGCCGGGCCGGGGCTGAACCGCTACCGGCAGGTGCCCCAGCTCGCCGAGGACGGGACGCTGACCTGGGTGGACGGTCCCGTGGAGAGCTCGGACAAGACGGTGCTGCGCGGGGTCGAGGACCCCTTCGCCCCCGACGGCGGGCTGCGTATGCTCGCGGGCAACCTCGGCCGCGCCGTGATCAAGGTGTCCGCGGTGGCCCCCGAGCGGCACGTCGTCGAGGCCCCCGCCAGGGTGTTCGCCGACCAGGCCGAGCTCCAGGCGGCCTTCACCGCCGACGAGCTCGACGGCGACTTCGTGGCGGTGGTGCGCTTCCAGGGCCCGCGCGCCAACGGCATGCCCGAACTGCACAAGCTCACCCCGCCGCTGGCCGTCCTCCAGGACCGGGGCCAGAAGGTCGCGCTGGTCACCGACGGCCGCATGTCCGGTGCTTCCGGCAAGGTGCCCGCGGCCATCCACGTCTCCCCCGAGGCGGAGGCGGGCGGACCGCTCGCCCGGGTCCGGGACGGCGACATCATCAGGCTGGACGCGGTCAAGGGGACACTGGAGGTCCTGGCCGACCTGGAGGGCCGCGAGGACGCCCGGCCCACGGTGGACTCCTCCACCGGTACCGGCCGCGAACTGTTCGCCGCCCTGCGCGGAGCGGTCGGACCGGCCGAGACCGGGGCAGGGGTCTTCGGCCACTGAGCCCCTCCGTCCGTGACTCCGACCGCGAGGCGTCCGTACGCCCCGCCCCTTCGACCCGAGACCCCTTGGAGACAGCCATGACGACGTTCCCCCGCTCCGGTGCGGACGTCCTCGCCCTCGCCCCGGTGATGCCCGTGGTGGTGGTCGAGGAGGTCGAGCACGCGGTCCCGCTGGCCCGCGCCCTGGTGGCGGGCGGCCTGCCCGGCATCGAGGTGACCCTGAGGACCCCGGCGGCCCTCTCCGCGATCGAGCGCGTCGCCGAGGAGGTGCCCGAGGCCGTGGTGGGCGCGGGCACCGTCGTCAACGGCGAGCAGGCCGCGGCCGCCGCCAGGGCCGGGGCCCGGTTCCTGGTCAGCCCCGGGTGCACCCCGGACCTGGCCCGGGCGATGGCCGACACCGGCCTGCCCGCCCTGCCCGGGGTGGCCTCGGTGTCCGAGGCGATGGCCCTGTTGGAGCTGGGCCTGACCGAGCTCAAGTTCTTCCCCGCGGAGGCCGCCGGCGGGGCGGCGTTCCTGAAGTCCCTCAACGGGCCGCTGCCGCAGCTCCGGTTCTGCCCCACCGGCGGCATCACCGCCCGGACCGCCCCGGACTACCTCGCCCTGCCGAACGTCGGCTGCGTGGGCGGTAGCTGGCTGACCCCCGCGGACCTGGTCGCCGGGGGGCGCTGGGACACGGTCACCGAACTCGCCCGGGAGGCGGCCGCACTGGGCTCCTGAGCCCCGGAGCCTGACCCGGAGCCTGCAGAACCCTGGAACCCTCCTGTGAAGGTATGCAATAGTCTGCATGTCTATCCAGGGGGGTTCCGTCATGCTCGTTCACCCGTGGCACGCCGCGGTCAGGAGGAACCCGTAGCCGGTGCGGAACGGGCGTCCACCAGGACCTGCACGCCGTCCAGGACCCGCTCCAGGCCGAAGGAGAACTCGTGCTCGGGGGCGTGGACCGCCTGGTGCGCCCGACCGACGGCGGTGCCCACCCGGGAGGCCGTCGGGTACCGGGAGCCGTCGACCAGCGCGGCGAGCAGCGGATCGTGGATCCGCCACCACTGCTCGTCGTCCATGCCGGACTCCCGGGCGACCTGCTCGGCGCCCAGGGTCTGCCGGGTGGAGCTCTCCACGTAACCGTTGACCAGGTTGACCGTCGAGTCCATCTCGATCTCGCTCAGGCCGAGCCCGTCCACGGCGGAGAGCTCGTGGTCGTACTTGGCGATCACGTTCGGGCCGAGCAGGCGCACGGTGACGGTCTGCAGCATCCACGGGTGGCGGATGTACAGCTCCCGGTTGGCGTGCGCGATCCGGCGGAGCCGGTCCCGCCAGGTGCCGGAGCGCTCCTGCGTGTCCAGGTCGGCGTAGGCGGTGTCCACCATCAGGTCGATGAGCTCGCCCTTGCCCGGCACGTAGGTGTAGAGCGACATCGTGCCCACGTCCAGGGCCTCCGCGACCCTGCGCATCGAGAGCGCGGCCAGGCCCTCGGCATCGGCCAGGGCGGTGGCGGCCGCCACGATCCGGTCGACGTTCAGATCCGGCCTGCCCCGGCGGCGGCTCGCGGGTTCCTGGGTGCGCCACAGCAGGGCCAGGCTGCGCGCGGGGTCGCCACTCTTGCTGTGCTGCGGGGACATCGGTCCGTCCTGGTGCTGGTTCCGTAGGGGGTACGGGCCAGTGTAAGCCGGGCGGGGGCACGGCCCGGGCCGGATCAGCCGCCGAGGTTGCGGTACCGGTGCACGCACAGCGGCGCGAACACCGCGACCAGCAGCAGCGGCCAGACCACCGCCATCAGGAGGGCGTTCTGCGCGACCCAGCCGTCCCCGGCCGCCGCCGGGTTGCCGAACAGCCCGCGCGCGGCGGCCACGGTGGACGACACCGGGTTCCAGTCTGCGACCGCGCCCAGCCACACCGGCATGGTCGCGGTGGCCACGAAGGCGTTGGACAGGAAGCCGACCGGGAACTCCAGGGTCTGGATGACGGCGATGCCGCCCTGGCCGCGCATGACCAGGCCCACGTAGACGCCGATCCACACCAGGGCGAAGCGCAGCAGGAGCAGCAGCCCGAACCCGGCCAGGGCAGCCCCCGCGCTCCCGTGCCACTGCCAGCCCACGAGCATCCCGAACCCGACCAGGACCACCAGGGCGGCCGTGGAGCGGAGCATGTCCGCCAGGCAGCGGCCGACGACCACGGCGGAGGCGGACATCGGCATCGAGCGGAACCGGTCGGTGATCCCGCGGGCGGAGTCGGCGGCCACGGCGGTGACGGTCTCCCCGAGGCCGAACACCATGACCATCGCGAACATGCCGGGTATGAGGTACTCGGTGTAGTCCCCGCCGCCCGGTACCGACATGGCTCCGCCGAGCAGGTACACGAACATCAGCACCATGAGGACCGGGAAGAGCAGTCCGAAGAGCGGCTCCCACGGCTGTCGCAGCCAGTGCGTGACGTCGCGCCGGGCCACGGTCCAGCCGTCGGCGGCGGCCCAGGCCAGGCGGGCCAGGGGCCCGCACGGCGGTGCGGGGGCCGGGACGGCGGGCGCGGCGGGGTTCGGGGCGGTGCGGTTCATCGCTGGACCTCCTGGCGGGTGTCCTGCTGCCCGGGTGCGGCGGTGCCGCCGGTCACCGGGGCGGCGGCGGGAGAGCCGGTACCCGCGCGCGGGGGCCGGTCAGGTGCAGGAAGACCTCGTCGAGGCTGGGGCCGCGCAGGACCACGTCCGCCACGGCCACCCCGCCCTCGTCCAGGGCGCGCACGGCCCGGGTCAGGGAGGCGGCGCGGTCGTCCACCTCGGCGCTGATCCGCCGCTCCTGCGGGACGGTGCGCACGGGGTGCCCGGTGGCCCCCTCCACCAGGGCGGCGGCCTCCGCCAGGGCGTGCCCCTCGTGCAGGACCACGTCGATCCGGTCCCCGCCGATCCCCGACTTGAGTTCTGCGGGCGTGCCCTCCGCGATCACGTGCCCGGTGTCGACCACCGAGATCCGGTCGGCCAGCCGGTCGGCCTCCTCCAGGTACTGGGTGGTGAGCAGGACGGACGTGCCCCCGTCGACCAGGCCGCGCACGGCGGACCAGACCTCGTCGCGGCCGCGCGGGTCGAGGCCGGTGGTGGGTTCGTCGAGGAACACCACGGGCGGGTCGAGGATCATCCCGGCGGCCAGATCGAGCCTGCGGCGCATCCCGCCCGAGTAGGTGCCGACCGGGCGCCTGGTGTCGGACAGGCCGAAGCGCTCCAGGAGTTCGGCGGCCCGGCGGGCGGCCGCGCGGCCGCCCAGGTGGTGGAGTCGGCCGAAGAGCTCCAGGTTCTGGCGGCCGCTGAGGATCTCGTCCACGGCGGCGTTCTGGCCGACCAGCCCGATCCGCTGGCGGACCCGGGCGCCCTGTGCGGCCACGTCGTACCCGGCGACCTGCGCGGTGCCCTCGTGCGGGCGGAGCAGGGTGGTGAGCACGCGGACCGCCGTGGACTTCCCGGCGCCGTTGGGCCCGAGCAGGCCGTGGACGGTGCCCCGGCCGACCTCCAGGTCGAACCCGCGCAGGGCCCACCTGTCCTTGAACCTCCTGCCGATCCCGCGTGCGCTGACGGCTGGAGCTGTGCGCGCCGGTGCTGGTGCTGGTGCCATGGGCCCCTCCTCGTTCGTACCTCGTACAGTACGGCGTACGGAGAAGGGAACGCGGGAATCCGGGGAGATAATTCCTTAGGGCATAAAGTTTTCTGGTGCCCTCTTTCCGGGGCAGGTCGGGAGGGGTCCTCGGACGGGCCTACCCGGGCTTGGCGGGGCAGTCCTCCAGGTGGTCCTCGACCAGACCGGTGGCCTGGAGGTAGGAGTAGACGATCGTGCTCCCCACGAAGTTGAACCCCCGCCTCCTCAGGTCCCGGCTCAGCCGGTCCGACAGGTCGGTGGTCACCGGGACCTGCCCGGCCGAGGTCCAGTGGCCGACGACCGGGCCCGGCACCCACCCCCACAGGTAGGCGTCGAAGCTCCCGAACTCCTCGCGCACCGCCAGGAAGGCCCGGGCGTTGCGTACCGCGGAGGCGACCTTGAGGCGGTTGCGGACGATCCCGGGGTCGGCGAGCAGCCGATCCGTCTCCGCCCGCCCGTAGGCGGCGATCCGCTCGTAGTCGAAACCGTCCATCGCGCGCCGGTAGTTCTCGCGTTTGTTCAGCACCGTGGACCAGGACAGGCCGGCCTGGGCGCCCTCCAGGACGAGCATCTCGAACAGGTACCCGTCCTCGTGCGAGACGCGCCCCCACTCGGTGTCGTGGTAGGCGGTCATCAGTTCGGACGCGTTCCGCGCCCAGGCGCAGCGGCGGTCGTCGGTGTCGGTCAAAGGTGCTCCCCGAAGAGGCGGTACGGACGGCTGCGTCCATCGTCCCGGACGGCTCCGACGGTTCGCGGGCCGCAGGACGGAACGCCGCACGGAACGCCGGGCGGGAGAACCCCGCCCAGGGACGCGGGGCGGGCGAAAACACGTTGTACCGGGTGCCCGCGGGGGGAAGGATGGAACGGTGACAGACACGGACACGGACCCGCCACTCGGACCGCGACGCGCCAGTACACCCCGGATACGGCTGGTGGAGATGGTCGAACCCGTGCTCGCCGCCCTTGCGGAGGGAGACACGGAGGCCGCGGGTGCCCTGCTCGGCACCGACCTCGGGGAGCACTTCGCGAGTGCGGAGATGCGCTGGCTGAGCCGGTACCGCCTCGGCCAGCTCCGGGCCGTGCCCGGCCGGGCGGGCTGGCTCGCATACGTGGTCGTGGACGCCGACGACGGCCGGGCGGTCGGCCACGCCGGTTTCCACGGTCCCCCGGACGAGCGCCGGATGGTGGAGATCGGCTACTCCGTCGTGCCCGAACTGCGCCGCCGCGGCTACGCGCGGGCGACCCTGGCCGAGCTGCTCCGCAGGGCCGACGCCTCCCCGGAGGTCGCCACGGTGCGGGCCTCGATCCGACCGGACAACGCCGCATCCCTGGCGACCATCGCCGGTTTCGGCTTCGAACGGGTCGGCGAGCAGTGGGACGACATCGACGGCCTGGAACACGTCCACGAACGCCCCTCACCCCCGCCGCCCGTGCACCGGGAGCAGTCTGCGCACCGAGAGAGGTAAGTATGGCCACCCCCCGCGCCGAGGACACCCCGGACACCGCCACGCGGTTCGGCTTCGGGCTCCACCACGTCCAGATCTCCCTGCCCCCGGGCGGGGAGGAGGCGTGCCGCGCCTTCTACGTGGACGTCCTCGGCTTCGTCGAGATCCCCAAGCCCCCGGCCCTGGCCGCGCGCGGCGGCCTGTGGGTCCGCGCCGACGGCCTGGAGCTCCACCTGGGTGTGGAGGGGGACTTCGCCCCGCAGCGCAAGGCCCACCCCGGCATCCTCGTCCGGGAGCTCGACGCCCTCGCCGAGCGCCTCACCGCCGCCGGGTACGAGATCGTCTGGAACGACGACCTCCCCGGGTACCGCCGTTTCCACACCCGCGACAACAACGGCAACCGCCTGGAGTTCATCACCCCGGCCGGTACCCGGGACTGACCGGCGCGCGGGGAACGGACCCGCCCGTCGGCCCCGCGCCCCTCGGCCGCCGCTGTTCAGTCGCTGCCGTGCCAGGAGCTCCACAGGGCCGCGTAGGCCCCGCCCGCGGCGATCAGCTCGTCGTGCGTCCCCAGCTCGCTGATCCGCCCCGCCTCCACCACCGCGACCCGGTCGGCGTCGTGCGCGGTGTGCAGCCGGTGTGCGATCGCGATCACCGTCCGCCCCTCCAGTACCGCCGCCAGGGACCGCTCCGCCTGCCGCGCCGTCCTCGGGTCCAACAGCGAGGTGGCCTCGTCCAGGACCACGGTGTGCGGGTCCAGCAGCACCACCCGGGCCAGCGCCACCTGCTGGGCCCGGGCCGGGTCCAGGGTCCGGCCGCCCGAGCCCACCCGGGTGTCCAGGCCCTCGGGCAGCTCCCGCGCCCAGTCGGCGTCCACCGCGTCCAGGGCGCGGAGCAGCCTCCCGTCGTCCGCGCCGGAGGCGGCGATGGCCAGGTTCTCCCGCAGCGTCCCGGTGAAGACGTGGTGCTCCTGGTCGACCAGCACGATCCGCTCGCGCAGCACCTCGGGGGAGAGCTCGGTGACGGGCACACCGCCGAGCAGGACCCGGCCCGAGCCGGAGACGTCCGCCCCGGACAGCAGGCGGCCGATCGTGGTCTTGCCCGCCCCTGACGGGCCGACCACCGCCAGCCGCTCGCCCGGGCGCACGCCCAGGTCGATACCGCGCAGGACGTCGTGCCCGGGCACGTAGGCGTAGCGGACACCGCGCAGTTCGATCCGGTCGTCCCGGGGGACCCCGCCGGGGGCGGAGGACTCCTCGGGCAGCCGCTGCACGCCCCGCAGCCGGGCGAAGGAGGCCCCGGCCCGCTGGAGCTCCTCCAGCCGCTGGGTGATGGCGATCATCGGGTCCACCAGCTGCTGCACGTACAGCAGGCAGGTCACCAGGGCACCGAGGCCGATCCCGCCGCCCTGGTACAGCACCCCGCCCGCCAACAGGGCGAAGGCGGTCGGCAGCACGAGCACCGACTCGGCGACCGGGAACAGCACCGACCGCAGCCGCAGGCCGCCCCGGCGGGCCCGGTACAGGACGCCGAGGTCCCGGTCGGTCACCTCCCGGCGGTCCTTCTGGACGCCCAGGGCCTCCACGGTGCGTCCGCCCTCGGCGGTGGCGGTGGTGCCCTCCAGGGCGGTCGAGAGCGCGGCCCCCTCCGCCAGGTAGGTCTCACGCGAGCGCTTCAGGTACCAGCGTGCCGTCGGCCACATCAGGGGGACCCCCAGCAGGGCGCACAGCCCCAGCAGCGGGTGGATCCAGGTGATCGCGGCCAGCAGGACCAGGACCTGGAGGAGGGCCGTGCCGATCTCGGGCAGCGCCCCGCGCAGGCTGTTGCCCACGGTCACCACGTCCGAGGAGGCACGCGTGGTGAGGTCGCCGGTACCCGAACGCTCCACCACCCGGGCGGGCAGCGCCAGCACCCGGCCGACGAAGTCCTCGCGCAGCCGCCGCAGGACGTGCTCGCCGAAGCGGTGGACGGCCCGGCGCGCGTACCGGGTCAGCAGGAGCTGGACGCAGGCCGCCGCCACCACACCGGCGGCGAGCAGGTCCACCGCGCCCAGGGTGGCGGTGCCGTCCTCCACCAGGTTGACGATCCGGCCCAGCAGGTAGGGGCCGACCAGCCCGGCCCCGGTGGCCAGACAGGTCAACAGCACCAGCCAGGCCACCCGCCCGCGTTCGGCGCCCAGCAGGCGGGCGGTGTCGCGGCGCACCTGGGCGCGGTCGGCGACCGGGAGCCGTTCACTCATACCGGGGTCCCCTCGCTTCTCCCTTCGCTGTTCTCCTCACCCAGGGCGCCGCGGAAGACCAGCGCCCGGTAGTCCGGCCTGCTGGCGAGCAGTTCGCCGTGGGTCCCCACGGCCGCGACCCGCCCGGCCGCCAGCAGGACCACCCGGTCCGCCCGGTCCAGCAGAAGGGGCGAGGTGCCCGCGACCACCGTGGTGCGCCCGGCCCGCGCCCCGTGCAGCCGGTCGGCGACGGTGGCCTCGGTGTGCGCGTCCACGGCCGAGGTGGGTTCGACCAGGAGCAGGACCTCGGGGTCGGCGAGCAGCGCCCGGGCCAGCCGGACCCGTTGGCGCTGGCCGCCGGAGAGGTTGCGGCCCTGCGGTTCCACCGCGGAGTCCAGGCCGTCGGGCACGGCCGCGACCACGTCGTCGGCGCCCGCGACGTGCAGCGCCGAGCGGATCCCGGCGTCGGTGTGCGTCCCGTGCGGGTCCAGGACCTCGCGCAGGGAACCGGCGAACAGGTAGGACTCGTTGTCGCTGACCAGGATCCGGCGGCGGACCTCGTCGAGCGCCATGTCCCGCAGCAAGGCGCCGCCCCACCGGGTGTCGGAGTCGGTGTAGCGGCCCAGCCGGTCCACGACCGCGGCGGTCCCGTGTGCGTCGGCGCAGACGAGGGCGGTGGTGCGGCCCGGCGGGACGGTCACCCCGGAGCACGGTTCGACCAGTTCCGAGCCCTCGGCCGGCCCGGGGCGGTCCCTCCCGCTACCGGTGAGCGGGGGTTCGAGGGTGAGCAGGTCGAGCACCCGCCGCACGCAGACCAGCCCCTGGACCAGGGTGCTGACCCCCTCGACGAGGAAGAACACCGGGGGGACGAGCACCGCCACGTAGGCGTAGACGGCGACGGTCTCGCCGACGGTGATCTGCCCGGTCACGGCCATCCGGGCAGCCACCCAGGTGACCGCGCCGAGGAAGACCACCGGCAGGCAGGAGCTCACCGCCTGGAACCAGCTGGTGGTCTCGCTGACCCGGTAGCCCTGGCGCAGCAGTTCCCCGGACCGCTCCCCGTACCGGCGGGCGAAGTGCGCCTTGCCGCCGATCCCGTACAGCACCCGCAGCCCGGACACGATGTCCCCGGCCAGGGCGGTGGTCCGACCCTGGTGCTCCCGGTAGACGCTCTGCCGACCGTGCAGCCGCCCCATCAGGGGGCCGATGACGACCGCCAGCACCGGCAGGCCCAGCACGACGATCGCGGCGAGCAGCGGGGAGACGGTGAACAGCAGGACCGAGACGCCCGCGTAGGCGATGACCGAGCCCACCCCGGGGCCGGTCAGGGTGAGGATGTGGGCGATCAGCAGCACGTCCGAGGCCTGCACGGTGGAGAGCTCACCGGAGGTGACCCGGCGGGACAGGGACGCGCCCAGCACCGTGGCGTGCCGGGTGACCACCCGCATGGTCCGGTGCGCGGCGTCCATCCGGACCAGGGACAGCGTCCGGTGCCGCAGGATCGACACGGCCGCGGTGGCCACGGCCGCCGCGGCGGTGACGCCGGCCCACAGGAACAGGGCCCCGGTGTTCCCGGCGCGCAGACCGTCGTCGATGGCGCGGGAGAGCAGGTAGGGCGGGACCATCAGCCCCGCCATCCACAGGGTGCCGTAGAGGGAGCCGCGCAGGACGCGCCACGGCTGGGCGGAGATCAGCCACCACACGTAGCGGAGGGGGCCGCGCAGGTCGGGGGTGCCGGTGGGCGGAAGGGCCGTGCGGGGGAGCGGCCGGGTCCCCCAGGGGCCGGGGACGCCTGCGGGGTCGGGCAACTGACACCTCCGTGTGAGCTGGCGCACGCCCATGTAACCAGAGTCCCGAGAGGGTCTCCGGGCGGGGTGCGGGCCGGGAACGGACGGTTCTGTCCGAGAGGGAGGGGAGTGGGGAACGGTGTGTGGGGCGTGGTTCGGGCCTCAGGTCCCGAAGTCGACTTGAGGTGCCAAAAGTGATTCCGGTGATTTTCGGTGGAAAAAGTGAGGGAATTCTTATAACGCCTGCGTTACGAAAGGCGGAGCCACTCATACATCGAGGAAAAACGCGCATCATGGGTCCTTGACCGTCCAGCGGCCAGATTCCGGAAGCCCCGTCGGAGGGCGGACCGGGCGAGCCGCCGGGGGAAGCGGACCGCAGAGGGAGAGGTGACCACGGATGGCCGACACGGGTGGTAAGGACTGGAGACGAGCCTTGCTGCTGGGGTCGGCGGCCGTGCTCGCCGTCACCCTCGTCGTCACCACCGTGGCCCTGTGGGACCGGTTCACCTGCGGCGGTCCCGGCAACGGGGTCCGGGAGACCGGCGGCCAGTGCGTCGGCGTCACCGACGGCTCCCACGTCTTCCACGAGGACTTCACCGACATCCAGGAACTCATCAGGCAGGAGAACGAGCGCGTCGACGCCCTCTCCGACAGCACCCCCGTGGTCCGGATCGCGTTCCTCGGCATCCTGACCTTCGACCGGGTCAGCCCGATGGACCCCGAGCGGATGCGCCGATCCCTGGAGGGCGCCTACACCGCCGTCATGCGTGCCAACCACACCCGTGACTTCGCGGACCCGACCCCGCAGATCCAGCTGGTCCTGGCCAACATCGGCAGCCAGCAGCGCCAGTGGGAGCCGGTCGTGGACGAGCTCGTGGCCATGTCGCGGGACGAGGACCGCCCGCTGGTGGCCGTCACCGGCATGGGTGTGAGCATCCAGAGCACCCGCGAGGCCGCGGCGAGGCTGAACGGGAACGACATCCCGATGGTCTCCTCGGCGCTCACCGCGGACGGCCTGGCGCACGGCCCCGGAGGGCTGGACGACGCCGGGACCGAGGAGGATCCGGCCCTGCCCGGCGTGATCCGGGTGCTCCCCAGCAACACCGAGTACGTCAGGGCGCTCGACGCCTACCTCGACGGGCTCTCCGAGCCGGTCCGGGCGCTCATCGTGCACGACCGGACCGAACCGGACCTGTTCGTCTCCACGCTGTACGAGGCCTACCAGGAGCAGCTCCACGACCACATCGACGGTTCCACCCAGCAGTACGACGGGACCACCGTCGGCGACGCCCCGGTCAGCGGCCTGTTCCACGACGTGACCCAGAACGTGTGCGGCGCCGGGGTCGACACGATCCTGTTCGCCGGACGCTCCCCCGACCTCGACGAGTTCCTGGCCGCCCTGGCCTCGAACAGGTGCGGCGGCTCCCGTCCGCTGCGCATCCTGTTCGTCGCCACCGGGCTGAGCGTCCTCGGCGACGAGGAGACCATGGCGCTCCTGGCCGAGAACGACATCTCCCTGGTGTACGCCTCCGGGACCGACACCCGGTGGGAGACCGCCGACCCCGCCTCGAACGCGGTTCCGCCCGGCTACCCGGACTTCCGCGACGCCTACCTGGAGTACGCCCCGGCCGCGCGCGTCGACGGGCTCGGCAACGGCTACGCGCTGGTCACCCACGACGCCGTGGCGGTCGCGGCCCACGCGGTTCGGATGACCAACGGGCTGGGGGCGGAGGGGAGCACCCCGACCCCCGCCGAGGTAAGGGCCAGGCTGATGCTGCTCAACTCCGCACACGACGTCCGCGCGGGCGGCGGAACGCTCGCCTACAGTCCGGAGGGCGCCGGGGAGGCGACCGGACGCTACGTCCCCATCGTGGAGCTGCCCATGGCCGACGGGGAGGAGCCGCTGCCCGACCCGCACGTCGTCGGGGAATGGTGAGCCGAACCCGGGTGACAGCTCGCGGCCGGCAAGGTAGAACGGCACGAGCGCCCAGGCCGTGACCAGCGCCCTGGCCCCGAAGAACGAGGAGCACCACCCCTTGACCGCCAACCCGTTCCTGTCACCCAGCGAACTCCCCTACCGGCTGCCCGACTTCGCGGCGATCCGCGAGGAGCACTTCCTGCCCGCCTTCGAGCAGGGGGTGGCCGAGCACCTCGCCGAGGTCGACGCGATCGTCGCCGACCCGGAGCCCGCGACCTTCGACAACACCATCGCGGCGCTGGAGCGCTCCGGCGCGACCCTGAAGCGGGTGGAGACCGTCCTGCACACCCTCGCCGGGTCCGACGCCACCGAGGGCATCCGGGAGATCGAGCGGGAGATCGCCCCCCGCGCCTCGCAGCACGGGGACGCCGTCTCCCTGAACCGGGACCTGTGGGCCCGCATCCAGCAGGTCACCACCGACGACCCGCAGGAGGCCTGGCTGCTGGAGCGGTACCGCCTCGACTTCGTCAAGGCCGGGGCCGACCTCGGCGACCGGGAGCAGGAGCGCCTGCGCGAGCTCAACACCCGGCTCGCCGAGCTCGGCACGGAGTTCTCCGCCAACGTCGTCCGGGCGACCGGTGAGGCCTCCCTGGTCACCACCGACGCCGCGGACCTCGACGGTTTGGACGAGGCACAGCTCAGCGCGATCGAGAAGGACGGGGAGTACGTCCTCCCGCTGCTGAACACCACCGTGCAACCCGCCCTGGCCCAGCTCACCGACCGTGCCACCCGGGAGCGCCTGTACACGCTGAGCGTCGGGCGCGCCCCGGAGAACCTGGAGATCGCCGCCCGCACGGCCGAGCTGCGCGCCGAGCGGGCCCGGCTGCTGGGATACCCCGACCACGCGGCGTACAAGGTGGCCGACCAGACCGCCGGAACCGTCGAGGCGGTCGAGGATCGGCTCGGCCAGCTCGTCGGCCCGGCACGGCGCAACGTCGAGAAGGAGGCCCGGGTACTGGCCGAGTACGCCGGGCACGACATCGAACCGTGGGACTGGCCGTACTACACCGAGCAGGTGCGCAAGGCCCGGTACGACTTCGACGAGAGCGTCCTGCGCCCCTACTTCGAACTCGGCCGGGTGATCGAGGACGGCGTCTTCCACGCGGCGACCCTGCTCTACGGGGTCACCTTCACCGAGCGCCCCGACCTGGCGGGGTACCACCCCGACATGCGCACCTGGGAGGTCCTCGACGGGGACGGCTCCGCGCTGGGCCTGTTCCTGCTGGACCCCTACGCCCGTCCGACCAAGCGCGGCGGCGCGTGGATGCACAACCTGGTCGACCAGTCCTTCCTCCTGGACGAGCGGCCGGTCGTGGTGAACAACCTGAACATCACCAAGCCCGTCTCCGGCCCCACCCTGCTCACCTTCGACGAGGTCGAGACGGCCTTCCACGAGTTCGGCCACGCCCTGCACGGGCTGCTGTCGGCGGTGCGCTTCCCCAGGGTCGAGGGCACGAGCGTGCCGCGCGACTTCGTCGAGTTCCCCTCGCAGGTCAACGAGATGTGGGCGCTGTGGCCGGAGGTGCTGTCCCACTACGCCAGGCACCACGAGACCGGTGAGCCGGTGCCCGACGAACTCGTGCGGCGGCTGACCGCGGCCAGCCGGTTCAACCAGGGTTTCGCCACCTTCGAGTACCTCGCCGCCGCGCTGCTCGACTGGGCGTGGCACCGTCTGGCGCCCGGCGAGACCGTCGAGGACCCGGCCTCCTTCGAGGCCGGGGCCCTGGAGGCCGCGGGCGCCCTGCACCCGCTGGTGCGCCCCCGCTACCGGAGCGCGTACTTCCAGCACATCTTCTCCGACGACGGCTACAGCGCGGGCTACTACTCCTACGTGTGGAGCGAGGTCCTGGACGCCGAGAGCGTCGAGTGGTTCAAGGAGAACGGCGGACTGACCCGCGCGGGCGGCGACCGCTTCCGGGAGAGGGTGCTGTCCCTGGGCGGCAGCGTCGACCCGATGGGGGCGGTCACCGACTTCCTGGGCCGCGCGCCCGGCATGGAGCCCCTGCTGGCCCGCAAGGGCCTGAACTAGGCCGGGGGCTTCCGGCCAGCCCACCGGGCCGGCCGCCCGGGTGACCGGACGGCCGGCCCGCTGGAGCCCTACCGCCTCTGCTGCGGGCAGCTAGGGCAGACGGTCCGCCGGGCCGCGGCCCTTCTGCCCGGGCCCGTCCGGTCCCCGCCCGGACTCCGGTACCCGCAGGGTCAACCGCATCGTCAGCCCGCCACCGGGCGTCGCGTCGGCCTCCAGCGAACCGCCCATGGCCTCGGCCAGCCCCTGCGAGAGGGCCAGGCCCAGCCCGAGACCGCTGTGGTTGTCGGTGTCCCCCAACCGCTGGAACGGCACGAACATGCTCTCCCGGTCCTCCTCCGCCACCCCCGGCCCGTGGTCGGCCACCAGCACCTCGATCCGGTCGCCGGCCCACGAGGCGGAGACCGTCGGCGGCCGGTCCCCGGGGCTGAACCGCAGGGCGTTGCCCACGACGTTGACCAGGACCCGGTCGAGCAGCCCGGGGTCGGCCACCGCGTCCGGAAGCTCCTCGGGGACCAGCACCCGCACCCGGTCGGCCCCCGACCCGTCCAGTTGGTCCAGCGCGGAGAACACCGACTCGCGCAACTGCAGCGGGCGCGCCGTCACCCCCAGCACCCCGGCCTGGAGCCGGCTCATGTCCAACAGGTCGGTCACCAGCCGGGTCAGTTGGTCCAGGGACTCGTCCGCCATGGCCAGCAGCCCGTCCCGGTCCCGGTCGCTGAAGTGCACCTCGCGGCTGCGCAGACTGGTCACCGAGGCCTTGGCCGAGGCCAGCGGAGCCCGCAGGTCGTGGCTGACCGCCGAGAGCAGCGCGGTCCGCATCCGGTCGGCCTCCGCCAGCGGGCGCGCCGAAGCCGCCTCCCGCTCCAACCGCTCCTGGCGCAGGGCGACCGCTGCCTGGGCGGCGAACACCTCGATGATCCGGCGGTCCCCGGCCTGGGGCCGCCGCCCGCGCAGCACCAGGGTGAGGCTCTCGTCCACCGGCACCTCGGTGTCCCGGTCCGTCGGGGAGCGGGGAGGGTCCTCGCCGGCGGCGGCGACGACCTCCCACCCCTGCTGGTCCCGTCGCTGGTCGGGCCGTGCGGAGCAACCGGGCCTGCGCTGCAGGAGGGCCACCGAGGTCAGGGAGAAGGTCTCCCTCAGGCGTTCCATCAGGGCCTCCAGCGGGCGTGAGCCCCGCAGGACGTTGCCAGCGACGGTGGCCAGGATCTGGGCCTCCGCCCCCGCCTGCGCCGCCTCCCGGGTGCGGCGCGCCGCCTGGTCCACCACCACGCTCACCGACACCGCCACCACCACGAAGCCCGCCAGCGCCAGAACGCTCTGGACCCGGGCGACGGTGAAGGTGAGGTAGGGCTCGGTGTAGAAGAAGTTGAGCACCGCGAAACCGCTGACCGAGGTGAGCAGCGCGGGCCACATCCCCCCGACCAGGGCGACCACCGTCACCGTGGCGAACACCAGCACGATCGCGCTGCTCAGGTAGGCCTCGTCCGCCGGAATGCCCAGCCCGAACCCCACCAGGAGCAGACCCAGCAGCGCCAGCCCGCAGGCGACCAGCCTGCGGCGCCGGGAGAGGGTGGCCCCCGGACCCGAGGGGGGCCGGACGCCCGCCTGCTCGTGGGAGACCAGGTGGACGTTGATCGGTCCGGACAGGGCGGTGGCGGCGGCCCCGATCCCGGGGGAGAGCAACCGGGCGATCCGGCCCCGGCGGCTGGCCCCGAGCACCAGTTGTGTGGCGTTGACACCGCGTGCGAAAGCGATCAACGAGTGGGCCACGTCCTCGCCCAGGACCTGGTGGTAGGTGCCGCCGAGGTGTTCCACCAGGACGCGCTGCCGGGCCAGCAGAGCGGGGTCGGCGCCGGTCAGTCCGTCGCTGCGGGCCACGTGTACGGCCAGCAGGTCCGCGCCCCGGCCGCGTCGGGCGATACGGGCGGCGCGGCGCAGGAGCGTCTCGCCCTCGGAACCGCCGGTGAGCGCGACCACGACCCGCTCCCGGGTCTCCCAGGTGTCGGTCACACCGTGGTCGCTGCGGTAGCTCTCCAGTTCGTCCTCGACCCGGCCCGCCAGCCAGAGCAGGGCCAGTTCCCGCAGGGCGGACAGGTTGCCGCTGCGGAAGTAGTTGCCCAGGGAGACGTCGATCCTCTCCGGGCGGTAGACGTTGCCGTGCGCGAGCCGCTTGCGCAGGGCCTCGGGGGTCATGTCGACGAGTTCGATCTGCTCGGCGGCGCGCACCCACGCGTCGGGCACGGTCTCGCCCTGGCGGATCCCGGTGACGCGTTCCACGACGTCGTTGAGGGACTCCAGGTGCTGGATGTTGAGCGTGGACAGCACGGTGATGCCGGCGTCCAGCAGCGCCTCGATGTCCTGCCAGCGCTTGGCGTTGCGGCTGCCGGGGACGTTGCTGTGCGCGAGTTCGTCCACCAGGACCACCTGGGGACGGCGCTCCAGGACCGCGTCCAGGTCCATCTCCTCGAAGGAGCGGCCCCGGTGGTTGAGCCGGGTGCGCGGGACCACCTCCAGGTCGTCGATCATCGCCTCGGTCATCACCCGTCCGTGGCACTCGACGAACCCCACGACCACGTCCGCACCCCGGTCACGGCGCCGGTGGGCCTCGTCCAGCATCCGGTAGGTCTTGCCCACCCCGGGTGCCGCTCCCAGATAGACCCGCAAGCTCCCACGTGTCACAGCGCTACCTCCTCAATGACCATCCTCACCGGTCATCGGGTGTTTTGGTGCTTATTGGCGCTAACTGTCCGCTAAATCCCCTCAGGTTGCCGCTAACGGAGCGCTACCGAGGCGCCATCCGCGTCCTGACCTGCCCCACAGTCGACTCCGGCGCTCGAGCGCCCCGGGGCTCTCCCGCCCCACTCCGCATTCGGTCGCGGCTACGACAAGGACGAGAACATGGCGGATCTACTCCTCCTCCTAACGGGCACGGGCTTCCTCGGCCTGTGCGCTCTGTACGTGCGTATGTGTGAACGCCTCCTGGGGCCTGACCCGGACCCGTCGCACCCCGACCAGGCGGACCGCACCGGTTCCGCAGAGGGAACCGACGGACGCACCGGGCGCCCCGCCGCAGGGAAAGCGGTGACCTCATGAGCTGGGACGAGGGCCTGGCACTGGCCGTCTCCCTCCCCCTGTTCCTCTACCTGCTCGCCACCCTGCTGTTTCCGGAGAGATTCTGATGAGCGCGACCGCATGGGCCCAGTTCGCCCTGCTGATCGTGGCGTTGGCCGTCACGGCCCCGTTGCTCGGCCGTTACGCCGCCAAGGTCTACGGATACGGCGAGGGCGTCGAAGCGCCAGGCGACCGCTTCTTCCTGCCCGTGGAGAAGCTGGTCTACCGGATCTGCCGGGTCGACCCCGAACGGGAACAGCACTGGACCAGGTACGCGCTCTCCCTCCTGGCCTTCAGCGCGGTGGGCTTCCTGGCCCTGTACGCGCTGTTGCGCACCCAGGGCCTGTTGCCGCTCAACCCCCTCGGGCTGCCCGGACTCGAACCCAACGTGGCCTTCAACGTCGCGGTCAGCTTCGTGACCAACACCAACTGGCAGGCCTACGGCGGTGAGTCGACGATGACCCACCTGACCCAGATGAGCGGGCTGACGGTACAGAACTTCGTCTCCGCAGCGGCCGGTATGGGCGTGATGGCCGCTCTCATCCGGGGACTGGCCCGGCGCGGGGCCCGCACCGTCGGCAACTTCTGGGTGGACCTGACCCGGGGCGTTCTGCGCATCCTGCTGCCGCTCTCCCTTCTGGTCGCGTCCGTGCTGGTGAGCCAGGGGGTGGTGCAGAACTTCAGCGGACACACCACGGCCACCACCCTCGAGGGAGGGGAACAGGCGATCCCCGGCGGCCCGGCCGCCAGCCAGGTCGCCATCAAGCAGTTGGGCACCAACGGCGGCGGGTTCTTCGACATGAACTCCGCGCACCCCTTCGAGAACGCCACGGCCCTGAGCAACTTCGTCCAGACATGGGCGATCCTCGTCATCCCCTTCGCCCTGGCCTTCGCCTTCGGCCACATGGTCCGGGACCGGCGCCAGGGGTGGGCGGTCCTCGGGATCATGTTCACCGTATGGGCGGCGTTCTCCCTGGCCGTCATGGGAGCTGAAGGGGCGGGCAACCCGCGGCTGGACGCCATGGGGGTGGACCAGTCCGTCACGGCCGAGCAGTCCGGCGGCTCGATGGAGGGCAAGGAGACCCGGTTCGGTCCGGCGGCCTCCGGGCTGTGGGCCGCCTCGACCACCGGGACGTCCAACGGCTCGGTCAACGCCATGCACGACAGCCTCACCCCGCTCGGCGGCGGCGCGACCATGCTGCACATGATGTTCGGCGAGCTCAGTCCGGGCGGTGTGGGCGTCGGCCTCAACGGTCTCCTGGTGATGACCGTCCTGACGGTGTTCATCGCCGGACTGATGATCGGACGCACCCCGGAGTACCTCGGCAAGAAGATCACCTCCGCCGAGATCACCCTGGTCATGCTCT
This sequence comes from Nocardiopsis sp. iso_40, assembly GCF_056173285.1. Taxonomy (NCBI): domain Bacteria; kingdom Bacillati; phylum Actinomycetota; class Actinomycetes; order Streptosporangiales; family Nocardiopsidaceae; genus Nocardiopsis; species Nocardiopsis sp. iso_40. Next base: position 5,814,509 of record NZ_CM149666.1, on the reverse strand, counting down.
ACGTCCTGGCCATGCCGCTGGTCCTGCTGGGGTTCGCGGCGGCCACCGCGGTCAACGGGGCGGCTCTGGCCTCGCTCGGCAACCAGGGGCCGCACGGGCTGTCGGAGATCCTCTACGGCTACGCCTCCACGGCGAACAACAACGGGTCGGCCTTCGCCGGCCTGGACTCCTCGACCTGGTGGTACACGGTCACGATGGGCATCGCCATGCTGGTCGGCCGGTTCCTGCTCATCATCCCGGTCCTGGCGCTCGCCGGGGGGATGGCCCGAAAACGGCCGCTTCCCGCCACCGTCGGCACCCTTCCCACGCACACTCCGCTCTTCGCCGGGCTGACCGTCACCGTGGTCGTGATCGTCGCCGGCCTGACCTTCCTGCCTGCCCTGTCCCTCGGGCCCGTCGCCGAACACTTCGCACTGTGAGCGCACACATGGAAAAGAACACACCCTCGCTCCAACCGCGGGGAGCCGACACGGCCCCCCGCCCCCAGGACGGACCGGACGCGCCCGCCGTCACCGGCGAACCGGCGCCGGAACCGCCCCGCGGGGCGCTGGTCACCGGGCGGATCCTGCGCCGCGCCATGTTCGAGGCCCTGCGCAAACTCGACCCCCGAACCCTGGTCCGCAACCCCGTCATGTTCGTCGTGCTGGTCGGCAGCGCGCTGTCCACCGTGGTCTTCCTGGCCGGTGCCGGGTCGGCGGAGCCCGGGCAACGGGTCTTCGGCGCCCTGGTCACGCTCTTTCTGTGGGCGACCGTGCTGTTCGCCAACTTCGCGGAGGCCCTGGCCGAAGGGCGCGGCAGGGCCCAGGCCGACGCCCTACGGGCCGTCCGCGGCAGCACGACCGCACTGGTCCGCCGCCCCGACGGCGCCACCGAGCACGTCCCGGCGACCGAACTCCGGATCGGCGACACCTGCCTGGTCACTGCCGGGGAGACCGTCCCCGGGGACGGCGAGGTGGTCGAGGGCGTCGCCAGCGTTGACGAGTCCGCCATCACCGGTGAGTCCGCACCGGTGATCCGCGAGTCCGGAGGGGACCGCTCCGCCGTCACCGGGGGCACCACCGTGCTCTCCGACACCATCGTCGTGCGCATCACCAGCAGCCCCGGTGACACCTTCCTGGACCGCATGATCTCGCTGGTCGAAGGGGCCGAACGCCGCAGGACACCCAACGAGATCGCCCTCAACATCCTGTTGGGCGGGCTCACCCTCGTCTTCCTCGTCGCGGTGGTCACCCTCCAGCCGATGGCGATCTACTCACAGGCCCGTCAGGACACGCTCGTCCTGGTGGCCCTGCTGGTGTGCCTGATCCCCACGACCATCGGCGCCCTGCTGTCAGCGATCGGCATCGCGGGCATGGACCGGCTGGTCAGGCGCAACGTACTGGCCACCTCCGGGCGGGCAGTGGAGGCCTCCGGGGACGTCACCACGCTGCTGCTGGACAAGACCGGCACCATCACCCTGGGGAACCGGCAGGCCGCGGACCTCCTGCCCCTGCCCGGCGTTCCGGTCGAGGAGCTCGCCGAGGCGGCCCACCGCTCCAGCCTGCCCGACACCACGCCCGAGGGCCGTTCCATCGTGGACTTCGCCCGGGTCAGCCACCCCGTGCTCGGCGAGTCGGGCCCGTCCTGCGGCACCCCGGTGCCCTTCACGGCCCAGAGCCGGATGAGCGGCCTGGACGAGGACGGCCGTCTGGTCCGCAAGGGGGCGACCGACGCGGTCGCCCGCTGGGTCCGCGAGAACGGCGGGGAGGTACCCGGGGAACTGGAGTCACTGTCCGCCGGCGTGGCGGACCAGGGCGGCACCCCGCTGGTCGTCGCCGAGGTCTCCGGGCCCGGAGACCCGGCCCGGGCACTGGGGGTCGTCCACCTCAAGGACACCGTGAAACCGGGTATGCGCGAACGCTTCGAACAGCTTCGCTCCATGGGTATCCGCACGGTCATGGTCACCGGAGACAACCGGCGCACGGCCTCCGTCATCGCCGACGAGGCGGGTGTGGACGACTACCTGGCCGAGGCCACCCCGGAACGGAAACTGCGGCTGATCCGCGAGGAACAGGAGCGGGGCGCGCTCGTCGCCATGACGGGGGACGGTACCAACGACGCCCCCGCCCTGGCCCAGGCCGACGTGGGCGTGGCCATGAACACCGGCACCCAGGCCGCCCGCGAGGCCGCGAACATGGTCGACCTGGACTCGGACCCGACCAAGCTCATCGACATCGTCCGGGTCGGCAAACAGCTGCTGATCACACGGGGGGCGCTCACCACCTTCTCCATCGCCAACGACGTCGCCAAGTACTTCGCGATCCTGCCCGCGATGTTCGCCGCCGCACTGCCCGGCCTGGAAAGCCTCAACATCATGGGCCTGCAGTCCGCTGAGTCGGCCGTCCTCTCCGCTGTGGTCTTCAACGCCCTGGTCATCATCGCGCTCGTGCCGCTGGCACTGCGCGGGGTCCGGTTCCGCCCCCGAACGGCCACCGCGGCCCTCAGGCGCAACCTGCTGCTGTACGGCGTGGGCGGGCTCATCACGCCGTTCGTCGCCATCAAGGCCATCGACATGGCCGTATCCGCGTTGGGAGTGCTCTGACATGGTTCGCTACCTCATCACAGCCGCGGGCATGCTCGGGCTGTTCACCCTGGTGACCGGCCTGCTCTACCCTCTGGTGGTCACCGGAGCGGCCCAGGCCGCCTTCCCCCACCAGGCCAACGGTTCCCTGGTGGAGAGGGACGGACGGGTCGTCGGATCCGAACAGCTCGCCCAGGGCTTCACCGGCCGGGAGTACTTCCACCCCCGCCCATCGGCCGTGGACCACGACGGTGCGGCCAGCGGCGGCGCCAACCTGGGACCCCTGGACGAGGGGCTGCTGGAGGACGTCGCCGCCCGCGCGGAGGACTACCGGTCCGTCAACGGCCTCCCCGGGGACAGCCGGGTGCCCGTGGACGCCGTCACGGCATCGGCCTCCGGGCTCGACCCGCACGTATCGGTGGCCAACGCCCGGCTCCAGGCAGGGCGGGTCGCCGAGGCCAGGGGGGCGACGCGCGAGGAGGTGGAGGCCCTGGTCGAGGCGCACACCACGCCGCGGTCCGTCAGGGTGCTGGGCGAGCAGGGGGTCAACGTGTTCACCCTCAACCTCGCCCTGGACGAAGCGGCCCTCTGAGCAAAAGGGGGTTCTCGGGTGTGCCCCGGACCTCGCAGTGGGCACACCCTCCTACCATCGTGATGTCGGACGAAAAGACGAAAACCCAGTTCAGGCGTCATTCAAGGGAAGAACGCGCTGACTCGGCACAGAACGGACCCGTATGAACGAGCGGAACACCGCCGCACCGGTGGTCCTGGTCGTCGACGACGACCCCCGTCTGCTCAGGGCGCTCGACCTCAACCTGCGTGCGAGGGGCTACACCGCCCTGCTCTCCGACACCGGGGAGCGCGCGCTCAAACTCGTGGCCCACCACCGTCCCGACCTGGTGCTGCTGGACCTGGGGCTACCCGAGATGAGCGGCCTGGACGTGATCCGGGGGCTGCGCGGCTGGACGGGGCTCCCCATCGTCGTGCTGTCCGGCCGCGACACCGAGCCGATGAAGGTCCAGGCCCTGGACCTGGGAGCCGACGACTACGTGGTCAAACCGTTCGGCATGGACGAACTCTTCGCCAGGGTCCGGGCGGCGATGCGCAGGACCGCGCCCGCGGAGGAGAAGGTCTCGGTGGTGACCGCGGACTTCACCGTGGACCTGGCCGCCCAGCAGATCACCAGGGGCGGCGACACGGTGCAGCTGACACCTCGCCAGTGGCACATCGTGGAGGTGCTGGTGCGCAACCGCGGCCGGCTCATCACCCACCGGCAGCTTCTCCAGGAGGTCTGGGGCCCCGGTTACGGTCGGGAGACCAACTACCTCCGGGTCTTCATGACCAAGATCCGGCAGAAGCTGGAGCCGGACCCGCCCCGACCGAGGTACTTCCTCACCGAGCCGGGGCTGGGGTACAGGTTCAGCACGGGGGAGCAGGACACGTGATCCCCGGACGACGCCTCAGGTCGGGCCGGGTCCGCCGGTGGCACCGGCGGGGGAGGTGGTTCTGGGCGAGCCCTCCCCAGTTCATCGTGGTGGCCTTCGCCGCCCTGGTGCTGGCGGGCACCGGGCTCCTGTCGCTTCCGCAGGCCACCGAGAGCGGTGGGTCCGCACCTCCGCTCACCGCCCTGTTCACCGCGGCCTCGGCGGCGAGCGTGACGGGGCTGGTGGTGGAGGACACCTCCGCGTACTGGTCACCGATGGGCGAGGCGGTGATCCTCCTGCTGATCCAGGTCGGCGGCTTCGGAGTGATGGCCCTGGCCACGGTGCTGGCGCTGGTGGTGGGGCGCAGCCTGGGCCTGCGGATGGCCGTCTACACCGGCTCGGAGGCCAAGGGGATCTCCCTGGGGGAGGTGCGCCAACTGGTCACCGGGGTGCTCTACGTGACCCTGCTGTTCGAGGGCGTACTGCTGGTCCTGCTGACACTGCGCTGGTGGCTCGCCTACGGCATGTCCCTCCCGGACGCCCTGTACACGGGGGTCTTCCACTCGGTGTCGGCGTTCAACAACGCCGGGTTCTCCCTCTACTCCGACAGCATGGTCGGGTACGCGACGGACCCGTGGATCACGGTGCCCATCGCCCTGGCCGTCATCGCCGGCGGGATCGGCTTCCCGATGTGGGTGGAGCTGTGGCGGTTCTCCAGGCGCAGGGGCGAACCCCGGCACTGGTCGGTACACGCCAAGATCACGATGGGGATGTCCGCGGGTCTGCTGCTGATCGGCCTGGTGACCTTCCTGGCCCTGGAGTGGAACAACCCGGCCACCATGGGCGCCCTGAACGTGCGGGAGAGGCTGCTGACCGGTTTCTTCCAGGCCGTGATGCCCCGGACCGCCGGTTTCAACAGCCTGGACTTCGGGTCGATGAACACCCAGACGCTCCTGGCCACGGACATCCTGATGTTCATCGGCGGCGGCAGCGCGGGCACCGCGGGCGGCATCAAGGTGACCACCTTCGCGATCCTGCTGCTGGTGGCCTACGCCAACGTGCGCGGGGAGCCCACGGTCCACGCGGCCGGTCGGCGGTTGAGCCAGGCCACGGTGTCCCAGGCCACCACCGTCGTACTGCTGTCGCTGGGGCTGGTGCTGTCCGCGACGCTGGTCCTGATGACGGTCACGCCGTTCACCCTGGACCAGGTCCTCTTCGAGGCCACCTCGGCCTTCGCCACCGTCGGGCTGTCCACCGGCATCACCGGCGATCTACCGGTGTCCGGACAGCTGGTCCTGGTGTTCCTGATGTTCGTCGGGCGCATCGGCCCGATCACCCTGGCGTCGGCGCTGGCCATGCGGCGGCGCAGCCGGGCCTACGAACTCCCCGAGGAGCGCCCGATCGTGGGCTGAGCGCGCAGGTCCCCCGGTTCCGTCGGGCCCGCCCCGGAGGGCGGGTCCGACGGCCGGGAACAGCGGGAAAGACGAAGGGGCCCCTACCACGTGGGCAGGGACCCCTTCTTACCGGCGGAGGATCGGGGATTTGAACCCCGGAGGGGATTGCTCCCCAACCGCATTAGCAGTGCGGCGCCCTAGGCCTCTAGGCGAATCCTCCTGGCTGCGACCAGCCTACAGAGCGCGGAGGTCCTGCGCAAAACGAATGTCCGGGGCGGGAGGGCGGCAGCGTGTCCGAGCCCTCCCGCCCGAGGTCAGGGTGTGCGCGGTTTCGGCACGGTCGGGGTCCGGTAGGCGCTGGCCTGGAGCTCCCACAACTCCCGGTACAGGCGGTTTCCGGCCATCAGTTCGGCGTGGCTGCCCTGGGCGGCCACCCGGCCCCCGTCCAGCACCACGATGTGGTCGGCCATCCGCACCGAGGCCAGCCGGTGGGTGATCAACACGACCGTCGCGCCGGTGCGGCGGGCGTGGGCGTGCACGGAGGTGAAGAAGCCGTGCTCGGCGCGGGCGTCCATGGCGGCGGTGGGTTCGTCGGCGATCAGCAGCGGCACCTCGTCACCGTCGTCGCCCCGGTAGAAGGAGCGGGCGGCGGCCAGCCTCTGCCACTGGCCACCCGAGGGCTCGACACCGTGCGCGAACCGCTTGTCCAGCAGGGTCTCCCAGCCGTTCCGGAACTCCGCGACGACGCTGTCCGCCTGGGCCGCGGCCGTCGCCCGGGCGAAGCGCTCGGGGCACTCGGCGCTGCTCATCACGGTGTTGCCGCGCGCGGTCAGCGGCCAGTGCGTGTGGTCCTGGGCGATCACGGAGATCCGTTCGCGCAGGCTCACCCCGTCCACCCCGGCGAGGTCGGTGCCGTCCCAGCGCACGCTGCCCCGCTGGGGCGTGTACAGCCCGGACAGCAGCTTGGCCAGCGTGCTCTTGCCCGAACCGTTCTCCCCGACCAGCGCCACGGTCCGGCCGCGGTGGAGGGTGAGGTTCACGTCCGTCAGGGACGGGCCCTCCCCCGAGGGGTAGCCGAAGGTCACGTCCCGCAGTTCGATCCGCTCGAACCCCGCCGGGGCGGGCACCAGTCCGGGGCGCGGCAGCCGGGCGCGGGCCTGGCGCTGGAAGGCCACGAAGTCGGAGAAGTACAGGCCGGACTCGTACACCCTGGTCATCGCGTGCAGGGCGTTGCCCAGCGCGCCCTGGGCGACCCGCACGGCGACCACGGCGGCCCCGGCGACCGCGATCGGCACCACGCCCCGGGCGAGCAGCACCGCGAGCACGGCGAACACCCCGGCGGTCACCAGGCCGCTGGCGGCGGACCCGGCCAGCCTGACGACGGACTGGCGGGTGGCGAGCCCCAGGTGGATGTCCAGCTCCCGGTGGGCGACGCGGTCGAACTCGGCGAGCAGCCGGCGCTCCATCGTGAACGAGCGGACCTCGGCTGCGCTGTCCCGCGCGGTCAGGAGCTGTTCGAGCATGTGCTTGCGGCGGCTCCCCTCGGTGAAGGCGAGCACCATCCGGTACCGCATCCGCGCGGACGCGGCCGCGCCCCACCACTGGGGGACCATCGCCAGCAGCAGGAGAGGGACCAGCGCCGGGTGCAGGGTGCTCAGGACCCCGGCCGCGGCGACGATGCCCACGAGGCCGGTGAGCAGGTCGGTGGTCTGCCTGACCAGCATGCCCGCCTCGTCACAGCCCCGGGTGCGGGAACGGAAGAGGTGGTCGTGGAACTCGCTGTCGTCGAAGGCCCGGAGTTCGACGGAGGCGGCGTCGCGCAGCAGGCGCTGTTCGGCGGCGAGGACCACCTTGGGCTCCAGCCGGGCCTGGGCCCGTCCGGCCAGGGCGCCGCAGCCGCCCCGGGCGACGAGTGCCAGGGCGAGCAGGGACAGGGCGGGGAGCGCGGCCGTCACCCGGTCCGGGGTGGGCACCTCCGCGAAGAGCTCGGCGAGCACGGCGGTCGTGGCGACCAGGGCCCAGGCGGTGGCGGCCCCGGATCCGAGGTTGAACAGGACGGTGGTCACGACGTCCCGGGGGCCGCTCCGCCAGGCCAGGACGGCGGCCCGGCCGACCAGTGCGGGCATCCGGCGGGCGATCCGGAACCAGGAGGCCCCGGCGATGGTCCCGCTGTGCCGCATCCACCTGGGCGGGGCGAGTTCGGGCAGGTCGAGACCTTGTGCGGGATGGTCCTGTCCTCGGTCTGAGGGGACGTGTGTGGTGCGCACGGCGGTTCCTCCTGGGGGTCGGGGCGGTTCGGGCGCTGCCGATCATCGCTCCGGAGCACGACGTCCGGGAGAGGGGCCGAAGGTTGCGGACGGACCGGATCACGGACCCGGGGGAGCGGTGCCCGGCGGGGCCGGGCACTCGGGGGCCGAGGGGCGGGACGGATCCGAGGGGAAAGTCGCGATCCGAATACCAGTACGAATCGGCCGCGCGCAAAGCACCGGGGGAGGGTGCCGGTGACTGGTGGGCCGGGGTCCGGGCGGTGTCCGCAACAACGGGGGGCCGCCGCGGCCCCGGGAAACCTGGTGGCCAGGTCTGGTCGGTGCCGGGCGGTCAGCTGGTGGTGCGTTCGATGATGAGGTCGGCGTCGCTGCGGAGTTTGTCCACGGCGCGGGAGAGCGTGCTCTTGACGGTGCCGATGGTGACGCCCATGCGTTCGGCGATCTGTGCTTCGGTGAGGTCGTCGTAGTAGCGCAGGACGACCGTGGCGCGCTGGCGCTGGGGGAGGCGTTCGATGGCGCGGCCCACGACGTCGGCCAGGTCGCTGCGCCAGGTGGGGTCGTCCACCCGCTGTTCGGGGATCTCGTCCGTGGGGTACACGTCCAGGTGGGTGCGGCGCCACTCGGAGATCTGGGTGTTGACCATCGCCCGGCGGACGTAGCCGTCGCGGGCGCGGGGGTTGGCGATGCGCCCCCAGGCGAGGAAGGTCTTGACCAGCGCCGCCTGCAGGAGGTCCTCGGCGTCGGCGTGGTTGTTGGTCAGGGAGCGGGCCATCCGCAGCAGGGCCGGTCCGCGTTCGGACACGTAGCGGCTGAACTCGTCGGACCTGGGGGTCCGGGTGGCTCCCGTCACGCCGATCACCGACCTCCGGCCGCGCCGGTTCGAGGCGCGTCCTCGCTGTGTACCGCGGCTCTGCGCCGCCCTTGGTCCTCACTCTCACACAGCAGACGCAAAGGCTCGGGAATCTGGGCGCCACGTGCCGACAAACCGGGCGGAACAGTGCAATACCCAGGGCATTTCACCGAAACGAACGGTTCCGTTTCGGCGTGTGCGCGTTCGTTCGCGAGTCCGGAGGCGACAATGGGCACCAACGGACGAGTCGGTCGACAAGGGGGCGCTCAGGACATGTCAGTGATGACGGACAGCGGACGGGATCGTCGGCGGTTCACGGCCGCCGTGCTCGGCGCCGCGGCCGCTCCCGAACCCACGCCGGTCCACCACCGCGTCGCCCGCGGGGTGGTCGTCGACTCCACCGCCTACATGCTCTGCCTGGCCACGCCGAACGGGGAGGAGCGCTTCCTCTACGAGCGGGCCACGACCTTCTGGCGCGGCGGGGAGGTCCTGCCCACCGAACTGCGCTCCGGAGACGACGCGGTGGTGCTGTGCTCGCACGACGGACGCCTGGTCGCCGAACGCGTCTGGGCCCAGACCGCCCGGGCCACCGGCGTCATCGTCGAACGCGAGGGCGACAGTCTGCGGATCGACCCCGGGCACGGCCGCCCCCGCCTGACCGTCGTCCTGCCCTACCGCAGCTCCGGGCGTATCGCCGTCCGGCATCCGCGACTGGAACCCGGATACCTGTTCGACGCCGTCGGAACCTGGCACGACGGTGAGGTCCGGGCCGCACGCCCGGTCACCACCCAGCCGCCGTACCCGCTGAACTCGGCCCCGCGCCGTCCGCCCGTCCGGCGGTACTCCACGACCGTCACCGGCATCGCCACCTGGTACGACCCGGCCTGGGGGCGCTCCAGCCACCTCGACCCGAGGGCCCTGGTCAACGGGGCCGCCTACCCGGCGCTCGACCCCGTCGGGCACGAGGGCCGGTGCGACCGCCGTACCTCCTGCCTGCCCCTGCCGCTGCTGTCGGCCGGGGCCTCGCTCAACCTGCGCAACGACTGCACCCGGGACACGGCCGTGGTCCCCGTCGTCGGCTGCGCGGCCGCCGACAGTTGGCTGTGCGACCTGTGCCCGGCCTGCGGCAACCAGAGCGCGGGCCGGCTCGCCTCCCTCACCATGACCTCCTTCGTCGCCCTGGGCGGGCGGCTGGAGGCCGGTTGTTTCAACGCGACCATGACCGTCGCCGAACAAGAGGGGTGACCGATGTTCCCGGAGGTTCTCGAAGCGGCCCGCGAGCTCCAGCTGCCGCTGCTCGCGGCGCTGCTCCTGCTCGGCGCGGCGGCCAAGGCCAGCCCGCGTTCGGCGGGCACTGGTGCGGCCGTCCTGCTGCCCGAACGGCTGCGCGGACCGGCCACGCTCGCCACCTGTCTGGCCGAGGCCGCCCTCGCGGTGGCGCTGCTGACAGCGACCGGTCTCCCGGGCGAGGCGGCCCGCGTCGCCACCGCACTGATGTTCGCGGTGTCGGTGGTCCTGCTGCTGGCGGCCCGCCGCCGCGATCCCGAGGCCGGGTGCGGCTGCTTCGGCGGACTGAGCCGGGCGCCGATCGGCTGGCGCACGCTCGCCCGGGCCGCCCTGCTCGCCGTGGCCGCGGCCGCCACGGTCGGGCTGCCGCTCTCCGGGTGGGAGGTGGCCGCTGCGCCCGATCCGCTCCACGGGGCGGTCCTGGGCGTGCAACTGGTCGTGCTGGCACTGCTCAGCCCCGAACTGCGTGAGGTGGCCGCCCGGGCCGCCACCCGTGAACCGTGCGCGCTGCGCGAGGTCTCCGAGCGGCGGACCAGCCGGCGCCTGCGCGGGAGCGAGGTCTGGCGGACCAACGCCAAGGTCATGATCAGGAGTGAACCCGAGGAGACGTGGCGCCACGGCTGCTGGCGGTTCCTGCGCTACGACGGGATGCGCCACGGCCGCCGTGTGGACGTGGTCTACGCGGTCCGGATCGGCGGCCCGCACCGTACCGGGGTGCGCGCGGCCCTGGTGGACCGGGAGAGCGGCACGGTGGTCGCCACCTTCGGTGCGGTGACCACCCTCGACCTCCAGGGGCCGCCGCGCAGGCTGCCCAGCCCGCGTCGGGCGGCCAGGCTGGACGAGGCCGCGGGGCGGGGCGGCGCGCGGCCGGGAACCCTCGCCGAGGAACCCCCGGGGGAGTCCGGGCGCGCTCTGCCGGACGGGGTCAGAGCATCTGGTCCTGCCGTTTGATCGCGGCCTCGCTGAAGTCCACGAGCATCTGCTCGTAGTCCTCGGCGTCGCCGGGGCCCATCACCGAGGTGGTGCCCAGCAGGCCGCCGTTGCGGTACATGACGGTGTACATGTGGTTCTCGCCCCCGTCGTCGCTGACCCGGATGCTGAAGGAGCGGGACTCGTCGCCGACCGGGGGGACGTCCAGGTCGGCGACCCCGTAGTCGGAGCTGCTGCCGTCCTCGTAGGTGGCGGTGTACTCGGCGCAGGTCTCGGGCGGTTCGACGGCCAGCGCCTCGGCGGCGGAGCCCTCGTCGAGCCGGACGAGGATGTGCGAGACGTTGCCCCGGTCCCACTCGTAGGCGGCCACGGAGGCGGGGGCCTCCCGCACGGCCTCCAGGTCGCTCCAGCGGTTGGCGGCGTCCGTGCACTCGGGTTTGTCCAGTTCGGTGCTGGCCCGGACCTCTTCCGAGTACTGCACTGTGACAAGCTCGGAGTAGGTCCCGGCCTCGCTGCTCTCGGGGAGCAGCGTCACGTCCTCGACGTTCAGCGGCTGGGCGTCGTGCAGTTGCGCCGCCGCCTCCGCGTTGGGGTCCTCGCTCTGCTCCCCCTCCTGCCCGCCGCAGGCCGTCAGGGCGACCGCCGAGGCCAGCGCGATCGCGACGGGCAGGGCCGCGCTCGGTGTGGAGCGGGCGGGACTTTGACGCAAACGCATGGTGGTATCTCCTCGTTTGTGCAATATTTCCGTTTGGAGCGGTGGCCGTCCCGGGCCTCTCATCGCCGAGAGTGCCGCGGGGTTAGCACAAAGTATTGAGGAAGGACAATGGTGTCGGAGTCGAAATCGCCATATCTGCGGGCGGTACTGGAGTCCATCCCCGCCTACAAGCCCGGACTCAGGGTCGTCGGGCCCGACGGGCGCTCCGTCAAGCTCTCCTCCAACGAGAGCCCCTACGGCCCGCTCCCGTCCGTGCGCGAGGCCGTCACCCGGGCCTCCGCGGACCTGAACCGCTACCCGGACCCGGGCGCCGCCGAGCTCGTCGCCAGACTGGCCGGACGCCTGGGTGTGCCCGAGGACCACGTCGCGCTCGGCGCGGGCTCCGTGGGCCTGCTCCAACAGCTCCTGACGGCCGTCGGCGAGCCGGGCGTCGAGGTCGTCTACGCCTGGCGCTCCTTCGAGGCCTACCCGCTGCTCGCCGAACTGGCCGGGGTCACGTCGGTCCGGGTGCCGCTCAGGGACGAGACCCACGACCTCGAGGCGATCCTCGCCGCGATCACCGATGACACCCGCATGGTGCTGGTGTGCAACCCGAACAACCCGACCGGCACCGCGGTCCGGGAACGGGAGCTGGTCGACTTCCTCGACCGCGTCCCCGAGCACGTGCTCGTCGTCCTCGACGAGGCCTACCGCGAGTACGTGCGCGACCCCGAGGTGCCCGACGGCCTGGACCTGTACACCGGCCGCCCCAACGTCGCGGTCCTGCGCACCTTCTCCAAGGCCTACGGCCTGGCCGCGGTGCGCCTCGGCTACCTCGTCGGCCACCCCCCGGTGGCCTCCGCGGCGCGCAAGACGGTGGTGCCCTTCGCGGTCAACCACATCGCCCAGGCCGCCGGGGTCGCCTCCCTGGACGCCGAGGACGAGCTCCTGGAGCGCGTGGCCGCCACCGTGAAGGAGCGTGAGCGCGTCCGTGACGCCCTGGTGGCCGCCGGGTGGACCGTGCCCCCGACCGAGGCCAACTTCGTGTGGCTGCGGCTGGATGAGGACACCATGGACTTCTCCGGAGCCTGCGCCGAGGCCGGCGTCGCGGTGCGCCCGTTCGACGGCGAGGGGGCCCGGGTGAGCCTGGGGACCCCCGAGGAGAACGACGCGTTCCTCTCCGTCGCGACCGGCTACGCCAGGCGTCGCTGACCCGGAGGCCCGCGGCCGGGACGGGTCCCGGCCGGAGTGCCCGCCGACACGCGGACGGGGGCGGCCCTGCGTGGGCCGCCCCCGTCGGGCGTGCTGTCGTCCCGTGCGCCCGCACCGTGCCGGTGCACGGGACGGTGCGGGCGGGGCGCGGTTACTTGCCCGCCGCGTCCTTGTCCAGTTTCTCCACGATCAACCGGTAGAGCTGGCGCGGACGGCCGGGCTGGAGTGTGCGGTTCGGCGGCAGGGGCCAGGCCAGGCCCTCCTCCACCAGGGTGCGCAGCAGTCGGCGCGCGGTCCGTGAGGTGACGCCGAGCATCCGCCCGGCGTTCTCCGCGTCGACGACCAGCGGGCCGTCCTCCTCGGCGATCTTCTCCGAGAGCCGGACGAGGGTCTCCCGGCCCTTGGTGCGCAGGGGCTCGGAGGACTGGCGGGCGGGGGCGCGCTGCGCCGGGACCAGCGAACGGCCCTCCCGGTCCACCGCGAAGCTCTGCCGGGAGGCCTGGGCACGGTTGAGCGCCGCGCGGGCGTGGGACTCCGCGTCCTGGGTGGTCCGGCCCATGCCGATGCCCACCTCGATCGCGATGCCCAGTTCCGCCTTGATCCGCTCGACGAACGGAGGCTGCCGGAACCCCTCGGTCGCCGTGACGAGGGAGCCCCGCGTGGCGGTCACCATGAACGAGTGGTCGTCCAGCCGGTGCGCCGTCGCGTTGATCCGGTGGGCCTCCTGGAGCAGCAGGCGGTGCAGGGACAGCCGCAGCTCGTCACGCCAGTAGCGCGGGGTGGAGCGCCGGGAGGAGTCGCGCAGCGTGGGCACGTCCACGACGACCACACCGAGCTGGGCCTCCTCCAGGCGGTGGTGCGCCCCCAGCAGACCGGCGGTCTGCAGGGCGCTGCGCACGCCCGCGTTGGTGGGCCGCAGCCGGATCACCGGTACCCCGATGGCCTCCAGGCGTTCGGCGACCCCGCGCACGCAGGTGATCGCCATCTTGGTGGCCTTGCGCCGCCACAGGCCCTCGTGGAAGGACGTGAGCTGGGCGGTGTTGGTCAGCTCCTCGTGCACGTGGATGCCGTCCACGGGCAGGTCGACCTCGGAGTAGGCCTCCACCACGTCGGCGCGGCTGAGCACGTCGAGGCTGGCTCTGGTCGGGTCGTAACGTTCGTCCAGGGTCGCTCGGAGCAGGGCTTCGTGCAGGCTGGCCCCGCCGAGCGGCACGAAGGTCGCGGGCATGGTCAGCACGCCCGCCTTCCGCGCGAACTCGTACGGGACAGGGCTGGCGAACAGATAGGCGTCGATCGCCGAACCCAGCCTGACGACCTTGTCCGTCGCCTCTTGCTCATCTCGGTATGCGGCGGCGATGAGTCTGGCGTTGAGGGGGCCTGTGGACCCCGGACCCATGAGCATGACCCGTTCGACCACCTCATGGGGCCCTATGACGCCGATCGTCAAATCGCCAGTACGCTGGGCACTCACCTCGGGTTGCTCCCCGCTACCATTCCACGCTCTTCACTATGTGCGCCCACTGGTTTCCCGACCCGATCTCTGTCACGGCATGATTGCCGAGATCGTACCCATTGTGCGGGGCCAAAGAAGATCGTTTTCCATATCAACGCCGAAAGCCCGGGTGGGAGGAGACCCCCCACCCCGGCTTGAGCTGCGCTTACGACTCCTACGAGACGGTGACGCGCTCCACGTCACCGCCCAGCGCGGCAAGCCGCGACGCGAACTGAGCGTGACCGCGGTCAACCAGATAACCAGGCGCCACGATTGTCTCACCTTCAGCGACCAGTCCGGCGAGGACCAAGGCCGCACCGGTGCGCAGGTCGTGGGCGACCACCTCGGCGCCGCGCAGGTTCGTGGAACCGTGCACGATGGCGCGGGTGCCCTCGACCTCGATCTTGGCGCCCATCTTGTTGAGCTCGTCGGCCAGCGCGAAGCGGCCGTCGTAGATGGCCTCGTGGATGTAGCTCTCGCCGTCGGCCAGGCTGGCCAGCGCCATCAGCGGGGACTGCAGGTCCGTCGCGAAGCCCGGGAAGGGCGAGGTGACCGCGTTGATCGGCCGCAGCGGCACGGAGGGGTCCCGCTGCACGTGCAGAACGGCGCCCTCCTGGGAGAAGCCGACACCCATCTGCTCGAGTTTCCAGCGGGCCACGCCCAGGTGGTCCAGGTTGGCGCCCACCAGGCTGGCCTCGCCGCCGGTGGCGGCCACGGTCATCGCGAACACGCCGGCGTCGATCCGGTCGGACATGATGGTGTGCTCGACGGCGGTGAGCTCCTCGACGCCCTCGACGGTGATCAGGCCGGTGCCGCCACCGCTGATCTTCGCGCCCATGGCGCTGAGAAAGTCGATGACGTCGATGACCTCGGGCTCGAGGGCCGCGTGCTCGATCACGGTGGTACCGGGGGCCAGGACGGCCGCCATGAGAAGGTTCTCGGTACCGGTGTGGGACGGGGTGTCCAGGTAGAGGCGGCCGCCGCGGAGCTTGCTCGCCTCGACGTTGATGTGGTTGCGCTCGAGGTCCTCGGTGACCTCGGCGCCCAGCCGGGCGAAGCCCCGGTAGTGGAAGTCGAGGTTGCGGCTGCCGAGGTTGCAGCCGCCGACGCCCTCGATGCGGGCGTGGCCGGTGCGGTGCATCAGCGCGGGGACGAAGAGCACGGAACCGCGGAAGCGGGCCGCGATGTCGGCGGGCAGGACGGCGCGCTCGGGGTCGTTGAGACCGGACGCGTCGATGACGACGGTACGTTCTGCCTCGTGGAAGGCGACCTTGGCGCCCACGTGCTCGGCGAGTTCCAGTGCGCGGTAGACATCCTCGATGACCGGGACGTTCCGCAGCACAGTACGGCCCTTGGCCGCCAGTAGGGCGGCCCCGATCATCGGCAGGACGGCGTTCTTCGCGCCTTGGATGAACGCCGTTCCGCTGAGGGGGCGTCCGCCGCGAACGCGGTAACGAACCTCCTGGCCCATGCTCATGTGCTCCTTTGTGAGGCAGATGTGAAAAAAGGTCACCCTCGTCGGGTATCGCCTGTATGCGTTTTAGACGCGGGTTTCCCCTGGAACGTTGCGACCATCTTGCGTGTGACCTGCGCGGCCGGTGAACCGGTCGGTTCGCGAAGACTCTATAGCAACCAGCTCACGCCAACCGGTCCAGAACGTGGTATACCCGCAGATCGCGGTTGAAGTCCCGCCAAACGGCCAAAGAGGCATTACGCCGGAGGGAGAGACCAGGGATCGTACGCACGGCTGCCCGTTACTCCGGTGTTGCATACGACTCCACCACCATACGCGCTCCCGCAGCCGAAACGACGTCCGCGTGCGTTGAATCACGCGGTTGACGGCGGTCACAGCTCGGGTTTCCCGCCGGTCAGACGCTCATAGATCTCCGTGTAACGGGACAGAGTGCGCTCCACCACGTCGTCCGGGAGCTCCGGCGGCGGAGTGTCGGAGGCACGGTCCCACCCCGACACGGGCGAGGTCAGCCAGTCACGCAGGACCTGCTTGTCGAACGACGGCTGGGCGTGTCCCGGGCTCCACTCGTCGGCGGGCCAGTAACGGGAGGAGTCCGGGGTGAACACCTCGTCGGCGAGGACGAGTTCGCCGGACGGCCTCCGGCCGAACTCGAACTTGGTGTCGGCGAGGATGACCCCGCGCTCCCGGGCGGTGTCCCGGCCGCGCCCGTACACCCGCAGGGTGAGCTCGCGCAGCTCCGCGGCGAGCTTCTCGCCGTGCCTGGCCGCCACGACACCGAACGAGACGTTCTCGTCGTGGTCGCCGACCTCGGCCTTGGTGGCGGGGGTGAAGACCGGTTCGGGGAGCTCTGAGCCGTCGGTGAGGCCCTCGGGGAGCGCGACGCCGCACACCGTGCGGTCCACCCGGTACTCGGACAGCCCGGAGCCCGCGAGGTAGCCGCGGGCCACGCACTCCACCGGCACCATGTCCAGCCTCTCGCAGACGAGGGTGCGGCCGGCCCAGTCCGCGGGGGCGCCCTCGGGCGGGACGTCGGAGACGACGTGGTTGGCGACCAGGTCGCCGAGGCGCTCGAACCACCACAGGGACAGCTGGGTGAGCAGGCGGCCCTTGCCGGGGATCCGGGTGGGGAGCACCCAGTCGAACGCCGAGACCCGGTCGCTGGCCACCATCACCAGTTCGCCGGAGGCCGTCGCGTACAGGTCGCGCACCTTGCCGGTGTGCAGGTGGGTCAGTCCGGGAACCTCGACGGGCTCGGGAACGGTGACGAAGCCACTCATGATGCTGCTTTCTGGGGGTTCTGCCGTGCGACCGCGGTGCGGGCGGTGCTCTGGTCCTGCCGGTGTCCCGGGGCGCGTGTTCGCGGACGCACGCCCTAGACCTCCGCGGCCGCCCGCTCGGCGATGTCGGTGCGGTAGAAGGACCCGCGCAGTTCGAGCCTGCCCGCGGCCTCGTAGGCGCGCTCACGGGCCTGGCGCAGGTCCGAGCCGGTGCCGACCACGTTCAGCACCCGGCCGCCGTTGGACTTGACGTCGCGCACCCCGTCCCAGGCGGTGCCCGCGTGCAGCACGTAGGCGCCCTCCAGGGAGTTGGCGGCCGCCAGGCCGCCGACGAGGTCGCCCTTCACCGGGTCGCCCGGGTAGTTCTCCGCCGCGACCACGACGGTCACCGCGGCACCCGACTTCCACTGGAGCGAACCGATCGACCCCAGGCCGCCGGTGTCGGTCGCCTGCAGGACCGTCCCGATCGGGGTGGCCAGGCGGTCCAGCACGACCTGGGTCTCCGGGTCGCCGAAGCGGGCGTTGAACTCCACCACGCGCGGCCCCTTGCCGGTCAGGGCCAGACCCACGTAGAGCAGGCCCTGGTAGCGCAGGCCGCGGCGGTTCATCTCGGACACGGTCGGCCGCACGACCGACTCCATGATCTCGTCCACCAGCCCGGCGGGGGCCCACGGCACCGGGGCGTAGGCGCCCATGCCGCCCGTGTTGGGGCCCTGGTCGCCGTCGTAGGCGCGCTTGAAGTCCTGCGCGGGCAGCAGCGGGAGCGCGTGCGCCCCGTCGGTGAGCACGAACAGCGAGACCTCGGGTCCGTCGAGGTACTCCTCGATGACCACGCGGCCGCACTCGCGGGCGTGCTTCTCGGCGGCGGCGCGGTCCTCGGTGACCACGACGCCCTTGCCCGCGGCCAGACCGTCGTTCTTGACCACGTACGGCGCCCCGAACTCGTCGAGGGCCTCGGAGACCTGGCCCGCGTTACGGCACACCCGGGCCTTGGCGGTGGGCACCCCGGCCGCCTCCATGACCTCCTTGGCGAAGGCCTTGGACCCTTCCAGGCGGGCGGCCTCCCGGTCGGGGCCGAACACCGGGATACCGCGGTCGCGCAGGGCGTCGGCCACCCCGGCCACCAGCGGGGCCTCCGGACCGATCACGACCAGCTCGGCGCGGATGCGCGCGGCCAGCTCAGTCACGGCCAACCCGTCCGTCACGTTGATGACGTGGTTCTCGGCCAGGTCGGAGATACCCGGGTTGCCGGGGGCGCTGTGGATGCTGGTGACACCCGGATCAAGGGACAGAGCGCGGACGAGTGCGTGCTCGCGGCCTCCGCCGCCGAGAACGAGGGCTTTCACTGCAGAGGGCCTCTTCTTCTGTCTGGAGGAAGGACGGGTGGTCTCCGGTTCAGACCAGGGAACGCAGCTGGAGGGTCTCGTCGCGGCCGGGTCCGACACCGATGGCGGAGATCGGGGCCCCCGCCATCTCCTCAAGGGTACGCACGTAGGCCTGTGCGTTCTCGGGGAGTTCCTCGAACTTGCGGGCTCCGGTGATGTCCTCGGACCACCCGTCGAAGTACTCGTAGATCGGCGTCGCGTGGTGGAAGTCGGTCTGCGTCATCGGGATCTCGTCGTGGCGCACGCCGTCGACGTCGTAGGCCACGCACACCGGGATCCGCTCCAGGCCGGTGAGCACGTCGAGCTTGGTCAGGAAGAAGTCCGTGACGCCGTTGATCCGGGTGGCGTAGCGGGCGATCGGGGCGTCGAACCAGCCGCAGCGGCGGTCCCGGCCGGTGGTGACGCCGTACTCGCCGCCCTGGGTGCGCAGCCAGGCGCCCTGCTCGTCGAGGAGCTCGGTCGGGAAGGGGCCGGAGCCGACACGGGTGGTGTAGGCCTTCAGGATGCCGACCACCTTGGTGATGCGGTTCGGGCCGATGCCGGCGCCCGCGGCCGCGCCGCCCGAGGTCGGGGAGGAGGACGTGACGAAGGGGTAGGTGCCGTGGTCGATGTCCAGGAGGGTGCCCTGCGAGCCCTCCAGGTAGACCGTCTTGCCCTCGTCCAGCGCCTTGTTGAGGATCAGCGAGGTGTCGGCGACGTGGGGGCGCAGCTTCTCGGCGTAGCCCAGGTACTCCTCGATGATCGGCTCGGCGTCGAGCGCGCGCCGGTTGTACACCTTGGTGAGGAGCTGGTTCTTGTCGTGGAGGGCGAGCTCGATCTTCTTGCGCAGGATCTTGGGGTCGAACATGTCCTGCACGCGCACGCCCTGGCGGGTGACCTTGTCGGCGTAGGTCGGGCCGATGCCGCGTCCGGTGGTGCCGATCTTCCCCTTGCCGAGGAAGCGCTCGCTGACCTTGTCCAGGGCCCGGTGGTAGGGCATGATCAGGTGCGCGTTGGCCGAGATGACCAGGCGGGAGGTGTCCACGCCCCGCTCCTGGAGGCCGTGCAGCTCCTCGAACAGCACACCCGGGTCGATGACGACGCCGTTGGCGATGACGGGTACGACGTTCGGCGAGAGGATGCCCGAGGGGAGCAGGTGGAGGGCGTACTTCTGGTCGCCGATGACCACCGTGTGCCCGGCGTTGTTGCCGCCCTGGTAACGGACCACGTAGTCCACGCGGTCGCCGACCAGGTCGGTCGCCTTGCCCTTGCCCTCGTCGCCCCACTGGGCACCCACGAGCGTGATCGCCGGCATTGGTCTCTACCTCTTCGCTCGACACCTGACCGGGGCTTTTCCGACCCCGAACATGGATGAACCCCTGGCGCAAGGCAGCGACAGGGGCCGTTGCGTATTGAGCGTACACGACCCTTCGAACCGCGTTAAGTGGGAGGTTGGCGCGGTTCGGGGTGCGGGCGGCAGGCGCGTGCCCGGCCCCGCGGAGGCCCGGGGCCGGGCACGGCGGTGTTCGGGCCGGGGCGGCCTCAGCCGTTGAGCGCCTCGGCGGCCTCCGGACTGGAGTCGCGCAGGAAGGTGGCGCAGCGCTCGGCCTCCTCGGCGTCCCCGATCCGCTCCGAGGCCCTGCTCAGAGCGTGCAGGGCGCGCAGGAAGCCCTGGTTGGGCGCGTGCTCCCAGGGGATCGGGCCGTGGCCCTTCCAACCGGAGCGGCGCAGCTGGTCGAGGCCGCGGTGGTAGCCGGTGCGCGCGTACGCGTAGGCGGTCACCGGCTGGCCGTCGGCCAGGGCCAGCTCGGCCAGGCGGGCCCAGGCGGCGGAGTAGGACGGGAAACGCCCGGCGACCGGGGTGGGGTCGTCGGCGGAGGCCAGGGCCTCACGGGCCTCGGGGTCGTCTGGCAGGCGCGTCTCGGGCGGCTCGTTCAGCAGGTTCTGGTGCAGGTTCATGCCCCCATCCTGCCACCGGGCCCGGAGTTTCCCGGATCACGGAGCTCACCCCGTCTCCGGCTCGCGCCGTCGGACCCTGGTCGTGGAGCCGTGCGTCACCGCGTGCGCCGCCACCGCGGCCAGGGCCAGCCCGAGGACCAGGGCGGGCACCGTCGCCCCGGCGAGCAGGTCCGGGGCCCTCCACCCGTCAGATCCCACGTAGGCGTAGGGGCTCACCCGGTTCAGTCCCGGCACCGTGTTGCAGGCCGCCGCCCCCAGGAGGATCCCCGCCAGCACGACCAGTCCGGACGGCACCGCGTCCAGGAAGGGCGCCAGCAGGTACACGGCGGACACCGCCAGCAGGACGTTGGTCACCAGTAGCCAGGAGTTCTCCGCCTCCGACGCGTGGGGCAGCAGCGCCAGTGCGGCGCCTCCGGACAGCAGTACGCCGAGCGCGGCCACAGCGGCCGCCCGGATTCGGGTCCGGGCCCCGCCCAGCCGCTCCCACTCCCACAGCCGGGGCCGGTTCGCCCACGCGCCGACCGCGGCCGCGCACACGCACAGCAGTTCGGCCACGGGGATCCGCTGCTCCTCGTTGGGCCAGTCGAACACCGCCACCGGCACCACGACGCCCGAGGCGGCCAGGCCCAGAGCCACCGCCGCGACGGCCGCGGCCAGGGCGTGCAGCATCGGCAGCAGGCAGGGGCGTAGGGAGGTGAGGACGGGGCTTCGGGTCAGGGTCGCCACGGCAGTTCCTCCGGTTCCACCTCGCACGCCGCGATCCGCTCCTCGTTCCGGCTGATCCAGTCCCGGATCTCGTCGGGGTCGGCCCCGGCGAACAGACCGCCGTCGGCGGAGCCGGGAAAGGGCGCGAGGCGAGCCAGGCCCTGAGCTCCACCAGCACGGCCACCCGTCGCTGCTCCGAGGGTGCCCTCTCGTCCGTATTGCCCACGCTCTCGGAGCCGCACACGAACATGTCGGGCAGCAGCCACACGGCCGCCGTCGCGGGTACCTCCTGGTACGGGTCCCAGCCCGGATAGACGCGCATCCAGAGCACGCCGTGCTCGGTTCCGTGCAGCACCTCGTCGTCCCCGGTGGCCAGGCTGCGGTCGCGCACCTGCGCGGGGGCGGCTTCGGACGACCCGTAGGCGGCGAAGACCGGGGCGGCCAGTTCGACGATCAGGGCGAGTTCGTCCGCGTGACCCTCGTGCACGCAGTAACGGACCCCTTCGCGCTCCGCACAGACCTCGGAGCCGCCCGGAGCGTAGGTCACGAGCGGGAACGCGTACAGGTGGGGCAGGACAGCGGCGGTCGCCACCGCGGCCACCGCCGTGACCTGCGGGGCCGACCACTGGCGTGGGGCCCGCAGGAGCCAGGCGGACGTCCACGCGGCGGCGGTCCCCAGGAGCAGGAAGAACCCCAGCCGGTAGAGGCCGAGCGGGATGCTCTCCCGCGCACCGAGGGAGGGGGTGAACGGAAGCTGGAGCGACAGCGCGGTCCAGGTGTCGGCGACCAGGGGCAGGCTGGTGCACACGAAGACAAGACCGATCGCCACGGGGACGGCGGTCAGCCCGCGCAGGGCGACCCCGCACAGGTAGCCGAGCAGGGTGAGGGCCGCGAATCCGGTCAGCGCACCCAGGACGGGCACGGGGTGCGGCGTGCCCGCGCCCTGCGAGGCGACGGCGGCGGTCAGCGGCAGCAGCCCCACCAGATAGGCGCCCAGGCACCAGCCGGTGACCACTGTCGCGTGCCGCAGCGGGACATCCCGCCCCAGACGGGGCTGCCAGGGCTGGGCGGACACCAGGCTCGGCCGGGTGAACCGGGCGGCCGCCCGGGCCGCGGCTCCGGTCGCCACCACGACCGGCAGCCGGGCCTGCACCCCCACCTGTCCGGAGAGGTACACCCAGTCCAGGGCACGCCAGGAGAGCTGACCCCAGGTTGCTGTCAGTGTCATGACGAGGACGATCCCGGCCGGGACCAGCACCAGGGGCGGCGGGAAGGGCCAGAAGAGGGGCGAGGTCGTCAACCTGCTCCGGGCCGACGTGTTCCGGGTCAACGTGCCCTGGGCCGCCGGGCCCCGATCCGCATCGCTTCGGGGCTCCCGGTTCCGGAGCGGGTTCACGGGCGCTCTCCGACCCCGGCGATCAGCCGGTCGTAGGCCCGCTCGAACCCGGAACCGTAAGCACTCGCCTCAGCGGTGTCGTCGATCAGGTCCTCCAGCTCGGGGAAGGTGCCCTGGAACTCGATCCGGCCACCCGCCAGGACCCCGATCCGGGAGCACAGGTGGGCGACGTCCTCGATGAGGTGGGTGGAGATCAGCACGGTTCGGTCCTTGCCCAGACCGGCCACGACCTCGCGCACCCGGAGCCGTTGCCCCGGATCGAGACCCGCGGTGGGCTCGTCCAGGATCAGGACCCGGGGGTCGTGGGCGAGGGCCGCGGCGATGCCCACGCGCTATCGAGCGGCCCGTTGGAGAAACCGGTTTGGCTGCTCTCGGCCACGACCTTGTCAGGCCAGGCGGTGCGGTGCTTGCGCACCTGCACAGTGAGGGTCACCGTGCCTCCGCATCCGGTGCGAGAGCCGATTCCCGTGATGGTGCCGTTCGACACGGTGGGGTTGTCGCCGCCGAGCCCGCAGGAGGCAGCGGACCGCTCGGCCGTGTTCCCGATCGCGCTTCCGGCTGGGACCGACGACGCCCACGCGGCACCGGCCGCCGAGCCTCCGACGAGCACGCTGCCCGTCACGAGCACGCCGACGGCCGCCAGGCGGACCGAGCCGTTCCTGCCCTTCACATGTCCTCATTCCGCCTGAGGGGAAATCGGCAGGAGGAATGCCCGTGCCCCCGATCTCGAAACCGGAGGTCGGCGGCCCGTTGTCATCCTTGGGTGCGATTTGGGGGAATGCAGTGAAAACTGCACCCCGGTTTCTCTCGTGTGGGGGTACCGGAGGCCAGTGGTCCGCGTAATACGGACGGTCCGCGGGCGCGTTTCGTGCCGTGACCGATGTGTGCCACCGGAGAGGGCGGGGTGGGTGGGCCACGGGGGAGGGGCGGGACGCGGGTGGAAAGGACGGTGCCCGGCGGTCGTGGCACGACCGCCGGGCACCGGGCGCCGGACCGCCGGGGAGCGGTCGGGCGGGGCCCTACTTCATCTTGTTGCCGGCTGACTTCAGGTGCTGGGCGCCCTCGACCACCCGGGCGGCCATCCCGGCCTCGGCGACCTTGCCGTAGGCGCGCGGGTCGTAGGCCTTCTTGTTGCCGATCTCGCCGTCGACCTTCAGCACGCCGTCGTAGTTCTTCATGATGTGGTCGACGACCGGGCGGGTGTAGGCGTACTGGGTGTCGGTGTCGATGTTCATCTTCACGACGCCGTAGCCGATCGCCTCGTGGATCTCCTCCATGGTCGAGCCGGAGCCGCCGTGGAACACGAAGTCGAAGGCCTTGGCCTTGCCGTACTTGGCGGCGACGGCCTCCTGGGCGGACTTGAGGACCTCGGGGCGCAGCTTCACGAAGCCGGGCTTGTAGGAGCCGTGCACGTTGCCGAAGGTCAGGGCGGTCATGTAGTAGCCCTTCTCGCCCAGGCCCAGCACCTCGGCGGTGCGCAGGGCGTCCTCCGGGGTGGTGTACAGCTTCTCGTTGATCTCGCCGACGATGCCGTCCTCCTCACCGCCGACCACGCCGACCTCGATCTCCAGGATGGTCCGGGCTGCCTTCGAGGCGGCGAGCAGCTCGTCCGCGATCTGGAGGTTCTCCTCCAGCTCGACCGCGGAGCCGTCCCACATGTGGGACTGGAACAGCGGCTCCTGGCCCTTGGCCACGCGCTCCTTGGAGATCTCCAGCAGCGGGCGGACGAAGCCGTCGAGCTTGTTCTTCGGGCAGTGGTCGGTGTGCAGGGCGATGTTCACCGGGTACTTGGCGGCGACCACGCGAGCGAACTCGGCGAAGGCGACCGAGCCGGTGACCATGTCCTTGACCGAAGCGCCGGAGAGGAATTCGGCGCCGCCGGTGGAAATCTGGACGATGCCGTCGCTTTCGGCCTCGGCGAAGCCGCGCAGGGCGGCGTGCAGCGTCTGGCTGGAGGTCACGTTGATCGCCGGGTAGGCGAAGCCCTCGGACTTCGCTCGGCTCAGCATCTCGGTGTAGACCTCGGGGCTGGCGATGGGCATGGCTTGACTCTCCCTGGTTCGGCCTGGATCGAGCGACCGCCGGTGCGATGCTCTCGCGTGCCGACGGCACCCCGCGTGCGTTGCCCCCGGTGGGAGGAACCGGTCGTCAGGGGAAGGCCCGCGGGCCTTGCGTCCGGACGTGTCCACCGGGTGTCGTCCAAGTATCCCGAATAGCCGGAGCCATTGGAAAGGTCTAGACCAAAATGCTCCGGATCGGCTACGTACCCGCAGCTTACGGGGATCGGTGGAAGCCAGGAGCGGGGGTGCCGGGGAAGTCGAGAGTGCCTGGGTAGCTATGTCACGAATAGTGGTGAATCGTGGACTTCAGGGCGACTGCTGTCGCTTTTTGTCGTGATACGCGCTACATTCGTCGCCGTGGGAAGGCATAGGAACGATCCGCGCGGCGTCGGCCAGGTGATGGCCATCGTCGGGGCTGTCGTGCTCCTGGTCACCCTGGTAGCCCTCGGCGGGTACTTCCTGTACCGCTCGCTGCCGGGCACCGGCGACAGCGTCAGCGCCAACGCGTCAGAGGCCGCGGCCGAGGGTGTGGACACCGACGAGATGGGCGTCCTCTTCATCCGCGTGGTGGGCGAGTCCAGCGACGTGTTCGTCCGGGTACCCGGCGGGGACGTGCTCCTGGACCAGGAACTCGCCCAGGGACACTCGGTGAACTACCCGGACAACACCGACGGCCTCGAGGTCAGCATCGGCGACCCGGCCGCCGTCGAGGTCTACGTCAACGGCACCCAGCGCGACATCTCCGACCGCAGCCCCGGCCACACCTTCACACTGAACCCCTAGACCCAATGCTGTTCAGTTAAGGCGTTCAAGGGTCTGTCAACACCGCGATGTCCACGGTGGCCTTGTACGTGGTCCGATCCACCCCGTTGGAGCGGGCGTGGTACTTGGAGATCGCGCGTTTGACCACCCGAGGCACTGTGCGTAGACGCCGCTCGGGCAGCAGGTTCGCCAACACCTGCCGCCCGAGCAACCCCCGCACGTCGATGCGCTCGCCAGCGATGACGTTCTCGGCCCGCACCAGCAGGTCGCGGGCGCTTTCCACCGCCACCGCGAAACTCGCCCGCAGCGGGCTGTGCCCGGTAGCGGTCAGCGCGTCAGCGATCGCGCACCGCACCACCTGGTAGGTGGCCAACAGCGCCCACACCTCCTGTTCCAGCCCCTCGGGGTCCTTGGCCCGCAGCACCCGGCGCCCGAGCAGGGCCGACTTCAGCTCGCAGTAGGCGGTCTCGATCTCCCACCGCTGGTGGTAGAGCGCCACCAGACCCGTGGCCGGATACAGGTCGGGATCGGTCAGAGTGGTGGCCAGCCGGTAGGAGCCGGTGCGCTCGCCCTGGTCTGTGGCGATGGTGATCTGGGCTTGGATGAGCCGCATCCGTACCTTGCCGCGCTGCACCAGCCAGGTGCCATCGCCCAAACGACGAAGGCGGCGGGGTTTGCTCTGCGAGCCCATCCGAACCAGGAGCTGGGCCCCGCTGGTATGAAGATCTTTGAGCAGGTCGGCGGCGTCGAACCCGCGATCGGCCAGGATGAGCTGGCCCGGACCCATGGCTGGGAGCAGACGGGCGGCCATGGTGGTCTCGCCCTGGGTGACGGGTCCAAAGACCGCGCCCAGCAGTGCCCGGGATCCGGTGGCGACCAGGGCGAGCAACCGTACTTGGGGGTAGCCGGCCCCGGCCCAGCGGGTGGCTCCGCTGGAGCGGTGCACGGCCCGGTTGGCTTGTGTGGCGGGTACGTCCAGCAGGGTGCCGTCGATGGCGCACACCAGCAGCCCGTGGAAGCGGTGGGCGCTGTGGGTGGGGCCAGAGAGCAGCTCGAACAGAGCTTTGAGGGGTGCTGGGCCCAGGCGTTTGCGGGCGTAGAACAGTGCGGAGGCGGCCGGTTGGGTGCACAGGCTCACCCCGGCGGTGAGTTTGCGCCACAGGGCGGGCCAGCCGCAGTGGGTGAAGAGTCCGGCTGTGAGCAGGAGGTAGACGACCACGCGGGAGGGAAGCAGGCGTGAGCGTCGTTGGTGGCTGTTGGATTCCTCCAGGACGGAATCGACCATCTCAAAAGGCACGATCTGGGTGAGTTCTCCCAGGTGGCCGGGGGCCAGGGCGCCGGGTGCGTGGTGGGTCTGTCGGGTCGTGACACAATGGTCGGGCAAGGGGCTCCTTGGGAACAGCTGGGGTGAGATACAGCTGTCCTACCAGGGAGCCCCTTCTTCGTCTGGGTCAGGGTTGACGGACCACCACAACCCTTAACTGAACAGCATTGCCCCTAGACCGGGCCCCGGTCCGGGGCAGGGCCGACCGGCCCCGCCCGCGAACCGCCGCTGAGCCGGGGTCACACGTCCAGGTCGGACACCTCGAAGACGGGCCGGTACTCCAGGCCCTCCTCCTCCAGCCGTGCGCGCGCGCCGCGGTCCACGATCAACGCGACCGCCACGACCTCGGCGCCCTCCTCGCGCAGCGCCTCCACGGCCGTCATCACCGAACCGCCTGTGGTGGAGGTGTCCTCCAGCGCCAGCACCCGGCGGCCCCGGACGTCCGGCCCCTCGATCCGCCGCTGCAGCCCGTGCGCCTTGCCGGCCTTGCGCACCACGAAGGCGTCCAGCCTGCGGCCGCGCGCGTGCGCCGCGTGCAGCATCGCGGCGGCCACCGGGTCCGCGCCCAGGGTCAGACCGCCCACCGCGTCGAACTCCAGGTCCGAGACGGTGTCCAGCAGTACCGAGCCGACCAGGGGCGCGGCCTCCCCGTCCAGGGTGATCCGGCGCAGGTCGACGTAGTAGTCGGCCTCCTTGCCGGAGGACAGGGTCACCTTCCCGCGCACGACCGCCTTATCGTTGATCTGACGCAGGAGTTCATCACGTTCGCTCATGACCAGTGAGCCTAGGACACCGGGTGGGGCCGCGCGGACCAGGGCTGCCCCGACCCGGAGTTGGGACGAGCATGCAGGAGCACACCGGGACCGTCCGGGTGGAGACCACCGTCGACAGCCGCGAGGGCGCCGAGGAGGTGGCCCGTTCGCTGGTCGACCACCGGTTGGCCGCCTGCGCGCAGGTGAGCGGACCGATCACGAGCTTCTACCGCTGGGAGGGCGCCACCCAGGCCGACCAGGAGTGGCTGGTGGTGGCCAAGACCGCGGCGGACCGTCTGGACGGTCTGGTGGCGCACCTGGTCCGGACGCACCCCTACGAGGTGCCGGAGATCGTGGCGGTGCCGGTCGCGGGCGGCAACCCGGCCTATCTGGCCTGGGTCCGGGACGAGACCCGCCAGGACGGACCCGCGTGATCACCGTCCTGCTGCCCCCCACCCTCCGGACCCCCTTCTCCCTCCCGGGCGCGGCGGAAGCGCTCACCGCCCGGGAGCGCACCCCGGTCCTCCCCGAGGTTCCGGACGACGACACGCCGCCCCACGCCGCCCGCTACGTCGCACGGGCGAGCCTGGAGATCAACCGGCTGGCCGCCGAGGGGGCGCCGGCCGTACTCGTCGCCGAGGGGGACTCCGGTCCGCTCCTCGGCGCGATCGGCGCCGCCCAGCGCGCCGCGCACCGTCCGGTCCTCGGTTACGTGCTGGTGGACGCTCCGCTGCCCCAGCCGGGCAGCCCGACCCGCGCGGACATCTCCCGGAACCAGGGGCTGGACGGGCTCCCCGGCCGGGATGGCGAACCCGCCGCCTACCGGACCGAGCGCCTGCCCACGGTCCCGGACTGGCCGGACGCGCCCTGCGGCTACCTGCTCACCGACCCCGCCTTCGCGCACCCCGCTCACCTGGCCGGGATGCGCGGGTGGGTGGTCCGGGACGTCACGGGCGAACCCGCCCGGGCGGCGGACGAGCTGGCCGCACTCGTCGGCGAGCTCACCCGCTGAACGGCGGCCCGACGCTCTCCGGTGCGCCGAAACACGGGTGACAGCGGCGCGCCGCGCGGCCAGAATCGGGACATGATCGCCGAGTACTTCCCCCCGAGGGGGCTGCGCCTGAACACGCCCCGGCTCCAACTGAGGATGCCCTCCGACGACGACCTCGCCCGACTGGCCGAGGCCGCGGTCTCGGGGGTGCACGAACCGGAGCGGATGCCCTTCGTCGTTCCGTGGACCGACCAGACGCCCCGCCGCCTGGCGCTCGGGGTCATCCAGCACAACTGGTCGTCCATGGCCTCGTGGACACCGGAGAAGTGGACGTTCAACGCGGCCGTGGTGCACGAGGGCACCGTGATCGGCGTCCAGGACATGACGGCGAAGGACTTCGCGGTCGCCCGACAGGTGGGTACCGGTTCGTGGCTGGCACTGAGCCACCAGGGCATGGGGTTGGGCACGGAGATGCGCGCCGCCGTGCTCCACCTGGCCTTCGAGTGCCTGGGCGCGGACGCGGCCGTCTCGGAGGCCTTCCAGGACTCCGCGGCCTCGCACGGGGTGTCCCGGCGGCTGGGGTACCGGCCGGACGGCTCACGCCTGGTCGCGGTAAGGGGCAGGCAGGTCAGCGAGACCGTGTACCGACTCACCAGGCAGGACTGGGAGAGGCACCGCACGGTCCCGGTGACGGTCGAGGGCCTGGAGCCGTGCCTGCCCTACTTCGGGCTGGGCGAACTGCCCGACTAGGCCGGGTGTTCGGACGCCGGGGCGGCGGCCTCGCGGTGCACCAGGACCAGGGCCGTGAGGGCGCCGAGCAGCATCCCCGCGCCGGTGACGACCCCGCTGACCAGCGGAACCCAGTCCGGGTACCCGGCGAGCACCATGACCAGGCCGAGCGCGCCGAGCGCGGTCGCGTACCAGGCGAGGTGGAGGATCTCCCGCTGCCGCCAGGCCAGGCCCAGCGGGAAGAAGTGCAGGCCGACGATGAGGGCGACCCAGGCCACCCCGGTCTGGGGCGGGGCCCCGAAGGAGTTGAGCGCCGCCACCCCGCCGAGGATCAGGGCGAACTCGACCAGGGTGACGGTGCCGAAGAGGGTCCCGAAACGCGGGGCGACCGGTCGTTCCCCCTGCTCGTGGGCGGAGCCTCCCGCGTTCCGGCTGTCCCTGCGCATGGCGAGAACCGCCAGCACGACGACGGCCACGGCCACGGCGACGGCCAGGGCCCGCAGCGCGAGGGACACGGCCGGTGGCAGGGGCGGACCACTGTTGATCAGCACGAACGCCAATCCGAACACCGAACCGACGAAGAACCCCGAGAAGCGTGCGAGCATCCCTGGAAGGTACCAACCGCTATCGATGTCGGTACTGACTTTTGGGTCTTATGTGAAGTTTTGAGCATTTTGATTCATAGGTGAATGAAATTGGGGGTGCCTGCCTCCCCGTGCTGGCACGCCGCCCCTCCTCGTGCCACCACGTCATCCCCGCCCCGGCCGGAAACACTGAAGCCCCTGGCAGGGGGCCGGGGCTGAGTTGGCTCGGCGGAGGACTCGGAGCGTGTTTGAGAAGGGACAGCGGCCTGAGCACTTCGCCCACGCCGTTGCCGTCAGGCCGCGAGCACGCCCCGTGCCGAGACGCCCGACCTACCCCCTCACCCAGTCGAGTGGGGCGATCGCTACTACGGTGGGCGGCACGGGCGCCGCCGATCCTCTGGTTCCAAAACACCCACATGCTCACAGCGGTGGCCGTCTCATGTTCGGGGGCGATCAGTCCGAGACTCCAGGTGCGACCGGATTACCGGCAACCCGAGCGGCAGCACCTGCGCGAGCGAATCCCCTGCCCTTCCTCCTGAGCGTTGTACTCCCTGAACGACTCCAGCTCCTGGACGAGGGTCTGCTCGAACTCCTCCGGCTCACCATCTAGGAAGGCGCGCAACAGATCCGGCTGGAGGAAAGACCGGCAGGTTCAGTTCGAGTGCTGAAAGACCGGATTCGATCTGCTCGATCCCGGTCTGATCGACCGACACCGGAACTGGCGAACGAACACCATGGGCTTCACTTCCTCACGGAATTAACAAACAGGGACCCGGCGCACACAGGGAAGGCGTTGAGCCAGACACCGTTCACTATCCTCGCGGGAAGGTAGTCGGGCTCGACCTCCAGGGAGGACAACCGTCCTTGGCCAGACAGGCTAGGATCAACAGTTGCCTTGAGACGTTTCTGCTGGTGCTTCCTACCGCCAGCTCCGCGGTGGCGTGATCCCGATACGCCTTCAAGGACCGAATCTTGGTGAAGCTGTTTCCTTCAGATGTCTCCGCAGATAACCTCTCTCCTTGTCTTATTTATTTCTCCATTCGAGGGCCTGTATTATTTGAGTCTTCATAAATTTATCCTCAAGGAGTATGTGGCAGGCAGGTTCCGCGGTCGGTGGCATGTTCCTTGGGGTGGGTGCGCTCGCGCGTGAGGTAGGTCAAAACCAAGTTCACGCTTCCCTGGTCTTCTCCTGGTTAATTTTAGAAAATCATTTCCTTTTCCATGGTTCACAGTCTGTCGGTGGCATCCATGGCAAGTCCATCCACAAGTTCTTCTTCGTCTGGGCGCTTGATCCAGAAGCCTTCCGAGACACCGAAGTACGTACTTTCTCCGTTCTCAGTATCGACTTCGAGCGTTTTTCCCACTTCTTCGAGCGCCGCAGCAAGACGTGGAGCGTTCTGTTTGTATACCTTGGGATGGGGGTGCCCCGAGAAGTCGTACCAGGACCAGATATCATGGTGAACACGAATTTCCACCTGAATCTCTCCGGGTTCGGGAGATATTGACAAATTTATTAGTTGTATCTCCTGGCGCCTTCGGCCAGTTGCGTCGATCCAGGTGCCAAGGCTCACGGTCTCGATATAATCAGCATAAGAATCAGGGAATCCAGCAGGTTTGCTCTGCTGTACGAATTCTGCGGATGAAGGATCGGAGAAGGGGGTGTTGAGAGATGACTTTGTCCAGATTCCGATCTTTCCCTTGCCATATTGATTCCAGCAGGTTTCTATGACATTCGACTTCATCAGGTCGTGTTTTTCCAAAACTCCTGCGACCCTGGCAAGGACATCGAGGCAGTCTCTTATGTCAGGGTTTTCGGGCGCTTCTACGTACCAGAGCCACGATCCGACTTCATCAGGTGACCGCATGAGAGTTGGCATATATTTTCCTTATCTGTTCGGGTAGATTGAGGCCCCTGGGGGGAAATCGAGAGTTCCATCCTGAAAATGGATATGGAATGATATATTCTGCTTTTTGATCGCGTCATGAAGAGGCTTCAAGTCTCTGTCCAGAAGCTGGTCAATGTTGAAGTTAGCCTCGATGACCCCAGCTCTGTGGCTCGCCTCAGAGGTTTGGGGGAACTGTTTTTTGATCTTCCTTAGCGCACTCCTGATGCCCTCGGGGTTTTCGACCACCTTGGCCTGGTAGCCGTACTCGATGGCCCCATCATCCCTCCTTGCGGCCACGTCAAGATCCTCACCGGTTATTTGGTTTTTCCCGGGGAATGAAACACGATCTTCCGGAAATCCGGAATCCAGAAGATCCAGGGCTATTCTCATTTCTTGGTTTCTTGCAGGGAGGTCGTTTTTATTTTTCAGTGAAGCGATTATTTCGCTGAATCCCTCAAATTTGGACAGGCGTCCTTGTAAGATTATATCGGCTGTTTGTGCTCCGGTGTTGGATCTCTTGTTTTCTAGTGAGTTGAACAGGTTTGCAAAATCTTTGTCGTTGAAGCCGAGTTGTTTGAAACCAGGGACCTGCTGGATGCTTTCCTTGAGAGCGGGCCGGAGTTCGGGTGGCATTGGTCCGTCGTGATCCGGTTTGCGGTTGTCCGGATGCGTAGGTTCAGGTCGATCTTGGGGATAATTGTCGCTGCCATCGCGGTCGTTGTCGCCATCACCGTCACCATCCTCACCTTCGGTTCTTGGCGGATCCCCATCTCTATTGCCATTTCCACTACCACCGGCGTCTGCCTCAGGGGGCAGTTCCGCTTCTTCATCCTGCCTCGTCCGTGATTCGGATCCGGTTTTCTCCTGTCCAGTTTGCCCCTGCTCGTCGTTACGGCGACCAGGAGGCCTCTCTGGATGTTGTTCCTCGCTTCTGGGGTGTGTGGGCGAGTCATTGCCGCGACGTTCTTCGTCACCGGGCCCGTGACCCTGTCGGTCATCATCGTGTGAGCTTTCCTCACTCCTTGGCTGTCTGGGCTCGTTA
The DNA here is from genome assembly GCF_056173285.1 of Nocardiopsis sp. iso_40. Taxonomy (NCBI): domain Bacteria; kingdom Bacillati; phylum Actinomycetota; class Actinomycetes; order Streptosporangiales; family Nocardiopsidaceae; genus Nocardiopsis; species Nocardiopsis sp. iso_40. The sequence goes on along the minus strand of NZ_CM149666.1, from coordinate 5,782,094 downwards.
CCCTGACCGTCCCTCCCGTTCACAGGTGGGGCGGTTGTGGGCCTGGGGTCCGGTTGGTTAGAGCCCTGCTGGGTGGAGTCTTGTTGAGTGGGGCCCTGGTTGGTGGGGGTCTGGCCCGGCGTCGGTGTCACGGGGTCGGGCTGGCCTGAGGGCGGCGGTGTGCTGGGGCGGTCCGGGGCGATGGGCGGCAGAGTGGGTGTCTGCTCCAGGACGTCCCCGAGGCGCTCGGTGATCGGAGTACGGCCTTCCCCGATGATGTCCGCGATCTCGCGGTCCGACTCTCCGACGCCGGGACTCCAGCCCTGGCCGCCGTACGGACCGGCCTCGGCCCCCGCACCGTCTCCGGAACGGCCGTTGCCCAGGTTGAGGACCTCGATGCCCAACTTGACCGGGCCGGTCACGAGCATGGCGGTGTTGATCGCGGTGTGGGTTCCCGTGTACGCGGGATCGCTCTCGCGCTTCGACCACGCCGAGTGGCCCTCCCACACCTCGCCCAGGGAGTTCTTGGCGTTGCCCAGCCACCAGTCCCAGCTGAGGTTCTCCGTGGGGTCGTCGCTACGGTAGTCGTAGAGCCAGCCGTCCTCGTTGCGGACACCGAACAGCTCCCCCGCGTCCAGAGCGGTGTCGGTCCAGGCCGTCTCGAGGTTGTCGAGGTACTCCTCGTTGTCGCTGGCCCAGCCGTTCTGTTCGAGGAGCGCATCGCCGGGGTGCGGGCGGTGCCCGCCTCCCTGCTGGGAAGGGCGCTCTTCCGGGCCAGCTTCGGTCTGCTCAAGGTCGGATGACCTCTCACCCGGGGCCCGGTCATCCGCTGAGATGACGGAAGGCGCGCCCACCTCCCCTGTGTGAGCGCGCCTCCGGGCGCCGCCGTCGCGCGGCGCCTGTACCGTCCGACGGATCCCGCGGGCCGCCCTCTCGTGGGGGCCAGAGGGCCCGGGGACCCCGTCGGACGGTGCCGACCGCTTCGCGCTCGTCCCCTCAGCTTCGCGCGGCGGTCGGCGTTGCCGTCCGAACCGGGCCCTCCCCCCTCAAGGAGGGCCGCGCGGTCCGGGACGGCGTCAGTGGGTCATCCGCCCCGTCGCGGCCTCCCCAGGCCGTCGAGCAGGGAAGCGGCCTCCCGGTGGGTTCCGGGCAACGGGACCGACCACACGGCGGCTCCGTGGTCCCAGCAGATCCCCTCGCGCAGCTCGTCCAGTTCCGCGGTCAACCCGGGGCCGTCCCTGGTGACCACGGCGATCCGGCCGCGGCTGACCAGGCACACCGACTCTCCACGGGTGAAGAAGCGGCGCAGTTCGTGTCCGAGGACGATCATCCGGGCGGTCCGTCGCCAGGGGTCGAGCGAGGGGTCCAGCGCGACCACGACGAGCTGGTGCCCGAAAGCGGCGGGGACGGTCTCGTTCGCGCCCCGGTAGAGCTCACCGACCCGGGTGCGCAGGTACTCCTCGCCGGCCAGGCCGGTGAGCGGGTCCTGGCAGGTGTTCCGTCCGCGTCCGCCCTCCACCCAGCCCTCGGCCAGCGCGAGGACGAGGTGGAACGGGACCGGGTCCCAGCCCGCGACCCGGGCGAAGGCGTCGAGGTCGGTCAGGGCCCGGCCGATGCCGATCCCGGAGCGGGCCCGGGCCTGGCCGAGCCGGGAGCAGGCACCGGTCAGGTCGCCCCCGCTCGCGTGGGCCTCACAGACGGCGTCCACCGAGGGCGTCCACCAGTCCTCGGCGGGGTTCCACCCCTCCTCCCTGCTCCGGCGCCCCCACGGCGCACGCAGTTCCCGGGCGCGTCGAACCATACGGTCCCGCGCCCCGGCACCCACATCGATCTCGCCCATGGCACTGCTCCCGGTCGTTGTTCGGCCAGGTGAACGGAGGTGGGTCCGCGCCCCCGCGGTGGACCCCTCCGTTCTCCCTCACTCCAATCACGGAGATCGGTGGCGGCTATGACGCGGATACGGGATATTTTTTTCGAGCACGCGATTCTTCGACACCGACCCCGCCCCCGTGCCCCCGGCTGGCTCGCGGCGGGGGAGCTGACCACGAAAGGGCGCTGGGTGACCGACGCCGAAGGCGATCACACAGAGACACTGATCGGTGACGCCGAAATCATCGAACGGGTGAAGTCCGGTGACAACGTCGCCTACGGAACCCTCTACGAACGCCATGCCGGGGCGGCCCGCGGTCTGGCGCGTCAGCTGCTGCGCGGTGAGGCCGAGGTCGAGGACGCGGTCGCCGAGGCGTTCACCAAGGTGCTCAGCGTCATCCAGCGCGGCGGCGGGCCCAGCGACGCCTTCCGCCCCTACCTGCTCACCGCGGTCCGCAACGCCGCCTACGACCGGGGGAGAGGGGAGAAGCGCCAGGTCGTCACCGACGACATGGAGAGCTACGACTCCGGCGAACCCTTCGTCGACCCGGCCCTGGAGGGCCTGGAACGCTCACTGATCGCCCGCGCCTTCCTCTCCCTGCCCGAGCGCTGGCAGTCCGTGCTCTGGCACACGGAGATCGAGGGGGTCAAGCCCGCGGAGGCGGCGACCATCCTAGGGATGAACGCCAACGGTGTGGCCGCCCTGGCCTACCGGGCGCGTGAGGGGCTGCGTCAGGCCTACCTCCAGATGCACCTGGCGGGCGGGGGAGCGGCGGAGGCCTGCCGGCCCACGCTCGGGCTGCTCGGTGCCTACGTGCGCGGCGGCCTGTCCAAACGCGACACCGCCAAGGTCGACCGGCACCTGGACGACTGCGCGGACTGTCGCGAGGTGTACGCGGAGCTGATGGACGTCAACGTCGGTCTGCGCGGGATCGTCCTCCCCCTGGTGGTCGGCTTCGGTGCCACGGGCTACCTCACCGCGACCCCGGGAGGGATCGCGGCCGGAGCCTGGTGGAACCGGATGTCCCGGGGCCAGCAGCAGGCCACGGCCGGAGCGACGGCGTCGGCCTGTGTGGCCGTCGCGGTGGCGCTCGCCCTGGTCGGCGGGGAGGGCGCGCCCCCGGCGGACCCTCCGCCCGCCGCGGCCCCCCAGCCGGAGCAGCGGCCCGGCGGGGAACCGGCCCCCGGCGACCCCCCGGCGGCCCCGCCCGCCCAGGACCCGCCCGCCCCGGCCCCGGAACCGGAACCGGTGCCCGCGGTTCCGGCTGACGTCCCGGCGGCCCCCGCTCCGGAGCCCCCGGAGGAGCCCGAGGAGTCGGAGCCCCCGGAAGCCCCCGACCCTCCGGAGGAGGCCGAGGAGCCCCAGCCCCTGTTCGCGGCGGGCATCGACCCGGTCGGCGCGCTGGTGCCGGGGGAGGACGGAATCATGGTCCTGGACGTGCTCAACACGGGGGCGTCCACCGTGGAGGACGTGATCGCCGCCGTCACGCTGCCGCCCGGAGTGGAGATGGTCTCCTCCGGCGGCGCCGGGAGCGCCGTCCCGATGGCGGTCGGCCACGGCGACTGGGGCTGTGCGGCCGGGAGCGGCGGCGGCGAGTGCGTGCGTTCGGGGATGGAGGAGGGGGAGAGCAGTACCCAGTTCCTCGACGTCCGGGTGGCGCCCGACGCCGACGTCGACGTGCCCGCCAGCGTGGTGATCACCTCGGGCGGGGTGAGTTTCCGGGCTGTTGGTGAGCGGGGGGTGACCCCGGACGGAACCACGGCGCGCTACGCCACCGCGGGCCAGGTGCGTACGGAGACCGTCGGCAACGCCCTGTTGACCTGTACCGAACCGGAACCGCCGCATGGCGGGTGGCCCTGGCCGTGGTGGGGGTGGCCGGAGCTGCCGGAGAGCCCGCCGGACGAACGCCCCGTCGTCCCGCCCGGGCCTCAGGAGGGATCCGCGACGCCCGGCGCGCAGGAGGGGGCCGCGACGCCCGGGCCTCAGGAGGGGCCCGTGGTGCCCGGAGCGCAGGAGCAGGAGGGCGCCGACCTGCGCAGGGCCCCGGCCGACCAGGAGAGCCCTGGGACCGGTGTGAATGATGGGCTCGGTGATGTTCTCGGGGGCGGTGGGATTCTCGACGGTTCCGAGGGCGAATCCGGTAACGATGTTCCCGGGGCGGAACAGGGCACGGACGGCACCGGGCAGGAGGAGGCCACCGGCCAGGAGGGCGCCCCGGACGGGGCCGGGAGTACGGGCCCGCCCGTACCCGAGGTCCCGGCCGAACCCTCTCCCACCCCCGGGTACGACGAGGAGGGCTCTCACGAGGCGCCCGGAGAGTGCGCTCGGGCGCGCGAGCGTTCGGGCGAGCGGCTCGACAACGACAACTGGGTGATGGCTCCGCTGGACCGGGACCAGGACCCCACGACCACCTCCTCCAGCTCCGCCAGCTGGGAACTCCCCGAGGGCGGCTCGGTGCGCTGGGCGGGCCTGTACTTCTCCGCGGCGGGGGAGCCGGGCTCGCCGACCGCCCGGGTGAAGGGGCCGGGCATGGCCGCCTACACGACGGTCGCCTCCTCCGACACCCGCGTCGCCGAACTGCCCGGCTACCCGGCCTACCAGGCGTTCGCGAACGTCACCGAGCTGGTTCGGGAGAGCGGCGGCGGTCAGTGGTGGGTCGGTGACATCCCCGCCCGGGAGGGCCGGGGCGTCCACGCGGGCTGGAGCCTGGTGGTGGTGCTGGAGGACCCGGCGGTGGAGGGCGTCCACCAGGCGATGGTCCTGGACGAGACCACCGCGGTCTTCCAGGACCGGGCCGGAACGGGGGTCCCGGTGTCGGGTCTGCTGCCGGAGTCGGTCCCGGCGCGGTTCGAGGTGGTGGCCTGGGAGGGCGACGCCGATCTGGGCGGCGACCGGGTGACGGTGGGCGGGAGCCCGCTCGCGCCGATCGGGGGCCACGGCAGCGCGGACAACGCCTTCACGGGTTCCGCGAGGGGGGCGGTCGGGGACCCGATGGTCTTCGGGGTCGACGTGGTCCGATTCGACGCAGTACTCGGGCGCGAAACGGATATCCGAATCTCCTCCGGGCAGGATGCCGTGATGGTGGGCGTCGTCGCCCTCACCGCCCCGATGCGGTCCTGAGAGCCAGCTACCGGCAGGAGGTTTCCGGTCCTCAGGGGGTGGCCGGCAGGCCGGACCCCACCCTGGAGGTCCGTTTGTGCGTAGCAAGACCGTAACTGTCAGTGTTCATGGTGGGCACGCAAACCGATACAGACTTGGCTAGGCTGTGCCCCGGTCATGGACATGGCCCAGAGATCGACAGGGAAGGGGGCGGTGTCACGTGGACCGTTGCGCGTTGTTCGTCGACGCGGGATACCTTCTCGCCGACGGTGCGATGGCCGTGCACGGAACCCGTAACCGGGACTCCGTCGCCTGGGACTACTCCGGTCTCGTCCAGTTCCTCAACGAGGTGGCGCGGGACCGGACGGGCCTGCCGCTGTTGCGCTGCTACTGGTACGAGGCGGTCGCCGACGACCGGAGGGCCCAGGAGCAGGACGGGATCGCGGACATCCCCGGGGTCAAGTTCCGTGCCGCCCGGATACGGCCGGGCCGCAGGGAGGGCGTGGAGAGCTACGTCCAGCGCGACCTCACCACCCTGGCCCGCACCGGTGTCCTGTGCGACGCGGTCCTGGTCAGCGGGGACGAGGACATGGCCCCGGTGGTCGCCGACGTCCAGGACATGGGTGTGCGGGTCACCGTCGTACACATCTCGGTCGAGGGCAACTGGACCATCTCCCGCGTGCTGCGCCGGGAGTGCGACGACCTCATCGAGATCGGCGCGGGGCACCTGCGTCCGCACGTCAGCCTGCTCTCCGGCGGGGGTTCCACCCAGGAGAACGCCGCGAAGACGACCACGCCCTTCGCCAACGGCCGCGCCCGGTCCGCCCCCGAGACGCCGCGCCAGCCCGGACCGCGCCAGCCCGCGGCGACCGCCGACGCCGGCAGGGGCGAACCGGCCGACACCTCCACCGGCGGGCTGGAGGCGATGTTCGCGGGCACCGGCGGCCAGTCCGTCCCCCAGGGCAGCGCGATGGACCAGCTGCGGGCGATGCGCCGGTCGATAGCGCAACAGCGCGGTGTCGACCACCTGGCCGGGCCGGGCGCGGAGAACGCCTCCCCGGCCCCCGGCGGGATCGACGCGAACGGCTTCCCCTCGGGCGGCCAGGCCCCGCCCAACGGCAACGGGGCCTACCCCGGCGCCGCCGGGGGGCACTCGGCCCAGAACGGGCACGGAGCCAACGGCCAGGGCGGATACGCGCCCCCGGGCACCGGCGGACACCAGGCCATGGGCGGCGCCGAACAGGGGGGCTACGGGCTCCCCAACAGACCGGCGCAGGGCCAGGGGCAGCCGATGACCGGCCCCCAGCCGCCCTTCGACGGCACCGGGCCGCAGCAGTCCTTCCACGGGACCGGACCCCAGCAGTCCTTCCACGGAACGGGGCCGCAGCAGTCCTTCCACGGAACGGGGCCGCAGCAGTCCTTCCACGGGACCGGGCCGCAGAGGGCCTTCGACAGCGGGACCGGCCCACAGGCCTCCTTCGCACCCCAGCAGAGGCCGCCGCAGAGAAAGACCCCGCCACCCCAACAGGACCTGAGGTTCGGACCCGGCGAGGATCCAGGCTTCGGAGGTGGGGCAGAAGCAAACCCTACCTATGGGACCAGTACGGAAACTGACGCCGCACGCCGCGGTCACGCCGGGCTCCGCTTCGGGGAACGGCAGCCTACTGGTCCCGAGTTCGACAGCCGGTTCAGTACCGGTGGTTACCAGGAATCAGGTCACAGTCCTGGATATGCCCAGCAGACTGGCTCCGCCGCGCATACCGTTGATGACGCGGTGCGTGTCGCGCACAAGGAAGGGAACGACTTCGCGGAGTCGATCGCACGTGAGGCACCCGCCCTGTGGGTCGAGGCCGTACTGGCCCGGAGGCCCCGGATGCCCTCCGACCTGGAGGCGCGCCTGCTCCAGGGCTCCTCGCTCCCGATTGACCACCTGTTGCGCGACGAGGTCCGTGACGGACTGCGCCACGGGTTCTGGCAGGCGTTGGAGCGTGCCAGGGCCTGACGGGCGCGGGGGGAGCGAGTAGGGGATGGGGGCGATGCGGTTGACCCAGGTGACGACTGCAGAACTCGACCGGTTGGAATTCCACGCCGTCCGATCCGGTGAGCACGGCAGGATCGCCGCCCAGTTGCTGGATCTGGCCAACCGGGTCGACGCCGGAAGCGAGGTCACCCGCGCGGAGCTGTTCGTGCGCGCGGGGGAGCAGTGGGAGATCGCCCAGGAGTTCGAACGGGCCTGTGCCGCCTACCAGCGGGCCATGGACGACGGCGGCCCCACCGTGGTCGACGCGCGCGCCCTGAGCGCCGGAGCCCTGCTCCAGCTGGACGAGCGCGAACGGGCCTACGACCACCTCAAGCGTTTGGAGAGCGGCCCCCGGGCCGGTCTGGCGACCCACATCCACGTCGCCGAGGTCCTCTACGCCCACGACGACCTGGAGGGGGCCGAACGCTGGGCGACCGAGGGCGCCCGCCGGTTCGCGGGCGGGGCGCTGCCCGCCTACGTCCGCGACCTGTTCGTGGAACTCCTCAGGATCCGTTTCCGGATCCGGACCGATCTGGGTCTGTCCGAGGACGACCTGGACCGCCGTCTCGACGAGGAGTGAGCTTTCTGACGCGCCCCGGTGATCCGGTGCCGGGGGTCCGCGTCCGGTTCCGGACACGTGACGGCGGCCCCATCGCACCGCAGCGACCTGGTACGCCGGGTTCCGTCGGTGCGGCCCCCCGTTCACGGACCCCTTCCCGGAGCTCCTGTGCCGTTCTGTGGCCGATCTCCGGGAGCGGCTCGGACACGTGCGCCCCGGTGACGTTCTAGGCTGTGTCCGACCCTCTCCGAAAGCCTGCGAACCCGGCGGGGCGTGCACCGGAATCGGGTGTTCGCGAGGCACTCATACCACGCTCCATGCGTGTGTTCGACGGGTGTCGAAGAATCTGAGAAATCCGCAACACGCCAGTATCTTGCGGTGTTCCAAGGCGGGAGCCCCTAGATGTAGTATCGGGACCCGTTGGTGGTTCACCGGGGTTCCCGCCCTGGTGAAGCAGGCGGGAACGACGACCGCCACCCGGACCGGGGTCCGAACGGCCCCGGACGCCGGTGGGCGAGTAGGTCACCCGCGGGCCCCAGGCCCTGCCACCAGCTACCCAGACGAGGGGGCGTCGAGGGGAGTCGCCGCGACCCACCGGTCACAGGATCCTCCGCATCCAGTGCGGCGGTCCACCGGTGCGAGCCGCGCGCCTGCCACTCGTGAACCCCCGTTCCCCGCCGGGACTCTTCTTTACCGAGGTTGGAGCCGCTGTATGACCCTTGACGTCGAGGCCGTGCCCGCATCCGTTCGGCCCGAGCCGACCGACGGTGGTGGCGCCCGCGCCGCCATCGACCGGATCGAGCACGTCGTAACCGAGGCCTGTGCGCGGCTCACCGGTGTTTCGGCGGACAAGGTCCTCACCGAGGCGCGTCGCGGCTTCTACCCCGGCATCCCCGACTCCGAGGTCGAGCTGGCCCTGGTCATGGCCGCCCGCAGCTTCGTGGAGGTCGACCCGAACTACTCGTACGTGGCCGCGCGCCTGCTGCTGGACAAGCTCCGCACCGAGGCCCTGAGCTTCGTCGGCGGCGCCCCCGAGACCGCCAGCCAGTCCGAGATGTCCGAGCGCTACGCCACCTACCTGGCCGCCTACGTCGGCCGCGGCATCGACCTGGGCCAGCTCGACCCGGCGCTGGCCAAGTTCGACATGGAGCGCCTGGGCGGGGCCCTGCACGCCGAGCGCGACGAGCAGTTCACCTTCCTCGGTATCCAGACCCTCTACGACCGCTACTTCCTGCACAGCGACGAGGTCCGCTACGAGCTCCCGCAGGCGTTCTTCATGCGGGTGGCGATGGGCCTGGCGCTCAACGAGGACGACCGCGAGGCCCGCGCGATCGAGTTCTACGAGCTGCTGAGCTCGTTCGACTTCATGGCCTCCACGCCCACCCTGTTCAACTCGGGCACGGTGCGGGCGCAGCTCTCGTCCTGCTTCCTGACCACGGTCGGCGACGACCTGCACGACATCTTCCACGGCATCAGCAACAACGCCATGCTGTCCAAGTACTCGGGCGGCCTCGGCAACGACTGGACCCCGGTCCGCGGCCTGGGCTCGCACATCAAGGGCACCAACGGCAAGAGCCAGGGCGTCGTCCCGTTCCTGAAGATCGCCAACGACACCGCCGTGGCGGTCAACCAGGGCGGCAAGCGCAAGGGCGCGGTCTGCGCCTACCTGGAGACCTGGCACATCGACATCGAGGAATTCCTCGACCTGCGCAAGAACACCGGCGACGAGCGCCGCCGCACGCACGACATGAACACCGCGAACTGGGTTCCGGACCTGTTCATGCAGCGCGTGGAGGAGCAGGGCACCTGGACCCTGTTCTCCCCGGACGAGGTCCCCGACCTGCACGACAAGTACGGCAGGGACTTCGTCGAGGCGTACGAGAAGTACGAGGCCGACGCCGAGGCCGGGCTGATCAAGGTCTCCAAGAAGCTGCCCGCCGTGGACCTGTGGCGCCGCATGCTCACCATGCTGTTCGAGACCGGCCACCCGTGGATCACCTTCAAGGACCCGTCGAACCTGCGCTCGCCGCAGCAGCACGCCGGCGTGGTGCACTCGTCGAACCTGTGCACCGAGATCACGCTGAACACCAGCAAGGACGAGGTCGCGGTCTGCAACCTCGGCTCGGTCAACCTGGCCCAGCACGTGGGCCCGGACGGCATCGACGTCGAGCGCCTGCGCCGCACCGTCCGCACCGCCGTGCGCATGCTCGACAACGTCATCGACGTGAACTTCTACACGATCCCCGAGTCGCACCGCGCGAACATGCGCCACCGTCCGGTGGGCCTGGGCCTGATGGGCTTCCAGGACGCGCTGTTCAAGATCCGCACGCCGTTCGGCTCCGAGGGCGCGGTGACCTTCGCGGACGAGAGCATGGAGCTGATCAGCTACTACGCCATCGAGGCGTCCATGGAGCTGGCCGGCGAGCGCGGCGCCTACGAGAGCTTCGACGGTTCGCTGTGGAGCAGGGGCGTCCTGCCGATCGACTCCCTGCGCCTGCTCGCCGACTCCCGCGGCGGCGACCTGGACATGGACCGCGGCGAGACCCTGGACTGGGACTCCCTGCGCGAGCGGGTCAAGTCCACCGGGATGCGCAACTCCAACGTCATGGCGATCGCGCCGACCGCGACCATCGCCAACATCACCGGCGTCAGCCAGTCGATCGAGCCGGTCTACCGGAACCTGTTCGTGAAGTCGAACATGTCCGGTGACTTCACCGTGGTCAACGACTACCTGGTCCGCGACCTCAAGGAGCGCGGTCTCTGGGACGACGAGATGGTGTCCGCGCTGAAGATGCACGACGGCAGCCTCGGCGCCATCGACCGCGTGCCGGACGACCTGAAGGCCCTGTACGCCACCGCCTTCGAGGTCGACCCCGACTGGCTGGTGGACGCCGGTTCGCGCCGCCAGAAGTGGATCGACCAGGCCCAGTCGCTGAACCTGTACATGGGTGCTCCCAGCGGCAGGAAGCTGGACGCCCTGTACCGCCGCGCCTGGCGCTCCGGTCTCAAGACCACGTACTACCTGCGCTCGCAGAGCGCCACCCACGTGGAGAAGAGCACCCTGAAGGGCACGGACGGCCGCCTCAACGCGGTGTCGGCCACCCCGGCCGCCGCCGCGGTGCCCGCCTCCCCGGCGCCGAGCCCGTCCCCCTCCCCGGCTCCGAGCCCGGCCCCCGCGGCCGAGCCCGAGGCGAACGAGGACGAGTTCGAGATCGTCGACGGCCAGGCGTGCGGCATCGAGGACCCCGAGTGCGAGGCCTGCCAGTAACGGGTCCGGCCGGGCGCCCGCCGAGCGCGGCGGGCGCCCACCCCCGACGGCACAGCCCCTCCCCGAGACGACACCGGCACGACCGGAGAACGGAAAAGTACCGAGCATGACCGCGGTTTCCGAGAACAGCGCCGCCGCCACCAGCGGCCTGGGCGAGATCGAGCGCGACGCCGAGCGCGTGAACGTCGACGACAAGTCGATGATCAACGCCCGCGCCGACGTCAACCAGCTGCTGCCCCTCAAGTACACCTGGGCGTGGGAGAAGTACCTGTCCGGGTGCAACAACCACTGGATGCCCACCGAGGTCGCCATGCAGGCCGACATCGCGCTGTGGAAGTCCAAGGACGGGCTGAGCGAGGACGAGCGCCTCATGCTCAAGCGCAACCTCGGTTTCTTCGCGACCGCCGAGTCGCTGGTGGCGAACAACATCGTCCTGGCCGTGTACCGCCAGCTGACCAACCCGGAGTGCCGCCAGTACCTGCTGCGCCAGGCCTTCGAGGAGGCCGTGCACACGCACACCTTCCAGTACATCTGCGAGAGCCTGGGCCTGGACGAGGGCGAGCTCTTCAACATGTACCGCGAGGTCCCCTCGATCACCGCGAAGGACGCCTGGGCGCTCAAGTACACCCAGAACCTGGAGGACCCGGAGTTCCGCACCGGTACGCCCGAGGCCGACCAGGCCTTCCTGCGTGACCTGGTCGCGTTCTACGTGATCTTCGAGGGCATGTGGTTCTACACGGGCTTCGCGCAGATCCTGTCGCTGGGCCGCCGCAACAAGATGGTCGGTATCGCCGAGCAGTACCAGTACATCCTGCGCGACGAGTCGATCCACCTGAACTTCGGCATCGACGTGATCAACCAGATCAAGATCGAGAACCCGCACCTGTGGAGCGAGGAGTTCCAGGCCGAGGTCCGGCAGATGCTCACCGAGGCCTGCGAGCTGGAGGTGGCCTACGGCCGCGAGACCATGCCGCGCGGCGTGCTGGGGCTCAACTCCGAGCTGTGCGAGAAGTACATGCACTTCATCACCGACCGCCGCGCCGAGCAGATCGGCCTGGCCCCGATCTTCGGTGAGACGGAGAACCCGTTCCCGTGGATGTCGGAGATGATGGACCTCCAGAAGGAGAAGAACTTCTTCGAGACCCGAGTGATCGAGTACCAGACGGGTGGCGGCCTGGACTGGGACTAGGTCCTCTCCGGGGAGAGCGCTGGTTCTCCCCTGAACGGCCCGGGGCGGGCGCGCGCCCCGGGCCGTTCGCGTGTCCGGGTCTAGGTGGTGGTCGTGCGGTCCGTGAGTAGGGCGTGGACCTGGGTTGCGTGGTAGCGGCGGTGTCCGCCCGGGGTGCGCAGCGAGGTGAGCTTGCCCGCTGCGGCCCACCGGGAGACGGTCTGGGGGTCCACCCGGAACAGGGCCGCGACCTCGACGGAGGTCAGCAGGGCGTCCACGTGCTGGGGCTCAGCCACGGGTGTTGTCCGCCCGGTCCTGTGTCTGTTCCGGTGGGGCGGTCTGGTCCTGGTAGCGGCCGTAGCGGGCCATGGCCTGGTCGTGTCGGTGCTCGCTGGGGGTGAGCGGTCGGTCCGGGCCTGTCCCGGGTGCGGTGTGCTCGGGTGCGGTGGGCTTGGGGGCGGGCTTGGGTTTGGGCTCAGCCACGGGGGTTTCTCCGTTCCTGTGGTGGTCGATCAGCGCGGCCAGGAGTCGGGGCCGAGTGGGTGCGGCGATGCGTTCGTGCGGGTTGCCGGGGCCGGTCCAGCCGATGGGCCGGTAGGCCACGTACTCGGTGTCGGGCGGGGCGCCCTCGATGGTCAGGATCCAGCGGCCCGCGATGAGTTCGTCCAGGACCCGGTCGGTGCCGGGGCGGGCGCTCACCGGACCCGCTCCAGCGGGGAGTGCCACACCAGCGGGTGAGAGTGGGGGTCGCGCTCGGTGCCCCGCGCCAGGCGGGTGACGTGGCCCCGGTGGGCCTCGTAGACGGGGTAGCCCTCGGCGTCGGGGCCCACGTAGCCGATCGCGGTGTGGTGGGTGCGCGCCCAGGTCCGCAGCGCGTCGGTGTCGGGCAGTTCGCGGATGTCGCACACGTGGTTCATCGGGCCGCCCCCAGGCGGTGCAGTCCGGCCAGGACGGCGTGGAGGAGGTCCAGGGGAGCGGCCTCCAGCGGGCGGCGCGGTGCGGGGATGCGGGGAAGCGGGGCGAAGGCACGGACCCGGGAGGCCCGGCGGGGGCGGCGGGGGCGTCGGCGGCGCGTGGTTTCGGTGGTCAGCCAGCGCACGTGTGCCAGCTCGGACAGGTTCAGGTATCGCTGCATGGCGAACTCCTGGGTTCAGATGCCGGATGGGAGGTCCGGCAAGAGCATCGGGTAGAGCCATAGTTACCCATTGCGCAGAAATATGCAATGCTCAGATCTAGAATGATCGCTGAAATAAATGAGAGTTGCCAGTCTTAATGTGAGAGGTGTGTGGAATGTCTGATTCTCAGCGCTCAGCCATAGGATCAAGGCGTACTGCTGAAGGACTGAGGGGAGACGACCACGTGGCTGGCAGCCCCACCGTGCGCCGCCGACGCCTGGCCAGGAAACTCCGCGAGCTACGGGAGGCCGCCGGGCTGACCTCGGACGCGGCCACGAAGAAGGCCGGGTTTTCCCGAGGCAAGCTCACCCGCATGGAACGCAACGAGTGGGTACTTCCGGCGCCTGGCGACATCGAGAAGCTCCTCGACGTCTACGAGGTCGACGATCCTGATGAGCGCAGTGCCTACATCACGCTCGCTGAACAGTCCCGACTCAAGGGCTGGTGGGTGGGTTACCAGGACGTGCTCGGTAAGGGCGCCTACGTCGGGCTGGAGATGGAAGCGTCTGCCATCCGTACTGTCGAGACCTTGCTTATTCCGGGTCTACTCCAGACCGAGTCCTACGCCCGCGCGGTCATCCGAGGCCACGGCATCACTGACGAAGATGCCGTTGCCCGAGCCATTGAAGCGCGGATGATCAGGAAGCAGATTCTCGCCCGGCCGGATGCACCGAAGCTGTGGGCTGTAGTCGATGAAGCTGCGCTCCGCAAGGTCACACCAGATCTGGCCGATCAGCTCCAGTACCTGATTGACGTGCAGCGCCCGAATCTTCGGGTCCAAGTGCTTCCCAACCGGCTCGGCCCGCACGCGGTGATGCCCGGCGGGTTCACGGTCTTGGACTTCCCAGAGGACCCGAGCTGTGTATACCTGGAGACCAGCGGCCTGAACACGTTGTTCTTGGAAGAGGAAGACGACATCCGCCAGCATGAGCTGATGTACGACTACGCTCAGGCCTCCGCGCTTTCCGTCGACGACTCCATGGAGTTCATCGCTGAAGTGCTGGAGTCCGTGACCTGATCTGAGAAGGAGCACCCGATGCTCGCCATGTCCCACGAACTGAAGTTCCGTAAGTCCAGCTACAGCAGTGGCCGACAGGAGAACTGCGTCGAGGTGGCTGGCGCACCGACCGGCGCGGCTGTCCGTGACACCCAGAACAGGGAGCTCGGGCACATCTCGTTCCCCAGCAGCGAGTGGGCGGCTCTGCTGACCACTACTCGCAAGTAGCCCTATAGACACAAAGAACCCCCGGCCGGAGCCGGGGGTTCTTCGTCATGCATACCCGATGCATGTCCCGCGCTCACTCTACCCCGGGGGCGTAAGGCTCGGAAGGGAGCGGGGGCGAACCCCTCCGTCTGGCCAGGAAGCAGAACCCCACCACTCCCGGCGGTCGTGCTCGAAGCCCCAGGGAACTCTGCTGATGCCAAACGCGAGGGTGCGATCCTTGGAGGCAAGTTGTGCCCCCCAGCAGAAGAGGTGACCATGTCTGAGCGTTCCGACCTCGTCTTCCGCAAGTCCAGCTACAGCGGAGGACAGACACAAGACTGCGTCGAGGTGGCTGGCGCACCGACCGGCGCGGCTGTCCGCGACTCCCAGAACCCGACCGCAGGGCACCTGGCGTTTCCGTCAGACGAGTGGCGCGCCCTGCTCGGCGTCACCCGAAGCGAGGCGTAGCCAGAGGCGCGCGGGACCTTCCGGACCCGGGGCCGGGCCGCTTGGCGGGTCAGTCCGCCTCCGGGGCTGCCGGAACCGGATCCGGGGTGTAGTTCCGGGTCATCATCGAGTTGCACCTGGTGCACAGGTGTCGGGCCGACCCGGGGGACGAGGGCTGCCAGTCGTGCTCCCCGCGAGGACATATCCCGGACGGTCCTATGCTGCGTGCGCGGATGGCGGCGGGCTGTGCGTCCATGCCGTAACGGTAGCCCTCCTCGCCCCCGCCCACCACCTTCTCCCGCCGCCCTCGGCGGACCGGGTTCCGGCCGGACGTCCTCCCCGGCCCCGCAGGCCCCGCACAGCCAGTGGTCCGATTACCGGATGTCGCGTATGTCCGATCAGACAAACGGACGTTCCCGGCGATGGCCAAGCGGACAATAATGCCTGGTCAAGAACTCGGTGAGGTCTCGAACAGGTGTTGTTCCGCACACAGGGCATTGTGGTCCGGGCTACGAGAGGTGATGATCACGGACAAAGTTCGTCAAGCGCGCGTGAGCACAGTCGCCGCGCTCCAAGGGAAAGGAGGAGACGGGTGAACGACTCCATGCTCGCGTCAGTCGCGACCTTCGGCGTGTACCTCGCCGTCATGGTGGCCATCGGGCTCTGGGTCTACCGGAGGACCGTCTCGCAGTCCGACTTCGTGCTCGGTGGACGACAGCTCAACAGCTGGGTCGCCGGACTGAGCGCCAACGCCAGCGACTTCAGCGGCTGGCTGCTGCTGGGACTCCCCGGAGCCATCTACGTCTCCGGTCTCGGAGAGGCCTGGATCGCCGTCGGCCTGGCAGCCGGATTCGCGGGCAGTTGGATCCTGATCGCCCCGCGCCTGCGGGTCTACACCGAGCGGGTCAGCGACTCCCGCTTCGGCGGTGAGTCCGACTCGCTGACGCTCTCCTCCTTCCTGGAGAACCGCTTCAACGACCGCTCACGGGCCCTGCGCGCCGTCTCGGCCGTGCTCATCATCGTCTTCTACTTCTTCTACGTCGCCTCCGGCCTCGTCGCCATGGCCGCCCTCTTCGACCAGGTCTTCGGTCTGTCCCCGGCCCCGGCCATCGTGATCGGCGTCGGCATCGTCGTGCTCTACACGGTGCTCGGCGGGTTCCTCGCGGTTTCCTACACCGACGTGATCCAGGCCGTCATGATGTGGGCCGCCCTGCTGGTCGTCCCGGTGATGGCCCTCACCAGCATCGGCGGCTTCTCCGGCCTCGCCGACGGGGTGGCGGCCAATGGCGAGGACCTGCTGTCCGCCGTGGGCGGCGCCGCCCTGGACACCGACGCCGGCGCCTGGGTCTCCACCGAGACCCTCGGCTGGGTCGTCATCGTCTCCGGTCTGGCCTGGGGCTTCGGCTACTTCGGCCAGCCGCACATCCTGGCCCGCTTCATGGGCATCCGCTCGGTCAGGGACATCCCCAAGGCCGGTTTCGTCAGTGTGGCCTGGGCGGTCTCCGCGATGGCCCTGGCCGTCGTGGTCGGCTTCATCGGCATCGCCTACTTCGACACCCCGCTCGACACCCCCGAGCAGGTCTTCCCGCGCCTGATCGAGGCGCTCACGCACCCGCTGGTCGCCGGTCTGCTGCTGGCCGCCATCCTCGCCGCCGTGATGAGCACCGCCGACTCCCAGCTCCTGGTGGCAGCCTCGACCCTCACCGAGGACGGCTACAAGGCCTTCGTGAACGAGAACGCCTCGCCCAAGTCGCTGCTGTGGATCAGCCGCGGCACCGTGGTCGCCGTCGCGGCGGTCGCCGCCGGTGTGGCCCTGTGGGGCAACCAGTCCGTCATGGACCTGGTCGGCTACGCCTGGGCGGGCTTCGGCGCCGGCTTCGGCCCGGTCCTGCTGTTGGCCCTGTTCTGGAAGCGCATGACCTGGGTCGGTGCGCTCGCGGGCATGGTCGTCGGCGGCGCGACCGCCATCATCTGGGACATCGTCGACAGCGCCTACCTCGAAACCGGCCTGTACGCCATGGTGCCCGCCGTCATCCTCAGCTTCGTCGCCATCTTCGCCCTCAACGGCCTCGGCCGGGTCAGCGCGCAGATGGAGGAGGACTTCGACAAGGTCGTCCGCGAGATCGGCCAGGGCCGCGCCCCGGCGGCCGAACCGACCGCCTGACCCCGTCCCCTCCGGCCCGGGACCCACGCTCCGCGGGGGGTGGCGGCCCCGGGCCCGTAACGAACGGCTTCCGGCCCCGTGTCGCATGCGGCACGGGGCCGCTGGCGCTCTGGCGTCCCCCGCCCGGGAACGGTAGAACGGTGACATGTCGTCACTGACGGAACACCCGGCAGCCTGGACCCGCACCGACGTCCCCGAGGGTCTGGGGCTCGGCACGCTCCTGCCCGAACCGGACGGTCACCGGCTGGAGGCGGGGGAGACCGTGGTGGAGGGGGAGGAGCGCTTCTTCACCCGCTTCACCGTCCGCACGGACCTGGCCTGGACGACCCGTGAGGTCCGGGCCGAGGTGCTGTCCGCCTCCGGCCCGGAGTCCGTCACCCTCCGGGCCCAGGACGGCCACTGGACCGACGCCGACGGCCGCCCCCTCGCCGAGCTGGTGGGATGCCTGGACGTCGACGTCGCCGCCACCCCCCTGACGAACACGCTCCCCATCCGCCGACTCGGGCTGCGCCCCGGCGAGCACCGGGACATCGCGGTGGTGTGGATCGACATCCCCTCCCTGCGGGTCCGCCGCGTCCGCCAGCGCTACACCCGGTACCCGGCCGAGGACGGGCTGGAGCGGTACACCTACCGGGACCCCCTCCACGGCGAGTACCGGCTGTCCGTGGACGGCAACGGCCTGGTGGTGGACTACGAGCGGTTCGCCCGCCGCCTGCGCTCCGACGCCTGACCTGTTCGGGGGCCGAACACCCGGGCGATCACCGGCCCGGATGGTGAAGCGCTCCCCGGGACGGGTGATAATCGGGGGACGCATGCACCACACGCAGGGAGCGCACGTGACCGAGACCGATCTGAGCCAGGAGCGCCGCGAGATCATCCGCGACCTCGAGGTTCCCGCGAGCTTCGACGCCGACGCCGAGATCGCGCGCCGCACGGCCTTCCTCGCCGAGAGGCTCACCACGACCGGCGCCCGCGCCCTGGTCCTGGGGATCAGCGGCGGGGTGGACTCGCTTACGGCCGGACGCCTGTGCCGCCTGGCCGTCGACCGGGCCCGGGAGGCCGGGCACACGGCCGAGTACGTGGCGATGCGCCTGCCCTACGGCACCCAGAAGGACGAGAAGGACGCCGTCCGGGCGGTCGAGTTCGGCGCCCCCGACCGCTGCCTGACCGTGGACGTGCGGGCCGCCACCGACGCCATGGCGGCCTCGCTCACCGAGGCGGGCATGGCCTACGCCGACGCCGCGGCGGAGGACTTCGTGGTCGGCAACGTCAAGGCCCGGCAGCGGATGATCGCCCAGTACGCGGTCTCTGGCGGGCTGCGCGGCCTCGTGGTCGGCACCGACCACGCCGCCGAGGCGGTCACCGGCTTCTTCACCAAGTACGGTGACGGAGGGGCGGACCTGGTCCCCCTGACCGGTCTGACCAAGCGCCGGGTGCGCGCGGTCGCCGCCCGGTTGGGCGCCCCGGACGACCTGGTGCGCAAGGTGCCCACGGCCGACCTGGAGACGCTCGCCCCGCAGAAGCCCGACGAGGAGGCCCTGGGCCTCACCTACGATCAGATCGACGACTTCCTCGAAGGCCTCCCGGTCTCCGACCAGGTGGTACGCACCCTCGTCGACCGCTACCGCGCGACCGCCCACAAGCGGGCCCTGCCCACGGCGCCCTGACCGCGTCCGGGCCCGCCCGGCCCCTTCCCGCCGGTGCCTCCGGAGCACCGGTGGTGCTGGCACCACCTCACGAGGGTGGGCAGGCCGTGGGGACGGGAGGGGTTCCAGGGCCCTCGCGAACAATCCGTCGTCGCACCTAGTGTCGTTTCCGACGACGCGTCACCGTCTCGATGACCCGTACCGGTGTGCGTTCGTGGACACACGACACGCCGGAACGTGTCGACACCCCCCTGACCCCGGGCAGTACGACGAGGGCACCGCCGCGTACCCGGGTCGGCCCGAGTCCGGTAGAACCAAGGAGCGCCAGCCGATGACCGTGACCGTCGAACCGACAGACGGGGGCAGGCCCCCCACCCCCTCCCCGGGCCGCACCGCCGCACCGGTGCGCACCTCGCCCGCTCCGGGCGGGGGCCGCGACCGCTTCCTCGACGCCCTGCGCCTGTTCGTCATGGTCCTGGTGGTCGCCCAGCACTGGTGGTTGCCGGTACTGACCGTGCAGTCCGAGGGCGAACTCGCCGCGGGCAGCGTCCTGAGCACCCCGGGCGGTTTCGCGCTGACCTGGGTCTCGCAGGTCATGCCGCTGATCTTCTTCGTGGGCGGTGCCGCGAACCTGATCAGCTGGCGTTCGGCCTCGGCCCGGGGGGAGTCCGCCTCGGTCTGGTGGGCCAAGCGGCTGCGGAGGCTGGCGTGGCCGGTGGTCCCCCTCGCGGTGGTGTGGATCCTCGCCTGCCACCTGCTGGTGCTGGCCGGAGCCCCCGAACAGCCGGTGCTGGTCGGTGCGGGCGCGGCGGGCATGGTGCTGTGGTTCCTGGCCACGTACGTGCTGGTGGTCGTGGCCACGCCGCTGCTGGCGGCTGCGCAGGACCGGTTCGGCTGGTGGGTCCCGGTCGGCCTGCTGACCGGTGCCGTGCTCGTCGACTCCGCCCGGTACGCGTCCGGTGTGGACGCCTTCGGCTTCCTCAACGTGGCGTTCGTCTGGCTGGCCGTGCACCAGCTCGGCTTCCGGTACGCGACGGGGGCGATCCGACGCTCCCACGCGGCGTGGTTCGCCGGCGCCGGTGCCGTCGCCGCCGTGGTCCTGGTGACCGCGGGGCCCTACTCGCTGAACATGACCGGCGTGTTCGCCGCCGAGAACTCGAACGTGGCCCCGCCGACCCTGGTGCTGGCCGCGGCGGGCGCGGTGCAGGTCGGGGTCGCGATGCTGCTCCGGGACCGGATCGCCGCGTGGACGGACCGCTCCGGACCGGCCAGGATGCTGGACCGGGTCTCGCCGCAGCTGATGACGGTGTACCTGTGGCACATGCTCCCGATCAGCGTGGTCGCGGGGGTCCTGGTGTACGGCCTGGGCGTCGACACGCCCGAGCCGATGACCGGGCTGTGGCTGCTGTGGGGCGTGCTCGGTGTGGCGGTCCTGCTGCCGCTGATCCTTCCGCTGGCGCACTGGGCGGTGCGGTTCGAGGAGCCGCCGAAGGTCCTGGGCGGCGACCCCGGGACGGTGCGCGCGCTGGCCGCCGCGGCGCTGATCGGCGGGGGCCTGCTGGCGCTGACGGTGGCCGGGCTGGGCTTCGGGCTGGCCCCGGTGCTGGGCCTGGTGGCCGTGGTGTCCGGGCTGCTGCTGACCGCGGCCCCGCGCGTACCCGGCCCGGCCGGGGAACGTCCCCGGCTGTGGGCGTGGCAGCGCTGACGGCCGTCCCGGGGCCGGGGCCCGCCACGGCGGCCGAACCGGGCCCCGGCCCGGCCCGACCGCACGGCCTGTCGCCGACGGCGGGGCGGAGCGCTTCGGGTAGACCGGTGGCATGAACCCCGGAAACATCGCCTACGACCGGTGGGGCAGCGGCCGACCGGTGATCCTCCTGCACGGGCTCGGCGACCGCCGACAGAGCTGGCGGGCCGTGGCTCCCCGCCTGACCGGTGACTACGAGGTCGTCGCCGTGGACCTGCCGGGCTTCGGCGAGTCCCCGGCCCCGGAGCGGGACGAACCCTACGACGTGGCCGGCCTCGTGCGGGTGGTCCGGGAGTTCTGCGAACTCCACGGTTTCGAGCGCCCGCACCTGGCGGGCAACTCCCTGGGCGGCTCCATCGCCCTGGAACTGGGGGTCCAGGGGGTCGCCGGTTCGGTGACGGTGTTCTCCCCGGCCGGTTTCTCCGACAGGTTCGCCCGCTGGGGCATGCGCACGGCCGGTCTGGCGGCCAACCTCGCCGCCCGCGTCCCCCTGACGGTCCGGGAGCGGCTGGCCGACACCCCGCCCGCTCGGGCCGCCGCGCGCAGGGCACTGCGCGGCGACCCCGCCTCCCCCGGGGCCAGGACCGCCCGGTTCGGCGTCCGGGAGCTCGAACCCGGCGGCTCCTACGTGCGGCTGGTGCCCCGTGTCGCCGACTACGACTTCACGGCGCGCCCGATCCCCTGCCCGGTCACCGTCGCCTGGGGCGACCGGGACCGGATGCTGCCGCCCTCCGGCGCCGGGCACGCGCACCGGCGGATACCCGGGGCGCGCATGGTGTCGCTGATCGGGGCCGGGCACATCCCGATGGCCGACGACCCGCTCGCCGTCGCCGGACACATCCGCTGGACCTGTCGTGCCGGGGACCGGCTCCTCAGCCCGTCGCGGGTTCGATCCTGACCGAGTCCAGGTAGCACCAGGCCCAGTCCTCGCCGGGCTCCACCGAGGTCGCGACCGGGTGGCCGACCCCCTCGGCGTGGCCGGTCGCGTGCCTGCCGGGGGAGTCGTCGCAGCAGCCCACGAAACCGCAGTGGGCGCACAGGCGCAGGTGGACCCAGTCGCGCCTGCCCTGGCGCAGGCACTCGGTGCATCCGGGGCTCTTCGGCAGGACGGGCTGGAGGTTCTCGGCGTGCACGCAGGAGGAGTCCGGGTCCGGGGTGAACAGGGACATCACGGTGGGGTCGGGGCGCTTCGCCCCGGCGCGGCCGATGCCGAGCAGGTCCAGGACCGTACGGCCCAGCGGTTCGGTCACCGCTCGCTGGGTGTCCACCACCCGGTCGGCGTGCGCCTCGTACAGGCCGGGGACGTCCGGGGTGTCCACGGGGCGCACCACGATCGGGACCCCGGGGGCGACCCCGCCCAGGATGTGGGCGATGTGGGTGGCCTCCTCCGCCGTGTTCTCGGCGACCACGATCAGCTTCACCCGGTCCATGTCGATCTCGTGCAGGACGCTCGCCTTGGTCACCTCCCCGCGGACGACGGTGTGCCCCTCGGCCTCGGCCTGGGCCGCCAGGTCCGGGTTGAGGGTCGTCACCGTCACCGGGACGTCGTTGGACCGCAGGTAGGAGGACAGGTGCCGGGCCACCTGGCCCCAGCCGGAGACCAGGACCCGGTCCCGGGTGTCGCCGGGTTCCGGTGCGCTCCGGCCGTCCGCCGGGGCGGGACGCCCGCCCGTCCGCCCGCCCACCCGCTTGGCCAGGCGCTCGCCGAGCGCTCCGAGCGCGGGCGTGGCTGTCATGAGGACGACCGTGACGGCCACGAGCAACTGGTCGCCGTCGGCTCCCATTCCGGCAGGGCTCAGCCCGTACTCGGCGCCCACCTGTTGGAGGACGAAGGAGAACTCTCCGATCTGGGCGAGGAGGAAGGCCGCTCCCACCGCCGTCGGCGCTCCGACCCGGAGGACGGAGATCGCCGCGTAGGCGGTCACCATCTTGACGACCACGACGGCGAGGGCGGCCAGCAGGACCATCCACCACAGCTGGGCCAGCACGGCGACGTCGAGCAGCATGCCGATGGACACGAAGAAGACGGCGCTGAAGATCATCTGGAGCGGCATGATCTCGCTCAGCGCGTGGGCGCTGTGCCGCGACTCGCTCAGCACCATCCCGGCGAGGAAGGCCCCCAGCGCGTCGCTGACCCCGGCCAGCGAGGTCAGGTAGGCCACGCCCAGGGCGATGGCCACGATGGACAGCAGGAAGACCTCGGGGGAGCACAGGCGCGCCACCCGCTCCAGCAGCGGGGGCATCACCTTGCGGGCGATGACGATCACGGCGGTCAGGACCAGGGCGGCGGTGCCCAGGGCCCGGACGATGCCCCACACCCCCTCGCTCTGGCCGCCCAGGATCGGGATCAGCAGGACCATCACGATGACGGCGAGGTCCTGGAGGATGAGGGTGCCCACCGAGGCCTGGCCCACCGGTTGCTGGGTGGCACCCTTCGCCGCGACCACCTTCAGCACGATCGCGGTGGAGGAGAGGGCGACGAGGAACCCGGTGAAGACGCCGACCCGCCAGTCGACCCCGAACACCGTGCACAGGGCGGTCACGACGGCGGTGGTCAGCAGGACCTGGAGGGTGCCGCCGCCGAGCACGAACCTCTTGATCCTGGCGAGGCGTTCGACGGAGAACTCCACGCCGATGGTGAACAGCAGCAGCATGACACCGATCTCGGCAGCCGCCTCCACCTGGCTCTCGTCCGCGACCACCCCCAGTTGGTGCGGGCCGATCAGGACGCCCGCGAGGAGGAACCCGACGATGGGGACGACCTTCAACCGGACGAAGAGCGCCCCGATGAGCCCCGCGGTGACGAGCAGGGCCACGATGGGGCCTAGGTACACGGGGGTCTCCCCCGCAGCGAGCATCACTGTCTGCCTCCTGGGCGTTCCTGGTGGTGTGGGCGCCTCGGCCCCCGGACGCTCGGACGCGGGCGTTCCCGGGGCGGCCCGGACAGACGTAACCACCGGACGAGGCGGTGCCGCAACCGGACGGGACCCGTCTTCGCGCCGGTCAACGGCGCACCTCGGCCTTCCCCACAGGGTCGGGCACGGGATACGGTTACGCGCGCAACGACTCCCGAGGAGGCACTGGTTTTGACCGCATCGACACATCCGGTACCGGGCGATCCCGCCTGGCTGAGGGCTCAGGAGCGGCACCTGGCCGAGTTCGCCGCGGGGGCCGCGGTCCCCGACGGGTTCGGCTGGTTGGACGCCCGGGGCGAGGTGGAGCCCGACCGCCCGACCGAGACCTGGATCACCGCGCGCATGACGCACGTGTTCTCCCTCGCGCACCTGCGCGGCGACGCCGGAGCGGCGAAGCTCGCCGACCACGGCCTGGCCGCCCTCTCCGGGCCGCTGCGCGACGCCGACCTGGGCGGGTGGTTCGACCAGGTGCCGGAGGAGGCTGCCGCGAACGAGCTCCGGGAGCGCTCCCATGAAGCCGGGGGCAAGCGCCCGGACAAGTCCGCCTACCCGCACGCGTTCGTCGTCCTCGCCGCGTCCTCCGCCGTCCTCGCCGGCCGCCCCGGCGCGCGCGGACTGCTCGACGAGGCCCTGCGCGTGGTCGACGAGCACTTCTGGGAGGAGGAGGCGGCCTGCGTCCGGGAGAGCTGGGACGCGGACTGGAGCGCGACCGAGCCCTACCGCGGGGCCAACAGCGCCATGCACTGCGTCGAGGCGTTCCTCGCCGCGGCCGACGCCACCGGGGACGCCCTCTGGACCCGTAGGGCCCTGGCCGTCGCCGAACGCCTGGTGCACGGGGTGGCCGCCGCGCACGACTGGCGGCTGCCCGAGCACTTCACCCCGGACTGGAAGCCGCTCCCGGACTACAACCGGGACCGCCCCGACCACCCGTTCCGGCCGTTCGGCAGCACCACCGGCCACCTCCTGGAGTGGGCCCGTCTCCTCGTCCACCTCGAACTCGCACTGGAACGCGCGGGGGAGAGCGCCCCGGACTGGCTGCTCGGCGACGCCGAACTCCTCTTCGCCAACGCCGTCCGCCGCGGTTGGGCGGTCGACGGTGCGGAGGGGTTCGCCTACACGCTGGACTGGCAGGACCGGCCGGTCGTGCGCCAGCGCATGCACTGGGTGGTCGCCGAGGCCACCATGACCGCGTGGACGCTGGCCCGGCGCACCGGGGACGAGGCCTACACCGGGCACTACGACCGCTGGTGGTCCTACGCGGACCGGTTCCACGTGGACCGCGAACACGGCAGCTGGCGGCACGAACTCGATCCGGCCAACCAGCCCTCGGGCTCGGTGTGGGCGGGCAAACCGGACGTCTACCACGCCTACCAGGCCGCGCTCCTGCCCCAGATCGGGCTCGCGGGCTCCATCGCGGCGGCCCTGCCCGCCGCGCGTCGGAACGGAGGGACGGCATGAGCGCCGGATCGGCCCGGCTCCTCGTGGTCGGGGAGAACGTCATGGACCTGCTGCCCACCGAGCACGGGCCCGGCATCCTACGCGCGGCCCCCGGGGGAGGCCCGGCCAACACGGCGGTGGCCGCGGCCCGGCTGGGCCTGCCCACCCGGTTGCTCGCCCGGATCGGCTCGGACGGTTTCGGCGACCTCATCCGCGACCGCCTCCTGGCCGAGGGGCTGGACCCCTCCGGCCTGGTCACCGCGTCGGAGCCGTCGGCGCTGGCCCTGGCCACGCTGGCCGCGGACGGTTCTGCCCGCTACGACTTCCGGATGGACGACGCGGCGGACTGGCGGTGGGGTCCGGGAGAACTACCGGAGTCCCCGGGTGAGGGGGTCCGGGCCGTGCACGCGGCCTCGATCGCCCTGTTCCGGGAACCCGGGGCCTCCCGGATCGGGGAGCTGCTGCGGCGCGAACACGAGCGGGGGCGGGTTACCGTCACCCTCGACCCCAACATCCGGCAGGACGTGGTCGGTGACCCGGACGCCGCCCGCGCCCTGGCCCTGCGCCACGCCGCCCACGCGCACGTGGTCAAGGCCAGCGACGAGGACCTCGACTTCCTCTACCCCGGACACACCCCCGAGCAGGCCGCACGCGCACTCGCCGCACTCGGCCCCTCCCTGGTCGTGGTCACCCTCGGCGGGGACGGAGCGCTCGCCCTCGCCGGAGGGGTGGCCGTCTCGGTCCGCGCTCCGGAGGTGGAGGTCGTGGACACCGTGGGCGCGGGCGACTCCTTCATGGGCGCCCTGCTCCACCGTCTGGACACGGACGGTCGGCTGGGGTCCGGCCCCCGGAGCCGCCTGTCCGGCCTGACCGGGGACGACCTGACCGGTCTGCTGTCCTACGCGGCCGCGGTGGCCGCGTACACGGTCACCAGGGAGGGCGCGGACCCGCCCACCGCGGCGGAGCTGGGCGCGGGTCCGGTCCGGGGCGGTTAGCGCCGGGCCGGACGGCGCTCACCGCAGGCCCTCACCGGTCTGGGCGACGAGGTGGTCCACCACGTCGCTCATCCGCTCCCTGCGCGCGTAGGCCGAGCGCTGCCGGGCCGCGCCCGATCCGGCGGTCAGTACCCGGTCGAGCAGGGAGGACACCAGGTCGGTGTCGCCGGTGAGGGCCAGGCCGGGTAAGGCGGCTCCGCGGACCCGCTCCATCGCGGCGCTCGCGGTCAGGGCCTCGCCGGTCAACGGGTCGGGCACGACGCCCTCCAGACCGTCCCTGGCCGCGCGCCACACGGCGGCCCGCAGGGTCTGGCCGCTGAGGTCGGGGGCGGGTACGCCGTGCCGCACGTCGGCCAGGGCCCGGGCGGCGAGCCCCCGGGTGAGGGTGGCGGAGAGCAGGGCCTCCTCCGCGGTTGCGGCCACGTCGCCGACCCGGATCTCCAGGGTGGGCAGGTGGTCGGAGAGGCGGATGTCCCAGTAGACCATGTGCCGGTCCAGGATCGCCCCGCTGGCGGCCAGACCCCGGACCGCGCGTTCGTGCCCGCTCAGGGTGCGCAGCAGGGGCGGCGGCCCGGCGGACGGCAGGCGGTTCCAGGAGACGGTCCGCCAGCTGGCGTGGCCGGTGTCCCTGCCGGACTGGAAGGGCGAGTTCGCGGAGAGGGCGACGAGGAAGGGCAGCCACCGGCGGAGGTGGTCGCTGACGGCCACGGCGGTCGACCGGTCGGGGATGCCGACGTGCACGTGGCAGCCGCACACCACGTGGGCGTCGCGCAGGGCGCCGAAGTAGGCGGCGATGTCGGCGTAGCGGCGGCCCCTGCTGACCGCGGCCGCCCCGGGGTCGCCGAGAACGGCGGTGCCGGTGGCGGCCACGGCCAGTCCAGCGTCGCCGGCGGCTCGGCGGAGCTCGCCCCGCGCGCTCTCCAGGAAGGCGCGGGCGTCCTCGGCGGTGGTGCACACGGGGCTGTTGGCCTCCACCTGGGCGCCGGTGAACTCACCGCACAGGTGGGCCCCGAGCGTCCGGGTGCGGGCCAGGACGTCGGGGGCCCGGGAGAGGATGCGGCGCGTGCGCGGATCCACGACGAAGAACTCCTCCTCCACACCGAACGTGAGGGGTCGGTTCGCGCTGCCGACGGGGACGGCTCGCTCGTCCGCTGTCAGGGAGCAGTTCTCCATACGGGTCCTCCGGCTGTCCGATCCAGTGCGTCCCGCACTGGATATCCCGCGCGGCACGGCCGGGACAGTGTCCCCGGGAGGACAAAAAGCTATCCGGAGGGTTGTATGTACGGTTTGCCGGTTTCGCGGGTGAGGTGTTGCACGCACGTAACGTCTTGATAACCGGGATCGGGTCGGGCGGCGGCCTGCGAGGGGTGTCCGCCGGGGGTTCGACGGTGACCGGCGTCACTTCACCGGGTGTCGGAAGCGCAGGTGGACACCGGGTTCCGCGCTCTGGGGGCCTCCGGTCGCGGATACCCCGAGGGCCCCGGGGCCCCACCGCGCGAGTACCGTGTGCGACTCCGTGCGGGTATCGGTGAAACGACCAGTGTGACCATAGAGACCTGCCGTAACAGGGGCGAGCTGTGCGAATGTGATCAACGTGACAGAAAGGTACGCGGAGCACCCGAGAGTACGCCTCCGGGGCCGGAACGCCGAACGACGGATCCTCGCTGACGCCCTGGGCGACGCGAGGTCCGGCCGAGGCGCGTCCGTACTCCTCACGGGAGCCCCGGGCCACGGCAAGACCGTCCTCATCGACGAGGCCCGGAACACCGCAGGTGATTTCACCGTCCTGCACGTGGCCGGGGTCGCCGACGAGGCGGACTTCGCCCTCTCCGGACTCCAGCGCCTCCTCCGTCCCGTCGAACCCGTGCTCGACCGGCTCCCAGCGCCCCGGCGGGACCTCCTCCGCGAGGCCCTCACCCGCGGCGGCGTCGCCGACACCGACCGGTTCGCGCTCTACACCTCCCTGCTCGAACTCCTCTCCCTGATCGGAGCCGAGCAGCCCCTCCTGCTGTGCGTGGACGACGCCGACCTGCTCGACGGCGCCTCCCTCGACGCCCTGGCCTTCGTCGCCCGGCGGCTCACCGGGACCCGTGTCGCCGCGGTGTTCGCCGCCTGCGCCGGACGCGGGAAACCCGT
The DNA here is from genome assembly GCF_056173285.1 of Nocardiopsis sp. iso_40. NCBI lineage: Bacteria > Bacillati > Actinomycetota > Actinomycetes > Streptosporangiales > Nocardiopsidaceae > Nocardiopsis > Nocardiopsis sp. iso_40. The sequence goes on along the minus strand of NZ_CM149666.1, from coordinate 5,754,268 downwards.
CGGCCCCCGGCGGACCGATGCCCCGGAGGGGGCCGTCCGCGGCGAGGGCGCCGACACGGCCCTGGTCCCTGGGGTCACCGAACACGTGCTCGCCCCCCTGGAGGACCGTGCGGTGCACGACGTCCTCACCGACCGGGCCCCCGCCCACCTGGCCTCCTCGGTCCGCGCCGCGCTGGTCCTCGCCGCCCACGGCAACCCCGCCGCCGTCCTCGGCTTCCTGTCAGCCCTGACCACGGAGCAGGTCCAGGGCGACCGGCCCCTGCCCGACCCCCTGCCCCTGACCGCCCGCCTGCGCTCGGCCCAGCTCGCCCCCTACCGGGAACTGCCCGAGGAGACGCGGCGGATCCTCCTGCTCGCGGCGCTGGCCGCCGAACCCCGGGTCCACCGGCTGCTCGACGCCGCGGGCGGCCCCGGCGCCTCCGTCACGACCCTGGAACCGGCCGAGGAACGCGGCCTGGTCCGGGTGGCCGGGGACGCCGTGCTCTTCGTCGACCCCCTCCTGCGCAAGGCCATCGCCCAGGGCACCCCCGCCGGCCGGCTGCGCGAGGCCCACCGCGCCCTGGCCGGGGTGACCGACCGCGAGTACTCGCCGGTCGAGTTCGCCCGGCACGCCGCCTGCGGGGCCGACGCCCCCGACGCCGCGCTCGCCGACGACGTGGCGTCCGCCGCCCGGCGCGCCAAGCGCCTGGAAGGGCCGCTTCCGGCCTCGCACACCAACGAGCGCGCCGCCGCCCTCACCCCCGACCCCGACGAACGCACCTGCCGTCTGGCCACCGCCTCCTACGAGGCCTACGTCGCCGGCGACTCCGCCCGCGCCGCCCGCCTGCTCGGCCAGGCCCGGCCGCTCGCGGTCTCGGACCGGCGCCGGGCCACCGTCGCCCTCATCGAGGCCGAGTTCGACATGCGGGACTGCAACGCGATCGACGCGGCGGAACGGCTGTACCAGGTGGGCCGCGACCTCGTCCCGCACGACCGGAACCTGGCCCTGCGCGCGCTGGTGCGGTCGGCCGACAGCGCCTCCTACGCGGGCGACCCGGTCCGCCACAAGAAGGCGTCGGACCTCGCCGTCCCCCTGGTCCGGCCCGACGACTCGGCCTCGATGCGGCTGATAGCGGCCTACCTGGAGGGGTGCACGGTCTCCTTCCGGGGCGACTACGTGAACTCGACCCCGCTGCTGCGCGAGGCCGTCCGGCTCTCGAACGAGATGAACGAGCCCTCGGAGATGGTGTGGGCGGGCATCTGCGGTCTGCGCCTGGCCGACACGCCCTACGTCCGCACCATCACCTCCCGCGCGGTGGAGGCCGCCCGCTCCCGGGGAGAGCACTCCTTCGTCCCCTCGGCCCTGGCCTTCCTCGTCTTCTCCGAGTTCTGGAGCGGACGCTTCCCCTCGGCCGCCGGGACCGCGCTGGCCGGTCTGCGCTCCTCCCGCGAGTCCGGACAGTCCATCTGGGCGACCCAGCACCTGGCGTCGCTGGCGATGATCGCCGCCATCCAGGGCGACGTTGACACCTGCCGGATCCGGGCGCGGGCGGTCGCCGCCCAGGCCGGGGAGAACAGCCTCGGCCTGCCCGCCGCGCTGGCCGCCTGGGCCCTGGCCGTCCTGGAGCTCTCGCGGGGCAACGCCGCAGAGGCCTTCTTCCGGCTGCGCTCCCTGGTGCACGCCGGGCCCGGGCACGGCCACCCCACCATGCGCCTGCTCACCGCCCCGCACTTCGTGGAGGCCGCGGTCCGCATGGGTGAGACCGAGTGGGCGAGCGCCTCCCAGGCCGGGTACCGGGGCTGGGCCGACGCCGTGGACAGCCCGAGCGCGCTGGCCCTGGCCGCGCGCGGGGACGCCCTGCTCGCGGCGGGCGACGAGGCGGCGGACCACTTCGAGGCCGCGCTCGCCCTGCACCGGGCCTGCGGGGACGACGACGTCGAACACGCACGCACCCAGTTGCTCTTCGGAGCCTTCCTACGTCGGGCCCGCCTACCCGGACGGGCCCGGGAACACCTGTATGACGCGCTGGAGACCTTCGAGCGCTTCGGTGCCCGGCTGTGGGTCCGACAGACCCGCGCCGAGCTGCGCGCCATCGGTACCGCCGAGCGCAGCCCCGAGCCCCCCGCCACCGGGGAGCTCACCGCCCAACAGCAGCAGATCGCCCGGCTGGTGGCCGAGGGCGCGACCAACCGCGAGGTGGCCGCGCACATGTTCATCAGCCCCCGCACCGTGGAGCACCACCTGCGGGGCATCTTCCGCAAGCTCAACATCAGGTCCCGGGTGGACCTGGCCCGTCTCCTGAACTGAACCATCCCGGGGCCGGCCGCGACGAGGCGGACGGCGCCCCCGCATACCAACAGGGTCATACCAACTGGTCGGTACGGGTTCTCTGGTCGCAACCGAGAGAAAGGCAGTCATGACAACGACCGCACCGGAACATCTCCTGAGAGCGGACGGGGTGACCGTGCGCTTCGGAGGGCTCACGGCGCTCGACGACGTCGGTCTCCAGGTCGAGCCGGGCTCCGTCGTCGGCCTCATCGGCCCCAACGGAGCCGGCAAGACGACCCTCTTCAACGTCCTGTCCGGGGTGCTGCGCCCCACCGGCGGAACCATCTCCTGGAAGGGGGCGCCGACGCCCGGAAAGCGGACGCACCACCTGGCCAGGGCCGGGATCGCCCGCACCTTCCAGGGCCTCAACCTCTTCCCGATGATGTCCGTCCTGGGGAACGTCATGGTCGGCGCCGACCGCCTCGCCAGGGGCGGCGCGTTCTCCCTCCTCAGCGGCCTGGGCCGGCACCACCGCGAGGAGCGCGAGCTCAGGGAGCGCGCCATGGCCGCCCTGGAGCGCTTCGGGGTCGCCGAGCACGCCCTCCGCCTGCCCGGCACCCTCCCCTACGGCGTACAGAAGCAGGTCGCCCTCGCCCGGGCCTGCGTCGGCGAACCCGAACTCCTGCTCCTGGACGAACCCGCCAGCGGGCTCTCCGGCCAGCAGATGGACACCCTCGCCAAGCAGATCCGCGGCTTCAGCCAGGACATGGCGGTCGTCCTCGTCGAACACCACATGGACCTGGTCATGGAGGTCTGCGACCACATCGTGGTCCTCAACTTCGGCAAGGTCATCGCCTCCGGGACCCCCGCCCAGGTCCGGGCCGACCCCGCCGTCACCCAGGCCTACCTGGGCACACCCGCCTCCGAAGAAGCCTCCGGAGGCGGCCGAGCCGCCGTCGAACCCACGCACGGCAACGGGAACGGAGCCGCCGGATGAGCGACACACCGCTGAACAGCACCCCGCCGACCGGCGAGACGCTCCTGAGCGTGCAGGGCCTCAGCGCCTCCTACGGCGCGGTCCGCGCCCTCGACGAGGTCAGCCTGAACGTGCCCGAACGCGGCCTGTGCGCCGTCCTCGGCGCCAACGGCGCGGGCAAGACCACCCTGCTGCGCACCCTCACCGGCCTGCACCGGGCGACTTCGGGGAAGGTCCTGCTGGCGGGTGAGGACATCACCCGGCTGCCCACCGAGAAGGTCATCACCCGGGGCCTCGCCCACGTTCCCGAAGGCGGCGGCGTGATCGTCGAGCTCACCGTGGAGGAGAACCTGCGCCTGGGCGCCCTGTGGCGCTCCGACCGGCGCGACCGCACCACGCTCGACGAGGTCATGGACCTCTTCCCGCCCCTGGTGGAACGCCGGTCCAGGCCCGCCGGAACCCTCTCCGGAGGTGAGCGCCAGATGCTCGCCATCGGCCGCGCGCTCATGGCCAGGCCCAAGGTGCTGCTCCTCGACGAGCCCTCGCTCGGCCTCGCGCCGCTGATCACCAAACAGATCTTCAGTCTGCTGCGCGACCTGCGCGACCGGACCGGCCTCACCGTCGTCCTCGTCGAGCAGAACGCCGCCGGGGCCCTGTCCGTCACCGACCACGGCTTCGTCCTCAACCAGGGACGCGTCGCCGCGGAGGGACCCTCCGGCGGACTCCTGGCCGACGACCGTACGCGCCACGCCTACCTCGGCTTCTGAGGGAGACCCATGAACTACTTCATCACCCTGACCCTCAACGGGTTGGCGTCCGGGGCGGCCTACGCAGCACTGGCGCTGGCCCTGGTCATCATCTACCAGGCCACCCGGCTGGTGAACTTCGCCCAGCCGGCCCTCGCCCTGCTGTCGGTGTACGCCGCCTTCACGGTCACCCAGCTCACCGGCTCCTACTGGATCGGCTTCGCCGCCGCCCTCGGTACGGGTCTGCTCGTCGGCGCCTTCGTGGAACGCGTGGTCGTGCGGCCCATCGCCCGCACCTCCCAGCTCAACGCCATCATCGTCACCCTCGGCCTCCTCCTGGTGGTCCAGGGCGGGGTCGGCATGATCTGGGGCAACGAACAGCACAGCTTCGGCTACGCGTTCAGCTACGTGGGCCGCTTCGCCCCCTCGGACGTGTTCGCGCTGGTTTCCGTGGGCATCGCCGCCCTGCTGCTGTTCGCCCTGTACCGGTTCACCCCGCTCGGGCTGCGGATGCGCGCCGCCGCCTTCCACCCCGAGGCCGCCCGGCTCAGCGGGGTGAAGGTCGGCATGATGCTCACCGCGGGCTGGGGCATCGCCTCCCTCATCGGCGCCCTCGCGGGCATGCTCGCCGGGCCGCCGTTCATCTCGCCGAACGTCTTCGACGTCGTGTTCGTCTTCGGTATCACCGCGGCTGTGGTCGGCGGACTGGACAACCCCTTCGGCGCCGTCATCGGCGGCCTGCTCATCGGTCTCGGCATGTCCTACGTGTCCGGTTACGTCGGACCCGAACTGGCGACCCTGACCGCTCTCGCCATCGTCGTCATCGTCCTGAGCGTGCGCCCCGACGGCATCCTGTCCCGACCGACCGCGCGAAAGGTGTAGCCAGTCATGACCTCGCCCACCACACAGCGCGAAGAGCGCCCCACCGCCTCCGGCGCCGGAACGAACCCGCCCCGGACCCCGGGCACCTCCCGCTGGGGAGCGTTGCCCCTGCCCGCCCGCCACCTGCTGCTGGCCGCCCTCGGCCTCGCCGCCGTGACCGGGCTGCTGCTGGCCACCGGCGACCTCACCGCCCTGCGGATCGCCGCCGTGGGGTACACGATGCTCGCGATCGCGGGCCTGCAACTGCTCGTCGGCGGATCCGGCCAGGTCTCCCTCGGCCACGGCGCGTTCATGATGATCGGCGCCTACTCGATGGCCCTGCTCGTCCTGCACCAGCCGACACTGCCGATCGTCGTCAACCTCGGCATCATCGTCGTGGTCTCGATCGTTGCGGGTGTCGCGGTCGGCGCCGCCACCGCGCGCCTGCACGGCCCCTACCTGGCCGGTGCCACCCTGATCCTCGCCGTCGGCCTGCCCGGGCTCACGCACCGCTACCACGACTTCCTCGGCGGCAGCAACGGTCTGAACATCCGCATGGCCGGGGCCCCGCCCTTCCTCGACGGCATCGTGACCACCAGCGAGTGGCGGGCCCTGGTCGTGTGGACCACGGTCGTCATCGGCCTGGCCGTGCTCGCCACCGTCTCCGCCGGCCGGCTCGGCCGACGGATGCGCGCCATCCGCGACGACGAGACCGCCGCCTCCATGGCGGGCATCCCCGTCGGCAAGACCAAGGTGGTCGCCTTCGTGATCGCCTCCGCCGCAGGTGGTCTGGCCGGAGGTCTCCAGGCCTACGTGCTCGGCACCGTCACACCGAGCACCTTCACCCTGGTGCTCTCGCTGACCCTGCTCGCGGCCCTGGTCCTCGGCGGCATCGGCAGTCTGTGGGGCGCCCTGTGGGCCTCGGTCGCCATCGTCTACCTGGAGATCTGGGCCACCGACCTGGCCCGTTCCCTGAACATGGGCCCCGACGCGGAGAACAACCTGCCGATCGTGTTCTTCGGCATCGTTCTCATCCTCGTCCTGCGCTTCTGGCCCCTGGGCGTCCACGGGGCCCTCCAGAACCTCAGAGCCAGTCTCCGAGCCCGCAGCAACTCCTCTTGACCCCCTAGTAAAGGAGAAGACCATGCGTACACGCAGTGGAACCCGGGCCCTTCTGGCCTCCGGGCTGGCCCTGGTCATGCTGGCCACCGCCTGCACCGGTGCCGGTGAGGTCACCGACGGCGACGCCGCCGACCTGGACGTCGCTCCCGGCGTCACCGACGACAGCGTCGTCATCGGCTCCCACCAGCCCCTGACCGGACCGGCCGCGCCCGGCTACATGGCGGTCTCCCAGGGGGCGGCTGCCGTGTTCGACTACGTCAACGCCCAGGGCGGTGTGAACGGCCGGGAGATCGACTACCGGGTCGAGGACGACGCCTACGACCCGTCCCAGACCATCGACGTCACCCGCCAGCTGGTGATCGAGGACGAGATCTTCGCGATGGTGGGCGGCCTGGGCACACCCACCCACAGCGGTGTCCTCGACTACCTCAACGACGAGGGCGTCCCCGACATCTTCCCGGCCTCCGGCGCCCTGGCCTGGAACAACACCGAGGAGCACCCGCTCACCTACGGGTGGCAGACCGACTACACCAAGGAAGCGAAGATCCAGGGCGAGTACATCGCCGAGAACTTCCCCGACGAGGCCGTCGGCTACCTGTACCAGAACGACGACGTCGGTGAGGACTCCCAGGCGGGTCTCGACCAGTACCTCAGCGACGCGGTCGTGGCCCGGGAGCACTACGAGTCGGAGGTCCCCGACCTCAGCTCGCAGATCGCGGAGATGGAGAACTCCGGCGCGGAGGTGGTCGTCTGCTCCTGCATCCCCACCTTCACCGCGCTCGCCATGCTCGAAGCCGCCCGGATCGGCTACGAGCCCCAGTGGGTGGTCTCCAGCATCGGCGGTGACACCGCGACGCTGCAGGCGCTGCTGGCCGAGTTCACCGAAGGCTCCGACGCCGAGGACGTCCCGGCCGACGCCTTCCTCGAGGACATGCTCATCACGAGCTACATGCCGCGGGTGGAGGACGAGGATGACGACTGGGGACAGTTCTTCATCGCGATCTACGACGAGTACGGCGACGGCGGCACCCTCACCAACACGCACATCTTCGGCATGACCCAGGCCGTCATGTTCGCCCAGGTCCTGAAGTCCGCGGGCGAGGACCTCACCCGGCAGGCCCTGATCGACGCCATGGAGACGCAGGAGTGGCAGGGGCCCGGCTACACGCCGTTCTCCTCCAGCGACGGCGACCACGGCGGGCACCAGGGCGTGTACGTCGTCCAGTACAAGGAGGGCGGCAACATCGAGATGATCCAGGAGGCCCGGGTGACCGACCGTGAGGGCGGTCCCATCGAGGAGGTCGACTTCGAGCGCCTCTCCCCGGAGGAGCTCCCCTTCCACGACTAACGCGGTCACGACCCCGTCGGCGCCCGAAGGGCACGGCGGAGCACGGGACGAACGGCGGCCCGGAGGGAAGTCCCTCCGGGCCGCCGCCCTGTGCGGGGCCGCGAACGGCCCCGCACACGGGGTCTGGAGGGGTGTCCGCTGCGCGGGCGGGGACTCCGCTTTGCCGGGCCCCGCCGGTCGGTGCCTTCCGGGCCGGTGCGACCGCCGCGCGGTGCGCGCCGGGGCACGGTTCCCGCCCGGGAACCCTGGGCAGGACCGTACCCCGGGCGGAACGGGACTCCGGCCGGGGCCGGGGGCGGTGCCTTCGTGGAGCCTCCTCGCCGACGGCCCTGTCCTCCGATGCGGGTAGCGCGTGCCCGGGGCGGACAGGACCGTCCCGGGAGGGGGTGAGTCCCGTTGGCCTCTCGGCGACCGCACCGGCTGTCCACGACCGGTCGGCTCCGGAGGGCCCTCCCCGTCGCGTCCCACCGGTGCAGCGCCCCGCTGCCCGGACGATGCTGCTGAGTCCTGGGGCGCGGTGGGGCACGCACGGGGCGGTGGAAGTACGGGGCGCGGCGGAGTACGAACAGGGCGGTGCGGGCGCGAGGACGCGGCGGAACGCGAAAAGGGCGGCGGCCCGGAGGGAGAAGTCCCTCCGGGCCGCCGCCGTGAGCGGGGCCGGGATGATCAGCCGCCGTGCGGGCAGGTGTCCCGGTAGTCGGAGAAGTCGGTGCCGAACCCGGTCCGGGGCGGCGGGCACAGGAACTGGTCGTAGCGCACGTCATCGTCCACGAACCGCTTCAACCAGGAGATGCTGTACTTCGCGATGGTCGTGTTGGAGTAGTTCGGGGCGAAGTGGCTCGCGCCGCGCAGCTCCAGGTAGGCGCTGTCCAGTGACCTGTCCAGGCTCTCGTACATCGGGATCGAGTGCGAGCGGACCGACGCGACGGAGTCGTTCTCGGCCCCGATGATCAGGGTCGGGGTGTCCACGTCATCCCAGTTCTTCTGGAGGTGCCACGGCGTCAGCGGGATCGCCGCGCGCAGCTCCGGCCGGTCCTCGGCGATCGCGAGGGTGCCGCCGCCGCCCATGGAGTGGCCCATCACGGCCAGGCGGTCCTCGTCCACCATGCCCCTGACGTCACTGCGGTCGACCAGGTAGTCCAGCGCCGCGTCCAGCTGGCGGCCGCGGCTGTCGGGCTGGTCGTACCGCGTGTTGGTGTCGATCGTGAACACCACGAAGCCCTGGGAGGCGATGCGGTGCCCGTACCAGGACATGGACGTCGAGCTCGCGGTGTAGCCGGGCGCGATCACGACGCCGCCGTAGGTGCCCTCGTCGGTGTTGGTGGGGTGGTAGATGGTGCCGCCGCCGAAGCCGCTCACGAACGAGGAGACGCTGGTGGTGTCAGTGTCGAGGTGGCCTCGGGAGGCGGTGACGCTCTGTTCGGTCGGGTCCGGGCCGCGCTCGTGCGGGTTGGCGGCCTGGGCCGGGGCGACGACGGCGCCGGCGCCGAGGAGGGAGAGCCCGATGACCAGAGCGGACTTCGCGGCGATCCCGGACACCCAGGAACGGCTTTTCGGGACCTTGGGGGAGACGGGGGAGGGGGGATTCTCTGTTCGCACGTCTTTTCCTTTTCTCGTGCAGCGGGAATCCACGGAATGCGCTGTTTCCGCGGACCGGGGTTCCCATAAAGGGGGGTGACCGGAAAGTGCGTCCTTCTCGGCCGTCCTTATGGGGCGTGGGTTCGACTATGAAGTCGAACGGGTAAACGTGCATCCGTTGAACCACCAGTGCTGATAACTCCCCTGTTCAGCGTCGGTGAACAGCTGTGGATTCTCCGTGGGGGGACGGTCACCCTGAGCGGTATGACTCGGAGATCTGTCTGCTATGTCCTGTATGTGACGTTTGGGTTGCTCCGGTGTTTCCTCTGACCCGCCCCCGGGCAGGGGCGGGGGCGAGCCCGTCGAAACCTTGGAGCCCTGCGACGGGGGACGGCGGGGGAGCGACAGGACGGCCTCCGGTCCCGGAGGCCACGGCAGACCTGACGGGGGTCGGGATGAAGGTCGGCTACAAGCTGTTCGCCGAGGGCTACGGGCCCCGCGAGATCGTGGAGCAGGCGGTACGCGCCGAACGGGCGGGCTTCGACTTCGTCGAGATCAGTGACCACTTCCATCCGTGGCTGTTCAGCCACCAGCACTCCGGGTTCGTGTGGTCGATGCTCGCCGCGATCGCCGAACGCACCGAACGGATCGGGCTGGTCACCGGGGTCACCTGCCCCATCCTGCGGCTCCATCCCGCGATCGTCGCCCAGGCGGCGGCCACCACCGCGCTGCTCTCGGACGGCCGCTTCACCCTCGGCCTCGGCGCGGGCGAGCGGCTCAACGAACACGTGGTGGGCCGGGGATGGCCCAACGCGACCACCCGCCACGAGATGCTGCGCGAGGCGATCGCGATCATCCGCCTGCTGTGGTCCGGCGGCTACCACTCCTACGAGGGGCGGCACCTGGTGCTGGAGGACGCCCGGGTGTTCGACCTGCCGGAGGAGCCGCCGCAGATCGCCGTGGCCGCGGGGGGCGCCCGCGCGGCCGAGCTCGCGGCCCGGTCCGGGGGCGGGCTCTTCGCCACCGAACCCGACGCCGAACTCACCCGCGCCTACCACGAGGCGGGCGGCGCCGGACCCCGCTACGGCGAGGTTCCGCTGGCCTGGGCCCCGGACGACGACAAGGCCCTGGAATCCGCACGGGAGCTGTTCCGCTTCGGACTCACCGGCTGGAAGGTGCAGTCGGAGCTGCCCAACCCGGTCAACTTCGAGGCCGCGACAGCCCTGATCGACTCCGGCGACATGGCCGACGCGTTCGGGTACGGCCCCGACCCCGAACGGCACCTCGCGGCGGTCCGGGGGTTCGTCGACGCGGGGTTCGACCACCTGGCCCTGATCAACGCCGGGCCCGACCCGGAGGGCTTCTTCGCCTTCTACGAGGAGGAACTGGCGCCACAGATCCGCCGCATGGAGCAGGTCCTGAGGTGAGGCGGCCCGCCCGGGCGGTCAGCGTCCCAGACCGCGCCACCAGCTGAGCAACCTCCCGAGCAGGTCCTCGGGGGGCTGCTCCTCCTCGGCCACGGCGGGGACCCGTGCCGTCTGCCGGGGCGGCACGGATCCCCGCCCGACCGGGCTGCCGGGGGTGAAGGTGACCGGCAGCTCCCGCAGCCCGCGCAGGAACGCGGAGGGCACCAGGCGCAGCTCCTCCGGGGGCACCGCGAGTCGGAGCCCGCCGAGCCGTTCCTGGAGCACGTCCACCGCGGTGGAGGCCACCAGGCGTCCCAGACCCCGGGCCGGGCAGCTGTGCGGCCCGGCGCCGAACACCAGGTGGGCGCGGCTTCCGACGGCCGCCCCGGTGCCGGGGTCGGCGGGACCGCGGCGTACCGCCGGGTCGCGGTGCGCCGCGTCGATCCCGACCAGCAGGGCGTCGCCCGCCCTGATCCGTGCCTGACCGATCCGCACGTCCTGGAGCGCGATCCGTCCGGCCAGGATCTGGAAGGGGGTGTCGGTCCACATGACGTGGTCCAGCAGGTCATGGGTGGACAGGCGCGCGTCGGCGTGGGCGGAACGGATGCGGTCGTCGGTGAGCAGTGTCCGCACGGTGTTGCCGATGAGGTGGGTGGTGGGCATGTGGCTGGCACTGACCATGAGCGCCGCCTGGTAGGCGACCTCGTCCGGGGCCAGCCCCACGGGGTGTTCAAGCATCCAGGTCGCCAGGTCGGGGCCGGGCTTGTCGGCCTTGCGGGCCACCAGACCGGCGAAGTACTGCTGCATGCGGGTGATCGCGTCGTCGGCGCGCGCCGCGTCCTCCCCGAACACGTCCGTGGTGAGGTCGCCGAGCATGTGCCCGTAGCTGTCGGGGAGCCCGAAGAGCCGGTTGACGACCAGGACCGGCAGCCGTCCGGCGTACTCACCGATCAGCTCGGCGCCGCCGGCGGCCGTGAACGAGTCCACCCGTTCGTCGGCGAGCAGGCGCACGGTGTGGGCCACCTCGGTCATGTCGACCCTGGCCAGGGCGTCCATGATGGGGGTGCGCAGCCGGGCGTGCTCGGCGCCGTCCGCGTAGAGGGCGCTGGGGTGCCAGGACATCAGCGGGAGGGTCTTGGCGAGGTCGACGCGGCCCTCGACCGCCTCGCGCCAGTGCCGGGTGTCCCGGGAGAACAGGTGCGGTTGCTGGAGGAGGGTGAGGTTCTCCTGGTAGTCGAGCAGCAGCCAGGCGTGCACGCCGGGTTCCAGCTCCACCGGGGCCACGGGTCCGTGCTGTTCGCGCAGCCGCTCCCACAGCGCGTCGCGGCCGCTGGGCGGGGTGGTGCCGTACAGGCGGGTGACGTCGCCGGGGCAGCCCCGGGCGGGGGCGGTGTCCTCTTGGTCGTGCCGGGTCGTGGTCATCTCGGGTACACGGACCCCCGGAACGGCGTTCGCGGGGTCCGCTTCCCTCCCTTCGAGGAGACGTGGCGCTGCCGTGGTGACGGGAAAGGGGAAGCGGGGAGCGTCGTGGCCGAAGTGGTGCGGCGGTCGGGGATCGGGCCGCCCTGATCGAGGCATTCTAGGATTCCCGTCGACGCTTTTTCAACACGCGCCGACTATGGCCGTGACCCTTTTGTGCGGGATGTTTGTTTTTCTTTTCGGTCCCGCTCCGGCCGGTGTCCCGAAGGCCCCGGATTGTCAGTGGTGCTCCCTAGGGTTATCCGTGTGAGCGATCGATGGAGTACCGACGAAGTCTGGGATCTGGCTCCGGACCCCTCGTCCCGAAAGGCCGCACTCAAGGTGGCCGGGACCGGCTCGTGGCCCAGGAGCGGCGCGGTCCCCGCCGACGGGGGCGGCACCTCGGCCGTCTGGGGCGAGTGCGAGGGGAGCGGGGCCGAACCGTACCTGGCCGCGGCGCACCTGGACGGGGAGAGGGGTCCCGCCTACAGGTGCAGCTGCCCCAGCCGCAAGATCCCCTGCAAACACGTCCTCGCGCTGCTCGCGCTGTGGAGCCGGGGCGAGGTCGCCGACCGCCGGGACCGCCCCGAGTGGGTCGCCGCGTGGCTCTCCGCCCGCCACGCCCGCCGGGAACGCGAGGTGAACGGCGCCCCCGCCGCCCCCGTCGACCCGCAGCGGGCCGCGGCCACCCTCCGGGCCAGGGAGCGCGCGGTCACCGCCGGCCTGGAGGAGCTCCGGCTGTGGCTGCGCGACCAGGTCGACGGCGGCCTCGCCGGGGCCCCCGAACTCGGCTACGACCACTGGGACCGTATGGCCAAACGCCTGGTGGACGCCAAGGCGGGCGGTGCGGCCTCCCTCGTCACCCAACTGCCCCAGACCGGCGGCGACCGCTGGCCCGACCGCCTCCTGGAACGCCTCGGCCTGCTGCACCTGCTGGTCGAGGCTTACCTCGCCGACGACGGCACCGACGCCCGGTTCCGCGCCCTGGTGCGGTCCCGGGCGGGCATCAGCACCCGCACCGAGGAGGTCCTGGCCACCGGTGAGCGCGTCCGGGACACCTGGCGGGTCCTCGGCAGCCGGGACGGCCTCACCCCCGACGGCATGCGCAGCCGCCGCACGTGGCTGCACGGGTCCGCCACAGGCCGCTGGGCGCTCTGTCTGACCTACGCCCGGCCCGCCCAGGCCCCGGACTCCCCGTTCCGGTGCGGAACCGAAACCCACGGAGAACTCGCCTTCCACCCGGACGGGCGCAGGGCGGTCCGGGTCGGCCGGACGCCCGAACGCCCCGCCTCACCGCCGCCCGGAGGCACCGTCGACCAGGCACTGGACTCCTACGCGGCGGCCCTGGCACAGGACCCCTGGCTGGAGTCCTGGCCCGTGGCGCTGGAGAACGCGGTCCCCGCCCGAGCCGACGGCTGGCACCTGGCCGACCCCACCGGGGCCTCCCTGCCCATGGACACCGGTGAACTGTGGCGGCTCCTCGCGGCCACCGGAGGACGCCCCGCCACCGTCGCCGCCGAATGGTCGCCGGGCACGGGGCTGGCCCCGATGACCGTGTGGGACGCCGACGGAAAGGCCCTCGCCCTGTGAACCCTCCCGACACCCCCTCCTGGGACCGCCTGGTCTCCACCGCCCTGGTCGGCACCTCCCGCCGTCCCGTCCCCGACCTGCCCCGACGCCCCGGGCAGGGCGCCGCCGCACTGCTGGACCTGGCCGCCCTCGACACCGTGCGCACCCGCGCCGGGTACACCGCGCACACCGCCGAACCCGTCACCCCCGACGCACCCGACCCGCGCCCCGAAACCGGCCCCGCCGCCACCCGCCGACTGGACGCCGTCCTCGTCGACCGCCCCGAACTCCTGCCCGAGTGGCTCTGCCACGCCGCCCGGTCCGGCCGCCGGGTCAGCCACACCCAGATCCCCGACCTGCTCGAACGCGCCGCACGGGACAGCGGACTGCGCTCCGCCGTCGCCACCGTCGTCGGTGGCCGGGGCACCTGGCTGGCCGGTTTCAACAGGGCGTGGTCCTTCGTCGCCGGCGAACCCCTGCCCACCGACACCTACTCCGACGCGGCCTGGTACGACGGCACCCCCGCCGAACGCCGCAGGGCCCTGTTCGCCCTGCGCGCCACCGACCCCGCGGCCGCCCGGTCCCTGCTCGCCGCCGCCTGGCCCCGGGAAGGCCGGGGGGAGCAACGGCGCGGCCTCCTCCAGGCCCTGGCGGTCAACCTCGGCCCCGACGACGGGGACCTGCTCGACGCGGCCCTGGACGACCGGGGCGCCAACGTGCGCGGCCTCGCCCTGGCCCTGCTCACCCGGCTCCCGGACAGCGCCCACGCCCACCGGCTCCGCGGCTGCCTGCGCGAACACGTGCGGCTCGACGTGACCCCGCGCTGCCCGGTGGAGGTCACCGCCATCGACCCCCGGCGCACGGACCTGCTGCGCGACCTCGCACTGGTCGCACCGGGGAACCGGCCGCAGTCCCGCGACGAACGCTGGGAGCACAGCCGCGTCCTGGTCACGCACACCCCGCTGGACGTGTGGACCGGGATGCTGGACACCGACCCCGCGGGCGTCCTGGCCCTCGCCGAACAGGAGAAGGACCTGTACGAGGCCCTCGCCGACGCCGCCTGCGTCCAGGCCGACCCCGACTGGACCCGGGCCGTGCTCGACCACCCCCGGTCCGGGCTGGCCCACCTGGTCCGCCACGGCGCCCAGCACCCGCAGCGGCAGCGGCTGCGGGCCCTGCTCGCTCCGCTGCCCGTCACCGAACGGTGCACCCGGGTCCTGGCCGCGATCGGACCCGGGGAGGAGCCCCCGCAACTGGGCGAGACCCTCCTCGCGGTCGGCGCACCGTGGACCCGGGAGCTCTCCGAGGAGGTCGTCCGCCGTCTGGCGGCCCCGGCCGAGCCGAACGGCCGACGCGACCCGCGCGGCTACCGGCTCCTCTGCGAGGCCGCCGCCGGACGGATGCCGCCCGAACACCTCGACCTCCTACCCGCGGAACCACCCCGCGCGGAGGAGGGACCCGCCTACCTCCGCCTCCGCGAAACCCTCCGATTCCGGCTCGACATGCACAGGGAGCTCTAGTTGACCACCTCCGCCGCCGCCCCCAACGGAGACCTCCGGTCCGGTTCCGCTCTGCGGCCCCACGCCGAGCAGACCTACGCCGCCGAGCTCGAAGCGCTGGCCGGGGCCGACGACCGCCAGCGCCCCCCGGGATGGCGCCTGTCCCCGTGGGCGGTCACCCGCTACCTGCTGGGTACCACCCTGGACGACGGAACCGAGATCACGCCCAAGTACATCGGCTCCCGCCGGGTCGTGGAGATCGCCGTGGCCACCCTGGCCACCGACCGCGCCCTGCTGCTCCTCGGCGTCCCCGGCACCGCCAAGACCTGGCTGTCCGAACACCTCGCTGCGGCGGTCTCCGGCGACTCCACGCTGCTGGTCCAGGGCACCGCCGGGACCTCCGAGGAGGCCGTCCGCTACGGGTGGAACTACGCCCGCCTGCTCGCCGAGGGGCCCTCCGAGGCCGCGCTGGTGCCCAGCCCGGTCATGACCGCCATGGCCCGGGGCTCCGTCGGTCGCATCGAGGAGCTCACCCGGATGCCCTCCGACGTACAGGACGGGCTGATCACCGTCCTGTCGGAGAAGGCCCTGCCCGTCGCCGAACTCGGCATCGAGGTGCAGGCCCGGCGCGGGTTCAACATCATCGCCACCGCCAACGACCGCGACCGCGGCGTCAACGACCTGTCCAGCGCGCTGCGCCGCCGGTTCAACACCGTGGTGCTGCCGGTCCCGGACAGCGCCGAGGACGAGGTCCGCATCGTCACCCAGCGGGTGGAACAGCTCGGCCGCTCCCTCGACCTGCCCGAGGTGCCCACCAGCCTCACCGAGATCCAGCGGGTGGTCACCGTCTTCCGCGAACTGCGCTCCGGCGTCACCGAGGACAGCACCACCAGGGTCAAGTCGCCCAGCGGCACCCTCAGCACCGCCGAGGCCATCTCCGTGATCACCAACGGGATCGCGCTGGCCGCCCACTTCGGCGACGGGCGGCTGCGCCCCGCCGACGTCGCAGCCGGCATCCAGGGCGCCGTCGTCCAGGACCGGGTGTCCGACGGGGTGGTCTGGCGCGAGTACCTGGAGACCGTCGCCCGCGAACGCGAGGGCTGGGGCGACTTCTACCGGGCCTGCCGGGAGGTGGGCGCCTGATGGCGGGACCCCGACCGGACACCGCGAAGGTGAGTGTCCTGGGCGTGCGCCACCACGGCCCGGGTTCGGCCCGGGCCGTGCGGGCCGCCCTGGCCGAGCTCGAACCCGACATCGTGCTGATCGAGGGGCCGCCCGAGGCCGACGCGATCACCTCCCTGGTCGGCGGACTGCAGCCGCCGGTGGCGCTGCTGGTGCACCTGGCGGACACCCCGAAGGCGGGCACGGTCCGTTCCCGGGAGGGCTGGGGCTTCTGGCCGTTCGCGTCCTTCTCCCCGGAGTGGGCCGCCCTGGTCCACGCGCACGGCAACGGGGTGCCGGTACGCTTCTGCGACCTGCCCGCCGCCCACACGATCGCGGAGCGGATCGCACGGGCGGAGGCCGCCGAGCGGGCCCCGGAGGAGGAACCGGAGGCCGCCGACCAGGCTCCGAAGGAGACGCCCCGGGTCCGCGCCGACCCGCTCGGGGTGCTAGCCGAGGCCGCCGGGTACGACGACGCCGAACGCTGGTGGGACGACGTCGTCGAGCAGCGCGGCGACGGTGAACCCTCGCCCTTCCCCGCGATCGCCGACGCCATGGCCGCCGTCCGCGCCGACTCCGGGCCCCAGGCCGTGCGGGACGCGCGCCGCGAGGCGTACATGCGCCGGACGCTGCGCTCCGTGCTCAGGGATGGGTACCAGCGGGTGGCTGTGGTGTGCGGGGCCTGGCACGCGCCCGCCCTGCGCGACCTGGCCGACTACCGGGTCAAGGACGACACCGCGCTGCTCAGGGGACTGCCCAGGGTCAGGACCACCGCCACCTGGGTGCCGTGGACGCACGGGCGGCTCGCCGCCGCCAGCGGGTACGGCGCCGGGGTGCGGGCGCCCGGCTGGTACCACCACCTGTTCACCGCCCCCGACCTGCCGGTCCACCGGTGGCTCACCGAGGCCGCCCGGATCCTGCGTCAGGAGGGCCAGCCGGTCTCCTCCTCGCACGTCATCGAGGGGGTAAGGCTCGCCGAGAGCCTCGCGGTGCTGCGCGGGCGCCCGCTCGCCGGGATCGACGAGGTGTCCGAGGCGGTCACCGCCGTGCTCTGCGAGGGCGAACGGACCCGGGCCGCCCTGGTGCACGGTCGGATGGCGGTCGGTGAACGGCTGGGTTCGGTCCCCCCGGACACGCCCATGGTGCCGTTGCAGCGCGACCTCGTGGCCGCGCAGCGGCGGCTCCGCCTCAAACCCGAGGCCTTCGAACGCGACCTCGACCTCGACCTGCGCAAGGACGGTCAGCGCGAACGCAGCGTCCTGCTGCACCGGCTGCGCGTGCTCGGCGTGGAGTGGGGCGTGCCGCGCACCTCCGGGGGCGGCGCCCGGGGCACCTTCCGGGAGTCCTGGCGGCTGTGCTGGGACCCCGACATGGACGTGGCGCTGATCGAGGCCGCGCCGTGGGGGACCACCGTCGCCTCCGCCGCGACCGCCCGGGCGGTGGAGAGCGCCGCCGACGCCGAACTCCCCGCCCTGACCGCGCTCACCGAACAGTGCCTGTTCGCCGAACTCGACGGGGCGCTGCCCGACGTGCTCGCCCGGCTCACCGATCGGGCCGCCACCGACAGCGACATCACCCACCTGATGTCGGCGCTGCCGCCGCTGGCCCGCGCGGCCAGGTACGGGGACGTGCGCGGCACCGACGGGGCCCGGCTGCGCGCCGTCGCCCGGCGGCTCCTCGCCCGGGTGTGCGTCGGCCTGGCCCCGGCGGTGCGCGGGCTGGACGACGACGCTGCGGCCGTGTTCACCAGGGCGATCGACAGCACCCACCACGCCGCCAGCCTCTTGGGCGAGGGCACCGGGGACTGGACGGAGGCGCTGGGGGCACTGGCCCTACGGGAGAACGTCCCGGGCCGGATCGCGGGCCGGGTCAACCGGATCCTGGCGGACGCGGGCCGCACCGGACCCGAGGAGCTGCGCCGACTGTTGGGGCTGGCGATGTCGCCCGGCACCGAACCCACCCGCGCCGCGGCCTGGCTGGAGGGTTTCCTGCAGGGCAGCGGGCTGGTCCTGGTCCACGACGAGCGGCTGCTCGAACTCGTCGACACCTGGCTGCTGGGGTTGCCGGAGGACCGGTTCACCGCGGTCCTGCCGCTGCTGCGCAGGACCTTCGGGGCCTTCGTCGGCCCCGAGCGCCAGGAGATCGGTGAGGCCGTGACCAGGGCTGACGGCGGGCCGACGGCACCGTCCCGGACCCGACGCCCGATCGACACCGGGCGCGCGGCCCCCGCCGTGGCGGCCGTGACGGCACTACTGGACAGGAGCGGCGGATGAGTGCGGTGGCGACGACGGAGGGTTCCGCGGTGAGCGAGAGGGCCCGCCGCTGGCGCCTGGTCCTGGGCCGGGAGTCGCGGTGCGCCACCCTGTCCGGTACCGACCAGGCGATGGACTCGGCGCTGGAGGCCCTGTACAACCGCGGTGACCGGGTCCCCGGGGCGGGCCGTCCCGACTCGGACGAGCGGGGGGCCGACCTCAGCGGTTCGGCGCCCCGGGTGTCCCGGTGGCTGGGGGACATCCGGGAGTACTTCCCGTCCTCGGTGGTCCAGGTGATGCAGTCCGACGCCATGGACCGGCTGGGCCTGCACCAGCTCCTGTTGGAACCGGAGATGATGGCGGCGGTCGAACCCGACGTGCACCTCGTGGGCACGCTCCTGTCCCTGAACCGGGTGATGCCCGCCGAGGCCCGGGAGAGTGCCCGGGCGGTCGTCCGCACGGTGGTCGACGACCTGGAGAGGCGGGTCGCCCAGAAGACCCGGTCGGTGGTTCGAGGGGCGATCGACCGGACCGCCCGCACGCACCGTCCTCGCAGGGTCGCCGACATCGACTGGAACGCGACGATCCGCCGCAACCTGGCGCACTACCTGCCCGAACACCGCACGGTGGTCCCGCAGACCCTGGTGGGGCACGGCCGCCGCAGCCGGGGCGTGCACAAGGACGTGGTGCTGGCCGTCGACCAGAGCGGTTCGATGGCCTCCTCGGTGGTCTACGCCAGCGTCTTCGGGGCCGTCCTGGCCTCGATGAGCACCCTGAAGACGTCCCTGATCGTCTTCGACACCGCGGTCGTGGACCTGACCGACCAGCTCACCGACCCCGTCGAGGTCCTCTTCGGCACCCAGTTGGGCGGCGGCACCAACATCAACAGGGCGATCGGCTACGGCCAGGAGCTGATCGACCGCCCGCAGGACTCGATCTTCGTGCTGGTCAGCGACCTCTACGAGGGCGGCGTCCGGGAGGAGATGCTCCGGAGGGTGGCGGCGATGAGGTCCGCCGGGGTCCAGGTGGTGGTGCTGTTGGCCCTGTCCGACGAGGGGGCGCCCTCCTACGACCGCCGGAACGCCGCCGCCCTGGCCGAACTCGGCGTCCCCGCGTTCGCCTGCACCCCGGACGTCTTCCCGGAGCTGATGGCGGCGGCCATCCAGGGCCAGCCGCTGGACGCCTGGGTCGAGAAGCACCTGGACGAGTAGGGGGTGCCGGGTCCTACCACCGGGCGGGGCCGGACCCCCTGCGGCCCCGCCCGGTTACCTCAGCTGACCGGGACCGTGCGAGTCTCAACGCCTGGTCTTACCGATCGTCGGTGGTCACCGCCCTCATTATTCGGACTGTAATTCCGCCACTGAACCGTGCAGGCCGTTGTGCTGGAGGCGGGCCAGCACGTCAGCGACGGTCCCAGGGGGCTTGCGCCACGAGTCGGCGATCTGCTGCGCGCAGGACCAGACCACCTTTCTGTCCAGGTGGATCTGGTCGAGGATGAAGTCATCCGGACTCTTGGCCTCGATGTCCCACGCGGACAAGACCGAGGAGGGAAAATCGCGCAGGTTTTCCGTGACGATCACCTGAGCGCGGGCGCGAATGGCGGCGGCCAGCACGTGCCGGTCATCGAGATCCGGGAGGTCCAGGGTTTCGATCAGCGGTTCGTAGCCGGTGACAAGACAGTCTCGGACAGCGCAGATCATGAGTTCCCTCGTGCGCCTCAGTGCATCGGTCGACAGTTCGGGGCGATTCCTCCTGAGGTTGTCGAAGGTCTCATCCAGGATCTGATGTGTCCACTTGGCCTGGACGAGACCTGCCTGCGCCACTCTGATGAGCAGATCCCTCAACGTGTTCGGGTAGAGGACGTTCGCATCGTAGAGAACGACGAAGGGCATCTCAGTCCAGGCGCAGTTCCCGGTTCATCTCGGACAGTTCGTCTGCGGCCTCGCGGCGGCGCTGATCGTCTCTGCGCATGTACTCCATCAGTGAGGCTGCCCGGACCCGGCGATGGGTGCCGACCTTGCGGTAGTCGATCTCCTCGGCTTGGAGCAGGCCGATCAGGTGGGGCCGCGAGACGTTGAGCATGTCCGCGGCCTGCTGGGTCGTCAGTTCGGCGTGATCCGGAACGATGGACACTCCCCGCCCGGCTGCCATGTGCGTGAGTACGCCGACCAGCAGTTCGACAGCCGCCCGAGGGAGCAGGAGCTTTTCCTGGCTGTCCTCGACGATCACGGGGACAGGCGTCAACGCCTCCTGGTGCTCGTCCAGATAGCGGCGGATCTGGGGCAGGGCGCTTTCGGCTGCCTGGATCTGCTTGCTGTCCGGGTGTGAGGACAACACGGCCATGGTTCCTCCTCTTCGCTCGGTCCAGCAGTAGATACCCAATCTACAGTCGCATTATTCGAAACAAGCGAAGTAAGCGCAAGAGATTTGGCGCTGTTCCTGAGCCTTGGCCCCGCCCGCGACCGCACCAGGGCATCGCCCAGCCGTACTCCCAGCCGTCACCGAAACGGGGTTTCCTGGCAGCTACCCCGAAGGCGTTCCCTGTTGGTCGTGTTCGGCTGCGAGCCGGGCGTAGACGATGACGTTGTCCGTGTAGTGCCCGGTGGCCGCGTCGAAGCCGCCACCGCAGGTGATGAGTCTCAGTTCGGGCAGGCGGGTGTCCTCGTAGACGCTGTCGGTGGGGAAGGCGTCCTTGGGGTGCGATTCGACGGCGTACACGGTGAACTCGGCGCTCGTGCCGTCGGCGCGGCGCACGCTCGCCCGGTCGCCGGTGCGTAGACCGCCCAGTCGGTGGAAGACGGCGGGGCCGTCCACGGAGTCGAGGTGCCCGGCCAGGACGGCAGGGCCCGCCTGGCCCGGGGCGGCACCGCGCGCGTACCAGCCGACCGCCTGCCATTCCCGGGGGGCTTCGAGGCGGCGGTCCGGGGTGAGGCCGAGCTCGACCATGTGTGTGGTGTGCAGTTCGATCGCCGGAATGGTCAGGGCCACCGGGGCGGACCTCGGAAGGGAAGCGACGTCTTCCGCGCTGCTCGGCGCGTCGGTCGGGCTCGGGGCGATCGAGGGTTGGGCGGGCCCGGTCGCTGCGACAGGGGGTTGGGGGAGGCTCTGTTTCTCCGTCATCCCGAGTGTCAGCAGGACGGTGCTGATGCTCGCGCACACCACCGTGGCCGCTGCGGCGATGATGCTTCCGCGGCGGCCACGACTGGGTCGAGAGTGTCGGCCCATGGGTCAGCCGTTGTGGCCCAGTCTCCGGGTGAGGACGAATCCGCCGACCGTGGCCGCGGCGAAGGCGCCTCCTGCGCCGAGGAGCCAGGCGTCCGGCGACCCGTTCGCGGTTCCGCCGCCACCGGTGTCCACACCGCCGACCGGTGCCGTGTCCTCGTCCTCGACCATGGTCTCGCCCTCGTCGTCGGCCATGGTCCCGTTCTCGTCGTCCGTGGCGGCATCGTCGCCGTTGTCGGAGGACGAGTCGGTGTCCTCCCCGTCTTCCGGCGGGGCAGTGCCGTCGTCGAAGGTCTCGCAGCCGATGCCGTCGTTGTCGGCGTCGAAGTTGTGCGGATCGTTCTCGCTGACCTCGAAGTCGGTCTCGTCGACGTCCGCGCAGTCCAGGTCCGGCGGCGGTGACGGGATCGAGCCCGATGGAGCGGAGCCGTTCCCGCCATTGGTTTCGCAGCCGATGCCGTCGCCGTCGGCGTCGAAGTTGTGCGGGTCGCCTTCGCTGACCTCGAAGTCGGTCTCATCGATGTCCGCGCAGTCCAGGTCCGGCGGCGGTGACGGGATCGAGTTTTCGGCCATGGCCGGGGCACCCGCTCCCAGAGCGAGTGCGGCGCCGCAGGCCAGGGTCGCGGCAGTGGTCGTTGCGGTGTGGGCCAGGTTCATGTGCCCCCCTCGTGATCTCGGTGGATCCTGCGGCCAGGCACGCGCTCACCCATGACGCTCGGCGCCACGAATAGCTCAACAGGACATCCACCCACGAATAATGCGATTCGTGACATTCCCGACACGCTATGCACCAAAACTCGTTGGTCCAGGTCAGCGTCGTGTCGCGGGGGTGTCTCCAGCCTGCGCGGCGGCCTGGACCGCAGTGGAACCTCGGCATGTCGCCCTGGCTGTGGGAGACATCCGAATCCGACCCAGGGGAAGTGTTGGCTCGACCGTGTGACGGCGTTGGTGGAGCGGCCACTCCCGGACTGGCTGTAGTCGTTGCCGGGGTGAGTCCGGGTCCCATTGCCGATGATCTTGCTCGTAGTGCGGTTCTCGCGTGCTCAGGGCCGCGCTCGGGGCAAGATCAGCGCGGCAAGGGGCGGAGCCTGGCGCCCTCTTGCGGTTACCGCGCTGCTCGGCCCGCCAGATGTAGGTCAGGTGTCGTCGTACCGCTGTGCGCACGCAGCCGATCGAGCGGTGTCGGGGACACCTCGACCCTGGGGGTCCCTGTGGGGGGAGGGGATTCCGGGGCCGGTCGTGTGTCAGTGCTTGGCGGTGCGGAGGAAGGCTTCCCACTCGCTGCTGGAGAAGAAGAGCGCCCCGAGCTCACGGTGTTTGGTGTCGCGGACCCCGGTGACCGGCCCTCCCGCCACCTCGACGCAGGCGGTCTGGTCAGCGCTGTAGCTCGCCTTCCTCCAGTTCGCCGCGCTCGGGGTGCTGGGCTGGTGCTTTGGCGTCATCGCTCGTCTCTCTAGAGTTCCTTACGGATCCCGGACAGCAGGTTCCGCAGCATGTTGCCGCCGACACCGGCGAGCCGGAGTTGGTTGAAGATCGCTTCGTGGCTGCTGAGGTCCTCGGCGCTCTCCAGGAAGAGGTTACTCCGGTAACCCTCCACATATACGGTTGATAGCCCGTTTTGGGGCAGCTTGAGGATCATGAAGGTCGGCACGACCATGCCGATGTTCGCGCCTGCCTCATGGGGTATGACCTGGAGCGTGATGTTCGAGTGGGCAGAGAGTTCCAATAGGTGTGTGATCTGCTCACGCATCACCTCCGCGCCTCCCACCTGCTGGCGGACGGCGCTCTCCCCGAGGATCACCCACATCTTGGGGCCGTCTTCCGCGAGGTTCTGGCTGACCCGTGTACGTCGGACTTCGATCTGGCGCTCAAGGTTTTCTGGTGAAACCGAACTGTTGACGCCTCTGATGATCGCGCGGGCGTAGCTCTCTGTTTGGAACAGGCCCGTGACGACGGTGCTGGTGTATGCCTCGATCTCGGAGGCGCTGGCCTCCAACCCGATGAACGTGCCGTAGCGCTGCTCCAGGTCGTAGGACTGCCACCAGCCACGTTTGCCTGCCTGGCGCCTGAGCTGGAGTAGGGCCTCTGCTTCCTGTTCGGGGAGTTCGTAGTACCGGGTCAGTTGCCGCAGTTCCTTCTCGCGGGGTACTCGTTCGGCGGCTTCCCAGCGGCTCACCGTTGAGGTGGTCACCTCAAGGATCTTCGCGACCTGGGTGATGGTCAGCCTGTGCTGTGCGCGCAGTTGTTGGAGCTCACGGCCGAGTTGCCACTGGGCGACGGTAGGGGTGGTGGTCGGCATCAATCAGATCCCATCAAATTAGAGTTGCCAATTAGCCTTGCCAAAGCAATCACGCAGGGTCATACTCTAACTATGGCTGGCTACCTCCGCTAGTGCAGGGGGTTCGCGTGAATCAGCACGCGTGGACCGGCTGCCCCCCCGTGGGCAACGTGCCCGAAGCCGGGCGCGAAAAGGCCCTGGTGGGTGCTTGCACCACCCGCCAGGGCCGCATCGACAACCGTCCGTCTTCCACAACAGGAGTTGCCGACGTGTCCATTCTTCCTCAAACCCCGACCCCTGCCTACCCGGGCCGGAGGTGGGAGGCCCGGCAGTACCCCGGGGCTCTCGCCGCAAGCCCTGTCTTCCGCTCCGACCTGCGCCTGGACCTCGCGTCCCTCGCCGGTGCGTCCTCCCAGATCCGCGACGACGTCGAACTCTGCGCGAGCGAGGCGTTCGCCAACGCCGTCCTGCACTCGCGTTCCCACCGGCGCGGCGGCACGGTGATGCGCCTGCTCTCCACCCCGGTCGTGATGGGACACCAGACCACCCTGCGCCTGTCGGTGCTGGACGACGGGCCGATGGACAGCCGCCCGATGGTCCCCGCGCAGCGCTCGGTCCAGGAGTGGGAGGAGTCCGAGTCCGGGCGGGGCCTGCTCCTTATCCACCAGTTGGCCACCGAGTGGGGCACCCAGCGCTGGGCCGATCCCGACACCGGTGACGTGCTGGGCGCGGTCCTGTGGGCGGAGTTCACCTACCCCGCCCCTGCCGCCCGCCGTCGACGGGCGTGCGTCTGCGGAGGTGCGCGATGACCGCGACCACGATGACCCCGGGGGTGCGAAGGGTCCTGGACAGCCCGCACGGTCGCCGCTTCGGCCGCCCGGGTGAGCGCCTGGCAGCCCCGCAGGCCACCCGGCGGCCCGACCGGCAGCCCTCCCGCGAAGAGCTCCTGCTGGCGCAGATGCGCGGTAACCCCCGGGTCGAGCACCGGCTCCGGCACGGCGACCTCCCCGACTGGATGCACGTCGCCCAGCGCCGGAAGGCATCGCGCCCCGGACCGGCACCGGTCGTGCCCCCGGTGCCGCGCCCACGGCCCGCGCCCGACGACGGTCCCGCCCCGGGGCGGGAGCCGTCAACACCTCCCCGCCCCTCCCGGCCGCCGCTGCCGCGACGGCCCCGGCGCCCGGCCAGCCACCGCAAACCCCGCCGCCGCACCGGATGGATCCTGACCGGCTACACCCTCTCGGCCGCACTCGGAGCCCTGGCCCACAACCTCAGCGGGCTGCTGGGCTGAACCACCAGCACCATCGGCCCGGCGAAGTATCGGACCACTCAGGAGGCCGCACCGGAACTCGGGACCCGGTGCGGCCCACCGGAGTATTGGTCACACTTATTTCAGATGATGCGATGGAGGTGGTCGTGATGGCCCGAGCGAGTGTGCTGAGTGGCGCCCCCAGGATCGAGCCCGACGCTGAGGACCGATTGGTGGCCGGGAAGGTGGTTCGCGAGGCCGGTGACAGGCCCGGGCTGACGCTGAAGCTGGCTGACGGCAGCGAACTCCCCCTGTCCGAGGCGCTGGTGAAGGCCTTGCTGGCTTCGGCCGGGGAGCTCTCGGCCGGTCACACGATCCGGGTGCTGGCTTCTGAGACCACCCTGACCCTGGCTGAGACCGCGGAGATGCTGGGTCTGTCCCGACCGTTCGTGGTTCGCCTGCTGGACGACGGGGAGATCCCTTCCGAGCGCCTGCCGGACAGCCGCCACCGGCTGGTCCGACTGGAGGACGTCCTGGCCTTCCAAGCCAAGCGGGAGCGGCGTAGGGAGGGCAGACGGAGGATCGCTGCTGCAGCCGATTCCGCCGATCTCCCGTACTGAATGACCGGCATCACATGGCGGCGGCACTGGCAGGAGGGGCGCACACCGTCCTCACCTGGAACCTGCCCGACTCCCCCCAGAGGGGCCCTGGCCGAACTCGGGCTGAGAGTCACAGATCCGGACACCTACCTCTGTGAGCTGTTCGAAGGAGCGCCGGACGAGATCACGGAGACCGTCGTGCGCTTGGCTGCCGAGAAGCGTCGACCGCCGAAGACCCCCGAGAACCTCGTGGAAACCCTGAGCAGGGCAGGTGTGCCTGACTTCGCCGACCGGCTCAGGGAGGCCCTGGACAAGCGGTGACGGTGCGGCCGGGCGGGGCTCGGGCGACAACCAGTCGCCCGAACCACCGGTTCGGGTGCAGATCCTCCCGGTCCCGGCGCTGGGCCGGATGCCCTCCTGCGGACGATGACCCGGGTGCTCCCACCGCACCACGATTCGCTTACCCATCCGGCCGGGCAACCACAACGGAAAACCCGTGGCCGACCCGCCCGGACCCGGGCTAACCTGCCTCCCATGCCGCTCGCGAAAGAGATGGCCGCCCTCTAGCGGCGGCCTGACCCACTCCACGTCCCGACCGCCGCATCAGCTTCCCTGCCGGTGCGGTCCTCCGGGCTGCCCGGTGTCCTTCGAAACACACCGGATGTTCCCGTGAAAACAACTTCGGGTGGCGGCACGATCGTGCTCGTCACCGTCCTGCTGTCCACCCTCACCCTCCCGCTGTCCCTGACCGGGGCCTCGGTCGCTCTGCCCGACATCCAGGACGACCTGGGTACCGGTCTCACGTCGGCGCAGTGGGTGGTCAACGCCTACAACGCCTGTTTCGCCGCCTTCCTGGTGAGCGCCGGGTCGATCGCGGACGCGGTCGGGCGGCGCCGGGTCTACGCCTTCGGGGTGGGCCTCTTCTGCGTCAGCGGCCTGCTGTGCCTGTTCGCGCAGCACATCGGGGTCCTGGTCGCGTTGCGCGCCCTGGGCGGCGTCGGTGCCGCCGCCGCTGTGGCCGGAGGGGGGTCGATCCTCGCCCTGGCCTTCGAGGGGCCCGCACGGGCGCGGGCCTTCGGGCTGCTCGGCACGGTCCTGGGCGCCGGTACCGCATTCGGTCCCGCAGTGGCCGGGATACTGGTCCAGACCCTGGGTTGGCGGTTCGCCTTCGCCGGTCCCGCGGTGGTGGCAGGGCTGGTCCTGCTGCTGGTCGCGATGGTGCCGGTGATGCGCGGCAGCGGGCAGCCGGTCGACTGGCCCGGCGGCGTTCTGTTCACCGCGGCGCTGCTCAGCCTGATCGGTGGCCTGGTGGAGGGCCCGGGTCGGGGCGCCCCCGTGCTCCTCGGTCTACTCGCCCTCTCCTCCGTCCTGCTCGTCCTGTTCGTCTCGGTGGAGCGACGGCGTAAAGAACCACTGGTCGACATCGCCCTGCTGGCCAACCGCCGGTTCCTGGCCTATGCCCTGGCCGCGGCGACCTTCATGTCGGTGCTGGTACCCCTCCTGGTCTATCTGCCGTCCTACCTGATCAACGTGGTCGGACTCGGTTCGGGTACTGCGGGCCTGTGGCTGCTGTTCCTCACCGCCCCCACCCTGCTGCTGCCCTCGGTCGGTGCCGAGCTGGCCAACCGGCTGCCGCACACGGCGGTGGTCGTCGGAGCGCTCCTGCTGTCGGGGGCAGGGGTCCTCGGGTTCACCACCCTGGGACCGGACGCGACCCCTTGGACGGTCATGCTCCCGTTCCTGCTGGTCGGTTCGGGTGTGGGCCTCACCGGAGGGATGATCGACGGGCTGGGGTTGAGTGCCGTCCCGCCCGAGCGGGTGGGGACGGCGTCCGGGGTGTTCAACGCGACCCGGCTCAGCCTCGAAACCGTCTCCATCGCCGCCGTGGGAGCCTCCCTGGCAGTCCTCACCGGCGGTCGGCTCAGTGGGCCCGCGTTCACCGGAGCCCTGCACGGGGTCGCCCTGGCACTGGGCGGGTTCGTGCTGCTTGCGGTCCTCGCGGTCCTGGTTCTGGCCCGGGCGCCGCGGGCCGGAGCCCCCGCCCGTCGGTGACGTTCGGAGGGCCCGGCGCACCACGGTGCCGGGCCCTCCACCCGCGACCCTCCCCGGAGAACCACCGCCTTGTTCGAGCTCGTGCTGCACCTCCTCCCCGAATCGGCCGCTCACCTGTTCGCCCGCTGGTTCGGTCGGGCCCGTCTCCCGGGGGGCTGCGCGAGGCACACGCCAGGGGCGAGGCGGTCCGCCTACGGTGCTCGGGCCGTGTCGTCGCCGAGGGCGCGGTCCGTCGCGAGACCTGCGTGCCCCCTGTCCGGGCCGCCCCGTCCGATCCACCTCCGGGACGGCTCCTGGATCGGTCGGCACCTCCGGCATAACCTTCGGTTACGAGCCCGCCGAGCCGAGGAGCCCCTGTGGTCGCCACCCGGTCCGCTTCGCGCCCCACCGCCCTGGACGCCATCGAGAACGACACCGAGGGCATCGGTTTCCGGATGTCCTGCGAGGAGGGCGTCGGCCACCTCCTGCGCGCCCTCGCCGCAGCCAAACCCGGCGGCCGCCTCCTCGAACTCGGCACCGGCACCGGGGCGGGCACCGCCTGGCTGCTGGCCGGGATGGACTCGGACGCCAGGCTGGACACCCTCGACAACGACCCCGAGTGCCTGGGCGTGGCCCGTCGGCACCACACGGCCGACCCCCGGGTGACGATCTTCGAGGCCGACGCCGGCGAATGGCTCGGTGCCCGCGCCACCGACGACGGTCCCGGCTACGACCTGGTCTTCGCCGACACCGGCCCGGGCAAGTTCACCCACCTCGACGAGGCCCTGTCCCTGGTGGACCGGGGCGGCTTCTACGTGGTGGACGACCTCGCCCGCCAACCCCCGGGCACCTCCGCCCCGGAGGACCACTGCCTGGCCGTGGAGGCCCTCGTCGAGGGCCTGGAGTCCCGCTCCGGCTGGGAACGGCTCCCGCTGCTCGGCTGGTCCTGCGGGGTCCTCGTCATGGTTCGCAAGTAGGGCGACGCGCCGGGAGCGGCCCGTGTGACTCCGCCCCCGGCGCCGCTCCACGCTCTAGGCTCGGGGACTGCACGCGACCGCGTACACGAACCAACCGGGGGCACCGTGAACCTGCGTTTCCAGGAGCTCGACTGGCGGCCCACGCCCATGGGGGTCATCAGTCTCCGGGTCCGCTGGGACCCGATGGCCAAGGCCGAGGTCCACGAGATCAAACTCGACGACGACTTCCTCATGTCCAGCCTGTTCGTCCAGGGTGAGATCGACGTGGCCCGGCTCGCCCTGGCCGAACTCCACCGCGGCCCCGTCCCGGACGGCGGATACGACGTGGTGGTCGGCGGCCTGGGACTCGGTCACACCGCACTGACCGTGCTCGACGACCCCGACGTGCGCTCCCTCGTGGTGGTCGAGGCCCTCCCCGAGGTGGTCGACTGGCACGAGGAGAAACTCATCCCGGCAGGGGAACGGCTCACCGCGGACCCCCGCTGCGGCCTGGCCCAGGGTGACTTCTTCGCGCTCGCCGCAGGGGAGGGCCTGGACCCGGCCGAGCCGGCACGCCGCTTCCACGCCGTGGTCGTGGACATCGACCACTCGCCCCGCCACCTGCTCAACCCCTCGCACGCGCCCTTCTACGAACCCGAGGGGACCCGCCGCATCCTGGGCCACCTGCACCCCGGCGGGGTCTTCGCCCTGTGGTCCAACGACCCGCCGGACGAGGACTACCTGTCCGTACTGCGCGAGGTCTTCACGGACGTACGCGCCGAGGTGGTCAGCTTTCCCAACCCCTACCAGGAGCGGCCCGCCACCAACACGGTGTACCTGGCCACGGCTCCCGCGCACGTCTGAACGGAGGCCAGGGGTGTTCGAACGTCTGCGGAACGGGGTCAGGCGCGCCCGCCAACGGCGCGGTTTCGAGCGCGAGACTCTCGTCATCATCCTCAAGTGCGCGCTGGCAGCGACCGTCGCCTGGTTCGTGGGGAACCTCCTCGGCGCCACCTCCCAGATCGGGTTCGCGCCCTTCACCGCGCTGCTCGTGGTCCGGCCGAGCGTGTACGGGTCGGTGCTCCAGTCGTCCCGCTACGTCGCGGCGGTCTTCGCGGGCGCACTGATCGCCGGACTGGCCGGGCTCACCGTCGGCGCGCAACTGTGGTCGTTCGCCCTGGTCGTCCTGGTCGCACTGGTCGCCGGGCAGTTCCGGTTCTTCGGCAGCCAGGGCACTCAGTTGCCCGTGGTCGCGGCCTTCGCACTCGCGGGCGGCACGGCTGAGAGCCCCTCCGACCTCGGCGACCTCCTGCTGATGGTCTGCGTGGGCGCCGCCTGCGCCCTGGCCACCAACACGCTGTTCGCGCCGGCCATCCGGTTCCGGGACGCGGAGAACGCCGTCCTGGACTTCGCGGACGGGCTGCGCTCCCTCACCGGGGAGATGGCGGAGGGGCTCAACCAGGGCCGTGACGGCCTGGACCTGGACCACTGGGGCCAGGCTGCCGAGGGGTTCGACGGAACGGTCCGCAACGCCCAGGAGGCGGTCCGCCGCCAGCAGGACCGGACCCGGTTCAACCCGCGGCGGGCCATCTCCGCGCACCGGGCCTCGCCCAGGGACCTGGACACCTACCAGGACTGGGTCTCCGCACTGAGCAGGGCGTCCCGCCACGTGCAGTCCATCGTGCGGACCCTGCGCTCCACCACCCGTTCCAGCTCGCGCTTCCCCGGCCCGGACGACACCTTCCTCCGTGAGTTCGCCCCGCTGCTCAGGCGTGCCTCGGACATCTTCCAGACCATCCACGACTCCGAGGAGCCCGAACGCCACGTCGCCTCTGACGAGCTGTGCGCGCAGGTCGATGACGCGTTGCGGATGGTGCACAGCGAACACCTGCGGATGCGCGAACAGTGGGACGACAGTTTCTGGCCGGCCCACGGCGCCCTGCTCACCGACGCCGAGCGGCTCTTCGAGGAGATCAGTCAGGGCTACGAGAACAGCACCAGTGAGCACGGAGAGCCCGCGGACGGCAGGTGAGGGTACACACGGGTCGCCCGCGGGCAGGGTTCGGACATGGAACGGACACCGGCACGCACACGGAAGAACAGCACCACCCGAACCCTCGCCCTCCTGGGCACCGCCCTTCTCGTGAGCGGCTGTTCCACCACCGGGGCCGACGGCGCCGGTGCGGGGGAGGGCACCGAACCCGGTGAGGGGTCCACGGAGGCGGTCGCCTCCGACCCCGGCCAGCCCGAGGACGTCGCCACCGGCCTCGAAGTCCCGTGGGGGATCGGCTTCCTGCCCGACGGCTCCGCCCTGGTCGCCCAGCGCGACTCCGCGGCCGTCGTCCGGGTGGCCCCGGACGGCACCACTGACGGGGCGGGGACCGTCGAGGGGGTCGAGCACGGCGGCGAGGGCGGCCTCCTCGGGCTGGCCGTGGACCCGGACTTCCCGGAGGAGCCCTACGTCTACGTCTACTTCACCACCGACTCCGACAACCGGGTCAGCCGGATCGCCTACGACGCCGACGCGAACACCCTCGGCGGGGCGGAGGTGATCCTGGACGGCATCCCCGCCGCGAACACCCACAACGGCGGCCGGATCGCCTTCGGCCCGGACGGGTACCTGTACGTGGCGACCGGGGACGCCCAGAACCCCGGCAACTCCCAGGACACCGACTCCCTGGGCGGGAAGATCCTGCGGATCACCGCCACGGGCGAGCCCGCGCCGGGCAACCCGTTCGACAACCCCGTCCACAGCTACGGCCACCGCAACGTGCAGGGACTGGCCTGGGACGACGAGGAGAACCTGTACGCGACCGAGTTCGGCCAGGACGCCCTGGACGAGGTCAACCTGATCGAAGCCGGGAACAACTACGGCTGGCCGGAGGTGGAGGGCCCCGGCGGCGGTGACGAGTACACGGACCCGCTGCTCACCTGGGAGCCGGACGAGGCCTCGCCGAGCGGGGCGGCGATCGTCGGCGACACCCTGTACGTGGCCTCGCTGCGGGGCGCACGGCTGTGGGAGGTCCCGCTGACCGGTGACGGCACCGTGGGCGAACCCGAAGCGCACTTCGCGGACGAGCTCGGCCGGCTGCGCACCGTCGTCCCGACCCCGGACGGCGAGGCCCTGTGGCTGAGTACCAGCAACCACGACTCCTGGGGTTCCCCGGCCGAGGGCGACGACCGGATCGTGAACGTCCCGCTGGAGTAGCCCCCTGGCGTGCCGACCCCGGAGCGGGGCGGAGGGAGGGGCGCCCGGCGTGCGGAGAGACCCGGTGGGTGCTCCGGGAGGAGGTCACCGGTGGACGCGCCGGGTGAAGGGGAGGTCCAGTCGTCCCCAAGAAAGGGGAAAGCCGCCGGTCGCACCGGGTCGTTCCGCCGCCGCGTGCCGAGGATGCCCTGTGACGGCAGCCCGGGCCGGTCCGGGCGGGGACGAGAGCGGGGTTTCGGTGCGGCGACGGCGGACACGGCACAGGGGACGGCTGGCGGCCTTCGGGAAGGGGGCGCTCGTCTTCGCGGCCTCCACCTCCCTACTGGTGGGGTACACACCCTCGACCGGGGAAGCGGACCTGGAGATCAGCAAGTCCATCGGGCAGGAGTACGTGACGCCCGGCGGTCCGATCCGCTGGAACATCACCGTCACCAACCACGGCCCCGACGCCGCCGAGGGCGTGGTGGTCACCGACGAACTACCCGGCGGGGTGGACCACCTCAGGGCCGTCATCGACAACCGCCCCTGCTCCATCGAGGAGGGGGCGGCCACGTGCACCGTTCCGGACCCGCTGCCCCCGGGGGCGGAGACCCGGGTCGAGGTTTCCGGGATCGTCGAACCCGACGTCCTGGAGGTCCCCCGCAACCGGGCCCGGGTCACGGCTGACACCCACGACCCCGACCCGGCCGACAACGGTCCCGTCACCGCACCCGAGGACCCGCGCCTGGAGCCGGAGACCGACCTGGACCTGCGTAACGACCTGGCCACCGAAGTGGTCCGGCCGGGCGCGTGGATCGTCTGGGAACTCACCCTGACCAACACGGGACCGTCCACGGCCCGAGGCGTCGAGGTGACCGACACGCTGCCCGACGGACTCACCCACACCTTCGGCTACGTCCGTGAACCCGCCATCGGTTGTGACACAGCGGGCCTGAGCGTCACCTGCCCGATCGGCGACCACGACCCCGGCACGGCCGACGCGCTCACGCTGGTGGTGGGCGGCAGGCTCAACGACGACGCCACCCGGATCCCGGACAACGTGGCCTCCGCGACGTCGACCACCCCGGAGTCCGGTCCCGGCAACAACACCGACGTCAGCTCGGACAACGGGGACAGCGTCTTCGAGCCCGGCCCGCCCGCCGGGTGACGGGGCCCGTCACCCGGGCCCATCGCTCCGGGCCGCCGCCCCTCGGCTCCGCGCCGACCGCCCGGGGGTTCACCGGCTTCCGCCCGGGGCCTTCCACGGCCCGGGCGGCAGCCTCCCGAACCACGGGCACGCCCTAGTCGAGCAGGCCGCGGGCGACGACCTCCTCGGTGAGGACGCGGCGGATCTCCTCGTCCTCTCCCAGGTGGCCCGGGTGTTCGGCGCTCTCCCGCAGTCGGCCGCGGACCGCCTCGACCACCTCGTCGCTGATCAGGGCCCGGGCCACCGGGGCGGCCTCGGCCGTCTCCCGCCAGCGGCGCAGCGCGTCCAGCCGGCCGTGTTCGACTGCTTCGCGGGTGAGGTGGAACAGGCCGTCGATGTTGCTCTGGTAGGCGTCCTCGTCCAGCAGGTCCACGTCCACGACGGTGACCGGCTGGGGCGAACCGCCGTCGGCGTCGGGGCGCAGGTGGTAGACCCGCCAGATCCGGCCGTTGGTGAGGAACACCCACTCGGCGCCCTCCTCCACGGCCAGGCGCCGGGCCATCTGGATGTTGCGCAGGTCCAGGTCCTCCTGGCCGATCCTGCGCACCTCGACGGGGGCGAAGAGCTCACCGTCCAGGACGATCGCGTAGTCGATCGAGTCCCCGCTGGTGCGGTACTCCGTGGTCATGTCCTGGTACTTGCTGAAGTTCAGACCGACACTGAAGAAGTCGGCGACCAGCATGCGGGTGTCACCGTCGTTGGCGTCGCGCTCCGCGAGTTCGGCCAGGGGACCGGAGAGCCGGTCGACCGCGGCGGCGACCCGGCCTCTGACGGAGGTCTCCCAACTCAGCGTCGTGGTGAACTGGCCGGTCCTGGTCATGACCTGGGTCTCTTCAGCGTCCATGCCGTCCGTTTCCGTGTCTGGGGGCAACCCCGTCGCACGGCTTTCTCCGGGACCGGGGAGCACGCGGACGAGGGGAGAATCCGCCACAGATGCTACAGCTCCGGTGCGGGATCCCCGTCCCGAGGGGAATGCTCCGTTCCCCGTGGGGTCGGATACCCGTGGGGCTCCGGGCAGCCGGACTGTTGCGAGAGCAACCACCTGGGCGGCAACTGCCAGAGCGGGGACGCCCGTTCGGCCTCCCGGGCCGCAGCCAGGAGGAAGCCGTCCTCGTGATGTCGCGCGACCAGGTGCAGACCTACGGGCAGACCGTTTCGGGTGAACCCGGCGGGGAGGCTCAGGGCCGGGTGGCCGGTGAGGTTGAACAGCCAGGTGAAACCCACACTCATCACCTCTCCCGGTCCGGAGTGCGGGTGGGCCGGGTTCGGCGTCGTGGGTGTGGCGAGCAGATCCACGGAGGAGAAGAGCTCCTCCAACGCGGACACGCTGTCCTGCTCAACGGCGGAGCGGCCGCCGGGGGAGTTCTGTTCTCGCCGGGAGCGCCAGGACTCCGCGGGATCGGTGAGCGCGACCCCGGCCTCCGACACCGTCACGCCGGGGCTCCGGGCCCAACGCCGCAGTGCCCGCTCCGCGACCGACACCACCTCCGGATCCGGCTGGTTGTACCCCAGAGTCGGGGACCACGCGACACGCACACGCGCGGGCGCCGCGACGGGCGCGCCCCCGAGTACGGAACTCCGGTACAGCTCGATGTCCGAGACCGTGCGCGCGATCGGCCCGCCGACCGTCAGACCGGACCGGTCACGGGCCGGGAGCAGGCCCGTGGTCGGCTTGTAGCCGAGGACCCCGCACCACGCCGCGGGGATACGGGTGGACCCGGCGCCGTCGCTCGCGGTCGCCAGCGGCACCGCCCCGGTGGCCACAGCGACGGCGGAGCCGGCCGAGGAACCGCCCGGAACCCTGTCCGCGCGCCAGGGGTTGAGCGTGGGCCCTTCGTCCGTGCGCCCCCAGGTCTTCCACCGGGTACCGGTCCCCGGAACCGACGTGGAACCGATGGGCACCGCACCGGCGGCGATCAGACGTCGAGCCTGATGGGAACCTGTCCCCTCCGAAGCCTTCACCGCCAACGGAACCCCGGCCAGGGGCAGGTGGACGCCGTCGGCGACCTCTGTGTCCACCTCCGCCGCGCGATCCAGTGCCGACGCCGACCAGACCTCGACGAAGGCGCGCAGGTGCCTGATCCGGTTGACGGCGTCCAGCGCCTCACGGGTGGTCTCGACCGCGCTCGCCGCTGCCCGTCTCACCCGTTCAGCCGTCTCACCGGCTGTCGGCGGCAGCTTGTCCGTCACGTTTTCCGTCACCCGACCGAGGCTAGGCCACGCTCTTCGTCGAGGTCTGCGCGGTGCCCCGGGCCCCCAGGACCCGGGTGCTGTCACAGGCCTCACGGACGGTGCGGTCGTGGGTGGCGATGACCACGGCACAGCCCTGGCGGCTCATGTGGCGCAGCACCTCCACGACCACGGCGGCGTTACCGCTGTCCAGGGCGCCGGTCGGTTCGTCGGCCAGAACCAGGGACGGCTGTTTGACCATCAGCCGCGCCAGGGCGACGCGCTGCTGTTCGCCGCCGGACAGGCGGTGCACCCTCTCTCCCTCCCGACCGGCCAGCCCGACCCGTGCCAGTGCCCCGGCGTGGTCGGCCCCGGCCCTGCGCCGCCGGGCCACGTCGAGGTTGGCCCTGACGGTGGCGTTCTCGATGAGGGCGTAGTCCTGGAACAGGTAGCCGAGGTGCTTCCGGCGGAAGCGGCGCCGTCCGCCGGGCCCCAGACGGACGAGGTCGGTGCCCTCGAACAGGATCCGGCCGCTGCTGGGTTCGTCCAGCAGGCCCATGCAGTTGAGCAGGGTGGTCTTGCCGGAGCCGCTGGCGCCGACCAGGGCGAGCATCCGTCCGGGTTCGACGGTCAGGGTGAGGCCCTCCCACAGGGTGCGCGGGCCGAAGGACTTGGTGAGTTCTTCCAGGACGATCACGTGGTTCCTCGCCTTCTCGGCTCCCCGGTCGGGGGCAGGGGTCGGGGTCAGGCCCGGGACGGGCCCTCGCGGACGATGCGGTGGTGGAAGAGCACGAGCACGCCCAGGGTCAGCGCGAGCGAGGCCAGCGCGATCCCCGCGGCGTGGAGGGGTTCGGCCCCGGTGGCGGACGCCGGGCCGGGCGACAGCGGGCGGACCGGGTCGTTCGACCCGGTGGAGGCGGTGACGGCGCCCCAGGCGGCCCATCCGACGAACACCGCCGCGATCACCGCTTCGACGGTCAGCAGCCGTCGGTGCGTGGCGAGGAAGCTCCACCCGCTGATGTGCCGGGCGAAGATCGTCTGCGCACGGGTGCGGACGTGGACGACACACGCGGCCACCGCGGTCAGCAGCAGCACGGAAGCCGCCCCGAGCAGGTTGAACAGTTCCCCGCGCAGCGTGCCCAGGGCGAGGGCGTGTGCTTTCGACGCGCCGGTGGTCAGGGTCTCGACCATGGAGACGTAGCGGGACGCCTGCGGGTTCTCGGCGCGCAGCGCCGCCACCACACCGGGGTCGGGGAAGACGGTGTGCCGCCCCGACATGTGGTTGACGTAGCTGTTGTCGGACAGGGCTCCGCCGGTCGGCAGGGCGACGATGACGGGTTCCCGCAGCAGGGGCAGGGCCTGGCCGAGGCGCTCCTGGGTGCCGTAGGTGAACACGGTCTGGCCGTCGGCGGCGGGCAGCACCTCGACGTCGGGGGCACGGCCGGGTTCGCCGTTCACCTCCAGCCACCCGGCCACCCCCTCGGCCACCGGCCGGGCGTGCGCGGCCGACGATTCGGGCAGGAGGACGCGCACGGTCCCGCCCGGCCCGTACCGTTCTCCGGCCGGGGACAGGACTTCCTCCCGTGCCAGGTAGGTGTCGTTGACGATGAGGACGGGGTCCGTCAACCGGTCCCTGCGCGGGGCCGCCGGGTCGGAGGGGACGATCTCGGCGGGGGCGAGGGGGAGGGCCAGCACCATGTCGCCGCTGGTGTCGGCCGCACGGAGCCACGGCCCGAGTTCCTCGTCGACCGCGTCCGCGTCCGCCCAGCCGTAGTTGGCGCTGAGCGCGGGGCGTGAGGTGTCGCCGTACTGCGCGAAGACCTCCAGTGCGGCGCTTCTGTCCCGGCTCTCCTGTGCGGCGGCGGCCACGCCACCGACGATGACCAGGGCCAGGACCAGCGCGGGGACGCGCACGAGGTAGACGGCGGCGGTGGTGCTGTGCAGCGGAAGGCGTCCCCTGAGCGCGGGCAGGATGCCGGTGGTGTGCACCAGGGCGAGCGCGGCGGCGTGTACCGCCAGACAGGGCAGGGTGAGCGCGGCGAGGAACACGAGAGCGAGGGGTGTGTAGAAACCGAGCTGGCTCCATCCGTTGTAGACGCTGAGGAGGCCCAGGGTGAGCGCGGCCGTGCCGGGCAGGACGACCGCCCACAGCAGGGCGACCCGGACCAGTTCCCCGGCCAGAACGCTCGCGTAGGAGTGGCCCTGGAGCCGCCTGACGGCGTGGTCGCGTGCGGCGAGCAGTACCCCGGCCGCGGTGGCGGCGACGGTACTGAGCAGGGCGACGGCCGCCAGGTGGAGCAGGTGCCCCCCGGAGAGGAAGTGCCACAGCCGGGTCGTCCGGGCGCCGGGGGCCTCGGTGAGGCCGTGGTCGGCGAGTGCCTGGCGCAGGGCCGACGCGGCCTCCGGGGCTCCGAAGACCAGGTAGTAGCCGTTGGGCCCCACCTCGCCGAAGTCGGTGACGGGGTGGGTGTGGACGGTGAAGCCGCGGCTGAAGGTCCGGTAGCCGTCGTTCAGCCAGCGGGAGTGCCGGGAGTCGGGGTCGGAGACGGCCAGGTACAGGTGGGCCCGTGACGAGGGTTCGTTGACGTCGAGGACGCCGTAGCCGATGGCGGTGCCGTGGTCGTCGGCGACCTCCTGGACGGTTCGTGCGACCTCGTCCGTGTCGTGGGTGCCGTCGTTCTCGGTGATCCAGACCAGTTCCGAGTCGTCGAGCACGTAGAGGGTCTGTTCGGCGGTGGCGGAGAGGAGGAACGCGATGAGCGCGGCGAACGCGACGCACGCCGTGTAGGCGAAGGAGAGTGTCCTGTTCGGCACCTGGGGGTCCTGTCGGGGCGGGTGGGGCGGACCCGTGGGCGGGGGCGACGGCGGGTCCGGGGGACGGGGCCGGGATCAGCAGCCGTCACGCCAGTACTGCTGGTTGTTGGCCAGGGCCCGCGAGGCTTCGGCCCTGGCCCAGGTCCCGGCCGGGGCGTGGGCGCGTTCGGTGTGGGTGCCCACGGCGGTGGCGCCGTGGCAGTTCCGCGGGTGGTGGTAGTCCGAGCGGACGAGGCCCTGTCCGGGGACACCGGTGAGGCTGCGCTCCCACACCCCGCCCCCGACCGTGGAGCGTTCGGCGATGGCGATACCGGCGGTCGCCGCGGCGATCCCGGCGGTGACGAGCAGGGTGACGGAAACGCGTTTCAGGGTTTCCACGGAGGTTCCTCTCCCTCAGCAGTCGTTGCGCCAGTAGGACTGGTTGTTGCCGTTGGCGCGCGGGGCGAAGGCCTCGGCCCACGCCCCGGCCTGT
This sequence comes from Nocardiopsis sp. iso_40, assembly GCF_056173285.1. NCBI lineage: Bacteria > Bacillati > Actinomycetota > Actinomycetes > Streptosporangiales > Nocardiopsidaceae > Nocardiopsis > Nocardiopsis sp. iso_40. The sequence goes on along the minus strand of NZ_CM149666.1, from coordinate 5,715,860 downwards.
GCCCGGACACGGACGGTGCGGGTTCCGACGGCGGTGGCTCCGTGGCAGGCGGAACCGTGGTGGTACCGGGAGAAGGTGTCTCCCGCCCCGGGGACCCCGGTGATACCCCAGTGCCACTCCCCGCCCCCGATATAGGAATGCCCGGCCACGGCGATTCCGGCGGCGGCCGTTGTTATGGCGGCGATGCAGGCCGCGTTCACGAGAACGCGCTTCAGGGAATTCACTGTGTCCTCTCCTCAGCAGCCGCTGCGGTAGTACGTCTGGTTGTTGGTCCAGGCCTTGGGCGCGCTGGCATAGGAGGTGTAGCCGGGGGCGGCGTTCCTGGACCGGTCGGTGTAGGTGCCCACCGCGGTGGACCCGTGGCAGTTGTGGGAGTGGTGGTAGTTCGAGTAGACGGTGGAGGCCGAGACGCCGTGGTACCAGTTCCCGCCTCCGATATGGGTTCCGGCCAGGGCCGCCCCCGCTGCTCCTGCGGTGATTCCGGCGACGATGACAGCAGCGGCGATACCGTGTTTCGAGGTCTTTCCCATGATGGCCCCCTGCCTTTGTTTTCGGTTTTCGAAGGCGCCCGGACAGGGCTGGGTAAAAGGGTTCAGAAATTGGGTGGGATGCTTTCCCGAAGGCGCACATGCACTGTGGTCCTTCTGAGGCAAGTACTACCTCGCTTCTTTGTCCTTGATCTCTTTTTTGGCCACATGCGGACAGAAGAGGGGAAGGCCTGTCGGCCCTGGGGTAGAGGTGGGGGTAATTCGGTGCAATTCATGCGCAAGGGGAAATACCCCTCGCGTGATCCGGCCGGAACCACCAGCTCCCGGGCGCTCACACGGCCTCTCGGGGCTCATCACCCGACCGAGGCGTGGACGCCGCCGCGATGGCGGGCGGTTACGAGCTGGGCGTCTCATCCGACGGGGAAGAAGAGGCGTGCTGGCGGCGGTAACCGACCCACTCGGCAACGTAGACGCTCCCGAACGCCACCAAGGTGACCAGGGAACAGACGAACGCCGGCCAGATCCGGCCCCCGTTCGCAGCGAGTCCTCGGCCCAGAGCAGAATGCTTGTCGTCAACGAGACGGAAGTGACAGCAACGATCAGAAGCCATGGCTGGGGGCGGCGCCTACTGCGTATGTGCCGGCCTCTCTCCTTGCCCGCCTACGAGGGCTGATGTCCACTCGGCAGGCTCGCCTTTGGAGATCGAGTTTGCTTGACGTCTACGGGAGCGAACCCGGTTGGGCGCGTACAGGACGAGGCAGCCCACCACGTTTGTCACCCACAACTCTCCGGAGCCGAGTTCCCACACGTCGCTGGTGGTGGAGCTGGTGCACGGGTTCGCCGCACCCTCCTGCCGCGTCACCGTGAACGGGCCACGTGACATCACCTTGGAGTTCCCCCGACACGACACCCTCGCTGAGCCCCTCGACGCACTTCCGATCCCCGAGTGCCCGGACCTGGCCGCGCTCCCGGTCGGCAAGCGTGAAGACGGCACTGCCTGGAAACTCCGTCTGCACGGCACTCACGTCCTAGTCGTCGGCGTCACCGGTGCGGGCAAGGGCTCGGTGCTCTGGTCAGCCATTCGCGCCCTGCTTCCCGCCATCTCTGAGGGGACGGCGCAGGTGTGGGGATCGACCCCAAACGCATGGAACTCGCCTACGGACGCGAGTTGTTCGCCCGGTACGCGGACACCGGGGAATCCGCGGTGGCCTTGCTCGAACACGCCGTGGCACAGATGCAGGAACGCGCGCAGCGCTACGCGGGCAAGCAACGTACACACTCTCCGACCACGGCTGATCCGTTCGTGGTCGTGGTCCTGGACGAGGTCGCCTTTCTGACCGCCTACCACCCGGACCGGGACGTGCGGAAAAGGTCGGAGAACGCCATCGCCACCCTGACCTCACAGGGCCGCTCGGTCGGCTTCTGCGTCCTATCCGCACTCCAGGACCCGCGCAAAGAGGTCATGAACCTGCGCAACCTGTTCCCCGACAAGATCGCCCTGCGGCTCGATGAGGCATCGCAGGTGGACATGGTCCTCGGAGAAGGCGCTCGGGAACGCGGGGCTCAGGCGCACCTGATCGATCCGACCTTGCCCGGGGTGGCCTACGTCCGCCTGGAAACCTCACCCTCCCCGGTCCGGGTACGGGCCGCCTACGCCTCAGATGCGGACATCACCACCATGGCCAACATCTACGGCGCGGCTTCGTCCTCCGATTCGGAGGTGGCCTGATGGGTGTTGGCCCGTGCCTTCCTACGCCGATACCACTCGGCCCACGCCCATACCAGAGCGAACCACAGTGCGGCTCCGATCCAGTTTGCCGGGAAGTCGACGAGCTGCATGAGCAGCATCGGGGGCAGTACCAAAAAGAATGTGAGCCGGAGGTGGTGTCGTTCGTCCATATACAAGGCTTTCGTGCCTTCCAGGTGGTGGTCTGATGCCGACTCCTACCGGTAAGTCCACCCGGGCCGAACGACTCGCGCAACCCCTGGCCCGGGAAGTGGCCGAACAGGTCGCTGCTGATCACGGTGTGTACCTCCGGTCCGAGTTCGTTGCGGATCCCAGCATCACCACCATGACGACTGGCTATCGAATCTCTGAGGATGTTTCCTCTGAAGGCGGTGCATCGACATGAGTGCGCCGTCTCGGAGAGCGGATAACCCACCACGTCAGAAGGAACGCGCACAGGATTCCGTAACCGATTGCTGCCCCCGGTGTGTTCAGGAAGGCCATCACCGCTGCGAGAAGCAGTTGGCTCAAACCGGCGTACAGACGCCAATCCAACCAGTTCAACAGCTCACTCCTCCGCGTCCGGATACCAAGGGGTGGTCTGATGCCGACTCCTACCGGTAAGTCCACCCGGGCCGAACGACTCGCGCAACCCCTGGCCCGGGAAGTGGCCGAACAGGTCGCCGCCGACCACGGTGTGTGCATTCGGCCCGTTTCCCTTCGACGTACGAACGAGGTGTTCAAGCTGGCTGATGCCATCAACCCCCGCTACCGGGCTCTGGTGCTGCTGGCGACGTTCGGCAGTCTGCGGTGGGGCGAGTTGGCCGGGCTCCGGCGCCGTCACCTCGACCTGGACAAGCGGACCGTGACTGTGCGGGAGACCGTCTACGACATCGGCGCCCTGGAGAAGGGCAAGCCCAAGTCCAAGGCTGGTGCCCGTATGGTGCGGCTTCCCTCGCTCATCATCGCCGATCTGCGGTATCACCTGCAGACCTACGCCGCTCCGGGGTCGAACGGGTTCGTATTCGTCGGGGTCAAGGGCAACCAGCTACGGCGGAGCAACTTCACGAAGTACTGGGCGGACGCCTGTGACGGGGTCGGCCTGGAGGGCGTTCACCTCCATGACCTGAGGCGCACGGGGAACATCTTCGCTGCTGAGGCCGGGGCGTCCCTGCGGGAGCTGATGAACCGGATGGGTCACTTCAGTGCCCGTGCGGCGATGATCTACCTCCACGCGCGGGACGAACGTGCTCAGGAGTTGGCGGACCGCCTGGGGGAGAGGGCGGCCGAGGAGCTGCGCAAGTCCCGGGAGGGCGGGGACGATGACCCGCCGTTGGCGGGCGCTGCGATCTGAGGATCGGGCACGTAACGGGCACGCGGCCCGTATGACCCTCTGGAAACACGTTAGGCCAGGTGTTCGGTTTTCACCGATCTACCTGGCCTAACGTTGTCTGGAGCGGATGACGGGAATCGAACCCGCGTTATCAGCTTGGGAAGCTGAAGTTCTACCATTGAACTACATCCGCGCTGCTGGGCCGGGGCTCCCGGCCAACGCTGGCTATCCTAGCCCAACTCCGGGCCCCATGGGCAAGTCGGCACGGTGCCCGGGGGTGTGCTCGGGCGCCGCCGGGCTGTTCCCGCAGGCGGTAGGTTCGGAACGTGCTGCTCTCCGATCGCGATCTCAGGTCAGAAATCGACTCCGGACGGGTCCGGATCGACCCCTTCGACCCCTCCCTCATCCAGCCGTCGAGTATCGACGTCCGACTCGACCGCTTCTTCCGGGTCTTCGAGAACCACAAGTACCCGCACATCGACCCGTCGGTGGAACAGCCGGATCTGACCCGGCTGGTCGAGACCGACGGCGACGAGGCGTTCGTGCTGCACCCGGGTGAGTTCGTCCTGGCGTCCACCTACGAGGTGGTGGCCCTGCCGGACGACATCGCGAGCCGTCTCGAGGGCAAGAGCTCCCTGGGCCGCCTGGGGTTGCTCACGCACTCCACCGCGGGGTTCATCGACCCCGGTTTCTCCGGTCACGTCACCCTGGAGCTCTCCAACGTGGCGACCCTGCCGATCAAGCTCTACCCGGGGATGAAGATCGGCCAGCTGTGCATGTTCCGGCTCACCTCGCCGGCTGAGCGCCCCTACGGTTCCGCCGCCCGCGGTTCCCGCTACCAGGGGCAGCGCGGGCCGACCCCCTCCCGGTCGCACCAGAACTTCTCGCGGACCCGGGTCGTGGAGGAGGGGCCCTGACGCCGGGGCCCTCTGGTGACCCAACCGGGGCTTACGGTACGGTCATGCTTTGACACGTTCTGTCGCCTGGCGCGCCTGTCATGCAATTGTGACCCTCATCGCCCTAAAATTGGCGGTGGTGTAGATCACATCTGGGCGCTTAGAGGTGTCGGCATCCCGTGCCATAGGTCGGCAGACGGTTTTTATGGCGGTTAAACATGTTATCTGGTAGTGACATACCGCCTGAACTGTGCGTACACATCTGGGTAAGGTGGCGCCCCGACGTGAACCAGGTAGCGGTTTCGCCCGCTTAGGGTGCGCACGGGGGGGCTCTGCGCAAACCGGCTACCTGCGGAAACCGCGGGCCGGATCGGGGGTTTGAGCCCCACTGCGCCTCGCGGCCGGGACAGCCCCATAGAGGAGACCGTGCCAGTAGTACGCGCAGACCACCTGTACAAGGTGTTCGGAAGACAGTCGAAGGCAGCCGTCGAACGGCTCTCCGACGGCAGCCACCGTGACACCATCGCCGACCTCGACGTGACCGCTGCCGTCATCGACGTGTCCTTCGAGGTCCAACCGGGCGAGATCTTCGTCGTCATGGGCCTGTCGGGGTCGGGTAAGTCAACCCTGATCCGCATGCTCAACGGTCTCCTGGAGCCCACCGCGGGCACCGTGGAGGTCGACGGCGTCAACATCACCGCACTGAGCAGGAAGCACCTCCTGAACCTGCGGGGCGAGAAGATCAGCATGGTCTTCCAGCACTTCGCCCTGCTTCCGCACCGCACGGTTCTGGAGAACGCGGCCTACGGCCTGGAACTGCGCGGGATGCCCCGCGCCGAACGCCAGGCGAAGGCCAGGGAGACCCTCGGGCTCGTGGGCCTGGACGGCTGGGAGGACAAGCTCCCCCAGCAGCTCTCCGGCGGTATGCAGCAGCGTGTGGGCCTGGCCCGCGCCCTGGCCGCAGACACCGACATCATCCTCATGGACGAGGCCTTCAGCGCGCTCGACCCGCTGATCCGGCGGGACATGCAGACGCAGCTCCTGGAACTCCAGGCCTCCCTGGGCAAGACGATCATCTTCATCACGCACGACCTCAACGAGGCCATGCGGCTCGGCGACCGGATCTGCGTGCTCCGTGACGGCCGCGTCGCCCAGATCGGTGCGGCCGCCGAGATCCTGAGCGAGCCGGCCAACGAGTACGTCGAGCGCTTCGTCGAGGACGTCGACCGCTCCCGCGTGCTCACCGCCTCGGCCGTGATCGACGCCGGCACCGCCACCGACACCAGTGCCCCGCAGGTCAGTCCGGACACCCTGGTGGCCGACCTGTACCCGACCGTCTCCACCACGGACCGCCTCCGGGTGGTTTCGGACGAGGGCGAGGTGCTCGGCATGGTGACCCGCGAGTCCGTGCTGGCCTCCCTCACCACCGAGGAGGAGCAGGGGGAGGAGAACAAGTGACACCCGTCGACTTCCCGCCGAACATCCCGGTCGGTGACGGCTTCGATGCGCTCAACACCTGGCTCAAGTCCACCTTCGGCCTGTTCTTCGAGCTGACCGGTGACTTCATCAGCTGGGCTGTCGCGGTCCTGTCCGGGTTCTTCGTCGACCCCGGCGCCGGGCAGCTGGCGTTCATCGCCGCCGTGATCATCGCGGTCCCGCTGGTGCGCACCCGCCGCACGCCCCTGCTGGGGATCGTCGTCGGCGTCTCGCTGCTGTACATCCTCCAGGCGCTGTTCGGTCTCGTGACCGTCGCCATCAACAGCGTTCCGGTGCTCTTCCTGTGGGCGATGAACCTGTTCGACACCAACGTCGAACCGTACTTCGTCATCTCCCTGGTGTTCCTGATCGCGGTCACCGCACTCGGACTCGTGGAGAGCCGGAGCCGGGTCCGCGCCGCCGTCGTCGCCGGGGGCTGGCTGGCCCTGGTGCTGCTCGGCTGGCTGGTCCTGCCGATGCTGGTCACCGCGCCGATGTCGCTGATCATGATCCTGCTGCTCAGCCTGCTCGCCTTCACGGTGGCCGGTTGGCGCATGGGTCTGTTCGCGCTGATCGCGCTGACCCTCGTGGCCTCGGTGGACCAGTGGTTCAACGCCATGGACACGCTGGGCCTGGTCCTGGTGGCCAGCCTCATCGCCGTGGTCATCGCGATCCCGATCGGCATCCTGGCCGCCTACAGCAACCTGGTCAGCAAGATCATCAAGCCGGTCCTGGACCTGATGCAGACCCTTCCGGCGTTCGTCTACCTGATCCCCGCGATCTTCTTCTTCTCCATCGGTGCGGTCCCCGGCGTGGTCGCGACCATCGTGTTCGCGATGCCGCCCGGCGTGCGCCTCACCGAGCTCGGCATCCGCGGTATCGACAAGGAGCTCGTCGAGGCGGGTGAGGCCTTCGGTGCCCCGCGGAGCAAGATCCTCACCGGCATCCAGCTCCCCCTGGCCCTGCCGACGATCATGGCCGGCGTCAACCAGGTCATCATGCTGGGCCTGTCGATGGTCGTCATCGCGGGCATGGTCGGCGCCGGCGGCCTGGGCAGCCAGGTCTACCAGGGCATCACCCGCAACGACGGCGCGCTCGGCTTCGAGGCGGGCATCGCCGTGGTCATCCTGGCGATCTTCCTGGACCGCCTCACCGCCGCCGTCACCAAGAACAGCCCGCAGGCCCGCGTCAACGGTTCGTCCTGACGCAGGTCGGTTCACAGAAGCACTAGGGAAGGACATCCCACGATGTACAGCCGTAAGCGAATGACAGGTCTGGCCGCGGCCGGTATGAGCGGCATCCTCCTGCTGACCGCCTGCGGAGGCGGCGGCGAGGACCTGACCGGCGGCTCCGACGAGGGCGGCGAGGACGCCAAGGACGTCAACATCGCGCTGATCGCCTGGGAGGAGGCCATCGCCACCACCGCCATGTGGCAGGTCATCCTGGAGGAGAAGGGCTACGACGTCACCGTCACCGACGTCGACGTGGCCCCGATGTACCAGGGCGCCGCCAACGGCGACGTGGACCTGTTCCTGGACACCTGGCTCCCCACCACCCACGCGGACTACTGGGAGGACTACGGGGACCAGCTGGAGGACCTCGGGACCTGGTACGACAACGCCAAGCTGACCATCACCGTCCCCGCGTACATGGAGGACGTCAACAGCATCGCCGACCTCCCGGACCACGCGGACGAGCTGGGCGACCGGATCGTGGGGATCGACCCGGGCGCCGGTCTGACCCGGGTCACCAAGGAAGAGGCCATGCCGGCCTACGGCCTTGAGGACTGGGAGCTGATGGAGTCCTCCACCGCGGCCATGCTCGCCGAGCTGGACTCCGCGATCGCCGACGAGGAGCCCATCGTCGTGACGCTGTGGCGTCCGCACCCGGCCTACGCCCAGTACGACCTGAAGGACCTCGAGGACCCCGAGGGCGCGATGGGCGAGGCCGAGGAGATCCACGCGGTCGGCCGCGAGGGCTTCGGCGAGGACTACCCCGACCTGAGCGGTTGGATCGAGGGCTGGACCATGACCGACGAGGAGCTCGCCTCCCTGGAGGTCCTCACGGTCGGTGAGGACGTCGAGGACGAGCAGGCGGGCGCCCGCGAGTGGCTCTCCGAGAACCCCGAGTTCCTGGAGCGCACCCTGGGCGAGGACGCCGAGGGCCTGGAGTTCTAGGACTCCCTCGTGTCGCCCCGGTCACAGGGCGTACAGAACGCCCGGATCATCGGGTAGAAATACGAAGTCGGCCGCCTCCACCGCGTGTGGGGGCGGCCGTCGTCTGGGCGAAGTTCCGGAGCCGGTACCGATGGTCCCCCCTCACGCGGACCGGCCCCGCGCAAGCACGTACTGAGGGAAGACGATTTCATGATGGACAGCCACAGGCGCGGGACGGCTCTGGCCGCCGCCGGTATGAGCGGTGTACTCCTGTTGACCTCCTGTGCCGGGGAGAGCGGGAGCCTGATCGGTGGCTCTGACGGCGGCGAGGACGCCAAGGAGGTCAACATCGCGTTGATCGGCTGGGAGGAGGCCGTCGCGGTCACCCACATGTGGGAGGTCATCCTTCAGGAGAAGGGCTACGACGTCACGGTCACCGAGGTCGACGTCGCCCCGGCCTTCCAGGGGGTGGCCGACGGCGATCTCAACCTGTACCTGGACATGTGGCTTCCGGTCACCCACCACGAGTACATGCAGGAGCACCGGGACCGGATCGAGAGCCTGGGCTCCTGGTACGACAACGCGGTCCTGACCCTCACGGTCCCCGAGTACATGGAGGACGTGCGCTCGATCGACGACCTCCCGGAGTACGCCGACGACCTGGACGGCACCATCGTCGGGATCGAACCGGACGCCGGCCTGACCCAGGTCACCCGGGACCAGGCCATGCCCGGGTACCGCCTGGAGAAGGACTTCGAGCTGGAGACGTCGTCGGGCGCGGAGATGATGGCGGAGCTGGACGAGGCCGTCCTGGCTCAGGAGCCGGTCGTCGTGACGCTGTGGCGTCCGCACCCGGCCTACGCCCAGTACGACCTGAAGGACCTGGACGACCCCCAGGGGGCGATGGGCGGTACCGAGGGCCTGCACTCGATCGGGCGTGCGGGCTTCGCCGAGGACTACCCCGAGCTGACCGACTGGATCCGGAACTGGTCCATGAACGATGAGGAGCTCGCCTCCCTGGAGACCCTCACGGTCGGCCCCGGGGTCACCGACCCGGCGGAGGGAGCCCGGCAGTGGCTCGCCGAGAACCCCCTGTTCCTGGACCGCACCCTGCAGGAGGACGCCGAGGGCGTCGAGTTCTGAGCGTCCGGCCCGCTCCCGCGGGATGGCCGGGAGCACAGGCGGCGGGGGCCGCCCCCATTCGGGAGGCGGCCCCCGCCGCCTGTGCGGGACGCTCGGGGCTCAGGGGGCGTAGTAGCCGCCCTGGGCGCCGCCGATGCCCTGGTTCGCCTGGTTCGGCTTCTCGCGTCTGGGCAGCACGTAGGCGGCCAGCAGTCCGCCGAGGAAGCCGAACAGGTGCGCCTGCCAGGAGACGCCGGGGTGTTGGGGCAGGACCCCCCAGATCATCGTTCCGTAGAAGATGACCACGCAGATCATGATGACGATGTCGATGGTCTTGCGCTCGATGATGCCGCGCAGGACCGTGTAGCCGAAGTAGCCGAAGACCAGTCCGCTGGCTCCCACGGTGACGGTGTTGTCGGCGGTGAACAGCCACACGCCCACGCCGCTGACCAGGGCCACGATCAGGGTGGTGAGCAGGAAGCGGCCCAGGCCGCTGAAGGCCACGAGGGAGCCCAGCACCAGGAACGGCAGTGAGTTGCCGATCAGGTGGGCGAAGTTGCCGTGCATGAACGGTGCGGTCAGCACGGCCCAGGGCGCGTCGGCCTCTCCGGACCTGATGCCGAACTGGCGGTCGAGACTGCCCCCGAGGGGGGTGTCGAGGATCTCGAGGACCCACATGGCCGCGAGCATCCCCGCTGCGGTCAGGATGGCGGTGATTCTGGACTGCTTCACCCCATCGAGACTAGATCAAACTGCCTTGGGGCGGTATGTCCGTGGGGCGCGTGTGGGCGATTAGTCCGATGTGTTCACAGTTGGGGCCGAGCCGACGGGCAGGGGTGCGCAGACGCTCGGGTTTCCGGGGCGGCGCGGCGGGCCCCGGGGCCGAAGGGGCGCGGGCTCAGCCGGAGGGGACCGTGCTCAGGAGGTCAGGGAGCGCTTGCGGGGCGGAATCCCGGCCATGGCCATGAACGACTCCACCTTGGCGGGGTTGGTCATCCCGGTCAGCGGCAGGTGGGTGCGCGAGGTCCGGCGGCTCTTCAGCGAGGGGAAGCGCTTGGGGCGACCCGCGCGGTCGCACAGGCCCAGGGAACGGATGCGTCCGGGGAGCACGTGGTAGGAGCCGATCTCGTTGAAGGGGATCCGCACGACGTAGTCCCCGCGCTCGTAACGGAACTCCTCGTCGGAGACCTCCAGGACCGGCGCCTTGATCAGGTGGCCGTGCACCGCGCTGACGGCGCCGAGGAGGGCGAGGATGAGGCCGAGCACGATGTTCGCCCAGTGTCCGGGGCCGAGGGCCACGGCCCCGGCCCCCAGGGCCACGAGAGCGTAACCGCCCGACAGTTCCACGTACTTGCGGCCTACGGGGCAGACCAGGCGGACCGGTTCGGACACGGCGGATGCCTCTCTCGCTGGGCGGGGCGTTGAGGTTGACGGAGGGCGTCACAGCGAACCCTATCCGCTCCGCGGGCGCGAGGACCTCCGTTTCGGTCAGCTCGTGTGTGGGGTTCAGGACATGCCCTGGTCGGATTCCTGCCTTCTGTCGCTTTTTATGTTCAATGACCGGATCGTCCTATGAATGGGCGTTGGCATTGTCGGCTGGGTTCAGCGGGATGGAAGCCATCTTTTGTTACATGAGTGTTGCATGATGCTCTGTTTGTAGGGTTTTGTCTGCTTCTCTCTCGGTAGTCGCACGCTTCGGGGTAGTAGTTAAACGTCGTTTACCTTTGTGTGGCGCTGGATGGCGGCTCGATTAATCCGCAATGCTTTTCTTCCTTGTCCGAATCCCGGTGGGTTGCCGCTCTCAAGTGCCATCTGTCTGACCTGCGTTGATGTCAGGTTTCCCGGTTGTTTCGGGCGCATGGGGAGTTCGCGCCGCCGCGGCCCGGGCATGGGCGCGAACCGGTTGCGGATGGGTCACGAATTCGGCATTGGGGCTATACAGACATTTCGCTTAATGGTCTTCTGAGCGACTAATCGCCTAAGTTCGGCGGGATGTGCCTGGCAAGCGCGAGACCCGCGCGGACGGCCCGTATTAGTGATCAAGGGTGTGACTGATGGACAAGCGTAGGAAATGGCTGGGCGCCGTGGGACTCGGTGTCTCCGCCTCCCTGGTGCTCGGAGCCTGTTCGCCCCCCGGCGGTGACGGGGACGGCTCGGACGACGGGAACTCGGTGACGTGGATCGTCAACCAGCCCGGCAACGGCTGGAACCACAACACACCGGAGGGCGGCTCGGTCTACGTCATCCAGTTCCTCCACGACGTCCTGCCGTACACCGGTTACTGGGGTCCGGACTCGGAGTGGTACTGGAACGAGGACCTGATCGTCAACGAGCCCGAGCTCCTCAGCGAGGACCCGATGTCCTGGGAGCTGGAGATCCACCCGGACGCGGCGTGGAGCGACGGCGAGCCGATCGACGCCGACGACTTCATCTGGGCCTGGAAGATGAACAGCGGCGACGAGGACCTGTGCGCGGAGAACTGCAACTCGCGCGGCACCACCCTGGAGTCCAAGTTCGAGAGCGTCGAGGGCTCCGACGACGGCAAGACCGTCACGATCACCATGAAGGAGGGCGAGCTGTTCCCCGAGTGGTTCGTCTTCGGTGAGGACGGCCTGTACCCCTCGCACCTGGTCGCGGACCAGTTCGACCTGGACACCCCCGAGGGCATGCTCGAGTCCTCGAACTGGTTCAACGAGAACCAGCCCACCGTCTCCGGCAGCCGCTACGTGATGGAGGAGGGCGCCGAGGTCGACGGTCGGATCATCAAGACCCGCAACGAGGAGTACTGGGGAGACAAGCCCGAGATCGAGGAGATCATCCTCCAGGTCAACACCGAGGAGGGCAGCTGGGTCCCCGCCCTGCAGAACGGCGAGGTGCAGGGCGCCTCTCCGGCCACCTGGTCCGACGACGTGATCAACCAGCTCGACGGTATCGAGGGCGTCGAGTACGGCGTCAACCCCGGCGCCAGCTGGGAGCACATGGACGTCAACATGGAGCACGAGTGGCTCTCCGACGAGGCCCTGCGGCACGCGATCTTCACCGCGCTCGACGTCGAGAACATCGCCACCCGTACCTACGGTGACAACTTCCCGGACATCACCCCCCGGACCAACCACGTCTTCTCCGAGAGCAACCCCTTCCACGAGGACGTCATCACCGAGCTGGGCCACGGCTCCGGCGACATCGACGCCGCCGTCGAGATCCTCGAGGACGCCGGCTACGAGCTCGACGGCGACAGCCTGACCCTGGACGGGGAGGCCGTCCCGCCGATCCGGATCGGCTACACGGCCGGCCACGTCGCCCGCGAGATCATCGCCGAGCTCGCCCAGGCCGACCTGGCCGAGATCGGCATCAGCCTGGAGATCGACACCACCAACGACCTCGGCGGCACCCTGTCCGAGGGCGACTTCGACATCATGCTCTACGGCTGGAGCACCACGCCGGACTTCGCGAGCTCCCCCGAGCAGTACTGGCACAGCGAGAGCGGCAGCAACTTCGGTCACCTCGACGTGGAGGAGATCGACGAGGTGGCCGTCAACGCGCAGAACACGAGCACCCCCGAGGAGGCCGCCGAGCACGCCAACGAGGCCGCCCGCCTCGTGGCCGAGGAGGCCTACGTGCTGCCCCTGGTGGACACCCCGACGTTCTACTTCGTGGACACCAACTACGTGGGCAACGTCGAGGACAACAACGCCCAGTCGCGCCGTGCCCTGTGGAACCAGCACGAGTGGACCGCGGTCAACTAGCGGTTTTCCCGGACCACTCCACTCCCGCCCGAGGGCAGAGCGGTCCGGTCCCGTCCCGGCGCGCGTAGGCCCGCCTGCGGGCGCCGGGGCCGTGACCGGACGCACCCGGCACCCGGAACACCACCGGGCCGGGGACCGGACCGGGCCGCGCGGGTACCCCCCAACCGCGCGGCCCGCCCTCACGCGGCGGGAGCGCTAACGAAGGACCTTTCCATGCTCGTATACACCGCGCGTCGCATCGCAGTGGCGATCCCAACGCTTGTGGCGGCGTCGGTTCTCGTGTTCCTGATGGTGGACATCATCGGCGACCCGCTGGCGGACCTGAGGGCGATGCAGCCCGCGCCGGATCCGGCCACGATCGCCGCGGCGGAGGAACGGCTCTACCTGGACCGGTCGATCCCGGAGCGGTACTGGCTGTGGCTCACCGGCCTCGGAGGAAACGGTGACATCGGGATCCTCCAGGGGCAGTTCGGCCCCTCGGTACGGGGCGGCAACTACGTCATCGGGGCAGAGCTCTGGGCCGGCCTCTACGTCTCCGTCCGCCTGGTGTCGGCCGCCGTCCTGCTGGCCCTCGGGCTGGCGATCATCTCCGGCGTCATCAGCGCGATGCGGCAGTACTCCAAGCTCGACTACACGCTGACCTTCGTCGGTTTCCTCGCCCTGGCCATGCCCACCTTCTGGCTGGGCGCCCTGATCCGAGAGGGCGGCCTCTGGGTCAACCGGGCCACCGAATCGACGTTCTTCTACACCATCGGCGCCAACTCGGCCCGGGTGGACAACATGACCGGCTGGCAGTACTTCCTGGACTCCTCCGGCCACCTGATCCTCCCGACGCTGACACTGATGCTCACCAGTTACGCCTCCTGGAGCAGGTACCAGCGCACCTCCATGCTGGAGGTGCTCAACAGCGACTACGTGCGCCTGGCCCGCTCCAAGGGGGTGCGCTACCGGACGGTGGTGCGCAGGCACGCCCTCCGGACCGCCCTCATCCCGCTGGTGTCGGTCACCACGGTCGCGGTCGCGGGGATCATCGACGGGGTCGTGATCATCGAGACCGTCTTCCAGTGGCGCGGCCTCGGCTACTTCTTCATCGAGGCGCTCACCCACAAGGACTCCTTCGCGATCATGGCCTGGCTCATGCTCAGCGGTTTCTTCGTGATCATCTGCACCCTCATCGCCGACCTGCTGTACGGCGTTCTCGACCCGAGGATCCGTTATGAGTGACATCAAGAGCGACGTTTCGAACGGCGCTGGCTCGGCCGGGGAGAGCGTCGACAAGGGCCAGCAACTCACCCAGTTGCAACTGGTCTGGCGGCGCTTCCGGCGCCACCGGGCCGCGATGGTCAGCCTGGTCGTGCTGGTCGCGCTCATCCTGTTCGCCTTCGCCCTCCCGCTGGTGTGGCCCTACGACCACGGTGTGTACCGGGAGATCGCCGGAAACCAGTCACCGAGCTGGCAGCATCCCTTCGGCACCACCAACCAGGGCCAGGACGTGTTCGCGCAGACCATGCGCGGAGCCCAGCAGTCCCTCAAGGTCGCGCTCACCGTGTCGGTGATGGCGACCGTGTTCGGGGCCCTGTGGGGCGCGATCGCGGGCTACCACCGCGGCCGCATCGACGCGGCCATGATGCGGGTCACCGAGATCTTCCTGATCATCCCGCTGCTGGTCGCCGTGGCCGCCCTCGGCGGCAACCTCACCGGCGGCACCACCTGGTACGCGGTCGCGCTCATCATCGGCCTGTTCTCCTGGGCCAGCATCGCCCGCCTGGTACGCGGAAGCGTGCTCTCCCTGCGCGAGCAGGAGTACATCGAGGCGGCCAGGGCCTCCGGGGCGTCGGCCTCCTGGATCATCCTCCGCCACCTGCTGCCCAACGCGGCCGGGCCGATCATCGTCGCGGCCACCCTGCTGATCGCGATCGCTGTACAGGTCGAGGCGGCGCTGTCCTTCCTGGGCTTCGGCATCCAGCCCCCGGACATCTCACTGGGGAAGATGGTCGAGGGCGCCCGGACGGCGGTGTTCACCCGGCCGTGGCTGTTCTACCCGCCGGGCCTGATCATCGTGGCGATCTGCCTGGCGATCAACTTCATCGGTGACGGGCTGCGGGACGCGCTCGACCCGCGACAGACGATCTCGCGGCGGTGAGCATGACAGAGCACGAAGCTGGGGGCGCGCACGTGAAGAACCACAACCACGAGGACGTCGTCCTGGACGTCGACGACCTCAACGTCACCTTCTCCTCGGAGGACGGCCCCCTGCACGCGGTGCGCGGGGTCAGCTACCAGGTGCGCCGGGGCGAGGCCCTGGGCATCGTCGGTGAGTCCGGCTCGGGCAAGTCGGTGACCTCGATGGCGATCATGGGGCTGCTGCCCAGGACCGCGAAGGTCACCGGGTCGGCCCGGGTCCTGGGCCAGGAGGTCATCGGGCTCAACGACGCACAGTTCAGCAAGGTGCGGGGACAGAGGATCGCGATGATCTTCCAGGACCCGCTCACCTCGCTGAACCCCGTCCACACCATCGGTGCGCAGATCTCCGAGGCGATCCTGACCCACCGGAAGGTGAGCAGGGCCCAGGCCCGCGAGAAGTCCGTCCACCTGCTCGACAAGGTCGGGATCCCCAACCCGGAGCAGCGGGTGGACCAGTACCCGCACGAGCTGTCCGGCGGTATGCGCCAGCGCGTGGTGATCGCCATCGCGATGGCCAACGAACCCGACGTGATCATCGCCGACGAACCCACCACCGCGCTGGACGTCACCGTCCAGGCACAGGTGCTGGAGGCGTTGGAGGCGGCCCGGCAGGAGACCGGTGCCGCTCTGGTGCTGATCACCCACGACCTGGGCGTCGTCGCGGGTCACGTGGACCGGGTGGCCGTGATGTACGCGGGCCGCCTGGTGGAGACCGGGACGGTGGAGGACGTCTTCTACCGGCCGCGGATGCCCTACGCGCTGGGACTGCTGGGTTCGCTGCCCCGTCTGGACGGGGACCGCGACCACCGGCTCACTCCCATCACGGGGGCGCCGCCGTCGCTCCTCAACCTTCCGGTGGGGTGCACGTTCGCCCCGCGGTGTCCGATGGCGCGGGACGTCTGCCGCGCCGAGGACCCCGAACTGCTGGAGGCCGCCGTCGCGGAGGGGGAGCGGAACGAGGACCCGGTGAGCCGGCACCGGGCCGCCTGCCACTTCAGCGAGGACCTGGTCTCGGCCACGCCCGAGGACCTCTTCGGCTCCGAAGCCGGGAAGACCGGTGTGCCGGAGGAACCGCCCGGGGACGCTCCCGCCCCGGAGGCAGGCCCGGGGCCGGAAGAGGCGGAGGACCGGGAATCGGAAACGGAGGGCCGTGAGGTCCTCCTGCGGGCGGACGAACTCGTCAAACACTTCCCGATCCTCTCCAAGGGCATCCTCAAGCGCAGGATCGGTGAGGTGCAGGCGGTCTCCGGGGTCTCCCTTGAGCTCAGGGAGCACGAGACCCTCGCGCTCGTGGGCGAGTCCGGCTGCGGGAAGTCGACCACGGCACGTCTGCTGCTGAACCTGATCAGGCTGACCTCGGGCGAGGTCCACTACATGGGTCAGCCGATCCAGGACCTGTCGGACAAGCAGATGCGGCCGCTGCGCCGGGACCTGCAGCTGGTGTTCCAGGACCCGTTCGCCTCCCTGGACCCCCGCATGACGGTGTCGGACATCATCGCCGAACCGCTGCGGATCCACCGCGAGGGGAACGGCTCCGCGAAGCGGCGGGTCAGGGAACTCCTGGAACTCGTGGGGCTCAACCCGGAGCACGGTTCGCGCTACCCGCACGAGTTCTCGGGCGGTCAGCGCCAGCGGATCGGCGTGGCCAGGGCCCTGTCGCTCAAACCCAAGGTGCTGATCCTGGACGAACCGGTGTCGGCCCTGGACGTGTCCATCCAGGCGGGTGTGATCAACCTGCTGGAGGACCTCCAGGACGAGCTCGGCCTGTCGTACCTGTTCGTCTCGCACGACCTGTCGGTGGTCAGGCACATCGCCGACCGGGTGGCCGTGATGTACCTCGGGAAGATCGTGGAGACGGCCACGACGGAGCAGTTGTTCCGGGCGCCCGCGCACCCGTACACGCAGGCGCTGATCTCGGCGATCCCGCTGCCGGACCCGGCCAAGGAGCGGACCCGGGAGCGGATCACCGTCACCGGTGACATCCCCAGCCCGGCCGACCCGCCGTCGGGCTGCCGGTTCCGGACCCGCTGCCCGAAGTTCGCCGACGGGCTTTCGGACGCCGAGCGCACCCTGTGCGTGGAACAGCCGCCGGAGCTGCTGGACCGGGGCGCCGGGCACGAGGACGCCTGCCACTACTCGCAGGTGGTCGAGCTCTTCTGAGTCCGGGCACGGGGCGGGCCGGGGTTCTCCCGGCCCGCCCCTTCGCGTGCGACCGCCCGGGGCCGTGCGCGAACCACCGGTCACGGTATGGCGCCGCGGGGGCACCTTCGGTTATTTTCTCCTGGCGTGCTCCCGATCGGCTGACCCCGGAGGAGATTGCCCATGACCCCCACGACCCCCCGCGGACAGCAGCCGCGGCGCGGACCCGGACGACGGGCCGCCGCGGCCCTCGTCACCGCCCCGCTGGTCTGGCTCGTTCCGGCCGTCGCCGAGCCAGCGGCGGCCGCCACGGTGGCCCCTGCTGTCACGGTGGCCCCGGCCGACCCCCGCCAGACCGACCCCTACCAGGCCGAGCGCGCCGACGGGCTGCGCGCGGACATCGACGCGATCCTGGCGGACCCGGTGCTGGAGGGCGCGACCTCCGGGGTGGTGGTGACCGACTCCGGCACCGGAGAGGTGCTCTACTCGGACGAGGCCGACACCCGGCTGCTGCCCGCCTCCAACATGAAGCCCTTCACGACGGCCGCCGCACTCCGGGTGCTGGGGGCCGACCACACCTTCGGTACCGAGGCCGTGGTGGAGCGCCGCCCGGGCCGGGGTGACGTCGACGAGCTCTACCTGGTCGGCGGCGGCGACCCGGCACTCGACGGCGATGATCTGGACGCCATGGCCGCCGACGTGGCCGCCTCCGGCGTCACCTCGGTCGGCGACCTGTACGCCGACGACTCCTGGTTCGACGACGAGCGGCTCGTGGACGACTGGTGGCCCGAGGACGAGCCCTACGCCTACTCGGCGCAGATCTCGGCTCTCACCGTTGCCCACGGCGACCGCCACGACACCGGGGTGACGGAGGTGACCGTGACCGCGACCGGGGAGGGCGAGCCCGTGAGCGTGGACCCGGGGGCCGCCGCCGGTTACGTCGAGCTCGACAACCGGGCCGTCACCGGGGCTGCCGGGGGAGAGGACACCCTGGTGGTCGACCGTCCGGTGGGCACCAACACCATCGAGGTCACCGGCTCGCTGCCCGCGGACGCCGGCCCGCGGGTGGTGCTGCGCACCGTGGACGAGCCCGCCGGGCTGGCCGGGCACCTGTTCGCGCAGGCGCTGGAGGAACACGGCGTGACCGTCAGCGGTGAGGTCGCGCGGGCCGAGGTGCCGGGTGAGTGGCACCGTCCGAGGGTGGTCGCCGAGCACACGTCCCCGCCCCTGGCCGAGCTCGTGGTCCCGTTGACGAAGTTCAGCAACAACGGCCACGCCGAGATGCTGGTCAAGAGCATCGGCCGGGAGGTCTCCGGGGAGGGGTCGTGGGACGCGGGCCTGGCCGCCCAGGAGGCCGCGCTCCGGGATCTGGGCGTGGACACCTCCGATCTGGTCCTGACCGACGGCTCGGGACTGTCCCGGGGCAACCGGGTCACCGCCGACACCGTCGTCGACCTGCTCGCCCGCGCTCAGGAGGCCCCCTGGTACGAGGTCTGGCACCACTCGCTGCCGGTGGCCGGAGACAGCGACCCGTTCGTCGGCGGCACCCTGGCCCGGCGGATGGGCGGCACCCCCGCGGCGGGGGCCGTCCGGGCCAAGACCGGCACCATGACCGGGGTGAGCGCGCTCTCGGGCTACGTGCGGGGCCCCGGCGGCGAGCTGTACTTCAGCGTGGTCAACAACGGCCACTCCGGTTACGCGCCCACCCGGGTGCAGGACGCGATCGCGGTCCGGTTGGCCGAGTACCTGGGCAACCGGGTCCCCGAGCAGGCGGCGCTCTCCCGGCACGGGGCAGTGGCGGGCGGCGGTGAACTGGAGTGTTCCTGGGAGCTGACCTGCTGACCTGCTGATCCGGGGGGCGGGGAGCCGCGCTCCCACGGGTCCCGGTGTGTCGCGGGACGGCCGCGTGTCCGGGTGCGGACGCGCGGCCGAGGTCTGTCCACAGGCTGTGGGTGACGGCTGTCGTCCACGGCCCGGAGCTGGCACTGTTGTTCCTGTCCTCCCGCGCCCTCCGTCGCCCCTCCGCTCCCCGCCTGCTCGGGGGGCGGTCCCAGAAGGATGTTCATGGAAACGCTGACCCTCACCTCGGTGTTCGGCATGGTCCTCGGCCAGGTCCTGTCACTGGTCGTGCTGATCCTGGTCCTGTTGGGGCTGGGCAAACTCGCCAGCCGGCTCATGGACGTGCCGTTCAACCTGCCGAGGCTGGCGCTGGCGGCGCTGTTCGGGGCCCCGACTGGGGCGGTGGGCGCGGTCCTGGCCTACTACGGCACCTTCGACGCGCTCAACTCCGCCGACACGGCCGAGATGGACCAACCGGGGTTCATGGCGCTCATGCTCTTCGCCATGGCGGTGGGCGCGATGCTCGCCTTCGTCGCCCTGGAACTGCTCCTGCCTCGGGGCACCCGGTTCCGGCCGGTCGCCGTGGTCCGTGAGGCCAGGGGCTGGTTCGGCCGGTTGGGCCGCTACCGGCGGATCCTGTGGATCCTGGCCCGGCACGGGCTGGGCGGCTACGTCGTCGGCCGTCGGGAGGGGGTGGAGGACACGTCGGCCCAACGCCGCCTGGCCCGCTCCCTGGTCCGCTCCATGGAGGAGGCCGGGGTGGTGTTCGTGAAGCTCGGGCAGGTGCTGGCCACCCGTCGCGACCTGCTGCCGCCGGTGTTCGTGGAGGAGCTGGGACGCCTGCACAGCGAGGTGGCACGGGTCCCCTACGAACGGATCCGCGACTGCGTGGAGGGCGAACTGGGCCGTGGGGCGGGCGAGGTCTTCGCCGAGTTCGGCCCCGAGCCCCTGGCCGCCGCCTCCATCGCCCAGGCCCACCTGGCCCGCCTGCACGGCGGGGAGGAGGTCGTGGTCAAGGTGCAGCGGCCCGGGATCGCCCCGGTGGTCCGGCGCGACCTCGACATCATCCGCAGGCTCGCCAGGCGCTTCGAGGAGCACACCGACTGGGGGCCCGCGATCGGGGTGCTCGAACTGGCGGAGGGGTTCGCCGAGGCGCTGCTGGAGGAGCTGGACTTCAAGGTGGAGGCGGCCAACATCGCCGCCGTCGCCGACGCGGCCAGCGGTTCGCAGGTGCGCATCCCCCAGGTGTACGAGGCCTACACCAGCCGTCGCGTCCTGGTCATGGAGCGCCTGTACGGAACCCAGGTGAGCGGGCACGGGCTGTCCGCGGAGGAGGGGGAGCAGGTCGCCCGGACCCTCCTGGACTGCCTGCTCGAACAGGTGCTGTCCAGCGGAATCTTCCACGCCGACCCCCACCCGGGCAACATCCTGCTGCTCGACGGGGGCGGCGTGGGGTTGTTGGACTACGGGTCGGTGGGCCGGCTGGACGCCCACACCCGGGAGGCCCTGCAGATGATGCTGCTGGCCATCGACCGGGGTGACGCGGTCCTGCTCACCGACACCCTGCTCGACGTGGTCGACGACCCGGGGGAGATCGACGCCGAGCGGCTGCGCCGGTCGCTCGGCCAGTTCATGGCGCGCTACCTGCACAGCGGCACCACGGCCAGCATGCGGATGTTCACCGAGCTGCTGATGCTGGTCACCCGGTTCGGGCTGGTCCTGCCCGCCGAGCTGGCGGCGGTCTTCCGGGCACTGGCCACCCTGGAGGGGACCCTGGTGCACCTCTCGCCCGGGTTCGACACGGTGGCCGAGGCCAAACGGTACGCCGGGGCGCGGATGTCCGAACAGCTGGGCAGCGGCAACCTGAGGGAGATGGCCTCGGCGGAGTTGATCGCCCTGCTGCCCACGCTGCGTCGCCTGCCGCGCCGACTGGACCGGATCACCGACCAACTGCACAAGGGCCGTTTCACCGTGCAGGTCCGGATGTTCGCCCACCCCGAGGACAGAAGGCTTCTGCGCTCGGTGGTGCGGCGCGCGGTCATGACCGTGCTGGCGGTGGTCACCGGGTTCATGTCGGTGGGGCTGTTCAACGTCACGGAACGGACCGGGGTGGCCTGGCCCGACCTGCCCACCCACACCCAGGCGCTCAACCTGCTGGCCTGGCTGCTGCTGGCGACCACGGCGATGTTCGTGCTGCGCCTGCTGGTGGACATGGTCCGGGACGGCGGGGACCGCCCGCGTCGGTGACCCGGTCCGGACCGGGGAGGTCAGCGGGTGGGGCGCTCGCGGTCGATGAGGCGGCGCAGGGCCCGGTGGACCTCTTCGGCGCTGGGCGGCGGGTCCATGGTGCAGCAGCGCAGGAAGTAGCCGTCCGAGGCCGCGGCGACCCCGGCCCGGGCGGCGGGGTCGGGGAGGTAGGGCGTGAGGAAGGCGTCCACGGCGGCGGACCAGCGTTCGGTCTGCGAGCGCAGTGAGGGCCGTCGGGCCGAGATGAGGAACAGTTCCATCTCGGCCAGGGCGTGTGCCCGGTCGGCCACCGCCCCCTCCGCGATGAGGGCGGCGAAGCCGCGCAGCGCCTCGTCCGGGTCCTCGGGCAGGGCGTCGACGAGGGCGACGTAGGCATCGTTGACTCTGGTGAGGGCGTCGACGAGGAGGTCGTCGACGGTCGCGTAGTAGTAGGTGACCGTACTGGGCGGGACCTTTGCCTCGGCGGCCACCCGGCGCTGGCTGACGGCGGTGACCCCGTCCCTTTCGATGACGCGCATGGTGGCGTCCAGGAGTAGTCGCCGCCGCTGCTCGCCCTTGCGCCGACGGCCGTCGCTGATGTTCTCCGGGGCCTCGCCCGGCCGGATGCTGCTCACGCTGCCCCATCCTGCCGGACGGCCGTCACCGGTCAGTGCTGACCACCCGTCTCCAGGGCCATGACCCCGGCGATGACCAGAGCGATGCCGCCCACCTGGACCCAGGTCAGGGACTCCCCGAGGAAGAGGGCGCCGATGGCGGCGAGCAGTGCGATCCCGATCGCTGCCCACACCCCGTATGCCACTCCGAGCGGCATGCCCCGGACGAGGGCCTGGGAGAGCATGAAGAAGGCCCCGGCGTAACCGGCGACGACGAACACCGAGGGCAGGAGCCTGGTGAAGCCCTCGGAGAACTTCAGGGAGGTGGTGGCGAGCACCTCCAGGGCGATCGCCCCGGCCAGCCAGATCCACGCCATGTCACGTCTCCTCGCCCGTTGAAACCTGAGCAAATGAACAGCTTTTTCTCCGCATGAAACCTGATCAACTGAACAAGATTCTATGTCAGGCATGATGGCAGGGCAAGCACCGGACTTTCGGGCGTCCGGAAATCCGTCCCCTGGTGGATCGGGTGCGTACCCCCGAGGTGTATCCTCGGCGGTTCCGGGCACGGCGGTTGCGCCCCAGATAACCGCTCCGTACCGATGCGCGGAAGTTCAGAACCTTTTCCCGTATGCCAGCGTCCAACCGGTGGCAGGGTAAGACGGGTTCGAGTTTCATCTATGGAGGTCCAGACGTGACGGGCAAGACCCACTCGGCGGTGACGCGTCGGTTCGGTATCGGGCTGGTGGCGCTCGCGCTCGTCGCCACGGCCTGTACGTCCGGTGACGCCGAGACGCAGAGCAGTGCTGACCCCGCCGGGACGGAAGCGGAAGCGGCCGAACTGAGCATCACACCGGAGACCGGCGGCGAGGAGATCGCCCCGAACACCCCCATCCGGGTCAGCGCCGAGCACGGATCCATCACCGACGTCCAGGTCGACCAGACCGTGGTCACCGAGGCCGCTGCAGGGGGAGAGGGCGAGGGCGACGACGGCGACCTCTACGCCATGACCGGCACCCTCAACGAGGACGGCAGTGAGTGGATCAGCGACTGGAACCTGCGCCCCGGCGCGGAGGTCGTCGTGACCGCGACCGCCGAGAACGAGGCCGGTGAGGAGACCGAGTTCACCACCGAGTTCACCACCCTCGACGCGGTCCCCGGCCAGCGCCTCGAACTCGTCTCCAACTTCCCCAGCTCCGGTGACACCGTCGGCGTCGGTATGCCCGTGGTGATCAACTTCGACCTGCCCGTCACCAACAAGGCGCAGGTCGAGAACTCCATGAACGTCGTCGCCGAACAGGAGACCGCCGGCGCCTGGAACTGGATCACCGACCAGATGGCGGTGTTCCGGCCGGAGGAGTACTGGGAGCCGTACCAGAACGTCACCGTCAACCTGAACCTGGCCGGCGTCGAGGCGTCCGAGGGCGTCTACGGCGTGACCAACTACCAGATCGACTTCGAGATCGGCCGTGAGCTCATCGCGACCATGCACGTGCCCGACCACGAGATGGTCATCGAGGTCGACGGTGAGCAGGAACGCGTCATCGAGGTGAGCAACGGCGCGGCCAACCGCCGCTTCGACACCACCAGCACCGGTACGCACGTCCTGATGGAGCGCTACGAGCAGCTGACCATGGACTCCGCGACCGTGGGCATCCCCGAGGACGACCCGGGCTCCTACCTGGTGGACGTGCAGTACGCGGTGCGCACCTCCAACAGCGGCGAGTTCGTGCACGAGGCGTCCTACAACACCAACATCGGTTCGGCCAACACCTCCAACGGCTGCACCAACCTGCGGATGGACGACGCCAGGTGGTTCTTCGAGAACACCCTGATGGGCGACATCCTGGACACCACCGGAACCGACCGCGAGTTCGAGTTCGACAACGGCTGGGGTTACTGGCAGAAGTCCTGGGACGAGTGGCTCGAGGGCAGCGAGACCGGCGAGCCGCAGATGACCACCGACGGCACGCCCGGCTCCGTGCACGGCGAGGACCTGTGACACACGGCTGACGGCGGGCCCGGAGGCCGACGGACCCGAGGGGCGTCACGGTGCGCGAGCACCGCGGCGCCCCTTCCGCGTACCCGGGCCCGGTGGTCCCTAGGACCCGGCGCCCCCGGAGGCGTCCTCCGCGGCGGGCGGGCTCTTCAGCCCGGCCACGACGGCGTCCACGACCAGAGCGGTGACGGCGGCCATGTCCACGGCCTCCGGATCCAGCAACCACTGCACCTGGAGGCCGTCCATGGTGGCCAGGACCGCCGAGGCCGCGGACCGGGCGGGGGAGTGGCCGCTCGGCCCCGGGGCGCTGGCCGCCTCCCGGTGCTCGGGGCCGATCCGGTCCAGGACCGCCTCCTCGACCTCCTGCCGCAGCACCGTGTAGCGCTCGCGGAACCACTCCTGTGCGGGGTGCCCGGCGGTGGCGCTCTCGGCTGAGAGCACGGCGTACAACTGCGTGGTTCCCGGACGCTCGGCGTTGCGTTCGGCGGTGGTGACCAGGTGGTCGAGCATGCCGCTGCCCGAGGGCGCGGGGTCGTTGCTGTCACGCAGCTCCAGCACCGCGGTGAGCAGGTCGGTCTTGGAGCCGAAATGGTGCAGGACGCCCGCCGGGGTGATGCCGAGCATCGCGGCGATGTCGGCCAGCGAGGTGTTGTTGAAGCCCTGGGCCGCGAACGCGTCGGCCGCGGTGCGCAGGATCTGCTCGCGCCGGTTCACCCGTCTGCGCGGGGCGCGTTCGGGGGGCCGCCCCCCGGGGGAGCCGGTCCTCGCGGGGGGCGTCTCACTCATTCCTGCTCTCCACTTCCTCGTACCGGGGGCGGTCTCGTACCGGGGGCGGTGCCCCGGCCCGGTGGCCGCCGACTCCCTGCCCGGGACACCGTTCACGCTACCGAGATGCGCACGGTCCGCCGACGCCGCCGGGCATGGACGGCACGGCGGCCGGGCGGCAGGGCCGTTATGCCGAGGGAAGACCGCACAGCGGTTCGTCGCAGGTGACCCGGGTGTGCCCCAGCAGCAGCTCCGGCCTACGGGCGGGTCAGCCGGGCGTTGTGGGCACCGCCGGGGAAGTCGCCGGCCCCGGGCGGGGCGTGGTCTGCGGCCAGTCGGCGCATGCCCTCCTCGCTGGGGGAGCCGGGTTCGGCGCAGTACAGCATCACCCGCTGGTCGCTCTCGGGTACGTGCAGCACCTGGCACCCGAACTCCAGCGGACCGACGAGCGGGTGCTCCACCCGCTTGTGGAACCCGCGGCGCTCCTGGACGTCGCGCTCCTCCCACGGCCGCGCGAACCGGGGAGAGGAGCCCAGGAGCGTTGTCACCATCCGGCCGATGCCGGGATCACCGGGGTAGCGGGCGTAGGCGGCGCGCAGATCCGCCACCGAGTGGCGCTCCATGCACTCGGTGTCGGCCCGTCCGGTCACGCGCGGATCGTCGTCGGGGAGGCGGAACATCCGCGTGATGATGTTGCGCTCGGAGTCCTCGACCGCGGACATGTCCCCGATGAAGTGGGCGGCCAGCGTGTTCCAGGCGAGCACGTCGTACTTGGCGTCCAACACGTAGGCGGGGGTGGCGGTGAGGCTGTCCAGGAGGTGGCGGATCGCACGCGACACCCGCCGGTCGGGGCCCCGGACCGGTTGCGGCTCCTCCCCGGCGGCCCGGAACAGGTACGCGCGCTCGTCCGCGGAGAGCATGAGGGCCCGGGAGACCGCACCGCCGAGCAGGGCGCCCGGGTGAGCCTGCACCTGGCGACCCTGCCCGACGACGGGCCCAGCGGTGTCCTGTGGGGCCATCTGGCGGCCGAGGACGATCCGGAGAGCTACGGCGTCCTGCCCTGGTGACCGGGCGGCACCGGGCACGGTCCTCCGGTCGGCGCGGGGCCGCTGTGCTCCGCGCCGACCGCCCTCACCAGGCGCGGACCCCGCCGACCGGGGCGGGCAGCCGCTCCTGGAGCCAGGTCCAGGTGCCGTCGTTCTCGGTGAAGCGGCGCTGGACGCGTTCGACGCCGTCGATCGGGTTGCTGAACACTTCGCGCCAGTCGCCCGCCGCGCGCTCCTCCAGGTAGAGGCTGCGCGCGTCGGTTCGCATCCGCACCGCCTGGAGGGTGCGGGAGGAGCCGTCGTTCAACTGGATGCGGTAGTAGGCCATGGGAATCCCCTGAGTGTCGTCCTGGAAAGCGAGGACGGTGGAGTCCGGAACACGCGCGTTCGACGAAGCTGGAAGGTCTGTCTCCCGGGCGCGGCGGGACCTCGGGGTCGGGCCGCGGGTTCGGTGGCGTGGAGTGCCTGAGGCCGAGTGCGGGAAACAGGCGCGGGTGCCGGGGCACCGTGCTGTCCGCGTGTTGGGACTCTACTCCCGCCGGTGCGGACACGGAGGGTGAACGTGAGAATCCGAAGTGAAATCGGGGAGAACGGCTGTGTACGCGGGGCCGGGCGGAACCCGGCCGGAGCGTGCTCCGTCCGGGTCCCGTTCCGTCCCGGTGCTGCCGGTGAGGCCGCTATGCGGTCTCCACTGACTCCGCGTCCTGTGCGGCGAGCCGGGCTCTGGCCTCCATCAGGGCGAAGCCGAGCAGGTTGCGTCCGCGCCAGAAACGGGGCTGCTCGGCGTTCTCGTTCTCCCTGCCCATTCCGATCCCCCACACCCGGTCGCGGGGGCTGGCCTCGACCAGCACCCGCCGGCCGGTGCCGAGCAGGAAGGCGCGCAGGTCCCGGTTCTGGTCGAACTTGGCGACGTTGCCGCGGACGACGATCTCGAAGCGCTCCCGCTCCCAGACCTGTTGGTCGAACCCGCGGACCTCGCGGCCGATCACCTTGGCGTCCCGGGGGTGGCCCGCCGCCACGATCCGTTCGGCGGCCCCGGTGTCGCCGAACAGCCGTGCCTTCCCGGCCATCATGAAGTGTTCGGCGGTGGGGTAGGTGGTTCCGTCGACGGTGAAGTCGGCCGGCCACCACTGGGACAAACAGCTCGCCGACACCCCCTCGGGCGGTGGCTGGTGCCCCCAGAAGTGCAGGTACTTGATCCGCCCGTCGATCCGGAGCAGATCCTCCACGGTCCTCGCGTCGGCAGGGTTGCGTGTGCCTGTCATGCACGGGAGTTTTGCAGACCCCGAGGACGCTCCGGTAGCCCCTCAGTCGAACTGGAAGGACCGTTTGGCCAGGCCGTGCCAGAAGCCGTCCACCGTTGAGGTGGAGCTCCGGTGGCCGTCCAGCCCCGCTCCGAGGGCGACGAACAGCGGGGCGAAGTGGTCGCTGCGCGGGTGGGCCAGTGCGGCCGCCGGCGCCTTGTGCGCGAAGTCCAGCAGTGTGTCGACGTCGTGGTCGAGTACGGCCCGGCGGGTCCAGTCGTCGAACTCGACCGACCAGGAGGGGGCCTCGCCGTGGGCCTGCCGGGACATCTCCCGCAGGTTGTGGGTGGTGAACCCGCTGCCCATGATGAGGACGCCCTCCTCGCGCAGCGGGGCGAGCCTTCGGCCGAGTTCGAGGAGTCCGGCCGGGTCGAGGGTCGGCATGGACACCTGGAGCACCGGGACGTCGGCCTCCGGGTACATCTCCCGGAGGGGGACGTAGGCGCCGTGGTCGAGCCCCCGGGCGGGGTCCTGATGGATGCTCCCGCCTGGACCAGTGGCGAGCTCGCGGACGCGTTCGGCGAGCGCGGGAGCTCCCGGGGCGGTATAGGCCACGTCGTAGTAGCGTTGCGGGAAACCCCAGAAGTCGTAGGTCAGCGGGGTGCCGTCCGCAGTGGCGCCGACGGTGAGCGGTGCGTCCTCCCAGTGCGCGGAGACGACCAGGATCGCCGTCGGGCGGTCGAGGCCACCAGACCAGTCGGCGAGCTGGCGGGTCCACACGGGGTCGTCGGCCAGCGGTGGGGCTCCGTGGCTCAGGTACAGCGTGGGCATGCGTGTCGCCATGTCGGCCTCCGGGTGCGGGGATTCGGTTCCGTGTGCGGCAACAACACAATTGAACGCTCAAGTATTTCTGGGGGCACAGGTCAGATGGGCGAGACGCGCTGGCTCGACGACGGCGAGCAGCAGACTTGGCGTGCCTTCCTGACCGCCGTCAACCTGCTCAACGGTGCACTGGACCGCCAGCTCAGGCACGACTCCGGGCTGCCGCACGCGTACTACCAGATCCTGGCGATGCTCTCCGAGGCCCCGGGCCGGGAGCTGACGATGACCCGGCTGGCCCGGCTGTTGCGCTCCTCCCCGAGCAGACTCTCGCACGCGGCCGCGCGGTTGGAGGGCGAGGGGATGATCCGCCGGTTCAAGAGGCCGGGTGACCGGCGCACCACGATCGTCGAGATCACGCCCGAGGGGATGAAGGCCCTGGAGGCCGCGGCCCCGGGCCACGTGCACGAGGTGCGGCGGGTCCTGTTCGACACGCTCAGCCCCGAGCAGGTGGGTCAGTTGCGGGAGATCTCCGAGTCGATGCTGTCCGCGCTCGACCCCCAGGGCGAGGCGCCCAGGTACCCCGACCCGGACGGGGTCCGGTCCCAGGACTGAACCGTGTTCTGTTCTCCGCCCTGACCAGGGCGGCCGCGTGACGTTTCCAACCCGTCCCCGCCCACGCTATGTGTTCGGCCGGATGCGTACTAGTATCTCTTTTCCAGGAAAAGGTTGTGGTCTCAAGTGTCATAGTCACGCGTTGGGGCCCACCGGTTCCGGGATACCCGCTCACAGAACAGGAACCACCATGACCGCAACGCTCAGATCCAGGCTCGGCGACGCCGCGGCCCTGCTGGCCAGGATCGTCCTCGGGATCGTCTTCATCGCCCACGGGCTGCCCAAGATGACGGACCCCGGCGGCACCGCCCAGGGCTTCGAGGCGATGGGCGTCCCCCTCCCGCAGTTCGCCGCCCTCCTCGGCGCGGCCGTCGAGGTGGGGGCCGGCGCGGCCCTCCTCGTCGGCTTCGCCCTGCCCGTCGCGGGCCTGCTCCTCGCCCTCATGATGGGCTCCGCGTACTTCTTCGCCCACGTCGGCGACCCCCTGGTCGGCGGCTTCGAGCTGCCCCTGGTCCTGGGCGCGGCGGCGCTGGCCCTCGGTCTCTCCGGCGGCCGCTACTCGGTCGACAGCCTGCTGCCCTGGGGCCGCGCCCGCGGGCGAAACGAGGGTGCGGAGACCGTGCCCTCCGCCTGAGGCGGCCCCGATGCGCCGGAACGGCCGCCCACCGGTGACGGTGGGCGGCCGTTCGTGATTTCTGTGGTGCTGTTGTTTCTGTTGTTGCTTTCGGGATCTTTGTTGATCAAAAAGTGAATTCCTGGCCGCCGCCCTCGTGTCGAAGCGGCTTTCTGTACTGGGTGCAGGAAGGGGGTTCCGGCCAGTCTGTTTTTCGGGGGTGAACGGTAGAATGCGGGTGAAACGAACAGTCGAGTTGACAGTGGGGCTGTGTTTTACCGGGACCGTCCCCCCGTGTTCCGGCCCCCGTCCGCCGAACGGGAGCACTGTGTCCACAGACTGGCAGTTGAGGATTGTCGACGGGGACGGCCGGAACCTGCGCGGGGCTGCGGTCGTGGTCTCCCCGAGCCACGCGGTCACCTGCGCGCACGTGGTCCGCAACACCGTGCTCGCCGCAGGAGGGTCCGCCGCCGGGCCCGGTAGCACCGTGTACCTCCAGCGCCCCGGTCAGGACGGGTCGGCCCTGTCCGGAACCGTGGTCGAGGGCGGCTGGTGGTGGAAGGACGGGGCGCCCTGGGACGTGGCCGTCCTACGCCTCGAACCCGCCCCGGAGGTCCTCCCCGCACGCCTGGCGCGCGCGGGGAGGACCGGTTGCGGCGGGCTGGGGGTCAGCGTCGCGGGCTTCCCGCACGCCCGGTACGGGCGGTGGGTCAGCGCCCGCCTGCGGGGCGCCGGGGGCTCACGGCGCGAGTACGTCCAGTTCGACGTCGAACCCGCGAGCGCCTTCCAGCTCCTGCGGGGCTTCAGCGGGGGAGGGGTCGTCGAGGAGGAGAGCGGGGACCTTCTGGGCCTGGTCTGCGAGGCTGCCGCCGACGGGCGGGCCGGCTGGCTGATCCCCCTGGCGGCGGTCCCTCCCGTGTGGGAGGAGGCCGAGGATCCCGGACGGCCCCCGTGGGCCGCGCCCGCACTCCCCGCCGGGGGGCCGGCTGCGGCGCCGGCCGACCGCGCCGAGCTGGTTCACCGGCTGGCGCTGGCCGTGGCCGACCTGGAGACCGTCGACGCCCCCGAGGCGCGCGCCCCCTTCCACCGGGCCCTCGACCGCCGCCTGCGCAACCGGATCGCCTCCGGCCTCGCGCCCCGCCACTACGCGGAGGAGTTGGTCCGGCGGGCCCACGAGGACTACCGGATCCTGCGCGCGGTCCTGGACCAGCTCGACCTGCGGGAGGAGGGCAGCGCCGGCATGGAGGAGGTCTGGGCCGCCGCGGGCCCCCTGCTGGGGGGTAGGGGATGAGCGTCGGCTCCCAGGACCTCGACGGAGGCCGCCACCAGCTGTCCCCGGAGGACCGGGACGCACTCGTGGAGGCCCTGTGCGAGGTCGACTGCGTCCAGGTGGAGGTGCGGCAGCGGAGCTTCCTGAAGTACTTCCCGACCAGGGCGCGCAGGTACGCGCAGACCGGCCCTCCCGACGTCTTCGCGGAGGGGGTCGTCGACTACTGCGCGGACCACTTCGCCTTCCTCCAGCTCAGCCGCTGGCTGGTCCGCAGGGAGGACGGCGCCAGGCCGGCGGTGGCCGTCGCGGACAGGGCGCGTTCCTTCGCCGCGCGGGAGGAGGGCGAACTGCTCGCCTCGCTGCTCCCGGGGACCGCGGCCGCCGATCTCGAAGCCGTACGCGGGGAGCTGGCCCTGATCGGCTGCGAGGAGGAGGTCCGCCAGGACTACGAACTGGCCAGGGGGACCGCCCGGGGCCGGGGGGCGCTGCCCCCTCCGGTCACCGTGTGGGACGCCCTGGTCAACCTCGCCGAGTTCACCGCCGTGGGCGGCCGGTCGCCGATGCGGCTCCTGTGCATACTGCTGGCCCGCCGGTACCCCGAGCTGGCCTGCGCCGATCTGCTGGCGGACTGGGGGAGCGCGTCCCGCTGGGAACTGATGTCGCTCGCCCCGCCCGTGTCGACCCCGGCCCGCCTGGTGGTGTGGGTCGTCCCCGGTTCCAGGCGCGACCTGTTCGACCTGGACAGCTGGTCGGTGCTTAGCCAGCGCAGGGGGGAGCCGCCGGACTTCCTGGAACGCTGGGTGGACCGGGACGTCGGCGCGGACGAGATCGCCGTGCGGGCGGGGGACCTGCTCGACCTCGTCGTCGCGGACTCGCGTTCGGCCAACCATCCCGGGCTGCGGGTCGAGCTGATCACCTCCCTGGACCTGATGGCCGATCTGGAGGCGGAGCTCTGGCAGAGCCAGGAGGCGGTGGGGCGACAGCCGCTCGGTGCCAGGGCGGAGGTGGTCTACCGGGCGGCGGAGGTGGTGGACCGGCGGGTGGGCGCGGCCAGGAAGGCCCAGGAGCTCGCGGGTGAACGGTGGAAGTCCCTCGAACGGGAAAGGAAAGCGCTGGCGCTCGACCTCTTCCACGAGGGGGACATGAATGAGAGACTACTCCACAGACGTTTGGGTAATGACCAGATTATCTGCCTTTCTGTTCCCGGTGGGTTGGAACGACCGTTTATGCGTGTTTCCCATGCGCTCGGTGTTGGGGTGCCCGTTGTCGTTTGGCATCGCGGAACGCGAGAACGATCAATCTGTGACTGGCTGAATCCGGAACGGCTGGGACGGGAGGTGACCTTGACGGCGGACCAGGTACACGGGCTACCAGCGGCTCTTCTCGGATCACGGGTCGGGGCCGCCTCACCCGAGGGCGGTGTCCGTATCGAGGACGGTTACGAGGTCGCGATGATGTACCACGACCTCCTCCCGGTGCTCCCCCCGCACCTGCCCCGCATCTCCCCTGCCAGCATCCGTTAGCCGCCGTTGGGCGCGGTGAGAGGGACACAGCATGACCACACCAGCCGAACCAGGGGCGCAGGACTCCGCGCGGGAGGTGCCGGCGTGGTGGATCTTCCACGGGACCGGCCAGCCGCGCGCCCACCTCGACCTGGCCGCCCAACTCCCCCCTCCGCCCCCCTGGCGCACCTACGCCGGCACACCCGACCCGACGCCCCCGCCCCCCGACGATGACAGCGGGCGCTACCTCGGCCCGGCCCGGACCCTGGGGTTCGCGGTCCCGCTCGGCCCCGAGCGCCGGGCGTTGCTGGACAGGGTGAACGCCGCGATCCACCTGAGGAGGCCGCTGCTGCTCGTGGGCCCTCCAGGGGTCGGCAAGTCGAGCCTGGCCCACCAGATCGCCCGGGAGCTGGGGCTCGGCAGGTTGTTGCGCTGGTCGGTGACCAGCCGCTCCAGCGTCGGCGAGGGCCTGTACACCTACGATCCGCTCACCCAGATCCACGACCTCAACCTGGAGAACACGCGCAACAGGATGTGGGGGGCCAGCGACCGCCGGTACGCTCCCGAGGCGGCCCGGTCCGGGGCGGAGTCCGAGGCCCATCTGAGCAGCAGCGCGAAGTCGATCGGGCGCTACCTGGCCCTGGGGCCGCTGGGCACCGCCTTCCTGCCGGGGAAACTGCCGCGGGTGCTCCTGGTCGACGACTTCGACCTCGGTGACTTCGACCTGTCCGGTGACCTCCTCGACCTGTTCGAGAACGGCGGCTACCGGATCCCCGAACTGGCCCGCCTGTCCAGCGTGGCCGAGCGGATCGAGGCCGGCACCGACGACCCGGGCCGCAGAGTCGGGATCGACAACGGTGAGGTGCTCTGCTCGGCCTTCCCCATCATCGTGCTGACCTGCAACACCGACCGGGACCTGCCGCCGGCCTTCCTGCGGCGGTGCATCCCGGTTCGGATGGGTATGCCGGAGGAGTCCGAACTGCTGGCCGCGGTCGCCGGACACTTCGACGGGAACCTGCCTGTCGGCACCCGCGACCTGGTCACCAGGTTCCTCGAAGCGGGCAGGCACGGCGACCGGCTCGCCCTCGACCAACTACTCAACGCGGTCTACCTGCTCGCCGAGACGGGTCGGCAGGAAGCCGGGCCGACCAGGGAACAGATCGACCACCTGGCCGAACTCCTCTGGCACCGGTTGACGGAAGCCCCTGGATGAGCGGCAGGGGCTCCCCGGCGCCTCCGGGAGGCCGGGCGGACGAGCACCGAACGGGCATCCCGTTCGGTGCGCTCGGTCTGTCCGCGACCGACCTGGCCGACGCCCTGCACCTCGCCGCCGTGATGAAGCGGAGCACGGAGGGGGCTCCTCCCCGGTACACCAGCCGGACCCACGCCCCCGACACCGAACCCCTCCCCGAGGAGGACGGGCCGCTGCGGCCGTCGCGCGCGGGCGGTGGTGCCGTCGGTACCGGGGACCCGGACGGCGGGGGCCGGAGACCGGCGGAGGCGGGCCCCGGAGCAGCCGGTCCGCCCGGGGGCGCCGCACCCGGAGCCGGGCCCGGCTCCGACCCGGTGGGCGCCGGGGAGGCCGCCGAGGCGGGAGGACGGACACAGGGCCCGGAGAGCACACGGACCCCCGTCGGCCTGGACCCCGCCTTCACCCAGCCCGCGCTGGAGGACCGGCAGCGCCTCCTCGCCGCCCTCAGCCCCTTCAACCTCAGGACCCCGCAGGGCCCCGAGAACCTGGTCGACCCGGAGGGCACCGCCCGCAACTATGCCCGCGCCCTGCTGGAGAGCCTCCAGTGGGACGAGGGCGAGAGGCGGGCCGCCGGGGTCCCCGTCACACCCGCCACGCGCCGCCGCCGTCTGCGGGCGGTAAGGCTGACCGTGCTCGTGGACGACGGCGTGTCCATGCTCTTCCAGCAGGGCGTGGCCCGGGCCCTCACCCGGATGCTCCGGGACAGCGGGGTCTTCCGCCGGGTGGGTGAACTGCGCTTCGACTCCGAGCGGGCGGGAGAGCCCAGGCTGGTGGACCCCCGGGGGAACCCGGGGCGGCTCCCGGGGCCGGAGGAGGCCGGACCGCGGATCGTCCTGGTCCTGACCGGCGGGCTCGGGGCCGCCTGGCGGGACCGCGAGTTCCAGACCTGGCTCGCGGAGGTCGGGACCCGGAACGCGGTCGCGGTCCTGCACCTGTTGCAGCCGCAGGTGTGGCGGCGCGGCACGATCCGCACCGTTCCCACCGAGATCCGGATGTCCTGGCCGGCCGAACCGGGCGCACCGAACAGCGGCTACCTGCGCGAGCGCGCGATCACCGAGGTCGGTGAGGAGGACTCACCGTACGGCGTCCTCATCCCGGTGCTGCCGTTATGGCCCGGGGCCCTGCACGACTGGGCCTCCTTCGTGATGTTCCGGAGCCGCTCCCGGCTGTGGGTGCACACCGCGGAGTTCCCGGCCAGGGAGCGCCCCGACGAACCGGACGAGGACGACGCCGCCCCCAACGGCCCCGCGGAGCCCAGCAGGGCCGAGGAGGTGCGCCGCTTCCAGCACAGCGTCAGCCCCGAGGCCTTCGAGCTGGCGGTCGCGCTGGCCGCCGTCCCGCTCCATCCGCGCATGGTGGAGGCCGTCTGTGAGGACGTCCTGGGCGGATCCTCCCCCTCGGAGCTCACCGAGGTGTTCTTCAGCGGCCTGGTCCGGCTGGTGGACGAGGGTCCGGAGGGGGCGGAGGGGGAGGCGTGGTGGGAGTTCCGCGACGGTGTCCGGCGGGAACTCCTGCTCCTGGGCGGACGCGTCCCGGAGATCCGCCGGATGCTGCGCCTGGCCGCCCAGCAGCTGCGCGAGGTGGACCCGTGGTTCGAGGAACTGCCCCTGCTGTTGGCCGGGCACAGACCTGAGAACCCGCGCAGGACCGACATGTCGCGCCACTGGATGAATTCTGTTTTTCCGGCTCTCGAATCCATCTCGGTGGTAGCAGGACACAACGAATCCATCGATTTCCACACGGACCGCTTCCATGGTCGCCAACAACCTGAACACCCCCCTTCCCGCGCTACGGCCAAGAGGACGACGTTCCACGGGTTTGGTCTAGAATCACAGGCGTCCGGGTCTGCGCGTGAGGATTCCTTGGACGCTCTCGTGAGGGTGTATCCCAGACCGGCCCAGGGGAACATGGGAGGAAGTCCGGAAAAGCCCGAGATCCCGTCTAGTGGGGAAAACATGACAGATTCTCTCGCATCATCCTCGGTGCCCACCGACCGTCTCGGGCGGGCCGGGACCGGAGGGCGGTCGCGGGCCACGACATGGGTCCAGGTCCCCCACCGCAACGCCTCCTTCGTAGGGCGGGAAGTACTGCTGTCCTCGCTCCGGGACCAGCTCCTCAGAGATCAGCAACAGGTCATCACCGCTCTTCGCGGAATGTCGGGCGTCGGTAAGACCGAGATGGCCAAGGAATACCTCTACCGGAACGCCGACGAGTACGATCTGATCTGTTGGATACCGTCCCGGCATATCAACCAGGTGCGCAACTCCTTCGCGCAGATAGCCACGAACTTCGGTATCGGCAGCACGGGGGCGGACAACGAGTACGTCGTGAGCGAAGTGCTGGAGGCACTCCGCAGGGGCGACCGTTTCCGGAAATGGCTTCTGGTCTATGACAACGCGCAGTCCCGGGCAGAACTGCAAAGGTTTCTTCCTGTCGGGGGCGAGGGGCACGTGATCATCACTTCTCGGGACGGAAGCTGGGAGCTTCCCGGGGGCTACGGCTCCATGTCGATCCGGGAGTTCGACCGGGAGGAGAGCATCCAGCTGCTGAGGCGGCGCGGACCGCGGTCGCTCACCGACGCGGAGGCCGAACGGCTGTCGGAGGAACTGGGCGACCTCCCCCTGGCACTCAACCAGGCGGCGGTCTGGCTGCATGAGAGCGGGATGCCGGCCGCCGAGTACCTGGAGCAGTTCGCCCGGAAGAAGGAGGAGATGCTGCGCCTCCTCGAACCCGAGGACCCGGGGTACCAGGTCCCGGTGGCGGCGGCCTGGAACGTCTCCCTGGACCGGCTGGCGGTGACCAACCCGGGAGCGCTGCGGCTGCTCCAGCTGTGCTCCTTCCTGGCCGCGGCTCCCATCCCCAAGTACGTCTTCGAGTTCGCCCGGGGGATCGACGGGCCGCCGGAACTCGTCGAGGTGCTGGAGGACCCCACCAAGCTGAACGTCGCCATCCGGGCGATCGGCCGCAACAGCCTCGCGCACATCGACCACCAGCAGAACAGCATCTCCCTGCACCGGCTGGTGCAGATGGCGGTCCGGACGCCGATGAGCCCCGAGGAGAGGGTGGCGCTCCAGCACTGCGCCCACCAGCTGCTGGGCCGCAGCGGACCCCGGAGCGGGGTGTCCGAGGGCAGCCCGCGCTACGCCGACCTGCTCCCGCACGTGTGGGCCTCCGAAGCCTGGGACTGCAAGGACCCGTGGGTACGCCGCGTCATCATCACCCTGTGCTGGATCGGTGTGGTCCGGGGGCAGGCCCAGGAGATCATCAACCTGTGCCAGGTCAGCCACGACACCTGGCGGCGGACGCTCGGGGAACAGCACCCGGACACCCTCGCGATGGCGCTCCAGGTCGCCCGGGCGCACCAGGCCCTGGGGCGGTTGTCACAGGCGCGGGACCTGTGTTCGGCCACCCTGGAGACCATGCGCGAGGTGATGGGGGAGGACGACCCCGAGACCCTGGAGGCCGAGCGCGAGCACATCCGCAACCTGTGGCTGGCGGGCGCCTTCCACGACGGGCTGGTCGAGGCCACGGCCAGCCTCGACCGCCGGATCCGGCTGTTCGGCGAGGACGACCCGCAGACCCTGATGATGGCCCGGGTCGTGGCCTTCAACGAGCAGCTCACCGGTTTCCCCGAGCGCGCCTCCCAGCGGTACCGCGAGGCGCTGGACCGTTTCGAGATCGTCCTGGGGCACGAGCACCTCAGGACCCTGGGCGCCGCCAACGGCTACGCCGAGGCCCTCATGGAGCAGGGGCGCTACCAGGAGGCCGAGCGGGTCCAGTCGGACCTGCTGGCGCGCGCACAGGGTGTGTGGGCCGAGGACGACATGGAACTCTTCGTCAACCTCGCCGCCTGGTCCGTCATGCTGCGCCGGGCCGGCCACCACCAGGAGGCCTACGAGCAGTCCCGGCACGCCTGGGAGCGTATCGTGGCGCTCCAGGGGCGTAACAGCAACAGCAGCCTCTACATCGCCATGGTGCACGCCCGCTCGTTGCGGACCATCGACCGCTTCGACGAGGCCCTCAAACTGGCCGAGGAGGCAGCCGCTCCCTACGCGCGGCTCCTGGGGGAGAACCATCCGTACGTGGCGGCCGCCAACGTCAACCGGGCGGTCATCCTGCGTCGGCTCAACCGGCCCACGGAGGCGCTGTCCCTGGACGGTTCCGCCCTGGAGCTGATGTCGGCGGCCCTCGGCAACGACCACCCGAACACCCTGGCCTGCCGCGTTAACCTGGCCAACAACCACTTCCTGCTGGGGGAGACGGGGACCGCCAGGGAAGTCGACGAACAGGCACTGGCCATGTGCCGGACCAAGCTGGGCGCGGACCACCCGCTGACCCTGCTGGCCGAGCGCAACCTCCTGCTCAGCCGCAAGGGGCTGGGGGAGGACGTGGCCGAGGAGTACGAGGCCGTCAGGGAGCGGTATCGGGACATCATGGGCCCCCAGCACCCGGCCACCCTCACCCTGGACGACGAGGTGCGCGGGGACGCCGACATCTACGTCAGCCTGGTCTAGGCACGGTCCGGCCGGACGGTCGCGCGGTCCGGGGATCACCCGGACCGCGCCCTCCGTCGGTCACCGGGCGCGGACCCGCCCGAGCAGGGCGGCCCACTGGCACGCGGGAAACCCCAGGGCGGTGCCCCCCGGATGGGTGGAGTCCCTGACGCCGACCTCGCCGTCCTCGTCCCGGGCCCGCAGCGCCGCCTCGACACAGGAGCTCTCGTTGCTGCTGTGACTCGACTTCCGCCACTGGCCGAGACCGTTTCCGAGCCCCCTCACCGGTACCCCCGTCTGGCTCGTCTTCCCAGTTCACCGTTGCACACGAGTCAGCCTCGATTCTTCCGGTGCCACCATTGATGCTCCTGTTTCCCGTGGTCCTCGAAATATGTTCGGGTCGGCGTCGTCCCACTTATGTATTGTGAAGAGGCCGGGTCCGGCTTGTACATCCCCACGGGGGTGTTGTTCATGTCGTCCGCATCCGGTCCGTCTCAGGGAAGAGGGCATAAAGTGGCGCGGCTGGTGCGATTCAAGGTTGACTCGGAGGACTCCGTCATCGTCGAGGTCGACCCCGGTGGCGAGGGATCCTACGAGGTGGGTGCCGGGGATTCCGTCGTCGACGCCGCCGAGACCCTGACGTCGAAACTGTCGTCGGTGCGCAAGGCGGTTTCGGTGACGCTCGACGAACTCGGAAACACGCTGCAGCCCGAGACGATCAAAGTGACCTTCGGCGTGAAACTCACCGCCGAGGCCGGGGCGGTCATCGCCAAGTCTTCGGTGGAGGGGAATCTCCAGGTGGAGATGGAGTGGAAACGAAACCAATAACGACTCACCGGTTGCGTCTCCGGATCGATATGTTTCCGTTCTGCCACTGCACTTCTGTCACATCCGTACCTTCTCTCGGGGCTCTCTTCTAGCCTGTCGGTGGAGTCGGAGAGGGGAGCGCGGTGGAGCGCCAGCAGACGGAGAATTCGGTGCGGGACGTCGGTGACGGGGCCGCCCTGATCCAGGCGGGCAGCATCGGCCAGGTCAGCCAGCACTTCCACGGGACGGGCCCTGCCGCAGGGGTGCCCGCCGAACGGGATCCGTGGCTGGCGGCCGTCGTCGACTCGCCCCTGTGGTGCCACGTGCCGGAGGGCCGCGACACCGGGCCCTTCCGGCGGGCCGTGGTCGAGTTCGTCACCGCCCTCCTGCCCCGCAGGGACGAGGCCGAGGCCCGGATGGCGGCGGACCCCTGGCTCGATCCGGGGACGCCGCTGCGCTTCCACCGGCGGTTGGCCGAGCTGCTGGGTTCTCCGGGGCAGAGCGAGGACCTGGACCTGTACCCGGCCGAGGCGGCGCTGCTGGTCCTGACCCCGTTCCTGTTCCGGGTGTACGAGCTGGGCCGGGCCCTCGACCGGGCCGCCCTCGACCCGGCCACCCTGGCCGACGCCGGGTCCCCCTCGCCGGGACGGGTGTCCTTCGAGGCCTTCGCCGCGGAGTACCGGGGGCTGACGGAGAGGGTGCTCCGGCGAGGGCAGGACGAGGCGGCCGTCGGCTGGTGGCTGTACCACCGGTGGTTGCTGAAGGCCGAGAACAGTTCCGGGGTCGAGGACCTCTGGGAGCTGGCCCCCGAACTCCTGCACAGGCTGTGGAAACCCGACCGGATCCGGCACGTCCTGCACGGGCTGCGCCTCGGCCCGGGGGTGTGCAACCCCGAACACCTCGCCGGGTTGCGCCAGGACGAGTACCTCCCGGCCGAGGGGCAGCAGCAGCTCCGGGAACGCAGGCTGGCGCTGCTGCTGGCGCTGGGGTTCGGGATGGCCCTGGAGACGCGCTCACTCCCGGACACCGTCGTCGAGCACCTGGCCATCCCGCACCCCGTCGACCCGGCGGAACTGGGGCGGACGGTGGAGAGCGCCTTCTGGGGGAGCGACCGGCACCTGCTCACCCTGCACGCCGAGTGCCACCACGAGGCGGTCATCGAGGGGCTGCGCGAACACGTGCACCGGGTGGACGAACTGCTGCACGGCGTCCACCGGGTCCTGCGGGCGCACATGGCCAACCTGCCGTCCCGGCTGTCCTCGGACCGGGTGGAACCGGTGGAGGGCGCCTTCGAGGGCTGGGCGAGGTTCCGGATCGACGAGCGCCGGGCCCGGGAGCTGCTCACCGGAGAGCAGTTGTACAAGGACAGGGACCTGGCGGTCCGGGAGCTGTACCAGAACGCCCTGGACGCCTGCCGCTACCGCCGTGCCCGCACCGAGTACCTGGACCGCACCTCGCTGGCCAGCTATGCGTACGAGGGCCGGATCGAGTTCACCCAGGGGGTGGACGAGGACGGGCGCGCCTACGCGGACTGTGTGGACAACGGCGTCGGCATGGGCGAGGCCGAGCTCCGAGGGGTCTTCTCCCACGCCGGTTCCCGGTTCGCCGAGCAGCCGGACTACCTCCAGGAGCGCGAGAGGTGGGGACGGCAGGATCCGCCGATCCGGCTGTACCCCAACAGCCGGTTCGGGATCGGGGTGTTGAGCTACTTCATGCTGGCCGACGAGATTCGGGTGACCACCCGGCGGATGGGGGCGGACGGGGCTCTGGGGCCGGAGCTGGAGGCCGTGATCCACGGCCCCGGGCACCTCTTCCGGGTCGTTCGTACCGGTCGGGAGGGGAGGGCCCCCGGGACGACGGTGCGCCTGTACCTGAAGGAACAGGTCCTCAGGGGCGAGGGCGACGGGACGGGGAGCCCGTGGTCCTGTGTCAGGGCCCTGGGGGCGGTCCTGGGGGTGGCGGAGTTCGACACCGTCGCCGATGACGGTGCGGAGACAACGGCATGGACGGCGGGGAAGCCGAACATCTCCAGATTGGGGAACGGCTATCGTTCCCGGTCAACGGAGCGGACTGTGGGTTGGGACGGTTCGCCCGAGGACACGGACGTGGCGTGGTGCGCTGAGGAAGGAGCCCTGCTGGTGGACGGGCTGCTGGTGCACTCACCGTTCGGCCGGGCGGTGCGGGTTCAGTCGTCATCCCCGGCTCCGCCCTTCGGGGTCATGATCAATCTCTGCGGCCCCTACGCCCCGGTGCGGCTCTCCGTCGACCGCACCCAGGTCCTCGACGAGGTCATCGAATATGTGCGCCCCCTGTTGGAAGGCGCGGTCAGCGTGCTTCGCAGCGGGGGCTGCGAGTTTCTGAACGACAAGTGGTTGGCCTCGTTGGGGGAGAGGGCTCCGGAGCTCGGTGACATCGTGGTTGCGGCCGTCGCGGGGCCGACCTGGCCAGGAGACGTCAAGACCGGTTCCGGGAGGATCGCCGAGATCGGCCATACGGCCATGGACGGGTGGTTGGGTAGGTCCGCGCTGAATACTCCAAACGGGCCGTACCTGGGTTTCTCCCATCCAGATGGTTTCGCTGGGTGGTCCGGTCGGGTGGCGGACCGCTTCTGTCTGTGGCGTGCGCTGGCGTCGGCCCCGGAGGCGGTCGTGGCGCAGCTGTACGGCCTGTGCTCCGCACTTCCTCCGAAAACGGCGTTGCGTTCGGCTCTGCCCACCGACCAGGCTCTACTCCTGGGGGTTTTTGACCTGGCTGTATGGAACTTCCGAGACTCGTTTGAGCAGGGAGCCTTCTACGGACTGACCCCTCACACGGTGGTGGAACGGTGGAAGGAGATCGGTCTTCTCGGTTCGGAGTTGAGAGTGTCGGTGACCGAGGTCGCCAACGCGAACGACGCTCTGCTCCGCATGCTGTCCGAGGAGCAGGTCACGTTGGAGGGGACGCCGGATTACGACATGGTCGCAGCGGTGGCGCAACGGCTCAAGGTTGCACCTGCGACGGCGGTGGACTTCCTGGACAGCCACGGGGCCCCGGTGCCGGACGGTGTGCGGTCTCTGGCCACCGCATCCGAGGCTGAAGCGATCCGGGGAGCACTTG
The DNA here is from genome assembly GCF_056173285.1 of Nocardiopsis sp. iso_40. Lineage (NCBI taxonomy): Bacteria > Bacillati > Actinomycetota > Actinomycetes > Streptosporangiales > Nocardiopsidaceae > Nocardiopsis > Nocardiopsis sp. iso_40. The sequence goes on along the minus strand of NZ_CM149666.1, from coordinate 5,674,394 downwards.
CTCGCTGGGAGAACACATCAGGCGGTTCCCTCCGAAACCGGGCCGAGGAGTACTCGTTGAGGTACCTGTGCCGGGAGGCAGGCTTCTCACCCGAGGAAATGGGTGACTATCTATTTGCTTCGGGCGTTCGTGACCTCGCTCAGAAGGTTTTCGCCACCGAGCTTCGGCGGCTCTGCTCCCGCAGGCAACTCTCCACCGAGGAGTTCCTCCGGGAGGAGGCGGGGATCGGACGTTTCGTCAACGAAGCTGACTTCTCTCTGGCCTTCTTCCTCACCTCGCCGCACGAGGACGGTCTGTCGGGTTGGGAGAAGGGGGAACGGTTGAGGACGTGCGGGGTGGACCTGCCGAACCTGCCGTCCCAGGAGGCGTTGCAACGGCTCCCGGAACTGCTGGATGGATTCCCGAGCCTGCCCCCCTGGCAGATACGACCCCTGGGGGAACCGCTGCCCTTCGCCCTCGCACTCGCCGCCTCTCAGGGACTCGCTCCGGAACTCGACCACCTGCTTGGGGAGCTTGAGGAACACGGGATCACCTTCACACGCCGAGACCTGCCCACAGGTCTGGACCGGCTGAGTGCCCTCCAACTGATCTTCCATCAGCCGAATCAGGGATACCGGCGCTTCCTCGGCGACAGGAGCCCCCTCTCCCTCGCTGTCATCATTGCCGGTTCGTACAGGGTGGACGCCTCCCTGGAGCAGACCGCCGAGTGGTTCCGGGGACTGGGTTACGAGGTGCCCGACCTCGCACAGATGCTGCGGGAGGCCGCTCCCTACATCCCCCTCCGGGAGTAGTCGGCGGGCTGAGCGTGTGGCCTGCGGAGCGGGCGCCCCGAACTCTGCCTACTATGACTAGCCATGCGTATTCTCGTGGTCGAGGACGATGACCGGGTGGCTCGCGGGCTGGTGACCGCCCTGCGCGCGGCCTCCTTCGACGTACAGCGGGTGGCCACCGCGGAGCGGGCGCTCTCCGCGCCCCCCGCCGACGTGGTCCTGCTCGACCTCGGGTTGCCCGACGCGGACGGGATCGACCTCCTGCGCAGGCTCCGGGAACGGCCGCAGACGGCGATCATCGCGGTGACCGCCCGCAGCGAGGAGCGGGACCGGGTGCGCGGGCTGCGGGCGGGCGCCGACGACTACGTGGTCAAACCCTTCGGGGTCGCGGAACTGCTCGCGAGGATCGACGCCGTGCTCCGGCGGACCCGGACGGCGCGGGCCGAACCCGAACGGGAGGACCCGCCGCTGCGGGCCGGGCGGCTCACCCTCGACCTCAACTCCCGGGAGGCGCGGGCCGGGGACGAACCCCTCCCGTTGACGCGCAAGGAGTTCGACCTGCTGCGCCTGCTGGCGGAGCGCTCCCCGCGGGTGGTGGCGCGGGACCAGATCCTCGACCAGGTGTGGGGCGCCGCCTGGGAGGCCTCCTCCCGGACCCTGGACACCCACATCGCCTCGCTGCGCGCCAAGGTCGGGCCCACGCCGCGCATCCGCACGGTGCGCGGGGTCGGCTACGTGCTCGACGAGGACTGACCGTGCTCCGCCGGCTCCTGACCATCCTGCTTCCGGTCGCCTTCGTACTGGTCGGAGCGGTCGTCACCCCGCTGGGCGCGGTCATCGCCCAACAGCGCACCCAGGAGGTCTACGTCGACCGGCTGGGGGACGCGGGCCGGTTCGCCGCGTTGGCCAGGACCGCCCTGGAGACCGACCGGCGCAACGCCCTCACCCAGGAGATGTCCCGGTACGAACAGCTCTACGGCATCCCCGTGGTCGTGGTGGCCCCCGACGGTCGGGTGGTCGCGGGCTCCGGCGACCCCCCGCGGATGCGGGCCGTCGCCGAGGAGGCCGCCACGGGCGGCGGGATCATCGCGGCCCTGGCGGGGGAGCGCCCGGCGCCGCCGGTGACCGTGTGGCCGTGGAACCCGGACCCCCTGGTGGTCGCCGAACCCATCGGCCGGGACAGCGAGGTCGCCGGGGCGGTGGTGCTGGTCGCGCCCACCGAGGAACTGGGGGAGGCCATCCTGGGAACCTGGGGGTGGATGGCCCTGTTCAGCACCCTCCCGCTGGCCCTGCTGGTGGCGGCGTCGATGCCGCTGTCCCGGTGGGTCCTGCGGCCCGTCCGCCGGTTGGACGCCGCCACCACCGCGGTGACCTCGGGCGACCTGGACGTGCGGGTGGACGCCGAACGCGGACCGCCGGAGCTGCGCCGCCTCACGGAGTCCTTCAACACCATGGTGGACGTGGTGCGCCGGGCCCTGGAACGGCAGCGCTCCTTCGTCTCCGAGGCCTCGCACCAGCTCCGCAACCCCCTGGCCAGCCTGCGGCTGTCGGTGGAGAACCTCGCGCCCTACCTGCGGGGGGAGGAGGCGCGCCAGGCGCACGCGGTCGCGATCGAGGAGACCACGGTCATGCACCGCATGCTGAACTCGCTCCTGGCCGCGACCCGGCTGGAGAGCGTCACCGGCACCGAGGCGGTGGAGGTCACCGGGCTGGTCGAGACCCGGGTGGCGCGCTGGAACGCCCTGGGCCGGGCCCGGGGCATCGAGGTGAGCACTGACCTGCCCGAGCGGGTGTGGGCGCACGCTCCCGCGGGCGGTCTGGGGAGCATCCTCGACGAGCTGGTCAGCAACGCGCTGCGGCTGTCCGGGGGCACCCGGATCGAGGTGCGGGCCGAGGACGGGGAGCAGGTGCGGATCGGGGTGCTCGACAACGGCACGGGGCTGCCGGAGGAGGAGCGCGAGGCCGCCCTGGAACGGTTCTGGCGTTCCCCCGGCCACCAGAACACCGAGGGCACCGGTCTGGGGCTGGCGATCGCCGCCGACCTGGTCCGGGAGGCGGGCGGGCGGCTCACCCTGGGCGAGGGCCTGGCGGACGGGGAGCGGCGCGGGTTCGGTGTGGTGATCATCCTGCCTCCCGCCGAGCCGTCCGCGCCGTCGACCGACCCACCGGTCCCACCGGCCGACCCGCCGGACCCACCGGACCCACCGGCTCCATCGGCCCCGCGGGACTGAACCTCACTCCGAGTGCGCCGGGGCGGCCGGTCCGTCTTCCGCTGGCCCCGGTCCCTCCGATGCGGGTTTGTTCTCCCGGTACCAGCGCTCCGCCCCCGGGTGCAGTGGCGTGACACCGGTGGAGATGCCGGTGCGCACGTTGATCTGGGCCGCCTCGGGGCGCTGCTCGGCCATCCGGGCCGCCCCCGTGTACACCGTGTCGGCCACCAGGTAGACGAGGTCCTCCGGCAGGTCGTCCCGGCACAGCAGCAGGTTCGGAATGGACATCGTCGGGCAGGCCGGGACACCCGTGTAGGTGGTGGCCGGGATGGTGGCCGGGAAGTACGCCTCCGGGTGGACGGCCGCCATGAGGTCGGCGGCCTCGCCCAGGTCCACCAGTCTCAGGTCGTTCTCCACGGCGAGGTCGGTGATGGCCGGGGTGGGCAGGCCGGTCAGGGAGAACATCGCGTCGATCCCGCCCGCCGCCAACGCCGCCGCGGAGTCGGCCTGGTTGAGCCGGACCACCTCCGGGGCCACCCCGGTCACGTCGAGGAGCTGCTCGGCGGTGAACTCGGTACCGGAGTTGACCGTGCCGACCGAGACCCGCAGCCCTTCGAGGTCGGCGAGCCGCCACACCGGGGAGTCCGCGGTGACGACCAGGTGGACGAAGCTGTCGTAGAGCCTGCCCACCGCGCTGATCAGCGACCTCTCGGCGCCGAACTCCAGCACCGAGTCCAGGTTGGCCAGCCCGAGGTGGGCCTGGCCGTCCTCCAGCAGGATCAGGTTGTCGTGTGAGGCCCCGGTTTCGACGGTGACCACCTCGCTCTCGGGGAGGCGGTCGTCGAGGAGTGCGGCGACGGCTCCGCCGATCTCCCGGTAGACGGCCCCCCGGGGTCCGGTCGCGATCACGATCCGGGGCAGGCCGGGGGCGGGGTTGCGGGTGCAACCGCCCACGGCGCCGATCGCGATCGCCCCCGCGGCTCCCAGGAGGGCGGCTCGTCTGGTCGGTCCCGTGGATCCCATACCCGCAGCTTAGACAGTGCGCGGAGTGGGGTGAGCGGACCATCCCGCATCACCCGTCGTTTCCGAACGTGCACCGTATGTCGCTCTATGTCAGAGGAATCCCAAGAATGCCGGAGTTACTTTGCACACACACCCCTGTGAACTCACCATCTGTTGGGTCAGGACGTAATTCGCAGGTAACCCCGTGGCAACGCGCGGTTCAGGCCTGCGAAGACGGGCGCGGGGCAGGCTCCGGCGCCCAGTGAAGGAGGACTCCATGGCGACCCAGAAGGGCGTCGATACCCCCGACAAGGCGCCGGTCAAGCGCGAGGAGAAGTCCTCGCAGGGGTTGACCCGCAGCCGCGTCATCGGCCTCGTTCTCGGGCCCCTGCTCGGCCTCGCGGTCTACCTCGCGATGCCGGAGATGGCACTGCCGCTCGGTGAGGGCGAGACCGAGACGGTCATGTCCGTCAACGGAGCGGCCGTCGCCGCCATCACGGCCTGGATCGCCGTGTGGTGGGCGACCGAGGCCCTCCCGATCCCGGTGACCTCGCTCCTGCCGCTGGTGCTCTTCCCGCTGATGGTGGAGGGGACGGCCGTCGGCGACGTGGCCACCTCCTACGGTTCGGCCACGATCTTCCTGTTCATGGGCGGCTTCATGCTCGCCCTGGCCATGCAGAAGTGGAACCTGCACAAGCGCATCGCCCTGACGATCGTCTCCAGGGTCGGCTCCAACACCGCCGGGCTCATCGGCGGCTTCATGATCGCCACCGGTTTCATCTCCATGTGGGTGTCGAACACCGCCACCGCCGTGATGATGCTCCCGGTCGGCCTCTCGGTCGTCGCGCTGATCGCCCAGTTCCGCAACGGCAGGACCGACGCGAACTTCGCCACCGCGCTGATGCTCGGCATCGCCTACGCCGCCTCCATCGGCTCGGTATCCACCCTGATCGGCACGCCGCCCAACGTCCTGATGGTCGCCTACCTCGCCGAGAACCACGACATCCACCTCGGTTTCGGCGAGTGGATGATGGTCGGCCTGCCGCTGGCCGCCGTCTTCCTCCTGCTGGCCTGGTTCGTGCTGCTCAGGGTCTTCCCGCCGCAGATCAAGAAGGTCGAGGGCGCCCAGGAGCTCATCCGCACCGAACTCGCCGAGATGGGCCCGATGTCCCGCGGCGAGAAGCTGGTGCTCGCCCTCTTCGCCTTCGCCGCGTTCTCCTGGATCTTCGTCCCGATCATCGCCGACATCGGGGCCGTGGCCGAGGCCGCCCCGTGGCTGGGCAGCATCAGTGACGCCGGTATCGCGATGACCGTCGCGGTCCTGCTCTTTCTCATCCCGGTGGACCGCCGGACCCCGCTCATGGACTGGGACACCGCGGTCAAGCTCCCCTGGGGCATCCTGCTCCTCTTCGGCGGCGGCCTCGCCGTCTCCACGCAGTTCACCGACTCCGGGCTGAGCTCCTGGATCGGCGGCCAGGTCTCCGGGCTGGCCGGGGTGCCGACCTGGATCCTGATCACGGCGGTCGCCGCGCTGGTGCTGATCCTGACCGAGCTCACGAGCAACACCGCCACCGCCGCCACCTTCCTGCCGATCCTCGGCGGCGTCGCCGTCGGCATGCAGGTCGACGTCCTCGTCCTCATCATCCCGGCGGTCCTGGCCGCCACCATGGCGTTCATGCTTCCGGTGGCCACCCCGCCGAACGCGATCGCCTTCGGTTCGGGCTACGTGAACATCACCCAGATGCTCAAGGGCGGGCTCTGGCTCAACCTGATCGCCCTGTTCCTCACCCTCGCCACCATGTACGGCCTGGTCACCTGGGCTCTCGGGGTCTCCCTCTAACCTTCGGGCCCCACCCCGGGGCGGCGCCTCCTCTTCGGAGGCCGCCCCGGCACTCCCACGGGCGCCCCGCCCGGATTCCGCTCCCGTCCAGCGGAACCGGCCGGGGCGCCCTTCGCCGTGTTCCGGGCCGCCTGATCCGGTCCCGTACTCCGGGGTCGGTACTCATCGAAGTTGTCGGCCATGCAGAACTCTCACCTGGAAACTGACAGATTCGAGTGCTGCGACGGAGATGCGTTCTGCGCCATCAAGTTGTCAGGTTCCGACCAAGAACTTCTGCCGGTCTCGGACCCGTGGATCGCGAGCGGAGTTCATCGGTAGCAGACCTGGCGTCCGGCCTGGTTGCCGCGCAGGTCCCGAATCAGGACGTGGCCCGGCCCGGGCGGAGGGCAGGACGGATGGTGCAGGCCAAAGCCTTCCAGCTCTGCGGACAGGGCATGGCCACGGCCGAAGTACGCCGGGTCCAGGGCGAAGGACACCATCGTCCCGCTGTCCGGGGGCGGATCGAACTCTTGGGGGGCGGTGCGGGGGCGGATACCGTCGTGTTCCTGGCTCAGGCCGCGTCCCGCGCACCACATCTGCACGTTCGCGCGCTCCGACAGCGCCGCCACGGCCGCCAGCAGCCACCACTCGGGCCCCAGCAGCGACCCGAAGTAGCCGGACCTGGGCAAACCTGAGGGACCCCAGTCGTGCTGCTGGTCCACGACCATCGTGAAGTCGAGATCGCCGGTGATCTCGATGACGGAGCGCAGCGTGTGCACGTCAGCCGTGACACGCGCCGGATGGAGGGTATGTCCCGCCACGGCGCACAGCACCCTGGCCGGCAGTTGCGGGGTCTTAAGCCCAACCCCGAAGTACATGCCCGGCCTCATACGCACACTGGCATCGAACTCCAACACCTCGATGTGCGATGCATCGTATGCGTGCTTTTCTTCGGTCATAGACCAAGCATCACATCAAGATCCGTTCAGCCTCGGACCTCATGCCCGACGCACGGAAACGCCGCGTTGCCTGCTTCGCAGAGTTCCTGTCATGCCGCTGGAGAACTGACAGTTTCCCTGGCAGGCATCCTGCTCAACTGACAGATTCAGTGAGTGACGACATCCGGGGTCCTCGTCCGGAGTGCCCCGCGCCCTCACGTGCGTCCTGAGACGTCCGTACCCGGGACCGGGCCCCCGACCGGACAACCGGTACGGCCGGGCGCGAAACACGCCGGAACACGCCGCGAAGCGACGAAACACGGGGAAACCCAGGCTTCACCCGGCGACAGGGCCGGTGAAACAAGCGCTTCCTAGCGTCTGGGCCCATGGACACACCGCTGTATACGCGGCCCGACCCGGCCGGAACCGGGAACACCGCCGTCTCCCGCCGTGACCGGGTCCACGCCCTCATGCGCGAGGAGGTGCTGAGCGGCCGAGTCACGCCCTACACCCGCCTGGGCGAGGTCCGGCTCGCCGAACGCTTCGGGGTCTCCCGCACCCCCGTCCGCGAGGCCCTGGCCCGGCTCCACTCCGACGGCCTGGTCGAACGCCGCGACAACGGCTTCTACGTCACCGTCCCCGACCTCGCCGAGCTGCGCGACCTCTACGAGCTCCGGGTCACCCTCGAACTCCGCGGTATCGCCCGCGCCGTGGAGGACCGCACCATCCGGCACGACCCGCGGATCCTCGCCGGGGAACTGGAGCGCTGGGAGAAGCTGCGCTCCGACCCGCCCGCGCCAGACCCCTCCTTCGTCCTCCTCGACGAGGAGTTCCACGCCGCCCTGTCCCGGGCCTCCGGAAACGCCGCCCTCACCGGGGCGCTGGTCTCGGTCAACCAGCGGATCCGCCGCGTGCGCATGTACGACTTCCTCACCGAGGACCGGATCACCTCGACCATCACCGAGCACGTCCGGATCGTCGAGCACCTGCGCGCCGGCGAACTCGACTCCGCCTACCGGGCCCTGCACGAACACGTGGGCGCCTCCATGGAGGTCGTGCTCGAACGGGCCCGAGGGGCCCTGACCCGGACGGCCCTGCACACCGACCGCCTCTGAACCCCTCGCCGCACCTCCCGCGTTCCCGACCGCCGACCCAGTCCCCGATCCGAGGGAGAGCCCCGTGTTCGACTCCGTGCTCGTCGCCAACCGCGGCGAGATCGCCTGCCGCATCATCCGTTCCGCCCGGGAGACGGGCCTGCGCACCGTCGCCGTCTACTCCGACGCCGACGCGGGAGCACCGCACACCCGGATGGCCGACGAGGCCGTCCGCCTCGGCCCGGCGCCCGCCGCCCAGAGCTACCTCGACATCGAACGCGTCCTCGCCGCGGCCGCCGCGACCGGGGCCGGGGCCGTTCACCCGGGGTACGGGTTCCTGTCCGAGAGCGCGGAGTTCGCGCACGCCGTGGAGGCCGCCGGACTCGTGTTCGTCGGACCCGAGCCCCGCCACCTGGAGGAGTTCGGCGACAAGCACACCGCCCGCAAGGCCGCGGCCGCGGCCGGACTGCCCATGGTCGCGGGCAGCGAGACCCTCCCCGACGTCGGGCAGGCGGTGCTGGCCGCCGAGCGCATCGGCTACCCGGTGATCCTCAAGTCCACCTCGGGCGGAGGCGGGATCGGTCTGCGCCCCTGCTTCGACGAGGACTCCCTGCGCTCCGCCTTCGACCAGGTCAGCCGGATGGCGCGGACGCACTTCGGTGACGGCGGGGTGTTCGTGGAACGTTTCGTGTCCGAGGCCCGGCACATCGAGGTGCAGGTCTTCGGTGACGGCCACGGCAACGTGGTGACCCTCGGGGACCGCGACTGCTCGCTCCAGCGCCGCAACCAGAAGGTCGTGGAGGAGGCCCCCGCCCCCGACCTGCCCGACGCCCTGCGCGCCGAGCTCCACCGCACCGCCCGTGAACTGTGCGCCGGGGTGTCCTACCGCAGCGCCGGAACGGTGGAGTTCGTCTACGACGTCGAACGCGGGGAGGCCTCCTTCCTGGAGGTCAACACCCGGCTCCAGGTCGAACACCCGGTCACCGAGGAGATCGCCGGGATCGACCTGGTCGCCTGGATGCTGCGCCTGGCCCGCGGCGAGGACGTGCTCTCCGGCGTCCCGCCCCGGGGCCCGGACCGCACCGGCCACGCCGTCGAGGCACGCGTGTACGCCGAGGACCCCGCCCACGACTTCCGTCCCAGCTCCGGCCTGCTCACCCGGGTGGAGGTCCCCGCCGACGTCCGGGTGGACGGCTGGGTGGAGACCGGCCAGCGGGTGACCAGCGACTACGACCCCATGCTCGCCAAGGTGATCGTGCGCGGCGAGGACCGCGCGGACGCGCTGGACCGGCTCGGCCGCGCCCTGGCCCGGGTACGGGTCGACGGGGTGCAGACCAACCTGGGCCTGCTGCGCGCCCTGGCCGCCCACCCGCAGGTCCGTGCGGCCACCCACACCACCGCCACCTGCGCGAGGGTCGGCGACCCCGAACCGCGCGTCGAGGTGGAGCGCGCGGGCACCCTCACCACCGTCCAGGACTTCCCGGGCCGTACCGGGTACTGGCAGGTCGGCGTGCCCCCGTCGGGTGCCGTGGACGACCTGTCGCTGCGCCTGGGCAACACCGCCCTGGGCAACCCCGAGGGGACGGCGGGCCTGGAGTGCACGATGGAGGGCCCGGCCCTGCGCTTCACGCACGCCGCCACCGTGTGCGTGACCGGCGCCCCCGCCGACGTCACCGTGGACGGCGGCCCGGTGCCGCAGTGGGAGCCGGTGCGGGTGCCCGCGGGCGCGCTGCTCGACGTCGGCCCCGCCACCGGACCGGGAATGCGCACCTATGTCCTGTTCCGCGGCGGCCTGGACGTCCCCGAGTACCTGGGCAGCGCCTCCACGTTCACCGCCGGGGAGTACGGCGGGCACGCGGGCCGCGCCCTGCGCCCGGGCGACGTGCTCCGCCCGGCGGTGAACGGTACCGGCCGACCGGCCTCCGGCTCCCCGGAGGGCACCGCGGAACCGCGCCCGGTCCCCGAGGCCGACCGCCCCGCCTTCCCCGCGCCCGGCCGGGGCGGCGGGGCCGGGACGGGCGACGGCGCCCACTGGGACATCGAGGTCTCCGAGGGCCCGCACGCGGCCCCCGAGTTCCTCACCCGCGACGGCCTCGCCGACTTCTACGCCACCGCCTGGCGGGTCCATCCGCAGTCCGCCCGCAACGGCGTCCGCCTGTCCGGACCCAAACAGACCTGGGCCCGCCCCGACGGCGGCCAGGCCGGGCTGCACCCCTCCAACGTGCACGACACCGCCTACTCCGTCGGCGCGGTCAACCTCTCCGGCGACACCCCCGTGATCCTGGGCCCCGACGGTCCCAGCCTCGGCGGGTTCGTCTGCCCGGTCACCGTGGTCACCGGCGCCCGGTGGAAGATCGGCCAGCTCCGCCCCGGCGACACCGTCCGGTTCCACCCGGTCACCGAGGCCGCCGCCGAACGGCTGCACACCGAACCCGCGGCCGCGGCCCTGCTGCGCGGCAGCGGATCCGACGGCGACGACGGCGTGCTGGCCCGCGTCCCCGCGGGCGAGGACACCCCGGAGGTCACCTACCGGCGCGGCGGACACGACAACCTCCTCGTCGAGTACGGGCCGATGGTCCTGGACCTGGGCCTGCGCATGCGCGTCCACGCGCTGATGGCGGCCCTGGACCGGGCCGCGCCCCGGGGCGTCGTGGACACCACCCCGGGTGTGCGCTCCCTGCACCTGCACACCGACCCCGAGGTCCTGCCGCTGCGCACGCTCCTGGGCCTGCTCCAGGAGATCGAGGCGCAGCTGCCGCCGACCTCCCGGCTGCGGGTGCCCAGCCGCACCCTGCACCTGCCGATGTCCTTCGACGACCCCTCCATCCACGAGGCCATCGCCCGTTACGGGACCGGGGTGCGCGACGACGCCCCCTGGAACCCCGACAACATCGAGTTCATCCGCCGCATCAACGGCCTCGACAGCGTCGACCAGGTCCGCGACATCGTCTTCGACGCCTCCTACCTGGTGCTGGGCCTGGGCGACGTGTACCTGGGCGCGCCCGCCGCCACCCCGCTGGACCCCCGGCACCGGCTGGTCACCACCAAGTACAGCCCCGCGCGCACCTGGACCCCCGAGGCCGGTGTGGGCATCGGCGGCGCCTACCTGTGCGTGTACGGGATGGAGAGCCCGGGCGGCTACCAGCTCATCGGCCGCACCGTGCCGATCTGGTCCGGGCTGCGCCAGTACGGGCGGTTCGAGCCCGGAACCCCCTGGCTGCTGCGGTTCTTCGACCGGATCACCTGGTACCCGGTCGGGCATCAGGAACTGTTGGACATCCGCGCCGACCTGCTCGCCGGGCGCCACGAACCGGAGGTCGCCGAGGGCGAGTTCGTCCTCGCCGACCACGAGCGCTTCCTGGCCGAGAACGCCGACTCCATCGCGGAGTTCGAGAGTCGCCGGGCCACCGCCTTCGACGCCGAACGGCGGCGCTGGGAGGAGGCGGGCGAGTTCGAGGACAGGCCCGAACCCGAGCCGACCGCACCCGTCGGGGGACCGGACCTGCCGCCCGGCGCCTGCCTGGTGGAGGCACCGCTGTCCGCGAGTGTCTGGAAGGTGGACGTGGAGCCGGGCGAGACTGTCCGGGAGGGGCAGCCCGTCGTCCGGCTGGAGGCCATGAAGCTGGAGGTGGTGGTCCGGGCCCCCGCGGCCGGAACCGTCGCCGAGGTCCTCGTCAGCCCTGGACAGCACCTGGACCCGGGGCACGCCCTGGCCGTCATCACCGAAGGAGGGACCGCCTGATGCCCGCACCCACCGAAAGGGTCCGCGCCGCCTACCGCCGGATCACCGAGGCCGACCGGCCGGAGGTCTGGATCGCGCTGCGCCCCGAACAGGAGCTGTCGGCGGAGGCCGAGGCGCTGGAGGAGCGCCTGGCCTCGGGGGAGGGGCTGCCGCTGGCGGGCACCCTGGTGGCGGTCAAGGACAACATCGACGTCGCGGGCCTGCCCACCACCGCCGGGCACCCGGGTTTCGCGTACACCCCCGAGGCGAGCGCGACCGCGGTGCGACGCCTGGTGGACGCCGGGGCACTGGTGCTCGGCAAGACCAACCTGGACCAGTTCGCCACCGGGCTCGTGGGGACCCGCAGCCCCTACGGCGCGGTCCGCAACGCCCTCGACCCCACCCGGATCTCCGGGGGTTCCAGCTCGGGCTCGGCCGTGGCGGTGGCCCTTGGCATCGCCGACGTCGCCCTGGGAACCGACACCGCCGGATCCGGACGGGTACCCGCCGCCCTGCACGGCCTCGTCGGTCTCAAACCCACCCTGGGCCTGGTGCCCAAGACCGGGGTCGTGCCCGCCGCCGAACCGTACGACTGCGTGACCGTGTTCGCCCGGGACCTGGCCTCCGGTCAGCGGGTCCTGAAGGTGATGACCGGCCCCGACCCCCGCGACCCGGCCAGCCGCGACTGGCCCGCCGACGTGCGCCTGGCACCCCGGAACCCGGCACGGACGGCGGTCCCGGACGCGGCCGGGCTGGCCCCGCTCAGCGACGGGGAACGGGAGGCCTTCCGGACGGCGGTGGCCGCCCTGACCGGTGCGGGGGTCCAGGTCGAGGAGGTGGACGTCGCCCCGCTGCTGGAGGCGGCCCGGCTGCTCTACGACGGTGCCCTGGTCGCCGAGCGGCACGCGGCGGTGGGCGCGTTCCTGGCGGAGCACCGCGACTGCCCGGACACCGACCCCACCGTCGCCGGGATCATCCTGGCCGCCGCCGATCTGCCCGCCACCCGGCTCGCCGCCGACCAGCACCGGCTGGCCGGGTACCGGGCCCTGGCCCGGGAGCTGCTGGACGGGTTCGACGGGCTGCTGGTGCCGACCACCGTGGGCCACCCGACGCTGGCCGAGGTGGCGGCCGACCCGGTGGGTGAGAACTCGCGCCTGGGCACCTACACCAACTTCGTCAACCTGCTCGACCTGGCGGCGGTCGCCGTCCCCGCCGGAACCGCCGACGGCCACGCGTTCGGGGTCACCGTGGTCACCCGCGCCTTCGAGGACCAGGCGGCCCTGGACCTGGCCGGGCTGATCACCGGCGAGGAACCCGGTCGGGCTCTGCCCGGCACCGGGGTGGAGTTGGCGGTGTTCGGCGCGCACCTGCGCGGACAGCCGCTCAACCACCAGCTCACCGAGCTGGGCGCCAGGTTCGTGGAGGCGACCGCGACCAGCGGGGACTACCGGATGGTGGCTCTCGCGACGACGCCGCCCAAACCCGGGCTGCTGCGGGTCAACGGCGGGGGTTCGGCGCTGCGCTGCGAGGTGTGGTCGATCTCCCCGGCCGGACTGGGCGCCTTCCTCGCCGCGCTCCCCGCCCCGATGTCGCTCGGCGCCGTCACCCTCGCCGACGGGCGGACCGTGGTCGGTTTCGGCTGCGAACCGGCCGCGGCCGAGGGCGCCGAGGACATCACCCGCCACGGCGGTTGGCCGGCCTACCGGGAGTCCCTGCGGGGCTGACCGCCTCAGCCGGGCAGCCAGCCCCGCAGCGCGGGCGCGCGGGCCAGCGCACGCACCGTCAGCTCCCGGACCGAGCGCAGGGCGGCCAGGTCGTCCGTGGCCCCCACGAAGTAGGTGATGACGGCCGACCCCGCCCCCGGGGCGACGTGGATGTGTTCGACCCGCTCCGCGGGCCCGGCCATCGCCCACAGGATGTCCACCAGTCCCGGCGGCGGGCTGCGGTCGCTGTCTCCGACGATGGTCACGGCCAGAATGAGCATGTCCGCCAGCCTGGTGACAACGGAACCCGCGCGACAGGCCCGCGCCCTGACAGGAAGCGGCCCGGCAGCAACACGCCCGGGACCTGTGCGAGAATCACCTCCGGCCGCACACCGTTCACCTCATGGGGGGTTGTGTGCTGTCCGCACTCGGAATCGACGCCACCACCGAGTCCGTCTACCGGGCCATGGTCGACCACCCCGGATGGGGGGTGGCGCAGATCGCCTCCCATCTGGTCCTGTCCGAGACCCGGGTCCACACCGCGCTGGACCACCTCACCGAACTCCGCCTGCTGCGGCCGAAGTTCGCCGACTCCTCGGTCCTGCGGCCGGTCGGGCTGGACGTCGCCGTGCAGATCCTCCTGGCCCGTCGCGAAGGAGAGGTCCACCGCGCCCAGGAGCGTCTGGCCGCCGGCCGCGCAGCCGCCCTGGAGGCCCTGGAGACCGGGGCCGCGCGCCCCGGGGGCGGACGCCCGGGCGAGGAGATGTGCTCGATCGAACAGGTGCAGGACCGCCTGGAACGGCTCACCCACGCCTGCGCCGAACGGATCTGGTCCTTCCACCCGGGAGGCGCGCAGCCGCACGCCCAGCTGGAGGCCTCCCGGCCCCTGGACGAGATGCTGCTCGAACGCGGCGTGGACATGCGCACGCTCTACCAGGACTCCGTCCGCAACGACCACGGCACCCTCGGATACGCGCGGTGGCTGACGGAGAACGGGGCCGCGGTGCGGACCGTGCCGGTGCTCCCCGTCCGCATGGTGCTGTTCGACCGCTCCGCGGCGCTGCTCCCCCTGGACCCCGAGGACACGGGCGCCGGAGCGGTCCAGCTTTCCGGCCCCGGTGTCATCACCGCGCTGGCGGAGCTGCACACGGCGGTGTGGGAGCAGGCGAACCCCTTCGGCGCCACGGCCGACCGGGAGGGGCGTGCGGACGGCGGGGACGCCCCCGACGGCCAGGAACGGCAGATGCTCAGACTCCTGTCCCAGGGGATGACCGACGAGGTGGCCGCCCGCCACCTGGGCATCGGTGTACGCACCGCACGCCGCATGATGGCCTCGCTCATGCGGCGCCTGGGCGCGCGTTCCCGGTTCGAGGCGGGGGTCATCGCGCAGAGGCGGGGCTGGCTCCCCCGGGCATGAGCCTGCCGGGGCGCTTGCTGCCACCCCGAAACCCTTCCCGGTCCACCTCGCGGACGGCATCGTGGTGCCTGCCCGGTTCCGGAAACGGTGCGGGCACACCCCTCGAACCCCCAGCCGTGGAGGAGTACGCCCGTGTTCCGCAAGCTCGCCGCCCGCACCGCAGCCGCTGCCCTCGCCACTGCCCTCGCCGCCGTCCTCGCCGGCCCGGTCCTGCCGACCGGGCCCGCCACCGCCGGTGCGCCGAACGCCGCCACGGCCGCCGGCGCCGTCCCCTCGAACGACGACAGCGCGGGTTGGAGCTGACCGGCACCGCTGCCCGCACCCGTCACCCGCCGCCGACCGCTACCTGCCAACGGCCAGGACCGGCCACCATCCATCCGATGATCCGAAGGAGGGTCAACCGACGTGACCGCCACAGACACCCCCGCCGACCCCGAGGCCGAAAGGCCGTCCGCCGCCCGCGTCCTGAGCTGGGCGGTGTGGCTCGGCCCGCTCCTCGCAGCGGCGGCCACCCTCATCTGGTCCGGGAACTTCGTCATCGCCCGTGCCGTCTCGGGGGAGATCCCGCCGGTCCAGACGGCCTTCTGGCGGTGGGCCATCGCCCTGGTCGTCCTGGCACCGTTCGCCGCCCGCGGCCTGTGGGAGCACCGGCGCACGATTCGGGAACACGCCCGCTACATCGCGCTCGTCAGCCTGCTCGGGGTCACGCTCTTCAACACCCTCATCTACGTCGCCGGACAGACCACCTCGGCGACCAACCTCGCCCTCATCGCCGCGGTGTCCCCGGTCGCGATCGCGGTGTTCGCGGTCATCGGCGGCGAACGGCTCCCGGCCGTGCGCGTCGCGGGCATGCTCACCGCCCTCGCCGCCGTGGTCGCCCTGATCACCAAGGGCGACGCCGGTGTGCTCCTCCGGATGGACTTCGCCCCCGGAGACCTGTGGATGATCGCCGCCATGCTCACCTTCGCCGGGTACTCCGCCCTGCTCAAACGCAAGCCCAAGCAGGTGCCCGCGGTGGTGTTCCTCGCGGCGACGGTCCTGTTCGGCCTGGTCATGCTGCTGCCCGCGCTGGCCGTCTCCCTGGTGCTGGAGGGCGGGTTCACCCCCACCACGGGCAACCTGTCGGCCCTGCTCTACATCGGTGCGGCCTCCTCCGCCCTGGCCTTCTTCCTCTGGAACAAGGCGGTGGAGCTGATCGGCGCCACCCGGGCCGGCGTCGTCTACTACCTGCAGCCGGTCTGCGTCGCCGTCCTGGCCTACCTGACCATCGCCGAACCCGTCACCGGAGCCCAGGTCGTCTGCACGGTCCTGGTCCTGGCGGGCGTGGCCCTGGCCTCCTCCCGCAGGTGACCCGGACCCCGACGCAGGCACCCCCGACCCACAGACGAAGGAGAACCGCATGCCCCCCGTTCCGCGGATCAACGAAGCACGACTCCTGAAGGACATCCGGCGGCTCGCCCAGATCGGAGCCGGGCAGGACGGCGCGATCTGGCGCATCGCCGGCAACGAGGCGGACATGGCCGCCAGGGACTGGATCGACAAGACCATGCGTGTGGCGGGGCTCCACTCCCGCTACGACGCCACGGGCAACGTCCTCTCCAGACGCGGTGACAGCTCCGGGCCCTGGCTGCTCATCGGATCCCACTCCGACACGGTCCCCGCCGCGGGCCACCTGGACGGCGCCTACGGGGTCGTCGCCGCCATGGAGGTCCTGCGCACCCTGCACGAGAACGACCACCCCATGGCCGACCACACCGAGACCGTGTCCTGGTTCGACGAGGAGGGCGTCATGGAGGGGAGCAGGGGAGGCCTGACCGGCTCCACCGCCCTCGTCAACAGTCCCCACGCCCGGGAACTGGTCGGCTACCTCGAACTCCACGTCGAACAGGGGCCGCGGATGGAGCGGGAGGGGATCGACCTGGCCCCGGTCACCGGCATCGTGGGGGTGCGCCGCTACACCGTCACCGTCGGCGGACAGGCCAACCACGCCGGAACGACCCCGTTCGAGCTGAGGCAGGACGCCGGGCGGGTGGCCTCCCGGGTCGCCCTGCGGCTGAGGTCCCTCTGCCAGGACAGGGATCCGGACGCGGTCGGCAACGCCGGGGTGGTCACGTTCGGTCCGGCCGCGGCCAACGTCGTCCCCGGCACCGCGCACGTGGAGCTGGAGATCCGGGCCGGACGCGACGAGGTCCTCGACGGCATCGAAGGGGACCTCACCGACTTCCTGGCCGCCGCGAGCGCGGAGGAGGGGTGCACGGCGGGCCTGGACCGCACCAGCGCCAAGGCCGCGGCCGAGTTCGACGCCCAGGTCCTCGGTGTCGTGGAGGAGGCGTGTCGTGAGCACACCGACAGGTGCCGTCCGATGCTGTCCTACGCCGGCCACGACGCCTCGGTCATCTCCACCGGTGTCCCCACCGCGATGCTGTTCGTCCCCTCCACCGGGGGTTTCTCGCACTCCAACCGTGAGCACACCCCGGACCGGCAGCTCGTGCTGGGCGCGCAGGCGCTGCTGGACGCGGTGGTGCGGTTGGGCGAGGCGAAGCTGCCCGGCCTGCGCGGGGCCGAACTCGCCGCGGTGTGAGACGCCCCCGGACACGACGGAGCCCCGCCACCCGCGAAGGGGTGACGGGGCTCCGTGACTGCTGTCGCCGTCGGCTAGGCCTGCGCGGCCGGACGGGGACGGCGTCCGCGGGAGGACGAGCCCCCACGGGAACCGCCGCCGCCGAAGCCGCCGCGCGAGCCGCCGTAGCCGCCACCGCGGGAGCCGCCGTAGCCGCCGCGCGGGCCGCGCTGACGGTTCTCCCGGCGGGGCTCGCTCGGCAGGGACACCGGCACACCGGACGGGGCGCGGGCCCCGGTCACGCGGGCCAGCTCCGGGTCGTCGGCGTTCACCTGGGCGGTCTGCGCCTCGATCCGGGCGCGGTGCATCAGGCGGGTCATCTCGCGGCGCTGGTTGGGCGTCACGAGGGTGACCACGTTGCCGGACTCGCCGGCGCGGGCGGTACGGCCGCCGCGGTGCAGGTAGTCCTTGTGGTCCGTGGGCGGGTCGATGTTCACGACCAGGTCCAGACCGTCCACGTGGATGCCGCGGGCGGCGACGTTCGTGGCGATCAGCGCGGTGACCGTGCCCTCCTTGAACTGCTTGAGGGTGCGGGTGCGCTGGGGCTGGGACCGGCCGCCGTGCAGCGGAGCCGCCCGGACGCCGCTGTCCAGCAGGTGCTGGGCCATCCGGTCCACCGCGTGCTTGGTGTCCAGGAACATCAGGACCTGGCCCTCGCGCGCCGCGATGTGGGTGGCGGTGGACATCTTGTCCGCGTGCGCCACGTGCAGGACGTGGTGCTCCATGGTGGAGACGGCGCCCTCGGACGGGTCGACCGAGTGGACCACCGGGTCGTTGAGGAATCGGCGGACCAGCTGGTCCACGTTCCGGTCCAGGGTGGCCGAGAAGAGCATGCGCTGGCCGTCGGCCGGCACCTGCTCCAGGATCGCGGTGACCTGCGGCATGAAGCCCATGTCGGTCATCTGGTCGGCCTCGTCCAGGACGACGGCCTCGACCTCGTCCAGGACGCAGTCGCCGCGCTCCATCAGGTCGCGCAGGCGGCCCGGGGTGGCCACGAGCAGCTCGACACCCTGGCGCAGGGCGCGTGCCTGGCGGTGGATGGGCATGCCGCCCACCACGGTGGCCATGCGCACCCGCACCGAACGGGCGTAGGGGGTGAGGGAGTCGGTGACCTGCTGGGCGAGCTCGCGGGTCGGCGCGAGGACCACGGCCATGGGGCGGTGCTCGTTCGCGCTGCGGCCGTCGAGCCGGGCCAGGAGGGCCAGGCCGAAGGCGAGCGTCTTGCCCGAACCGGTCTGGCTGCGGCCCAGGACGTCGCGTCCGGCCAGCGAGTTCGGCAGGGTGGCCGCCTGGATCGCGGACGGGGTGGTCAGGCCCTGGCGGGTCAGCGTCGACTTCAGCGGCGCGGGCATCTCCAGGTTCTGGAAGTCGTCCACCGGGTCGAGCCCGGGGTTGACGGTGACGGGGAGCGCGAACTCACCGCCGGAGCGGCCGCCGCCGGAACGGCCCTGGTAGCCGCCGCGGGGGCCGTCGAAGGAGCGGCGGGGGCGCTGACGGTTGAAACCGCCGGGACCGCCGGAGGGACGGCCGTGACGCGTGTTGGCGCGAGGATGGTTCATGTAAGACCTTTCGCCGACGGCGCTTGCCGGGCGGGAAACCCCTGGGGGCTTCGGCCTGTGGCACCGGGTGTGCGCCGGAGGAAATGCATAGAGATCCACGGCCCGCACGGAAATCCCGGGGTCGTGGCGGTTGAACCGGTGCCAGTCGGAGAACGACGGCCAGAAATCCGGTCCTGGAAACAGTAAAACGGACAGGGGCCCTGCGCCCTGAGGGCGGGCCCCTGCCGTCTGAACAGCCTTAGGGCGTGTTCGGTCAGATCAGGGTGATGTTGTCAGCCTGGAGACCCTTGGCGCCCTGGGTGACGTCGAACTCGACGGCCTGGCCTTCCGCGAGCTCGCGGTAGCCGTTGGCCTGAATCGCCGAGTAGTGGGCGAAGACGTCAGCGCCGCCGCCGTCCTGCTCGATGAAGCCGAAGCCCTTGTCGCCGTTGAACCACTTGACTTTGCCAGTAGCCATGGATGTACCTCTCGCTCGGGAGCATGTTAAGAAAACCGCGGTCTGACGATTTTCCCGTCACCGCGGTGATCACCCGAAAACGATGTAAATCCAAACGGGTATCACGACTGCAACTTCATTCAACCTAGCACAGGGTTTCCGATCCCGCGGATAATCGGGGTGTGTCACAAGGCACCGCCGAACGTGGTAACGATCGGGGTCCCCGGGGTGTTCACTCAGGTTTTCCCAGGTGGGCCGGGTTTCCGGACGCGGAAGGGCCCCGTCGCGCCTGCTCGGACACGACGGGGCCCACCGCTGCCCGCCGGAGTGTCTAGCCGTCCTTCTCCGTGGCGGCGAGGTCGTCGAACTTCGTTTTCTCGGTGGGTTTCACCCCGACCAGGTAACCGGCGCGGGCGATGGCGTTGCCGCCCACCGCGGCGGTGGCCAACTGGATGAGCAGGGCCAGGCCGATCTTGATCGCGTTGTCCACGGTCGGGTAGTGCAGCAGGAGGCCGAGCAGGAGCAGGGCCGTGCCCAGCGCGCCGGCGATGCTGACCCCGCTCAGCCGGGCGTAGAAGTCCTGGAGCCGGAGCAGGCCGACCGAGCCCACCAGGAACACCAGGGCGCCCGCGGTCATGCAGACGATCCCGGCCACGTCCAACGCGTTCATCGCTTACCTCCGGTGATCAGACGGGCCAGGGACAGGGCGGCCAGGAAACCGACCAGTGCGCTCACCAGGACGATGTCCACGACCAGTTCGGTGCCCAGACGGTAGCCGAGCATGGCGACCAGCCCCACGAAACCGAAGAAGACCACGTCGGAGGCGGCGCCCCGGTCCGCGGCCGAGGGGCCGGTCAGGATCCGGTACGTGGCGATGGCCATCGCCAGCACGATCGCGGCCAGGCCGATGTCGATGTAGTGCATCAGTTCCGTCCCCCCTCGGCCGGGGTGCTCTCCGGCGGCCCCGTCAGCCGGGTGGCCCCGAGGATGTGGTCCTCCATCTCGCGGATCCCCTCCCGGAAGGACTCCCGGTCCTTCACGTACAGCCCGTGCACCCACAGGGTGGCGGGTTCACGGCGCACGGCCACGGTCACCGTCCCCGGGGTCAGGGAGATCAGGTTGGCCAGCATGGTGGTTTCCAGGTCGCTTCCGCAGCGGATCGGTACCTCGACGAAGGCCGGGGTCGAGGCGCTCCCCGGGGTGACGATGTCCCACATCACCTCGAAGGAGGTCCTGATGATCTCCCAGCCCGCGTAGAAGGGGAACCGGAGCACTCGCAGCGCCCACATCAGATGGGTCATCGTCCCAGCACCGCCTCGACGTATCCGGAGGTGTCCATGAGCCCCGCGGCGGCCTGCGCGCTCAGGTCGAGCAGGACCTGGGCGCCGAGACCGATGCACAGGGTCGTGGCTGTCAGGACCAGGCCCGGAGCGATCAGTGCGGGCCTGATCTTCACGGGCGCGGCCGCTCGGGTGGCGACGGAGCCGTCGGCGTCCGCGGCCTCGGGGGTCGGTAGCTCCTTGGCCTTCGGTTCCCGGCCCCAGAACACGCCGCCCCAGATCTTCAGCATGGACATCAGCGTGATGAGGCTGACCGCGATCATCACGGCCACGGCGGTCCACTGCGCGTCGTCGACCGCCGCCGTGACCAGGGTGAGCTTGGCGACGAACCCGGAGAACGGCGGCAGCCCCGCCAGGGAGAGCGCCGCACCCATGAACACCAGGGCCAGCAGCGGCTCCCGCTGGGCGATACCGCCCAGCCGGTCCAGCGCCCCGGTCCCGTAGGTGTGCTCGATCGCCCCGGTCGACAGGAAGAGGGACGCCTTCACGATCATGTGGTGGATCAGGTAGAAGATGCCCGCCATGAGCCCCAGCTCGGTGAACAGGGCCACGCCGAGCAGGATGTAACCGATCTGGCTGATCATGTGGAACACCAGGATCGAGCGGGTCGTGTCCTCGCCGACCGCGCCCAGCACCCCGATGACCATGGTCAGGGTGAAGGCGACCACCCCGATCCAGAGGAACTTCGCGTCCCCGTCGAAGATCATCGCGTACAGGCGGTAGATCGCGTAGATCGCCACCTTGGTGTGCAGACCGGAGAACAGGGCGGTGACGGCGGGGGAGGCGGCCGGGTAGGTGCGGGCCAGCCAGCCGTGCACCGGGACCACCGCGGCCTTGATCGACAGGGCGAGGATGACCACGCCCGCGCCGACCGCGACCGTCGGGTCCTCCTTGGCGGCTCCGGCGAGCTCGCCCAGGTGCACGGTCCCGGCGGAGGCGTAGACCAGCGCGACCCCCGCGAGGAAGATCGTGGACGTCAGCAGGTTGACGGTGACGTAGATCCGTCCGGCCCGCAGCCGCCCCAGGACGCCGAGCATCGCCAGCAGCCCGTACGAGGGCAGCAGCATGACCTCGATGAACACGAACATGTTGAAGATGTCGCCGGTGAGCAGCGCACCGGACACACCCGCTGTCAGCACCAGGACCAGCGTGGCGAAGAAGGGGCGCCGGTCGTCCCCGGTGGCGATCGCGAAGGCCGAGCACACCAGGGCCAGGAGCGAGGTGGTCCACAGCATCAGGGCGCTGAGGACGTCCGCGACGAACGGGATCGCGATCCCGTCCTGCCACAGGCCCACGTTGTGGGCGAACACGGCCCCGTCCCGGGTGAGCCAGATCAGCCCGGTACTGGCCAGCAGGGCCGCCGAGCTCGGTGCGAGCAGCAGGGTCCGGCGCAGCCACAGGGGGCCGCCCAGCACGATCAGCAGCCCCGCGGACACCAGTGGGACCGCGACGAAGAGAGGAAGCAACGAGGTGTTCATGAGGCGTCCTCGGTGTCGTCGTCGCTACCGGAGGCGGCGAGCGTGAGCATGTAGATCGCGATCGAGAAGGCGATCACGATCGCGGTCAGCACGAACGCCTGCGGGAGCGGGTCGCCCGCGGTGAGCGCGGTACCGAACTGGAGCAGGGGAAGGTCCCGGCGGAACACGCCGCCCGCCGACATGATCAGCAGGTTGACGGCGTGCCCCAGCAGGACGAGGCCGAGCACGATGCGCACCATGCCGCGCTGGAGCATCAGGTAGACGCCCCCGGCGACCATGATGCCGATGGTGATGGCGAGGGTCATCGGTTACCTCCGGTGGTGGAGCCGTCCAGGGCGGATGCGTCGTCGCCGGACGCCTGGGCCGAGGGCCGGTCCGTCCGGAACCCCTCGGGTTCCCGGACCGAGCCCTCACCCCGTTCGAGGCCGAGCTCGTTGAGCGCCGTGAGCAGTACGCCCACCACCGCCAGGTAGACGCCGACGTCGAAGACGAGCGCGGTGGTGAAGTGGAAGTATCCGCCCCAGGCCAGCGGGATCTCGGCGTGCAGCGGCTTGAGGAACGACCCGTCCGCGTAGCCGAGGAACCCGGAGAACGCGGCCACCAGGACGCCCGCCCCGATGATCGCGGGGTAGGCGAGCCGGATGCGCGCCCTGTCGTCGCTCGGGGCGGCCAGGTACAGCAGGGCGAATCCCGAACCGCCCACGAGCCCGGCGATGAAGCCGCCGCCCGGCTCGTTGTGTCCGCGGAACAGCAGGTACACGGACCACAGGACCAGGAGCGGCATCAGGAAGCGGCCGATCGTGCGCATCAGCACGGTGTTGTCCACCGGCGGGTAGGCGGCGTTGCTCTCGTCCACCACCACCCGGCGGGAGCTGTGCACCGGCAGCAGGCCGCTGGAGTGCAGCACCGCGATGATGATCAGCCCGGCGACGCCCAGCACCACCAGTTCGCCGAAGGTGTCGAGCGCACGGTAGTCCACCA
Organism: Nocardiopsis sp. iso_40; assembly: GCF_056173285.1. NCBI lineage: Bacteria > Bacillati > Actinomycetota > Actinomycetes > Streptosporangiales > Nocardiopsidaceae > Nocardiopsis > Nocardiopsis sp. iso_40. Next base: position 5,651,306 of record NZ_CM149666.1, on the reverse strand, counting down.
GGATGGTGTTGACCACGTTGGTTCCGCCGGTGTCCTCCGGGGCGTTGCCCAGGAAGTACTCGCCCGCGGCGGATATCTCCCGGCGGCCGGTCAGGGCGTAGGCGCCCACGGCCGCGGTGATCCCGGCGCCGATCGCGATGACGGCGGTCAGCGCGGTGCGGCTCCGCTTCACCCGGTGGAACTTCTTGGGCAGGCGCCGCAGTACCAGCACGGCGACGACCACGGTCAGGATCTCCACCAGGAGCTGGGTGAGGGCGACGTCGAAGGCGCCCAGGAAGAACAGCCACAGGGCGACGGTGAACCCGGCGACGCCGACCAGCGCCAGCCCCGCCATCCGGGAGCGGGTGACCACGGCCGCACCGACGGCCACGGCCATCAGACCCACCAGGAGCCAGTCCAGACCCATGGCGGTCTGCCCGGCCACCGGCGGGAGGTCCAGGCCGACCACCGCGAGGACCGAGGCCAGCGCGATGATGAGGACGACCGGTGCCCCCAGGTGGAACGCGGGGGCGTCGGTCCTGGTGAGGTCACCGGTCCGCCTGCCCACCCGGACGATCCCCTCGTGCAGGGCCTCGAAGATCCGCACACCGGTGACCGGTACGAGGTCGAGTCCGGCCAGGGCGTCGCCGGAGCGGCTCCGCCAGGCCAGCAGCGCACCGAGGCCGACCGCCGCGGCGGACATGCCCAGGGCGGCGTTGAAGCCGTGCCACAGCAGCAGGTGCGCGTCGGCGGCCTCGTGGGTGGCGTTCAGGGCGACCTCGTTGACCATCGTGTCCAGGACCGGAACGGTCAGACCGAGCAGCACACCGCCGAGGGAGGCGGTCATGGCGGGGAGCCAGAAGCTGGGCCGTGCCTCCGAGGCGGTGCGTTCCTCCGTGTCGCCCCTGGGCTCGCCCCAGAACGCCCCGTACACGAACCGGAACGAGTAGGCGAAGGTGAAGGCAGCGGCACCGACCGCGGCGGCACCCGCCACCGGGCCGAACCAGGCCGGGCCGGGCGCGTGCAGGAACGCCTCGAACAGGTTCTCCTTGCTGATGAAGCCGAGCAGCGGCGGGATGCCCGCCATGGACAGCGCGGACAGCGCGGCGAGGGCCGCGGTGACCGGCATCCGCCTGCGCAGGCCGCCGAGCTGGCGCAGGTCGCGGGTCCCGGCCTGGATGTCCACCAGGCCGACCGACATGAACAGCGCCGACTTGAACAGGGCGTGCGCGACGGTGTGCACGGCCGCGGCGACCAGGGCCTCGGGGGTGCCCACGCCGATGACCGCGACGAGGAAGCCCAACTGGCTCACGGTGGAGAAGGCGGCGAGCCGTTTCAGGTCGTGCTGTTGCAGCGCGAAGACCGCCCCGACCACCGCCGTGGTCAGACCGAGGACGATGAGCAGGGTGTTCCACAGCAGCAGGTCGCCGAAGGCCGGGGTGAACCGCATGGCCAGGTAGATCCCGGCCTTGACCATCGCCGCGGCGTGCAGGTAGGCGCTGACCGGTGTGCTCGCCGCCATGGCGTCGGGCAGCCAGTAGTGGAACGGGAACTGGGCCGACTTGGTGAACACCGCGACGGCGACGAGCACCGCCACCAGCGAGACGAACCCGGTGTCCTCGGTCCACGAGGTGTCCGCCAGGATCACGCTGAGCTGGGAGGTCCCGGTGCGCACGATGAGCAGCACGGCCGCCGCGAGCAGCGCGAGCCCGCCCATGGCGGTGAGCAGGAAGGTACGGATCGCCGGACGGCTGGCCGAGGGCCCCGACAGGCCGATCAGGTAGAACGACGCGATCGTCGTGAGCTCCCAGAACACGAAGAGCAGCACGACGTCGTCGGCCAGGACCAGACCCGACATCGCCGTGGCGAAGAGGGTCATCAGGAAGTAGAAGCCGAACCTGCTCCTGGGCGGGAAGTACCGGGTCGAGTACGCCATGATCAGCGCGCCGATCCCGGTGACCAGCATGGTGAACAGCCAGCCGAGCCCGTCCATCCGCAGGTGGAGTCCGACCCCGATCTGCGGCATCCACGGCCGGGAGAACTCCAGGGGTTCCCCGGCTCCCAGCACCTGGGGGGCCTGCGCGGACACCAGCAGGGTCAGGCCGAGGAACACCGCGGCGATCGGCCAGCCGGCGTTTCGGCCCAACAGTCTGTCCAGTAAGGGCGTGCTCGCCACGGTCACGGCGAGCACGAGGAGGAGAATCAGCAGCACCACGCCACTGTCCTTTCACAGCCTGGCGCCGCGCGGACGGTGTCACGGCGCCCGCTAGGGGCGTCCGATGCGGTTCGCGCGGCGACACGGGTAGGAACGGTTTCGGGACGGCGCCGACGTGGGCGCGGTCAACCGGGTCCCGGGGGACAGGAGCTGAGTTCGCCGTGGGCGTTGGTGCCCCAGGCGGTGGTGTAGCCGTTGGTGCCGAGCGGGCGGCGGTTTCCGACCGGGAGCCTGTGCCGCTCCGAGAAACGGCTTCGGCGCAGCGCACCTGGGGGCGGTGTATGGTTCCAGGTCATGTGGTGGGCTCCGGGGTACGGGTCGTAGGGACGCCGACCAGTCTTCCCGGCACACCTGTCGGCGCGTGCGGTGACGCGCCGCGCCCGTATTCGTCTGTAAGGGCAGTTGGCGCGTACGGTGACGCGCCGCGCCCATATTCGTCGATGGGGGCAGTTCTGTCCAGTTTCGGCCAACCGGACCCGCTGGGGAACGGACCGGCGCCGACACACGAAAGTTCTGTCCAATATAGTCCCTGAACAGCTACTATGACCTGTCGCCGACAGGCCGCGCGTGCGGGACGCCCGTAACCGGCCCGAAGCCGGTCCCGGACGCACATCCCTGACCGGTGGGCGGGGAAGACTGGTCGGCGAAGGTGTCCGTCCCTACGCGAAACCAGGTGCCCCATGCCGGAGACCGCACTCCAAGGTGCGCGTGTCTACCGATCCGAGTCCGCGGAGAGGATCGTCCGCGGCTGGTGTCGGGACCGGCTCGACGAGTACCCGGATCTGGGTTCTGTGGCCGAGATCTCCACCTCCCTCGGGCCGACCCGGGCCTTCCGGATGTCGGGCGGTCCCGGGGCCCCGGTGGTGGTGCTCAGCGGAACCAACTTCAACAGCGCGCTCAGCGCCTCGCCCGCCTCCGACATGACCGAGGACCGCGACGTCGTCCTGGTCGACCTCCCGGGGCAGCCGGGACTCAGCTGCGGGCTGCGCCCGAAGGGGAACCGTGCGCAGGCGTACGGGAGGTGGCTCGACGAGGTGCTGCCGGAGCTGGTGGACCGCCCGGCGATCGTCCTGGGCCACTCCCTCGGGGGTGCCGTCGCCCTCGCCTCGCAACCGTCCGACCTGGTCAAGGGGTTGGTGCTGGTCAACCCGGCCGGTCTGACCGGTGTCGCGACCTCCCCCGAGCTGATGCGCGTCACCCTGCCGTGGATGATCAACCCGCGCGAGGACAAGAGCACCAGGCTGCTCAACTTCATGAGCGGCCCCGCCTTCCGGCGCCCCGTCCACCCGTTCGCCGCCTGGATGACGATGGTCGGCCGGAACTGCCGGACCAGTCTCGCTCCGGGCCCGCTGGTCCTGGAGACCCTGCTGCGCTGGCAGGGCGGGAACGTCCTGGCGGCGACGGGTTCGGACGACGTCTTCTTTCCCCCGTCCCGGCTGCAGGCCCCGGTGCGCAGGTTCCTCGGTTCCGAACTGCGGGTCCTGGAGGGCGCCGGGCACCTGTCCCTCTACGAGTTCGCGGAGAAGGTCCGGGCGCTGGTGACCGAAGCGGACGGCTGAGCGGACTCAGCTCCTGTTCGGGTCGGTCGCCCTGCCGTCGAGCCAGAGTTCGGCGGAGGCGTCCCGGTGGCTGCCGGAGGTGCCCACGTGTCTGGCGTCGATCCCGGGCCCCTTCTTGATGACGTGGACCAGGGCCATCGCGTGGCCGCGCCCCAGCCCGTGGTCTTCGGCCAGCCACCGGATGATGGTGCCCGCTTTCACCGAGGGGGCGTCGTAGCCCTTCTCCCTGGCGAGGTCGACCAGTGCGCGGGGCACCAGGCCGGTCCTTTCCTCGATGGTGTCCAGATACGCCTGGAACGACATGGGACCTCCTCGGTAGGGGTGGAGCCTGATCCTCGCACCCGCCTGAGACACTCCGAGGAGGGTGCGGGGTCAGGCTCCGCCGAGGTGCCGCCGGACGGCCTCCCGCGCGAACGGGGTCAGCGGAAGGGTTCCCGCCTGTGCGGGGGAGACCCAGTCGAGCTTGACCCCCTCGGTCAGGGGCAGGGCCCGGGCGTCGCCGTCCCAGGTGGCGGTGAAGACGGTGAGGAGCTGGCCGGACCCCTGCGCGTCGGTGGTCTCGAAGAGTTCGGCCAGGTCGTCGACCGCGAGTCCGGCCTCCTCGTCGAGTTCGCGGACGATGGTCTCCCGAGGGCGCTCCCCGGGGTCGCAGGCTCCGCCGAGCAGCGACCAGTGCCCGGGCCAGGAGATCCGGGGGATGTCGTCCCGCAGGTGGAGGAGGAGTTCCCCGCGGAGATTGGTGATGACTGCGACGGCGCCACGCGGCTGCTCGGTGTCCATCCGTCCAGGGTAGGCAGCGCCCGGGCCCGGGCGTGGAGAGAACCAAATTCATGTGTGCCAAAGGATCCATGTGTACCATTGGTTCCATGAGTGAGATGCAGGTGGAGTCCATCCGGCGGGTGCGCGATCACATCGCCGACGTCGTTGACCGTGCGGACAGAGAGGATTCCCCCACCGTCATCACGAGACGGGGCAGAGAGGTGGCTGCGGTTGTCCCGATCGAGCTCCTGCGTCGTTACCAGGAGTTCGAGGAGCAGGAGATCATGCGCATGGTGAAGGAGCGCATGAGCAATCCTGAGCCTGGGATTCCCATGGAGCAGGTGATGGCGGAGATCCTGGAAGGGCCGGAGTGAGCTACCGAACCATCTTCCGGCCTGAGGCTCGCTCTGAACTCCGCAAGTTGCCGAAAAATGTGGCCATGGCGGTCTTCCGTAAGCTCACCGAGCTGGAGAGCGACCCCCTGGGCTTCGGCACCACCGCCTTGGTCGGTACCCCGGAGGTCCGGCGCCTCCGCGTGGGGGACTACAGGGTCATCTACACGGTGGAGGACGGCGAGCTGATCATCTGGGTGGTCCACGTCGGTCACCGGTCGAGCGTGTACGAATGACTCCTCGTCTGTGTACGGGGCACCGGGTCCACTGCCCTGGACTTCAGCCGCCTCCTTGCCTGTGGCACCCCAAACCCGCGAAAAGAAGGGCCGAACCCGCCCGCGGCGCTCAGCGGGCGAGGGCCCGCAGGAGGTGCTGCCAGGAGGAGGGGCCGAAGGAGAGGTGCCCGAGCGGCCGGTTGCGGGTGTCCCGAACAAGGATGCCCGGCCCTTCCGATACCCCGGCGCAGTTGCCCTGGCCACTGCCGTAGCCGGGCCTGTGCCAGCCGACCTCGACGCACTCGCCACCGGTGCTGTTGGAATAGCTGCTCTTACGCCAGGTCACTCCGGCGCAGTCGCCGCCGCTGCCGCTGTAGCTGGACTCGAACCACCGCACGCGCTGCCTCCTCGGGAAGGGAAGGGGGTACCCCGGGTACGGAACGGGGTACCCGCTCGCGTCAGCGCTTAAGAGTGACCAATAGCCCTGACCGCGCGGTACTCCGGAAGGGCGGGGTACCCGTGCTCTCGGCGCCGCGCCCGGCGAAGGGCACGCACCGCGGAGACGGGTGCGGGAGCGCCCCGCGCTCACCCCTCCGCCAGGAGTTGGCCGATGGTGTGCTCACCGACGGCGGCGAGTACGGGGTGGTCGTCGGTGCTGGTGGCGAGTACCGAGGCGAAGCTGACCGCCCAGGCTCGGGCCCGCTTCCAGGTGTCCCCGTCGACCCCGGACAGCCGGTCGAGGCGGGCGCGCAGCCGGGCCCGGTCCCCCGCCTCGAACAGCAGCCAGGCGAGGGCGAGGTCGGTGGCCGGATCACCCGAGGTCAGGTCGCCGAAGTCGATCACGGCGGCCAGGTCGGCCCGCCCGTCCGGCCCGGTCCCCACCAGGATGTTCGCGGGGTGCAGGTCGCCGTGCAGCCAGAGCGGCGGTCCGGCCCAGCCGGGTGTGTCGACCAGCTCCTCCCACCGGGCCAGGAGCGGGGCCGCGTGTGGGGAGTCGAGGCCGGCGAGCCGTTCGCGCACCCGCCCGTCGCGCTGGCGCAGGGGCACGCCCCGCACCGGGTTCTCGGGGGCGTCCCGGGGTGCGGGCACGTGCAGCCGGGACAGGAACAGGGCGAGCGGCTCCACCAGGGGTCCCCGGTCGGCTGGCGGGACCTCGGCGGCGGCACGGCCCCCGAACCACGGGTTGACCGACCAGTGCCAGGGGTAGCCGTGGCCGGGGCGTCCGGTGCGCACCGGCACGGGGACGGGGATGCCCACGCGTTCGGCGACGCCGGGCAGCCATCGCTGTTCGTTCAGCACGAGCCGGGCGGCGGCCGAGCGCCGGGGCATCCGGACGCACAGGTGCTCGCCGAGGCCGAACAGCACGTTGTCCCACCCGTTGGCGAGGGGAGCGACGGGCAGTTCCGCGAGATCGGGGTGCTGGTCGCGCAGGAGCCGGTGGACGAGCTCGGGGGTGGGGGCCACTTCGGCCGGAGGCGTGCGCATGATCCCAGTATCGGCGGCCCGCAAGGGTGATCCGGGTCACGTCGGACATTCGCTGGTGGGTGAGTGAACCCCCGTGGCGTGCGGGTTTTCGGTGTGTCCGTGACCTGGGTGGCGATGCGGCCGCTGGGGGCGGCGTTGTGGGGCTCCGGGTGATTGTGTAAGTTTAGCCTTGCCTTACTTAGGCAAGCCTTGCCGAAGTATTACCCCACTTCCTGACCCCTGGAGTGCCCCGTGTCCCCACGTTCCGCCGCCCTGTTCTCGCTGCTGCCGGTCTCTGCCCTGGTCCTCGCGGGCTGCTCCGCGCAGGACACGGACGGGGCGGGCGCGGACGCGGCCGCGGAGACCGTCACCGTCGAGGCCCTCAACGGCGACATCGAGGTCGCCAGGAACCCCGAGACCGTGGTCGTCTTCGACAACACCCAGCTGGACATCCTGGACGCCCTCGGCGTCGAGGTCGCGGGCATCCCCTCCGCCGAGACCTATCCCTCCTTCTTCTCCGACTACGTCGAGGATCCCGACGTCGAGAACGTCGGCTCCCTCTTCGAACCGGACTTCGAGGCGGTCGCGGGCATGGAACCCGACCTCATCATCGCGGGCGGCCGCAGCTCCGACGCGATCCCCGAACTGGAGGAGATCGCCCCCACCCTCGACATGACCGTCTTCGGCGGTGACACGGTGGGCGACATGAAGGACCGCGCCCTGGCCTACGGCGAGATCTTCGACAGGCAGACCGAGGCCGAGGAACTCAACGCCGAGTTCGACTCCCGCATCGCCGAGGTCGGCGAGCAGGTCGCCGCCGCCGGGGACGGCCTGGTCATCATCACCTCCGCGGGCGAGATCAGCGCCTACGGTCCCGGCTCCCGCTACGGCTTCTTCTACGACGCCCTCGGCCTGACGCCCGCCATCGACGTGACCAGCGAGGAGGCCAGCCACGGCGAGGTCCTGTCCTTCGAGGCCCTGGCCGACGCCGACCCCGACTGGCTGTACGTGATCGACCGCGACGGCGCCATCGGCGAGGAGGGCGCGGACCCCGCCGAGCAGGTCCTGGACAACGACCTCGTCGACCGCACCACCGCGGCCCGGGAGGACCAGATCATCCACCTCAACTCCGAGGAGATCTACCTCGTCGGCGGTATCCAGGCGCACCTGAACACCCTGGACGTCATCGAAGACGCCCTGTCCTAGGCAGTGGCAGCGACAACCCCCGCCACGGCGCCCGGAACCCGGCAGCAGGACCGGGGCCCGGGCGTCCGCGGCCACCTCACCGTGGCCGCCGCCGTGGCCGCCGTCCTGGCCCTGTCCGCGGTCAGCCTCTTCGTCGGGGCCAGCGACATCACCCCGGCGAGGCTGGTCGGGGACCCCGACGCCCGGGAACTCTTCCTCCTCAGCCGGGTCCCCCGCACCCTCGCCCTGCTGCTCGCCGGCGCCGCCATGAGCGTCGCGGGCCTCATCATGCAGATGCTCACCCAGAACCGGTTCGTCGAACCGTCCACGGCGGGCACCGTGCAGTCGGCCTCGCTGGGCATCCTGCTGGTGACCGTCCTCTTCCCGGGTGCGCCCCTGCCGGTGAAGATGACCGCCGCGTGCGCGGCCGCCCTGTTGGGCACCCTCCTCTTCCTGGGGGTGCTGCGCCGGGTCGCCCTGAAGTCCTCGCTGATCGTCCCCCTGGTCGGCATCATGCTCGGCGCCGTCATCAGTGCCGTCACCACCTTCTTCGCGCTGCGCTACGGCCTGCTCCAGACCCTCGGTACCTGGGAGTCGGGTGACTTCTCCGGTGTCATGCGGGGCCGCTACGAACAACTGTGGCTGGTGGGGATCATGGCGCTGACCGCCTACCTCGTCGCCGACCGCCTCACCGTTGCCGGGCTGGGCCGCGACATCGCGGTCAGCATCGGCCTCAACCACCGGGCCGTGGTGGCGCTCGGGGTGGGCATCGTCGCGATGGTCAGCGGCGTGGTCGTGTCCGTGGTCGGCACGCTGCCCTTCCTAGGGCTGATCGTGCCGAACCTGGTGAGCATGGTCGTCGGCGACCACGTGCGAAGGGGCGTGCCCTGGGTCTGTCTGCTCGGCGGCGGCATCCTCGTGCTCTGCGACATCGTCTCCCGGGTCATCCGCCAGCCCTTCGAGATCCCCGTCGGTACCGTCCTCGGCGTCGTGGGCGCCGCCGTGTTCCTGGTGATGCTGCTCCGGAGGCGTAATGTCGGCTGAACAGGACCTGCGCCCGGAACAGGGCGGGGAACGGGGCCGCGGCCGGCGTCGCCCGCGGCCGCGGACGGTCCCCGCCGGGGCCCGGATCGCGGTTCTGGCCGCCCTCGCCGTGCTCTGCACCGCCCTCTACCTGACCTACGGGGTCAGTGGAAACGTCGCCTACGTGGTGGAACGGCGGACCACCGTCGTCCTCACGATGCTCGTGGTGGCGTTCGCCGGCGCGGTCTCCACGGTCCTGTTCCACACGGTCACCGACAACCGCATCCTCACCCCGTCCATCATGGGGATGGAGGCGCTGTTCGTCCTGGTGCAGACCTGCCTGGTGTTCGTGTTCGGGACCGTGGGCCTGTCCGCGCTGCCGCCGGTGGCGGCGTTCCTGTCCCAGACAGCCCTGATGGTGGTGTTCGCGCTATTGCTGTTCCGGCGCATGTTCACCGGCGGGATCGGCAGCCTCCACCTGACGCTGCTGGTCGGGATCGTCTTCGGGGTGCTGTTCAACAGCCTGTCGCGGCTCATGCAGCGACTGCTGGACCCCAACGAGTACGACGCGCTCCAGGGCAGGCTCTTCGCCCGGCTCACCCGCGCCGACGCCGACCTGCTCCCCTGGGTGGCGGTCGCGGTGGTCCTCGTGGGGGTCTACGTGTGGCGCAGGCACCGGATCCTCGACGTCGTCTCCCTGGGCCGGGAGACCGCCGTCAACCTGGGCGTGGACCACCGGAGCGTGGCCGTGCGGATGCTGATGGCCGTCGCGCTGCTCGTCTCGGTGTCCACCGCCCTGGTCGGCCCGATGACCTTCTTCGGCTTCATGGCCGCGACCCTCGCCTACCAGGTCGCCGGTCGGCACGAGCACCGCTACGTGCTGCCGACCGCCTTCCTGGTGGGCCTTTGCACCCTGGTGGGCGGCCAGTTCGTCCTGGAGCACGTCCTCGGGCACGCGGGCACGCTGAGCGTGGTCATCGAGTTCACCGGCGGAGCGCTCTTCCTGTACTTCCTGCTGCGAAAGGCCGCACGTTGATCGAACTGACCGAGCTCACCAAGACGTACGGGTCCTCGACGGTTCTGGACGGGGTGTCGCTGCGCATCGAACGCGGCGGGGTGACCTCGATCATCGGGCCCAACGGCGCGGGCAAGTCGACGATGCTGACCATCATCGGGCGGCTGCTCGCCTCCGACGGCGGCCGGGTGACCGTCGACGGCATGGACGTGGACCGGGCCCCGGGCCGGGAGTTCGCCAAACGGCTGTCCATCCTGCGCCAGGAGAACCAGTTCACGACCCGGCTGACCGTACGCGACCTGGTCCGGTTCGGCCGCTACCCGCACTCGCGGGGACGGCTGACAGCTCAGGACCACGCTCAGGTGGAGGCGGCCCTGAACTTCCTCGACCTGGTGCCGCTGGCCGGCCGGTTCCTCGACGAGCTCTCCGGCGGCCAGCGCCAGCGGGCGTACGTGGCGATGGTGCTGTGCCAGGACACCGACTACGTGCTGCTCGACGAACCGCTGAACAACCTGGACATGAAGCACGCGGTGTCGATGATGCGGCAGATCCGCCTGGCCGCGGACAGCCTCGGCAAGACGGTGGTGGTCGTCATCCACGACATCAACTTCGCCTCGGCCTACTCGGACCGGATCATCGCCATGCGCGACGGCAGGGTCGCGCACTCGGGCACACCCGCGGAGATCATGACCTCCGAGGTGCTCCTGGACGTGTTCGACCTGGAGGTACGGGTCGAGGAGGTCGGCGGTGCCCGGATCGGCGTCTACTACCGCTGATCCGACCGGGCCCGGGGCTCGGACAGGCCGGGGCGGGCTGCCGGGGGTCGGCGTTTCGCGGGCGGCGGGGCCGGGTACCGGCAGGTAGCAAAGCATGGAGCGCCGATAAGCACGGGTGCAGGCACCCCTGTTCCACGGCGTGCGGACGCCATGGTCCCCGCCTCGGGACGGACCTAGCCTTGAGACGGGTGCCACCGGACTCGGGGCCCCACCAACTTCGGGGAGGGGCAGCAGTAATGCCCGACAACACCACCGAGACCCTGGGAACCAGAAGGGGCAGCGACTTCGCCCGGCTGTCCCAGCGGATCCAGGCAGCAGGACTCATGGAACGCACTCCCGCCTACTTCGCCGTACGCCTGAGCCTCATCGCTCTGGCCTTCGCCGGTTCGTGGGCGGCGTTCTTCCTCATCGGGAACTCGTGGTGGCAGATCGTCACCGCCGTCTTCATGGCCGCCGTCTTCGGTCAGGTGGGGCTGGTCTCCCACGAGCTCGCACACCGGCAGATCTTCGACGGCCGCAGAATCAGCGAGGCCATCGGCCGAGGGGTCGGCAACCTTGGTATCGGTCTGGGCTACGGCTGGTGGCAGGACAAGCACACCCGCCACCACGCCAACCCCAACCACGAGGAGCACGACCCGGACGTCAACGCCGACCTGTTCGTGTGGTCCGAGGGCCAGGCCGGGACCGCACGGGGGATACCGGCGTTCTTCGGCAAGTACCAGGCCTTCCTCTTCTACCCGGTCCTCCTGTTGGAGGGTTTGAACCTGCACTACGGGAGCGTGCGGGCACTCTTCAAGCCCACCACCAAGCACCGGGTCCTGGAGGGCGCGCTTCTGGCCGCCCACTTCGTGCTCTACCTCGGGGCGGTCCTCACCGTCCTCGACCCGCTGCTGGCCGTCGTGTTCATCGCGGTCCAACAGGGCCTGTTCGGGGTCTACCTGGGCTGCATCTTCGCGCCCAACCACAAGGGCATGCCGACGCTGAAGAAGGGCGAGAAGCTCGACTTCCTCCGCAAACAGGTGCTGACCTCGCGCAACGTCCGCGGCGGCGGTTTCACCGACCTGGCGCTCGGCGGGCTCAACTACCAGATCGAGCACCACCTGTTCCCGAGCATGCCCAGCCCCCACCTGGCGCTGGCCCAACCGATCGTGCGCGACTACTGCGCGGAGATCGGGGTCCCGTACCACGAGACGGGTTTCGTCCGCTCGCACGCCGAGGCCCTCACCCACATGCACCGGACGGGTGCCCCGCTGCGCGCGAGGACACCCGCCTGACCCGGTCCGTGCCGGCCCCGGAGGCCCTCCTCCGGGCTGCCGGCTCTTCCGGACCTACTGGTCCCGTTCCCGGGCCTGTGCCGACTCCGTGTGCGAACCCGGTTCGTACTCGGGCAGCGGCACCGAGCCCAGGATCTCGTTGGCCTCGTTGTACTCCGCGTCAGGAATTGACCGCAGGGCGCTCACGATCTCCTCGTCGGCGCCCGCCTCCAGGGCCGCGGTCACGACCGCGTCCCGGGGCTGGGGGAAATCCATCCCGGCCAGGACCTGTCGGAGCCCGCTACGGCCACGTTTGACGCCCATCGCTCGTCCTCCCGGTAGTGGCATGCCCGGCCGTCGGCGGCCCCCGAGGGGCAAACACCCGCCCGGACCTGCGCGGACACACCTGGCACTACCCGGCCGGGGGCGGGCTCAACCGCTGCCCGGGCAACGCCCCCGGCCGGTTCCGCACCCCTACTCCTCCACCGGGAGCCACGCCACCTCGCCGGCGAGGTGGACCGCGTCCAGGTAGGCCGGGTCGAAGAGGGGCTCCAGTTCGGGCAGGGAGTCGAGCTCCCCGTTGTCCACCAGGGTCGTTCCCTCCGCCTCGGTCATGCCCAGGTCGATGTAGCCCGGGGGCGCGCCCTCAGGGGTGAACGAGGTGACCAGTTGCCGTTCCGTGTTCCACACCCTCAGGTTGTGGTCGGTGTCGTACCCCTCGCCTGCCAGTTCGGCCGCGTAGCCGACGCACTCGGCGCCGTTCTCCCGGCAGTGGTCGAAGGCGTGCGAGAGGGCCCGGAGGTAGTCCTCGACGACAGTGGGGTGCTCCTCGGCGAACCCGGGGCTGGTGGCCATCACCCCGAAGGAACCGGTCACCCCGTACTCCTCGGGCAGCCACTGGTTGAACGGAGCCCCCATGCCGTCGAGTTGGTACGGCTCGTTGGACCGGAACCCGGTCAGGGCGTCCACCTCCCCGTCGGGCAGGACGCTCGGGTCGTAGCCGACCTGTACCTGCTGGAGGGTCGAGACGTCCACGCCTTCGGCGACCAGCATCGCCTCCAGCGGGGCGGGCAGCATGCCCTTGTGCCCCAGGACCGCGCCCTCCAGGTCACTCAGATCCTCCACCTCGGGGGCGGTGAGCAGGGTGGCGATGGGCACGTGCCCGTAGGTGGCCAGGCCCAGGATGTCGTGGCCGCGCGCCCCGGCCTGGAGCACCTCCGCCTCGTTGCCCAGGGAGGTGAACTGGGCCTGGCCCGAGGAGACGAGGGCGGAGTTGGCCATGGTCTCGCCGGTCCCGGGCTGGATCTCCACGTCCAGGCAGACCTCGTCGAAGTAGCCGAGCGCGTCGGCGGCGATCGCCTCCAGGATGCTCACCGACGCCTGGTACTCGTAGCCGGTGATGTAGGTGAGTGTTCCGGCCGCCCGGTTGGCGGCGCAGCGCTCCGCGTCGATCACCTCCGCGGGCGCTGCGGCCGCGTCCTCCTCCTGCCGGGTTCCGCAGGCACTCATCGCCAGTGCCAGGGCGGTGAGGGAGGCGCAGGCGCCGAGGAGGCGGCGCGGGGATCTGTGTGCATGGGGCATGAGAGCTCTTCCGGTGAAGGGTGGGGCCACCGTTACGAAGAGCGCTTCAGTAGGAGGTGAGGGGAGGGGGCTGGTCCGCGGTCCACGCGCTCTCCGGCCACCGGTTCCGGGGTAGGGGACACCAGGGACGTCGGCGTAGAGCGGGCGGAAGCGGGGGAGCCTTGACGGCCCGCGGGGTCGATGACCCGTCAAGCCTAGGGAGGGGCGGTTGCCCGGAGGTGAACCGGGGGCTACGTAGGGGTGTCGAGCACGCTCGTCGCGCCGTCCTCCGGGACGAGCGCGACGGAGATACGGCACTGCTCCAGCGCGGCGGGCAGCCAGGCGCCCCTGTTCAGCAGCGGGGAGAAGCCGGGGCTGAGCGCCAGGAGCGTGTGCGCCTCCGGGAAGTGCGCGTCGCGCAGCCAGGAGAGTTTGAAGGCGTCGGCGATGAGCTTGTTCCGGTGGGAGGAGCGAAGCCTTCCCTGGAGCGGCGAGCACTGCACGAGGATGCGGGGCGGTTCCCCGTCGGCCCCGTCCACGCCCACCCTGATCCCGTCGGGGAGGTTGAAGGCGTGCGGTGCGAGCGGCACCGCCAGGTGTGCGGAGAGGGTTCTGACGAGCAGGGCGGTCTCCACCTGGGATGATCCCGCCGGGGTGACCGGGGTGGGTGGGGCGGTCGCTGAGTGTCCCATGACGGGGACGATAACGCACCGGGAACCCCTTGTGGCGCGGGGATTGCGGCTTCCGGAGCCGCCTTCGGTCCCGCCCGCTCCCGGGCGGGCTCCGCGCCCCAGTCGGAGGGGCGGTCGGCCGGGCCCGTGAGGGGGCGGCGCGGTGTGAGTCGGAGCCTCCGGGGTTGATCTCAACATTGGTTTAGGTCTTACGGTCGTCCGGACGACACCGACCCTGGAGGAAGCCGTGAGCACCCGAGCTCCCCGACGCGCCACCTGGCGGGAGTGGTTGGCCCTCGCCGTCATGACACTGCCCCTGTTGATGACCGCCACGGACATGACCGTACTGTTCATGGCCCTGCCCACGATCACCGCGGACCTCGCCCCGGGCAGCACCCAGATGCTGTGGATCCTGCACGTGGGGGAGTTCCTCGCGGTCAGCCTGGTGCTCACCATGGGTTGGCTGGGCTCCAGGATCGGGCGCCGCCGCCTGCTCATGGCCGGGGTGGCCGTCTACGGGCTCGCCTCGCTGGCCGCCGCCTTCGCCACCGCCCCCGAGTTCCTCATCGCCATGCGGGCCCTCATGGGGATGGCCGCCGCCTCGATGACCCCGAGCATCCTGGGGCTGCTCCGGGTCGTCTTCGCCGACTCCCGCCAGTTCTCCCTGGCCGTCGCGGTGGTCATGAGCGCCTTTTCCGCGGGGATGGCCCTGGGGCCGCCCCTGGGCGGGTTCGTCCTGGAGCACTTCTGGTGGGGCGGCGTCTTCCTGATCAACGTCCCCGTCGCCGCGCTCCTCCTGTTCAGTGCGCCGCTCCTGCCGGGACACCGCGAGGAGACCGACGGGAGCGTGGACCTGCCCAGCGTCCTGCTGTCCATGGCGGCGATCATCACCGTGATCTTCGGCCTCCAGGAGATCGCCGACCGCGGGGCCACCGCCTCCGGCGGTCCGATGTGGCCCTACCTGGCCCCGGTCGCCGTCGGCCTGCTGCTCGGCGCGGCGTTCGTCCGCAGGCAGCTCCGGCTGGCCGACCCCCTCATGGACATGCGGTTGTTCGCCCTCCCGGCCTTCTCCGTGTCCCTCACCGCCATGCTGCTGATGCTCCTGGCCTACGGTGCCGCGGACATGCTGCTCGTCCAGTACCTCCAGACCGACCTCGGGCTCTCGCCCGCCGAGACGGGCATGCTGATGATCGTCCCCGCGCTCGCCTCCATCGTCGGCGGGATGGCCGCGCCCGTGCTGACCCGCTGGGTCCGGCCCTCCGTCACCATGGGCGGCGGGATGCTCGTGGCCTCGGCGGGGGCCGCCGCCCTCGCCCTCATGCTGGGGAAGGTCGGCGCCCCGGCCCTGATCGCGGCGGCGACGGTGATGGCCGCGGCGCTGGGGCCGCTCTTCACCCTCGGCGTCAACCTCATCGTGGTCAGCGCCCCGGTCCGCAGGGCCGGGGCCGCCGCGGCGATGTCCGACGTGGCGGGGGGCTTCGGGGCCGCGCTGAGCATGGCCTTCCTGGGCAGCATGACCGCGGTCGTCTACCGGAGGGGTCTCGGCGGAGCCGGGACCGAGGGCCTTTCCGAACCCGCTCTGGAGGCGGCGGGGGAGAGCGTCGGCGGAGCGGTCGGGGTGGCCGAAGGTCTCCCCGCCGCCCAGGGCGAGCAGCTTGTGGACGCCGCCTTCGCGGCCTTCACCACGGCGGTGCAGGCCGGGTACGGCTTCGGTGCGGCCGTGCTGGCCCCGGTGGGCCTGGCCGTGATCTGGCTGCTGCGCCGCACCCGTCTGGACGCCACGGACGAGGGTCCCGTAGAGGAGAGCGCAGGGGAGGGCCCCGCCGAAGAGGCCGGTCCCCATCGGTCGGAGCCCCGTCGGCAACCCCGGTGCGCGGGCGCCCCTTGACCTAATGTGTAAGTGAATGCTTACATATTTTCGTGGATGTCATGGAGGCGATCGGAGAGCCGAACCGTCGGCGCGTGGTCGAGGTCCTCGCGGCGGGGGAGCTCTCCGCCGGCGGGATCGCGGCCGGGTTCGACATCAGCCGCCCCGCGGTCTCGCAGCACCTGCGGGTCCTCGTCGAGGCCGGGGTGCTGCGGGTGCGCAGCGAGGGCCGCCAGCGGCTCTACTCGGTCGACCCGGCCGCGTTGGACGAGGTGGGCGACTGGCTCGAAGCCCAGCGCGGGCGGTGGAGCAGTGCGCTCGACGCACTGGAACAGGCGATGGACGAAGGAGAGTCATGACGAACCCGCACCCCCTGCGCGGCACGCTCGGCGTCGGCTCGGACGGGGAGTTCCGGATCCGCTTCGAGCGTGTCCTCGCGCACTCCCCCCAACGCGTGTGGGCGTGGATCACGGAGCGCGAGAAGCTGGAGCGGTGGCTCCCCGGCTGTGCGATCGATCCCCGGGTCGGGGGTCCGGTCAGATTCGACTTCGGTGACGAGGGCACCGCCACCGGGGTGGTCGGCGAGGTCGTTCCGCCGGGGGCGGAAGGGGTCCTCGTGCACAGCTGGCGTTGGCCGGGTGTGCCCGACTCGGCCGTCCGCTGGACGCTGGAGGGGGTGCCCGGGGGCACCCGGCTCGTGCTCGTGCACGGCGAACTCCTCCCCGAACTCGCCGCCGAGTTCGCCACCGGCTGGCACGTGATGCTCGACGCCCTGGCCCTGGCCGCGGACGGCGGGTCTCCCGAGGACGCCTGGGGCGCCGTGGGAGAGGTCGCGGGACTCTACGCACCCTCCGCGGACGCCGAGGGGGCTCCCTCCGGCGGCTGAGGGTGCTGACGGCGACCCCCGGAGGGTTTCGGCCCGGGCTCCGACTCGGGGGCCCGGGCCGCGCCCTGTCTCCGGCCGCTCCGGGGCGGTCTCCAGAACGCGCGGCAGGTCAGGGTGTGTCTTTGACTATAGTGTGTGAGACACACTAACGTGTGAGTCATGAAGGAAGACGGGCTCCTGGCCGGACACCTCCAGGAACTGAGGCGCGGCACCGTCGTGCTGGCCTGCCTGGCCATCCTGCGGCGCCCCCACTACGGCTACGCGCTGCTCCAGACGCTGGACGGCGCCGGGTTCTCGGTCGACGGAAACACGCTCTACCCACTCCTGCGGCGCCTGGAGAAACAGGGCCTGCTGACCAGCGAGTGGAACACCGAGGAGGCGAGACCGCGCAAGTTCTACAGGGTCAGCGCCGCCGGTACGGAACTACTCGACGGACTCACGGGGGAGTGGCGCGCCCTCGACGGCTCGATCCGCGCCCTCACGGAAGGCGAAGCCGATGGCTGAGAGAAAAGATTCCACGCTGATCGACCGGTACGTCTGGTCCGTCACCCGACACCTGGGCGCGGACACGGGCCCCGACATCGCCCGTGAACTGCGTGGCTCCATCCAGGACACGGTCGACGCCAAGGTGGAGGCCGGGGCGGACCCGGCCCGGGCCGAGGAGGAGGCGCTGACCGAGCTCGGCGACCCCGAGGTCCTCGCCCGCCAGTACGGGGAGCGCCCCGGCCACCTGGTCGGTCCGGCCCTGTACCCCGAGTACGTCCGCATGCTCAGGACCCTCCTGGCTGTCCTGGTTCCGGTCGCCCTCGGCCTGGTGCTGGCGGAGGGCCTCGTGTCCGGGGCCGAGGGCTTCGGCGACATCGCGCTGGAGGCGGTGGGCGTCCTGCTCGGGGTCACGGTGCACGTCGCCTTCTGGGTGACTCTGGTGTTCGCGATCGTCGAACGCACCCGACCCGCCGCCGAACGGGACCGGCCGCTGACCGCCTGGCGCACCGACCAGCTGCCCGCCGAGGCCCCGTGGCGCCAGGTCAACCTTGCGGGGACCCTCGTCCAGGTGTTCCTCATCGCCCTGGTGATCGCCGTGCTGGTCTGGCAGTTCGCCGGGGTCACCGACCCCGCCACCCAGGTCCAGGTCCTCGACCCCGGCCTCGCCCCGTCCTGGAAGGCGCTCCTCGTCGGTGTGCTCGCGGCCGAGATCGCCGTACTGGTCGCGGTCTGGCGCGCCGGCCGCTGGACCCCGCGGCTCGCGGCGGTCAACGTGCTCGCCAGCGCCACGTGGGCGACCGCCGCCGTGTGGCTGCTGCTCGGGGACGAACTGCTCGCCCCCGACCTCCCCGAACGGCTCGGTGCGGTGTTCGGCGTCCCCGCCGACTGGTCGGCGCCCGCCGCCCCGCTCGCGGCGGTGGTGATCGCCGTGGCCGTGTGGGACGCCGTCGACTGCCTCCGCCGGACCCGCCAGGCCGCACGCAGGCCCTGACCCGGGGCCCGTATCCGTCGGTGTCGCCCCCGTCCGCCGGGCACGGCACCGACGCCGGTCCCCCGTCCGGGGCGCCTCAGCCCGCCGGGGTCCCCCGCTGCGCGAGGAGGCGGCAGCAGTTGGCCGCGGTCCAGGTGATGGCGGGGACGGCCTCCTCCTGCATCTGCTCCAGGGTCCGGGGGCCCCGGGCGATCGAGAACGCCGCGGTGACCCCCGAGCGGCGGAGGTCCTCGGAGCCCACCGACACGCTTCCGGCGATCACGACGACGGGCACGTGCGCGGGGGTGAGGCGGCGCACCGCGTCGACGACCTTCCCGCCCAGGGACTGGCTGTCGAAGCTGCCCTCGCCGGTGAGGACGAGGTCGGATCCGGTCAGGAGCTCCCCGGCGCCCAGGACGTCGGCCACCATGCGCGACCCGGGGAGCACCTCCGCGCCGAGGAGGGCGGTCAGGGTGACGGGCATGCCGCCGGCCGCACCCATACCGGGAACGCTCCGCAGGTCGTCGCCGGTGGTCTCGGCCAGGACGTCGGCCAGCCTGTCCAGCCCCTGGTCCAGGACGCGCACGTCCTCGGGGTCCGCGCCCTTCTGCGGGCCGAAGACGGCGGCGGCGCCCTCGGGGCCGACCAGCGGGTTGGTGACGTCGCAGGCCACCCGCCAGCGGACGGCACGGGCACGCGGGTCGAGGGCTTCCAGGTCGAGGGCGGCCAGCTCGCGCAGGCGCCCGCCCCCGTCGGGGAGTTCGGTCCCGTCGGCGTCGAGGAAGCGCGCACCGAGCGCGCTCAGCACGCCGGTGCCGCCGTCGGTGGAGGCGGACCCCCCGATGCAGAGCAGGATCTCCTCGACCCCCGCGTCGAGGAGTTCGGTCACGAGAGGGCCCACACCCCGGCTGCTCGCGGCGCGCGGCTGGAGCGGGACGTCGGCGACGGCGGGCAGCCCGTTGGCCTCGGCGGCCTCGATGACACCGGTGCGGCCGTCGGGGGACACCCCGAACCGGGCTCGGGTAGGGCGGCCGAGGGCGTCGGTGGTCTCCACCGTGAGCGGTTCCGTCCCCCAGGCGCCGAGCAGGGCGTCCAGGGTGCCCTCGCCGCCGTCGGCGAACGGCAGGGTGCGGACGGACACGGGGACCCCCCGCTCGCCGTAGGCCTCACGGACACCGCGGGCCATCGCCTCCGCGACCTCGACCGCGGACGCGCTCCCCTTGAACGAGTCCGGGATCACCGCGACACGGACGGGCGGAGGGCCGCCGGGGGCCCCGGTGTGTTCCTGCGAAACGTTGGACATGGGCGAGAGCATAGAACCCGGACCGGTGCGTTTCGACGGTGTGCTGCCCAGTCTTCCTGCGGTTTCACTCCGGGGATATGTGCGAAAAGCCCAGGGCGGCTTCGGCGTACAGACACATGTGCACCGTGGTCAGGTGGTCCGGGCGCCGGATGTCCAGCCCGGTCACGACCCGGATCCGGTCCACGCGCTGGAGCAGGGTGTTGCGGTGCACGAAGACGGTGTCGGCGGCCTCGCGCATGGAACCGGCCGAGGCCATCGCGGTCACGGTCCGCCGTTGGGCCGTACTGAGCGGTGCGGTCCGGGCCGCCATCCGGTCGAGGGTCCGGCGCGGGAGGTGGGCCACGGCCACGGCGACCTCCCGGGACCACGGCCCCGGGTCCCCGGCACCGGGGAGCAGCCCCGGGTAACGGCACAGGGCCCGCGACTCCTCCGCGTGGGCCATCAGTGTTTCCACGTCCTCGGTCCCCGGGGTGCTGGTGTGCCGGCACCCCGCAGGCAGGCCCAGGGCCTCCGTACCGGGGACCCGGCCGGAACCGAGGAGCCAGAGGGCGCCGTGCAGGACCGCCGCCCGCCGCCCGCCGTCGCCGTTCACCCTGGCGGCGGCGGACTCCGCCGCGGGGGGAGGGGCCGCCGAGCCGCCGGGCCGGGGCGCCCGCGCCGTCCACAGGGCCAGGGACCACGGGGGCCGCAGACCCGCGGCGGCCAGCCGGGCCCGAGCGTCGCCGGGCCGCGTGGTCCCCGCGCCCAGTGCGGCGATCAGGTCTCGGGCCTCGGTGTGCCGCCTGCTGACCGCGTCCTGTTCGTGTTCCTGGGTGATGAGGAGTTGGACGGTCAGCGCGACGACCCTGGCGAGGTCCTCGACCTGCCGGGGCTCGCCGGTGACCCCGACGACCCCGCGCAGTTCACCGTCGATCAGCAGCGGCTCGTTGGCGCCGGGCCGGTCCGAGGTGCCCGGCCCGGGCTCGGTCACGAGCACGGCGCGGCGTTCGGCGATGACCCGCTGGGCCCCGTGGTGCAGGGTGCCGACCCGGGCGGGGTCCAG
Source organism: Nocardiopsis sp. iso_40 (assembly GCF_056173285.1). Lineage (NCBI taxonomy): Bacteria > Bacillati > Actinomycetota > Actinomycetes > Streptosporangiales > Nocardiopsidaceae > Nocardiopsis > Nocardiopsis sp. iso_40. Next base: position 5,630,686 of record NZ_CM149666.1, on the reverse strand, counting down.
GCAGGCGATGATCGTGCCGTGCTCGTCCATCACGTTGATGTTGTGGCTGATCGTCGGGGCGATGAGGTCGACCACCCGCTGGGCGGTCTCGCTGCTCAGCGGGGTCCGTCGACGGTCTTCGGGCATGCTGCCAGGATAGTGACGCTTACCCCGGCGTCCTGGCTGCTCCGTCTTCGTTTCCCTCCCTGAGTTCCCTCACCGGGCCGACCCGTGCCGGGTCCGGTACAGGGCCCACCGCGCCCACACCAGGGCGACGCCCCCGGCGACGGCCAGCGGCCCCGCGACCAGGAACAGGGAGAACAGCCACTCCCTGGAGCCGTCCGGCCCGTAGACCCGGTTCGCCGCGCCCGCGTCGACCGCGGGGACCGTCCCGCCCTCCCGGCAGGTGTCCCGGCCGGCGGCGTGCAGGTAGACGCTCCGCGCCTGTCCACCCTCACCCGGGTCCCCGGAGGCCTCCGGGAGGAAGGTGCCGTTGCAGGTGCACGACTCGTGCCCGGGGTGCTGTACGCAGCTGAGGCTGACAGCGGTGAACACCCCCGGCTCCCCCTCGCCTCGGGCCGCGCGCAGGCTCTGGTCGAACCCGGACAGCCCGACGTGGGCCACGGCCGCGGCCAGGAGCAGCAGCACCGCGGAGAAGGGGAGGGAGGGGCGGCCGGGCGCCTTCCCCGCACGGGCGCCGTTCCTCTCCCGGCGCGTGGCGCCCTCGGCGGCCGCGCCCGCGGTGCGCCCGGTGTCGTTTCCGGTCACGGTGATCAGGCCTCCGCCGTCCGGTCGTCCGCGGAATCCGCCTGCGGGTCCGGGCTCCCGGAGCCCTCCGGGCCGTCCGGGACCTCGTCGGGACGGGCGATCCGCAGGGCCAGCGCCGCCGCGAACCCGCACAGCACCGCCGCGATCAGCCACACCGGGCCGTAACCCCCGGCCATGTCGCGGGTGAAACCGCCGAAGACCGCCATGGCGCCCGCGCCCACCTGGTGCAGGGCGTTGACCCACCCGAAGACGATGGCGCCGTCCGCGCCGAAGACCCGGCGGCACAGCAGGACCGTGGGCGGCACGGTCGCCACGTCCAGCAGGCCGAACACCACCACGAAGACCACCATCGCGACCCCGGCGTCCGGGCCGAGCAGGGCGGGCAGCGCGGCCAGCAGCAGGGCCCTGCCCACGTAGTAGGCGACCAGCAGGCGGCGCGGATCGAAGCGGTCGGTGAGCCAGCCCGACAGGACGGTCCCGGCCAGGGAGAACACCCCGATCACCGACACCAGCGCGGCCGCGGTGGTCACGGCCATCCCCTGGTCCTGGGCGGCGGGCACGAAGTGGGTCCAGATGATCCCGTTGGTGGTCGCCCCGCACACCGCGAAGGTCCCGCCGATCACCCAGAACCGGCGGTCGCGCACCGAGGCGACCAGCACCCTGACCGTGCGCCGCGCCGCGCCCGGCTCCACACTCGGCCTGGGCACGTCCGTCCTCGCGCCGTAGGGGCGCAGCCCCGCGTCGGCGGGGTGGTCGCGCAGCACGAGGGCGACCAGGACGGCCATCGTGGCGGCGGTCAGGGCCAGCGTCACGATGGCCGGACGCCACCCCTGGTGGTCGATGATCCACGCCAGGGCGGGCAGGAAGACCATCTGCCCGAAGGCGCTCGCCCCGGTCAGCGCGCCGATGACCAGCCCGCGGCGCTCCACGAACCAGTTGTTCGCGACGGTCGCGGCGAAGGTCATCGCCAGCGATCCGGTGCCGGCGCCGATGAGCAGCCCCCAGTACAGGGTCAGCTGCCAGGAGGCGGTCATCACCGTGGTCAGGGCGGCCCCGACGACGATGGCCGTCAGCGCCGCCAGGGCGATCCGGCGGATGCCGAACCGGTCCATCAGCGCCGCCGCGAACGGGGCGACCAGGCCGTAGACGACCATGTTGACCGAGGCGGCCGCACCGATCGAGCCGCGTGTCCACCGGTACTCGGTGTGCAGGGGGTCGACGAGCAGCCCGGGCATCGCGGCGAAGGCCGCCGCGGCCACGATGGTCATGCCCGCGACCAGGGCGACGGCCCACGCGCGGTGGATCCCCGCGGCGGGGCGACGGCCCCGGTCCGAGGCCGGTGGAGCAGCCCCGGCGGTGTCCGGGCAGGCGCCTCCGGCGGCGCCGGGGTCGGGGTTCTGGGGAACGGTCCTGGAAGACATGGGTCCAGACTCGCGTTCGGGACCCACCGCCGACAGTGACTCGAAAGCCAACATACGAAAGAATCCGGCCATGAGTGCTTTCACCGGGCCCGGACTCCACCGGGTGGCCGTGTTCGTCCGGCACGGCGTCCTGCCCATCGAGACCGGGATCGTCCACCGCATGTTCGGCCGGGTCCGCGACGCCGACGACCAACCGCTCTACGAGGTCCTCACCTGCGCCCTGGAACCGGGGGTGGTCACCACCGACACCGACCTCACCCTGAACGTCCGGCACGGCCCCGAGGCCCTGGCGGAGGCGCAGACGGTCGTCCTGCCCGCCGCCGAGGAGGACTACGTCGAGCGGCCGCACGACCCGCTCGCCCCCGAACTGGCCGCCGCCCTCGACCGGATCCCCTCACACGCACGGGTGGCCTCCATCTGCACGGGGGCGTTCGTGCTCGCCGCCGCCGGGTTCCTCGACGGCTGCCGCGTGACCACGCACTGGCTGTCCGCCGGGTACTTCCGTGCGATGTACCCGCACATCGACCTGGACCCGGACGTGCTCTACACCGACAACGGGCGGGTGCTGACCGCCGCCGGGGTCGCCTCCGGGATCGACCTCAGCCTGCACATGATCCGGACCGACCACGGCGCCTCCGTCGCCAACGAGGTGGCCCGCAACACCGTGGTGCCGCCGCACCGGGACGGCGGCCAGGCCCAGTACATCCGCCGCCCCGTGCCCGCCCCGGAGCGCTCCGCCACCGCCCGCGCCCGCTCCTGGGCACTGGACCACCTCCACCTCCGGCCGGGCCTGGCCGACATGGCGGAGCGGGAGGCGATGAGCGTGCGCACCTTCACCCGCCGGTTCCGGGAGGAGACCGGGATGTCGCCGGGCCGGTGGATCAACGAGCAGAAACTGGACCGGGCCCGGCAGTTGCTGGAGGAGTCGGACCTGTCGGTGGACCGGATCGCGTACGAGGCGGGCTTCGGCACCGCGGTGTCGCTGCGCCAGCACGTGCACGCCGAACTCGGGGTGTCCCCCAGCGCCTACCGCCGCACCTTCCGGGGGACCCCGGACGCCGGATCCTGAACCCCGGCCGCACGGAGACTCCGGCCCCCCGGAAACCCCGTCCGCCCGGATTCGGTCAGCCCTGCGGGGTTCCCGGTGAGAGTGGGCATGATGCGGACATGGATCGAGTCCTCCCTCCGACATGGCGTCCCTCCAGCGAAACCGAACTCGAAGCCGCCCTGAACGAGGGTGCGTTCACCGAAACCCCCAAACGCGAGGCCAAACAGCAGCTCCGCAGCTCGAAGGACCAGGCCAAGGACATGGCGTCGTTCGCGATCGACGGCGGCCTGATCGTGGTCGGGGTACGGGAGGTCAAGGCCGAGGGCCGGTTCGAGCTGGCCCCGGTCGAGTGGGCCGACCAGATCCTGGAGAGCCCCGCCAGGATCGCGGCCTCCTCCTGCGATCCGCCGCTCCAGGTCTCGGTGGACTGGCTCGACAGCGAGGTTCCTGGACGCGGCTACCTGCTCATCGAGGTGCCCGCCTCACCGCTGGCCCCGCACATGGCGGGCGGCGCGTACTACGGGCGCGGCGACCGGGAGAAGCGGCGCCTGTCCGACGCCGAGGTGGAGCGGCTCATCCGGGCCAGGGACGCCTCGCTGGACGTGGTGCGCACCGCACTGCGCGCACAGGTGGACAAGGACCCCTTCCCCGCCGGGGAGCTGGCGCACCTGCACCTGCTCGCGCTGCCCTCTCGGCGCATCCCCGGGATGTTCAAGGCCTGGACGGCCGCGGAGAACGCGCAACCGCTGCTGTTCGACCTGGTCCGCGACGGGGTCTCGCAGCGGACCCGGGAACTCGGCGGCGAGGCCGCCCGGGTGTCGCCGGTCCTCGGCGACCTCGTGTCCGGGTTCCGCACCGCGGGCGGGGTGGGCATCGCCAGCCAGTCCTCGGCGGACGCGCGGGAGGAGGGGGACCTGCGCTTCGTCGTCCGGGAACGCGGGGAGGTGTCCCTGTACTGCGGCCGGGCCGCCGCGCGGTACGCCGACCGCTACCTGTTCTTCGACGGAGCCCTGGCCTTCCGGGTACGGGCCTTCCTCGACCTGCTCGCCGGCCTGTCCGAGGACGCCGGGTACGGGGGCAGCTGGGACGTGGGCGTGGCGGTCACCAACACGCACGGGGTTTCCTCCTGGAGCGGGGACCGCCGGTCCGCCCCGGGCGCGGAGTACGACGCCGAACGCTACGAGCAGGCCACCCGGGTACCCCAGACGGAGCTGGAGCGGCCGGGCGGCGCCACCGACCGCCTCGTCGGCGAGCTGCTGCGTTCCCTGGGCAACGCCTCCGCCCACTCCGACCTGCTCACCGACCCCGAGTGAGCGGGGCGAGCCGCGCCCAGGACAGGGTGTCCAGCCCGATGTGGCACTGTAGGTGCAGCAGTGACCTCCCGGTGACGTCACCGACCTCGGTGCGCTCGGAGTCGCGCAGCGCCTCGCCACCGGCCCGGAAGCCGTCCAGGTCGTAGAAGTCGCCCGCCACGTGCAGCGGGACCCGCTCGTCCCAGAGGGCCCGGTTCGCCTCACGCCAGTCCGGGGGTGTCGGTGTGCTCATGACCGCGGGCAGTACCGGCCGCGGACGCCCGGGGGTACTCCTTTTCCCCGGCCGGGCCCCGCGGCCTCCGGCCGGCCCCGTGCCGACCAGGTCGCGCCTTCGGAGTTTTCCGAGGTGACGTCGCGATACTCGACCCATGCTCAGCGGAATCCTCGAACGCGTCCTGCCCGCCTCGCAACTGCGCACCTCGGACAACCTGGTACAGGACCTGGACCTGTCGGCGGGCGACAGCCGGGCCAAGAGATCGGCGTTCTGGAGCATGCTGACCCTGTCGGCGGTCATCGCCGCGGGCGGTGTGTTGACCGACTCGACTGCCACGGTGATCGGCGCGATGATCATCGCGCCGCTGTCCACGCCCATCATGGGGATCGCCCTCGGGATCGTCCGGCAGAACCAGACCGGGGCGGTCCGGACGGTCGTCCTGGGCTGCCTGCTGGTGATCGGTGTCGGCGTGGTGTTCTCGGTGGTCGTCCCGGCGGGGTACGACCTGATGAAGAACGATCAGATCGCCGGGCGGACCTCACCGGGCCTGCTGGACCTGGTCGCCGCCCTGGCGACCGGCGCGGCCGGGGCGGTCGGCCTCTCCCGACGCGACGTCGCCGCCGTCCTGCCGGGCGTGGCCATCGCCATCTCCCTGGTCCCGCCCCTGGTGGTGGTGGGCGTGTGCCTGGGCAAGGGAGCGCTGTGGCTGGCGGCGGGGGCGGCCGTGCTGTTCCTGTCCAACCTGCTCGCACTGGTCTTCGCGGGCATGGTCGTCTTCGCGGCCTCCGGCCACGGCCTCCCGCGCGAGGCCCGCGACACCCGGTCGGGGAGCCGGGCACGCCTGGTGCTGGGGCTGCTGTTCTCCTTCGTGTTCGTCCTCCTGGCCGCCAACACGACCGCCACCCTCCTGGTCGAGGTGTGGACGCACCGGGCCGGGCAGGCCGCCGAACGCTGGGTGTCGGAGCAGCCGAACGCCTCGGTGACGAGCGTGTACACGGCCTCGCGGACGCTGCACGTGGAGGTCCGCGTGCAGGAGGAGCCGCCGCCGGTCGACGCCCTGCTCGCGGATCTGCGCGGCCGGGTGCCCGACCAGTTCAGGGTCGTGGTGGAGACGACCCGCGGTGAACGCGTCGAGGCCGGTTCCGTGGGCGGGTGAGTGCCTCCGACTGGCCGCCCCGTAACCGGGCGGTATCGGCCGGGAGCGCATCCGCCGCTCCCGGCCGACGGTCCGCGGACGGCCCGGTTCAGGGGGTGACGATCGGGAAGTCGGGGCGGGGTTCGTCCAGGACGGACATCAGCCGCCGGAGCGCCCCCGCGTCCCCTCGGTGCTCCACCCCGTCCAGGTCGCCCGTGGTCAGGAGCCCGAGCAACTGCTCCTTGGTCAGGGTCAGGGCCAGGTCCGCGTCCCCGTTCTTCGGGTCGGGGTAGTGGATGAGCACACCGTTGGAGAGCATCGCCCGGTACCGCTCACCGCTGTCGGCCATGCTCAGGTCCAGGGACAGCTCCTCCTGCCAGGCGCGAGGGCCGTCCACCCGGATGGCCACCGAGTCGAGGATCTGGGTGACGCTGAGCGCGGAGGCCAGGCTCTCGGCCAGGGCGATGGCCGTGGGAGGCACACCCTCCCGCAACTCCATGGCCCCGACCAGGAAGAAGTTCCGCCACGTGGCGCACTCCGCCCCGTGGCCGAGCCGGGTGAGGACCTCCGCCAGTAGCCCCTTGGCGTCGTCCCGGTCGGGGGCGGCGAAGACCGCGTGCGAGGCCAGTTCGGCGGCGAAGCGCAGGTCGCCCTCGTCGGCGAAGGAGCGGGCCCGGGCCATGAGGGCGTCCACGCCGCCCATGGCGCGGGCGTAACGCTCCCCCTGGGCCTGCGGCGGGTGCTGCCACAGGTGTGCGGGGTTGCCGTCGAACCAGCCCATGTAACGCTGGTAGACGGCCTTGATGTTGTGCGAGATCGAACCGTAGTAGCCGCGGGTGCTCCAGGCCTGTTCCAGGCCGGGCGGCATCGGCAGCTCCTCGGCGATCTCGATGCCGGTCGACCCCTTGTTCATCATCCGGAGCGTCTGGTCGTGCAGGTAGGCGTAGATGTCGCGCTGCTCGGAGAGGAACCCCCGGATCTCCTCACGCCCCCAGACGGGCCAGTGGTGGGAGGCGAAGACGACGTCGGAGTCGTCGGCGAACAGTTCGATGGTCTCGTTGACGTAGCGCGACCACATGCGGGCGTCACGGACCTGTGCGCCGCGCAGGGTGAGCAGGTTGTGCAGGGTGTGGCAGGCGTTCTCGGCGGTGCACAGCGCCCGGCTCTCGGGGAGGTGGAAGTTCATCTCCGCCGGGGCCTCGGTCCCGGGGGTCATCTGGAAGACGAACCGGACCCCGTCGAGCACCTCCTCCTGGCCGGTGCGGGTGATCTCCAGTGTCGGGGGGACGAGCCCCACCCTGCCCTGGGAGGTGCCGATGCCCAGCCCCATGCCCACTCGGCCCTCCGGTCCGGCTCCGAGGCCGAACGCGGCGAAGTACATGCCCCGGCGGATCATCGCGGTACCGGCGTAGACGTTCTCCGACACCGCGTGTTCCATGAAGTCCTCCGGCGCCACGACCGGGACCCTGCCGGAGGTGACGTCGGCCTCGTCCACGACCCCGAGCACTCCGCCGAAGTGGTCCAGGTGCGGGTGGGTGTAGATGACGGCGGTGACCGGCCGGTCGGAGCGGTGCTCGCGGTACAGCGCCAGGCCGGCGGCGGCGACCTCCTCGGACACCAGCGGGTCGACGACGATGACGCCCTCGCGCCCCTCGACGAGGGTCATGTTGGACAGGTCCATGCCGCGGATCTGGTAGACGCCCTCGACGACCTCGAACAGACCGTTGATCGCGGTCAGCCTGCCCTGCCGCCACAGGTGGGGGTGGACGGTCCCGGGGGCGGTTTCGGTGCCGTCGAGGAGGAAGGAGAAGTCGCGCAGGTCCCAGACGGACTTGCCCTGTTCGTCGGTGACATGCTGCGGGGCGGTGGCGATGAGGCCCCGGTTGGCGTTGTCGAAGTCGGTCGTGTCGTCCGGGGAGGGCCCGCCCGCCCCCGCACGGGCGTCCCCCGGCCTGCTCGGCCGGGGGACGCCCGCGGTCCTGCCTCCGGTCTCGGTGGCACGCGCCATGAACCCCTCCTGGGGTGTGTTGTCGGTCCGGACGCTCTCCGGCGGCCCTGGAAGTCGCGGCCCGGTCCTACCCGGGGCACGCCCGGGTTAGGGCAAAGGGGCGGTCAACCTCCCCCTTGCCAGGTACGCACCGCTCCGGGGCCGGGTGGGCGGCCCGGGCAAGCGGTCCGTGCGGTTGCGCGGAACCCCTGTCGGAGCGCCTGCGGTCACCCCCTCTTCGCCGCCTTCCGTTTCCTGCGTTCGGAGGGGCGCAGGAGGAGGCCGATGAGCACGCCGACGCCCACGGCGACGGCGAGGGTGGCCCACAGCGGGGCCACCAGGGAGAAGAACAGGACCTGGATCTCGGTGGAGTCCCGGTTCTGCAGCATGAAGACGAGCGTGATGACGAGCAGGGCCAGGGCGACCCATACCCGGGTCGGGACCGAACCCGCGGAGAGTCCCCTCCCGGAGGAGCCGTCCCCGCTCGCCGCGCCGTCCGAGGGTGTAGAAGCGGTCATCGAATCGCCCCCTGTGTTCTGGAGCGGTGCCGTCGTCGCCGGGGCTGGGAGAACCGGCCCGGACCGGGGACGCGGAACCCGCTCGGTGGGAATGCCCGGTCCGGCGACGGATCCCCGTCCTTCATGGATCCATGCCGGACCTCCTGCGTGTACGGCATTCCCGGGACGCGGCCCGCCGAGGCCAGGGGAGTACCAACTCTTCCCCCGGATGGGACAGGTGCCGCCCGCCGTGGGCCTCAGGAACCTGATTGCGCCACACATGGAAATCTGTAGTGGCTGGAGTAGACATTCGATGATCGTGCTGCTAAATTTCCTGTCGTAGCCACAGAGCTACACGGATGGGCCACCGGATACACCGGTGGAGAGCAGGACCGCAGTACCGCAGGAAGCGGCTTTCCGCCCGCACGGGGAAGGCCGTGCAACAAGGAAGAGAGCAGGACGGCTCGACCGGCGTGCACGTGCTTCAAGACGCTGGGGGCCGGTAGGACAGCAGTACTGAGGTAAAGCAGTAACGCAGTACCGGCGTCCCGCTCGTACAGGGGATGCCGTAGCAGGAAGCAGGAAGCAGGACGGCTCGACGGCGCGCACGTGCTTCAAGGCGCCGGGGGCCGGTAGGACAGCAGACAGCACTGCACGAATTGAGATCGAGAGGAGTAGTTGCCATCAGGATCGCCTGAGCGTGGGTTGTTCCGCTCGGGTACCGCAGGCCCCGGTTCGGAAGAAGGTGGTCCACGGTCACACAACCGCGATCCCCGCTATCCCGTCCCAGCTTGACCTCGGGAAGCGGAAGACCGGCAGCGGCCGGTAGGTGGTAATGAACTCTCGGGCCCCAGCGCCGTTTGGCGCTGGGGCCCTCGACGTGCGGTCAGGAGAAGGAAGACACGCATTTGTCCCGTGCCGATATCGGTGACCGGTTCGACGATGACGACTACCCCGCCTACACGGTGGGCAACGCCGCGGAGATGCTCGGCACCACGCCGGCGTTCCTGCGCGCCCTGGGCCAGGCCCGGCTGATCGAGCCGCTGCGCTCGGAGGGCGGACACCGCCGTTACTCCCGCTACCAGCTCAGGATCGCCGCCCGGGCGCGTGAACTCGTGGACGAGGGCACCCAGATCGAGGCCGCGTGCAGGATCATCATCCTGGAGGACCAGCTGGAGGAGGCCAAGCGCATGAACGAGGAACTGCGCGCCGCCGACCCGCCCGACTGAGAGCGCACCACCCGGAACCGGGCGCCCGCCCGAGCCTTGTTCTGAGTCTTACCAGTCGCCCCGTCACCCCTTCAGAGATGGGGTGTTGCAACGCCCAGTTGAACCCGTCCTGGGCTCCGTGGCCGGTGTGAAAAACCGCCCCGGTCAGGCACGTACCCCCACCCCCTGCGGCGGGTGTGGCGCAGTCCCTGTTCCAGGGTGGGCGCTTGTTCGGCCAACAGGACGGTGGTCTCGCGCACGTAGCGCCAAGCGGTTGCGGTGCCGACCTCGAATCCGGCTGCGACCTGAGCGAACGGCTCGCCCTTGTACGGGTGGACCAGCAACAGCATGCGGAGCCCTTGGTGGGGCGGGGGTTCTTGGTCGAAAAACCGTCCACCAGGGGCTTCTTGCTGTCCGGAAGGGGTTCAGGGGAGACCGGCACGGGGCTGTGACATGCACCTTCAAGATGAAAAAGGCTCATTGGCCCTGTCGGCGCGTTCTTGCCGTTCACCGGTCTGACCAAGGCGCAGATCGACTTGCTGGCCAAGCTCGGCGTCCCCCGCCCCAAGTAGGCCCTCGCCCTTCAGCCCATACCCCGCTGACCAGCAAAGGTGCCACCACCTGGAGAAACATCCTCCGGGCGAAAACCCTGTGTTCTCCCAGATCAGGGCCAAGATTCCGCACTCTGGGCAGATGAATTACGCGGAACGCGGGCCTTTCAATGCTGGGGAGTGGATACAGGGAGTGCCGGGTGCCGATCGCTTCTACAAGAACCTGATAACTTCCTGTAGATTTGACTCGTGTACCAGGACAACCGCGACCCGGAGAGGAACGCGCTGCCGTCGTCATACGCGAGCACATACGAAACCACTGAACAGACCCGCAGCCGCGGTTGCTGCTGCCATCATCGCCCTTACGCTGGCTGGGTGCTCTGGCGGCAATTCCATCGAGGGCACCTACTTCGGCACTGCCGGAAATACCGTGCTCATCTTTGAGCCCGGCGGCGAATGCGCTTACACCGAGGACTACGACGAGGGCGAGGGTGTGCAACTCGAGATCGACGGATACTGCTCGTGGTCGCTGTCCGGTGCCGAGCTGACCCGCATCGGTGCCAGCCGCCACGGCTCCCGCACCGTGTCCGTCGGCGACGACGGAAGCATCTCCATCCCCGACCAGCACCGCTGGAATGGCGAGATCTACTCGAAGGAATAGGAAGACCGATCATGGCACGTATCAGCAGAGATAACTTCCACGGCGGGTACCGGGTTACTGGGCTGGAGGACGACATTGCCAAAGCAAGAGCGAACGCCCAGTTCGACCAAGATATGAGCCGCATCACTGGACGTATGATCGACGCCCCAGGCGACGCCCTTGCAGGTGCTGTACGAACCACCGGAGGCATTGCTGCCGGTGGTGTCGGTTTCGGGGTTAGAATGGTACGCGATCGGCGGTTCCGCTACATCATGCAGGCGGTGCTCCACTTCCCCATGGCGTTTTTCGTGGTGTTCTTCTTCGTCTCTACCAGGAAGTTCGTGAGCGTCGACTACTCGACCATGGCCAATGAGGAGGCGCAGGCGGCGTCGTTCCATGCATTCGGGCAGGGCGCCCTTATCGGGTTGATCGTGGCCGTGGTGTGGACCGCTGTATACATCGTCTTGCGCACGCGTCCGAAGCTGCGTCGGCTGAACCAGTACTGATTGAGTTTTGATGGTTCTCTTCGAGGTGGTTAGGAATCCTGTGACCAGGGGTTTCGGGAGGCCACCATGGACGCCACCGACAAACAGCACCGCCGGATGACCGCCGCCGCCCTGCTCGAGCAGAGCCGACTCCGCGCAGCCAGATCGCCCAGATGCTCGGCGCGAGCACCCGCGCGGTCAACCACTGGCACCACGCCTGGCACCAGGAAGGCACGGTCGCGCTGATCAGCAAGGACCCCACCGCCTGCTCACCCAGGATCAACAGCACGAACTACGCCAGATCCTGCGCCGTGGAGCCAAGGACTACGGGTTCACCGCCCACGGCTGGCCCCTGGCCCGCATCCGACGGGCGCTCCACGAAACCTTCGGTGTGCTCTACGCCGACCTGTCAGGGGTGTGGCGCCTGCTGCACCGGATGGGCTGGACCAACCAGCTGCCCGTCCGCCGTGCTCTGGAACGCGACGAGGACGCCATCGCCGAGTGGGTCGCACGCACCTGGCCCGAGATCGAAAAAGGGGGACCGTGAGGGGGCGTGGATCTGTTTCGAGGACGAATCGGGGACCTCGCTGACCGGCGCGGTGGAGCGCACCTGGGCCCCGGCCGGGCAGACCCCGGTCCTGCCCGTGGTCAAAGGGACCCAGGCCAAGCTGTCGGTAGCCGCACTGTGCTGCTACCGGGCAGGGGTCCGGCCGCGGATGCTCTACAGGACCCGACCGGGCTGGTACCACGACCACGAGCTGATCGCGCTGCTGGACCAGGTCCACCAGCAACTGGCGGCCCCGATCATCCTGGTCCGGGACAACCTGTCCGGGCACCGCAGTCGGCGGATGCGCAGGGCCATCGCCTCCCGCACCTGGTTGGAGGTGGGGTACCTGCCCGCTTACGCGCCCGAGCCGAACCCGACCGAGGGCGCGTGGGCGCACCTGCGTGCCACTGCTCTGGCCGATGTGGCGGCTCCGTCCTTCAGCGAGTTGGCCGCTGCGGTGCGGGGCGGGCTCCGGCGGATCCAGCGCCGCCCGGACCCGCTGTCCGCCTTCCTGACCCATACCGGGCTCCAACTCCGAACCCAATAATCGAACCTCAATGAGGCTTGCGGAGCCAGATCCTCGGCGAGGTGGAGGCATAGGCGAGACCGGGGAGCGCACATGGAGCGAAACCCGGCCTCCGGACACACAAAAACCCCAGGTCAGAGCGGATGGAAACACGCTCTGACCTGGGGTTCTCCCCGGTAGGGCCCCGGGGGATCGAACCCCGAACCCGCGGATTAAAAGTCCGCTGCTCTGCCAGTTGAGCTAAGGCCCCACGACGGCTCTGGGCTCGTCGCCGGGACAACTCTACCGCAGCCGTACGGGCTCTGGTCGGCTGGACGGGCCGGGAGGGGTCCACTGTTCGGTGGATGCCGGGATCGGCCGGATCCTTGGCGAATCGGGGCCTGACGGGCGATTCGCTCCACAGGTCGGACGACCAGGCTTGTGGGCATGGCGATCATCGAGGTGCACGAGCTCGGCAAGGGATACGACGGCCACACGGTCCTGGACCGGATCTCCTTCTCCGTGGCGGAGGGCGAGGTTTTCGGGATCCTCGGCCCCAACGGGGCGGGCAAGACCACCGCCGTCGAGTGCGTGGAGGGTCTGCGCAGGCCCGACTCTGGGACGGTCCGGGTGCTCGGGCTCGACCCGTTCCGACAGGGGACGGAACTGCGCGAGCACATCGGCGTCCAGCTCCAGCACACCCAGCTCCCCGAGACCATCAAGGTCTGGGAGGCTCTCGACCTCTACGCCTCGTTCTACGACAGCCCCCGCGACTGGCGGGCGTTGCTGGAGCAGTGGGACCTCGCGGACAAGCGGAACACGCGGTTCGCGAAACTCTCCGGGGGGCAGAAACAGCGCCTGTTCATCGCGCTGGCCCTGGTCGGGAACCCGAAGGTCACGTTTCTCGACGAGCTCACCGCCGGGCTCGACCCCCAGGCCCGCCGTGCCACCTGGGAACTGGTCAAGCGGATCCGCGCCGAGGGTGTGACCGTGGTCCTGGTCAGTCACTTCATGGACGAGGCCGAGGAACTGTGCGACCGGGTCGCGGTCCTCGACCGGGGCCGCATCGTCGCCGTCGACAGTCCGGCCGGACTGATCGACGGTGTCGACACCGAGTACCGGATGACCTTCCGGCTCATGGACGCGAACGGGTCCGATCCGGGCGACCTTCTGGGGAACCTCGACGAGGTGGCCTCGGTGTCCCGCACCGGCGATCTGGTCGTCGTGTCCGGGCGGGGTGACTTCGCGACCGCCGTCACCGCCTGCCTGGCCCGCGAGCGTGTTCTCGTTTCCGATCTGCGCATCGACAAGCGCACCCTGGACGACGCCTTCATCGCCCTGACCGGACGCTCCCTTCAGGCCTGACCCCGCAACGGTCGCGACTGCCGATCCGAGAATCATGAGGAACCGCCGTGAAGACGCTCACCAAACTCACCACCGTCGAGACCAAGCTGCTCGTTCGCGAACCCGGAGCCGTGTTCTCCCTTCTCATTCCCCTCTTCATCCTCGTCGTCTTCGGCGGTTCGATAACGGAGGGCGACACCGTCCTCCTACCGATCGCGGTGACGCTGGCGGTCAGTATGGTCGGCCTCTACCTACTCCCCACCACCCTGGCGACCTATCGGGAACGGGGCATCCTGCGCAGGCTCTCGGTGACTCCGGTAAGCCCGGGCAACCTGCTCACCGTGCAACTCCTGCTCCAACTGGTCCTCACCGTCACCGCGGTCTCCGTGCTGCTCGCGGTCGGGGTCGGTTTCCTCGGCGCCCACACGCCCCGGGCTCCGCACTTCCTGATGACCTGTCTGTTCGGCACCGCCGCGATGTTCTCCGTCGGCCTTCTCATCGCGGCGCTCGCCCCCAACGGGCGGTCCGCCAACGGCTTCGGTGCACTCCTCTTCTTCCCGTTGGCCTACCTGGGCGGACTCATGCAGCCCGTCGAGCACATGCCCGATATCCTTGCGCTCGCCGGTGGGTACACGCCGATGGGCGCCCTCCGGCAGAGCCTCCACAACGTCTGGAGCGGCGCGGGCCCCACACCGCTGCCCCTGCTCACCATGGCCGTGTACGCAGTGGTCATCAGCCTCGTCGCAGCCAGGTTCTTCCGCTGGGAGTGAGTATGGGGACGGTGCCGGAGCACGACCTGGGCCTGCGGGAGGAACGGCTGCGCCGTCTCACCGCCTCCGTTCCCTACGCCCTCCTGGCGGTCTCCACCGGTCTGACCCTGGCCACCCACGGCCCTCTCTGGCCGCGGCACGCGGAGACCCTCGGCCTCGCCGTCGTCGCGGCGGCTCTCATGTGGACGATGACCGGCCTGAAGCCGAGGTGGGCCTCCCGGCCGGGGCTGATGCCCGCCTTCGTGGCCGCCCTGGTGGTGATGATCGCCGTACTCAGTACCCGGAGCGTCTGGTTCGCGGGATTCTTCGGTTTCACCGGCTACATCTACTCCTGGCAGTTCCTCCGGGGCCCGTGGCGGCTCCTGGGGGTGACCGCGACAGCTGCCGTCACCATCACCGCCTATATGGGTGGGCCCCCCGACCCCACCCCCTCCTCGGTCCTCCTCCACCTGTTCTTCGCCGCCGCCGTGGTCGTCCTGGTCGTGGTTTTCAGCCAGCTCGGCGAGATCACCGAGGAGCGCAGTGACGAGCGCAGGCGGATGGTGGAGCGGCTGCGGGAGACCATTCGGGAGAACGAGGGCCTGCACGCCCAGCTGCTGGTCCAGGCCCGGGAGGCCGGGGTACACGACGAACGCGAGCGCTTGGCCCGGGAGATCCACGACACCCTGGCCCAGGGGTTCGTCGGCATCATCACCCAGCTCCAGGCGGCCCAGCGGGCTGAGGCCCGGCCTGGTGAGGAGAGCCGAGCCGGGGCCGGGGAAGCCGTCGACGGGGACCGTGCCGAGTGGCGGCTGAGGGTCGCCAACGCCACCCGCCTGGCCCGGGAGAACCTGGCCGAGGCGCGCAGGTCCGTGCACGCCCTGGGCCCGGCGCCCCTGGCGGCGGCTCCGCTGCCCGACGCCCTGGCCGACCTCACGGCCGAGTGGTCGCGGCTCCACGGGGTACGCGCCGAGTTCACCGCGACCGGTCCGGCCCGCCCCCTGCACGGCGAGGTCGAGGCGGCTCTGCTCCGGACCCTCCAGGAGTCCCTGACCAACGTGTCGAGGCACGCCCGGGCCGCCCGGGTTGGGGTGACGCTGTCCTACATGGAGGATCTGGTGGCCCTGGACGTGCGTGACGACGGCGCGGGGTTCGAGACGGGGCCCGGATGGGGGGCGTCGGTCTCCGAGCCGCCCGGCGAACCCGCTGGCGAACCCGAATCCACGGCCTCTGCCTGCGTCGACGGACCGAACGGCGGGTTCGGCCTGACATCGATGCGGCAGCGTGTGTCCCGCCTGGCGGGCACACTGGAGATCGAGTCCGAGCCCGGTGCCGGAACCGCGGTCTCCGTGACCGTCCCCGCCTTCCTGAAGGAGGACCCCGGTGAGCGAAGTCCCCGTCCGCGTCCTGGTCACCGATGACCACCCCGTGGTCCGTGACGGTATCCGCGGCATGCTCGAGTCGGAGCCGGGGTTCGAGGTGGTGGGGGAGGCCGCCGACGGTGCCCGTGCCGTGGAACTCGCGCGGGCCCTGGAGCCCGACGTGGTCCTCATGGACCTGCGTATGCCGGGGACGGCAGGGGTGGCGGCCATCCGGGAGCTCACGGGATCGGGCCTCCCGCTTCGGGTCCTGGTACTGACCACCTACACCACCGACAGCGACGTCGGCCCGGCCATCGAGGCCGGTGCGACGGGGTACCTGCTCAAGGACGCGCACCCCGATGAGCTGGTCCGTGCCGTCCGCCTGGCCGCGCGCGGCGAGACCGTGCTCTCCCCCGCAGTGGCGACCCGTCTGGTCGGCCGGGTCCGCGAGCCGGTGGCTGCCCTCAGCGAACGTGAGTTGGAGATCCTCCGGCTCATCGCGGAAGGGTCCACCAACCGGGAGGCGGCGGCCCGCCTGTTCATCAGCGAGGCCACGGTCAAGACCCACGTCCTGCACATCTACGGCAAGCTGGACGTCAACGACCGGGCGGCCGCGGTCGCGGCGGGGTTCCGGCGGGGACTGTTGCGGTCGGGCGAGGAGTGACCCACAGTGCTCGGCCGCCGGGGCCAACAGGGCGCCCTGCTGAGCCGGGTCATCTGTGTCCTGTTCTCCCTTTCCCCGATCACCCGCTCTCCATCTCCGGGAGGAGACCCGACCGGAGGTCCCGGCCGGTTGGACGACACGCCCGGGATGACGGCCCGTCCCGGTGAAGCGGGTTCCTTCCGCTGCGCCATGAAAAAATACACGTTGAGAAATATTGCACAGCATGAAATTATTGTTCGTGTAACGGGAGGACCCATGGGGCTGAGGGAACGCAAGAAACTGGCCACGCGCCGCGCACTGCAGGGCGCGGCGGTACGGCTGACTCTGGATCACGGCCTGGAGAACGTGACGGTGGAGGCGATCGCGGCCGCTGCCGACGTCTCCGCCAGGACCTTCTTCAACTACTTCGCGACCAAGGAGGACGCACTCCTCGGGGACGTCCCGGACGCCCCGCACGAGGAGGCGCGCGGGGAGTTCGTGGCTGACGGTCCCACCGGTGTGTTCGCGGAGGACCTCGTCATCCTGCTGGTGGCCTCCCTGGTCACCTCAGGCGACCTCGCCACCCAGCGTGCCGACACCGCGTTGCGCAAACAGCTCATGGACCGCGAACCCCAGCTCCTGCCCGGCCTGCTCGCCCGCTTCCACAACCTGGAACAGGGCCTGGCCGGGGCGATCGCCGAACGTTCGGGCGCCCCCGCCGACGACGCGCGTTCCGAGCTGGCCGCGGCGGCCGCGATGTCCGCCGTACGCCACGCCATCAAGCGAGTCCCCTACGGGAGCGGTGCTGGGATCGACGAGCTGCACGGTCAGCTCAGTGCGTCGCTGCGGATGCTGGGCGAGGTCTTCGCGCCCGAGACGGACGCCTGACCCCGACCCCTCACCCGCGGGAACGGCGGGAGGCCGAACCTCCCGATCCGCACCCGCCACAAGGTGTGCCGCACGCCTCAGGAACGCCGTCGGCCCGTGAACCGTCAGACCCCCTACGGGGTTCCGCGACCCCGTGCCCGGCCTCCCCGGGGAATCGGGGAAGGAAGTCAGGGGCCGCCCAGGGCTGTCCCCGATGGGAATCGTCGTCGGCTGCGGGCAAGGTGGAGGTATGAACGAGAAATTCGGAAGCAAGCGACTCCAGCGCAGTGAATCCGACCGCTTCCTGACCGGTGTCTGCGGGGGTATCGCCGCCTACACGGGCCTGGACTCCACCATCATCCGGATCGTCTTCGTCGTCCTGACCCTGCTGGGCTTCTCCGGGATCCCGATCTACATCCTGGCCTGGCTGCTGATGCCCGCCGAGAGCGAGCGGCGTTCGCTGCTGGAGCAGATCATCCGCAACTTCCAGGGAAAGGGGAGCGAGAACTGATGTGGAGCCTGCGAGCACACCCGGACTGGGAGCGGCGCGAGCTGCGCGCCCAGCGGGAGGAACACGAGGCCGAGGAGCCTCGCGAGCAGCACGTGGAACACGGCGTCGAGTGCTGACCGGACGAGAGGTCCGGCAGGGCGCGACGGGCAGCGGCGGGGGCCGGGCCCGGACGAGGGCTGGACGGGCCCGGCCCGCCGACTGCAGGAACTGCAGGATCGGTCCGGCCGCCTAGGAGGCCGACTCCGACTCGGTCTCCTCCATGCGCGCGGAGACCTCCCCGGACATCCGGGACCACGGGACGGCGAGGGCGATCGCGGAGAGCAGGGCGAGCAGGCCCGCCCCGACGATGACCGTGCTCGTGTCAGTGATCTCCACGAAGTAGCTGGACAGCAGGATGCCGACGCCCTGCGCGGCCTGGAGCCCCGAGGCGACCAGGCCGAAGGCCAGACCGCGGCCCTCCTTGGGGACACACAGGACGAAGGCCGCGTTGGCCACGAACTGGTAGGAGCCCGCGGCCCCGCACAGGGCCAGCGCGGTGATCATCATCCACAACGGCATCTGGAAGACCCAGAGCAGCAGCGGCACACAGGTCAGGACCGCGAGCGGGCCGAGCAGCCTGATCCTGGTCGGCGGTGGGACCAGCCGGGTCAGCGTCAGCCCGCCGACGAGTGCACCGATCGCCTGACCGGCCATGATGAACCCGGCCGCCGCGGGACCGGCACCCGCTTCGGCGGCCATGGGGTTGGCCAGCCCGTAGGGAACCGAGTACAGGCCCGCGAGCCAGGCGAGCAGGGCGAGGGTGCGCAGCCTGGGATCACCGAAGACGAGCTTGGCGCCGCCGGTGGTCATCGCCACGAGCCCGGGCCGTTTCTCTCCGGTCTGCTCCCTGAGCGGGGTGGGCCGGGCCCTGACCCCGAACCGCAGGATCAGCGCGGACAGGACGAAGAGCATGCCCGTCGACATCAGGGTGGTGTTGGGGCCGACGAACGTGACGATCACCCCGCCCGCGATCAGCCCGAGGAGCATCCCGACCTGTGTGGTCAGGTGGAGGATCGCGGTGCTCGCCACGTAGCGCTCGCCCTGGACGATCTGACTCAGCAGGGCCGCCCTGGCGGAGGCGAACGGGATCGACGGCAGGATCGACAGGAACAGCAGGATCCACACCAGCCAGACCGGTATGCCGGGGATCCCCACGCTGGCGATGACGACCGCCCGGATCACGTCGCAGGCGACCATGACCCGGCGCCGGGGCAGGATGTCGGCGAGCCCCGAGAACAGGGGGCCGGCGAGTATCGGGGGCAGGAACGTCACGGCCAGCGTGATTCCCGCGGCGAAGGCCGAATCCGTCAGCTGGTAGACCAGGACACTGGCCGTGATGTTCAGCAGGTTGGTGCCGATCATCGACAGGGCGTGGGCCAGCCACATGGAGCGGAACTCACCGATCGCCATGACGTCGCGGTAGCTACTGCGCCATTTGTTGTCCTGCGCCGCGGAAGATTCGTGGTCTCCGTTGTCAGGGGCTTTGTCGAGGCTCGGATTGCCCACCCGGCACTCCCTTACTTTCACAGGGGGTGGAATCACGCTGTGTCGTGTTCCCATGACCAACGGTTCCGGAAGTGGGCTTCGATGACAAGCCGGTTGGGCTAATTCGTGTCTGATTCGTTGCTCCCAGTAATGCTTCCCTTCATGCTTCCCCGGGCCCGCGGGTTTCGGCATTCGGATTGTTTTCCCAGGTGGTTCCGGGCGGAGGGGGGAATTTTTCGGGCGCCTGGTGTGCCGGGCGGTTGAGATGCGTCGTTACACGCAGACACGGTGTCGCCAAAGCGGAACCCAGTCCCAGGGGGCCATTTTTATGGGATCAGCGGATGAATTGTGGGCGAATGTCGCCCTGGGTGAACACGGAGGGGTCAGCGGGCGCGCCCGTACCGGTTCGTTAGCCGGGTGCGAGGCGGAACCGAACGGAACCCGGGGCCGGTGGTTCGGGGCGCCGTCGGCTCAGCCCCAGCCGAGTTCGGTGAGCCGGGAGTCGTCGATCCCGAAGTGGTGGGCGATCTCGTGCACGACGGTCACGAGCACCTCGTCGACCACCTGCTCCGGGGACCGGCAGATCGCGCAGATGTTGCGACGGTAGATGAAGATCTGGTCCGGGAGCACCCCGAAGTAGGAGTCGCCCCGCTCGGTCAGGGGGATCCCCTCGTACAGGCCGAGCAGGCCCTCCTGGGACTCGTCCTCGACCGTGATCACCACGTTGTCCATGAGCTGGGCCAGTTCCGGTGGGATCTGGTCCAGGGCGTCGGCCACCAGTTCCTCGAAGTCCCCGCGTGTCAGTTCAACCACACCTGCCATTGTGCTGCCTCCTCGGAGCGTCGAGGAAGAGACATAACACTCTGGATGGGAGGAAACATTGGGAACAGCTTCAGTCAACGGCATGATGGGGTTGTGTTGTCTTGGGGAGAGATTCGTGCCTACGACTACCGTGGAGCCTTCGGCCGGTTCCGGGGGGTCCTCCGCCGATGGCGTGCCGGGCGTGTCTGGCGTTGGAGCTGCGTCCTCTTCGCGGGTCTGGTCGGGGGCTGGCTCGGGCTGGCCCTCGGCGGCCAGGTGGTCACGCCGATCGGCCCCGCCGACGTCACCTTCGCCCTGAGCCCGCAGTGGCACGGTGAGACGGTCGTCAACGTCGCCCCGCTGGGCCAGCTGGCCTTCGACACCCACGCGGCGCCGCTGAAACTCGAGGCGACCATCACCGACATCCGGCTGGCCGCGGCCGAGGAGATGTTCTCCGATCCCGACGCCATCAACCGGATGGCCGCGGGCATCGGCTCCGACCTCACCAGCGGAGTGACCGCCATCCTGGTGCGCTCCCTGCTCGCGGCGGTCGTGGGCGCGACCGTGATGGGCCTCCTGCTGTTCCGCAGCGGTTGGCGCGCCCTGGCCAGCGGGGTCACCTCGCTGCTCGTCCTGGTGTCCTTCGGCGGGCTGGCCGGTCTCACCTTCAACCCGAGCGCGATCGCGGAACCGCGCTACACCGGACTGATCGCGGGCGCCCCCCAGGTGGTGGGCAGCGCCGACGACGTGGTCAGCCGGTTCAGCGAGTACCAGGAGCAGCTCGCCGGCCTGGTCGGCAACGTGTCCATGATCTACGAGGCGACCTCTACGCTGCCGGTCTACGACGAGGACGAGTCGGTCATCCGCGTCCTGCACGTGTCCGACATCCAGCTCAACCCGGCCTCGTGGAGCATCATCAGCACCCTCCGGGAGCAGTACGGCGCGGACGTGGTCGTGGACTCCGGCGACCTGACCGACCGCGGCAGCGCGGCGGAGGACGTCTTCGCCGACGAGATCGGCAAGCTGGACGTGCCCTACGTGTGGGTGCGCGGCCAGCACGACTCCATGGGCACCCAGCGCGCGGTGGAGTCCCAGCCCAACACCGTGGTCCTGGACGGGGACGTCGAGGAGGTCGCCGGGCTGACCTTCTACGGGGCCGGGGACCCCCGGTTCACCCCGGACGCGACCCGGCTCAACCCCGACGAGGCGGGGGTGGCCGCACTGGGTGAGGAACAGGCGGCGTCCGTCGCTGGCAGCGACACGGAGGTGGATGTCGCGGTCCTGCACACGCGCACCCAGGCGGAGCCGTTCGACGGTGTGGTTCCGCTGGTGCTGGCGGGGAACGAGCACCTGCGTTCCACGGAACTGACCGAACTGGGCACCAGGTTCCTCGTTCAGGGGTCCACGGGCGGAGCCGGATTGAGTGGGCTTGATCACGGCCCCGGCCGCCCCACCCCGTACCAGGCCTCGGTCCTGTACTTCGATGCCGAAACCGGCCGCCTCCAGGCGCGCGACGACATCGACCTCGGCGGTATCGGGCTCACGTCCGCGCAGGTCGAGCGGCATATCGAGGAGGATCCGCAGCGCCCGGTCGGCGAAGCGGGCGAGGAGTCCGAGGAGCCGGAGGAACCGGAGGAGGGGGCCTCCGAGACGGAGGGTGAGCAGTAGCCCTCGCGTTCCCGCAGGTCGTGAAGGTTTCGCCCGACTCGGGCAATCACTTTGGCGTTGGTGGGAATCTCCCCTATGCTTGGGCTGTCTACACGGGCCCCCATCGTCTAGCGGCCCAGGACGCCGCCCTTTCAAGGCGGTAGCGCGGGTTCGAATCCCGTTGGGGGTACGAAGCGGTCAGAGCACTGTCGGACATCTGGCAGAATGAGAACCGCAGCAACACACCGGGCCGGTACAGCCGGGTGTGAAAATTGAACAAGGTCCTGTGGAGCAGTTAGGAGTGCTCGCCACCCTGTCAAGGTGGAGGCCGCGGGTTCAAATCCCGTCAGGACCGCAAGCGTCGCCGAGGAAATCGGCGCCGCGGCTAGGTAGCTCAGTTGGTACGAGCGTCCGCCTGAAAAGCGGAAGGTCGGCGGTTCGACCCCGCCCCTAGCCACAACCCACAGACATGCAAAAGGCCCCGCCACCTGCGAAAGCAGGGGCGGGGCTTTTTCGTGCGCCGGTGGTTGTCGGTGACCGGTGGTGGGCTTCGGTGGGTGCCTACGGCCAATGCGCGTCCACGTTCAGGAGCGGCGTAGGGCCTCCTCGATCTGGCGCTTGGCGCGGTCCTCCTCCCCGACGAGACACTTCGCGTAGATCTTCTTGAGCACCGCCACGCTGTGCCCCGCCCACTGGGCCACAAGCGTCTCCGAGACGCCCGCGTTGAGCCACGTGGACACGCAGGTGTGCCTCAGGTCGTAGGGGCGCCTCGCAAGCGGAGAGCGAGCCTCAGCCTCGCTCAGGACCGCATCGCGGGTCCAGGCCCACGCGCGCCGGTAGGTGATCGTTGCCAGCGGTCCGCCGCGCACCCCGGTGAACAGCCTTCCTTCGGGGTCGGTGCCGAACTCCTCCAGGTGCTCCCAGAACAGCCGGGTCAACTCGGGGGAGCAGGGGACCGGCCGGACCTCTCCGGCCTCGCGCTGCTTCGGGCCGCGCCGGGTGTCCCGGCTCGTGCCGTCGTCGGTGAACTCGGGGCGGGCGTCCGGGGTGACCTCCTCCACGTAGATCTCGCCCCAGCCGTAGACCGTGGCTCCGGTCGTGTCGGTGCGCGGAGCGGGCAGGGACAGGTTGTGCTTGCGCAGGTTCACCGCCTCCTCGGGGCGCAGCGCCGCGTAGTACATCGCGCCGAAGAACGCGACCAGGCGTGGGCCGGACTTCATGCCCCGGCGCCGCTCGGTCTCCTCGTAGCCGTACTCCCGGACCTTGCCGAGAAGGTTCCGCGCCTGTTCGGGGTTGACCACGCACCGCCGGTCCACCTGGTGGATCGAGCGGGAGGAGGTCGCCTCCAAGTCCCCGATCGGGTTCCGTTCGAGCAGCCCTTCACTCACCGCGTAGGCCAGAGCGGCCTTGAGGATGCCGTGGTTGCGCCGTTGGGAACCGATCACGAGCTTGCGTCCCTCCAGATCGCGCGTAGCCGCGCGAACGGCGGCTTCCGCGACCTTCGGGTCGGCCAACTCTCCGACCGCACGGGTGTGCCGGGCGACCCAGCGCAGCGCGTCGTCGACTTCCCGCGGGCGTTCGGCCGCGCGGTAGGTCTTGCTGTAGGCCCAACGCCGCAGGGCGGCCCGGAGCAGTGCCGGTTCCGGCCTGCCCCGCTCCGTGGTGAACAGCGCGGTAGTCGCCATCATCAGGGAGAACGCGATGTTCCCCCGGTGCTTGGCGGAGATGTCCGGCCACTTGTGATCGACGTAGGAGACGGCGAAGTCGTACCAGGACACCTCCGGCCGCTCCTCGCGGAGCATGCTCACCGGGAGTCCCTTGGACAGGCTGAACGCTTCGCCACGGCTCTGGGACTGCACGAGCTGGGAGCGGAAGGCGTCCGCCTGAGCGCGCTTTTTGAACGGCTCCTTGAACTCCTCGGTGCCGACCTTCCAGCGCACCCGGTAGGTCGTTCCCCGGGAGCCCTTGTAGGTGGTGACCTTCCAGACGGCGACCTTGTAGCTCAGGTCGTCAGAGTCGATCATCAGGCGTTGTCCTCGGCGGTCGTCATGAACTTCTCGAACTCGGACCGGCGGATGCGCAGGGACCCGTTGGGGAGCTTCGCGCACTTGGGGGCGCGGCCCTTCTTGCGCCAGTCGTAGAAGGTGTCGCGGCTGATCATCAGCTCCCCGCAGAACTCGTCCACGGTCAGCCACCCCCGGGAGCGCTGCTCAGGGATAGTGAAGGTCTTCGCCGGTCGTCCCGGGCGTGGCTTGATGCGGTCGGTCATCATGGGAAGTACTCCTTGCCTCTCACGGGGTCGGGGGTGCGGCTCCGGCGGTGCTTGGCGGTACAGGCCGGGGCCGTCTTCATGGGTGCGGGCGGCGGGGGTCATCGGTTGAGCCGCCGGTCCGCGCCGGTCATCTCCACCCGGGTCGTCATCTCGATCAGCCGGGAGGCGATCCGGTCGCCCAGCAGTTCGGGTAGGGCGGCGGGCGGCTCGTTGCTGGTGATGATCACCGGCAACATGCGGTTGTAGCGGTGGTTGACGATCCGGTACGTGGTTTCCTCGGTCCACAGCGAGGACTTCGTGGTGCCCAGGTCGTCCAGGAGCAGCACGGGCACGCTCAGCACGCGGCGCATGAGGCGTTCGCGTTCGTCATCGCTGCCCGCGCCGGGGCGGAGCGCGGCGTACAGGTCCGGGAACGTGGTGGCCACGAATCCGAACCGCGCCGGGCCGGTCAGGGCGATCCTGCGCACCGCTCCGAACGCGGCGTGCGTCTTGCCGGTGCCGGTGCCGCCCCAGAGCATCAGTGAGGGGGCCTGCGTGATGTCGGCGGCGACCCGGTCGGCCCAGTCGCACACCGTGGGGTGCTCGGTGGTGGCGGTCAGGTACCGGGGCGGTGCGAGTCGCTCGAACTTGGTCAGGGCGGCGTTGACGCGCTGGCGGTGGTGGTAGGTGGGGTGTCCGGGGAGTTCGGGGTCGGGAGTGTCGTCCACGGGGCCGGGTGTGGTGTCGAGGCCCTTCTCGCGGGTGATGCGTGCGAGCCGGGCGAGGAACTGGGTGTCGGTCGCGGTGTGCATGCGCTTCCTCTCAGGACCAGGGGTCGGGGTTCTCGCCGTAGTCGTTGGGGTTGCGGTACGGGGCGTGGCCGCCTACGACCCGGAGGTGAGGCCGGGGGCGGGTGCGGTTGATCGCGATCCGCAGGGTGTCGGCGGTCAGGGCGAATCGGCCGTCGGCGGCGACGTGTTCGAGCCCTCGGGAGATCTCGTCATCTGCGTAGCCGTTGGTTAGGGCCTTCTTGACGACGGAGCGGGTCTTGTTCCAGTCGCCCATGCCGTTGGTGGCGCGGTGGTAGACGGTGGCGAGCGCGTTGACGCGTTTGTGACCGATCGGTGCCGGTGCGTCGGGCTGTGTCTCAGGGGTGGTTGCGGGGTCCTGTGACGGCTGGTCGCGCGAACCTTCCCTTATAGGGGCCTTGGGACTGGTGTCCCCCGGGGGACACCAGCCGGGGTCATCTCGTGTCCCCCGGGGGGAACTTGTTTCCAGGGAAGAGGGTGTCCCCCGGGGGACACCTGTTTCCTGGGAAAGGGTGCTAGATTCCGTCCCCTGTTTCCTGGGAAGCGGTTGTCCCCCGGGGGACACCAATTCCTCCCCGGGCAGAGATGCCTGGAAGATGGAGACCTTCCCCCGTGCTCCCCGGCGCACCTGAGTGAGTAGCCCCGCCTCTACCGCCTCTGCGATCCGTGCTGAGACGCGTCTCGGCTGCCGGGAGAGCAGTGCGGCGAGGTCGTTTCGGCCGATCTCGACACGGCCGTCCTCGCCCATGTGCTCCGCGAGTACGAGCAGCAGCACGCGCACGCTGTCGGGTACGCGGCTGGTGGCGTAGACGTAGCGCAGCCACTGTCCGCGCGTCGTGCTCGGGTCGGCCGGTGCCACTAGCCCTCCGAGGTGGTCAGGTCGTCCCGGAACTTGGGGGCGCACCAAACCCGCACGACGATGCCGTCCACGATCGCGCGGGCGTCGGGGGTGGTGCCGTTGCGCAGTTCCACGTGGGTGTCCAGGTGCGCGGCCCAGTCCCGGACGGCTTGGTGCGAAGTGACTTGTCCCGACAACAGGTCAACGCTCAGACGGGGCGGGACGAAGCAGGAGGTGTAGCTGCCCGGCGCATACAGGGTCCAGTCCACTCCGGGCAGGTCGGCGCAGAGCAGTTCGGTGAGTACCCGGGCGGCGGTGTGCTGGAGTTCTCGGCTGGTGGTCTGGGTGGTCATACTGGGGTCCTCTCGGTTTCGGGAGAAGACGGCCCCGCCCGGTGCCTGCAAGCTGTGGGTGGGGCCGTCGCTGTGGTGTGGACGCCGGTGTGGACGCCCCGGCGTGGTGTTACAGGTCAGCGGGTGTCCAAACCGGGTTTGGACGGGGTCTGGACACCCGGTCTGGACACAGGGTTGGACAGGGGTTGGACACCCCGCCAGAGGGCGCTCAGGCGTCGATGAGGGCACGCGCTTCCTGCACGGTCCACACCCCGGTGCCGTCCTCGTAGCGCACCCGTCCGCTCTCCTGCATCGCGGAGAGCTGGGTGTAGAACCAGCTCCGGCTGCGCTCGACTCCCAGCTCTGACAGGGCGGCTTTGAAGTCGGTGGCCTTGAACTGGTGGCCGTTGCCCCAGTCCTCCAACAGGTCATCGATCGCGGCGCGTGCTTCCTCGGCGCTGGCCTTGGTGCCCTTCTTCCGAGTAGGGAGGGCGAAGTCCTGGCCGTCTTCAAGGTCGGGGATGGGGGTGTCGGGGTCCCCGATGATCTCGGGGTCGTCGTCGGGAGTAGTCAGCACGATCGGGTCGATCCCCTCATCCACGATCAGCTCTTCCTCGTCCACGCCCCCGGCCTCGGGCACCGACACAGCCGGGGCCGGTGCGGTGGTGTTGGTGCGGCCCGCGAGGAACTGGGCGTACTCGGCGCCGAACGCGGCCCGGGTCACCTCATCCAACTTGGCGTCCTGGTCCGGGAGGCTGTCAGCGGCGGGAGTGAGGACCTTGTTCTCGTCCTTGGGGTCGGTGGTGGGCGGGCCGAACATCTTGACCGCCACCACGTGCCGGTCGGGGTCGGTGTGCTCGATCGCGGCGTAAGCGGCCCCCGGCTTGGACTTGCGCCACCGGGAGGGGTCGCACCCGGCCTCGGTGACGTAGTCCGGGAGCACGAAGGAGGCGTCCGCGAAGTCGCGCACCCCGAAGCAGAGCCCGTCACCGAGGTTGGCGCGGGTATCGGTGTCGAGGTTGCCCCAGGTCGCGCGCTGCAAGGACAGATCCAGGTGCATCCCCACCGACCGGGACACCCGGGCGACTTCCACGATCTCCTCGAAGTCCACGACCTCTGCGGCCTCTTCCACCAGGATGTGCAGGAAGGTGAGCCCGCACCCGGGCACCCACTGGGAGTGCCCCTGGTCGGCGAGGTGGTTGGCGCGGGCCTTGATCGCGCGCTTGATCGCGGCCAACTGGTTCCGGGCGTCCTTCTTGGAGTAGGCGGGCCACCCGATCGCACCCGAGATGGGGCCCAACGTCTGGCGCCCCTTGGCCAGGTCGATCGCCAGTGTGAACGTGTCCTTCCTCGCGGCGATCTGAACCATCTTGACCTTGCCGTACACGCTCTTGCCCGCACCCGCCATTCCCACGGTCAGGCTGTGGCGGTTGGTGATCTGGTTGTGGAAGGGCTCCCCGTCCTCGTAGGTGCCCAGGTGCAGCGGGTGGTCCGCGATCGAGGCCCCGGTGCGGGCGGGGTCGAGTCCGGGCCAGGGGATGAGGCGGCCCATGACGTCCTTCTTGGTGATGACCAACTCGGCCCGGTCAGCGCGGCTCTGGTCCTCGATCACCCGGATCGCGCCGGGCGCGACCCCGTAGGCACTGGCCAGTTCCTTGGCGCGCCCCTGCACGGACTCGGCGGTCTCACCGTTCTCCAACGTCAGTGCGTGGCGTTGCTGCATGTCGGTGTCGGCGGTGAGCTTGGCCTTGATGTCGCGCAGGTGCAGCTTGGCGGCCACCTCCTCGAACGTGGGCAGCACCCGACCGGAGCCCTTGCGGGAGGGCTCCGCGCTGCCCTGACCGCGCGCCCACAGGTGCACATCGGCCGTGGCGGCCAGCGCGGCACCACTGATCAGCAGGGCATCCATCAGGGGCCGTCCGGGACCGAAGGCGGTGGCCAGCGCCAACCACGCGGTGGCTCCGCCGATCATCGCGGTGGAGATGTGGTGGGCGTACCAGGTACGGGCGGTGGTCAGGTGGTGCGCGGCGTAGGTGACGATTCCGCCGGCCGCGGTGATCGCGGCGGCTGCCAGTCCGGTGCCCCACCCGAGGTCGCCCCACAGCCAGTGGGTGAGGAACCCGGCCGGGATCAGGGCGGGGGCGGCCATCCAGGGGCGGACGTAGTCCATGAAGGTCGGGCCGGGCCGCACCGACGCCTCAGCGCCGCTGCGGGTGGTGGCCACGAGTTCCTTGCGAGCCATGGCGCGTTACTCCGTTTCTGCTGATGCCGGGGTGGGGCCGCCCGAAGCAGGGCGGCCCCCGTGTGGTGATCTCAGGAGGACAGGTCCAGGGACTTCTTGCGCTTCTTGCGCTTGACCAGGTACTCGAAGTGCTTGTGCAGGCTGGCCCAGGTGCGCACCGATTCCACGCCCACGGCCCGCTGTGCCTCAGCGGCACGGCGCAGGTGGCGGGCCACGCTGCGGGCGCGCCGACGCATGGTCAGGCGTGAGGCACCGTCGCCGGGCGGTAGCTCCTTGAGGGCGGCTTCCAGTTCCTGTGCGGAGAACTCCAGTTCCACGGACAGGGCCCGGGAAAGCTTGCGGGTGGTCTCGACGTAGCGGCGGATATCGGAGCCGGTCTCGAACTCGATCGCTTCGAGGTCGGCCATGATGCGCTTGAGTTCGGAGCGCTCGGTGGGCGGTGCGGGCTTGGCGTCACTCACTGGTGGGTGCCTCCTTGCTGGTGCGGTTCGGGCGGTTGATGACCACGGCGATCACGCCCCGGCCGGGGCCGTAGCGGCACACGTGCGCGGCGTGCAGATAGGTGCGCCAGGTGGTGCCCCACCAGGCGGCCAGGTCTGCGAGCTGGTTGCGGACGGGTCGGATGTCCAGGCATGCGCTGATCAGCGAGTCCAGGTGGCACAGCAGGTGATCAGCGAAGGAGGCAGCGGCCTGGAGCCGGGTGCGCCAGTCAGGACGGCTCATACGGTCGCCTCCAGACCCTCGAAGCCGGGAAGGGGCAACTGGTCGGTGCAGACCGGACACCGGTCGTGCGGCTGGCAGCGGTGCCGCTTGGGGTCGCGGCACCGCTCGGACACGGGCGGGGCCACCTGCATGAGATGGCGGTTCCGGTCGGAGTCGGCCAGCTTCTTGGCGTAGTGCTCGTCGAACTCCTCACCGCACGGGCAGGAGACTCGGTAGCACCAGGCCTCTCCCTGGCTAGTCTCCTCACGCCAGCGGCGGACCTTGGGGCGGTGACGCACGGAACTCATGCGGTGGCCTCCCCGTCGATCTCGCGGCGGATCCGGCGGACCGTGGACACCCCGAGACCGGTCTCCCGAGCGATCTCGGCCGTGAGAGCGTCGGGGCGCTCCCGCAGGATTCGGGCGACTGCCATGCGGTTCTTCTCGCCCTCCAAACGGCGCCGTTCCTGCGCAGTCAGCAACCGCTCAGAGGCTTCGTCATCCTCGTGTGAGCGGGGGCGCTCAGACGGGGCGACCTGGGGTTCCTCGAAGTCGGCTGGGAGATCGGTCTCGCCGTGCGAGCGGTCGGTTCCGTGCGAGCGCTCAGACGGGTTTCCGTGCGAGCGCAGCCAGTCCGACGCCCCTTCCGCGATGGCTTCCCCGACCTCTTCCAGACCGTCCCCGAGAGGCCGTGCGAGCGGAGCGCTCGCACGGGCGGGCTCGGTGCGGGCAGGGCGCTCAGACGGCTGCTCGGGGGTGGTCTTGTGCTGGTCGATCTTGGCGATCGACTGCGAGATCGCCTCGGAAGCGGACGTGTTGATCAGGTAGGTCAACCCAGCGAAGAGAGCGGACCCGACCGAGCACGCCACCCCGACCGGCCCGGTCCCGAAGTAGGACCCCACGATCGAGATCAGCAGCGGCACCACCATCAGCGCCAGGAACAACCGCCCGGTGCGGTCATCGATCTTCGTACCGGCGCGGGCCAGCAGGCCACGCCAGATGATCACGGCAGTGGACAGCCCAGTCAGACCAACCTCAGCGACCCACCCGACCGGCACCGGCCCGCCCTGGGCTTCAACCAAGGCACCGAGACCGATCGCGGACCCCACACTCAGCAGCAGGGACGCAGCCAGCGACACCCGCCCGAACGTGCGCTGATGGCGGCTCATGTCCAGGATCGTGCGGGCCGGGGAGGTCGCCCGGCGGGCCCGGTCGATGATCTCGGCCACCTGCGCGGCCTCCTCAGCCACCCGGGCCCGCTCAGCGGCCTCGGCCAGCTTGCGGCGGTGGTCAGCCTGCAACGCCGCTTCCAACCGCTCAGCGGTCAACTGGTCGTACCTGGCCCGC
The DNA here is from genome assembly GCF_056173285.1 of Nocardiopsis sp. iso_40. Lineage (NCBI taxonomy): Bacteria > Bacillati > Actinomycetota > Actinomycetes > Streptosporangiales > Nocardiopsidaceae > Nocardiopsis > Nocardiopsis sp. iso_40. The sequence continues at coordinate 5,600,421 of NZ_CM149666.1, read as the reverse complement.
GTGGCGGGGTTGAGCGCCGGGTCCTCCAACAACTCCTGCCCCGGGATCGACTCCAACGCTTTGGCGGCCTGAACCGTCCGCTGGATCTCTTCGGCGGTGACCGGGGCGGCCTGTTCGGGCTGCCCCTGGCCCTGCTTCTTGGGGAAGCTCACTGGTCCTCCTTAACCTTGGACAGGCGGGTCAGGGTGTCCAGGTCCGAGCGCCGCTCGATCAGCGGGAACCCGACCAGGTAGACGAACAGGCCAGCGGTGACCAGGAACGCGAACAGCGAGATCAGCTCAACCACGGCGGACTCCCTTCCGGTGGGGGTGCTGGGTGATAACTACGCGGGTACGGCCCCAGCGGCGCAGGACCCGGCGGGTACGGCGGTAGGCGGCGGCCACCCGCAGCGCTCCCACAACGAGCAGGAGCACGACCACGGCGGTGACGACCACCACGGGAAGCAGTTCGGGGCTCACACCGACCACCCCGTGACGACCTCGGCGGTCAGGGCCTGAGCGGCGATCTCGCTCAGGCGGTCGTCGAGGATGTCGGCGGCAGCAGCCTCGCGGGCCGCACGGTCTTCGGCCGTCTCGCCGTCGAGGTCGGCGGCGAACAGGTCGCATGCGTCGGTGATGCCCAGCACCTGGGCGGCGGTGGGGGTGACCTCGAAGAGGCCCTTGTGGGTGGTGGGGGTTTTGGGGGCAGTCGGGGACGGCATCATGGTGGTGCGCATGTGTTTCTCCTCGCAGGTGAACAGGTGCGTGAGAGCCCCGCTGGGCGGCATCCCGGCGGGGCTCGTTGCTGTGTGGGGGATGTGGTGGACCCGGGTGGTCCCCGCCCCCGTCTCGCGCTCCCGTGTTGTGCCGGGAGTTGAGAGAGGACAGGCACCCCTGGGGTGCGGCGCGGCCATTCCGTGTCGCCGGTCGGTCACCGGTCGGCGCACCCGCGCGAGGGTGCCGTGGCCACGTCTTCCCGTCGCCGCCCCTTGTCTGCTCGGGGTGGGGTCAGGGCTTGCTCGCTATGTGCCTCAAGGGCTTGTTAAAGCTCGTGTGCTCCGGGATTCCACGCGGTGGACAGAGCTTCGCCCTGCTCACCGGAGTCCTCTTCCGGGCTGTGGCCTGTGGCCGTAGAACTGTTATAGCACGCAACCTCTATCTGTTCTAGTACAGTTGGCATATTCCTTGGCTCTGTGGTGTTGCAGACCATGGAGTCCCAGGTCACCCGCATGGACATATATGCGTTCTAGTACACTGATCACGTTCACCACGAAGGAGTCACACGTGTCCCCTCAGGTCCAACGCACCGACCCGCCCTACATGCAGGTCGTCAAGCACATCAAGGCCGAGATCGAGTCCGGAGTCCTCCAGGACGGGCAGAAGATCGATTCCGTTCGCGCTATCGCTGCGAAGTGGAAGATCTCGCTGGCGACCGCGACCAAGGTCGTCGGGGTGCTCAAGGCTGAGGGCCTGGTGCGCAGTGAACCCGGCAAGGGCAGCATCGTCACCCGCGAACAGGCGGCGGCCAGTGCCAAGGACCGTGTGATTCGCAGTCTGGAAGGCCGGATCTACGCGGCGAACGAACGCGCCGAGATCCGCTCAGCCGAACTGGTGTCGGCCCCCGAGGACGTCGCAGACGCTCTCGGTGTTCCCGAAGGCACGAACGTCATCCGGCGCCAGCGGGTCACCCTCCGGGACGACGTGCCCTCCTCGGCCAGCACGTCCTGGTACAGCGGGGAACTGGCCGAGTCGGCCCCCCTGCTGCTCGAAGCCCAACGGCTTCGCCAGGGCACCCCGAAGTACGTGGAAGAGCAGACCGGGCTTGTGCCCGCAGCGGGCAAGGACCAGCTCCGCGCCGACATCGCTTCGGAAGAGGACTCCGCGGCTCTGGGCATCCCTCTCGGCTCCCCGGTGTTGCGCAAGCAGAACTGGGTGTTGAACGCCGACGGTGACGTGATCGAGTTCGGCCAGTCCGTCTCCGTGGCCCGCCGCTGGGCCACCTACAACTACGAGATCTCCAGGTAGGAGCAACATGGAACTGCTGCACTCAGGCAAGGTGCGCGACGTCTACGCCGACGGTGATGACCTCATCCTGGTGGCCTCGGACCGCGTGAGCGTCTACGACGTCGTGCTGCCCACCCCCATCCCCGACAAGGGCAAGATCCTCACCCAGCTCTCGCTGTGGTGGTTCGAGCAGCTTGCCGATGTGGTGCCCAACCACATCATCTCCGCTACTGACGTCCCGGAGGAGTGGGCCGGACGTGCCGTGCGCTGCCAGAAGCTCACCATGCTCCCCGTGGAGTGGATCGCCCGTGGCTACCTCGCGGGCCTGGGGCTCAAGGAGTACGAGAAGCAGGGCACCGTCTCCGGGATCAAGCTCCCTGAGGGGCTGGTGGAAGCGTCCAAGCTCCCCGAACCGATCTTCACCCCCACCACCAAGGCGACCGAGGGGCACGACGAGTTCATCACCTTCGCCGACGTGGTCGAGGAGATCGGTCAGGAGACCGCTGACCGCCTGCGCACGGTGACCCTGGACGTGTACAAGCGCGGTGCTGAGATCGCGGCTGAGCGCGGCATCATCATCGCTGACACCAAGCTGGAGTTCGGCCGCGCGGCGGACGGTACGCTCGTGCTCGCGGATGAGGTGCTGACCTCGGACTCCTCGCGCTTCTGGCCCGCCGACGACTGGCAGCCGGGCAGGCCCCAGCACGCTTTCGACAAGCAGTTCGTCCGGGACTGGTCGAGCACCGTGACCGACTGGGACCGCACTCCGCCCGGCCCCGAGATCCCCGATGGGATCGTGGAAGCGACCCGGGCCCGCTACATCGAGGTCTACGAGCGGATCACCGGCAAGCGCTGGGAGGCGTAAGCATGTATCAGAGCTACGACCGCAACAAGCTCGTACGGCAGGTGCGGGAGCTTCTGGAGAGTGAGGGCCTTGAACCGCTCGCTCAGGACGACCCGAAGCCGGAGCACGCCGCGATGCTGCTCCTGCGCTCCTTCGGAATCGAACCCGTCGTAGACCAGGTGGAAGCCCTCAAGGGCGCGATGAACCGCACCTGGGAAGAGGCCGACGAGAAGCGATGAGAGTTCTTGGTTGACTCGGGGCCTGGGTTTGGGTGTAGTCCCAATCCCGGGCTCTTTCTTTTTGGAACTTAGTTTTTCTTTAGTGCGCAAATCGGATGGCAGGCGAGATCTATTGTTTCGGCTCCATGGCCGAGCCTAAATCTAAACCCACAGACTCGCTTCTCCTTGTTTTTTGGCCAGCAATCAACCTGGAGTTGGGGGCGCTTTTTAAGTATTGATCCAGTTGGCAAATTATAGTCTCCCGGGGTGGTAATGAGGGTTGACTCGGCTCCACGAATGAAGGTGCGTCTAATTTCCTCCATTTCTCTTCTTGTGGCGACCTTGTGGATAATTTTCTCGCCCTGGGGTTCAATATGAAAAGCAATCATTCGAGTTGGTCCTATGGGCCAGTAGATGTAATTGCTGTCGTTCATGGTTGTCGGGGTTCCTGTTTTTCCTGCAGATAGTTGTACTGGTTGGTCGCTTGTGATGAATCGCCCATGTGGGTCGTCCCAAACCTCCAGTTGACGTGTTGAAAACTGGTCTGCTGCATCGTAGAGCGACTGGAACATGGAGTCCACGAAGTGGTCTGCTTTTAGAGTCTGGGGTGGCTGCTTTGCCCTCTCGGATAGCCAGTCTGTTTGGCTTGATAGGTAACGTCGCATTTGCGGTGTTCGGTTGCTTTGCAAGGAGACTATCAAAGCTAGCGACATGAAGTCGCCGAAGGCAAAGTCATCCCCAGGTTGCCAGGAGTGTAGCTTTCTCAGGAGATTTGCCATCTCATCATCAAATATTGAAAGCATTCGCTCCACTTGGTGGTGGAGCTTGTTGTTGCTGTCGGTGACTTGATAGAAGTTTTCTTTTACGCATACATCCTTCACTCCAATCATCTTATCCATACCGTTTCTTGTTCCGAGGACGCGAACCCGCTTCCTGTCCTGGCTCCAATTTCTCAGATATGACTGAGGAACGAAGTGGTGTCGGCGCGATGTGCAGTCTCTTTCCTTTGCCGCTTCCTTCACTCGATTTATGTAATCTTGCACCTGTGGCACGAGATTTTCTCCTCCCCCTGTTGCTGGAACATTTCCCCAGGGGTTGACGGTGCTGCCAATGTATTCCCATTCCATGAAATTTATTTCCTTTGATATTTTGTATTGCCTTTGTTTCGGATTCGGGGTTTTTCTTTGTTTGTTTTTGTGGCCTTGTGCTCCGGTGGGTGCTGTTGGGGTATGGCGGGGTGGTTGCGTCCAATATGCGGCCAAGCTGTATAAAGATAGCATCATGCGGGAAGTTTTCGCAGGTCATAAGGTAGTTCATCGTGGTTAGTTTGATCGCCTGAAAAGCGGAAGGTCGGCGGTTCGACCCCGCCCCTAGCCACAACCCACAGACATGCAAAAGGCCCCGCCACCTGCGAAAGCAGGGGCGGGGCCTTTTCGTGCGCCGGTGGTCGCCGGTGCTCGGCGGGCCGCGTCGTGACGGTCCCGCGTGGCACCGGGACCCCGGAACCACCGTGTTGCATCATCGACTCTGATCGATCGTGGCTGGCAGGGGCGCCGGTCGCGGCCCGCAGAGCCGAGCACGAACGGGGGAACCGTGGCCACGTTGCTGACAGGAGGCACGGTGTGGGACGGGGTGGCGGACGCCCCACTGGGGGTCCGGGACGTCCTGGTCGAGGACGGCCGCATCACCCGGGTGGCGGAGAACGTCCCCCCGCCCGCCGGAGCCGAGGTGGTGGATCTGTCGGGCCGTACCGTGACACCCGGTTTCATGGACTGTCACACGCATGTCACCATCACCCCGGACCTGATGTCCTCGCTCCTGCTCTCCTCCGCCGCAGGTGCGCTGCGGGCCGTACCGGTCCTGCGGACGATGCTGCTGAACGGGTTCACCACCGTGCGCGACCTGATGAGCGCCGATCCCGGGTTCGGCCTGGTCGCCCTGCGCGACTCGGTCGCACAGGGGGTCGTCGACGGTCCGCGGATGCTCGTCGCCCCGCACCTGATCTCCGCCCGCGGCGGACACGGCGACTTCTCCGCTGCGGTCTCCCCAGACCTCCAGAGGTGGCCCTCCCCGCTGGAACTGGCCGCGGCGGACGGACCCGACGAGATCCGTACCACTGTGCGCAGGGAGATCCGGGGCGGCGCCGACTGGATCAAGTTCGGCGCGACCGGCGGTTTCTCCAGTCCCTCCGACGACCCCGCCCACTGCACCTACACCCAGGAGGAGATGGAGGTCCTGGTCGCGACCGCGCGTGACCTCGGCCGCCCGGCGACACCGCACTGCTACGGGGACGAGGGTGTGCGGCGCGCGGTGCGGGCCGGAGTGCGCAGCATCGACCACGGCAACCTCGCCTCCGGTGACACGCTGCGGATGATGGCGGACGAGGGGGTCTTCCTGGTCCCCACCCAGTTCACGATCACCGACGACGCGCGCAGGGTGGACGACGACGCGTACTGGGCGGACAAACCCGCGGGAAAGCGCGACAAGTTCCGCAAGTACGGCAGGTCCCTGCTCGACTGCGCCGAGCACGTCGCGAACAGCGGGGTCGAGATCGCCTTCGGAACGGACGCGGGGATGTTCCCGCACGCGGAGAACTGGCGGGAGTTCCCGGCGATGGTCTCCAACGGGATCACGCCCGCACGGGCACTGCGGGCGGCTACCAGCGTGGCGGCCCGGATGCTCGGCCTCGACGACCTCGGGGTGATCGCGACCGGGAAGGTCGCCGACGTCATCGCGATGCCGGGCGACCCGTTCACCCGCATCGAGGTGACCGGCGAGGTGGACTTCGTGATGAAGGAGGGCCGCGTGTACAAGCGCCCCCAACGGGAAGGGCAGCAGAACCCGTAACCTCTCGCGGTGGGGCCGGGCAGCGTGCCCGCACGGACCGGATCCCGTCCTGGTGGGGGTTCCGGGTGTGAGCGGGCCCGCTCGCCGTCAGTACGTCTGGGACCAGGTGACGCCGTGCCAGCTCACGTGGCGGTCGGTGTGGTCGGAGTCCTTCGTGCACCAGTAGGTGGCGCCGTCGCGCAGGAGGAACCGGTCGCAGGCGATCCCGGCGGTGCGGTCCTCGGCGAGGACGCGCAGCAGGTGTTCCGAGTCCTCGGGGAGACGGTCCCCGGGCCCGCCGAAGCCCTCCAGGCCGTACAGGAGGCGTTCCTGCCGGGTGCGCTGCCGTGCGCGCCCCTCCGGTTCCGGAACCAGTCCGATCACCAGGGCGGTGGCGTTGTCGGTGCTCTCCGCCTCGCGGGCTGCGTCCACCAGGACCCGGACCAGGGTGTCGGGGTCGTGGGCGTGGTCGGTGACGAGTTCGGCCAGCAGCCGCTCGTCGACGTAGTCGTGGATGCCGTCGCAGGTGAACAGGATGAGGTCGGCGACGGGCGCGGTGGCGGTTCCGACACCTCCGGGGGCGGCGGTGGCCACGGAGGCGGTGACGGCGTGGTCGCCGCGCCGTGCCAGCTGGTCCGACACCCGGAGGTCGCGCATCTCCTGGCCGCGGGTGTGGTCGCGGGTGTGCTGGCGCAGCCCCTCGCCGGGGCTCCAGGTCCAGACCCGGCAGTCACCCACCCACGCGATGTCCAAGGGCTCGCCGGGGGAGTCCTGGCGGGCGTGCGCCATCACGCAGTCGGCCCCGGGGTGGGCCCGGGTGATTGCCCGTGCCGCGGCCAGGACGGCGTCCGCGGCCCCGCCCGGCGCCGCGGTGGCGGTGTCGGCGGCCAACTGCGCGGCCTCCCGGGTGCCGGGGTGGTCGCCGAACCCGTCCGCCACGGCGGCCCGCCATCCCCCGGTGGCGGGCTCGGCCCGGTGCGAGCAGGCGTCCTGTTGGCTCGGCCTGGGGCCCTGGTCGGTGTCGGTCGCGATGACGGGGGAACTCATGCGCTCTCCTTCGGCCGGGTCGTGCGGGGCCGCACCCATGGACGTTGGGACCTGGGGAGATGCCCGGGACCGGGGGTTTGGTTCGCTCGGGCAGGTCACGAACGGGGCGCGGGCGCGTGGTGGGGGGCGCTTCGGCGGGGCGACGACCGGTCCGGTGCGTCCGTGACGGCGGCGGGACGCCTGGTTCGTCCGGTAGTGTCCGTTGGCGTGAACCACGCGACCGCTGCTGACGGAACCCGCCTCTGGTACGACGTCCACGGGGCCGGGGATCCGCTGCTGCTCATCCACGGCCAGTCCCTCGACCACGAGATGTGGGCGGGGGTGTACGAGGACCTCGCCGAACACCACCGGGTGGTGCGGGTGGACCTGCGCGGCTCCGGCGGTAGCGACGCCCCCCTCGAACGGGCGTACAGCATGGAGCTGCTCGCCGGGGACGCCCTCGCGGTCCTGGACGACCTCGGTGTCGGGCGCGCGCACGTCTACGGCTTCTCGATGGGCGGCAAGGTCGCCCAGACCCTCGCCTCGGTCGCCCCCGAACGGGTCGGCGCCCTGGTCCTGGGGTCCACCGCGCCCGGCGGGGACAACGAGGTCGAGCGCCCCCGCCACGCGTCCCTCGCCCTGCGCCGGGCCAGTACCGCGCAGGGGCGCGAGCTGATCGCGCCCCTGTTCTACACGCCGGAGTGGGCGGCCGCGCACCCGGAGACGGTCACCCGGATCCTGCCCCGCAACCCGCTGCGCGCCCAGCGCCGGCACTACGAGGCCAGCCTCGGGTACGACGGCTGGGACCTGCTGCCCCGGCTCCAGCCACCGACGCTGGTCGTGCACGGTGAGGACGACGAGCTCACCCCGGTGGGCAACGCCGAACTGCTCGCTGAGCGGATCCCCGGCGCCGAGCTGTTGGTCCTGCCCGGCGTCCGCCACGGCTACCTGCACGAGGCGGCGCCCAAGGCGACCGAGGCGGCCCTGGCCTTCCTCGCCCGGAACCCGCTCAGCGCGCTCTAGGGCCGCGCGTCCCCCGCCCGCGCGTGCACGGCCCGCCGGACGCGGTCGGCCGCGAGGGGGAGCAGGGAGAGTTCCCCGGCACCGAGGTTGGGGTCGGCCCCGCGCAGGGCGACCACCTCGTCGACCAGCCGGGCCGGGTCGCCCGTGACGTGTCCGACGTAGTGCGGCAGGCAGGCCCCGGCCAGCGCGGCCAGGGGCGGCGGTCCGCTCTGCCCGATCAGGGCCAGCAGTAGCGCGGTCAGCGCCAGGTCAAGGTCCGGGTCGCCGTCGCGGGCGTTGGTCCAGTCGATCACCACCGGGCCCTGCGGGGCGAGGACCACGTTGCCCGGGTGCAGGTCCATGTGCAGGAGGCGGCCTTCTCCGGAGCGGGGCGGGAGCGCGTGGAGGCGTTCGTGGAGCTCCGCGAGCGTGCGGGCCGCACCCTCGGGCGTCATCCGCCCGTCCAGGCAGGCGTCGAGCATCGTGGGCCCGTACAGCCGCTCCATCTCCAGTTCGGCCCCCTCCGCCCGGTGCACGCCGGGCACGGGGAAGCCGTGCTCCGCCGCGTGCGCCATGGCCGCGGCCTCGGGCGCGGTGTCCTGGGGGTTCCGGTAGCGGCGCAGCACCCGGTGGTCGTCGAGGGCGAACACGTCCGCGTCGCGCCCGGCGGCGAGGGGGGAGGTCACGGCGACTCCTGATCCTGTTGTGCGGAGGGCGAGGGCTCAGATCGGGGGCGGGAAGTCCGTGCGGAGCCTGTCGAGTTGGCGGCGGTCCTTCTTGGTGGGCCGCCCCGCGCCGCGGTCCCGGCGGATCACCGGGGCGGCCTGCGGCGGCTGTGCCGGGGTGCGGTCGACGTAGCAGCGGGCCGCGACCGGCGCCCCGACCCTTTTGACGATGATGTGGCTCACGTCCACGACGCGGGTGGTGCCGTGCAGCCGGACCCTGACCTTGTCGCCGACCCTGACCGCCATGGCCGGTTTGGCCGGGCGGTCGTTGACGCGCACATGCCCGCCGCGGCAGGCCTGTGCGGCGTCGGCGCGGGTCTTGGTGAGGCGTACCGCCCACAGCCAACGGTCGACCCGCGTGGAGTCCGGGCCGGAGGGAAGAGGGGCGGACGAGTCACTCACGCCGGGGTCCTCTCGTGGTTTCGGGTGCGTTCTGAGCCACTCTAGGTCGGCCGCGGTACGAAGCGCTCCAAAGTCGCGCTAGAGTTGTACACGCAACGAGGTCCTGTGGAGCAGTTAGGAGTGCTCGCCACCCTGTCAAGGTGGAGGCCGCGGGTTCAAATCCCGTCAGGACCGCATCATCGAAGGCCCGGTGTCCCAGACACCGGGCCTTCGGCGTTGTCGGGGAAAAACGAGGGGGACGGTTGTGAGCTACCGGTACGCCACCGAGCGTACGGACCACTCGGCGCTGGCGAGCGGACAGGTGTTGCGGTCCGCGCCCGGATACCCGGGTTTCCCCGTGAGACTGGCGAGCGAACTCCTCCAGCGGGCGATGGTGCACGCCGAGGGCGAACGGGTGCGCCTGTGGGACCCCTGCTGCGGCAGCGGGTACCTGGCGACCGTCCTGGGGCTGCTGCACCGCGACCGGCTGACGCACGTGCGCGCCACGGACGTGGACGAGGACGCGGTGGGCATCGCCGCGCGCAACCTGGAGCTGCTGACGGCGGAGGGGCTGGCCGAGCGGGAGCGGGAGCTGCGCCGTTCGGCCCGCGACTTCGGCCGGGTGGCGTTCGTGGAACGTGCCGAGTCCGCCCGCGACCTGGCCGCCGGACTGGCCGCGATGGGCGGGGACCTCCCGCATGACTCCGCCGTGGCCGACGTGTTCGGCCTGACCGATCCGGTCGACGCCGACCTGGTGGTCACCGACGTTCCCTACGGCGAGATGACCCACTGGGAGGGCAGGGTCCCGGACGGGGGCCCGATCCGGGGGCTGCTCGCCTCGATGGGCCGTGTCCTGCCCTCGCACGCCGTGGTGGTGGTGACGGCGCGTACGCGCCGGGTGGCGCTGCCGGAGGGGGTCCGCGCACTGGAGCGGGTCAGGCTCGGCAACCGGTCGGCGGCCCTGGTCCGCGCCCGGGACCTCGCCTTCGCCCTGTGAACCCGCCCTCCCGCCCCGGCGGGGCCGCCCTCAGCCCGCGTCGCGAAAGGCGCGTGAGGTGTACAGGGCCACGACCAGCGCGAGCACGGCCAGCAGGACGAATCCCAGCGTGTAGGCGCCGGTGGCCTGGTAGACCACGCCCATGAGCAGCGGCGGGAAGTAGCCGCCGAGGCCGCCCGCGGCACCGACCAGGCCGGTGACCGTACCCACACGCGAGGGGTCCACGAGGGCGGCGACCAGGGCGAACACCGCGCCGGTCCCCAGGCCCAGGGAGAGCGCGATCAGTACGAAGGCCAGCCCGGCGGGGAACTCCGCGGGCGGGTGCAGCGCCAGCACGACGGCGAAGGCGCAGGTGCCGAAGAACGAGATCAGGCAGACCCGCACCGGTCCGATCCGGTCCGACAGGACGCCGCCGACCGGGCGGGCCACGACCGCGGCCACGGCGAACCCTGCGGTGCGCAGGCCAGCGTCGGTCTGGGCGAACGCGTAGGCGGTGGTCAACAGGGTCGGCAGGTAGGTGGAGAAGGCCACGAAACCGCCGAAGACCAGTGCGTACAGCGCGGACGCCTGCCAGGTCGCCCTCAGCCCGAGCGCCTCGCGCATCCGCGGCAGGACGGGCTCGGTCCGGGGCCGCCACGCGGGCGAGTTCCGTGCGCGGAACCACATCAGGGCGGCCATCGCGGCCAGCGCCGCGCACATCAGCAGGTGGGTGGTGAAGACTCCCAGGCCCTCGACCAGGCGCGGGGTCAGGAAGGCCGACAGCGCCGTTCCGCCCATCCCCGCGCCGAACACGCCGGTGGCGAACCCGCGCCGTTCGGCCCGGTACCAGGCGTTGACGAACGGGACGCCGACCGCGAACGAGGTGCCCGCGATCCCGAGGAAGAAGCCCCAGAGCAGCAGCATCCCGTACGAGGAGGCGGAGACCCCCACCAGGAAGGTGGGGACGATGCTGAGGAGGCAGACGGCGGTGAACATCACCCGGCCGCCGTAGCGGTCGGTGAGCGCGCCCACGGGGATGCGGCCGAGGGAACCCACCAGCACCGGGAAGGCCACCAGGACCGACGTCTGGGTCGGCGTCAGCTCCAGGTTGTCGCTGTAGGTCCGCGACAGCGGGCCGATCAGGTTCCAGGCCCAGAAGGTCAGCGCGAACGCCGCCGTCGCGAGGGCGAGGTTGCCGCCCGCCGTTCCGGAACGGGCCGTCCGCTCCCCGGTTTCCGCACGCATGAGGGCTCCTTCGTCTATCGGTTCACCGGAATTGTCACCCGAAGCGGTGTGGGAAACGTGACATCCGTGCCGGAGAAGGCATATTCATTAACGGAATGTGGTCGGGGCTGGATGCGATTTTCCTTGTTCCGGGCAACGGTCGGGCAAACGGGGTGTTTTCCTTATGGTGAAACAGGGCAAAGACGGGAGGGCGGGTGACAGCCTTCTTCGTTTGGGGGGCTACCTGACCCGATCGGAGTCCCTGGATGGGAATCGTGCGCAGATCAGGCATGGTGGCCGTGAGGGTGATGTGTTCTACCGGGACCGGTGGAGCCATGATCGTGTGGTCCGTTCGACCCACGGTGTGAACTGCACCGGTTCCTGTTCCTGGGATGTTTATGTAAAAGACGGAATCATCACCTGGGAAACTCAGGCCACTGATTATCCTTCGGTGGGTCCGGACCGTCCTGAGTACGAACCGCGCGGTTGTCCGCGCGGCGCCGCCTTCTCCTGGTACACCTATTCTCCGACCCGGGTGCGCTACCCCTACGCGCGCGGTGTCCTCGTCCAGATGTACCGGGAGGCCCGCCAGCGGCTGGGTGATCCGGTGCTGGCCTGGGAGGAGATCACCACCGACCCCGAACGGCGTCGCCGCTACCAGCGGGCCCGGGGCAAGGGCGGGCTGGTCCGCACGACCTGGGCCGAGGCCCTGGAGATCGCGGCCGCCGCACACGTGCTGACGATCAAGAGGTACGGCCCCGACCGGATCGCCGGGTTCTCGCCCATCCCGGCGATGTCGATGGTCTCCCACGGGGTGGGAGCCCGCTTCGTGAACCTGCTCGGCGGCTCGATGCTGTCCTTCTACGACTGGTACGCCGACCTGCCGGTGGCCTCGCCGCAGGTGTTCGGCGACCAGACCGACGTCCCGGAGTCCGGCGACTGGTGGGACGCCGCCTACCTCGTGCTGTGGGGCTCCAACGTCCCCGTCACCCGCACCCCGGACGCCCACTGGATGGCCGAGGCCCGGTACCGCGGCCAGAAGGTCGTGGTGGTCGCCCCGGACTACAACGACGCCGCCAAGTTCGCCGACGAGTGGCTGGCTCCGCACCCCGGTACCGACGGGGCCCTGGCGATGGCCATGGGGCACGTGATCCTCAGGGAGCGCTTCGTCGACAGTCCCACCCCCCAGTTCACCGAGTACGTGCGCGCCTACACCGACCTCCCCTTCCTGGTGGCCCTGGACAGGCGCGACGGCCGGTTCGTGCCCGGTAAGTTCCTCACCGCCTCGGACCTGCCCGACAACACCGACGAGGCCAACCCCGAATGGAAGCCCGTGTTCTGGCCCGAGGGGGAGGAAGCGCCGGTAGCCCCGAACGGCACGATCGGACACCGCTGGGGCGAGGACGGCAAGGGTAGGTGGAACCTCGACCTGGAGGGGCGCACACCCGAACTGACCCTCTACGCCGAAGGCGCCGAGGCCGTCGAGGTGGCGCTGCCCCGCTTCGACACCCCGGGAGGCACGGCCGAGGTCGACACCCGGGGCGTCCCGGTCCGCAGGGTCGGGGGCCGCCTGGTCACCACCGTGTTCGACCTGGTCCTGGCCCAGTACGGGGTCTCCCGCCCCGGGCTCCCCGGAGTCTGGCCCGACGGGTACGACGACCCGCACGCCGCCTACACCCCGGCCTGGCAGGAGGCGCTGACCTCGGTCCCGGCCGAACGCGCGGTGCGGATCGCCCGGGAGTTCGCCGACACCGCCCTGGCCAGCGGCGGGCGGGCCATGATCGTCCTGGGCGCCGGGACCAACCAGTGGTTCCACGGTGAGAACGCCTACCGCTCCTTCCTCTCCCTGCTGCTGCTCACCGGCTGCCAGGGGGTCAACGGCGGCGGTTGGGCGCACTACGTGGGGCAGGAGAAGTGCCGCACGGCCGCGGGCTGGGCCGCCTACGCCTCGGGTGCGGACTGGTCCCGTCCACCGCGCTTCATGGCCGGGACCGCCTACTGGTACACCCACACCGACCAGTGGCGTTACGACTCCTACCGGGCCGACGCCCTCATGTCGCCGCTCGGCCCGGGGCGGGTGCGGGGCCAGCACACCGCCGACCTCGTGGCGGCCTCGGCCCGCATGGGCTGGATGCCGTCCTTCCCCACCTTCAACCGCAACCCGGTCCAACTCGGCAGGGAGGCGGCCGAACGCGGCCAGGACGCCGCGGAGTACGTCGCCGACCAGCTCCACGCGGGCACCCTCCGCTTCGCCGCCGAGGACCCCGACGACCCGGCCAACTGGCCCCGGACGCTCACCCTGTGGCGGTCCAACCTGTTCGGCTCCTCCGCGAAGGGGAACGAGTACTTCCTGAAGCACCTCCTGGGCACCCATTCCAACCTCCGGTCGGAGCCGGCCGGGCCCGAGCACCGGCCCGCCGACGTGGCCTGGCGGGAGGAGATCCCGGAGGGCAAGCTGGACCTGCTGCTCACGATGGACTTCCGGATGACCAGCTCCACGCTGCTGTCCGACATCGTGCTGCCCGCCGCCACCTGGTACGAGAAGCACGACCTGTCCACCACGGACATGCACCCCTTCGTGCACGCCTTCAACCCGGCGATCGACCCGCCCTGGGAGACCCGCACCGACTTCGACGCCTTCCACGCCCTGGCGAGGGTGTTCAGCGAGCTGGCCGCCGACCACCTCGGCGAGGTCACCGACCTGGTCGCGGTGCCCCACCAGCACGACACGGCCGGTGAACTCGCCCAGCCGCACGGGGTGCCGCCGGACTGGAAGGCGGCCGGGGAGCGCCCGGTCCCGGGACGCACGATGCCGGGCATCGTCGCTGTCCGCCGCAACTACTCGGCCGTCGCCCAGAAGCTGGCGGCGCTCGGCCCGCTGGCCGAGGACCGGGGGCTGCCGGTCAAGGGGGTGTCGTTCACCCCGGACCGGGAGATCGACTGGCTGCGCCGGCGCAACGGCGCCGTACGCGGCGGGGTCGCCGACGGCCGCCCGTCCCTGGACACCGACGTCAAGGCCTGCGAGATGATCCTCGCGCTGTCGGGCACCAGCAACGGACGCCTCGCCGCGCAGGGTTTCGAACGCCTGGCGGAACGCACCGGCACCGACATGGACGAGCTGATCCACCACTCGGCCGAACGCCGGGTGGTCTTCGACGACGCCAGGCGGGGGCCGACCCCGGTGGGCAGCAGCCCGGAGTGGTCCGGCAAGGAGTCCTCGGACCGCCGCTACTCGCCCTTCACCATCAACATCGAACACGACAAGCCCTGGCACACGCTCACCGGCCGCCAGCACTTCTACGTCGACCACGACTGGATGCACGAGTTCGGCGAGGCCCTGCCGGTCTACCGGCCGCCGCTGGACGCCAGCCGCCTGTTCGGGGAACCGCAGATCGGCCCGACCGGGCAGCGCGAGGTGGTCGTGCGCTACCTGACCCCGCACTCCAAGTGGTCCATCCACTCCGAGTACCAGGACAACCTGCTCATGCAGACCCTCTCCCGGGGCGGACCCACGATCTGGATGAGCGTGGCCGACGCCGAGGCCATCGGGGCCCGGGACAACGACTGGGTGGAGGCGGTCAACCGCAACGGCGTCGTCGCCGCGCGCCTGGTCGTATCCCACCGGATGCCCACCGGGACGGTGTACATGCACCACGCCCAGGAACGCACCGTCGACGTGCCCAGGACGGAGACCACCGGCAGGCGGGGCGGCATCCACAACTCGCTCACCCGGCTGCTGGTCAAGCCGACGCACCTCATCGGCGGGTACGCGCAGTTCACCTACGCCTTCAACTACCTCGGCCCGACCGGTAACCAGCGCGACGAGGTCACGGTCGTACGCAAGCGGACGACGGAGGTGCGGTACTGATGGCGGAGCGGAGCCGCAAGAGGGAGGGCGCGGGCGCGCGGGAGCGCCCGATCGGCCGGGTCATGGCGCAGGTCGCCATGGTGATGAACCTGGACAAGTGCATCGGCTGCCACACCTGCTCGGTCACCTGCAAACAGGCGTGGACCAACCGCAGCGGTGTCGAGTACGCGTGGTTCAACAACGTCGAGACCCGGCCCGGCCAGGGGTACCCGCGCACCTACCAGGACCAGGAGCGGTGGCGGGGCGGCTGGGTCCGCAGGCCCGACGGCAGGCTGGTGCCCCGGTCGGGCGGCCGGATCAGGCGGCTCGCGACGATCTTCGCCAACCCGGTGATGCCCTCCATCCAGGACTACTACGAACCCTGGACCTACGACTACGACACCCTGACCAACGCCCCGCTCGGCGACGACTTCCCGGTGGCCAGCCCCCGTTCGGCGCTCACCGGCAAGCCGATGAAGGTGGAGTGGAGCGCGAACTGGGACGACGACCTGGGCGGCGGCCCCGAGCTCGCCGCGCAGGACCCGATCGTGCGCAGGCTCGGCGACCGGGTGAAGCTCTCCTTCGAGGAGACCTTCATGTTCTACCTGCCGCGCATCTGCGAGCACTGCCTCAACCCGACCTGTGTGGCCGCCTGCCCGAGCGGGGCGCTCTACAAGCGGGTCGAGGACGGCATCGTGCTCGTGGACCAGGACCGCTGCCGGGGGTGGCGCATGTGCGTCACCGCCTGCCCGTACAAGAAGGTCTACTTCAACCACAAGACGGGCAAGGCCGAGAAGTGCACCTTCTGCTACCCGCGGGTGGAGGTGGGCATGCCCACCATCTGCTCCGAGACCTGCGTGGGCCGACTGCGGTACCTGGGGGTCGTCCTCTACGACGCGGACCGGGTCGGGCAGGCCGCCTCGGTGGAGGACGAGAAGGATCTCTACGAGGCCCAGCTCGACGTCTTCCTCGACCCCTCGGACCCGGCCGTGCGGGCTGCGGCCCGCCGGGACGGCATCCCCGGCCGCTGGGTGGACTCGGCGGTCCGGTCGCCGGTGTACGCGCTGGCCAAACGCTTCCGGGTGGCCCTGCCGCTGCATCCGGAGTACCGCACGATGCCGATGGTCTGGTACGTCCCGCCGCTGTCACCGGTGGTGGACGCGCTGAGCGGGACCGGGCACGACGGCGAGGAGGCGGACAACCTCTTCGGCGCCATCGACACCCTGCGCATCCCGGTGGAGTACCTGGCGGAGCTGTTCAGCGCCTCAGATCCCGCACCGGTGGACCTGGTACTTCGGCGCCTGGCCGCCATGCGCTCCTACATGCGCAGGGTCAACCTCGGCCAGGACCGCGACGAGTCCGTCGCCGCCGCGGTCGGGATGACCGGGAGCGAGATCGAGGACATGTACCGGCTGCTGGCCCTGGCCAAGTACGACGACCGCTACGTCATCCCCACCGCCTTCGGAGTGGACGAGTCCGACCGCGGTGTCATCGAGGAGGTCGGGTGCAGCCTCGACTTCGACGGCGGACCCGGCATGGGCGGTATGGGGGACGTCCCCTTCGGTGAGGCCTCCGGGCGCCCCGAGGCGGCGTCCGTGGAGACCTTCCACGCCCTGCGCGAGCGCCAGACCGGTGACGGTCCTGCGGGCGAGGGGACGGGCGGTGACGGCCGGGACGCCACCGAGGGCCGCGTCAACCTGCTGAACTGGGACGGCAACGGGCGTCCCCGAGGACTCTTCCCGCCCCGCCGGGGCGGCGGTACCGACAACGGAGGAAAGCGGGGCCCAGGCCCCGAACCACGTGACGGGGGTCGAACATGAGCACCACCACCAACGGTACGGATGACGAGGCGACCGGCGGCAGGACCGGCGGGGCGGGCTGGCTCGGCGCGGGCCGGGCGGCACGCAGGGCACACGCCAGGGCGGTGACCCACCAGGCGGCGTCGGTCCTGCTCGGCTATCCGGACGAGGTCTTCTTCGAGCGGCTCCCGCTGGTCGCGCGCGCCGCCGCGGAACTGCCCAGGGGCCAGGTCCGAACCGACCTGCTGGAGTTCTGCGAACACGCCTCCACCACACCCGAGACGGAACTCGCCGAGCACTACGTGGACGTGTTCGACCTGCGCCGGCGCCGCGCCCTGCACATGACCTACTACACCGACGGCGACACCCGGCGCCGCGGCCATGCGCTGGCCGAGATCCAACGGGTCTACGCCGAGGCGGGGTGGCGGGTGTCCGCCAGGGAGCTGCCCGACCACCTGGCCGTCATGTTGGAGTTCGCGGCCCGGGGAGACGCCGAGGCCGGGTGGGGGCTCCTGGTGGACTTCAGGGCCGGGTTGGACCTGTTGTCCCGGTCCCTGGCCGAGTACGGGACGCCCTACGCGCGGGTGGTCGACGCGGTGCGGCACACCCTCCCGGCGCCCCGGAACGCCGACGAGGAGCGCGTGCGCCGCCTGGCGGCTCAGGGCCCGCCGGCGGAGGACGTGGGTACCGAGCCCTACGGGGCGCGGCCCAGGGTCCCGCTGCCGCGGACCGACACCGCCGGGGGGCAGGGTTGAGCCGTGGGACGGGCGGGGAGACGGGGATGAGCGGGTTCGGCCCGGCGGACCTCCTGCTCTGGGGCGTGCTGCCCTACGCGGTGCTGGTGCTCGTGGTGGGCGGGCTGGTGTGGCGCCACCGCTACGACCGGTTCGGCTGGACCACCCGTTCCTCGGAACTGTACGAGTCCCGGCTGCTGCGGATCGGCAGTCCGCTCTTCCACTTCGGCCTGTTGGTGGTGATCGTCGGCCACGTGGTGGGGCTGCTGGTGCCCGACACGTGGACGCGCGCGCTCGGGGTCCCGGACACGCTCTACCACGTCACGGCGCTCTCACTCGGGCTGGTCGCCGGTTTCTGCACGCTCGCCGGGATCGCCCTGCTGATCTGGCGCAGGCGCACCACCGGGCCGGTGTTCAGCGCCACCACCCGCAACGACAAGCTCATGTACGCGGTCCTGGTCCTGGCGATCCTGACCGGTCTGGGGATGACCGTCTACTTCGCGGGTGTGGAGCTCGCGGGCGGGCACACCCAGGACTACCGGGAGACGGTCTCGCCGTGGTTCCGGTCCATCTGGGTCCTGCAGCCCGACATCGCCGCGATGGCCGCGGCCGAGGCCCCCTACAAGCTGCACGCGCTGATGGGCCTGGCCCTGTTCACGCTGCTGCCCTTCACCCGGCTGGTGCACGCCTTCAGCGCTCCGGTCGGCTACCTGTTCCGCCCCTACGTCCTCTACCGTTCCCGCGACCAGCACCCCGCGGGGGCCGGTCAGGCGGAGCGGGCCACCCGTCGGGGCTGGTGACCGGGCCGCGGTCCCGCACCGTCCCGCACCGTCCCGCACCGGTCCCGGATCGTCCCGGACCGGCCCCGTACCCGTTCCGTCCGACCCCAGAGCCACCCCGACCCGTTCCGGAAGCACCGAGGAGAACCGTCGTCATGGAGCTGTTCCCGTCGTTCCCGCTCGACGAGTGGCACGAGACCAAGGAAACCGTCCACCGCTTCGAACAGATCGTCGGCAAGGTCCGGCTGAGCCACAGCCCCCGCCGCAACCACTGGTGGCACGTGCCCTTCCACCTCACCGGAAGCGGGATCACCTCCCGGCCGATGGGGTTCGTCGACGGCAACCCGGTGTTCACGGTGGACTTCGACTTCGTCCGGCACCAGCTGGTCGCGTCGAACCTGGACGGGGACACGGCCGCCTTCCCCCTGCGGGGGCACAGCGTCTCCTCGTTCTACCTCCGGTTCCAGTCGGCCCTGGACAGCCTGGGGGTGGACGGCAGCATCCCGCTCGCGCGCCCCTTCGACCTGCCGGACGCCGAACGGCTCTTCGTGGACGACCACGAGCACGCCGTGTACGTGCCCGAGCACGCCACCAGGTACTGGCAGGTCCTGAGCCAGGTGAACCTGCTGCTGGAGGAGTTCGCGTCCGGGTTCTCCGGCAAGACCAGCCCGGTGCACCACTTCTGGCACACGTTCGACATCGCGCTCACCCGCTTCTCGGAGCACTCGGTCAAACAGCCGGAGGAGTCGGGCGGCCTGGTGCGCGAGGCCTACTCGCGCGAGGTGGTCAGCTTCGGGTTCTGGTTCGGCGACGACAACGTCCCCGAACCCTGCTTCTACGCCTACGCGGCGCCCGAACCCGAGGGGCTGACCTCGGAACCGCTCAGCCCGGCCGCGGAGTGGGTGCCCAGCGGCCACGGGCACCTGGCGCTGCTGCGGTACGCCGAGGCGCGCGAACAGCCGGACCCGCGTGCGGCGGTCCTGGAGTTCCTGGAGAGCGCCTACCGGGCCGGGGCGACGCGGCTCGGCTGGGACGTCGACGCCCTCGCCTGCCCGGGCGGGATCACCGACCCGTACCGGGCGGGCCACTGAGCGGGACCGGCGCACGTACCCCGGGGTGTGCGCGGGGGGCCGATGTGGGAACGTGGCATCCTGTGGGGCCCACCAAGCGCACACCACGTGTGCGGGACACACTCGAATCGGGGGTAGTGGCAATGGATCTGTCCGTCGTCGACGTTCCGGAACGGTCTCGGTACGAGGTGAGCGCGGACGGGAAGGTGGTCGGCTTCTCCGCCTACCACCTGATCGCCGAGGGGGTTCTGGCCCTGCCGCACGTGGAGGTGGAACCGGCGTTCGAGGGCAAGGGCGTGGCCAGCGCGCTCATGCGCGACTCCCTGGACCACATCCGGGGCCGGGGGTTGAAGATCGTGCCGATCTGCCCGTTCGCCCAGGCCTTCCTGGAGCGGAACCCGGACTACGCGGACCTCGTCCACACGGGCTGAACGGGGGCACGGGGACTAACGGGAACATCACCATCCGGCCACAGCGTGCGACAAATGGTGTTTCGTCCCACTATGTGGGCATGATCTGGCGGTTATTCGTCGGAGCAAAGGAGCCCCACTCCCGTGTTACTCGCTGATGAGGCAACAACACTTGGCGCCAGCCTCACCGAGGCGATCGCGTTCTTCAACAACGAGATCTTCTGGTCCTGGATCCTGATCCCGCTGCTGGTGGTGGTGAGCCTGTACTTCACCATCGGTTCCGGGATCGTCCAGGTCCGCCTCCTCCCGGAGATGTTCCGGGTGCTGAGGAGCAAGCCGGAGATCGCTCCGGACGGCAGGAAGGCCGTCTCCTCGATCCAGGCGTTCATGATCTCGGCCGCGGCCCGTATCGGCACCGGGAACATCATCGGCGTCGCCGTGGCCATCTCGCTCGGCGGTCCGGGCGCGGTCTTCTGGATGTGGATGATGGCCCTGATCGTCGGAGCGGCCAGCTTCGTCGAGTCCACCCTCGCCCAGCTGTACAAGGTCCGTGACAGCAGCGGCTACCGGGGCGGCCCCTCGTACTACATGGAGCGCGGGCTCGGCGCGCGCTGGGCCGGCGTCCTGTTCTCGATCACGATCCTCGCGACCTTCGCGATGGTCTTCAACGCGGTGCAGAGCAACACCATCGTGGGCGCCGTCGGCAACTCCACCGCGAACGCGGTCAGCGGCGACGGCTGGCTGCTCCCGGTCGTCGTCGGCGCGGTCCTGGTGGGCGTTACCGCACTGGTGATCTTCGGCGGTGTACGCCGCATCGCGCACACCGCCCAGGCGCTCATCCCGTCCTTCGCCCTGGCCTACCTCGTGCTCGGCCTGGTCATCATGGTGATGAACTACCAGCAGATCCCGGCCATGTTCGCGCTGATCGTCGAGCACGCCTTCGGTGTCCGCGAGTTCGCCGCCGCGGGTCTGGCGATGGTGATCATCCAGGGCGTGCGCCGGGGCATGTTCTCCAACGAGGCCGGCCTGGGCTCGGCCCCGGTCGCCGCCGCCAGCGCCTCGGTCTCCCACCCCGTCAAGCAGGGGCTGGTCCAGACCCTGGGCGTCTACTTCGACACGCTGGTGGTCTGCTCGATGACGGCGTTCATCATCCTGCTCGGTTACCAGGGCACGCTGGACGGGGTCCGTGAGCCGGACCTGACCCAGCACGCGGTCACGGCGATGCTCGGGCCGTGGTCGATGCACCTGATGACCCTGATCATCGTCCTGGTGGCGTTCACGTCGGTGCTGGGCAACTACTACTACGGCGAGTCCAACCTGGAGTACCTCACCAACAGCTCCAACGCCATGCTCGTCTACAAGGTGCTGTTCCTGACGGCGACCTTCCTCGGCGCGCTGGGTTCGATCGACCTGGTCTGGACGCTGGCGGACACGACCATGGGTCTGATGGCGCTGGTCAACCTGGTGGCGATCACACCCCTGGCGGCGGTCGCGTTCCGGCTGCTCAAGGACTACACCGAACAGCGCAAGCAGGGGCTGGACCCGGTCTTCACCCGGGACCGGATGCCCGACCTGCGCGGGGTGGAGTGCTGGGACCCCGAGGAGAAGGCCGCTTCTGCGGCGGGGGAACAGACCTCCTCCTGACCCTGGGACGAGGGGAGACGGGGCGCGTCCGGCTGGTCCGGGCGCGCCCCGCGCTGTCCACGGGGGTGCCCGCTCCCGCCGGAGAAGCGCACAAATCGCTAACAGTAGGAGCTTTCACGCATCCGTGTTCTTTCGGTCACAGCGGATCACCGCTAGTGTGCTGGATCACAGTTGTGGCGGTCAGAGTTGTGCCTCGCGAGGGAGTCCGATGTCCATCGTCTCAATCGAGCCCGCCACCGCCGAGCGGTGGGATGACCTGGAGAACCTGTTCGGACCGACCGGAGCGTACGGGCACTGCTGGTGCACGTTCTTCCGAAGACGCGCCAAGGACCACACGGCGAGCGTCTCGTGTGACCGTTCCATACGCGGTCTGGACAACAAGGACGAGTTGCGCCGACTCACCCTGGACGGGCGCGTTCCGGGGCTGATCGCCTACGACGGGGACGGCCCGTGCGGCTGGGTCTCCGTGGCCCCGCGGGAGGACTTCATCCGGTTGTCCCGCTCCCGGACCCTGCGCCCGGCCGATCCCGACGAGCCCGGGGTGTGGTCCCTGGTGTGCTTCTGGCTGCCGCCGCGCAGGCGCAGGCGCGGACTGGGCAGCCGGCTGCTGGAGGGGGCGATCGAGTACGCGCGTGCGGGAGGCGCGCGTGTCCTGGAGGCCTACCCGGTGGACACCGCGGGCGGCCGTGCGCCCAGTGCCGAGGTCTACACCGGCACTGTGGAGATGTTCCGCCGGGCCGGTTTCACCGTCCAGGGCCACCACACGAGCGAGAGGGTGGTGGCCAGACTCGCTCTCAAGGCGGAGTGACGCGCCCTTGGGAGCGTTCCCCATAAACGGGGGGAGGGTATACCTCCGAGCCTCCTTCCCCCTTCCTGGCGTGTCGTCGCCGCCGCTTCCGCCCTGATGTCCGATGATCCGTGGGTCCCCGCGTGCGCCGCGGGGGCCCGTTCCGCTGTGCGGGGGCGGTGCCCGGGCGCGGGGCCGGTGTCCCGCTGTCCTGTGCTGGTGGGGGCTTTGCCCTTTTTTGGTACCCCCCTGGGGTAACGTGGCGAGCGCGTTCCGGTGGCGGGGCGCCGTGGGGGTTTGACAGAAATATACCCCTGGGGGGTATATTGGGCCCCGTTGGAACCGACCGCGCGAACCAGCGCGGCAGATCGCACCAGGAGGCAGGAATGGCCAGCACCGCCGTCTACACCGTCGAGGGCATGACCTGCGGGCACTGTGTCAACTCGGTCACCGAGGAGGTCGGCGGGGTCTCCGGCGTCACCGGCGTACAGGTCGACCTGGAGAGCAAGAAGGTGACCGTCACCGGCGAGGGGCAGATCGACGACTCCGCCGTGCGCGCCGCCATCGACGAGGCCGGTTACGAGGTGGCCGGCTGACATGGGTGTGGCCACGAAACTAGGGCTCTACGCCGTGGGTCTCGTGGTCGTGTTCGCCGCGGCGTTCGGGGCCGGCTCCCTGGCCGGCCCCGTCCTGCCGGAGTGGCCCGAGGGGCACTCGGAGGGCACGGAGCTCCCCGCGGAGGGCGAACAGGACCACGACGGCGGCGACAGTGCCGAACACTGACCGAGCCTGGAGCGGCATATGAGTACCAGCAAGACGGCGTCCGCCGCGGTGGAGCCGGTGGAACTGGCCATCGGCGGGATGACCTGCGCGGCCTGTGCCAACCGGGTGGAGAAACGCCTCAACAAGATGGAGGGCGTCAGCGCCACCGTCAACTTCGCCACGGAGAAGGCCCGGGTCTCCTTCGACGGCCCGGCTGTCCCGGTCGAGGACCTCCTCGCCCAGGTCGAGAAGGCGGGTTACACCGCCACGGTGCCCCGATCCGAGTCCGAGCAGGGGCAGGAGGAGGCCGACCCGGCCGACCCCGCCCAGGCCCTGTGGAACCGGGCGCTCATCTCGATCGTGCTGTCCGTTCCGGTCATCGCGATGGCGATGGTCCCGGCCCTGCAGTTCACCCACTGGCAGTGGGCCTCCCTGGCCCTGGCCGCGCCGGTCGTGGTCTGGGGCGCCCTGCCCTTCCACACCGCGGCGTGGAAGAACCTCAGGCTCGGCACGGCGACCATGGACACCCTCGTCTCCCTGGGCGTCACCTCGGCGTTCCTCTGGTCCCTCTACGCCCTGTTCCTCGGCACCGCCGGGACACCGGGCATGACCCACCCCTTCGAGTTCACCATCGCCCGCACCGACGGCTCGGCCAACATCTACCTCGAGGTCGCGGCGGGCGTCACCTCCTTCATCCTCCTCGGCAAGTACTTCGAGGCGCGGTCCAAGCGCCGGGCGGGCGCAGCCCTGCGGTCCCTGCTCGAGATGGGCGCCAAGGAGGTCACCGTGCTGCGGGGCGAGGGCGCCGCGGCCCGCGAGGAACTGGTCCCCGTGGATCGGCTGGCGGTCGGCGACCGCTTCGTGGTCCGTCCCGGGGAGAAGGTCGCCACCGACGGCACCGTCGAGTCCGGCACCTCCGCCGTCGACATGAGCATGCTCACCGGTGAGTCCGTGCCGGTCGAGGTCGCACCGGGATCCGCCGTGGTCGGGGCCACCGTCAACGCGGGCGGCCGCCTGGTCGTGCGGGCCTCCCGGGTCGGCTCCGACACCCAGCTCGCGCAGATGGCGCGCCTGGTCGAGGACGCACAGAACGGCAAGGCGGCCGTGCAGCGGCTCGCCGACCGGGTCGCCGGGGTGTTCGTCCCCGTCGCCATCATGATCGCGGTCGCCGCCCTGGGCTTCTGGCTCGGCGCCGGAGACCCGGCGGGAGCGGCCTTCACCGCCGCCGTCGCCGTGCTGATCATCGCCTGCCCCTGCGCTCTCGGGCTGGCCACCCCGATGGCGCTGATGGTCGGCACCGGGCGCGGCGCCCAGCTGGGCATCCTGATCAAGGGCCCGGAGGTGCTGGAGAGCACCCGGCGGGTGGACACCGTCGTGCTGGACAAGACCGGCACCGTCACCACCGGCAAGATGGCCCTGGTCGGCGTCACCGAGGCCCGCGGCGAGGACGCCGACGAGGTCCTCAGGCTGGCCGGAGCCCTGGAGAACGCCTCCGAACACCCCATCGCCCGGGCGATCGCCACGGGGGCCGCGGCGCGGGTCGGCGACCTCCCCGATCCGGAGGACTTCGCCAACATCGAGGGCCGGGGCGTCCAGGGCCTCGTGGACGGCCACGCCGTCCTGGTGGGCCGGGCCGCACTCCTGGCGGAGTGGTCGCAGGAACTGCCGGAGGAACTGGCCCGAGCACTGGAGTCGGCCCAGGCCCAGGGCCGCACCGCCGTCGCGGTCGGCTGGGACGGTCGGGCCAGGGGCGTGCTGGAGGTGGCCGACACGGTCAAGCCGACCAGCGCCGAGGCGGTCCGCCAGTTCCGCGCTCTGGGACTGACCCCGATCCTGCTGACCGGCGACCACCGGGCGGTGGCCCGATCGGTCGCCGACACGGTGGGGATCGAGGAGGTCATCGCCGAGGTCCTGCCCAAGGAGAAGGTCGACGTGGTCACCCGGCTCCAGGCCGAGGGGCGCACGGTGGCGATGGTCGGCGACGGGGTCAACGACGCCGCCGCGCTCGCCCAGGCCGACCTGGGGCTGTCCATGGGCACCGGAACCGACGTGGCCATCGAGGCCAGCGACCTCACCCTGGTCCGGGGGGACCTGAGGGCGGCCGCCGACGCGGTCCGGCTGTCCCGGCGCACCCTCGGCACCATCAAGGGCAACCTGTTCTGGGCGTTCGCCTACAACACCGCTGCCCTGCCACTGGCCGCGATGGGGCTGCTCAACCCCATGCTCGCCGGTGCGGCGATGGCCCTGTCGAGCGTGTTCGTGGTGAGCAACAGCCAGCGCCTGCGCCGCTTCCGCCCGCTGAACGAAACGGTCCCCTCCGACGCCCCGCACGCGGACGGCGACACCCCGGTGGGCGACACCCCGGTGCGGGGGAGGCGGAGCATCAGCAGGAAGGGGGCCTGAGCAGGAAGGCGGCCTGAGCAGGGAGCGGGCGGGTCGCGGGGGCCGGAGGGGCCGGGCGCGGCCCGTCCGGGGCGGGCGGAGCACCACCGGTGCCCGCCCGCTCGCTCTGGCCGGGTGTGGCCCAGGTCTCGCCCTGCGGGACCTCGGCCGCTAGGGTTTGCGCGGAGCTCCGCCCCGTGGGGCTCCGCGCGACGCGCGCGGCCCGTCCGCGCCCCGACCCGGACCGGCTGAACGCCGGTGGCCAACCGAAGGACGGTCGACCCGCACCTGTTAACCGCCCCCGCACGACAGAGGTCCCCCGTGACATCCGGATGCCCCCGCGCCAAGCTGTACCGAGACGAACCGCACCCGGACCCCTACGCCGTGTACGCCGAGATGCGCGCCGCACACGGGCCGGTGGTCCCGGTCGAGTTGGAACCCGGCGTGCACGGGTGGTTGGTCACCGACTACACCACCCTGATCTCCTGGAGCCGGGACACCACCGCGTTCGGGCACGACGCCCGCCTGTGGAAGGACTTCCGCGAGGGCAGGATCGACGCGGACGCGTCCGTGCTGCCGATGATGGCCCCCCGCACGAACGCCCTCTTCACCGACGGCACCGAGCACCAGCGCTACCGGAGGGCGATCACCGACAGCCTCGGGGCGGTCGGCTCGGAGCGCCTGACCGAGGTGACCCGGTCGTACGCGGACGGCCTCATCGACGAGTTCTGTGAACGGGGCCGCGCCGACGTCCTCAACGAGTACGCCCGGATGCTGCCGCTGCTCGTCATCAACGAGCTGTTCGGCTTCGACCGGGACCAGAGCATGCGCTTCGCGGCCGCCATGCGCAACCTCTGGCTCGGCATCGACGCGGAGAAGTCGAACGCCGAGGCCGAGCGCGCCCTGTCCGAGGTGGTCACCGCCAAGCACCGCGAACCCGGCGACGACGTCACCACCCGGCTGATCCAGCACCGGGCGGCGCTCAGCGACGAGGAGGTGATCATGCAGCTCCTCCTGCTGGTGGCCGCGGCCAACGAGCCCACCGCCAACCTGATCAGCGCCGGGGTGCGGGCGGTCCTCGCCGACCCCAACACCGCGAGCGGCGGTGCGCCCTCCCCGACCGTCCTCGCCGACACCGTCGACCGCGTCCTGTGGCAGGATCCGCCGATCACCAACTACCCCGTCATCTACCCGAGGGCGGACGTGCCGATCGGCGGCGGCCGCACCATCCAGGCGGGCGCGCCGATCCTGTTGGGCTTCGCCGCCGCCAACCGCTTCTTCCTGGAGGAGAACGCGGAGCAGATGGCGGAGTCGAGCAACCGCGCCCACGTGGCCTGGGGCGCCGGGGCCCATCGCTGCCCGGCGCGGGAGGAGGCCACCACGATCACCATCATCGCGCTGCGCACCCTCCTGGACCGGCTGCCGGGACTGCACCTGGCGGTACCTCCCCAGGACCTGCGCTGGCACCTGTCGGCCCTGTCCTGGATCCCGGTCGAACTCCCGGTCGGATTCCCCCCGCAGCCTCCCGCCGCACCCCGGCCCCCAGTGGAAGGAACACCTTGGACCGCATCCGACTCGCCCCCGGAAACATCAGCGCCCAGGCAGACCACCTCAGGGACATCGCCCCTGTCGTCCCTGTCGAACTTCCTGGTCAGGTTGGCGCGTGGGTCGTGACCTCCCACCAGGCGGTCAGCGACGCGCTGGCCGATCCGCGCATCCAGAAGAACAAGCGGCACTGGAGGGCGTTCAACGAGGGCGAGGTCCCGCCGGACTGGCCGCTGATCTCCTGGATCATCAACGAGAACATGCTGTCCAAGGACGGGGAGGACCACACCCGGCTGCGCAGGCTGGTGTCCAAGGCGTTCACCCCGCGCCGCGTCGAGCAGCTGCGCCCGGCCGTCACGGGCATCGTCGAAGCACTCCTCGACGACCTGGAGCGGGCGGCCGGGCAGAGCGAGGACGGCGTCGTCGACCTCAGGTCCCTGGTCGCGCAGCCGCTCCCGCTCACGGTGATCAGTGACCTGTTCGGGCTGGACGAGGAGACCCGGCCCAAGCTGCACAGGCTCGTCGGCGTCTTCTTCGACCAGAGCGTCACGCCCGACGAGGCGATGTCGACCTTCTTCGAGATGTGGGCGGTCCTGACCGGGCTGGTGGCGGCCAAACGCGCCGAGCCCGGAGACGACCTGACCACCGCCCTCATCGCCGCCCGCGACGAGGAGGACAAGCTCACCGAGGACGAGCTCATCTGGAACCTGGTGCTGTTCGTCAGCGCCGGCTACGAGACCACGATGAACCTCATCGGTAACGCTGTGCGACTCCTCACCGGCCACCGCGACCAGCTCGACATGATCGTCGCGGGCAAGGCGGAGTGGTCCGAGGCGATCGAGGAGGTGCTGCGCCTCAACCCGCCCGGCGAGTACGTGCCGATGCGCTACACCACCGAGGACATGGAGCTCGCCGGGGTGAGTCTGCCCAAGGGCGAGGCGCTGATGCTCGGTTACGCCTCCGCGGGCCGGGACCCCGAACGCCACGGCTCCACGGCGGGCGAGTTCGACATCACCCGGGAGGACACCTCGCACCTGGCCTTCTCCCACGGGCGGCACTACTGCCTGGGGGCGAACCTGGCCCGGATGGAGGTCAACGAGCTCCTGCCGCGCCTGTTCGAACGCTTCCCCGGGCTCGACGTCGCGGTGGACGGGGCCGACCTGGCCGAGTCGCCGTCCATCATCTCCGCGGGGGTGGAGGCCCTCCCGGTCCGGTTGCGCTGACCCCGCTCCGGCGGCGCTCACCGGAGTCCTTCGGGACACGCCCGGTTTTCCCGGTCCCGTCGTGGGATGCTTCGGCGTCCCCCGGCGGGATCTTCGCATCTCAGGGGCGTTTCGGGTGGTTCTGTCCGGTCATGGGGACACTGTTGGCACCTTCGGGGGAGCACCGAGGGGCGGGTTCGGGCTCCTAGGGTGTGTTCTGTGGGCGCTGCTCGTTGCGAGCGGCGTATCCAGTGGTGCTGGCACAAGGCCGAAGAAGGAGTGCCCCTACTGTGCCCTGCCTCGCAAGCTCGGCAGTGTCGCACAGCGGGGGCCCGCCCGGGTTTGGCTGTCGACTGATGAGAACGCAGTGCAAGTGCCACTGGGGCGACGCGCAGCAGAGTATGTGTCCGCGGGACGCACCCTAGACTCGGGAGGGTCCCCCACGACCCCCTGCCCTGTCCCAACCCCGGTTCAGCCCTCCTCCCCGGAAGGGCCCCTCCCCCGAAGAGGATTGCGCGCACACATGAACAGTTCGGAAGCCGAGCCCGGCCGTGTCCTGGCCAACCGGTACCGCCTGGACGAGGTCATCGGCGCGGGAGGTATGGGCCGGGTCTGGCGCGGGACGGACACCCTGCTGGACCGGACGGTCGCGGTCAAGGAACTGACGACACCGCCGAACCTCCCCTCGCACGAGGTCGACGTCCTGCGCACCCGCATGCTCCGCGAGGCCCGCAGCGCCGCCCAGCTCAGCCACCCGGCCATCATCACGGTGTTCGACGTGGCGGAGGAGGACGGGCGCCCGTGGATCGTGATGGAGCTCGTACGCGGGCCCTCCCTCGGCGACATCATCCGCGAGGAGGGGACGCTGCCGGTACGCCGCGTCGCCGACATCGGCGAGCAGATGGCCGCGGGGCTCGCCGAAGCGCACGACCGGGGCATCGTGCACCGCGACATCAAACCGGGCAACGTGCTGATCGCCGGGAACGACCGGGCCGTCCTCACCGACTTCGGTATCGCCCACCTGGACGGTTCCACCCACCTGACCAGCACCGGGCTGCTGATCGGTTCGCCGAGCTACCTCGCGCCGGAGATCGCGCACGGCCGCTCGGCCACACCCGCCTCCGACATGTGGGCGCTGGGCATCACCCTCTACCAGGCGGTGGAGGGCGGTCTGCCCTTCGACCGGCCCACCCCGATGGCCACCCTGACCGCCATCGTCACCCAGGACCTGCCGGAGACGCCCAACGCGGGCGCGCTCCGTCCCGTCCTCGAAGCGCTGTGCGAGAAGGACCCCGAGGACCGCCCCTCGGTCGCCGAGGTCCGGGCCCTCCTGCGCGAGGTCCGCGGCGCCGGAGGGACGACCACCACCGCGGTGGCTCCCGCCCCCGACACGGCCGGCTCCCCGCAGGAGAGCGCCGGCCCCGGCGCCGAACCGGAGTGGAACAGGGTCACCGGCCAGGGCACG
The DNA here is from genome assembly GCF_056173285.1 of Nocardiopsis sp. iso_40. NCBI lineage: Bacteria > Bacillati > Actinomycetota > Actinomycetes > Streptosporangiales > Nocardiopsidaceae > Nocardiopsis > Nocardiopsis sp. iso_40. The sequence goes on along the minus strand of NZ_CM149666.1, from coordinate 5,570,791 downwards.
GTGAACCGGGTGGTCAGCGCCGCCGGGTCCGCGCCGGGCACCCCGCCGCCCGCCGACGTCCCCCGGCGCACCCGCGAGAGGGCGGCCGGTTCCCGGACACGGGCGTTCATGGTCGTCGCGGCCGCCCTGGTCCTGCTGGCCGGCGCAGCCGCGACCACGCTGTTCGTCAGCATGAACCGTCCGGGGGGTCCGGACGCCGGGCTGGCCGGTTCCAGCGAGGAACAGACCGCGGCCGATCCCACCGGTGATCCCGGGGCCGGGGCCGACGGCGGCCAGGGGGCCGCCGAGCAGGAGGAGGCCGGGACCGGGGAGGAGGAACCGGAGGAAGAGGGCCCGGAGGAGGACGAAGAGGACGAGGAGTGGGACTTCCTCGTCCGCCACGATGACCCCAGCGGCTTCTCCGTCGACGTCCCCGAGGACTGGGAACTCGAGCGCCGGGACCACATGGTCTACTTCCACAACCCCGACGGCGGCTACCTCCTGGTCGACCAGACGTCCAACCCCAACCCGGACGCCGGGGACGACTGGCGCGACTTCGAGCCGACCGGCAGCCAGAACTTCGGCGGCTACTCCCTCATCGGGATCGAGGACGTGGACGCCGAATGGGCCGAGGACTACGTCAGCGCCGCCGACTGGGAGTTCACCTACTCCGGGGACGGCGGGCAGATGCACGCGATCAACCGCGGCTTCCACACCGAGGACACCGGGTACGCGCTGTTCCTGACGAGCGGTGAGCCCCAGGACTACAACCACGACCTCCTGGACCGGATCTCGGAATCCTTCGAGCCCGCCGACTGACGGTACGGCCGACCGGAGCCCCACGGGCCCGCCCGTCCCGGGGGAGGCCTCCGGGGGTGTCAGTCCCGGTCCCCGCCGAGCATGTTCGCGTCGTGCACCAGCAGGGCGATCTGCACCCGGTTGTTCAGGTCCAGCTTGGTGAGGATGCTGGACACGTGCGTCTTCACGGTCGGCACGCTCAGGAACAGCCGTGCCGCGATGTCCGCGTTCGACCGGCCCTCGCCGACCGCCACCGCCACCTCGGTCTCCCGGGCGTTCAACACGGCCAGGCGGTCGCGTGCCCGGTCGGCGCGCTCGCTGTGGTCGGCGTGGGCGACCCGGTCCATCAGCCGCCGTGTCACGTTGGGCGACAGCACGGGGAACCCCCGCGCCACCCTCCGGACCGACTCCACGATCTCCTCGGGCGGGGTGTCCTTGAGCAGGAAACCGGCGGCCCCCGCGCGCAGGGCGCGCAGTACGTGCTCGTCCGCGTCGAAGGTGGTGAGGACCAGCACCTCCGGCGGTCGGGGCAGCGCCCGCAGCCGTTCGGTGGCGGTCAGCCCGTCCACGGTGGGCATCCGGATGTCCATCAGGACCACGTCGGGCGAGTGCCGCGCGACTAGGTCCAGGACCTCGCCGCCGTCCTCGGCCTCGGCCAGCACGCTCACGTCCGGAGCGCCGCCCATCATCATCACCAGACCGACCCGCACCAGTGCGTCGTCGTCGACGATCAGCACACCGATCCGCCGGTCCCGGTCCCGCGCCGCTTCGCTCATGACGGCCACGGTAGCCATGCGGACAGGCTCCAGCCACCATCGCCGGCCGGCCCGTACTCCAGCCGGCCCGAGGCGAGGGACACCCGTTCGCTCAGCCCCACGAGGCCCCGGCCGTTCCCCGGCCCCTCGGAGGCGGTCGCGGCGGGCCGCTCCGCCGGCCCGTTGCGCACCTCCACGCTCAGGCCCCGGCCCGGACCCCCGGAGACCCGCACGGACGTGCGGGCGCCGGGCGCGTGTTTGCGGGCGTTGGTCAGCGCTTCCTGGACGATCCGGTAGGCCGTGCGCCCGGTCCGTTCGGGGACGGTCCCGGAGTACTCCTCGACGAACTCCACGCCCGCTCCGGCCACACCCGCCTCCGCGACCAGCTGGGCCAGGTCCGCCATGGTCGGCTGCGGCAGCTCGCCCACGGGGGCGCGCAGCACCCCGATCACCTCGCGCAGGTCCTGGAGTGCCTGGTGCGCGCTCTCCCGGATCACCTTCGCGGACCGGCCCACCTCCTCCGGCGAGGCGTCCGGACGGTACTCCAGGGCGCCCGCGTGCACGCTGAGCAGTGACAGCCGGTGCCCGAGGACGTCGTGGATCTCCCGGGCGATCGACTCGCGCACCCGGTGCTGCGCGTGTTCGGCGCGCAGCCGGGCCTCCGTCTCGGCGTGGACCGCCCGCTCACGCAGCGAGTCGAACAGCTGGCGGCGGTGCTGGACCGAGAGCCCCCAGCCGGCGACCGCCCCCTGGAAGACCGCTGCGAGCAGGAACATCACCAGGAAGGGCGCGCCGCCTTCGGGGTGGATGGTGACGTTGACCAGGGAGGCCAGGAAGCTCAGCGCCAGCACCGACAGCCCCACCCTGGGCGGTCGGTGCACGCACAACGAGAACAGGGCGGCGAGCATCGCACCGCCGACCAACGGGAAGACCGCGGAGAGCAGCACCAGGGCCACCGCGATCCGCACCGGCCACCGGCGCCGCCACCACAGGGCCGTGCAACCGCCCAGGGCGACCAGCTGGTCGGCCACGGTGAACAGTTCGGGCCGGGGCGGGGGAGGCGGGTCGCCGGGGAACGTCACCGAGCCGAGCAGCCCGAACCCCAGGGCGATCAGGAACATCAGCGCGTCCACGATCCAGTCGCGTACGCTGCGCCGTTGTCGCTCCGGGGGAGTGGCCGTGTCGTTCATCGCTCGGAGTCTACGAGCGGCGGGCACCCGACAGGGCCTCCCCGAGGCGGCGCGGTACCAAGGACGGGCGGTCCCCTACTTTGGTCGAACACCGCAGGTGGCAGCGGTAGACCTGGGTTCGGCCGGGGCTGGCCTTCGGCCGATGCGGCGAGGGGGCTCCGCCTCCTAGGTTCGGCGTATGCGCAAGTTCCTCCAGGGCCTGGGAGCCCTCATCACCCTCATGGGGGTCAGCGGGGCCGTCGACCACCTCTGGACCCAGCCGGTCCTCGGCGTCGTGCTCAACGCCTTCAACCGCCTCGTCGTCCGCAACGTCACCGTGCTCCAGGAGAACGCCCTGCTGGCCAACCTGGGCCTGGCGGTCTGCGGGGTCGTGCTCGTGGTGGCCGCGGAGGCGCTGCCCTCCGCCCCGCGCCACGCCTGAGCCCCCCTACCCGGGCTGTGACCGGGCCCCCGCCCGGTGGCGGGACGGAGCGGTGCGCCGGGCCGATGCGGCGTCGCGCGCCTGTTTCGCTCGCGGGAGTGGGTACCGTCAGCAGGCGGAGCACTCGCGCGTGAACCTGGGGGATCACCCGAATGAGCACACTGGTCACCGGCGCCACCGGACAGGTGGGCCGACGTGTCCTGACCGAACTGCGCAGGCGCGGCCTGCCGGCCGCCGGTGCCTCCAGGGACGGCGAGGTACGGCTGGACTGGACCGACACCACCAGCTGGGAACCGGCGGTGGAGGGCGTGGAACGGCTGTTCGTGACGGTCCCCATGGCCAGCGGGCTCACCGACCGGGTCGGAGCCTTCCTGGAGAGGGCGGTCGCGGCGGGGGTCCGGACAGCCGTGCTGACCACCGCGATGGGCACCGAGAACGGGCCGCCCGACTCCGAACAGCGCGTGCTGGAGCGCCGGGTCCGGGAGCTGTTCGACCACTGGACCGTGGTCCGCCCCAACTGGCTGGACCAGGACTTCACCGAAGGGGTCTTCGCCCGTCTGGCCCGTTCCCGCAAGGGGCGCCTGGAGCTGCCGCTGCCCAAGGACGCGGCGGTCAGTTTCGTGGACGCCCGGGACGTCACCCACACCGTCGTCGCCGCGCTCACCGAGGAGGGGCACCACGGCCGCGAGTACACGCTCACCGGCCCCGCCGCCGTCACCTTCCGCGAGGTCGTCAGGATGACCAAGGGCACGGAGAGCCCGGTGTGGCGGTACAAGAAGGTGGACGAGGCCGGGTTCTACTTCCGCGCCACCGACATCGGCTGGTCGGACCGGTACGTGGACACCCTCAACGAGCGGTTCCGGGCTATCGCCAACGGCCGGGCCGCCGTGGTCACCGACGACGTCCGCCGTGCTCTTGGACGGGACCCCGCCCCGATGGCCAAGTTCGCCCGGGAGTCCCTGAACTGAGGCGGAACGGCGAACGCCCGCCCCCCGGGAGGGGAGGCGGGCGTTCGCCGTTCCGGGTCCGCGGAGCCGGGCCCGGGGGTCTTCGGCCTACTTGAGGAGCTGGCGGGCCATCACCATGCGCTGGATCTGGTTGGTGCCCTCGTAGATCTGGGTGATCTTGGCGTCGCGCATCATGCGCTCCAGCGGGAAGTCCTTGACGTAGCCCGCTCCGCCCAGCAGCTGGACGGCGTCGGTGGTGATCTCCATGGCGGCGTCGGAGGCGTAGCACTTGGCCGCGGCACCGTAGAAGGGCAGGTCCTCGTCGCCGCGCTCGGACTTGGCGGCGGCCACGTAGACCATCTGGCGGGCGGTCTCCAGCTTCATGGCCATGTCGGCGAGCATGAACTGGATGCCCTGGAAGTCGGCGACGGCCTTGCCGAACTGCTTGCGCTCCTTGACGTAGGCCACGGCGTGGTCCAGGGCGCCCTGGGCGATGCCGACGGCCTGCGCGCCGATGGTGACGCGGGTGTGGTCCAGGGTGCGCAGCGCGATCTTCAGGCCCTCGCCCGGGGCGCCGACGATGCGGTCGCCGGGGATGTGGACGTCGTCGAAGAACAGCTCCCGGGTGGGGGAGCCCTTGATGCCGAGCTTGCGCTCGGGCTCGCCCAGGGTGAAGCCGGGGTCGTCGGCGTGCACGACGAACGCGGAGATGTTGCGGCCGCGCCTGCCCTCGGGGTCGGTCACGGCCAGGACGGTGTAGTAGTCGCTGACACCGGCGTTGGTGATCCAGGACTTCTGGCCGTTGAGGATCCAGTCGTCGCCCTTGGGGGCGGCCTGGGTGCGCATGGCGGCGGTGTCGGAACCGGCCTCGCGCTCGGACAGGCCGTAGGAGAACATCGCCTCGCCGCGCGCCACGGGGGTCAGGTAGCGCTGCTTGACCTCCTCGGAAGCGCCCAGGATCAGCGGCATGGTGCCGAGCTTGTTCACCGCGGGGATGAGCGAGGAGGAGGCGCACACACGGGCGACCTCCTCGATGATGATGCAGGTCGCGAGCGCGTCGGCGCCCACGCCCTCGTAGTCCTCGGCGATGTGCGCGGCGTGGAAGTCGGTGGCGACCAGGGCGTCGAGGGCGTCCTGCGGGAAGGCCGACTTCTCGTCCACCTCGGCGGCGTGCGGGGCGATCTTGTCCTCGGCCACCGAGCGCACGGCCTCGCGCAGCTCCTCGTGCTCCTCGTTGGTCTTGAACAGGTCGAAGTCGCTCATGTTCTTCCCTCCCCGAGGAAGTGCACGATCCCCGGTAGTTGGCACTAGGTGCCTATGTCTGGCATTCAGTGCCAGAGTAGGGGGTGAAACGGGCGAAGTACACCGACGGGTTCGGCTACCTTCGCCAGAGGTCGGGTCACCCGGCGGGAGGAGGAAGCCATGGGCGCGACAGGTGGGCGCGCGGTGCGGGGCGCACCGCCGCGGGAGACCCGGGAGGTGGTGCTGGCGGCGGTGGGACTGTTCACCGAGGCTGGGTTCGAGGCCACCACGATGGAGGGCGTCGCGGAGGCCACCGGGGTGAGCCGCAGGAGCCTCTTCCGCAGGTTCGGCTCCAAGGAGGACATCCTCTTCGCCGAGCACGACGAGCTCTTCGAGACGGTCGTGCGGTACATGGAGGCTTCCCCGGACGACCCGCTGCCCACGGTGGTCGCCGCCGCGCGCCTGGTCTTCCAGGGGTACGTCCGCGACCCGGAGATCACCGTGCCGCGGTACCGGCTGGTGCGCGCGCACCCGCGGCTGCGGGACCGGGAGGTGGCGATGACCGCCCGGTACCAGGCGGCGTTCAGCCACTACCTGGCCCAGCGCGCGGGCGGGGACCGCTCGTCCCTGGAGGTCGAGGTGGTCTCGGCGGCGCTCATCGCCGCGCACAACCACGTGCTGCGCGGGTGGCTGCGGGACCCGGATGGCGACCGGGTGTGGGAGCGGTTCGACCAGGCGATGGACAGGGTCGGTGAGCTGGCGGCGCCCATGCTCGGCGGGCCCGGTCCCGGGACTGGTGGCGGGGGAGGCCGGGAACGGGTCCTGGTGGCGGTCTACCCGCACGGGGTGGAGCGTTCGGAACTGCTGCGGCGCGTCGTCGAGGCCGTGGACAGGGACCGGTAGGGGCCCCTCCGGGCGCGTCCCGCGCACACCCCGGCGCGCGTAGGCTGGACGGGGCCGAAAACAGGGCAGCACACGAGGCGGGGCGGACAGCGGAGATGAGCGCGGACACGGCGGGTGCGACCAAGCAGGAGTCAGAGGTCGTTCACGAGGCGGAGCGGCGGCGGACCTTCGCGGTCATCTCGCATCCGGACGCCGGTAAGTCGACGCTGACCGAGGCCCTGGCGTTGCACGCGGCGGCGATCTCCTCGGCCGGGGCGGTGCACGGCAAGGGCGACCGTCGGGGGGTGACCTCGGACTGGATGGAGATGGAGCAGGACCGGGGGATCTCGATCACCTCGGCCGCGTTGCGCATCGACTACGCCGACCGGGTGCTGAACCTGGTGGACACCCCCGGTCACGCGGACTTCTCCGAGGACACCTACCGGGTGCTCTCGGCGGTGGACTGCGCGATCATGCTGCTGGACTCGGCCAAGGGCCTGGAGCCGCAGACGCTGAAGCTCTTCGACGTGTGCCGGGCGCGCAAAATGCCGGTGATCACGTTCGTGAACAAGTGGGACCGGCCCGGGCGTGAGCCGTTGGAGCTGCTGGACGAGATCGAGCAGCGCATCGGTCTGCGTCCGACCCCGTTGAACTGGCCGGTGGGTATCGCGGGCGACTTCCGCGGGCTCATCGACCGCACCAGCGGGACCTACACCAAGATGACCCGCACCCCGGGCGGCGCCAGCAAGGCCATCGAGGAGGTCCTGGACGCGGACAAGGCCGCCGAGGTGGAGCTGGAGGCCTGGGAGCAGGCCACCGAGGAGATCGAGCTGTTGGAGGCGCTGGGCGCCGACTTCGACCACACCTCCTTCATGGCGGGGGAGTCCTCCCCGGTGCTGTTCGGCGCGGCCCTGTCCAACTTCGGGGTCGGGCAGCTGCTGGACACGGTGGTGGGCCGGGCGCCGGCGCCCTCGGCCAAGGCCGACCGGGAGGGGAAGTCCCGCCCGGTGGGTCAGCCCTTCTCGGGGCAGGTGTTCAAGATGCAGGCCAACATGGACCGCAACCACCGGGACCGGATGGCGTTCGTGCGGGTCTCCTCGGGCCGGTTCGACCGGGGGATGGTGCTCACGCACGCCTCGACGGGGCGGCCGTTCGCGACCAAGTACACCCAGGCGGTGTTCGGTTCGGACCGCTCCACGATCGACACGGCCTATCCGGGTGATGTGATCGCGCTGGTCAACGCGCATGCTCTGGCGGTGGGTGACACCCTCTACGAGGGCCCCAAGGTCGAGTTCCCGCCCATCCCCAGCTTCGCCCCCGAGCACTTCGTCGTCGCTCGTGCGGTGGACGCGGGCAGGTACAAGCAGTTCCAGCGCGGGATCGCGCAGTTGGACGCCGAGGGTGTGGTGCAGGTGCTGACCTCGGATGTGCGGGGTGAGCAGGCTCCGGTGCTGGCGGCGGTGGGTCCGTTGCAGTTCGACGTGGTGCGGCACCGGATGGAGCAGGAGTTCCGTTCGCCGATCGAGGCCTCGCCGTTGGAGTACTCGGTGGCGCGGCGTACCGATGCGGAGTCGGCTCCGGTGTTGCACGCGCTCTCGGGTGCGGAGGTGCTCAAGCGTCGCAACGACGGGGAGCTGTTGGTGCTGGTGCACAACAAGTGGCGGTTGCGGGTGATCGAGCGGGACAACCCGTCGTTGTTGATGGAGCCGCTGCTCGCCGGCGGCGTCGACGAGGGCGAGTAACCCCGGCCGCCCCTTCGGGGCCCTTCTGCCTCCGGGCCCGCACCGGCCTGACGCCGGGCCGGGTTTTTCGGCAATGCGCACCCACATTGTTTACCCCAGGTGAATGACGGTTACCGACTGTCGACTTTTGTCCTGTTCGGCCGTCAATTGGCCCGCTGGTTCGGGCCGTTCGTCCCTGCCCCGGGGTCGGAGGTCCGGGCATCGGCCCGGCGGGTGTGTGAACCCTCGTGCCCGGGGCACATATTCAGGTCCCGGGACGGGTGGGGAGGCCGTCCCGGGGGTCTGCCCGGGGGCGCCCGGGAGCATGGCAGAGGCCAAGATCACCGAGTCGGGGGGACCCCGCGTCAGCCCCCGTGATCAGGGCGAAGGTAACCTGATGCCAGGCCACTAGGGCACGTTCGAGGACCTGGCCGTACCGGACTCTGCTCGGGTCTGTCCGCATCTGTGAAGGACGGCGCGCGAGGGCCCGGTCCGGGTGGAGCCGGGGTGCCCAGGGGACCGGTCCAGGAGGTCAGGGGCGGCAGGGCGGGAGAACCCCCGCCGTCGCCCGTGACGTCTCAGGGCGAGGTGTTAACGACGTTCGGCAAAGTTTGTAAATCTTCACTCTGCGGTAATTCTGATCACGTCTGGGTATGTGTTGCATGTCACCTGTTCGTGAATCGGAGAAACTTATATGATTTTGCTTAACTGTCGTTTAACAAAACAGAACAATAACGAGTGAATGAAGAACGCGGTGGCGGACCGCCCCGCGTCTGACGCACCTCACGTATCCCCCGCCTGGAAAGGTTGACCTCGGGCATGAGCGATGACAAAGAGCGCACGGTGGAGCTCCACTACGAGGGCGGCGTGCTGAAGCTGCCGGTTTTCACCGGTACCGAGGGTGAGAGCACCATCGAGCTGAAGACCCTGCTGGGGTCGACCGGTATGACGACCCTGGACCCCGGGTTCGGCAACACCGCCTCGTGTAGCTCGGAGATCACCTACATTGACGGGGCCGCCGGGATCCTGCGCTACCGCGGGTACCCGATCGAGGACCTCGCGGTGAACAGCACCTTCCTCGAGGTTGCCTACCTCGTGATCTACGGTGAGCTGCCGGAGCCCGGCCAGCTCAAGGAGTTCTCGGACAAGCTCCGCGACAACTCCGACATCCCGGCCGACATGGGCGCGTTCATCGACGCGATGCCCCGCAACGGCCACCCCATGGCACTGATGGCCAGCGCCGTGAACACCCTCGCCGCGTACTACGACGACAGCGTGGACCCGGACGACGAGGGCCAGGTGGAGCTCGCCACGATCCGGCTGATGGCCAAGCTGCCGACGATCGCGGCCCGCATCTACCGCAACTCCATCGGTGAGTCCCCGATCGACCCGGACACCTCGCTCGACTACGTCGACAACTTCATCCGGATGACCTTCGGAGACAAGGCTCCCACCGGTGAGCTCGGCGACCTGTTCAACAAGGCCGTCGGCATGCTGCTGGTCCTGCACGCCGACCACGAGCTGAACTGCTCCACCGCCACCGTGCGCGTGGTCGGTTCCTCCAAGGCCGACATCTACGCCAGCGTCGCCTCCGGCATCAACGCCCTGTCCGGCCCGTCCCACGGCGGCGCCAACCAGGCCGTCCTGGAGATGCTGGAGGAGATCCGCGACTCCGGTATCTCCATCGAGGACTTCCTGGAGAAGGTCAAGGCGCGCGAGATGCGCCTCATGGGCTTCGGCCACCGGGTCTACAAGAACTTCGACCCGCGCAGCAAGGAGATCAAGGTTCTGGCCAGCCAGATCCTCGACCGGCACGAGAACCCCGACGAGCTCTTCTCGCTCGCTCTCAAGCTCGAGGCCGCCGCGCTGCAGGACTCGTACTTCACCGAGCGCAAGCTCTACCCGAACGTCGACTTCTACACCGGCGTCATCTACCGCACCATGGGCTTCCCGTCCAACATGTTCACCGTGTTGTTCGCCATCGGCCGCCTGCCCGGCTGGGTCGCCCACTACCGCGAGCAGCGCGTCGACCCGGCCTTCCGGATCGCGCGCCCGCGCCAGCACTACATCGGCTCTCCCGAGCGCCGCTACCCCGGCCAGGGCTGACCCCTCCCGGAGTATCCCGACCGCCCGCCCGCGTCACCGACGGGGCGGGCGGTCGCGTGTCCGGGGTTCGTACCGGGTGCAGAACCTCCCTTTCCCCGCGCTTTGCGTACTTTCTGTCATCGGTGTGCGACGTTGAGAGAAGTTGCAGAGAGCGACCCCGCACAGGGGCGGGACCGCACGAGGAAGGGGGCCTGGTCATGGTCCGGTACGTGTTGGCCGGTGACATGCTCGGAGAACTGAGCCGAAACTGGTGGGTCGTGGTCCTGCGGGGTGTGGCCGCCGTGCTCTTCGGACTGCTGGCCCTCGTCTGGCCGGGCATGACCACGGTCGCCCTGGCGGTGGTCTTCGGTGCCTTCGCGCTGGTGGACGGGGTCGCACTCGCCTTCACGGCCTACCGGGCGGCCCCGGGGGCCAGGACGTCCCTGGCCCTCCAGGCCGGCCTCGGGATCATCCTGGGACTGCTCGCCCTGATCTGGCCGATGGCCGCGGTCATCGCGCTCGTCTTCCTGATCGGCGCGTGGGCCGTCGTCACCGGGGTCGCCGAGATCGTCACCGCCGTCCGGCTGCGCGCCCAGATCAGCTCCGAGTGGCTGCTGATCTTCGTCGGAGCGCTCTCGATCATCTTCGGTCTCCTCCTGTGGTTCTGGCCGCTGGCGGGGGCGGAGGCCATCGTTCTGGTCGTCGGGATCTACGCGATCGTGTTCGGTGTGGTCATGGCGGTCGCGGGCTTCCGGCTGCGCGGCGCCGCCGACCACATCGCACCGCTGGAGGGGCACGGCCCGGCAGCCGGGGCCCCGGACGCCGGCGGGGAAAGCGCCGCGGGGACCGGGGCCGCCGGTGCCGGGGGAGGCGACCTCCTCGACACCGGTGAACCGGGCGAGGAGGGCGGCACCCGCGGGGTGAGCGCCTTCGACGAGGGGTACGCCGACGGCTACACCCACGGTTTCCGGGGCGACCAGAGCGGTACCGGGGAGGGGCGCGGGACCGGGGACGACGGAACCGCGACGCCCGGGAGCGGACGGCACCGGGCCCCCAAGGACCCGCGGGAGGGCACGGACACCCCCTAGGCACGGGGCCCGGGACACCCCGGGCCGGGGCGTCAGCCCTCGCTGAGCAGGAGCGGGCCGCGCCGGTCGACCTGGCTTCCCGGAACGACCAGTGCGGCCTTCTCCTCCTGCCAGGCCAGGAAGTGCGGGGTCAGGCGGTGCGCGGCCAGAGCCTCATCGTCCGCGAACACCTCGTACACCCAGAACGCGTCGGAGTCCTCGGGGTCGCCGACGACGTCGAAGCGCAGGCAGCCGGGTTCGTCCCGTAGCGCGCGGGACGCGTTGCGGGAGATGCCGGAGAGGAACGCCTCACGCCGACCGGGCAGGACCCGGATCGAGATGACGAGAGCGACAGGGGAAACGGACACCGTCCTCTTCCTTCCAGAGGGTCCGCCGGACGAAAAAGGCGTTGAACGAACGGCGGCTGTCCGGTTAGCTTAGGGGCATGTACTTCCAGGCCCTGATCTACAGCTAGGCACACGGCGTCCCCGACGCCCCGCGCCGTCCCCCGGGGACAGGCGCCCGTCAGCCCTACCTGTAGACAGCCCCTGGAGAGATCACATGACCCGTCGCCTGCACATCGCCATGGTCGGCGTCCCCGCCGTGAGCCACGTCCTGCCCAGCCTGGAGATCATCCGGGAACTGGTCGACCGCGGCCACCGCGTCACCTACGCCAACGACCCCGTGGACCGTGTCGGAGAGCTGATCGCCTCGACCGGCGCCGAACTCGTCCGCTTCACGACCACCCTGCCCACCGGGGACGAGGAGTGGGCCGACGACCCGATCGAGGGGATGGACATCTTCCTCGACGACGCGATCAACTCCCTGCCGGTCCTGCGCGACTCCTACGACGACGACCGCCCCGACGTGTTCCTGTACGACATCGGCGGCTACTCAGCCCGGGTCCTGGGAATCAACTGGGGTATCCCGTCCATCCAGCTCTCCCCGACCTACGTGGCCTGGGCGGACTACGTGGACACCGTCATGGAGTGGTTGCGCGGGCAGCCCGGTGCGGCCGAGCACCACGCCAAGTTCGACGCCTGGCTGGCCGAGAACGGGATCACGGACCTGGACCACTCGAACTTCGCCGGGGCGCCGGACCGGGCCCTGGCGATGATCCCGCGTGAGATGCAGCCGTACGCCGACACCGTCTCCGACGCGGTCACGTTCGTGGGCCCCTGTCTCGGTCAGCGAGCGGACCAGGGCACCTGGACCAGGCCCGCCGACGCGGAGCACGTCCTCCTGGTCTCCCTCGGGTCGGCCTACACCAATCTGCCCGGGTTCTACCGGGAGTGCCTGAGGGCCTTCGGTGACCTGCCCGGCTGGCACGTGGTGCTCCAGGTCGGCAAGTACGTGGACAGCGACGAACTGGGGGACGTCCCGGCCAACGTCGAGGTGCACTCCTGGGTGCCGCAGCTGGACATCCTCCGGCAGGCGGACGCCTTCGTCACCCACGCGGGGATGGGGGGCTCCAGCGAGGGCCTGTACACGGCCACACCGATGATCGCGGTGCCGCAGGCGGTCGACCAGTTCGACAACGCCGACCGCCTCCAGGAGGCCGGGGTGGCCCGCCGGATCGACACCGGGGACGCCACGGCCGAGACGCTGCGCGCTGCCCTGCTCGAACTGGCCTCGGCCCCGGACGTGGCCGAGCGGCTGGCCCGGATCAGCGCCCGGCTCCGGGACGGCGGCGCCTCCTACGCGGCCGACCTCATCGAGGCCGAGGCCACCGGGTCCACCGCCTGACCCTCCGGGTACCCCTCCCGCCACCGCGGTGCGCCGTGCCCCCTTCGGGTACGGCGCACCGCCGTGCTTGGCCGCTCCCGGAACCACCAGCCGCACCCTGCCCGACCGAGCCGCCCGACAACGTACGGAGGAACACCGTGAACCATCTCGTCGCCGTCACCGGAGGCCCGGGATCAGGCAAGACGACACTGGTCGACCACCTGTCCGGACTCGGGTACGGGAGCACGGCCGAGGCGGGGCGGGCGGTCATCCGCGACCAGCGCCGGATCGGCGGCCGGGGTCTGGCCTGGCGGGACGACGCCCTGTTCGCCGAGCTCATGCTCGCCTGGGACATGCGCTCGCACCGGGAGGCGGCCGGACACGACGGGCTCGTGGTCTGCGACCGCGGGGTGCCGGACACGGTCGGCTACCTGATGCTGCGCGGCCTACCGGTCCCCGAGCACGTGTGGGAGGCGTCCCGGCGTTTCCGTTACCACCGCACGGCCTTCGCGGCCCCGCCCTGGCCGGAGATCTTCACCGGGGACACCGAACGCCACCAGTCGCAGGAGGAGGCCGAACGGACCTTCGAGGCGATGTGCGAGGCCTACCCGGCCTGCGGGTACGAACTCGTCCTCCTGCCCCGGGCACCGGTCGCCGAGCGCGCCCGGTTCCTCCTGGAACACGTCCTAAGCCTCCAGTGACATGCCCCGGGCGGCCAGGAGGTCGCTCAGGATGTCGGTCCCGGTGGGCCCCATCCCGCTCAGGGTCATCAGGTCGCTCTCGCTCACCCCGTCCAGTTGTTCCAGGCGCGTGTATCCGGCGCGGACCAGGGCCCGGCGGGCCGGGGCGCCGATACCGGGGAACTCTTCCTCTGCTTCGTCCATGGTGCTGTAGTACCCAGTGATCGGGATGCCGGAGATGACGTGTGTGTTGCGGTTGTGGCCGTTGGTGGCCGTTGGTGGCCGTTGGTCGCCGCAAAACCCGCCTCTCCCTTGTAGTTCGGGGTGTGCGCGGCCAGACTCTTGTCCTAGGCAACGGGAGAGCGAGGGCCGGATCGGCCCGCGGGGGTGGTTCGGCAGGTGACGAGGGCGTCCGGGGCAGGTGTTCCGCCGATGAGCTGGGAGGGGGTCGACCACGCGCTCAACCGCGTGTGCGGGGAGGCCGACGACATCTCGTTCAGGCTCGCGGCCCTGGACCGGCACGTGGGCTACCGCCTGCTCGGGGACGCCGACCTGGCCGGCGGGACCCGGGACCGCTGGGAGGGGGCCCGGGCGCGCGTCCACAGCCTGTGGAAGGTGTACGACGCCTTCCGGGCCGTGGTCGACCGGGCTCTCGGGATCCGGGAGAACGGCGGGGAAGACCCCCTGCCCGACCTCACGTTCCTGCTGACGGACGAGTCCGTCGTCCTGCCCCCGGCGGAGCGGCCCCCGCACGAACGCGGGCCGACCGGCCCCGACACCGAACGCATCACCCCGGCCGAGGCCGTCGCCCGGATGACCGCCGACTACGAGGCGGTCACCGAGGTCGTCTCGGCGGTGGAGACCGCCTGGGACACCCTCCACCCCAGGCTCGGGGAGCTCGAAACCATGTGGCAGGAGATCGGCACCCTCTCCGACATGGTCGAACTGGACCCGGATGAGCACGAGGAGCTCCGCGAACAACTGGTGCGGGAGGGCGAGACCGTCCGCCGCGACCCCCTCCGCCTGGTCACCGACAGCCGGGTGGACACCTCCTCCCTGGACCGCCTCCGGGCCCTTCTCGACCAGAGCAGGGGCGAACTCCGCGACGCCCTGCGCATGCGCGACTCCTACACGGAGAACATCCAGCGCCTCGTGTCGGCCGTCGACGACGTCGAACAGGCCGTCGGCCGGGCCCGCGACCTGCGTACCCGGGTGGTCGCGAAGATCTCCTCACCCCCGGCCGTGGACGTCCCCGACCCCGTGCCGGGGCTGCGCGCCGCGGTGGTGGAGATGGACGCCCTGCGCGCCCGGGGGGACTGGCGCGGACTGGGCGCCCGGCTGGGGCGGCTGCAGCGCGCCGTCCACCAGGCCGGCGACGACGCGCGCGAACGGGAGCGGAACCTCTCGGGACTGCTCCGCCGCCGGGCCGAGCTCCGCGGCCGCCTGGACGCCTTCCGGGCTCGGGCGGTCCGCCTCGGACTGGCCGAACACACGCGGCTGAGCGAACTCCACCGACAGGCGCACTGGGAACTGTGGAACGCCCCCTGTGACCTGCGAGCGGCCACCGTGGCGCTGACCGCCTACCAGCGGACGATCCGGGAACTTTCCGGAACCGGACACCCGGGGGACAGAACCACACCCGGAAACGGAGCGTCAGACGGCGAGACTGATGGTGGTGTGAGCAGATGACCAAGTGCACTTCCCCTGGCTGCCGGGGCCGGATCGAGGACGGTTCCTGTTCCGTGTGCGGCCCCGCCCCCGCGACCGCACGCTTCCCGGCCCCCCGACCGCCGACCTCCGGCCCCCTCACCCGGGGCTCCGCGGGCAACGCCCCGTCCGCGCAGTCCCACCCGATCAGCTCGGGCGACATCCGTATCTCCGGACGTTCCGGCCCGGGCACCGTCTCCGGGACGACCGGCGGCACGGTCAGCGGACCGGGCGGCCCCGGCCGCGGCTCCAGACGCGGCATGCTGGGCCTGGGCCTGGTCCAGATCCCCCTGGTGCCGGCGAAGGACCCCTCCGAGGCGGTCATGACCGACCCGGTCGTGTCGGAGAAGAACCGTTTCTGCGGAAACTGCGGCGAGAGGGTGGGACGCAGCCGGGACGGCCGGCCGGGCCGCACCGAGGGGTTCTGCCGCCACTGCGGAACCCAGTTCTCCTTCACCCCCAAACTGGTCAGGGGCGACATGGTCGGCGGACAGTACGAGGTCCTCGGCTGCCTGGCCCACGGCGGACTGGGCTGGATCTACCTGGCCAGGGACCGTAACGTCAACGACCGCTGGGTGGTCCTCAAGGGCCTGCTCAACGCCGGTGACGCCGAGGCGCACAAGGCGGCCGCGGCGGAGCGCGCGTTCCTCTCCGAGGTCGAGCACCCCAACATCGTCAAGATCATCAACTTCTCCCAGCACCCCGACCCGCGCACCGGCATCCCCGGCGGACACATCGTCATGGAGTACGTGGGCGGCAAGTCCCTGCGGGAACTCCTCGTCGAACGGCGGGAGCGGGGAAACGGGGAGGAGGTCCTCCCCCTGGCCCAGGTGATCGCCTACGGGCTGGAGTGTCTGCGCGCCCTCGGCTACCTCCACTCCAGGGGCCTGCTCTACTGCGACTTCAAACCGGACAACGTCCTCCAGAGCGAGGAGTTGATCAAGCTCATCGACCTGGGCGGAGTCCGGCGCATGGACGACACCCTCAGCCCCGTCTACACCACACCCGGCTACCGGGTCCCCGAGGACGAACTCCGCAGCCCGGGCCCCACCGTGAGCGCCGACCTCTACTCGGTGGGACGCTTCCTGGCCGTGCTCAGCTTCCACTTCAGCTTCACGCGCAGGCATCCGCACAGCATCCCGCCCCGAGACGAGGTGCCCCTGCTCCAGCGGTACGAGTCCTACGACCGCTTTCTGCGCCGCGCCACCCACCGCGAACCCGAGGCGCGCTTCCACGACGCCGGGGACATGGCCGACCAGCTCACCGGCGTGCTCCGCGAGGTCCTCTCCGACGTGGAGGGCGCCCCGCACCCGGCGGCCTCCGCGCTTTTCGGGGCGGAGAGCTTCACCAGCGGTTCCGGCACCGGGGCGCACGACACCGACCACATGCTCGGCCCGCCGTCCGCCACCGGGGCCGCGGAGCTGCTCCCCGCGCCGCTCATCGACCCGGCCGATCCGGCCGCGCAACTCCTGCGCAGCTTCGCGGGTATGCCCCCGGCCGAACTCGTCCCGGCCCTGCGCGCGGCCCGCGCGCCCACCCCCGAGACCCTGCTGATGCTCTCCCGGGCCCTGATCGCGGCCGGACGTCCGGGCGAGGCCCTGAACGTCCTCCAGCAGTTCAGCTCGACCGTCCCCGGCGACTGGCGGACCATGTGGTACCTCGCCGTCGCCGAACTGACCACGGGCAGCCTCCACGGGGCCAGGAACCACTTCGACGAGCTCTACAGCCACCTCCCCGGAGAGGCGGCACCCAAGCTCGGCCTGGCCCTGGCCTGCGAGCACCTCGGGGAACTGGAGACCGCCGCCCGCCAGTACGCCACGGTCTGGTCCACCGACCACTCCTACGTCAGCGCGGCCTTCGGCCTGGCCCGTATCCGGCTGGCGCAGGGGGACCGGACCTCGGCCATCAGGGTCCTGGACACCGTCCCCGAGCTGTCCAGCCTGTACGTCCACGCCCAGACCGCGCTGATCTCCGTGCTCGCCAGCGGTTCCGGCGACGGCTCGGACTACGTGCGCGCCGGTGAACGGCTCGGCCGGATCGGACTGGACAGCGAGTCCGCCGACCGGCTGGCCGCCCGGGTCCTGGAAGCCGCCCTGGGGTGGCTCCGCTCTGGCGGCGCGCCCCCCGGAGGCCAGCGCCTCCTCGGCGGCGAGCTCACCGAGGAGGGCGTCCGCGCCAACCTGGAGCGGCGCTACCGGTCCCTGGCCCAACGCGCCAGCCGGACCCCGGAACGCTACGAACTCATCGACAGGGCGAACTCCCTACGCCCCGTGACGCTGCTGTGAGGATCGAAGGAACGGCGATGACAAAGGTACGGACCTGCCCTGCCTGCGCCGGAATGGTGTCAGCGGGCGACTCCTTCTGCGAGGGCTGCGGCCGGACCCTCCCGGACCGGAACCGGCCCGGGGCAGCGGGGGGAGGCGGGCCCGACCAGGTGCCCACCGCGCCCCAGCCGAGCCTGTCCGGGGCGGGCCCGGAGGTGCCGGACACGTCCCCGGAGGCCTCCGGCGCGTCCCCGGAGGCGGAGACGATGGTGGTCCAGCGGCCCGGCCTGGCACCCGCCGAAGGCTCACCGACCGCGCCCCAGGTCAGTCTGCTCGGTGCCGTCGGGCCCGCGGAGGCCGGGTGCACCGCCGTCGGCGATGACACGGACGACGGCGCGCAGGAGGTCGCGGCGCCGAAGGCGGTCCCCGACTGGCCGCCGCCCTGCGCCGGCAGCAATCCCGTGGCGGTGGACAACCCCGACCTGTGCGTGTGGTGCCCGGGCCGGGTGGTGGACGGGTACTGCGGCGAGTGCGGTTTCCTCCAGCCGACCGGCCGGGACCACGTCGAGGTGCGCGCCCGGCGTGCCTTCGGGGTCAGCGACCGCGGTCTTCGGCACAAACGCAACGAGGACGCCATGGCCATCCGGGTCATCGAGGACGACGCGCCCCGGGCCGGGGGGACCGTCGTGGCCGTCGTCTGCGACGGGGTGTCCAGCTCCCCCCGTTCCGACGAGGCGTCCCGGATCACCGCCGAGACGGGCGCCACCGTGCTCGCCGAACGGATGCGCCAGGGCGCCGATCCGCGCGAGGCGACCGGGACGGCGATGATCCGTGCCGCCGAGGCGGTCGCCGCGATCGCCGACTCACCCGGTTCCGCTCCGGCCTGCACCTTCGTGTCGGCCGTGGTGGACCCGGCGACGGGCGCCGTCACCGTCGGCTGGGTCGGGGACAGCCGCGCCTACTGGATCTCCGGAGGAGCGGCGTCCAGCGCCTCTGCCCTGCTCACCAGGGACGACTCCTGGAGCGAGGCGATGGTGCAGATGGGCGCCCTCTCCCGGGAGGAGGCGATGCGCTCCGCCAACGCCCACGCGCTCATCGCCTGGATGGGAGCGGACTCGGGCGAGATCGACGCGCACATCTCGACCGTCACCCCCACCGGCCCGGGCGCCGTCCTGCTCTGCAGCGACGGCCTCTGGAACTACTACCCCGAGGCGCAGGACCTGACCGAAGCCGTGCCGGGAGCGGCGGGCGCACCCCGCGAGGCGTCCCGAACCTACGTCAGCCTCGCCCTCGGAGCGGGCGGCAAGGACAACATCACCGTCGTCCTCGTGCCGGTACCCGCCGGAGGAGGGGGTACCCGTGCCGAACGGGTCTGACCGGACGGCCGCACCCGGGCTCCGCTTCGCCGCGGTCACCGGGACCATCCACCTCGAGCCCGGCGCCGACAAGGCCGACGGGGGGACCCCCGACACCGACCCGACCCGGACCGCGCGGACCCGCCCCCGCCAGTGCTCTCCGGGAACCGGCGGTACCCCCGGACCCGGGTAGGAGGGACCCATGCCGAGTTGCCCTTCAGGGCACCACTCCACGGCTACCGACCTCTGCGACGTCTGCGGGCTGCGCCTCCGGGCGCTGTCCGCCCCGCCCCCTGTCCCCTCCCGGCCGGGACCGGCGACCCGGGGCGGCCCGTGCCCGGAGTGCGGTACCTCCCGGGCCGGCCGGTTCTGCGAGGAGTGCGGCTACGACTTCGCCTCCCGGTCGGGCAGCCACCAGCGCCGGACCTCCGCGCCCGGCAGCGCGCCGACCGGTGTGCGCTGGCGCGCGGTCGTCGCGGCGGACCCCGCGTACTACCAGTACATGGTGGACCGGGGGATGCTCGACCCGAACCGGATCAGCTTCCCCGCAGGGGCCCGGCAGCGTCGGGTGGCCCTCCAGGGCGACCGGGTGCACATCGGGCGCCGGAGCAGGTCCAGGGGGTTCACCCCGGAGATCGACCTGGGCGGCCCGGGAGGGGACCCGGCGATCTCCCACGTCCACGCCGTCCTGCTGGCCCGCCCGGGCGACACCTGGTCGTTGGTCGACCCCGGGTCGACCAACGGAACCACGGTCAACGGGACCGCCGACCCCATCGCCCGCCACGTGGAGGTTCCCCTGAATGACAGTGACCGCATCTACGTCGGCGCATGGACCGTCATCATCCTCCAGAAGGGGTGAACCCCGTTGATGCCCTCCAACTCCGATCCGGCGGCCGGGCGAGCGGAGCCGGACCCCTCTCCGGCACGGCTCCGCTCCTGGGGACCGCGCCTGCGCGGGGCGATACGGACCACGCCCGCCCGGCTGCGGGCTCTGACGCTCCTGTGCCTGCTGGTCATCGCCGGCCTGTCCGGATCCGCGACGGTCACGCTCAACCAGGCCCGGGACGGGCTCACCGTCCTGGGCCGGGACGCGGGACCGCAGGCCATGGCCACCACCGAGCTGTACCTGGCACTGGCCGAGATGGACGCCGTCGTCGCGGACGTCCTCCTCATGGGCACCGACCACGACCTGGGGTCGGGGCGGGACGAGGCCCTGGCGCAGTACGACGCCAGTCGGGCCAGGGCCAACGAGGCCCTGCTCCAGGCCGCCTCGCTGACCGAGGGCGACACCGTCGAGGAGTTCAACGTCCAGGCGGTTCTGGACGGGATGGGCACCTACGACCAGAAGGTCGGCGAGGCGCGCCTGCTCAACGACGAGGCCCAGGCCCCGCCGGGGGAGGTGGACCCGCGGGCCCTGGAGGTGTACCGGGAGGCCACCCGGCTGATGCACACCGAACTGCTGCCCAAGGCGTTCAACCTGGGGCTCGACTCCTCCGCGATAGTGCGCGCCAACCACGAGGCGGGGCGGTCCTCGGTGGCGCTCGGACTCGTGTGGGTCGGCGTGGCGGGCGCGGGGGCCGCGGCCGCCCTCATCGGGCTGCAGCTCTACCTGCGGGTGCGGTTCCGCCGCCGGTTCAACGCCCCGCTGCTGGCCGCCACGGCCGGGACCGTGGCGCTGACCCTCGGCGTCGTCCTGGCGCTGAACAGCAGCGGCGCCCACCAGAGCGGTGCCAGGGACGAGGGGCTGGACGCCGCGATGGCACTGGCCCGGGCCGGGGCCATCGCCACCGACATGCAGGCGGACCAGAGCCGTTACCTCCTGGACGACGACTTCGCCGACAACTACCAGCAGGTCTACCTGGAGCGCGCCCAACAGGTGCTGTTCCGCCCGGCCAGCACGCTGACGGACTACTACGAGGCGATCGGTGAGATCCCGGACGCCTACCCGGACCTGCCGGGCCCGGACGGCACCGACCCCCTGGACCCGGGCACGCTGGGATACCTCGGGCAGAGCGCCCAGGACTCCCTGCTGCCGGGCCAGGAGGACGCCCTGGCCGAGGTCCTCACCGCCTACAGCGCGCTCCAGGAGGAGGACCAGCGGATGCGCGCCGCCGCCGAGCGGGGGGACACGGCGGCCGCGATCGACATCCGGATGGGGGTAGCCCACGCAGACGACGGAGTGTTCACCGCCTACACGGACGCCCTGGACGGGCTGATCGACCTCCACCGGGAGGAGTTCACCGCGGGCATCGGGCGGGGCGACGCCGTCCTGTCCCGGTGGTCCTGGGGGCTGCCGCTCGGCTCCCTCGTCCTGCTCGCACTGGTGGTGGTCGGGGTCCGCCCCCGGCTCGCCGAGTACCGCTGACCCCGAGAGACAAGGAACAGGCCGATGTGGTTTCGACACCGCCGTGGCACGGCCGCGGCAGCCCTGGGCGCCGTGGCGGTGATGGCGCTGCCCGCCTGCTCCGCGGAGGGGGAGGGGTCCCTGGTCGGCGCGGCCTCGCTGACGGTCGGGGTCAAGGAGGACCAGCCGGGGCTGGGGCTGGACGTGGACGGCGAGCTGGTCGGGTTCGACGTGGACGTCGCGACCTACATCGCCGGGCACATGGGGATCGACGACGTGCGGATGGTGGGCGTCACCTCCGCGGAACGCGAGGAGAAGCTGATCAGCGGAGAGGTCGACATGGTGGTGGCGACCTACTCCATCACCCCGGCGCGCAGGACCGAGGTGACCTTCGGCGGCCCGTACTACGTGGCCAAGCAGGACATCCTGGTGCGCGCGGACGAGACCGGGGTGGAGGGGGTCCGCGACCTGGAGGGCCGCAGCGTCTGCCAGGGGGCGGGCTCCAACTCGGCCACCCGCATCACCGAGGGCCTCGGCATCGAGGTCCGCGAGCTCCAGGAGGCGGAGACCTACAGCGCCTGCGTCGAACGGCTGAGAGAGGGTTCGGTGGACGCGGTGTCCACGGACAACCTGATCCTCGCCGGGTTCCTGGCCGAGGACCCTGACGCGTTCCGGTTCGTGAACGACCCGTTCACCGACGAGAAGTACGGCGTGGGTCTGCCGTACGGCGACGTCGCGGCCTGCGAGGCGGTCAACAAGGCGATCAGCGAGATGTACCAGGACGGGACCGCGGTCGGCCTGCTGGAGGAGTGGTTCGGCGAGACCGACCTGGAGGTGGTCCGGAGCGTCCCGCAGTTCGAGGGCTGTGCCTAGAGCTCCTCGCGGGGCTTGGTGTGCCCCGGGTGGGACCCGGGACCACGCTGCCGTGTCCGCTCGGATCAGCGTGGGTCTCCGGGTGGTCCGAGAGGGCTATATGGCAGATACTGAACCTCGTGTAGGGCATTGGGGGGAGAGAAGAGGAGTTGTCCGTTGACCATCGTGGAGTTCCTGAACGCACGTTTGGACGAGGACGAACGCGCTTCCAAGGCCGTGCCGGTGGGCTCACGCGGTCGGGAGCGCGCACTGGCCGAGGTGTCGGCCAAACGCAGGATCGTCCGGGGTTACACCGAGGCGCACAGCGCGAGCATGCGCATCCTCGACACCTCTCCCCAGGCGGCGAAGGCCGAGGGGGACCCCTGGTCCGAACTGCTGGCCTGGCGGCTCGCGGTCAAGTACCTGGCCGCCGTCTACCGGGGCCACCCCGAATACGACCGCACCTGGGAGGGGTGAGGGCCGCCCACCCGTCGCCCGCCACCACCCTCAACGGACGCCTGCGGCGCGGTCCCTTTCCCACGTCGCCCTTCGCCCTTAACGGACGCCTGCGGCGCGGTCCCTTTCCCACGTCGCCCGCCGCCACCCTCAACGGACGCCTGCGGCGCGGCCTCCTCCCGACTCCCGTCCTCCCCGTTCTGGCAGTGCGAGCAGTAGCTCGACCGTCTCGGCCAGATCCCGGCCCTCGGCGTCGGGGCGCTCGAAGACCGAGGGGAAACGCCCCTCCAGGTGCGCCGACCAACCGGTGACCAGGCCCGCCCTCCTGCCGCCGGCCGCGTCCCACCCGTGCGCGGTGACCAGTCCCAGCCGATCCGGAGACACGTCCAGGGCGCGGGCCGCTGCCAGATAGGGCTCCCGGGACGGCCTCCGCGCCCCGAGACCGTCCCCGCCCACGACCGTCTCCACCGGGAGCCCGGAACGCTCCAACAGCAGGCGGGTGTCCCCGCCGTCGCCGTGTCCGAGCACCGCGGTCCGGATCCCCCGCCCGCGTGCCGCGGCCAGGGCGGTTGCGGCCTCACGGCGCGGTTCGAGGCGGGTGAGGCCGTCGATGACGACGTCCTCCGCCGCGGGGGCGATCTGGTTCCCGGTGATGTCCCGCAGCGACCCCCGGGCAACCTCCTCGAAGGCGCGCTCCCCGTCCAGCAGGGCCAGCGCGAAGGTGTCCCGCAACAGGTGGTCGCGCCACCGGGCCATCAGCACCCGGGGTACGCCCGCCTCCCGGAAACGCCACTCCAGCGGACCGAGCGGGAAGAGGGTGTCGAGGACGTCGAAGACCAGGGCCGCGGGACGGGCGGGACGAGGGGGCATCGGCTGCACTCCAAACTCCTGGGGGTGGAGTGTTCCTACCCGTTCGGGCCGCCCGCGCTCACACCGCCGGGGGCCGGGCCGCGGCCAGCCGGGGGACCTGCTCGGCCGCCCACGGGCTGATCAGCCAGGGGGTCCGCTCGGCGAGCGCCACCACGTCCGGCCAGGCGGCCCAGGCGAACTCCGCGATCTCCCCGGGGTCGGGGTCGGGGGCGTCCTCGGTCCGGGCCCAGAAGACCGGGCAGAACTCGTTCTCCACGATCCCCTCCGCCGACACCGCCCGGTAGCGGAAGTCCGGCAGGGCCTCGGCGACCTCGGTCAGACCGATCCCCAACTCCTGGCGGACCCGGCGGCGCACCGCCTCGGTCATGGTCTCCTCCGGGGAGGGGTGGCCGCAGCAGCTGTTGGTCCACACCCCGGGCCAGGTGGTCTTGCCCAGGGCGCGCCGGGTGAGCAGCACACGGCCGTCCGGGCCCACGACGTAGCAGGAGAAGGCCAGGTGCAACGGGGTGTCCTCGGTATGCACGGTGGCCTTGTCGGCGACCCCCACCGGTTCGTGTTCCTCGTCCAACAGGACCACGAACTCGCGTCCGGTTCCGCGCCCGTTCCCGGCCGGGGCGGATGTCTGCTGGGTCACGGAACTCCCCCTACCCGTGGCACCTGGTGCACACGTATCGACTCTGTTCCCTCCCATGGTGGCCCGTCCCGGGGTCCGTCGTGCCCCGAACGGGAGAAAAGACGCCCAGACCGTCCGGTCCCGGAGTGCGCATAGGGTTCCTGATGGCCCGGCAGGGTGGCCATCGGAGACAGCGGCGGGGTGCAGTGGTGACGGAAACGGTGACGCGGACGACAGTCGACGGGATCGACCCGGACAGACTTCGGGTGTGCCTGGAGGTACTGGCCGAGGCGGAGGCGCTGCCCGGCGACCACGACGACTCCAAAACCCTCCAGCGGGCCACCGCCCGACTCTTCAAAGCGCTCAAGGAGCGCCGGCGCAAGGAGCGCCAGGCCGCCCGCAGGGCCCATGACGAGGCCGTGTTCGCCGCCACGGCCACGGCCGCGCCGGACCGGATCGACGACGAGACCAACGGCCGCGCCCTGACCAGCCGTGCCCTGGCCGACGGCGAGGACGGCGACGGCGCCGGGAGCGGTACCGACGACCAGGGTCTCGCCGACACGGGCCCCGCCGACGCGGACGGCGCCGACGAGGGCAGGCGGCTCGCCGGGGTCCTGCGCAAGGCCCGGCCCTGCTACGTCTGCAAGCAGAAGTACCAGGAGGTCGACGCCTTCTACCACCAGCTCTGTCCGGGGTGCGCCGCCTTCAACCGGCAGCGCCGCGGCGCCCGGACCGACCTGACCGGGCGGCGGGCCCTGCTCACCGGCGGCCGCGCCAAGATCGGCATGTACATCGCGTTGCGGCTCCTGCGCGACGGCGCCCACACCACGATCACCACGCGCTTCCCCAACGACGCCGTGCGCCGGTTCGCCGCGATGCCCGACAGCGACCGGTGGATGCACCGGCTGAGGGTGGTCGGCCTCGACCTGCGCGACCCCGGCCAGGTGGTGCGGTTGGCCGACTCGGTGGCCGAGCAGGGACCGCTGGACGTCCTGGTCAACAACGCCGCACAGACCGTCCGCCGCTCACCGGGCTCCTACGCCCCGCTGCTCGCGGCCGAGGCCGAACCGGTCACCGGCCAGGGGCTGCCCGAACCGCTGGTGCTCGGCGGGGTCCGGCCCCGTGAGCTGGCGGGCGCCGCGGAGGCGGAGGTCGCCGAGGCCGCGCCGCACACCCTGACCCCCGAGATGCTCACCTCACTGGCGCTGACCACCGGCGCCGCGCATCCGGACCGGGTCCGCGAGGGAGGGGCGATCGACGCGGGCGGGCTGGTGCCGGACCTGGCCCCGGTCAACAGTTGGACCCAGCGGATCGGCGGGATCGACCCGGTGGAGATGCTGGAGGTGCAGCTGTGCAACGTGAGCGCGCCCTTCCTACTGGTCGACCGGCTGCGCCCGGCGATGGCCGCCTCCTCGGCCCGGCGCAAGTACATCGTCAACGTGTCCGCGATGGAGGGCGTGTTCGGCCGCGGCTACAAGGGACCGGGCCACCCGCACACCAACATGGCCAAGGCCTCGCTGAACATGCTCACCCGGACCAGCGCACAGGAGATGCTGGAAACCGACGGCATCCTCATGACCAGTGTGGACACCGGATGGATCACCGACGAGCGGCCGCACCCGGACCGGGAGCGGATGGCCGAGGCGGGTTTCCACGCGCCCCTGGACCTGGAGGACGGCGCGGCCCGCGTGTACGACCCCATCGTCCGCGGGGAACTCGGCGAGGACCTGCACGGCTGCTTCCTCAAGGATTACCGGCCCGCGAACTGGTGACCACCGCCCGGGCCCGTCCCCGTCCCTGACCCGCCCGGGCCGACCAGGTCAGGGCAGCAGGACCAGACGGACCGGGGAACCGATCCGCTTCTCCAGCTGCTCCACGGCCTCGGGGGCCTCCTCCAGGGTGAACGTGCCGCTGATGGAGCGGCTGAACTCCAGGCGGCCCGCCCGAACCAGGTCCACCAGCTGGGTCACGTGCTCGGGCTCCGAACCGTAGTGGCCGAGGATCTGCTGGCGCAGGTAGCTGAACCGGGTGCCGTCCTCGACCTCCAGCGGTTTGGCGGTCAGGCCGACCAGCACCAGGCGGCCGTGCTCGCCGAGCACCTGGATCGCCTGCTCGCGCACGACCGGCACCCCCGCGAAGTCGAAGGCGACGTCGAGGCCGCGACCGTGGGTCAGCTGACCGACCCGGGTGAGGAAGTCCGGAGCCGTGGAGTCCAGGGCGACGTCCGCCCCGTAGGCCAGGGCGCGGTCCCGGGCCTGCTCGTCGGGGTCGGCGGCGATGATCGGCGCGGCGCCCACCATCCGCAGGAGCTGGACGGCGTGCGCGCCCAGGCCGCCCACACCCCACACGCACACGGCCTCGGCCGGGCGCACGTCACCGGTGGCGGTCACCGCGGCCCAGGGTGTGGAGACGGCGTCCGGGATGATCGCGGCCTGTTCGAAGGGCAGGTCGTCCGGGATCGGGACGAGTGTCTCCTCGGCGGCCAGTGCGTACTCGGCCCACCCGCCGTCGTAGTCCACACCCCGGGTGAGCAGGCGCCCGCGCCGGTCGTACTCGCCCGCCTGGAGCGCCACCCGGTCGCCGACTCCGACGTCGAACACCTCCGGGCCCAGCTCCTCGACGACCCCGGACACCTCGTGCCCCAGGGTGACCGTGTCGCCTTCGAGGTGGAGCGGGCTCAGCGAGCCGTCGATGAGGTGGATGTCGGACAGGCACACACCGGCGGCCCGGACCCGGACGAGGACCTGGCCCCGGCCCGGAACGGGCCTGGGGACGTCGGTGACCCCGAAGGACCGGTCGGTGGTGTTCAGGCGGGCCGCGCGCATGGTGGCCATAGGTCATTCCTCGCAGTCGTGTCGTTGACACTCATTCCCCCACCGATCATCACGCTTCGTGCAGGGGTGTCTACAAGGACGACACGGGCGAAAAGGGTCAGAAGCCGCTTACTTTTTCGTCAAGCGGACAGCACCGCGGCCCTCCGCGGCCTCTCAGGACATGAGTCCGCCCCGGTACGCCCAGGCGGCGATCTCCACCCGGTTGCGGGCGCCCAGCTTCTCCTGGACCCGGGCCAGGTGCGTTTTGACCGTGCTCACGGTGACGTGCAGCTCCGCCGCCACCTCGGTGTTGGTCAGCCCGCGCGCGACGGTGCGCACGATGTCCAGTTCGCGCGCGGTCAGCCCGGACCCGGCCGGGTCCCGCCGGGGTGCGGGGGCGCTCGCGAAGTGCCGGAGCAGACGCACCGTGATCCGGGGCGAGACCAGCGCGTCACCCCGGGCCGCGGCCCGCACCGCCTCGACCAGCAGGGCGGGCCCCGCGTCCTTGAGCAGGAAGCCGACCGCGCCGCCGGTCAGCGCCGCGTGCACGTACTCGTCCAGGTCGAAGGTGGTCACCACGACGACCCGCAGGGGGTCGGCCACGTCCGGGCCGGCCAACCGCCGGGTCGCCTCCAGACCGTCGATCCCGGGCATCCGGATGTCCATGAGGACCACGTCCGGCCGCAGCTCCCCGGCGAGCCGGACCGCCTCGATCCCGTCACCGGCCTCCCCGACCACCGAGATCCCGTCCTCGGCGTCGAGCATGTAGCGAAAACCCGTCCGGACCATCTGCTGGTCGTCGGCGAGCAGTACCCGAACCGTCACTCCCGGCCGTCCCCTCCGTTTCGGGCGGGGATGGTCCCCCGCACCGTCCAACCCTGCCCCACCCCGTCGGGGCCCGCCGTCAGCTCACCGTTGAGGAGGCGGGCGCGTTCGGCCATCCCCACCAGCCCGTGGCCGCCGCCCACCGGCCTCCCGGCGCCCCGGCCGTCGTCCTCGACCCGGATCAGGACCTCCCCGTCATCTGCCGTCACCACCACACTCACCCGGGTGGCGCCCCGGGCGTACCGCAGCGCGTTGGTCACCGACTCCTGGGCGATCCGCAGCACCGCCGTGCCCACCTCCGGGGGCAGCTCCCCGACCGGGCCGGACACGTGCACCGTCACCTCGGGCCGCCCGGGCGCGGCGGGGGAGGCGAGCGCGGTCAGCCCCTCGGCGGGGCTGGGAGCCAGCGGTGCCTCACCCGGCTCCCGCAGCCGGGAGACCATCCCCCGCATGGACTCCAGGGCCCGTGTGCCCGACGCCTCGATCTCGGGCAGTGCCGCCCGGACCGCCGCGGGGTTCCGGTCCGCGATGTGCCGCAGCGCCTGTGCCTGCACCACGATCCCGGTGACCTCGTGGGCCACCACGTCGTGCAGGTCGCGGGCGATGGCCAGCCGCTCCGCCGACCGGACCCGTTCCACGTGCGCTCGGCGCTCGGCCGCGTGCCAGCGCAGGTACAGGCCCGGGGCCAGCCCCGCCGCGACCATCATCAGCGTGCTGGAGAGGTAGAGGCCGGTGGGTTCGCGCAGGTAGTCGGAGAAGAAGGCGGCCAGGGCCAGTACCGACACCACGGCGATCTGCCAGGCTCGGCAGCGCAGTCCGGCCAGGGCCAGGACCACGATCACTCCGGCGGTCTCGGCCATTGTGGTCGGGAAGCCGAACATCCCCTTGGGCAGCGGCCACAGCAGTGCCGACACGGTCAGGACGGACAGGGGTACCGCGATCCCGGCCGCCAGCGTCGCCCGGGGACCCGCTCGGGGCACGGACACCAGGACCACGGCCAGGACACAGACCGCCCCGGAGGCCACACCGGCGAAGTCCATCGGGCCGGTGGGCGGGCCGGGCCAGTCCTCGATGGTCGGGATCTGCAGCGCGGCCCGCAGGTCCAGCGCCCACAGCAGGATCATCATCGCGGACAGGCCGGGTGCCGCGAGGTGCCGCAGCGTCCGGGACCTCTGGTCGAACGCGGCGAAGAACCTGTTCAGAGCGGTGGTGCGGGTCATGGTGTTCAGGCTAGGCCGCCGCCCCGGATCGGGCATCGGTCAAAGGGACGAACCGCGGAGCACGTTCACCGGCGGGGCGGGGAGTCCCGCCGGGGCCCCTCCGGCGGGAGCGGTGCGCCGTCGGTCGCCGGGCGTCGTCGATCGGCCGAAAGGCTGACTCGGCGGGGAGGCGTTTCGGCTGTTCGGGCGATGTGCGGCGGGTGCCGGGCGGGTGATGCTGGGGGCCGTCTCACAAGGAGGACCCGTGACCGCAGAGCCGACCCCGGCCGCAGCGCCGCCCGAAGCAGACCCGCGCACACCCGCAGGCGGGGGAGCGCCCGCGCCCCGCAGGAGGGTCGCCTTCCTGGACGCGGCCCGCGCCGTGGCGATGATCGGTGTGGTGGCGATGAACGCGCCCACCGTCGTCTTCGCCGCGGAACGGCTCGGAGAGCGCGAACAGAGCACCCTGGCCTCGGTCGTGGACGGCGGGCTGAGCGTGCTGATGTCCGGCAAGGCCCGTGCGCTGCTCATGCTGCTGCTGGGCGTGGGCGCCGTCCTCGCCTGGCGGGCGGCGGCCCGGCGCGGGGGACGGCCGATGGTGCTCATGCTGCGCCGCTACGCGGTCCTGGGCCTGCTCTTCGGGGTGCCGCACCTGATGGTGTTCTCCGGGGACATCCTCACCCACTACTCGCTCACCGTACTGCTGCTCGCCCCGTTGATGCCGTTCCTGTTGTCCGGCTCGCGATCCCGGCCGTTCTGGTCCGCGGCGGCCCTGTTCGCCGCGGCGCCGTTCCTCGCCTACGGGGCGGGCGAGCTGCTCCCGGGCGGCCCGGGCGACCTGGTCAGCCTGATCCCGCAGACCCTCGGGTTCTTCTGCGTGGGCGTATGGCTCGCCCGCAGGCCCGAACTCGCTCCGGAGACCGCTGGCGAGCCCACCCGGCTTCCGCTGCGCCTGCTGTGGGCGGGACTGGTCGGGCAGGTGCTCGGCATGGTCACCATGTTCGGCTCCGACCTGTTCTTCCCGATGGAGTTCGACGCCCAGGGCATCCCGGTACTGGGACCCGACGGCATGCCGGTGGTCCACCCCGGCGCGGACATGATGATGTCCCTCGGAGGCAGTCTCTCCGGCTTGGGCGGAGGCCTGTTCTTCCTGGGCCTGGTGTGGTGGCTGTTCACTCGTGACCGGGCCGCCGCCAGGGCTTTGGGCGCCCTGGCCCCGCTGGGGCGGATGACGCTCACCGTCTACCTGGGCAGCACCGCGGTGTTCCTGTTGACCATGAAGCCGTTCGAAGGGGTGATCCCGATCCTGGCGCAGTACGGGATCGCCGCCGCCTACTTCGTGGTGATGGCCCTCTTCGCCCGCTGGTGGCTGGGCAGCTTCAGGCTCGGCCCGCTGGAGTGGGTCTGGCGGAGCCTCACCTACCTGCGTCCCATGCCGATGCGCCGGGTGCGGGACGAGGGGGAGCCGGGGCGCGCGGAGACCGCCGGGCGGCCCGGGAACAGCGGTCACGCCGGATAGCCGCACCGCCGACACGTCGTACGAGGGGCCCGGGACCGGAAACGAACGTTTCCGGTCCCGGGCCCCTCGGTTCAGCCTCCGGCCACCGAGGGGAGCAGGCGTACGTCCGCCCCCTCGTGGACGGGGGCGTCCAGCCCGCCGACGGACCGGCACTCGTCCCGGTCCACGAACACGTTCACGTACCGGCGCAGTTCGCCCCGCTCGTCCCGGATCCGCCGGTCCAGGCCCGGATGGCGGGCGGCCAGCTCGTCCAGTACCCCGCCCAACGCGGCACCGTCGGCGACCTCGAGCGGGACGTGTGCGGCCCCCTCGGCGTCGGCCCGCAGCACGCTGGTCAGGTGCACGGTCACCCGCATCTCACACCTGCCCCGCCCGGACGCACAGCACATCGGGCAGGTGTGCGGCCACCTGGTGCCAGCGCTCGCCGTCGTCGGTGATGGCGTAGACGTCCCCGGACCGGGTGCCGAAGTAGAAGCCGGGTACGTCGGCGCCGTCGGTGCAGGCGGCGTCGCGCAGCACGATCCCGAAGTACGGGTCCTCGGGCAGGCCCTGGTTGACCGGCCG
This sequence comes from Nocardiopsis sp. iso_40, assembly GCF_056173285.1. Taxonomy (NCBI): domain Bacteria; kingdom Bacillati; phylum Actinomycetota; class Actinomycetes; order Streptosporangiales; family Nocardiopsidaceae; genus Nocardiopsis; species Nocardiopsis sp. iso_40. The sequence continues at coordinate 5,539,918 of NZ_CM149666.1, read as the reverse complement.
CCAGGAGTCGCCGCCGTCGTCGGTGCGGTAGGCACTCAGCCTGTGGTCCGGCGGGAAGTGCACCTCCTGGCTGACCACGGGGAAGTTCAGCGCGGTCCCGGGCCGGTGCGGGTGGGTGACCATCGCGAAGCCGAAGTCCGTGGGCAGGCCCTCCTCGATCCGGCTCCAGCCGTCGTCGGCAGGGGCCGCGCTCCGGTAGACCCCGTGGTGGTTCTGCGCGTAGAACGAGCCGTCGGAGGCGACGGCGACCTTGTGCACGCACTGGCCGTACTCGGGCTCCTCGTCCGGCAGGAACCCCGCGGAGATACCGCGGTTGGCCGGAGCCCAACTGGCTCCGCCGTCCTCGGTCTGGTAGACACCACCGGTGGACATCGCCACGGTGAGCGCCTCGGGGGAACGGCGTCCCGCGCCGAGGACGCCGGGCAGGACGGTGTGGATCGCGGCGCCCCCGGCCCCGGGGAACCAGTTGCTCCGGTGCGGGTGGTCCCACAGGGCGCGGACGAGGTCGAAGCTGTCGCCGCCGTCGGAGGAACGGAACAGGGCGTGCGGCTCCACCCCGGCGTAGACGGTGTCCGGGTCCGGGCCGAAGGCGAACTGCCAGGCGCGGGTGAGCGAGGCCCCGGTGTCCTCGGGGAAGGCGATCGGCGGCGCCCCCGGTTCGGTCCAGGTGTCGCCGAGGTCGTCGCTGTGCCAGACGCTCGGTCCGAAGTGCCAGCTCTCCGTCCCGGCGAGCAGGCGTCCGGTGTGCGGGTTGATCCCGACGGTGTAGACGGGGCTCATCCCGGCGTCGTTGGCCTCGTCGAGGCGGTGTGGTCCGTTCACCTCCCACGCGCGCCGATCCTCGCTCCGGGCCGTGAACAGGCCCTTACGTGTACCTATGACCAGGAGATATGCCATGACGAACCCCCGAGTGTGAGACAGGTCTCCACTCTGGCACAGGGGTGCGACATCCGTGGGAGGACCTGCGGAGAGGGGCGCGGGGGCGCCGGGGCGGCCTTGTCCAAGGGGTTACGGACGTCTCGGTAAGTTAATAGTTAGGAACCCGAACGATTTGCCGTGGTGGCTAATTCGCCTTGAGTGAAAATGGTGACCCTCTCGGAGGGATAAGTTCCGTGAGGAGGGAACCTTTTCCGGGCAAGGGTTCCGCGGCGAGGGGAAGGCGGTTGTCAGTACCAGATCTCTTTGCAATAAACTCCCGGGCCAACCGGTGTTCGCGTCCGAGGTCCTCCCAGGCCTCGGATGGCCGGTGACAGCCCGTCATCCAGCCCGGAAGACTTCCCGCTCCCTCGGTCTCCCGGTCCGTTTCGGGACCACCGTCCCTATGGCCGGTCCCGCGTACCGAAGAGAACCGAGTTCCCACTCGATAGGGTCGCCCCATGCACCACCCCCCGGACACACTCCACGCTCGCAAACGTCGTAAGGCGAGGGCCACGATCGTGTCGGCAGCCTTCCAACTCTTCGCCGAGCACGGATTCGACAACGTCACGGTCGCCGCCATCGCGGAACGCGCAGAGGTCGGCCGCACCACCTTCTTCCGGTACTTCGGTGACAAACAACAGGTGCTGTTCGCCGACGACGGCGCCGAGGTGGACCGCATGTGCGCCTACGTGCTCGACAAGGCGGACCGGCCGCTGGGCGGCGACCTCGGGGCCGCACTCACCCTGCTCCGCGAGGCCGCCGTCGCCACCAGGCCCTACGCCGCGCTGTCCCCCGCCCACTCCGCGGTCCTGGTCCGCCTGCTCAGAGAGAGCGTCGACCTCAGATCCCGCTACCTGCTCACCCGACAGCAGCGGGCGTTCCGCCTCGCCGGGGCCCTGACCGAGGCGGGGGCGGCCGAGAACACCGCCGTCCTGGCCGGCCACGCCGCGATGGCCTGCGAACTCACCGCGATGCGGCTGGCCGAGGGCCCGGAGCTCTTCCCCGCACGGGTGGACGAGGCCTACGGGATGCTGCACACCCTCGGGAACTGACACCGCCCAGGCGAGGGGGCCGGGGCCGCCCGGGCCCCGACCGGCCCCGCCGGGAGCCGGAAGGGGACACGGGCGGGGGCTCAGGCGTCGTGCTCGCGCACCAGGCGGGTGAGTCCGCGGCCGAAGAGCACCACCACGGTCAGGCTGACCGCGCCCACCAGGGCGTAGGGGACCCGGAGCGCGTCGGTCTGGCCCAGGGCGGGCGCCAGGGAGGACACCAGGGCACCCCCGACCGCCATGCCCACGGCGCTCATGCCCCAGCTGACCGTGCGCATGGCGGCGTTCACCCGCCCCAGCAGGTGGTCCGGGGTGATGCGCTGACGGATCGAGGTCATCGTGACCGCGTATCCCAGCACCAGGCCGCCCGAGAGGAGGTACACCCCGGCCACCACGGGGGGCAGCGGAAACAGGGCCGCCACCAGGTACAGCAGACCGCTCCCGGCCAGGCAGACCACCGGCAGGACGCCGTGCGGCAGGGCGGAGCGCAGCCGGGAGACGGCCTGTCCGCCGACGACCCCGCCGACCGCGGCGAAGGCCATGAGCAGACCGAACCCGGCCGAGCCCAGTCCCAGGGTGTCGCGGACGAACAGGACCTGGGTGGAGAGCATGGTCGCGTAGGAGGTGTTGACGAACACCGCGATGACCGCCACCGCCCGCAGCAGCGGCTGCCGCCACAGCGCCCGAGCCCCCTCGGCCACGTCCGATCCCACACCGCGCAGTCCGCGCGGGGCTTCGGAAGGAGGCCCGGGCGGGTGGCCGGAGCACGGCGCCAGGCTAGGTCGCGGCCAAAGGCGCGCGGTGAGCGGGGCCGGTGAGAGACGACGGGGCCGGACGCGGTGCGCCCGGCCCCGTGTGTGCTGCGGGTCAGTCGAAGAGCTCGTCGGTGTGTTTCACTCCGACGGCCCTGGTGATCCAGGTGTCGAGCCGGTCGGAGTCGGTGCACTCCTCGATCCGCCTGCGCGCGTCTGGCCCGACCGAAACGGGGAGTACGTCCAGAAGGCGCAGGAGCGCCTCTCGTTTGCCCTGGACCAGGCCTGCTTCCCGGCCTTCCTCAAGCCCCTCTTCGCGTCCCTGGCCGACGTACTTGCGGGCGAAGTCGCTCTGCCACTCGTAGGTTCCGGTTGCCATGAGTTCCTCCCACATCAGTCGAGCCGCCGCGCTGAGCTTGGACTCGATGAAGTCATAATAAATGAGACGGGTGTGTTCGGGCAGGCCGTCCAGGGCCGATTCGGCGGCCTTGAGCACCGCCGGGTCGTCGCCATGGGCGGCGGCCGAGAGGACGGCGAGCTCCGGGAGGCGCTTCGCCCGGTCGATGTCGTCGACGACCGGGGTGTTGCTCGGTCCCAGGACCGCTGGCCTGAGGACCGCCCCTCCGGTCTCCAACTCGATGGGCTTGCGGGCCCACCGCTCCGTGCGGTTGTCCGGGCACACCACCATCAGCCGTACGGGGCAGCGGAGTTCCTCCCTGACGGTGGCGAGGTACAGGGGCCAGGTGTAGGGCTTGTCCTCGTCCACCTTCTGCTGGACCTCGGTGATGATGGCCAGCACCTTGGCGCAGTCGTGGTCGTACAACACGACCACCTTGTCCGATTTGAAGGACTGGGGCGTGAGCTTGGTGTGGTCGCCGCAGCCGAGCTCCGCGCGGGCGAAGTCGGGTACGGGGAAGCCGATCGTGTCACGCAGCATGAGCGGGGCCAGGGCGGGCTGTTTCTGGAACAGCCTTACCTGCAGTTCGTGGTCGAATCCGGGCATGGCATGAAACTACAGAGAGTATTCGCGTGATTCCGGTGGAATCCGGAAACCAGTCGGTGCCGACGGGGGCTCCCCGGGGGGCGCGGCTACCGGGCCGAGGACGGTGTTGAGAGGATCGTGTGCGGCCTTCGGGCGCACCGAACCCTGGAAGGAACCACCGATACCATGAGCCCCATCATCACCCGCCGGACCACCGGAGCCGCCGGATGACCAGTGACGGGACCCCCGACGAAGCCACGGTGCTGCTGCGCGTCCACGGCTCGCTCGCCCGGGCCACGCTCAACCGGCCGCGCGCCATCAACGCCCTCGACCACGGCATGGTCCGTGTGCTCGCGGACGCCCTCACCGCCTGGGAGAAGGACGAGAGGGTATCGGCGGTGCTGCTCGACGGCGCCGGTGAACGCGGCCTGTGCGCGGGCGGCGACATCCGCGCCATCCGCGCCAGCGCCGTGACCGGGGACCGGCGGGCAGCCGACTTCTGGCGGGACGAATACCACCTCAACGCCCAGATCGCCCGCTACCCCAAGCCGTATGTCGCCCTCATGGACGGTGTGGTCATGGGCGGCGGGGTCGGTGTCTCCGCGCACGGCGGGGTCCGTGTGGTCACCGAGCGCTCCAGGGTGGGCATGCCGGAGACCACCATCGGGTTCGTGCCCGACGTCGGCGGCACCTACCTGCTGTCACGGGCACCGGGCGAGACCGGGACCCACCTGGCGCTCACCGGTACCGCGGTCGGTGCCGCGGACGCCGTGTACACCGGCATGGCCGACCACTACGTGCCCTCCGAACACCTGCCCGAACTGGTCCGTGCCCTCTCGGAAACGGTCACGGAGGCCCACGTCGTCGAGGTTGTGGGCCGCTTCGCGCAGACCGTACCAGCCGGGGACCTGGCGTCCCGGCGGGCCTGGATCGACACCTGTTACGCGGCCGACACCGCCGAGGAGATCGTGGCGCGGCTGCGCGCCCACGGCGACCCGGAGGCGGCGAAGGCGGCCGAGACCATCGAGGGCAAGTCGCCGACCTCGGTGAAGACCACCCTGGCGGCGCTGCGCCGGGCCCGCGGGCTGGCCACCCTGGAGGAGGTCCTGGAACAGGAGTACCGGGTCTCCACGGCCGCGCTGGCCTGGCCGGACCTGGCGGAGGGCATCCGGGCCCAGGTGGTCGACAAGGACCGTCGGCCCAGGTGGTCCCCGGCCGCGCTGGCGGAGGTCGCCGACACCGACGTCGCCCGGGCCTTCGACCCCGCTCCGGACGGGCCGCTCGGTCTCGCCGAGCCCGGGGCGGGCACCGAGCGGACGGGGCCGTAGCCGCCCGTCGGCAGGACGAGCCGACAGGACGAACCGAACGGAACCGGGTGTTTCGGGAGGAGCCCGGGTGGTACATCTGTTGGACACACCACCCTCACGACTGTGCCGGGAGCCCCCGTGTCGTATCACCATCCGCTGCCCCAGACCCTGTCCGTCGCGCGGATCCTGCTCTTCTTCAGGTTCGCGCTCGGAGGCCTGTCCTACGTCTTCACCCTGGCGATCCTGGACAGCATGAGCCGGTCCGAGGCCGATGTCGACTACGGGACGACCAAGGGTGTGCTGGCGTTCCTGCTGCTGATCGGGGTCGCGATGGCCGTCTTCGACTACTACGTAGCGGCCACCGTGAAACGGGGCGGGCGGCGGGCGCAGGTGTTCGCCCGGGTGGCCGCCGGTCTCGGCTTCGCCGGTGTGCTGCTCAACCTGGTGCTGGGCCGGTGGCTCAACGCCGTCATCGCACTGGTGCTGGCCGTCGCGGTCGTCCTGCTCGTGGAGAGGGCTCCCTCCCGGGAGTGGTTCGAGGTGACGCAGCGGGGCGCGAAGTACACCGGCGGCTGACGGTCGGGGCCGCTGATCCCGCCACGGAGGGGCTTGCGCCCCGCCCGGCGGTGAGCGTCGGGTGGCGCGCCCGTCGAGGGGGCGGGTTCGGAGGGGCGCGTCACCCGTGGTGGCGGGCGCGGCCCGGGTCACTCGGGGCGGCCCACGGTGAACTCCTGGAGCCTGATCCCGTGTGATTCGTGGTCCCCGGCCAGGCTCATCCCCGCCTCCGCCGCCAGGGCCGCCAACTCCTCGCCGTCCCGCTCCCGGCCGTTGAAGTACGCCAGCATCCGCACGTCGAGTTCGCTCATCGCCTCCCCGCCGCCGTACTCGGCGACCAGGACGGTCCCGCTCGGGCCGGCCGCCTCGGCGCAGCGCCGCAGGATGGCGCGGGCCGAGGCGTCGTCCCAGTCGTGCAGGATCCAGCACAGCAGGTAGGCGTCCCCGCCTTCGGGCAGCGGGTCGAAGAAGCTGCCCTCGACCGCGGTGGCGCGGTCCGCCAGCCCGGCGTGCCGGAAGGCCTCCCGGGCGGCCGCCGCCGGTCCGGGCAGGTCCACGACGGTCCCGCGCGGCCGGGGGAAGCGCTCCAACAGCACCCGCAGCAGGGAACCGTCCCCGCCGCCCACGTCCACGAGGTGTTCCAGCGCCTCCCACTCGTACATCCCGGCCAGGGTCCGCGCCTGCGCGGCCATGCGCGCCCCCATGATGTTGTCGAAGGACGCGGAAAGCTCCGGGTCGGCGGACAGGTCCTCCCAGAACGAGGAACCTCCGAAGTACAGCCCGTAGGCGGGTTCCCCGGTGCGCAGCGCCTCGGCCAGCTCCGCCAGGCACAGGTCCGCCCGGCCGTGCGCGCTGTCGGCGGCGAACCAGTCCAGCCGCGAGTACGGGTGGTCCGAGCGCAGCGAGGCGCCGGTCCCGGTGAGGGCGTACCGCTCGCCCTCCCGGGTGAACAGGCCCTCGCCCGCCAGGTGCCGCAGCACCCGGGCCAGGGCCTCCGGCCGCGCCCCGACCGCCTCGCCCAGTTCCCGGGCGGTTCGCGGACCGTCGGCCAGGTGGTCGGCCACCCGCAGGGTCGCCACCGCCCGGATCGCCATCGGGGTGACCAGGCTGGCCTTGGCCCAGAGCCGCGCGGCCGCCTCCCTGGCCTCCCGGGTGCTCTCGGATTCCACGCCCATCGAACGCCCCCTCGGTCTCGCCGCTCTCTCTCCGGGAGGTTATCCACGGGCCCGGGCGTCCGGGGGGCGGCGTGCCGTAACGGCCGCTTCCGGTCACACCGCGCGCGGCGGGGCCGGGCTCGCCGCGTCCTCCGGCGGGCCCCTGTCCTAGGCTCGGCGGGGCGGGGAGCGACACGGGGGACCACCGACACACGGGAGAGAGCCATGCCGGAGATCGACCTCAGCGACCTGGCCCGGGGCGGTGGCGGCTCGCCGAACCTGCGCGCCTACCTGGCCCGTCCCGAGGGTGAGGGGCCCTGGCCCGGGGTGGTGGTGGCGCACGAGGTCTTCGGGGCCGACGAACAGATGCGCCGGCACGCCGACCGGATGGCCCGGGCCGGTTACCTCACGGTCCTTCCGGACCTCTACAGCGACGGCGGCGGGCTGCGCTGTGTCCGGGGGGTCGTCAGCGCCCTCGGTGCCGGACACGGGCGGGCCTTCACCGACCTGCTCGCCGGGCGGGACTGGCTCCGCGCCCAGAACGACTGCACCGGGAGGGTCGGGGTGCTCGGTTTCTGCCTGGGCGGCGGTTTCGCGATCGCCTCGGCTCCCGACTTCGACGCCTCCGCACCCAACTACGGGTACCTGCCCGGGGACCTCCGGGCGGTCGCGGCCCGTTCCTGCCCGATGGTCGCCAGCTACGCCGCCAGGGACCGCACCCTGGTCGGGGCCGCAGACCGGCTGCGGGGCGCTCTTCGGGAGGCGGGCGTGCCCAACGACGTCAAGGAGTACCCCGACGCCGGGCACTCCTTCCTCAACGAGGCCCCCCAACGGCCCGAGGCCGCTGCGTGTGGTGCTGCGCGCGATGGGCACCGGACCGCACCCGGAGTCCGCGGCCGACGCCTGGGAGCGGATCGGGTCCTTCTTCGCCGAGCACCTGGGCGGGGAACGGGAAGCGGAGTCCTAACCGGTCGCCGGTCCGTGGAAGCCCTGACGGCGTTCGACGAGCAGACGCTGCCTGTGCCGGTTGCGCCGGACCGCCGTGGTGACGAGGACCGGCAGTCCGAGCAGCAGGCCCAGGAACGACGGGACGAAGGCCCACAGCAACGTGCCCGCCACACCCCGGACGAACTCGGCGCCGCCGTCACCGACGTCGGCCACCGCGAACTCCGCGGTGCCTGAGGCGCCGGGGCAGGACAGCGTGTACTCCCCGGTCTCCGGCGCCTCCTGGGCCCCGACCAGCGACCAGCTCTCCGAGCCGGTGTCCACGTCGTGGCTGTAACCCGGTAGGCCGAACCCGGACTCGGTGCCGTCGGGGCGCACCAGGACGCACGGGTCCGCGTCCCCGCCGGAGGAGTACAGGCCCAGGAGGGTGTCGGTCTCCGTCACGGTGAAGACGGCCTCCTGACCGGAGGACACCCGGGCCTCGAACTCCGGCAGGGCCACCGTGGAGAGAACGGAGACGAGGAAACCGACGAGGGCGGTAACGAGTCCGCCGACCAGGACCAGGGTTCCCACGGCGTACCAGAACCGGCCGGGACGCAGTTCACGCGGGTGGACGCGGATCGGCGCCGGGCCGGGGCGGCCGTGCGGTGGCGGGTGGGGGAAACTCATGGCTGCACCTTCGTGCCGGGTACGGGCGGGCTCCACCGGCGGGAGCCCGCCGGTGTCCGGTGTGACGCACGCAGGACGCACTCCGGTTCCGGACTCCTCCCTGACGGTCTCCTGCCGGGGACGTCAGCCGTGCCGCTGGCCCTGCCCGTTGACCCAGGCGTGGTAGGCGCGGGCCTGGTACTCGCGGACCAGTCGCCGCCGGTGGTTGCCGCGCCTGATCGCGACCGCGACCGGCAGGGCCACGGACAGGAGCGCGCCCAGGACGACCGAAAGCATCAGTGTCCCGAACCCGGTGAGCATGGCCCGGTCGTACTCGACCGCGAGGTCGGTGTCGGCGATCACGTACTCGGTGTCGGGTGAGCCGGAGCACTCCAGCGTGTACTGGCCCGGGGAGCCGACCGAGACCGAGTGGGCCAGCCGCCACTCGCCGTGGCTGTAGCTGACGACCCTCTCCACGAGTCGGGGGCTGCCCCAGCCGGACAGGCGGCAGGAGTCGGGGTTCCCGTCGCGGGGCGCCACGTACAGGCCCAGCGAGTCCGTCTGTCCCGCCTCCACCTGGAACACGGTGCTGCCGCCGCCCGGCACGACCTCGGACGCGAACTCGGGCCGGTCCTGGGGGGCGTTGCTGCCGAACAGCCAGAAGGCGGACGCGCCCAGCGCGACGCAGAGCACCAGACCGACGGGCCCGAGCAGCATCCAGCGGAGTCCGGGCCGGACGTCCTGCGCGGGGACGTGCACCGGGGGAGGGACCACGGCGTATCCGGGGGACGCGGCGTATCCGGGGGGAGGCGCGTGGGCGGCCGCGGCCGCGTACCGGCGCTGTGCGCGCCGGCTGGACAGCCTGCTGGTGCGTATGACCAGTACGGTCACGCACACGACCAGCGACACCAGGAAGGTGAGCATCGGGGACAGGATGCCGCCGACGATCAGGGGCGGGGAGGCTTCGGGGTTGTCACTGAGCAGCAGGATGCTGATCAGCAGGTTCACCGGGAAGACCGCGCCGCCCACCCAGTACCAGAACCGGGCGGGCTTCACGTCGGGGAGCGGTTCCTCGGCGCCCGGTCCTGCCGGTGCGGCGGGCGAATCGTGGGGGCGGGCGTGTTGGGGGTGCGCGACGGGCGGGTGCTGCGGTCGCAGGTGCTGCGGGGGCGGTGGGGGCGGGGCGCCCTGCGGTGCCTTGGGCAGGCTCAGGTCCTGAGGAGGTGGAGGAGGAGCGGAGGGCCGCTGGTACCCGCCGGGCGGTGGGCCTTCTTCGGGGATCGGCATGAGGGGGTCTGCTGCTTTCGGTTTCAGCCCTGGTGATGGGCTGTGGACGTTGTGCGGCGGAGGGTGTGGACCGCTGGGGGCGGGGGCCGGCCCGCGAGCCGGGCTTCGGCGCGGCGCCGTGACCGCCCGGACCACGACCGCCGCGGGCGGCGGGACCGGGCCACGAAGACGATGATGCCGGTGACGGCGGTCTGGTTGCCCACGGTATGGGGGAGTCGTGGGGGCGGGGGTGTGGTCGCTCGCCGAGCCGTGCGGGGTGCCCCGCTAGGACGCGTCTTCGCCGGACGGCAGGTTCCGTACCGCGCGGCGCTTGGCCTCCAGCCGCTCCTCCAGTTCGTCGGTGACCACCAGGTCGTGCCGGATCCGACCGGTCCGGTAGCCCACCCGGGCCGCGATGTGGCCCGCGACGGGGACGGTGACGATCTGGAAGAGGCCGACCAGGATCAGGGTGCCGAAGTCGAACACCCCGGTCTCCTCCACCGGCATGATGCGCAGCCCGATACCGAGCAGCACCAACAGCATGCCCAGTACCTGCGGCTTGGCCGCGGCGTGCATCCGGGAGAGCAGGTCGGGGAAGCGGATCAGGCCCACCGCGGCGACGAAGGACAGCAGGGCCCCGGCCAGGATGCACAGGATCGCGACCCAGTCCAGGACGCTGACGAACTGCTCACTCACGGTTTTCCCCCTGTTCCGTGGTCGCCGGGTACACGGTGTCCTCGGGACGGGCATGCTCCTCGGGACGCCTGGCGACGAACTTGGAGATACTGATCGATCCGACGAAGCCCAGCAGCGACAGCACCAGCAGGGTGGGCAGGATCGTGGGATCACGGTTGAAGGCCGCGTAGGCGCCGAGCCCGGTCAGCGCGGAGGCCAGCAGCACGTCCACGGACAGAGCCCGGTCCAGGATGCTCGGCCCCAGCAGCAGCCGGGCGGTACCGAGCAGCGAGGCCACACCGAGCAGGACGGCGATGACGACCCACAGCGCGCTCACGTGTTCTCCTTCCCGGCCGCCGTCGCGGCCTCCAGGTCGGTGATGTCCTTCCGGGTACCGAGAGCCCGGACGATCCGCTCCTCCAGGGTGAGGATGATCTGTTTGGACTCCTGTGCCTCGGCGTCGCTCTCCGCGCCCAGCATGTGCACGTACAGGATGTGTTCTGGCTGGGCGACCTCGACGATCACACTGCCGGGGATCACCGAGGCGGCGATCGCGGTGCACACGAGCATCAGGTCGGAGCCGGTGCGCATCTGCACGGCCACCACAGAACTCCGTACCGGGGGGCCGGGGCGGAACACCTGTGCCGTCACCTGGAGGCTGGCGACGACCATCTTCCCCAGGACGTGGCAGAACAGGCGGACGCACTGCACCGGCCAGAAGCGGAAACCGGGCACGATGGGCGGCAGCGGGAAGACCATCATGATCGCCGCCGACACCAGGAACCCCAGGAGTGCGATCCCCAGGGACTCCGGGCGGGGTTCGAACCCCTTGAACAGCAGCATCCACACCAGGGTCATCCCGAGGGCGACCGGGATCTGCACCTTGCCGAGGCGGCGCCGGAGCGCGTTCAGGCCCCTGCCCCTCCTGGTCTTCGGGTCGTTCATCGGGAGCCTCCCAGGACCGCTTCGATGTAGGGCCGTTGGGCCTGGAGGTCGACCGCCGCGTCGGAGGCGTAGCCGATGAGCGGCCCGGCGAACACGGTCATGGCCAGGCCGAACGCGACCAGTGCGACCGTGGCGCCCACCATGCTCTTCGGCAGGACCACCGAGGTGACCACCGGTGTGGCCGCGGTGGTGGTGTCGCTCAGCCGCGAGGACGGGCCGACCGCCTCCTCCGAGGGACCGAGCGCCGCGGTCGATGTGTCGTCGGCTTCGGAGTCCTCCAGGACGGTGCCGGGTTCGGCCACCATGCCCTCGGCCGGAGTGCGCCAGAACGCGTAGTTCCACACCCGTGCGATGACGTACAGGGTCAGCAGACTGGTCGTCACCGAGGTGCCGACCAGCGTGTAGGCGAGCGGAGTGCCCGCGTCCACACCGGCCTGCAGCAGTCCGACCTTGCCCAGGAAACCGGACAGCGGCGGGATGCCGCCCAGGTTCATCGCGGGGATGAAGAACAGGACCGCGAGTACCGGGGCGATCTTGGCCAGCCCGCCCAGGCGGTCCAGGGAGGTGGACCCGCCCCGGCGTTCGATCAGCCCCGTGACCAGGAACAGGGTGGTCTGCACGGTGATGTGGTGCGCGATGTAGAACACCGCCCCCGCCATGCCCTGCTCGGTGCCCAGCGCCACCCCGAAGACCATGTAGCCGATGTGGCTGACCAGGGTGAACGACAGCAGACGTTTGATGTCGGTCTGCGCCACGGCGCCCAGGATGCCCATGAGCATGGTCGCCAGGGCCACCCACATAAGGGCGTCGTTGAGCTGGGTCCCCGGGAAGAGGAGGGTCTGCGTGCGGATGATCGCGTACACGCCGACCTTGGTCAGCAGGCCCGCGAACACCGCGGTGACCGGGGCGGGCGCGGTCGGATAGGAGTCCGGCAGCCAGGCGGCCAACGGGAACACCGCGGCCTTGATGCCGAAAGCGATCAGCAGGATCACCTGGAGGACCAGGGCCAGGTCGGGTGAGAGTTCGGGGATCCGCTCGCCCAGTTGGGCCATGTTCACCGTGCCGGTCGCGCCGAACACCAGCGCGATGGCGATGAGGAACAGCACCGAGGAGACCAGCGAGACCACCACGTAGATGGCGCCCGCCCGCATCCGCGACTGCGTGCCGCCCAGGGTCAGCAGCACGTAGCTGGCGGTCAGCAGGATCTCGAACCCGACGTACAGGTTGAAGAGGTCACCGGCGAGGAAGGCGTTGGAGACGCCGGCTACCAGGATCAGGTAGGTCGGCTGGTACACCGACAGCGGCGCCACCTCGGCCTTGCCCGCCATCCCCTGGCCGATGGAGTACACCAGCACGGCCAGCGTGATCGCCGCCGACACCGTCACCATCAGCGCGGACAGCCGGTCGGCCACCAGGTTGATGCCGACCGGGGCCTGCCAGCCGCCCACGTGGACCACCTGGGGGCCGAACACGTCGGCGCCCACCATCAGCGCGGCCCCGATCACCAGCACTAGCGCCAGTGAGATGACGCTCAGCCACTGCTGGACGCGGGGCCAGCGGATGCCCATGGCCAGTTTGACCCCGGCCGCGAAGAGCGGAAGCACCACCGGCAGGGGGATGAGGTAGTGGAGGATACCGGCGAAGTAGTCCCATCCCATGGTCAGTCGTTCCCTTGCAGTTCGCTGTCCTCGGCGCGTGCCAGGCGTTCCCGCTCCGCCCTCATGGTCTGGCGCGCCTGGCGCCGCTGCGAGCGGATGCGGCGGCGCAGTTCACGCCACAGCTCGCGCTCGGCGGCGCGGTCGGCGCGCCGGTGCTCGCGCAGTCGTTTGCGGCCCAGCCGGATGCGGCCGCGCAGCTCCGTCACCTGGTTGACCATGCTCTGCTGGCGGTCGGTCAGGCGGCGGACGGTCTCCTCGGAGTGCTCGTCGGAGCGGCCGTCCTCGGCCTCGACCTCGAATCTGGCCAGCTCGGCCTGGGCGGCCGCGATCTCCGCCTTGATACGGGCCTGTTCGGCCAGCTCCTGGGCGTCGGCCGCGGCGATGGTGGCCTGGAGTTCGGCGCGCTGGCGGCGGATGTCCGCCCGCAGCCTGCGGCGTTCCTTGAGGAAGCGCTGCCGCACGGCGCGGCGCCCCTCGCCCTGCAGGATGCGCAGGTCCTCCGCGTCGTCCTGGACCTCGTCGTTGCCTTCGAGCTGCCAGCTCCGGTAGGCGAGGGCCAACAGGAACGCCGTGATGCCGAGGGTGATGACGATGGCCGTCAGGATCATCGCCTGCGGCAGGGGGTCGGTCATCTCGTCCGCGTCGTTGAACCACAGGAGCGGGGGCCCGCCCCCCTGGCCGGCCATGGCCATGATCATCAGGTTGACGCCGTTGCTCATCACGATGAAGCCCAGCAGCACCCGGGTCAGGCTGCGCTCCAGCAGGAGCACTACGCCGACCGCCACCAGGACGCCGATGACGAGGACGAGGGTCAGGCTTGGTGACTCGTTCACGAGGTGACCTCCTCGGCGCGTGCTCGGCCCTCGGCCCCGGCGGTCTTCCCCACCTGTACGGCGTCCCGTTCGATCTGTTCGTCGATGCGGGCGCCCAGGCTCCGCAGGATGTCCAGGATCAGTCCGATCACCAGCAGGTACACGCCGATGTCGAAGATCAGGGAGACCGTCAGGTGGGCCTCGCCCAGGAAGCCGAAGCTGATGTAGGTGTCGCCGCCTGCGAGGACGTCCCCGCCGAAGACCGCCCCGCCCAGGGCGGTGCCGGTGGCCAGGGCCAGGCCGGCGCCGATCAGCGCGCCCGGCTGCACCCACGCGGTGGCGTACAGCTCGAACCTGCCGCCCGCCAGGTAGCGGACGATGAACGCCAGGCCCGCCACGATGCCGCCGGCGAACCCGCCGCCGATGTCGGTGTGGCCGGTGAGGAGCAGGTACACCGAGAGGACCATGATCACCGGGAAGAGGAAGCGGGACACCACCTCGAAGATGATCGACCGGCGTTCGGTGGGCAGGTTTCCCGCCCCGGGCAGCCAGGTGCGCTCCCACCGGGGTTTGACGTGCAGGTTCCGCGGTGCGATCCGGAGGTCTCCCAGGTCCGGCCGGGTGTGTCCGGCGGCGGGCTCCGGGGGAGGTGTGACGGACAGTGCCATCACCCCGCCGGGCGCCTTGCGGGGCTGGGCCCGGCGGCGGACGAACATCAGGCTGGCGACACCGGCGGCCGCGGCGGCGAGCACCGAGATCTCGCCCATGGTGTCCCAGGCTCGGACGTCGACCAGCAGCACGGAGACGATGTTGTAGCCGCCCGCCTCGTGGGCGGCGGCCTCGTAGCCCTCGGAGATCGAGGGCTCCTGCCGTCCGGCCAGGGCGAACCAGGTCATCGACGCCATCACCAGGCCGGTGGCCAGGCCGATGGCCATGTTCCAGATACGGCGGCCGCGCAGGGCGGGGACCGAGAAGTGGGTCGGGAAGCGGCGCAGCACCAGGACGAAGACCACCAGGCTGACGGTCTCCACGAGGAACTGGGTGAGGGCGATGTCCGGTGCGCCCTGGAGGTAGTACAGCGCCGCCACGCCGTACCCGCCGATGCCGACGAGGATCACCGCGAACAGGCGCCGCCGCACGAACAGGATCAGCAGGCAGGTGATGACGATGATCAGGGCCGGGATGACCTGGACCGGGGTGTCCCAGAGGCGCAGGTCGGGGCTGGGACCCTCCCAGAGCCGGCCGGTGACCATCGGGACTCCGGCGGCCACCACCAGGGCGATCAGGATGGTGCCGAGGTAGACCGGCAGCGAACCGCGCTGGGTGCTACCGGTGACCTGGAGGGCCAGGTTCTCCAGCCCCGCGAGCATCCGCCGGTAGTTGCGCTCCGGGTTGACGAAGGACAGGCGGTTGCCGAGCCACACCACCCGGTGCCGGAGGTAGAAGAGCACCAGGCCGCTGACCACACAGGCGGCGGAGAGCAGGAGCGGCGGTTCCCAGCCGTGCCACAGTGCGAGGTGGGTGGTGTACTCCTCGTGCGGCCCCGGCGGAACCGTGTCGGCGTAGACCGCGAGGAACGGGTCGGCCCAGCCGGAGGCGGGGCCGCCGAACAGGCCCAGTCCGGCCAGGACGGCCGCGGGCGCCAGGAACAGGGTTCCGGGGGAGTGGACCGGGGTCGGCCGCACGCCCTCCTTGTCGAGGAAGGCGCCCCAGAGGAAGCGGAGGCTGTAGGCGACCGTCAGGGCCGAGCCCGCGACCAGACCGGCCAGGACCAGGGTGTCGAGTGTGCCGCCGTGGGTGTAGGCGCCGAAGGCGAGCTCCTTGGCGGCGAAACCCGCTGTGGGAGGCAGCCCGGCCATGGAGGCCAGTGCCAGGACCGTGGTCCAGAAGGTGGCGGGCATGGATCTGCGCAGCCCGGAGAGCTCGCGCAGGTCCCTGGTGCCGGTGCTGTGGTCGATGACGCCGACCACGAGGAACAGGGGGGCCTTGAACAGCGAGTGCGCGATGAGCATCGCGATGCCGGCGAGGGCGGCGGCCCGGGTTCCGGTGCCCAGCAGGGCGATGAGGAAACCGAGCTGGCTGATGGTGCCGTAGGCCAGGACGAGCTTGAGGTCGAACTGGCGCAGCGCCTTCCAGCCGCCGAGGAGCATGGTGACCACACCGAAGAGCAGCGCCATGCCCTGCCAGACGGCGGTGTCGCCGAAGGCCGGGGTGAGGCGGGCGACCAGGTAGACGCCGGCCTTGACCATCGCCGCGGCGTGCAGGTACCCGGAGACCGGTGTGGGCGCCTGCATGGCGGCGGGCAGCCAGAGGCTGAACGGGAACAGCGCCGACTTGGACATCGCCCCGACCATGATCAGCACGAGGGCCGTGTTGACCGCGGCGCCGGACGCGGGCGGGTCGGCGACGATGTCGGTGATCACGTAGGTTCCGGCGGCCTCGCCGAGCGTGATCATGCCGACCAGCATCGCCAGGCCGCCGAAGGTGGTGACGGTCAGGGCCGTCATCGCCGCGCGGCGGCTCTCCTTCGCCTCGGCCTTGTGGCCGATGAGGAGGTAGGAGAAGACCGTGGTCAGCTCCCAGTAGACGAAGAGCTGGATGAGGTCGTCGGCCAGGACCAGGCCGAGCATGGCCCCGGCGAAGGCGACGAACACGCCGGCGAAACGCCCGAGGCCGGGTTCGGAGTCCTCGAAGTAACGCGCGCAGTAGACCAGGATCAGGGTGCCCACGCCGGTGGCGATCAGTGTCATCACCAGGCCGAGGGCGTCCATGTGCAGGCCGAGCCGGAGCGAGAACTCGGGCGCCCACTCGGTGCTTTCGGACCGGGTGCCGCCGCGGAGCACGTCCGGAAGCTGGAGGAGGGCCCACACGGTGGCCAGACCGGGGACGACCGCGAGCGCGTAGAAGCCGTTACGGCCCCACAGGCGCACCAGTAACGGTGCGACCGCCGCGGTGATGAAATGCGCGACCAGCACTGTTGTCAATGCGCCCCTCCCGGACCGGTCCGGGCCCGCCCGGGTGTTCGGGCGGACGTCCACCGCCCCCGCGGCGGATCGCTTCGCCCGCAACCGGATCAGTGGGCGGGGTGTCGCCAGCGTTTCGAGGGGGCATGGATCTACTGGAATTTGCGTACATAAGCTATCTAATAGCTAGACTACACAAACGTCAAACCACCGCGCGGGTCGAGTACCCGCGTGACACGCCCAGCCTGCGAGGACTGTTTCGTGCCCGACGAGACCCCCGAGCCCTGTTCTGACCAGCAGGAACCCGCCGAGTCCGAGACGGCGGAGCTCGAAGAGTTCCAACGTGTGTGGACCGATCTGATCAACGCGGCGCTCCACGCCCGCTCCCGGGGCGGGCACGGCCACCGCGGCGCGGGGGACCTCACACTGACACAGTCGCTGCTGATGGAGGCGGTGCGCGGGATGGACGGTCCGAGTGTCGGTGCGGTCGCCCACATCGTCGGCGTGTCCTCACCCTCGGCCACCCGTATGATCCAGCAGCTCGAACGCAAGGGGATGGTGGTCCGGCGCCGCTCCGAACGTGACGAACGCAGCACCGTGGTCACCATCACGGCGGAGGGCGAGCGGGCCCTCGTCGAACGCCGCAGGTACATGGAGTGCAGACAGCGCCAGGTCTTCGACGCCATAAGGCCCTCGCTGCGCCCCGTCGTCCTCGACGTCCTGCGCGATCTGCGCCAGGCCATAGAGGACACCTGATCCGTTCCCGGGCCGGACCTGCCCGGGGAGGGGTCTGCCGTGGGCAGATCTGCCCCGGGCCGAAAAGGTGGAGGTCAAAGCCCTGCGCGGAGCAGGCTGGGTGCACCGGCGGGAACGGACGAGTGGTCCGTTCCGCAAGGCGCCGGGGCAAGGAGAGCTCATGCCGATCCACCACCGGCTCGCCGCGGAGTACGCGCCGAGCGGGACCTTCGACGACCAGCTCGCCGCGCGCCTGCTGCGCAGCCGCATCGTGATGCTGGGCACACAGGTCGACGAGGACAGCGCCAACCGCGTCTGTGCCCAGATCCTCCTGCTCGCCGACGAGGACCCCCACAAGGACATCACCCTGGCGATCAACAGCCCCGGCGGGGTCGTCTCCGCGGGACTGGCCATCTACGACACGATGAACTTCGTACCCAACGACGTCTCCACCCTGGTCATGGGGTTCGCCGCGAGCATGGGCCAGTTCCTGGCCTGCACGGGCTCCCCGGGCAAGCGCTACAGCCTGCCGCACGCCCGCATCATGATGCACCAGCCCTCCGGCGGACTGGGCGGGACCGCCGCCGACATCGCCATCCAGGCCGAGAACCTGGCCCACACCAAGCGCACCATGGTCGGGCTCATCGCCAGGCACACCGGCCAGAGCGAGGAGACCATCGCCGGGGACCAGCACAGGGACGCCTGGTTCACCGCGGAGGAGGCCCGTGACTACGGGTTCGTCGACCACGTGGTCGACTCGGTCGGCCAGATGGCGGGCGGGATGCGCCTGGGCGGCACCTCGCCCGGGTTCGTGACGCGGACGGGAGGCGACAGGTGAGCGGGCGTTACACGGTACCGATGGTGGTCGAGCGGACCCCGCACGGAGAGCGTTCGTTCGACGTGTTCAGCCGTCTGCTGTCCGAGCGGATCGTCTTCCTGGGCACGCCGATCGACGACGACGTCGCCAACGTCGTCATGGCGCAGATGCTCCACCTGGACTACGAGAGCCCGGACATGGACATCCAGCTCTACATCAACTCGCCGGGCGGCTCGAACACCGCGCTGACCGCCATCTACGACACGATGCGCTTCGTCCGCGCGGACGTGGCCACGGTCTGCATGGGACAGGCCGCCTCCGCGGCGGCGGTGCTGCTCGCCGCCGGGACGCCGGGCAAGCGGGCGGCCCTGGAACACGCCCGGGTACTCCTTCACCAGCCCTCCACCGAGGGCCGGGGGGAGGCCGCCGACCTGGAGATCCAGGCCGCCGAGATCCTGCGGGTCCGTTCCCAGGTGGAGGGGATCCTGTCCCGGCACACGGGCCAGAGCCAGGAACGGCTGCGGGCCGACACCGACCGGGACAAGATCTTCACCGCCCACCAGGCCAGGGAGTACGGCCTGGTGGACGGGATCATCACCACCCGCGAGCCCGGTCCGGCCGTCGGCTGAGGACTGCCCGGAACCCGGGTTCCGGGCCCCGGGTTCCGGGGCCCGGACGGGTCAGGCCGCCAGGGACACGACCAGGGCCTGCCCGGCCTGGGAGGGGACGGACGCGTCGGTGCGGGACAGGTGTGCCCGACGCTGCCCGACCCGCTCGAAGCGGGCGGTGGAGGTGCGCTGGTGGAGCTGCCCGAGGACGTCGGCGATGCCCAGCCCCAGGGACCGGTAGACCGCGGCGAGGACCTCGGAGGAGGCCTCCTTCCGGCCGCGTTCGATCTCCGACAGGTAGGGGAGGGACACCTGGGCGTCCTCGGCCACCTCGCGCAGGGTCCGGCCCTGCTCCGTGCGGGTGCGGCGCAGCAGGTCACCGATGAGGTCGCGCATCAGGGGTTCGGCCGCGCCCTCCCCGTCGCGGTCGCCCCTGCGGGCCCCGTCCAGGGAGCGTAGGACGCTTTCGGACATCGGTGCCTCCCGGTCGTTCTGGGTACAGGCCTTCGAGCCTACGCCGGGGGCGTCCCCGGCGGGAGGTGATCCGGCGGCCTTCTGCGGACGGCAGAAGGCCGCCGTGCCGGGCTGGGCCGGTCCGACGCGGTGGCTTCCGCCGCGCGGATACACGTGAAGTACGCGAAGTCGCCAAGCACGGGCAAAACCTTCGGGCCGGGCGGCCTCAGACGGTGTTCCGGGCGCTCTGAGCGGGAACGGGGTGAGGGCGTCTACCTTGGGGGAGGACCCGTGGAGATCTCCGGCATCATCAGCGCGATCGTCATCGGTTTGATCATCGGTGCGCTGGGGCGGCTCGTCGTTCCCGGCAAGCAGCACCTGCCCATCTGGCTGACCCTGCTCCTGGGCATCGTGGCCGCCTTCGTCGGTGGGTGGATCGGTGGCATGATCTGGGACGCCTTCCTGTTCGTGCTGATCGTCCAGGTCCTGGTCGCGGCGGGGATCGTCTACCTCGCGGACGGCATGTACTCCAAGAACGCCCATACGGCCTGACCGTGACCGAAGCACCCGGAACCGCCTGACAGGTCGCCGCGCCCACGACCCGCCGCGTCAGCCCGAGGCCACCGGACCGGATCCGGTGGCCTCGGGTACGCGCACCGTCCGGCCGGATCCGGCGGAGGCCTCCGCCGCGGCCAGCACTGCGACGACCTCGCGTCCGAACCGTACGTCGCAGGGGTCGCCGGGGCTGCCGGGGCCGCGGCGAACCCGGTCCGACAGGCGGTCGACAGCCGCGCCGAAGGCCTCGACCGCGCTTCGGTCCCCGCCCGGGACCGGTCGCCACCCGTGTTCCCCGTACAGGTCGACCGCGAAGGTGTTCGCCTCCGGCGCGGCGTCCAGCGTCACCGAGAGCGAACCCACCGCACCGTCCCGGTGCCGGGTCAGTACGTGGGTGCTGTCCCGCGGTCCCGTGACCGCCGTGACCTCCTCGACCGGGCCCAGCACGGGCAGCACCACCGAGAGCACGTGCGGGCCCACGTCCCACAGTCCGCCCTTCGTGCGGCGCCAGGGTGAGGCCCCGTACGGGTTGCCCGGCTGGAAGATGGACGCGAACAGGGTCGCCCGCACCCCGTGCCACCCGCCGTCGGCGGCGGCCCCGGCGAGGAAGTCGTTCACCGTGTCGGAGAAACGGCTGGTGAAGAAGACCACCGAGGCCAGCCCGCGCGCCTCGGTCTCGGCGACGATCGCGTCGGCGGCTTCTGTGGACAGGGCGACCGGCTTGTCCAGCAGCAGGTGCCTGCCGGCCCGGGCGGCGCGCAGGGCCAGCTCGCCCTGGACGTCGGGGGGCACGGCGATCGCGACGGCGTCCACGTCGGCGATCAGGGCGTCCACGTCCTCGTAGGGCCGGGTGCCGAGCCGGGCGGCCAGCGCCGCCGCCTTGGCGGGGTCGCGCCCCCACACTCCGGTCAGGGCGGCCTCCGGGTGGGCGGCCAGCGCCGCCCCCTGTGTCTCGCGGGCCCAGTGGCCGGTGCCCAGCAGGCCGAATCGCAGTCCCATGTATTCCTCCGAGGTCGGAAATCCACCATGTGCACCCTGGCTTATGGGAACGCTCCCAGCAAGGGGCGGCCAGGAAGGACGGGTGGCGGCCGCCGCCCTCGACGGGCGTCGCACACGGGCCGTCCGTCCCGGCTGACGTGGCCGGATGCGGACGCCGGGCCCGGGGCCGCCCCGACGAAAGCACAGGTGGGGCGGGCTTTGTCCGAGGAGTACGTGAACGGTGTCACGCCCCGTTTCGGAAAACTCCTGGTGATCTCTTCGGGGTTCCCCCATCATGGTCACCTGTGGGTGCAGGTCAGAGCACTGACGGAAATCTCGGCGGATCCCGTCTGAACCCCTGCTCCACGGACGCCAGTACTCCGGACGAAGGGGCCGAACCGGTGAGTCCCGACCCGATGGACGACGAGCCGACCATCCACCGCCTGGCCGAGACCGCTGTCCGTGCCGCGACCCTCATCACCCGCCGCCGACCCCTGGTCCGGTCGGACGGGAGCACCTGCCCGCGTCCGCTCTCCGACGAGGCCGAGGGCCAGGCCAGGGAGTGGATACGGAGCAACGGCGAGGCACTGGCCTCCTGTGTGCGCTGGGCCGGAACCGAGGAGCGCCACACCACCGTGCTGTGGGTCGTGGAGGCGGTCGAAAGCCACCTGCGGGGCAGCGGTTCCCCCACCGAACGCCTGGAGATGGCCGAGACCGGTGTGCGCGCCGCGCTGGCCCTCGGTGACACCGCGTGGGAGGCGCGCATGCGCAACATCCTGGCGTTCGCCCTGCTCGACACCGGCGCACTCGAACGCGCCGGGGAGGAGGCCGCCGCGGCCCACGCGCTGGCCGAGGCGGACCAGGACGACCGGGCTCGCGCGGCCGCCCTGGAGTGCATGGGGGCCCTCGCCCAGCACGATCGGCGGGACGAGGCCGCGCTGGCGCTGTTCGACCGCGCCCGACCCCTCCGGGAAGCCACCGGCGGACCACGGGAGATCGCGGTCCTGGACCTGCTCGGCGGGCGGTCGCTGGTCAGTCTGGGCCGGTTCGACCACGCCTTGGAACGGTTGGACGCGGCACTGGAGGTCTTCACCGCGCCGGGGGACGGGCGGGACGCGGACGGAACGGACGTCGCCAGGGTGCGCCTGGAACGCGGTCGCGCGCTCAACGGCAAACGCCGGACCGCGCAGGCCCGACAGGAGCTGGAACGGGCGCTGTCCGGTTTCGAGTCCGGGGGCCACACCTACCAGACGGCCAAGGTCCGCGAGGTGCTCGCCGGTGTGGACCAGCTCTCCGGGGCGCAGGACTGGCGCGAACACCTGGTCGTGGCGGTACGGCTGTACCGGGGGATCGGGAACGGGGCCGAGGCCGAGCGGGTGGGCGCGCACCTGCGCTGAGGCCCCCGCCCGCGGGCGGGCCCCGCTCAGCTCAGGCGGCGGGCCCCGGCGGACGGCAGGGCGGTGAACACCACGGGCTCACCGAACCCGCGCTCGGCGAAGGCGGCACGCACCGCCCTGCCGCACCCGGCCACGAGACCGGATTCCACCAGCGCGATCACACAGCCGCCGAACCCGCCCCCGGTGATCCGCGCGCCCAGGGCCCCCGCAGACAGGGCGGCCTCCACCGCCGTGTCCACCTCGGGCACGCTCACCTCGAAGTCGTCGCGCAGGGAGGCGTGCGAGGCGGTGAACAGCGGCCCCGCCGCACGCGGCCGACCCTCCCGGAACAGGGCGACGGTCTCCAGCACCCGCGCGTTCTCGGTGACCACGTGTCGCACCCGGCGGCGGACGAGGTCGTCCGGGAGCGCAGCCAGCGCCCCGGGCAACTCCTCGGAGGAGACGTCCCGCAGCGCCCGCACCCCCAGGATCCGGGCGGCCTCCTCACAGGAGCGCCGCCGCTGTGCGTAGGCGCCCTCCACCAGGCGTCGCGGCGCCCGGGTGTCCACCACCAGAAGCGACATCCCGTGCGCGGCCGGGTCGAACGGAACCTGCTCGGTCACCAGCGAACGGCAGTCCAGGAACAGCGCCCGGCCCTGGTCGGACAGCATCACCGCGGACTGGTCCATGATCCCGCAGGGCATCCCCACGAAGTCGTTCTCCGAGCGCTGGGCCAACCGCGCCACCTCGGCCGGAGCCGGTGCGCAGCCGTGCAGACCGGTCGCGGCGAGCACCGTCGCGCAGCACACCGCCGCCGACGTCGAGAGCCCGGTACCGGTCGGGATCGCACTGTCCACCAGCAGGTCCGCCCCGCTGACCGGGTACCCCTCGTCGAGCAGGGCCCACAGCGCCCCGGCCTGGTAGGCGGCCCAGCCGGGCACCGAAGCCGGGACCAGGTCGGCCAGGGGCGCCTCGAAGACGTCCGGGAACTGCCGTGAGCTCAGCCGGACCACACCGTCCGGGCGGCGTGCGGCAGCGACGGCGAGCGAGTGGGGCAGGGCGATCGGAAGCGCGAAACCGTCGTTGTAGTCCGTGTGCTCGCCGATGAGGTTGATCCGTCCCGGCGCGGTCCACACCCCTTCGGGCTCCCGGCCGAACAGCCTCCGGAACTCCGCCGCGACGCCGCTCACGCGCCGGCCTCCCGCCCGCGGGCGAAGGCCCACGCGTCCGCCACGGTCTGGTCCAGGGTGCGCACGGGTTCCCAGCCCAGCTCCCGGCGGGCGAGGTCGTTGGCTGCCACCAGCACCGCGGGGTCGCCCGCGCGCCGAGGTCCGTCGACCACCGGAACGTGGTGTCCGGTGACGCGCCGGACGGCGGCCAGGACCTCCCGGACGCTGTACCCGCCGCCGCTCCCGAGGTTGTACACCCGGTGGCCCCCCGGCTCCGTGCGCTCCAGCGCCCGGAGGTGGGCCTCGGCGAGGTCGGCCACGTGCAGGTAGTCGCGGACCGCGGTGCCGTCCCCGGTGGGGTAGTCGGTACCGAAGACCGAGGCGTGCGGGGCCCGCCCGGCGGCCACCCGGAGCAGGTTCGGGACGAGGTGGGTCTCCGGGTCGTGCCGCTCGCCGAACCCCAGGTGCGCCCCGGCGACGTTGAAGTAGCGCAGGCTCACCGCGCCCAGCCCGTGCGCCCGCGCCCAGCCGGACAGCAGGTGGTCCACGGCGAGTTTGCTCGCGTCGTAGGGGTTGGCGGGCACGGCCGGGGCGGACTCGCGCAGCGGCGCGTCGGAGGGCGGGTCGCCGTAGACGGCGGCGGTGGAGGAGAACACCAGACGGTTCACCCCGTGGCTGCGCATCGCCTCCAGCAGCGCCAGCGTGCCGCCGACGTTGTTGGCCCAGTACGGGCCCGGGTCCTGGACGGACTCGCCGACCAGTGACTTCGCGGCGAAGTGCAGGACCGCGTCGAAGGACGGGTCGAGTACGTCGGCGGCCCCGTGGACGTCCCCCTCGACCAGGGCCGCGCCCGGGGGGACGGCGTCGCGGTGCCCGGTGGAGAGGGAGTCGAGCACGGTGACCCCGTGCCCCGCCTCCAGCAGGAGCGCGGCGACGGTGCTGCCGATGTAGCCGGCGCCGCCGGTGACGAGGAGCTTCACGGTCAGGCCTCCCTGAGTCGTCGGGCCGTGGTCTCGGGGGCCACGTCGTTGCTGAACACACCCGCGCCGGACTCGGTCCCGGCCAGGTACTTGAGCCTGCCCGGGGCGCGCCGCACGGAGAACAGTTCGAGGCGCAGCCGGGCGGGCCCGCGCGGCCCGGGGGCGCCGACGGGCGCCTGGTGCCAGGCGGAGACGTAGGGCAGCGGGCCGTCGAACAGCCGGTCCGCCCGTCCGAGGAGGTCGCCGTAGAGCTCGGCCAGCGCGGTGCGCTCGGCCCCGTCCAGCGCGGGCAGGTCGGGCACGGCCCGGTGCGGGTACACGTGCACCTCCACCGGCCAGCGGGCCGCCTCGGGCACGAAGGCCGTCCAGTGCTCGTTGGCCAGCACCACACGGGGCCCCGCGGCCTCGGC
This sequence comes from Nocardiopsis sp. iso_40, assembly GCF_056173285.1. Classification (NCBI taxonomy): domain Bacteria; kingdom Bacillati; phylum Actinomycetota; class Actinomycetes; order Streptosporangiales; family Nocardiopsidaceae; genus Nocardiopsis; species Nocardiopsis sp. iso_40. The sequence continues at coordinate 5,515,208 of NZ_CM149666.1, read as the reverse complement.
CGCCAGGATGTCGGCGAACAGGTCGCGCCCGGTCTCCGCCCGGTGCAGGCGGGCCGACTCCAGGTCGCGCTCGGTCCGGGGGGTGACGAACGGGAGCGCGTAGATCTGCCCGTGCGGGTGGTGCAGGGTCACCCCGATCTCCGGGCCCCGGTTCTCGAAGACGTACACCTGCCGTACCCCGGGCCGGGCGGACAACTCCTCGGTGCGGTCGGCCCAGGCGTCCACGATGGTGCGCAGGCGGCGGGGGCCGAGCCCGGCGAGGGAGGTGTGGTGGTCGGAGGAGAAGCAGACCACCTCGCACCGGCCCTCGGTGCCGCTGAGGGCGGGGAAGCGGTTCTCGAAGGCCACCACGTCGTAGGAGGACGAGGGCACCTCGGTGAGTCGGCCGCCCTCGGAGGGGCACAGCGGGCACTCGTCGCTGGGCGGCAGGTGGGTGCGGCCCTGGCGGTGGGCGGCGAGGATCACCTGTTCGCGTCTGAGCGGGTCCCAGCGCAGTTCGGAGCCCGGGACGGCGGGCGGCAGCTCCCGCAGGTCCGGGGCCGGTGCCCGGGTGCCGCCGTCCTCGTCGTAGTAGATGATCTCCCGGCCGTCGGCCAGGCGTGCGGAGGTCTTCCTCATCGGTCCTCCCGGGGGACTTCGGCGACCACGAGGCGGCCCACGCGGTCCTGGAGGGTGTCGCGTGCGGCGGGGGACAGCCCTTCGTCGGTGACGAGTACGTCGCAGCGGTCCAGCGGGGCGATGGTGCTGATGCCGACCGTGCCCCACTTGGTGTGGTCGGCGGCGACCACCAGGCTGTCGGCCGACTCCACCAGGGCCCGGTTGGTCTCGGACTCCATCAGGTTGGGTGTGGTGAACCCGGCCCGTTCGTGTATGCCGTGCACGCCCAGGACGAGGGTGTCCAGGTTGAGCCCGCGCACGGAGGCCAGGGCGATCGGCCCCACGAGGGCGTCCGAGGGGGTGCGGAAACCGCCGGTGAGGGCCACGGTCTGGTCGGTGCGCTCGGAACGGTAGAAGACCTCGGCCACGTGGACCGAGTTGGTGATGACGGTCAGCCCGGGGGTCCGGTGCAGGTACTCGGCGACCAGGGCGGTGGTGGTTCCGGCGGACAGCCCCACGGCGCTGTGCGGGCGGACCAGACCGGCGACGGCGCGGGCGATCGCGTGCTTCTCCCCGGACTGCCGCGTCGACTTCGCCTCGAAGCCGGGCTCCTCGGTGCGCGCCCCCTCGGGGGCGACGGCGCCGCCGTGGACCTTGCGCAGCTCACCGCGGCCCTCCAGGGTGTCGAGATCGCGCCGGATGGTCATGTCCGACACGGCGAGGGCCTCGACGAGCTCGGTGACGCGCACGCCCCCGTCCCGCCGGACCTGTTCGAGGATCAGCTCCTGCCGTTGTGCGGCCAGCATCCGTCTCCCAAGGCGGTTGGCTCTGTTGGTTCTTGTTCGAAAGTAGTGTCCTGAGGTTTGTTTGCGTTGTCAATGCTGGCCTGTATCTGGTTTTTTGTTGATCCTTGTTTGTAAGTGTTGACAGGTGCTGGGTGAAGTGTTGACTATGTGGGTGTTTCCCTGCGGCGGTGCTCACGGGCGCGCGGCGTTCCGAACCGGTCCGGCCGTTGGACGCCGAACCCGGACCCGGCGCAGGCCGTACCCCCAAGGGAGAGCTGAGTGTCCTTCGCGCACACCCGTTCCACGCCCGGGACGAAAGCCGCCTACCTGGACGGCTTCACCCCCTCCGCCGGAGCCCGCGCCCCGCGCGCCCGGCTGTCCTCGAACGCCCCGGAACTCGCACTGAACGGCTCGTGGCGGTTCCGGCTGCTGCCGGAGGCCACCGACGGGACGGAGAGCGGGACCGGCGGGTTCGAGCAGCCGGACTTCGACGACTCCGCCTGGGACGCGCTGCCGGTCCCCTCCCACTGGCAGATGCACGGCTACGGCGCCCCCGCGTACACCAACATCCACTACCCCTTCCCGCTCGACCCGCCGCACGTGCCGGACGAGAACCCCACCGGTGACCACCGGAGGGAGTTCGACCTGCCCGGGGACTGGCCTACGGAGACCGGGGCGGGGGCCCGCGCGGGCGGGTCGGTGCTGCGCTTCGACGGGGTGGACTCCTGTTTCCGGGTGTGGCTCAACGGAGCCGAGGTGGGCTTCGCGACCGGAAGCCGCCTGGTCAGCGAGTTCGAGGTGGGGCACCTGCTGCGGCCGGGGCGCAACGTCCTGGCGGTACGGGTGCACCAGTGGTCAGCCGGAAGCTACCTGGAGGACCAGGACATGTGGTGGCTGTCCGGGATCTTCCGCGACGTCACCCTGCTGTCCCGGCCGGACCGGGGGGTCGAGGACGTCACGGTGCGCGCCGACTACGACCACCGGACCGGCACGGGCACCCTGCGGGTGGACGTCGTGGGCTCCGCGGAGGCCGTGGTCGACCTGCCCGAGATGGGCCTCCTCGGAGCCGGGACCGGGACCGTGCACGAGGTCGGTCCGGTGGAACCGTGGTCGGCCGAGGTCCCGCGCCGGTACGACGCCGAGGTGGTCGCACCGGGGGAACGGGTCCGGCTGAGCGTGGGCTTCAGGACGGTGGACACCGAGGGCGGGCGACTGCGCGTGAACGGGGTTCCCCTGCTGCTGCGAGGGGTCAACCGCCACGAGTGGCACCCCGACCACGGCCGTGCGGTGCCCTGGGAGACCATGCGCGAGGACGTGCTGCTGATGAAGCGGCACCACGTCAACGCCGTGCGCACCAGCCACTACCCGCCGCACCCGGACTTCCTCGACCTCTGCGACGAGCTGGGGCTGTGGGTGGTGGACGAGTGCGACCTGGAGACGCACGGGTTCGAGGTGGTGGGCTGGCGGGGCAACCCCTCCGACGACCCGCGCTGGCGGGACGCCTACCTGGACCGGATACGGCGCACGGTGGCCCGGGACCGCAACCACCCGAGCGTCATCCTGTGGTCGATGGGCAACGAGGCGGGCACCGGGGAGAACCTGCGTGCGATGGCGGAGTGGACGCGCGAGCACGACCCCACCCGGCCGGTGCACTACGAGGGCGACCGGGACAGCTCCTACGCGGACGTGTACTCGCTGATGTACGCCCCGCACGACGAGGTCGAGGCGATCGGTCAGCACCGTGAACCCCGCACGGAGGACCCGGAGGCCGACGCGCACCGGCGCGGCCTGCCGTTCGTGCTGTGCGAGTACGCGCACGCGATGGGTCCGGGCCCGGGCGGTCTGGAGGAGTACCAGCGGTTGTTCGAGCGGTACCCGCGCTGCCAGGGCGGGTTCGTCTGGGAGTGGATCGACCACGGAGTGCGGCGGCGGGAGGCGGACGGCACGGAGTGGTTCGCCTACGGCGGCGACTTCGGCGAGGAGCTGCACGACGGCAACTTCGTGGCGGACGGGCTGCTGTTCCCCGACCGCACCCCGAGCCCGGGGCTGACCGCCCTGGCCCGGACCTTCGCCCCGGTACGGATCACCGTCGAACCCGGGGCCGGAACGGAAACGGCCCCGGGCGCGGGGACGGACGCGGCGGCAGGGGCCGACGCCGGCACGGTTCGGGTGGTCAACGGCCAGGAGGTACTGGACACCTCCGGGCTGGAGTTCCGCTGGCGGCTGGAGGCGGAAGGGGTCCTGACCGCGGAGGGCCCCCTTCCGGTACCGCTGCTGGGGCCGGGGGAGGAGGTCGGGATCGCGCTGCCGACCGCGGCCGGGGGCGCGACCGGGCAGGAGAGCTGGCTGACGGTCTCCGCGCACCTGACCGAGGGGTGCGCCTGGGCCGAGACGGGCCACGAGGTCGCCTGGGCCCAGGCCCGCGTCCTTCCCCCCGTCCCCGGCCGCGCCACCGGTCCGGGCGCGGAGGGCTCCGCGCCCGGGGAACCGACCGCACCGCTCTCGGCGCCGGTCGTGGACGGCGGGGTGCTCAGAGTCGGGCCGGGAATGTTCGACCCGAGGACGGGGCGGCTGCGCTCGGTGGGCGGTGTGGCGGTGGGCGCTCCCGGATTGAACCTGTGGCGGGCGCCGACCGACAACGACGACGGTCTGCACGGCTTGGCGGTCTCCTCCCTCTGGCGGGCGGTCGGCCTGGACCGGCTCACCGAACGGCGGGTGGCGGTGGAGGCGGGACCCGACGCCGTTGTGGTGCGTACCCGGGTCGCCCCGGCCGCCCGCGACCTGGGCATGGACGTGGTCTACCGGTGGACCGGCAACGGTGACCGGTTGTGGTTGGACCTGACGGCGGAGGCGACGGGGGAGTGGATCTGCCCGCTGCCGAGGTTGGGCCTCGCCCTGACGGTCCCCGCCGAACTGGGCGAGGTGGAGTGGTTCGGTTACGGACCGGGGGAGGCGTACCGGGACATGGCGCAGGGGGTGCGGGTCGGTCGGTTCCTCGACACGGTGGACGGCCTGCAGACCCCTTACCTGCGTCCGCAGGAGAACGGGAACCGGATGGGGGTCCGCTGGGCCGAGCTCCGCGGACCGGACGGGGCGGGCCTGCGGATCGAGGGCGGACCGGATTTCGCCCTGACGGCCCGGCGCTGGGACGACCGCGCCCTGGACGCCGCCGGGCACCCGCACGAGCTGTCCCCGCAGGACCGGATCCACCTGGGGCTGGACCTTGCCCAGCACGGCCTGGGATCGGCCTCCTGTGGTCCGGGTGTCCTTCCCGAGCACCGGTTGTCCGCCGGACGCCACCACCTGCGCCTGGGCTTCCTCCCGGTCGGCTGACCGGTGCGGACGGTGCCGCTGCCGCGTGGGACGGACACCCCCCGGGGCCCCGGGGGCCCTATCGGACTGCGGCCTCCGGGGCCCCGGACCTCAGGGCGGTCGGGGCCCCGGGCACTCCTGTTCCGCGGGCGCCGGCCCCGGAGGCGCCGTCGGGTTCCGCCGCGGGGCGGGGCCGGTGCGCGGTGAACTGGACCAGCAGCACCGCCCCGACCGCGGCGAGCGCGCCGATCCCCTGGAGCGGGCTGAGTGTCTCGTCGAGCACGAGGAAGCCGAGGACGGTGGCGGTGAGCGGGCTGGCGAAGGACAGGAAGGAGACCGCCAGGGCGGGTAGCCGTTCCAGGCCGCGGAACCACAGCGCGTAGGAGAGCAGCGCGCCGATCAGCCCCAGGTAGGCGAACCCGGCCAGGTTGACCGCGGTGACCGAGGTCGGCAGCCCCTCCAGCACGAGGGTGGCGGGCAGCAGGACGAGTCCGCCCGCGGTGAGCTGCCAGCCGGTGAAGCCCAGCAGGCCCACCCCTTCGGGTCGCCCCCACCGCTTGGTGAGCACGACGCCGGTGCCCATGGAGACCGCGGCGGCCAGTCCGGCGAGGACGCCGACCGGGTCCAGGGCGGCCTCGGGGCCCACCACGAGCAGGCCGACCCCGGCGGCGCCGAGCAGGCAGGCCAGGAGGTGCACGGGCCGGACCGCCTGGCGTAGCAGCAGGGCCCCCAACAGCAGCACCACGACCGGCTGGACCGACATCACCAGGGCGGCGATCCCGCCCGGGAGCAGGTAGGCGGCGACGAAGAGCAGGTAGAGGAAGGCGCCGATGTTGAGGGTGCCGAGGACCAGCGAACGCCACCACCACACGCCGGCGGGCAGCGACCGGGTGAACAGCAGCAGGAGGAGCCCGGCGGGCAGGGCGCGGGCCATCGCGGCCAGGAACGGGCGGTCGGGCGGGAGGAACTCCGTGGTGACCAGGTAGGTGCTCCCCCAGACCGCCGGGGCGAGCACGGTGAGCAGGGAGTCCGCGGCGACACGGCCGCGGCCGGTCACAGCCCCTCCCCGTAGCGCTCGCCGAAGGCGGGGCGGGCGAGGGGGTGTCGGCCGGGGCGGCGGCGCTCCTCGGCTGGGAAGCCGACGGAGGGCGGGAGGGCGACGGTGGGAGGCGCCACGGGGTACCTTTCGGCGTCTAATTGTTCGATGTCGAAAGATTATGCGCACGGGTCCGGTCCGTCAAGGGTGCGGCGCTATGATCGCCGGATGAACGACGCCGTCGACCTCTTCCTCGCCCAATGGGCACGTGAGCGACCCGACCTCGACACCTCACCCATGGGGGTCATCGGGCGGACGAACCGTCTGCAGCAGATCCTGGGCCGGGGGATCAGCGAGCTGCTCACGGAGTACGACCTGGAGCGCTGGGAGTTCGACGTGCTGGCCACCCTGCGGCGGTCCGGCGCCCCCTACCAGCTGACCGCCAAGGAGCTGGTGCGGATGATGATGGTGGGCTCGGCCGCCATGACCAACCGGGTCGACCGCCTCGTCCGCAGGGAGCTGGTGCACCGCCGGGCGGACCCCGCCAGCCGACGCCGTGTCCTGGTCAGCCTCACCGGTGGGGGACTGGACCTGGTGAACCGGGTTGCGGAGGGGCACGTGGCCAACGAGGCAAGACTGCTGGAAGGGCTGGACGCGGCCGAACGGGACCAGCTCGCCGCCCTGATGCGCAAGCTGCTGCTCTCCCTGGGCGACACCGCGCCCGAGGAGCCGCGGGCCTGAACCCGGCTCCGGGCGCCGCGTGGCCGGGGCGGTCCGGCAGCGGGGCGGCACCCCCGTGAACCCGGCCTCCCGCGACACGAAGGGGAGGCCCCGCGCACGGGACCTCCCCGGAGTCCTGCTCCGGACTAGCCTTGGTCCCTCTTGGGGCCGTTGTCCGGGGTGAGGGCGTCCTTGACCTTCTCACCTGCCTGCTTGAGCTTGGACTTGGTCTGTTCGGCCTTGCCCTCGGCCTGCCACTGTTCGTTGTCCGTGGCCTTGCCGAGGCCCTCCTTGGCCTTGCCCTTGAACTCGTCGAACTTGTTCTCAGCCTTGTCCTCTTCGGACATGGGAGCCTCCTTCGATCTGTTCTACCGGGATCCCTGTCCGCTCCGCGGGCGGTTGAACCATCTCCGGGGCCACGGATGTCGCGGGAGTGAGGTGTCTCTCCCGGCGGCCGGGGGCGCTACCCCGGGAGGCGGGGCCTAGACCTCGGACGGCTCGATCGGGACGACGGAGGCGAAGGGCGCGCGTGTGGTCAGGCGCTCGGCGATGCCCTCGCGGACCATGGCCTTGGCGGTGCGTACGGCCTCGCCCACCTCGGCGCCCTTGGCCAGCTCGGCGGTGATCGCCGCGGCGAAGGTGCAGCCCGCGCCGCTCACGCGCTCCTCACCGATCTTGGGGGCGCGCAGGACGGTGACCTCCTCGCCGTCGAAGTAGACGTCGACGGCGTCGGGCCCGGGCAGTTCGGTGCCGCCCTTGACGACCACGTGCGCGGGGCCGAGCTCACGGATGCGGCGGGCGGCCTCGACGAGGTCGTCGACGGTGTCGAGGGACTCCATCCCGGCGAGGGTGCGGGCCTCGAAGTGGTTCGGGGTGATGACGGTGGCCAGCGGCAGGATCTGCGCGGTCAGGGCCTTGTCGGTGTCCAGCGCGGCACCGGGCTCCTGGCCCTTGCAGATCAGGACCGGATCGAGGACCACGTGTCGCCACGGCTGTTGCTGGAGCGCCTCGGAGACCACGTCGATCGTGTCCGGGGTGCCGAGCATGCCGATCTTGACGACGTCGAGGTCGTGGCAGGCGGTGGCCGCCTCGATCTGGTCGGCGATGACGCCCGGCTCGACCGGGACGAAGCGGTGGCCCCAGTCGTTCCCGGGGTCGAAGGAGACGATGCAGGTGATCGTCCCCATCCCGTAGACGCCCAGTTCCTGGAAGGCCTTGAGGTCGGCCTGGATCCCGGCGCCGCCGGTGGCCTCCGACCCTGCGATCACGTACGCGCGGTTGGTCATCGCCAACCTCCCTCTGCTTGTTGTGCTGTTGCGCGGTGCCGGAGCCCTCACGGGTCACGAACCCACCGGATATTGCATCACAACTGGTCATTTCAGGCATATCGGACTGAATTTGGCCCGGGAGGGTGCCGCGCCGGTGCCCGCACCAGTCTAGGCGGCCGGTGGCGGAAGGCCCCACACCTGCGCCACCAGGGCGTCGGTGGCGTCGTACCCGCTGGCGTGGGCGCGGTCCACGGTGTTCTCCCCGGCGGCCGGCTCACCCGCGAAGTACAGGACCCCGACCGGCGGTGTGAGCACGCACCGCCGACGCGCACCTCGGAACCCGCGCGGCCGCGGACCGCCGACGCCTGCACCTCGGAGGATGGACGAGTGTCGGCGGCCCTCGCTAGCATCCGGCGCGTGCAGAACACACTCACCCTCCAGGACCTTCTCAACGACGCCGCGATCCTCTCCCTGGAGCACCAGCTCCACCTGGAGACGGTCGTGGGCGGTCTCGACTGGCACGTGGACCTCGCCGCGCCCAGGTTCGACTTCTCCGGGAAGCAGGGGCTCGTCTGCGACCGCTTCCATCTCCTGGGTACCGCCGCACCGGGACCCGGCTCCTGGATGTGGGCCTGGGCCAATCCCTCGCCCGGGTTCCAGCCCGAGGTCACCGAGCTCTCCGCGACCGTACGCGACCTCGGCCGCCAGCACGGCATCCCGGAACTGGCCGAAGCTGAGGTCCCGTTCGACTCCCTTCCGGGTTCCCCGGAGCTGCCGCACCAGGTCCTGACGCTGCTCACCGACGCGGCCAAGGTCCTCACCGGACGGTGGACCGCCTACAACGGCGAGGTCGGCGGCGGCACCCGCGCCGCCTTCCTGATCGAACACCCCGCATTCCAGCTCCCCGAGGCCACCCCGCTCGGGGTCATCGGCATCGTCCAGCAGGCCGTCTCCGGGCTCGCCTCCGTCACCGACCACCGCAGGGCCGTGTACAGCTACGCGCGGCTGCGCGGGCTCGGACCGGAGTTCTCCGCCGACGGGCGGACCCTCACACTCAACGCCTTCGGTGTCCAGTTGGCCTTCGACGAACTGAACCGCCTCGTCCGGACGGAGGGCGCTCTCACACCCCCCGCGAACTGACCCCGGACCGCCGCGGCATCCGGGCCGAGGAGTCGAGCGCCACCGGGCCGCCCAGGAGCACACCTCCGCCGACCAGCAGGGACCTCCGGTTCACGAGGGGGCGGATGGCGATGACCGGCTACGTGGCGCAGAACGCCGTCCTGATGTTCGCCTGCTGCGGCTCCGGGTCCGGCCTGGCCGAGCGGATGGCGGATCCGGGGCCGTGGTGGGTGATGGGCCTGTGGACCGCGGTCTCCCTGCTGCTGGTGGCGGTGTCCGCGCTGTGGCTGCGCTACTTTCGCCAGGGCCCGCTGGAGGCCATCCAGAAGAAGGCCCTCTACGGGATCCGGTAGCTTGACGGGGCCGGTTTCCCGGAGGCCCGGAACAACGTTCCCGTGGCCCCCGCCGCTCACCCCGACCACCAACCACCAGGCATCCGCGCCGCGCGGGTAGCCGGAGGACCACCTCGGTATGTCGCACACGAACAGCTTCCTCGCCCTCCTCGTCGATGCCTACACCAGGGCGCGGGTCGAGGTCGAGATCGTTCCCCCGGCCGGTCTGAGCGTCGAACTCCCGGGTTACGGGACCACGGTCATCGACTACACCGGCCCCATCGCACAGCTCGCCGACCACCCGGAGGAGAGGCATCCCGAGCTGGCCGAACAGGTGGTCCTCGCGATGATGCGCAACATGCGGGAGCGCGGCATCCCGCTGGGCACGCACTACCCGCCCCGGTCCGACGACCACGCCAGGCGGGCCCTGCTCGCCGCACTGTCCGAACGGGGGCACGACGCCCGCTTCACCGATCCCGACACCGTGGCCCTCCTCGGGGACGCCGAGGAGAGGACGCTCCACGCCCACCGGTACCTCGCGGCCGCCAAGGGCCTCGACGAGGACGCCGTCTCCCGGTACGCGGTCGAGTACGTGGCGGGTTTCGAGCGCGACTACGCCCGGGGAGTCCAGACCTCGGTCTCCGAGGACCGGTTGCGGGTCCGTGTCCGCCCCGAGTCGTCGTTTCCCGAGGACGCGCTCCCGACACTGGTCTCACGTCCGCTCACCTCGGGCCTGCGGCTGGTGGTCGTCGTCGACTACCCGGAGAGCATGCTGGTGCTCAGGCGCGAACAGCTGGGCGATATGACCGAGGAGCGGGCCCTGGAGGCGGCCGTCGCCAACTCCCTGGAGGAACCGTTCGAGGTCTCCGAGACGGACCTCCTCAACACCCCGATCGTGCACATCGGCGGCGGGAACCAGGAGTACACCCTCGCCCACCTGAACGTCCTCGACCGCTACCTGGGCCAGGCCCCGCACGGTGCCCTCGTGGTGCTCCCCTCCCCGTCGGTGCTCGTGGCGCACGTCCTGGGCCGGAGCAACCCCGTCACGGCCATGGAGCACCTCCAGGAGTTGGCCGAGCGGTACACAGCCGACACGGACAAGCCGGTCAGCGACAAGCTGTACTGGTGGCACCCCGACTCGCGGGGCAGGGACCTCCCCGATCTGCGGGAGGTGGCGATCACCGTCGACGACGAGAAGAGGGAGATCTCGCTCTTCACCTCCGACGAGGAGTTCCGGCCCCTTCTGGAATCCCTGATGCGGTCGATGCGGTCCGAGCCCTGAGCCCACCGGGTCCAACGGGTCCGGGCCTGGCGGGAGCCGGGGTGCTCCCCTGGGGGCACCGGGTTCTCCGGCGGACCGCCCCTCCACGGAGCGGACCGTCGACCTGACAAGGTGGTCAACATCGGAAGGAGCGGGTGCTGCCGTTCGGCAGGGTCCCGTCCGGTCAGCCCCGCCCGGACCCGGTCCGGCCGGAGAACTGGCCGGGCTGACGGCCCTCGCCGGGGCCGCCCGCGTAGGTCTGGCCGAGCCGGAGCCACTCCTGGGCGGTCTCTCCCTCGGCGGTCAGGGAAGTGTCGGCCACGTGGCGGCGGCGGGTGAGGACCAGGCAGAACTGTTCCGCGTCGCCGCGGACCACCGCACGGGCCTCCTCGGGGCCCATCCTCCAGAGTCCGCCGTCGGGCGCGGTCAGTTCCACGCGGACCGCCGCCTCGGGCACCGGTAGGCCGCGGGCGAAGTAACTGTAGGGGCGGGCGCGCAGGGCGATGTGGACGACGTGCCGCAGGCGTTCGGTGGGCTGTCGGGTGGTGCCCAGGGCGTCCACCACGTCCTGGCCGTGGGCCCAGGTCTCCATCAGCCGCGCGGTCGCCTTCGAGGGCACGCTCATCGGCGGACCGAACCAGGGCACGCGGGTCCCGGCGGGCGCCGCGGCCAGGGCGGAGCGGAGGGCGGCCGAGGCAGCGCGCCACTCGGCGAGCAGGGTGTCCGGGGGCAGCGCGGCCAGGGGCGCGGCGGCTGTGTCCACGTATCCCCCGGGGTCTGCCACGGCCGCTTCAACGATCTTCGCGAACCCGTCCGCGTCGGTCAGGGCGGTCAGCGCCGACTGGTCGAAGAAGGCCAGGTGGGCGACCTGGTCGGCGATGGTCCAGCCGGGTGCCGGGGTCGGCCGGGTCCAGTCGGCGGCGTCGAGTCCGTCGAGCAGCGCGGCGAGGTCCTCCTGTTCCGCGCGCAGGTCCGCTACCAGGGTTTTTGCGTCGACCACGGGGACTCCTCACGGGGGCAGCCGCTGGCCTTCCGGCCTCGCCCGACAAATGTTGACTGACTTGTCATGTTCGGCGCACCATAGCAAAGTGTGACCTGACTCTCCCAGGGGTCGGGTCGCCGGAACCCGGAGCGCCGCCCGGGCCGCCCCCCCGAAACGGATGCGAGTGTGCGTACATGACCGCGACCGATAACCCCGGCACGGACCGCTGGAACACCCCGGAACGCGCCGCGCTCCGGGAGACGGTGCGGGCCTTCGCGGCCAAGGAGGTCCTTCCCCACGTGGAACAGTGGGAGGACCAGGGCGAACTGCCCCGTGACCTGCACCGGGCGGCGGCCCGACTGGGCCTGCTCGGGCTCGGGTACCCGGAGTCCGCGGGCGGGGAGGGCGAAATGCTCGACCAGTTGGTCGTCTCCGAGGAAGCCGTCCTCGCCGGGGTGCCCACCGGGGTCCTGGCCTCGCTGTTCACGCACACCATCGCACTTCCCGCGCTGGTCGCCGACGGGCGCGAACACCTGATGCGCGACTACGTCCGCCCAGCACTGGCCGGCGAGCTCGTCTGCTCGCTCGGAATCACCGAACCCGACGCGGGCTCGGACGTCGCCCACCTGCGCACCCGCGCGGTCCGTGACGGCGACGAGTGGGTGCTGAACGGGACGAAGACCTTCATCACCTCCGGCTACCGGGCCGACTTCGTGACGGTCGCCGCCCGCACCTCGGACACCGGGCACGAGGGGATCTCGCTCTTCGTCGTGGAGCGCGGCACCCCCGGGTTCACGGCCACCCGCAAGCTGGACAAGATGGGGTGGCGCTCCTCGGACACCGCCGAACTCTCCCTGGTCGACGTCCGGGTTCCGGCCGACCGGCTGGTGGGCGGGGTGGACCAGGGCTTCCTCCAGATCATGCACCAGTTCGCCGGCGAGCGGATCGGCCTTTCGGTGCAGGCCTGCGCGATGGCACGGCGCTGCGTCGACCTGTCCCTGGAATGGGTCCGCGAGCGCGAGGCCTTCGGCGGGCCGCTGTCGCGCCGCCAGGTCCTGCGGCACCGGCTGGTCGAGATGCACCGGCGCACCGAGGTCGCCACCGCGTACGTGCGGGGGATCGCCGAACGCCTCCAGGACGGCGAACCCCTGATCGCGGAGGTGGCGATGGCGAAGAACACCGCGACCGAGGCGATGGACTACGTGGTCGACAACGCCGTCCAGCTGCACGGCGGCACGGGGTTCATGCGCGGTACCGAGGTGGAGCGCCACTACCGTGACGCCAGGGTGTTCAGCATCGGAGGCGGCACCTACGAGATCATGAACGAGGTCATCGCTAAGTTCCTCCCCCTGCGCTGACCACGAGGAGGGGTACCAGTGGGAAAGCAGACGCTGACCGGGCGGCCGCCCACGGCGCGCGGACGGCGTAAGCGCGGTGCCCTCGTCCAGGCGGCCCGTGAAGTGTTCGAGGAACGGGGGTTCGAGGAGACGAGGATCGCGCAGATCACCGGCCGGGCCGGGATCGCCTACGGGAGCTTCTACACCTACTTCGACTCCAAGGAGGCGGTCTTCCACGAGGTCGCCAAGGGTGTGGCCGGGGAGATGTTCGACGCCGCCCGGTCGGCCGCGCCCCCGGGCACCGCGCCGGTGGACCGGATCCGGTACGCCACGGAGCGCTTCCTGGCCGCCTACCGGGACAACGCGCGGATCATGCAGGTCATCGAGCAGGTCTCCCCGCGTCACCCGCACTTCCGCACCCTCTTCCTGGAGATCCGCGGGCTCTTCGTCGACCGGATCATCTCGGGGACCCGCCGCCTCCAGGAGGAGGGACTGGCCTCGACCGGCATCGACGTGGAGACCACCGCGAGCATGCTCGGCGGGATGGTGGAGCACACCGCCCGGATGCTGTTCCTGTACGGCGAGGAGCACGACCCCGAGGTGGTCGTGGAGACCGCGACCCGTCTGTGGGCGCGCGGTATCGGCCTGGAGTACGGGCCGCGCGGGCCGGTGCGGGGAGGGTGAGGAACGTACAAGACCGCTGGACCGCCTCCCGGAGAGGATGCGGGGCATGGAGACCACAGACGCACCCGTGACCCCCGGCAACAAGCGCTTCGACACCAAGATCGCCGTCCTGCTCCGAGCGGACCTTGAGGTGTGGCAGCGGCTCAACGTCACGGCCTTCCTGGTCAGCGGGCTCGGCAGCCGGGTGCCGGAGCTGGTCGGCGAACCCTACGAGGACGCCGACGGCACCGCCTACCTGCCGATGTTCCGTCAGCCCGTCCTGGTTTTCGAGGGCACCAAGGAGATCCTGACCAGGGCGCACACCCGGGCCCTGTCCCGGGAGGCCGACCTCGCCGTGTTCACCTCCGACCTCTTCGCCACCGGCAACGACCGGGACAACCGGGCCGCGGTCCGGGCGGTCGGCCGGGACTCCCTGGACCTCGTGGGGTTGGCGGTGTACGGGCCGAGGAACGGGGTCGACAAGATCGTCAAGGGCGCCCGGATGCACGGCTGAGGGCGCGAGCGTACCGCCCGGGCGGGAGGCCGAGAATCCTTTTGAAGTGCCTGTTCAGGTGCGCCTGGTCATGGAACCCGGCGTCCGCCGCCGCGTGCGCGGGCGCCCGGCCTTCGAGGATCAGCCGCCGGGCGAGGTCCACCCGCCGCCCCACGAGGTACTGGTGCGGGGGCATGCCGAACCGGCGGGTGAACACCCGGGTCAGGTAGGCGGGGTGGGTGAGGAGCAGTCCGGACGCCTCGGCCAGGGAGACCCCCTCGACGGTTCGGCTGTCCAGCAGGTCCCGCAGCCGTTCGGCGAGGCCGGGGTCGTCGGGGGCCGCGAGCTGACCCAGCGTGCCGCGCAGGTGTCGGCGGAGGCGCTCGGAGACGAGTTCGAGCCGGCTCTCCGCCTCCAGTCCCTCCCCCGGCTGGAACAGGGCGCCGTGGAGTTGGTGGATGCGGTGGCGAAGGAGGGGGTCCTCGAACATCGGGTGGTCCACCGCCCGCCCGGCCAGGTCCGTGCCGATCTGCTCCGGTTCCAGGTACAGGACCCGTTTGCGCAGTCCCTGGGCGGTGGTGGGGGTGCCGTTGTGCGGTACGTGCGGCGGAAGCAGGGTGACCGTCCGGTCCAGGGCCCCGTGCTCGTGCCGCCCCAGGTCGTAGCGGACGGTCCCGGAGTCGATGATGAGCAGGGTCCAGGACCGATGCGTGTGCATCGGGTAGGCGTGTTGGCGCAGATGGGTGTGGAACACCTCGGCGATGCCGCCGACCCCCGGTCTGAGGACCACGGTGTCCGCGTGGCCGTCCATGCCCGAATCCTATGCCGCTCCTGCGCGGGGCACACCCGCACGGGCCCGGACCGCCGGACGGGCCCCGGCGGTCCGGGGCCCTAGAGGTACAGGCCCGCGCCCGCGCCCTCCTCCACCCGGTCGGGGCGGGCGGCCGGGACGTCCTCCGGGACGAGTGTGCACAGGACGTCCCGGTCGTCCAGGTCGAGCCCGGCGATCCGTGCCGCCTGGGCCCGGGCGGTCCGCTCGAACAGGTCGGCGGCGAACCGGGCGTTGTACGGGCCCGGGGGCGGTCCGCCCGCGCGCAGCCGGCCCCGGGCGGCGTCCGCGGTGCCGGGCGCCAACCGCATCCCCGCCTCGTGGGCGCGTTCGGTGAACACCGCGGTGAGCTCCTCCCCGTCGAGGTCGGGGAAGGGCACCCGGCGCGTCAGGAGCGCGTCGAGCCCGGGATGGGACTCCAGTACCCCGGGCAGTTCCTCCGCGGACCCGGAAACGACCAGCAGCAGCTCGTTCCGGTGCAGTGAGACCAACCGCACCAGTTCCCGCACCGTCTCCTCCACCACCGGGGAGGCGGGCCGGGCCAGGAACGTGTGCGCCTCCTCCAGGTAGAGGACCCCGCCCAGCGCCGACCGGACGGCGGTTTCCACGGGTGTGGCGCCCGGTCCCGAGTCAGGGGTCGGCCGGGGGCCGCTGCCGATCAGGTCCTCCTTCCGGGCACGGACCAGGTGGCCGGAGGACAGGATCGCACGGCGTGCGCAGACCGCCCCCGCCAGTTCGGCGACCGTGCTGCGGCCGGTCCCGGGGGCGCCGAGGAACACCATGTGCTCCAGGGCCCCGGGGGCGGTGACACCCGCCGCGTGGCGGGCCTGCTCCACCCGGGCGCGTGCGTCCAGGTCGCGCAGCTCCCGTTTGGCGGGTTCCTGGCCGACCAGCCGGCCGGCGCGGGTCAGCGGGTCCTCCGGATCGGGGGCGCCGAGCCGGGTGGAGAGGGTGGCGGGGATGTCGGCGGGCAGCAGCGAGCGGAGCTCCTCGGGGGTGCGGTCCCGGCCGTCGGTGATCCGCTCGGCCTGGAGCGCCCTCGCGCGCTCCAGGAGGTTGCGGACCAGACGTGCGTTGCCGGAGGTCCGGTCGCGGGGGGTGGCGAGCAGTAGGCGGCGGACCCGGGAACGGGTGCCGTCGCCGAGGAGCAGCCCGGCCTCGGCCGCCATCACCGCGAAGATCTCGGTGAGCTCGCGGTCCGTGTAGTCGGGGAAGCTGAGCTGGCGGGGGAAGCGGGACGCCAGCCCGGGGTTGGAGGAGAGGAAGCGGGTCATCTCAGCGGGATAACCGGCCACCACCACGACCAGTTCGTCGCGGTGGTCCTCCATCAGTTTGAGCAGGGTGGCGATCGCCTCCGGCCCGAAGTCCCGGCCCCGGGCGTCGGTGAGGGTGTACGCCTCGTCGATGAAGAGCACCCCGCCCAGGGCGCTGCGGACCATCCGCTCCACCTTGGGCGCGGTCTGGCCGATGTACTCGCCGACCAGGTCGGAACGGGTGGCCTCGACCAGGTGCCCGGAGGAGAGCAGCCCCAGCTCCGCGTAGACGGCGCCGAGCATGCGTGCGACGACGGTCTTGGCGGTGCCGGGGTTGCCGCTGAACACCATGTGCCGAGCGGGCGCGGGGACCGGCACCCCGGCGTCCGCACGCAGCCGTTCGGCCCGGGCCTCGGCGGCGTACAGCCGGACCTCGCGTTTGACCGTCTCCAGGGAGACCAGCGAGTCGAGAGCGGCCATGGGGTCCCCGGGCGGTCCGGTCGCCGTGCCGCCGGGGCCCCGGAGAGCCGGGGCGGCCGGGTGGAGGCTGTCGGGGACGTCCTCGGACCGGATGTCGCGGATGCCGGACGGCTCCTTCTCCGCGGGCGCCAGCGACGGCGAGGGCGGATGGTGGCCGGGGGGTATGGGGAGGTCGAGCCGTCGGGCCTGCCGGGACAGGGTGCGGTCCAACAGGGAGCGGACGGATCGGGCCCCGAGGAACCCCGACCCGCCGAAGGCGCGGCCCAGCACCTCGCCGGCCTTGGCCACCGCCGAGGGGGCGGGTTCGAGACCGTGCGCGGCGGCCATGGCGCCGAAGACCTCGCCCAGCCGGTCGCGGTCGGGGGCGGTGAAGCGGAGCCGGTGCGGTATCCGCACGGACAGGCCGGGGACCGCGGTGAACAGGCGGTTGATCCGGTCCTCGGTGTCGGCGAGGACCACCACCAGGTCGTCGGGGTGCCGATCCATCTTCCGGATCAGCGCCGCGACCGCGTCCGGCCCCAGGGTCCGGCTGCTTTCGGGGCCGATCAGTGAGCCCGCCTCGTTGACGTACAGGACGCCGCCCAGCGCCCGGTCCACGGTCTGCTCCACCCATTCGGTCACACTGATGGCGTTCTCGGCCACCAGGTCGGCGGGGCCCACCTCGGTGACCTGGTGCGATTCCAGGATGTCGAACGAGGAGTACAGGATCGCCAGGGCCTGGGCGACGGTCGACCGGCCGGTTCCGGGGCCGCCGGTGAAGGCCATGTGCCGGGGCGCGGAGGCCGGAGCGAGCGCGGAGCGTTCACGCTGCAGATGAGCCGTGACCTCGGAGGCGATGGCGTGCACCTCGCTCTTGACCTCGTCCAGACCGACCAGCCCGTCGAGCAGGTCCTGCGCGGAGACCTGCTCCGCCGGCACACCTGGGACGGGGGGTTGCCGCGGTGCCGGGGCCGGTTCGGGGGCGGGTGCGGGGACCGGCTGTTCACCGTCCCCGCCGGCGGTCCGGTTCCCGGTGTCCGCGCCGCCGCTCCCGTGCCCGGCGTTCGCTTCACCGGTTCCGGGGACACCGGGTACCGACACGCCGCGGTTCGGCGGTTCGCAGCGGCGGCGCAGCATCTCCTGGAAACCGCTGACCGGTAGCGGGGTGCCGAAGTCCGACCGGACACGCAACCCCTCGCCCGGGTCGGAGAGCAGCGCCAGGGCCGTCCGGGTCCCGGCGTCCAGCCAGGAACGGGCGACGTCGGCCTCCCCGGCCGTCACGCACTCCCACAGCCACTCCCGGGCCCGGAAGGACCACCTGAGGGGTTCGAACTGGTACACGCGGCGCTCGAAGTCGTCCTTCAGCGCCTCGAAGCGCTCGGTGCCCAGCGCCTGCGCGGCCACCGTGCTCATCCGGGTCATCGGTGACCCCAGGCAGATGTCGACCAGGGTCTCGTACCGGTCCGGGACTCCGGAGGCGATCTCCGAGAGCCGGGTGTGCGCCTCGGTGAACCGCTCGAAGGCCCAACCGAAGTAGGGGGCGGGCCCGGCGTACTCGGGGATCACGGGGAAGTGCTCGCGGTGCATCTCCCGCGCCCAGCGGGACCGGAGGCGGGGGATCCCCTCCGCCGTCCTGAGCACGGCCTCGGCTTCGGCCTCCTCGGCGGCCCTCCCGGCCGTGCTCCTGTCCAGCAGGTCCCGCCAGGCCCGTCGGCGTTCCTCCCACGGGCCGATCCCGGCGAGCGCGTCCACGACCTCTCCGAAGAGGTCGGCGGCCAGGCGCGTGTGCTCGGGATCGTCGAACCGGTCGGGGATCAGTTCCCCGGGCGGTCGGCGGAGGTCGTCGAGGACCCACTGGTGGGGCCTGGCGGGCCGGTGGTCCCGGGGCAGGTGGCGTTCGGTCAGGAGCAGGGGCAGCGCCTGGTGGCTGCCGCCTACCACGCGCAGCGGCCCGGAGACCGCGATGACCATGTCGGCCACGGCCCAGGGCCACCAGGAGCGGAGGTCCCGTTCGCGGCCCCGGACCCGGTCCGGCGCGATCCGCGCCGCACGGGGGTCGTGGAACACCCCGTCGAGGAGCTCTGTCAGCTCTTCGGTGACCTGGCCGGGCACCCGCCACGGCCCGTACTCGTACACGTCCAGCACGGGTTCGTCGGTGAGGATCGGCTCCAGGTGTTCGGGCAGGCGGACGGCCGGCAAACGGACTCCTTCGGGGGGCGTGTCGGGGGACTCCTGCGCTTGGTGATGATATGTCCCCCCGTGCCTCGGGGGTCGGGTGTCGGCGACTGTCGCAGGGCGCCGGGTTGGCCGGGACCGGTCAGAGGGGTCGAGGGGCGGGTGTGCACAATGGCGCCATGGCGAACGAACGCGGCAGCGGACCGGACAGGGCGACGGCCCGGGCATGGCAGGCGATCGGTGGGGCGGCGGACCTGGTGGAACGGGTCTCCTACCGGGGCGCGGGGGAGGTGCTCCCGGCCGCGCTGCCGGTGCGTGAGCTGGCCCGCGCCACCGTCGGGGCGTGTTCGCTGGCCGCGGCCGAACTGCTGGCCGCGCGCAACGGCGGTCCGGTCCCCGGCGCGCCGGTCGACGAGGGCGCGGTGGCCACCGCTTTCGTCAGCGAACGCCACCTGCTGGTCGACGGCCGTAAGCCGACCTCCTTCGCACCGCTGTCCGGGTTCTGGCGGGCCGCCGACGGCTGGGTGCGCACCCACGCGAACTACCCCCACCACCGGGCCCGGCTGCTGTCCGCCCTGGGACTCGGTACGGGGACGGGCCCCGACGGGCTCGCCGAGGAACTCCTGTCCCGGACCGCGCACCAGATCCAGGAGGAGGTCTACGCCGAGGGCGGTCTGGCGGTCGCCGTGGCCCCCGCGCCCGGTCCGGGAGGGGAGCCCGGCGGGGCGGGGGACTTCACGGCGGCGGGGCTCCCGCTGGCCGGGTTCGAGGCGTCGGGCGGGGTCGGGGACCGCCGGCTGCCCCCGGCGGCACTGCCCGCGTCCGGGGTCCGGGTGCTGGACCTGACCCGGGTCATCGCCGGGCCGGTGGCCACCCGGACACTGGCCCTGTTGGGCGCGGACGTGCTGCGCGTGGACGCCCCGGGCCTGCCGGAGGACCCCGACAGCCACACCGACACCGGGATGGGCAAACGCTCCGCCCTGCTGGACCTGGCCACGGACGAGGGGCGGAGCACCTTCGAGGCGCTGCTGGACACCGCCGACGCGGTGGTGACCGGTTACCGGCCGGGTGCGCTGGACCGCCACGGGCTGGTGGCGGAGGAGCTGATCGCCCGTCGGCCCGGCCTGGTCGTCGCTCAGCTGTGCGCCTGGGGCTGGTCGGGCCCCTGGGCGCAGCGGCGGGGGTTCGACAGCCTGGTGCAGGCGGCGAGCGGGATCGCCGCGATCGAGGCGGGACCCGACGGCCGCCCCGGCGCCCTGCCCGCCCAGGCCCTGGACCACGGCACCGGCTACCTGCTGGCCGCCGGGGTCCTGCGTGCGCTCACCGAACGCCAGACCGACGGCCGCGGACGGCGGCTGCGGTTCTCCCTGGCGGGCACCGCCGGGTGGCTGCTGAACGGTATCGCCCCGGAACCGGCCGCGACGGGCGGCTACGACGCCGAGGCCTGGCTGACCGGGACCGCGTCCCCCTACGGTCCGCTGCGTTACGCCCTTCCGCCGGTGCGCTACGAGGGCGGGCCCGGGGACTGGGCCGCCCCCGCCACCCGCTGGGGCACCGACCGGGCGGCCTGGGCGTAGTTCCCGGTGCACGCCCGGGACGGCGCCGCCCCGGCGGGTCAGCGGGCGCGGGTCAGCGGGCCGGGATCCGGAACTCCTCCGCGGACCGGAGGTCTTCGTCCAGGGACGCGAGGGTCTCGGCCCCCGACTGGTCGAGCGGGTAGGAGGAGGCGAGTACACGGCTGTCGCCGGGCGCGGCGGCGAGGGAGACGTACTCCCGTTCGGGATCCCCCGTCGCGAGCACCTCCCCCGAGGTGTTCCAGACGGTGAGGAAGCTGTGGTCGCGGTCGGTGTCGCGTCCGGTGGCGATGATCCGTTCCCCGCCGTCCCCGAGCGCGACCTCCTGGGGGCGCACGCGCGTGCCGCGTACCTCCGGCGGCAGCGGGAGCTCCAGGGGTCCGGCGTCGGACCGGATGTCCCAGTACAGGACCGAGTCGGCCGAGGCGGTGACGACCGCACCGTCGCTGATCACCGCCGGACCGATGATCTCACCGGGCCACTGGCGCAGTTCCGGGTGAGAGGGGTGCGGTTCCCCCGAGGCGGCGTCCCACACCGCCAGCCCGGTGTCCAGCGCCGCGACCAGGAGTTCCCCGTCCGGGGTGGTGCCCACCCCGTTGACGCCCCCCTGCCGGGGCCGGTCGCTCACGCTGTCGGGCCGCGGTTCCGCCGGGACGTCGACGGTGTAGAGCTCCTCACCGGTGTCGGGGCGGTAGGCGCTCACCGCGGACTCGCCCGACCGGCTCTCGGCGAAGTACACGGTCCCGCCGTCGGGGGAGAGGGCGAAGTATCCGCCGTCACCGGCGTCCGGCAGTTCGAGGACGTGCCGTTCCGAGGTCTCCAGGTCCCACACGTGGATCGCGGCCACCCCGTCGTTGGCGGACTTGACCGCCTTGCCGGCCAGCACGGACCCGTCGGGGGTCGTGGCCAACTCCGAGTAACTGAAGACGAAGGCCTCGTTCGGGTCGGTGAGTCGTTCCACCGCTTCGGCTCCGTCGGCCTCGAAGACGTCCACCCCGCCCGTGGACAGGGTCGCGAAGCGCCCGGTCTCGCCCAGGAAGACGATGTCCCTGATCCTCGGTGTACGCACACTGGGCGAGGAGTCCTCGGACGGGGCCCGGGACGGGGAGGGGTCGGAGGTGGCGGGGGAGTCCGCCCGGGCCCCGGACGGCAGGTTCGTCCCGTCCGGGGAGTCCGTCAGCAGGGCCAGGACGACCAGGACCGCCGCCGACGCGGCCAGCAGTACCCAGAACGTCCTCGTACCGGCGGGCCGGGACTGTTCGGGCCCGGAGGCCTGGCCGGGGACCTGGCCGGGGGCCGGGGACGCCTCGGGACGTGCAGGCTCCGGATGGGCGGCGTTCTCGGCGGCGCCCCGTGCGGTGCCCGGCCGGGGAAGCTCCGGCGAGCTGTCCGCGGAGAGCTCCTCCTCGGGGGCCGCCCTGTCGTGGGACACATCAGCGGGGTCGTCCCCGGTGTGGTCCGTGTCCTCGGCCGCTTCCCCGGAGGCGTCCCCGGGCGCCTTCTCGGCCGTCTCCCCGGGCACCATCCTGCTGGTCACGGCGAGGGTCGGCACGACCCGGGTCGCTGTGACCGTGTGCAGGACCCTGGTGGCGACGGCTTCGGGCAGCCATTCGGTGGGGTCGTCGTCGCCTCGGGGCAGTGCGGTGCCGGCCAGTTCGGTCAGTACCGCTCCCGGTGCGGGGCGGTTGCCGGGGTCCTTGGCCAGGCAGGCGGTGACCAGGGGGCGGAGGCCGTCGGGCAGCCCGTCCAGGTCGGGTTCCTCGTTGACGACCCGGTAGAGCAGGGCGGGGGCGCTTCCGGTGCCGAAGGGCTGGCGGCCGGTGGCGGCGAACAGCAGCACGCCGCCGAGGGCGAACAGGTCGCTGCGCGGGCCCAGGTGGGCGCCGGTGGCCTGTTCGGGTGACATGTAGGCGGGGGTGCCCAGGGTCTGCCCGGTGCGGGTCAGGGCTGTGGCGTCGGTGGCGCGGGCGATGCCGAAGTCGATGACCTGGGGTCCGCGTGGGGAGAGCAGGACGTTGGCGGGTTTGAGGTCGCGGTGGACCAGCCCCACCGAGTGGATGGCCGTCAGTGCCTCGGCCAGGCCGGCGGCCAGGGCGCGCAGCGAGTGCTCGGGGAAGGGTCCGCTCTCGCGTACCGCTTCGTGCAGGGCCGGTCCGGGGACGTACTCGGTGGCCAGCCACGGGCGCGGGCCGTCGGTGTCGGCGGCCAGGACCCGGGCGGTGTAGGGGCCGCGCACCCGTCGGGCGAGGTCGGCCTCGCCGGTGAACCGGGCGCGGAACTCCCGGTCCTCGGCGTACTCGGTCCGGATGGCCTTGACCGCGGCCAGGTCGTCCCCGTCCCCGTCGGTGCGGTCGACGGCGACCGCGAGGAAGACCACGCCCATACCGCCCGAGCCGATCCGGCGCAGCAGCCGGTAGGGCCCGAGCTCGCGGGGATCGTCGGGGTGCAGGGGTTCCACGGGGGTCCGATTCCAGACTCGGGGATTCCTGCCGAAGCGTAACGGATGTCCCCCCGGGGGCAGGTCAGTGCCCGGCTTCCTCCGGCGGCGGCCAGCCGTCGCCCCACTCGGTCTTGCGGGCCGCGCGGTAGGTCCGGCCCTGGCGCTTGGACACGAGCCGTTCCTCGACCCCCGGGGCATCGGTGCACAGATTCAGCGAGACCAGGCCCTTGCGTTTGTGGGGGTGGCGCAGGACCCGGCCGGCAGGGCGTTCGACGGGTTCGGACGTGGCGGCCACGAACGAGTACTTCTCGTCCTCGAAGCCCAGGGTGCCGAACTTGAGCCTGCGCTGGATCCCGGAGCGGTTGAGCCGCTCGGAGAAGTGGCACCAGTCCTCGCCCGGGGTGATGGGGCAGGCGTGCCCGTGCGGGCAGGGCGCGGCGACGGACTTGCCCTCCGACGTGAGCACCGCCCGGGCGGCGATGATGCGTTCGTAGCCCTCAGGGGTGCCGGGCTCGACCAGGACGACGGTCCCCGCGCGCCGGGCCAGGGAGCGCACCACGTCCTCCTGGACCTGCGGGGGCAGCTCGTTGAGCACGTAGGACATGGTGGCCAGGTCCACGCGGGGGCCGTCGGGTACGGCGCCGGTGAGCCGGAAGCGTTCCCACTCCGAACCACTGACCGCGGGGGCCGTGGACCTGCGGGCGATCCGTCTGCCGAGCCTGATCGCCGGGGCCGACTGCTCCAGGACGGTGGTGGAGCGCAGGGACGGCCAGACCGAGGAAGCGGCCCACACGGCCGCCCCCATACCCCCGCCGACGTCGAGGTGGGTGTCCGGGGCGAACCCGGGCATCGAGGACGCCGCCGACTCGAAGGCGGACCGCGCGGCGGAGAAGGTGGCGGGGAGCCGGTAGGCGGCGTAGGCGACGACGTCGGTGTCCGAGGCGAGAACCTGGTCCCGGGGGTCGACCCTGCTCCGGTACTGGCGCATGAGCTCCCGGACGGACGCGGCCAGCTCGTGTTCCTCGGCCCCGTCCGCGACGCTGTCGATCGCCGCGAAGAGCTCGCTGTTCAGATTCCCCATGCGCGTTTCTTCCCGTCCGGCGGTACCGGGGCATTCTATCCGCCCGTTCCCCCTGGTCCCGGGGGTCAGGGAGCCAGGCGGGACTCCGCCGCGGTGATACCCGACCGACAGGCCCGGGCCAGGGAACGGTGGTTCGAGAGGCGTTCGAGCAGCCGGTACGGCTGTAGCGGGCCCGAGGGGGCCGTTCCGGTCGGGGCGCCCTCGGCACCGTCCACGACCAGGGTCTCCCCGTCGAGCCGACCCGACCGGGACCACCGCTCCCACCGCTCGAAGTCGGGACTGTACTGGTGGGAGAACACGAAGACCGGCTCCTGCGCACCCTCCAGCAGACCGCCCTCCCGGGACCACAGTCCGACGCTCCGTGCCGAGCGGTCCGACCAGTCCTCGGCCGTGACCACCCCGACCTCAGGGGAGCCCGCCCGGTCGCGCACCAACAGGGCGTCACCGGCGCGCGTTCTCGGATGCGGTTCGTGCTGCTCCTCGACCGAGACCAGGGACACGAGCAGGCGGGGCACCCACCACCAGTTCTCCCGGCGGGCCATGAGGCTGTCCGCGCGCAGCCGGGTGGGCGGGTGCTTGACCGCCTCCTGCTCCACCATGTGCTCGACGAACTCGGTTCCCTCGACGTCCTCGAACACCTCCACGGGGCCGGTACCGACCACCGCGGTCCGGCCCCCCGCGTCCTCGGCGCTCACGCTGAAGGCGACGCGTCGGCCACGCAGGGAGAGGGCGGTTCCGGCCATGGAGTAGGGCAGGGCGGCACACGGTCTGCCGCGCCACACCAGCGGGACCACGGGGATCCCCGAAGGGCCGGATGCGGTGGTCCAACTGAGTTCGGCGACGGTTGACCGCTGCCAAACCGTGATGAGGTCAGTCAAGGCCGGGCCTTATGTGTGAGGAATGCCGCATGTTAATTTCTGCTGACCCTAACCCATCCTCCTCGACCGCGATCCCGCCGGGTGACGAGCGCGGAAACGGGATCATGGCGGCGCTCGGAACCCGCCACCCGAGGGGCGGGTGGCTGTCGGCACCCCGAACCCGAAGGAGGAGCAGGACCGTGGATCCGCAGGGCGTGCTCTCCCGCGCACGGGAGGCCTGGAAACGGGCGGAGGCCCTCCACGACGAGGTCTTCGCCTCGCGGTGGCGTCGGGAACTGCGCCGGGAGGCACGTACCCAGGAGGACACCCTGCGGGCCCTGCTGCTCCTGGAGACCCTGGGCGTGGAGGGGCCAGTCTCCTACGAGACCCTCGACCTCATCCCCTACATGGTTGCTGACCTGCACGAATGGCATCAGCGCATGGGGAGTGACGATTTCGGCGGGCCGGGGGTGTGCTGTTGAGGCTCGGCAGACGGCGCCAGGAGCCGCCCCGGGGC
The DNA here is from genome assembly GCF_056173285.1 of Nocardiopsis sp. iso_40. NCBI lineage: Bacteria > Bacillati > Actinomycetota > Actinomycetes > Streptosporangiales > Nocardiopsidaceae > Nocardiopsis > Nocardiopsis sp. iso_40. The sequence goes on along the minus strand of NZ_CM149666.1, from coordinate 5,490,118 downwards.
CCGAGCGGGCCGCCGCCCATCGTGTTCTTCGGCGGCAAGGGCGGTGTCGGCAAGACCACCATGGCCGCCGCGTACGCACTGAGCCTGGCCGACGAGGGCCTGCGCACCCTGCTGGTCTCCACCGACCCCGCACACTCCCTCGGTGACGCCCTCGACGTCCCCCTCGGGGACCGGCCGGTCCGGGTCGTCGAGAACCTCTGGGCCCGGGAGCCCGACGCGGAGGCGGCCCTGCGCCGCCGGGTCCGGCAGATCAGCGACGACGCCGGCGCCGCCCTCCCCAGCGAGATCCTGCCCGCCGTCTCCCGGCACCTCGAACACGCGGCCGCCGGACCGGGGATGGCCGAGTCCGCCCTGGCCGACCTGCTCATGGACGCCATGGAGGAGGTCCCCGGCACGTGGGACCGCCTGGTGGTGGACAGCGCGCCCACCGGCCACCTGCTGCGCCTGCTGCACCTGCCCGAACTCCTGGCCCCCTGGGTCCAGGGGCTGGTCCGCCAGCGCGAACGCGCCGTCGACGCCGACCGCCTCGCCGTCGGTGTGGTGGGCGGCCCCCAGGAGGACGGGGACGACCCCCTGCTGGAGAGGTTGCACGCCAGGCGCCGCAAACTGGACCGGGCCGCGCGGCGGCTGCGGGAGGACGCCGAGGTCAGGCTGGTCCTGGTGCCCCGCCGGATGGTCCTCGCCGAGACCGACCGCGCCGCCGGCGAGCTCGCGGGCGCGGGCTTCCGCATGGGGACCGTGGTGGTCAACCAGGTCCCGGCGGACGCCGACCCCGACGTCCTCGACCAGGTCCGCGAACGCTTCGGGGAACAGGGCACCGTCGAACTGGCCCTGACCGGACGGGAGCCCATCGGTACCGGAGCCCTGCGCGAACTGGCCTCCCGGTTGGCCTGAACCGTTCGGGGACGGCCTCCGGAAACGAAGAAAGGCCCCGCGCTGCGGGGCCTTCATCCTGTGTCCGAGGGGGGACTTGAACCCCCACAGCCTTAACGGCCACTAGCACCTCAAGCTAGCGCGTCTACCTATTCCGCCACCCGGACCGGGTCGTTCGGCTTCTGTTGCGCCGAACAGGTTTAACCATAGCAAAGGTCTGGGGGCGCCCGAACCAGTTTTCCGGTGGGGGGTGCTCGTGGCAGTGTCTAGGTCGAAAGGTGCGGCCGGAGACGGGAGAGCCAGATGGTGGAACCAGACAGGGGTCCGAGCGCGGGTGAGGCTGAGGTCGCCGACCTGTGCCGGGAGCTCATCGAGATCGACACCTCCAACTACGGCGACCATTCCGGGCCGGGGGAGCGCAAGGCCGCGGAGTACGTCGCGGGCAGGCTCGACGAGGTCGGGGTGGAGTCGCGGATCTACGAGAAGCACCCCGGACGCAGCAACGTGGTGGCGCGGATCACGGGCGAGGACTCCTCGCGGCCGCCGCTGCTGATCCACGGCCACCTCGACGTGGTCCCGGCGGCACCGGAGGACTGGACGCACCACCCCTTCGCCGGCGAGGTCGCCGACGGCTGTGTGTGGGGCCGCGGCGCGGTCGACATGAAGAACATGAACGCGATGGTCCTGGCGATGCTGCGCCAGCGGCTGCGCGAGGGGCGCAGGCCGCCCAGGGACATCGTGCTGGCCTTCCTCGCCGACGAGGAGGCGGGCGGTACCTGGGGAGCCCAGTACCTGGTGGACGAGCACCCCGAACTGTTCGCCGACTGCGACTCCGCGATCAGCGAGGTCGGCGGTTTCTCCTTCACGGTCAACGAGAACCGGCGCCTCTACCTGGTGGAGACCGCGGAGAAGGGCATCGCGTGGATGAAGCTCACCGCGCGCGGTACCGCCGGGCACGGTTCGATGACCAACCGGGACAACGCCGTCACCGAACTGGCCGAGGCGGTCGCCCGGCTGGGCCGGCACGACTTCCCGGTGCAGCTCACCCCGACCGTGCGGACCTTCCTGGAGGAGATCTGCGAGGAGTTCGGGATCCCCTTCGACGAGGGGGACGTGGACGCCACGGTGGCCAGGCTGGGCCCGATCGCCAAGATGATCGGTGCCACGCTGCGAAACACCCTCAACCCGACGGTCCTGGGCGGCGGGTACAAGGCCAACGTCATCCCGGGTGAGGCCACCGCCCAGGTCGACGGGCGCTTCCTGCCCGGGACCGAGGAGGAGTACTTCGCCAGGATCGACGAGCTGCTCGGTCCGAAGGTCAGCCGCGAGTTCATCCACCACCTGCCCGCGGTGGAGACCGGCTTCGACGGCGGCCTGGTCAACGCGATGTCGGAGTCCCTGCTGGCCGAGGACCCGGGCGCCAAGGCCGTCCCCTACTGCCTGTCGGGCGGTACGGACGCCAAGAGCTTCTCCCGCCTGGGGGTGCGCAACTACGGTTTCGCCCCGCTGAAGCTGCCGCCGGAGCTGGACTTCGCCGGCATGTTCCACGGTGTCGACGAGCGCGTTCCGGTGGACGGGCTCCAGTTCGGGGTCCGTGTGCTGGACCGCTTCGTCGGCATGAGCTGACCGACCGGGCTGACCGAAAACCCGGCCGAATCTTCCGGGGCAAGTACTACAGAACCGGACGAACCGCGCTGAGAAACTCTCGGCGCGGTTTGTTTTTCGACACCTGATAACCCAACGTGATGCTACGGTTGCTTTGGGTTCGACGGCGTTCCTCTTTTCGGGGCTCCGTCGTACGACCGTCAGCGGCGCCGCCGCACGGGACCGTCCAGCAGTAGCGAAACGAAGGGGCATCCATGGTGCTCGCGAGCCGAGGGTGGTTGGTTTCCTCCAGCCGCGCTGCTCGTGACGCCCGTGGCTTCTACGCCCGCTTGCTGCTCCTGTCCGGCATCGTCGCCGTGGCCTGGCTGGCCGGGGGAGTGGGTGTCGCGCACAGCGAGACCTCCCCCGAGCCCAGCGGACTCCGGAGCGACGTCCTGGGCGTCGGTGAGATCACCGAACGCACCGGTCAGGCCGCCGAAGAACTCCGCCAGGCCCGGATCTCCGAGACCGCGTCCCGAGCCACCTCCACCATCGAGGAGAGCACGGTCGGCACGGTCGCCAACGAGGTGGTCCACGACACCGGCCAGACCGTCGACCACACGGCGCGCGGGGCCACCGGCCTCGTCACCGGGGTCGCCCGCACCGGGCAGGGCGTGGTCGAGTCCACGGACGAGTCCCTGCGTGAGACCACACTGGTCGACGGCGTCACCGAGGGCCTGACCGAAACGGTCGGCCGGGACGGGATCGAGTCCGCGACCGAGTCCGGCGGCCCCCTGGGTCTGCCGATCCTGGGCTCCGCGCAGGAGTCCGCGGCCGCGCCCGCCGACGAGCGTTCCGACGCCGAGGCGGACGAGGACGAGCTCGGCGACCGGGAACGGGACGAGCGGGACAGCGGCGACCGGGACGGTCGTGTGGTGCGCGTCGACGGAGATGTCGCCGCCCACGTCGCCGAGACCTCCTGGCGGGTGGCCAACGAGGCCGCCCAGAGCGATGACCGCGCGGACTCCGGGGACGACTCGGCCGAGCGCATCCGCCTCATCGGCGGTGGCTCCCACCACCAGGTCGGGCCGGACACCACTGGTGCCTCCGCCCCGTCCTTCCCGACACCCGGCGCAGCCGGGTTCCTGATGGCCCGCGCCGGTCACATGGCGCTCCGGGCCCAGCGGGTCGCCCTGCCCGGCGACCCCACCCTGGTTGTCCGCGACGCCGCGGACGACCCCTCCTTCTCCCCCGACTAGTCGCGCTCCAGACCGCGGCCGGTCCGTGCGCCCTGCGCACAGCCGCCTCACCCCTTCTCGGTGGGCGTGCTCTCCTTCCCTTGGCTCCCATGCCGGGAATCCGTCCGCGGTCACACGAGTAGCCAGTAGACCTCCTCGTCGACCAAAGGACAGCCGATGACCCAGTCAACCCATCTCCGAGTCGCCACCCTCGTGGCCGCAGGTCTGATCGCCACCACCCACGGCATCGCCCACGCCGACACCACGACCAGCGGCAACGGGTCGATCGGCGGAGGCAACCAGGTAGAGCTCGACCTCGACGCCCCGGTCAACGCCTGCGGGAACTCCGTCGCGGTACTCGGTCTGGCCGGCGCCGACTGCACCGGCAGCGACGCCAAGGTGACCGACGCCCCCTCCGACCCCCACCCGGGCTACGACGGCTACGACCCCGAGGAGGACGAGGAGGAAGAGGAGCCGGAGGCCCCCGAGGAGTCCCCCGAGGAGGAGGCTCCCGAGGAGAGCCCCGAGGAGGAGGCCCCGGAGGAGGAAGAGGAGGACCGCGAGGAGCAGCCGGAGGAGGAGAGCTCCGAACAGCCCTCCGAGTCCGCCTCCCCGTCCGCCCCGCCCGCCGACGAGAGCCGCCTCGCGGTCACCGGTGCCGACCAGAGCGCCCTCGTCGGGCTGGTCGCCGCCGCCGTCCTCGCGGTCGCCGCCGGCGCCGGGCTCCTGCTCTTCGGCAGGCGCCGCAGGAACCGGGCCTGATCAGCCGCCCGGGCCGTGCGGCCCGGGGGTTGACGCGAGTCCCGCAGCACCGGCCGAGGCCACGTGCTCGGGGTTCACGTCAGCCGCCGCTCAACCAGAGCGGAGCTGATCGACGGGGTGTGAGCGTCCGTACGCAGCCAGCGCAGACGTGACGAGACCGCACCCGACAGACCGGCAGACCACGTACCGACCAGGTGCGGAGCCGACCGGATGATCCCCGGCCCCGGCCGAAGGCCCGCGCCCCACCCAGGGGTGCGGAACGGCCTGTGGCCCGTGCACGACACCTTCTCATCAACTCGTTTTTCGAAAGGACTTCCCACATGCGTAAGTGGGCTAGCACCTCCGCGAAGTCCGTGCTCATGGCGGCCGGCTTCGTCGCCCTGGGCAGCGGCGTCGCCTTCGCCGACACCGACGCGGCCACCAGCGGCAACGGTTCCGTGCTGGGCGGCAACCAGGCGGTCCTCAACGCGGACGTCCCCGTCAACGTCACCGGCAACGCCGTCGGCGCCGTGGCCGGGATGGCGGGTGCCTCCAGCACCGGATCCGACGCCAAGGTGATCGACCACCACCACGACGAGGTGCACACCTCGGGCAACGGCTCGGTCCTGGGCGGCAACCAGCTGGTCGTCGACGGCGACGTCCCGGTGAACGTCGCGGGCAACGCGGTCGGCGCCGTGGGCGGCGTCGCGGGCGCCTCCGCCACCGGCAGCGACTCCAAGGTCCTGCGCGACGGGCACGGCCACAAGCACCACAAGCACGACGACCCCGAGGTCGCGACCTCCGGCAACGGCTCGCTCATCGGCGGCAACCAGATCGTGGGCGACCTGGACGTGCCCGTGAACGTCTCCGGCAACGCGATCGGTGCCCTGGGCGGGGTCGCGGGTGCGGCCGCCACCGACGCCGACGCGATCGTCCGTGAGCACCAGAGCGCTCCCGTCGAGCACCAGTCAGGTCAGCTCACCGCGACCGACGTGGTCACCGAGGCGGTCGAGAACGCCTCGCTCCTGCCCGACACCTCCGGTGTGGACGCGGGCGTCCTGCGCCAGTCCGCCCCGGTCCGTGAGCACCAGTCCATCGCGACCTCCGGCAACGGCTCCGTGCTCGGCGGGAACCAGGCCGTCCTGGACCTGGACGTGCCCGTGAACGTGGCCGGCAACGCCGTCGGTGCCGTCGGCGGGGTCGCGGGCGCGGCCGCCACCGACAGCGACGCCGTGGTCAAGGAGGCCGAGCACGACATCGCGACCTCCGGCAACGGTTCGCTGGTCGGCGGCAACCAGCTCGTGGGCGACGCCGACGTCCCGGTGAACGTCGCGGGCAACGCGGTCGGCGCCGTGGCGGGTGTGGCGGGTGCCTCCTCCACCGGCAGCGACTCCAAGGTCGTCCACCAGAGCGCCGGGACCGAGGCGCAGAGCTCCGCCCTCGACGGTGCGCCGGTGGTCGGCGAGCTGCCCGAGGTTCCCGTCTCCGAGATGCTGCCGGTCAGCTACGACCTGAGCGAGACCGCGGCCCAGTCGGTGGAGGAGCACGCTCCGGAGCGCGCCGACGAGCTGCCCGAGGCCGCCGAGATGCCTTCCGTCGACCCCGTCGGTGACCTGCTGGGCGCTGCCGGCGTCGGCCTGTAGGGGCCAGCACGGGTCCGAGAGGACCTGAGCGGGGGCGTGCCCGTTCACGGACGCCCGCCGGACCAGGGGAGTGCGGTCTCCCGTTCCGTTATGGAACGCGGTGGACTGCGGGAAGCCGGACTCCCGGGTGAGGCGGACGCCGTGGCCGGGACTGTGTCCCCGCGACCGGCACCGAGGTGCCGTGTGCGTCCGGAGCCGAGATCGGTGGGTCGCCTCCGCGCTCCCGTTCCGTTATGGAACGCGGTGGACTGCGGGAGGGTGGAGGTGACGGCCGAGCTCAGGACGTGAGCCGAGTCCTCCCGGGAATATCCGGGAGGACTCGCCGCATTCTGGAGGCACAGACACCCTGAGCCCCTAAGTGTGAGGCAAGTCACCATGACGAGGTGTTAGAGGTGCTCGTCAGAGTCGGTAACGGCCCGAAGGAGAGCGCCGCCACGGCCGGGAGCGCACGTTACGGGCCGGTACCGGTCGGGGTAGCGCTTATTCTGCGGGTGCCGGTGGACGGCGGTCCGGATCCCGGGAAGGGTCCTCCCCGAACGGGGGAACGGACCCGCTCACCGACGGGGGAGTGCCTGTAGTTCGGTTACTGTCGGTTCCCACGGGAGCCGAAGGACCGAGGCCGACAGAACACGTAAGGCTAGACGTAGGGGAAACAGCGTGCCACCCAAGAAGGGCAGCGCCGGCAAGAACGGCTCGAAGGACAGCGGAAGCCAGGGGGCGGGTACCGCCCTCGTCATCGTCGAGTCGCCTGCCAAGGCGAAGACCATCGCCGGTTATCTGGGTCGCGGCTACGTCGTGGAGTCCAGCATCGGCCACATCCGTGACCTGCCCACCAAGGCCGCCGAGATCCCCGCCAAGTACAAGGGGCAGCCCTGGGCGCGGCTCGGTGTCGACGTGGACGGTGACTTCGAACCGCTCTACGTCGTCAACACCGACAAGAAGGCGCACGTCAAGAAGCTCAAGGAGCTCATGGCGGACGCCGACGAACTCCTGTTGGCCACAGATGAGGACCGCGAGGGCGAGGCCATCGCCTGGCACCTGCGCGAGGAACTCAAACCCAGGATCCCCGTCCGCCGGATGGTCTTCAACGAGATCACCAAGGACGCCATCCAGCACGCCGCGAACAACACGCGCGACCTGAACACCCGTCTGGTCAGCGCCCAGGAGACACGGCGCATCCTGGACCGCCTCTACGGCTACGAGGTCTCCCCCGTGCTGTGGAAGAAGGTCATGCCGAAGCTCTCGGCGGGCCGTGTGCAGTCCGTGGCCACCCGGCTGGTGGTCGAGCGCGAACGCGAGCGCATGGCGTTCACCTCCGCCGAGTACTGGGACCTCAAGGCGGTGTTCGACGCCACCGAGGCCGGTGTCTCCGACGGTCCCGCCACCTTCCCCGCCACCCTGGTGTCCGTGGACGGCAAGCGGATCGCGGCCGGACGCGACTTCAGCTCCCAGGGCACCATTCGCGCCGACCGGGACGTACGCCACCTGGACGAGGCGGCGGCCCGGGGCCTGGCCGAGCGCCTCGCCGGGGCCGGGTTCGCGGTGAGGTCGGTGGAGCGCAAGCCCTACCGCCGCTCGCCCTACGCCCCCTTCCGCACCACCACCCTCCAGCAGGAGGCGTCCCGCAAGCTCAACCTGTCCGCGAAGCAGACCATGCAGGTCGCCCAGCGGCTGTACGAGAACGGTCACATCACCTACATGCGTACCGACAGCACCACGCTGTCGGACAGCGCGGTCAACGCCGCCCGCAACCAGGTGCGGCGCCTGTACGGCGGCGACTACCTGCCGGACAAGCCGCGCGTGTACGCCAAGAAGGTCAAGAACGCGCAGGAGGCGCACGAGGCGATCCGCCCCGCGGGCGAGAGCTTCCGCACCCCCGCCGAGACCGGGCTGTCCGGCCCCGAGTTCCGGCTCTACGAGCTCATCTGGAAGCGCACCGTCGCCTCCCAGATGAAGGACGCGGTCGGCGAGTCCGTCACCGTGCGTATCGAGGGCGCCTCCACCGGCGGCGAGGTCGCCGAGTTCAGCGCCAGCGGCAAGGTCATCACCTTCCACGGCTTCCTCAAGGCCTACGTGGAGGGGTCCGACGACCCGGCCGCCGACCTGGACGACCGCGAACGCCGTCTGCCCGCGATGGCGGAGGAGGACCCGGTCAAGGCGCAGAACCTGGAGGCCGAGGGGCACAGCACCCGGCCGCCCGCGCGCTACACCGAGGCCACCCTGGTCAAGGAGCTGGAGGAGCGGGAGATCGGCCGTCCCTCCACCTACGCCTCGATCATCGGCACCATCCTCGACCGCGGCTACGTGTTCAAGAAGGGCACGGCGCTGGTGCCGTCCTTCCTGGCCTTCGCCGTGGTGCAGCTGTTGGAGCGGCACTTCGGCAACCTGGTGGACTACGAGTTCACCGCCCGCCTGGAGGACAGCCTCGACGACATCGCCCGGGGCGAGGCCGAGAGCCTGCCCTGGCTGCGCCGGTTCTACTTCGGCGGCCAGGACGTCGACGGCAACCAGGAGACGGGCCTCAAGGAACTGGTGGGCGACCACCTCTCCGAGATCGACCCCAAGGAGGTCAGCTCCCTGCCGCTGCCCGGAACCGACATCGTGCTGCGGGTGGGGCGCTACGGCCCCTACCTGGACCGCGACGGCGTCCGGGTGAACGTGCCGGAGGACCTGGCCCCGGACGAGTTGACCGAGGCCAAGGCCGAGGAGCTCTTCGCCCAGCCCAGCGGCGACCGGGAGCTCGGCGTCGACCCGGAGACCGGCCGCACGATCGTGGCCAAGTCCGGGCGCTTCGGCCCCTACGTCACCGAGGTCGTCCCGGAGCCGGAGGAGGCCGAGGGCGGGGCCAAGAGCAAGTCGAAGAAGGCCAAGGTCAAGCCGCGCACCAGCTCGCTGCTGAAGAGCATGGACCTGGACACGGTCACCCTGGAGGACGCGCTGCGCCTGCTGTCCCTGCCCCGCGTGGTGGGGCAGCTCGACGGCGAGGACGTCACCGCTCAGAACGGGCGCTTCGGCCCGTACCTGAAGAAGGGCACCGACAGCCGCTCCCTGGAGACCGAGGAGCAGATGTTCACGGTCACCCTGGAGGAGGCGCAGGCGATCTTCGCCCAGCCCAAGCAGCGCGGCCGTCGTGCGGCCGCCCCGCCGCTGCGCGAGCTCGGGGAGGACCCGGCCTCGGGCGCCAAGATGGTCGTCAAGGACGGCCGCTTCGGCCCCTACGTCACCGACGGGGATGTCAACGCCTCCCTGCGCAAGGGCGACGAGGTCGAGTCGATCACCGACGAGCGCGCTGCCGAGCTGCTGGCCGACCGCCGGGCCAAGGCCCCCGCCAAGAAGAAGGCTCCCGCCAAGAAGAAGGCGCCGGCGAAGAAGCCCGCGGCGAAGAAGAGCACCACGACCACCGCGGCCACCAAGAAGGCGACGACGGCGCGCAGGACCGCCGCCAAGAAGACCGGAGAGCCGAAGACGGACGCGAAGAAGTCCGACTGAGCCCTCCGGCGCCGGCGGTCACGGTGCCCGTCCGGTCTCCGTTGCCGTTCGGGCCGGGCGGTCGCGGGCCGCGGACCCTCTTTCTCACCTGGGCGTTCCCACACGGGGGCGCCCAGGTGAGTGTTCCGGGGCACCACGGCGGATACGCCGCCTCACCCCCTGTTCGGGGATGATCTTCCGTACTAGTCTGTGCGTGACGGCTGGGGACACAGAATCGTGTGTGACCCTTGGACGTGTCCCCCGATTCCCTGGATGGGCGACCGACGCCTGTCAGTTCCTATCCCCCTCATCGATAATCTTGAGCGCTATGAGCAGATCTGCACCCCTGGGAGCGCCGGCCGAGGCGCAGAACGTCCTCGCGATCACACCCTTCAGAAGGCTGTGGATCTCGCTTTCCCTCTCCAGCCTGGGGGACTGGCTGAGCCTGTTGGCGTTGGTGTCCCTCGCGGCCGTCTTCACCGCCGAGAGCCCGACCCTCGTCCAGTACCTCGCCGTGACCGGCGTCGTCGCCGTCAAGCTCGCCCCCTCGGTCCTGCTGAGTCCCCTCACCGGGGCCGTGGCGGACCGCCTGGACCGGCGGTGGACGATGGTCGGCGGCGATGTCCTGCGGGGCCTCCTCTACGCCTCCATCCCGGTCGTGGGACTGCTGGCCTCCGGTTTCGCGCTCCAGTGGCTGCTGATCGCGAGCCTGCTCGCGGAGATCACCGCCCTCTTCTGGACGCCCGCCCGGGACGCCGCGATCCCCAGCCTCGTGCCCAAGCGCATGCTCGGCCAGGCCGACAGGCTGACCCTGCTTGCCACCTACGGCGCGGCTCCGGTCGCCGCCCTGCTGTTCGCGGTGCTCGCCTCGGTCAGCAACCTGCTGGGCGCGCTGGTGCCGTCCATGGCCAACCCCGGGGCCGACGTCTCCCTCTACCTGAACGCCCTCACCTTCTTCGTCGCGGCGATCGTCGCGGCCGGGCTGCCGCTGCCCAAGCACACGGTGTCCAGGGACTCGCTGAGCCCCAGCCGGGACGCGAACATCCTCAGCGCGGTCCTCGCCGGGCGGACCGCGGTCGGCGGCGGACCACTCGTGCGCGGCGTGGTCACCGGCCTCGCGGCCACCGCGGCTGCGGGCGGCCTCGTCCTCGGTGCGGGCCGACCGCACGTGGAGGACCTCGGCGCGGGCAACGCGGGCTTCGGCGTCCTGGTCGCCGCGCTCTTCCTGGGCCTGGGTCTGGGCCTGGTCTCCGGGCCGCGGGTCCTCAAGCAGTTCAGCCGCCGCCGGCTCCTCGGCCTGGCCGCCGTCCTGACCGCCCTGGCACTGCTCTTCACCGGCGCGATCGCCGACATGGTGCTCTCCGCGGTCCTGGTCCTCCTGCTGGGCCTGGGCGCGGGCCTGGCCTGGGTGACAGGGACCTCCCTGATCGGAGTGGAGGTCGAGGAGGACCAGCGCGACGCCGCGTTCTCCCTGCTGCACGGCACCGGTCGGCTGGCCGTGCTCCTGGGCGCCGTCCTGGCCCCGTTGGCCGCCGGGTTCGCCGGTGACCACGAGATCCCGCTCGGCGGTCCGCTCACCTACGACCTGCACGGCAGCGGCCTGGTGCTGATGGCGGGCGGACTGGTCGCGCTGGTCGCGGCCGTCGTCGCCTACACGCAGGCCAACCGGGAGGACCCGGAGGCCGGTCCCGGCCTGCTCCCCGAGCTCTTCGCGGCCCTGCGCGGCGTCACCCCCGCCGTCGAGGAGGAAGAGGAGGACTCCCCGATCACCGGGGCCTTCATCGTGATCGAGGGCGGTGAGGGCGCGGGCAAGTCCACCCAGGTGCGCGAACTGACGGTGTGGCTGCGCGACCAGGGCTTCGAGGTGGTGGGCACCCGCCAGCCGGGCGCCACCAAGCTCGGCATGCGCCTGCGCGGCATCCTGCTGGACAGGGAGAACTCGCACATCACCGACCGCGCCGAGGTGCTCCTGTACACCGCGGACAAGGCCGACCACGTGGAACAGGAGATCCTTCCGGCGCTGCGCCGCGGCGCCGTGGTGATCAGTGACCGCTACGTGGACTCCCTGCTCGCCTACCAGGGGGCCGGGCGCTCTCTGGAGGTGGACGAGATCCGCACGATCAGCTCGTGGGCCACCCAGGGCCTGGTCCCGGACCTGACAGTGCTGCTCGACGTGCGGCCCGAGGACGGCCTGTCCCGTCTGGGCGGACCGGCCGACCGCATCGAGGCCGAGTCGGTGGACTTCCACAACAGGGTCCGCAGGGGCTTCCGGGCGCTGGCCGAGGAGAACCCCGACCGCTACCTGGTGCTCGACGCCCGCGAACCGCAGGAGAGGATCACCAGGCAGATCCAGCGGCGGATGCGTCCGCTGCTGCCCGACCCGGTCGACTCCAGCTCCGAGGCGGTCACCGGCATGATTCCGGTGATCAGGCCCGAGTAGGACCCGGCACTACCCGTTCGACGGCGTGAGGGGCCCTTCCCACCAGGGGAGGGCCCCTCACGCCGTACGCGCCGGTGCGGTTCCGCCGCTCAGGGGAACGTGTAGCGGGTCTGGCTGTACACGGGCGCCTTGCCGAAGGCGAAGGCCTTCACCGGGGTGACCCGGACGGCCAGGACCGCGTTCCCCCGCACGGAGTCGCCGAGCCCGTACCAGGTACCGTCCTCGGCGGTGACTGCGGTGCCGTACTTGCGTTCGTAGGCCCCGGCGATCCGGTCGAGTCCGGCCGGATCGTCCACCGGGGCCCCGGTGCCCTCGACGATGACGTCCGGTCCGCCCTCCAGCCGGTTGTCCCCCGTACTGATGGCGCAGTGCGGGTTCGCCGCCAGGTTGAGCGCCTTGCGTTCCTCCCGTCCGGTGCAGAAGCAGACGGCGCCGTCCACCCACACGCCCAGCAGGGGTGCGGCGTGGGGCCGGCCGTCGGGGCGCACGGTCGTCACCCAGTACAGGGGTGCTTCGGTCAGGACCGCTCGGGCCCGGTCCCAGGGGACCGGGGATGCTCCGCTGCTGCTGAAATCCGGGCAGACGTCGGTCACGGGCGTCGGTTCGCTCATGGGGACTCCTTCCTTCCACGGGAACTGACCCGCCGAGGGGGCGAAACTCATCGCCCCGCCGCCGGACCGTCCGGGGGCGGCGCGATCAGCGTTGAAGGGGGCCTGTGGAAAACGGTTCGGGTGTCATCGGGGGCTCCTATCCTGGGAGCAGACATTCCACGCGGCTCGGGGGGCAAGCTTGACGGTCTTCGACGACCTCGTCGGCCAGGATGCGGCGAGCGCACAGCTGAACCGCGCCGTCGCCGGCGCGTCCGACCTCCTCGCCGGCGGAACCGGCGCGGGGATGACCCACGCCTGGCTGTTCACCGGACCCCCGGGGTCCGGGCGGGAGGAGGCCGCGCGGGCCTTCGCCGCCGCCCTGCAGTGCCGGGACGGGGGCTGCGGGCACTGCGACTCCTGCCACCAGGTGCTGACCGGCACCCACCCCGACATGCTCTACGTGCGGCCCAGCGGCCTGAGCTTCGGCGTGGCCGCCACCCGTGACCTCGTGCTCCGCGCCGGTTCCAAACCCTCCGGCGGCAACTTCCGGATCGTGCTCTTCGAGGACGCGGACCGCGCCACCGAGGCCGCCTCCAACGCCCTCCTCAAAGCGGTGGAGGAACCCTCGCCGCGGACCGTGTGGCTGCTGTGCACGCCCACCCCCGACGACCTCCTCATCACCATCCGGTCCCGCTGCCGCCTGGTCACCCTGGCCACCCCCGGCACCCGGCAGATCGTCGACGCCCTCGTGCAGCGGGAGGGGGTTGACCCCGCCGAGGCCGGGGCCGCGGCCCGCGCCGCCGCGGGACGGGTCGACCGGGCCCGGCAGCTGGCCACCGACCCGGAAGCGCGCCGCCGCCGGGAGGAGGTCCTGTCCATCCCGGCCCGGCTCGACGGCCTCGGCGCCTGTGTCACCGCGGCCGCGCGCCTGTACGAGATCGCCGAGGAGGAGTCCAAGGCGCTCACCACGGCCCTCAACGAGAAGGAGAAGAGCGAGCTCAAGGCGGCCTTCGGCGAGGGTTCGACGGGCAAGGGCGTGGCCAGGGCGGTCCGTGGGGCGGCGGGGGCGCTCAAGGACCTGGACGAGCGGCACAAGCGCCGGGCCACCCGGATCAAACGGGATTCCTACGACCGGGCCCTGCTCGACCTGGCCGCCTTCTACCGGGACGTGCTCGCCCTCCAGCTGGGTGCGACGGTGGAGCTGTCCACCGCCGAGCGCTCCGGTGATCTGGACCGGATCGCCCGCTCCGGCACGCCGGAGTCCACGCTCCGCCGGATCGACGCGATCATGACCTGCCGGGAGCGGATCGCGGCCAACGTCCATCCGCAGATCGCCATGGAGGCGATGACCTCCGCACTCCTGACCGGCTAGGGGCCGGGGCACGGCCGGGGCCCGGCTCCGGGAGAATGGTCCGGCTACGGGATTCGAGCGAAGGCGGTTACGGGTGGGCACGAGGGTTCGGGGTCCGTTGGCGGTACTGCTCGCCGGGGCGGTGCTGGTCTCCGGGTGTACGGCGGGTGAGGACGCGCCCGAGGGCGGTGGGGACGGGGCCCGCGCGGACTCCACCGAGCAGGAACTCGTCTGGGAGGAGTGCGAGAGCGGCCTGCCCGGAAGCGAGTGCGCGGCCTTCGAGGTGCCGCTGGACTACGACGACCCCGACGGCGAACGGATCGAGATCGCGGTCAAACGGCTCCCCGCTACCGGGGACGACGTCATCGGCTCCCTGCTGATCAACCCCGGCGGTCCCGGCGGCTCCGGCTACGACTTCGTCGACCACGCCCCCTACAAGCTCAGCGAAGCGGTCCGGGAGAGTTTCGACGTGGTCGGGTTCGACCCGCGCGGTGTCGGCCGCAGCACCCCGCTGACCTGTCTGGACGCCGAGGAGATCGACGAGTTCCTCGGCGCGGACTACGGCGTTGGCCAGGGTGCCGACGACCTGGCCGACCTGGGCCCCGAGGGGTTGGCCGAGATCGAGGCCGCCAACAGGGCCTTCGTCGAGGCCTGTGAGGAGAACGCCCCCGAGCTGATGCGCAACGTCGGCACCGCCGACGTCGCCCGCGACATGGACGTGCTGCGCGGGCTGCTCGGCGACGAGGAGCTCAGCTACTTCGGCGCCTCCTACGGCACGCACATCGGCGCGCGGTACGCCGAGCAGTTCCCGGAACGGGTCCGGGCACTGGTGCTCGACGGCGCGGTCGACCCCAGCCAGGGCCAGCTGAGTGCGAGCGTGGAACAGGCCACCGGATTCGAGACGGCGCTGCGCTCCTTCGTCCGGGACTGCCTGACCAAGCCGGACTGCCCGCTCGGCGGCCCGGGGGACAGCGTCGACGACGGGATCGCCGCGCTGGAGGAGTTTTTGGCGGCGGCCGGACAGGATCCGTTGGACAACACCACCGGTGACGGCCGCGAGGTCAACCGGGCCCGCGCCGAACTGGGCGTGCTTGCCGCCCTGTACACCGAGAACCGGTGGCCCCTGGTACGGGAGTCGCTCACCGACGCGATGGAGGGCGGCGACGGCACCGGCCTGCTGCTGCTCGGCGACGAGCTGTACGGGCGCGGTGACACCGCCAAGTACGAGAACTCGACCGCCGCGCTCACCGCCGTGAACTGCTCCGACTCGGCCGCGCCCCGGGACGTCGATGCCTACGCGGAGGCGGCGGCCGAAGCCGCCGAACAATCGCCGACATTCGGTCCGATGCTCGCCTGGAGTGCGCTGGCCTGTGCGTTCTGGCCGCAGGAGGCGGTGGTCCCGGTCGGTGAACTCGACGCCGCGGGCGCCGATCCGATCATGGTGGTGGGCACCACCCGTGATTCCGCCACCCCCTACGCCTGGTCCGAGGCGCTCGCCTCCCAGCTGGACTCGGGTTTCCTGGTCACCCGCGACGGCGACGGCCACACCGGTTACCGGATGGGTGACCAGTGCGTGGACACGATGGTCGACGAGTACCTGTTGGAGCTGGCGGTGCCCGAGGACGGTATGGCCTGCGCTGACCATCTGGCGGAGGCGGCCGGGTAGGCGCGGCGGCGGGGCGCCCGGGAAACCGGTACGCGCCACTCGGCGAAGGCGTTAGACTGGTTCCTGCTTCGCCACGCGCACCGCGTGGTGATGTGCCGCCTTAGCTCAGTCGGTAGAGCGATTCACTCGTAATGAATAGGTCATCGGTTCGATTCCGATAGGCGGCTCCAGCGAAAACGCCACCCCGGACCGGGGTGGCGTTTTCGCGTTGGGGGCCAAAAAGGGGGCCAGCGGCCTACTCGGCGAACAGGTTGCCCATGACCTCAGCCCCCTCAGTGATCACCGGGCGCAGCTCCTTCCGGTAGACCAGTTCGGTCGTGCTCGTGCTGCTGTGACCGACCAGGCGCGCGATGTCCTCCAGGTGCACACCTTCGGCGGACATCAGCGACACGAAGCTGTGGCGCAGCTCCCGGGGCGTCCAGGAGCCCTCCACCTTGGCGGCCCGCACGATGGACTGGAAGTCCCTACGCACGTTGTTCACGTCCAGCTTCTCGCCGCTCCGCGTGCGGAACACGAGGTCGGTGTCCGGCCAGCGGGGCCCGGCCGCCTGCCGTTCGGTCTCCTGTGCCTTTCTATGCGCCCGGAGCGCGGTCACCACCGGGGCGGGGAGGGCGAGCGTCCGGCGGCTCTTCCGTGTCTTGGTGTCCCCGCCCTTGCGAACGGAGCGCCAGACCGCCACGTGCGGTGGCGTGCCCTTGGGCGGGTCCAGGTGGACGTGCGACCAGGTGAGTTCCCGCGCTTCCTCGGTGCGCACGCCGGTCAGCAGCGACAACACCAGGTAGGTGTGCAGTCGCCGCCCCTGGGAAGCCGTCAGGACAGCCTTCGCCTGGTCGAGGTTGAGCGCCTTACTGGGGCGCCCTACGCGGCCTTCGGGCAGATCCACCAGATCAGCGACGTTGCGAAGCACCTTGTTGCGGCGTTGCGCGTGAGCAATCGACCGACGCAGCAGGTCAAGGCACTGCTTAAGGGATGACGTGGCCAGACGTTCGGCCAGTTCGTCCAGCCAGTCGTCCACGTCATCGGCGGTCAGCTTCCTCAACTTCGCCTTGCCCAGTTGGGGGATGACGTTGTTCGCGGCCAGCGACCGGTACTTGATCACGGTCCCCTCGCTACGGCCCTTCAGCCCGCGCTTGAGCCAGTCGTTCACGGTGTCGGCCACCGTGTACCCGGGAGAAGGCCGGATGCCGGTCTCGTGCTCCTGCCGGAGCTCTTGCAGGGCCTCGCGGACCTCCTCCTTGGTCTGCCCGTACACCTTCGGGCGACGCCGCTTCCCCGAGGGCGTGTAGCCCAGGGAGATCTCCCCCCGGTAGCACCCCTTGGTCTTGTCCCAGTAGACCGTGCCCTGCCCAGAGTGGCCCTTGGGCTTCTTCGGCTTGGGTTCCTTGCTCCCCATGTGCTGTCTGCTCTCCTGTTCTGGTTCAGAGGGTGGGGTGGCCGCTCCCGTTCGGGAGCGGCCAGGGGAGGTGTCAGGCGGCGTTGGCCTCGGTCGTGAGCAGGTCGATGTAGGCGTCGATGGCGTGGGCGGTTACGCGCCGGTTCTTGCCGGTGCCCACGGTGGCGATTCGGCCGGTGCGGATCTCGGCGAACAGGCGGGTGCGTCCCATCGACAGCACGTGCGCGGCCTCGGTGAGGGTGAACAGTCGCTTGGGCAGGTCCTGAACGGTCATGATGGGTGGTGCTCCTTTCGAAGGGGTGCGGCCTCGGGGGTTAGCTGGCAGGCGGTCCCGGGGCCGTCTTGCGTGCGGTTCTTCTTGTTCAGTTGAAGAGCGCGCTCAGGCGGGCGTAGAGGATCGTGGCGGTGTCGTCGCCGTCCACTCCCCGGTCGAGCGCGGCCTCTTCCAAAGCGCCGGTGATCTGGTCCTCGGTGAGGTGGCCGCACAGCAGCAGCGGCGCCAGGGTGGTGGCGGCTTCGCGTAGGGCCTGTTCGGGGTCGGGGGCGGTCAGCACCAGCAAGGTCTGGGTGGCCAGGACCTGTCCGGGCGGGTGGGTGTGCTCGGTGTACACGGGGCTCCTTCGGTCCGGTCGCTCAGGGGTGTGCTCGCACGGGCGCTCAGGGGCGCTCACACGGGTTGACCTGCGACCTCTCTGTCAGGTCCGGGGTTGGCCACTCCGTGTGAGCGGGTGCGCTCGCACGGAGTGCTCACACGGGCTGGTGTGAGCGCTCAGACGGGGCCACGTGGGCGCTCGCACGGCTGAACTGGGGTTGTGTCGGGGTGCGGCCCTGGGTGTGGCACGTGGTGCAGGTGCCCGGGTGAGCGGTGGCCTCGAAGCGCTGGAAGCTGGCACCGCACACCAGGCACGGCCCCCTCTCCACCGCGCGCGTGTCGGCTTGCGGGAAGTCCGCCACATCCGCCACAGCCGACACGGTCGGGTGTTGTGCCTGTTCAGTGAGGGTGGTGGGTGTGGCGGGTTCGTGGCGTGTGGCGGATACGGGTCCGCCACCCTGCCCCGGGGCGGGGGCAGCGGCGGGCAGGTAGCGCGCCCAAGCGTCGGCCAGATCAGCGGCGTGGTAGCCCTTGGGGGTGCCGGTGGGGGTGCGCACCGTGCGGGGCTTGATGGGCTCCCCTTCGGCGGTGGTGTAGGGCTTGAGCAGCCGCGCCAGACCCCGGGAGTCCAACCCCTTGCCCCCCAGTTCAGCCCAGGGAGCGTCATCGAGTTCGGCCAACTGCTCGATGATCACCCCGGAAGGAAGCTTGTCCTGCCCGGCCTGGGTGAAGACGGCGCGCAGGTCGGCCAGCAGCCGCACGCCCAACGACACCTTGGTGGGGTCGGTGGACCCGGCCACCAGCTCCACACACGCCGCGCGTGCCCGCTCGGGCCACTGGCCCCCGGCGGCGTCCGCGACGGCCAGCAGCGGTTCCCACACGTCGGCGGGGCGGTCGTTGACGCCTTCAGGCATCTCGGGGAAGGTCTCCCGCACGACGTCGGCCACGGTCTTGGCCCAGGAAGTCAGTCGCGCCCGCAGGGCGTGTCCTTCGGGCTCGTTCAGCCGTGCCCGGTAGGGGGCGACCTTCTCGTGCGGGGCGCGGCGCCTCATGCGGATGATGACTGAGCGGGTCAACACGGTGTCGGGCAGCTCCCCGAGTCCGCCCAGGGCGATAGCGGCGTAGCACTTGAACGCCACCACGGCTTGGGAGGAGCCATCCCCCACGCACCGGTAGGCCACCCCGGAGCGTCGGTGTCCGGCGTTGATCAGCCCGCGCAGGTCCTCGTTGTCCTTGGCCTTGGGGCCGAACACGGTGTCGATCTCATCGAAGAGGACGGTGGGTGCGTGCTCGGTGTCACCGATGGCGCGAAACAGCGCGGCCGGGGTGGCGTTGACGGCCAGCATGGGGTTGGGGACCAGGGTTTCGATGATCTCCAACGCCCGGGTCTTCCCACTACCGGGTTCGGGGGACAAGAACGCCAGGCGGGGTGTGGAGTCGAACCCGTCGAGCAGGTGGGCGTGGGCGGCCCACAGGGTGGTGGCCACGGCGGCGGCCTCGGAGGGAAAAGCCACGAAGCGGCGTAGGAACGCCTCGGCTTCGTCGAGGAGCTGCGCGCCTTCTTGGATGGTTCCCATGCCGGTGTCCCAGACGTTGGTGGTGGTCGCGGGCATCAGGTGTCCTCTCGCCCGTCGACCGCGCGCAGGTGTGGTGTCTGGTCGGCTTCGGCCGCTGCCTGGGGGTGGTCGTGGTGCAGGGCGTGGTTCCAGTCCCAGCACAGGGGACCCTGGAGTTCCTCGGCGTCCCCGGGGGCGGGGTGGCGGGCGTTCTTGACGCGGTCTCGTGCGGCCAGGACGTCGTTGCCCCAGGCCCAGGACTCAGCGGCCAGCACCACGGCCGCGATCTTGGCGGGGTGGGAGTCGGGCAGGTTGCACCACTCTTCGGACCCGTAGCGGGGCGGCGGTGCGGTGGGGGCGTTGCCGCGGCTGATGAGGCGACGGGCCCATTCACGGCGGTAGGAGCGCACACGGCGGTGTTCGGGGGTGTTCATGTCAGGTGGGTTCCTTCCTCGCTGGCCAGGGCTTGGGGACTCAGGCGTGGTCCAAGCTCGAGTCGGCGGGGAAGGCACCGTGTGCCCAGCAGGCCAGGGTCAGCCCGTCCGCGAACGGGGTCAGGTCCTGGCGGTGGGCGTTGGCGAAGTCGCGTGCTTGGGCGCGGGTGACCTGGACTCCGTGCATGGCGTCGCTGAAGGGGGCGGCCTTGTAGAGGGTGACCAGCTCGTGAGCGTCGGCTTCGACCAGACGGCCGGCGGGGGCGAAGGAGCGCAGGGCCCAGTCCAGTTCAGCGGAGAGTTCGCGGACCATCTGCCGCAGTTCCTCGGTCGGGGTGTTGGCCAGGAGGGTTTCCAGGTCGCGTCCCTGGTGGGGAAGCATGATCGGGGTGGTGGCGGGGGCTTGGGGGTTCGTGGTCTGGGGCATGATGGGGGTTCCTCCAGTTCGGGGCTTGCTTCGTTCTGGTGGTGCGCCCCGGCACGACCGCTCTCGCCAAAGAAACAGGTCGTGTCGGGGTTTCTGCGTCCGGATCAGTTCAGAACCGTTCACTTGCTTGGCCATCATTGCTAGCTTGGCTAGCCAAGTCAAGCCGTCCATGGAGTTTTTTCTAGGTTGCCTAGCCAACCTGCGGTAACGTGTTCGCATGGCACTCGATCCAGATGACCCGCGCCCGCCCTACGTCCAGGTCGCCAACTCCCTGCGAGCGGCGATCCTCACCCGGAAGTTCGAGCCCGGCGAGAAACTGCCCTCAGGTCCCCAACTGGCCAAGACCTACGGGGTCGCCCGCATGACGGTCCAGCAAGCCGTCCGCACCCTTCGCGAGGAAGGCCTGGTGGTGTCCCGCCAGGGGAGCGGTGTCTTTGTGCGCGAGCGAACCTCCCGCCCGGTCGGGCTGCGCCCTCACATCGAACGATGCTTCGAGGAAGACGCTGTCACCATCGACTTCGCAGGCTTCGGTGGCGAGACCCTTCACGGCGCGCTACAGGAGCCGCTGGACAAGGTCCGGCATGGGCGCCTGACTCCACAGCGCATCCACATCCGGTTGCTCGTGCCCGACACCACGCAGCCCATGACGGTCCCCCGAAGGATTGATCTGCCGGGAGACGACCCCGAAGCGCGAAAGCGAATGGCGCGCATCATGCAGCGGCACACTCAGAGCATCGAGGATGCTGTGCATGAGCTGGGAATGCTGGGGCTGGTCGAAAAAGCCACTGTCGAGACGCGCGTGCATGCCGTGATACCGCAGTTCAAGCTATACATCCTGAACAGCACTGAGACCTTCTTCGGCTACTATCCGGTGGCCCCCAACACTGTTCTGCTGGGCAAGGAGAAAGCCGAGATTTACGACCTTTTGGGAAGAGACACCGTCCTCTTTCACCAGGCTAAGGATGAAGATCCCGAGTCGACCGGCTCTCAGTACGTCGCGCAGTCTCAGATGTGGTTCGACAGTGTTTGGTCAACGATCGCGAAGGACCGAGACGAATGAGTCCCGAACAGGTCGGCCTCCTACGTGGGGCAGCAGCATTCCTCTTGGACTTCGACGGGCCCGTGTGTAGTGCCTTCGCTGGATATCCGGCACCTGAGGTCGCAAGAGACCTCTTGGATGACGGGGTCAAGGCAGGAACTCCAGCCACGTCTGAGATGAAGGCTGAGACCGATCCCATGAGGGTCCTTGAACTTCTCTACGAAGCCGGACCACGGAATCACGGGCGGGCGGAATCCTTCCTGACTTCCGCAGAGGTCCGCTCGGTACAGCAGTCGGTTCCCACCAGTGGTGCTGTCGAGTTCCTCGAAGCCGCTCGTGAGGTCGACACCCCTGTCGCTGTCGTCAGCAACAACTCCTCCGAAGCGGTACAGGCCTTCCTGGAAAACCAGAAGCTCGACGGGTTTGTGGTGTCTGTCGTCGGCCGTGACAAGACCTCTCCCCACCTCATGAAGCCGAACCCCTATTTGCTGGAGAAGGCTCTGGGAGGCCTGTCTGTGAGCCCAGAGCAGGCTTTGATGATTGGGGACTCAGTGACCGACATCGAGGTGTCGCAGGTGGTCGGGGTGGCGTCGGTGGGGTACGCGAACCGCCCTGGAAAGGCTCAGAGGTTCAGCGAACTCGGTGCTGACATCGTGGTGACCGACATGGCGGTTCTCGCCCGAGTGCTCTTGAGCCCCCCTCACCCTGGCTAGCCAGTGGGGGAGTGTGGCGGGCACGTATCCGCCACACGCCACGATGCTGCCACACAGAACACGCCGCTGGCCTGCGCGGTGTCGGCTGTGGCGGATGTGGCGGACTTCCCGGGGGCCGGTCACGTCCGGGCTGGAACGGGTCTGGACACCCCGGCGTGGTGTTACAGGTCAGCGGGTGTCCAAACCGGTTTGGACAGGGTGTGGACACCTGGTTTGGACAGGGTGTGGAACGGGTTTGGACACCCGGTTTGGACTCCGACAGAGGCGACGAGCGCCTTCGCGCGGACTCTTGGGCAGCCAACAGAACCGTCTGTACAGGCCAGGCGGTTGGTTTGGCCTGGCTGTCGAGTGCCGAAAAAGAACTTCTACAGGAGAATCTTCGGCGATTCATATTGGCAAGGGAGTGGAGCTGTGTCAAGCTATGCGAATGGATCAACGGCCACTCCTTGTTAATGGAAAATATCGACTGGCTCATGGTGAAGATGAAGCCGAATGGAAGCCTTTTGCTGACTCCTTGGGTCTGTCAACTTATGTTTGCAGATCATCCTATGTATGTGGGGTGATGCGTGAGCTAATCTCAGGCTCAGGGCTCGCGCTCAAGGAGGACAACCATCTCAGTGCACTCTCTGTCTCGTTGAGTGCCGCAGAGCTGCTTGGCCGGTGTGCAGGTGGTTGCAGGGGCCGGGGTAGGGCGACCGACCGTCTCCGTATTGGGCTTCGCTATCTAGAGAAAGGGATCGGGGAAGATTTTTTGGAGCTTCCTCATTCGGTGGAAAATTATGTGGGGCTGAGAAACTTTGTTGCGCATGGTGCGACAAATTTCCCGCAAGGGATGTACTTCACGACGAGGTCTACCACCGCCCTGTTGGAGCGTCTGTCGAGTTCTCTTAATTCAGTATGGGGGGATGCTGAATTTTTAGGAAAATTTGCGGAAGCAGAGATAAGTCCAATCGTGACAAAAGTTAATGGGGAGCGCGTGGTGTTGTTTGTCGATCAGGTGCAAATGCTGCTTAAGGGTGGCGCTAGGCCTGGTGACGCCATCCAAAATGAAGATTTCTGGCGCCAGAGCGATGGAATAGACAACAGCACCTCGGGTGCCTCGGGAGATCTCTAGATGAACTGACGAGGGCGCCTGGGAGCACAGGGACGGGGGCGTCGCCAGATGCCCGAGGACTGGCGAACTTGACGCTCTGCTAAGCCAATGCGGTTGGAAGCCCAGCGTTCACGGGCCGTCTGAGGGGGCCAAGTAGGTGGCCACCCGTGGCGAACTCTCGCGGACTCTTGGGAACCCTGAAGGACCGTATGTGCAGGTCAAGCGAGTGGTTCAGGCTGGTTGTTGAGTGCCGGAAAGGCCTCGTAATGAATAGGTCATCGGTTCGATTCCGATAGGCGGCTCAGCCACGTCAGGCCCGTCCGGTCCACCCGGGCGGGCCTGACGCGTTCCCGGGGTCCTCGCGGTTCCCGGTCCCGCGCATCCGGGGCGGGTACGCGCTCCCTGACGGGGGCTGGCGCTACGGTACGAAGCGCACACAGTCCCCGAACCGGGAGCCTCCGGATGTACACCGCCCGAGTCTCGAAGACCGACCCCCACGCGTTCCCCTCGTTCAGGTCAGTCCTCCGGGACGCCCGGTACGCCGGCACGGACCTGTACCTCCACGTGGAACCCGGCCGGTACACGGAGCACTACTTCCTGGAGATCTCCACCAGGGTCATGATCGTTCCGGTCGCCGGGCCCGGCACCGTGGAGATCTCCGTCTCGACGGCGGACAGCGTGTTCGTCGTGACCGGTGAGCGGGGCGCGCTGGAGCTCTACGGCATCCACGTCCGGGGCGCGCAGGACGCACCGGACTCCCCGACGATCCGCGCGGACCAGGGGACCCGGTTCAAGGCGGTCGACAGCGTGTTCACGTCTGGTGCCGAGGTGGAGGTCAGCGGGGACGGCACCGAGGTCGTCAACTGCCGGTTCGACGGCTGCGGGCTCTACTGGAAGCGGGGGACCGGTGGTTTCGTCCGCGACACCTTCTTCCGGGGGGCGTCCCTGTACTTCTGGCGGGCGGTCAACCCGACCGTCAGTTCGGTGCGGTTCAGCGACTACGACCGGGGCGGCCTTGTCGCCTACGAAACCAGTGTGATGGTGACCGACTGCGTCATGTCCGGCTTCGGGCGGGCTGACGGTGCGGCGGTCCTGGTGAAGGAGGGCAGCGACGCCCGGTTCACCGGCCTCTCGATCAGCGGCAGCCCCGGGCACGCGATCTCCGTTCTGGGAGAGGGCACCCGCGCGGCCTTCACCGGACTCGACCTGACCGGATGGGCTGATGAGGGCTACGGGGTCGGTGTCGGTCTGGGAGCCGAGGCCGCCTTCACCTCCTGCCGGATCGACGGCTCCGGCTCCAGCTCCGGTTCCAGGGCCGTGGTGGTGGCGAGGGGAACGCTCAACGCCGAGGACCTGACGGTCGAGAACGTCCGGTCGCACGGCGTCCACGTCCAGGAGGGCCGCTTCTTCGGCCGCAGGCTCGTCTTCGGGCAGCTGGGCGCGTCGGCGGTCTCGGGGGCCGGGAGCCGGTTCGAGCTGTCCGACGTCGAGTTCCGGGGCACGCTCCCCGGCCCTGACTCGCTCGGTGGCGGGTTCTTCATGAGCGACAGCCGCCTGGAGGCGGACGGGGTCAGGGCCGCGGACCTGAACGATGTGGCGGTGCTGAGCCGGGGCTCCCGGGCCACCCTCGCCTCGGTGACCGCCGAGCGCGTGAACATGGTGGTGTCGGCTCATCAGGACAGCACGGTGAGAGTGCACGGCGCGGAGGCCACCGGGACCCTGGGCCAGGCCTTCGGTGCCCGGACCGGTGCGGTCGTGGAGGTGGTGGACGCGCTCGTCTCCGGCACCGGACACCAGGCCGCGTACGCCGACGGTGCCTCCATCACCCTGACCTCGGTGACGGTGAGCGGTTCCACCGGGACCGGCGCCGCGGTTCTGGGGGACGGCGAGCTGACCCTGGAGGACACCGTGATCCGGGACGGGCGCAACGCCGGGCTCCGCGTGCTCGACGCCGGGAGCCGGGCGACGCTGGCCCGTTCCCGGGTCACCGGCAACGCGCGGGGCGGCGTCCGCGTGCACCCGGACGCCGTCGTCGGTACTCGGGACCTCCTTCTCCGGGACAACGGGGGCGAGGACTGGGCGTACCTCCCGGTGGAAGGGGACTGAGCGGGTCCCGGTGCGCGAACCGGGCGCCGGGGCCGGAGGACACCGAAGGGGTGTCACGACCGGGGACGAGTCGCCGCCCCGGGCAGGCTCTGACCGACCCTGGCCACAGGCGTGTGCGCTGTCCCGGATTCCCGGCGGACGAGGTGGATACGGTACATAGCGCAGACCCTCCGGCGCGGCGCCGGGGCCGCTACCCCCTTGGGAGCCGATGGATGATCACAGTCCGCGTCTCGAAGACAGACCCCGCCGCCAGCCCCTCCCTCGGGCAGGCGATCCGGGAACACCGTTATCCGGGGGCGGACCTGCGCCTGTGCGTGGAGCCCGGTGAGTACGTGGAGTCGCAGGTCATCGGGGTGCAGCGGCGTGTGGTCGTGGTGCCGGCCGAGGAAGCCGGGTCGGTGGCGGTCGTGGCGGCCGGCGAGACCAACGTGTTCAACGTGCACGCGGGAGGGGAGCTGGAGCTCCACGGCGTCTGGGTGCGCAGCTCCTCGAAGGAGTACCCGCCGGTGTACGTGCAGAAGGGCGCCCGGTTCAAGGCGGACGACTGCGTCTTCACCGCCTCCAGGAGGGTCAACGTGGTGGGCGCCCGCGCCGAGGTGGTCGGCTGCCGGTTCGAGGAGAGCGGACTGCTGTGGGACGGCAGCGAGGGCAGTGTGCGGGACTGCTACTTCGACGGGGCGGTGATCGCCGTCCAGGGCGACTGCTCGCCGCGGATCAGCGGGACGGTCTTCACCGGTGCCCACGAGGACTGGCACACCCTCTACGTCGCCAGCGCCTCCCCGGAGTTCACCGACTGCGCCCTGGTCGACGGGGGCGGCGTCTACGTCCGGGACCGGGCGCGGCCGGAGTTCACGGACCTGCGGATCATCGGGTCCTACGACTGGCCGGTCCGGGTCTACGAGCGCTCCAGGGCGACCTTCACCCGCATGGTGGTGGAGGGCTCCCGCAAGGAGGACACCGATGCCTTCTTCGTCCACGGTGACTCCGAGAGCACGTTGAACGACTGCGAGATCACCGACGCCACCCGCACCGGGGTGGCGATCGAGGGCGGCAGGCTCACCGCCAGGGGGCTGACCCTGCAGGGCATCGCCGCCGACGCCGTGTTCGTCGACGGTGGCGAGGCGGAGATCACCGACCTCCGGTGTACGCGGATCGGTAAGGCCGCCCTGCTGGTCGCGGACGGGGCCAGGGCCGCCGTCGCGGGGATGTCCGTCTCGCAGAGCAGCGAGGAGGAGCGCGGCGCGATCGCCTCGGTCCGCTCCCGGTTCGAGGTGAGCGACCTCAGGGTCAGCCGCTGGCACGGACCGATGGCCATCGTGCTGGGCGGCCGGGGGTTCTTCGAGGACATCGTCGGCCACGACGTGGGATCGGGGATCCACAGCCGTGAGGACGCCACGATCACGGTGCGGGGCATGGTGCTGCGCGACGCCCGGGAGGACGGCCTGAACATCCTCGACGGCACCGAGATCCAACTCCACCAGGCCGATCTGTCCGACTGCGGCGAGGACGCGGTCTACGTCCAGGGCGGGCACGTCACGATCCGCTCCTCCACCCTGTGCGGGAGCGGGGAGCGCGGTGTCCGGGTGGGCGAGGGCGGGGTCGCCGCCCTGGAGGACACCGCGGTCCGGGACTGTCGGGGCGACGGCCTCATGGTGGAGGACGGCGGTCGGCTGCGCCTGGTGCGGTGCACCGTCTCCGGCAACGACGAGGAGGGCCTGTGGGCGGCCGACAACGCGTCGGTGTACCTGGAGGACAGCACTTTCAGCGGTAACCGGGGCGGGGACGGCGACCGGGTCACCGCCCGGAACGCGGGTTCGGCCGAACCCCAGGGTGGCGGTGCCGCGGCTGCGGACGCCGGCGACGGGGCCCTGCGGGCCCGGGCCCGTCCCCTGGAGGCGCTGCTGGCCGAGCTGGAGGGGTTGACCGGGCTGGACGGGGTGAAGAAGGAGATCCGTTCCCTGGTCAACTTCCAGCAGGTGAGCGCGAAACGGGTCGAGGCGGGCCTGCCCGCGCTCAACGTCAGCCGCCACCTGGTGTTCTCGGGGCCGTCCGGGGCGGGGAAGAGCACGGTGGCACGGCTGTACGGGGAGATCCTGCGTTCTCTGGGGCTGCTTCGCAAGGGCCAGTTCCTGGAGGCGTCACGGGCGGACCTGGTGGCTGGGCACCAGGGCGGAACGGCACGCAGAACCGCGGACCTGGTGGAGCGGGCCCGGGGCGGTGTGCTGTTCGTGGCCGGGGCGGATGAGCTGGTGGCGGGGTCCGACGGCGGGAGGGCCTGCGGGCAGGAGGCCGTCGACACCCTCGTCAGGCTGATGGGGGACCTGCGGGGTGAGGTCGTGGTCGTCCTCGCGGGCGGCTCCGGCCGGATGCGCTCCTTCCTCGAGGAGAACCCGGGGCTGCGGTCACGGGTGGCGCGCATGATCGAGTTCGGACACTACTCCCCGGAGGAACTCAGCGGGCTCTTCGAGGGGGTGGCCGGGGAACAGGGCTACCTCCTCGGCGAGGGGGTGCACGAGCTCCTGGTCCGGCACTTCGCGGGGCAGCGGCGCGACGAGGCCTTCGGTAACGCCCGGGAGGTGCGGAGGATGTTCGAGGAGGTGCGCCGGGCCCAGACCGACCGGATCGTGACGGGCGCGTACCAGACGGTGGAGGACCTCACCCGGGTCCTGCCGGCCGACCTGGAGGGTGAGGTGGCGGCGGGAACCGGGGGCGGGCCGGCGGTTCCCGGGTGGCTGCCCTGTTGGCGGACCTGGACGGCATGGTGGGTCTGGTGGAGGCCAAACGTGAGTTGAGGGCGGTCGTGGACCTGTTGTCGGCGGCCCCTCGGCGTGCGCCGGAGCCGTCGCCGCACCTGGTGTTCTCGGGGCCGTCCGGGACCGGTAAGACCACGGTGGCCCGGATCTACGGGAAGCTGTTGGCCGCCCTGGGGGTGCTGGGCCGGGGGCACGTGGTGGAGGCGGCCCCGGAGGACCTGGCCGCGGTTCCGGCGCTCCGGGGGAGGGCGGTGCCGCGGCCACGGGCGTTGTTCGAGCGGGCACGCGGCGGGGTGCTGTTCGTGACCGGGGCCCGGGGGTTCGACGGGGGGCCCACCGGGGGACCGGGGGGCGAGCCGGGCGCGGCCGAGACCCTCGTCGGGCTGATGGAGGAGTACCGCGACGAGGTCGTGGTGATCGTGTCGGGTCGCCCCCGGGACGCGGCGGGGCTGTTGGCGGATGATCCGGGGCTGGCCGCACGGTTCTCCCGCACCGTGGATTTCGCCCCCTACAGCCGAGGGGAACTGGTGGAGATCTTCGTGGGGATGGCTGAGGACGCTGACTTCCTGGTGCCGGGGGAGACCCGCGAGAGGTTGTCGGTGCTGTTCGGCGCGGACGCCGGACCCTTCTCGGAGGGCAACGGGCACGGGGTGCGCTCCCTGTTCGAGGCGGGTGCGACCCGGCAGGCACGGCGGATCGAGGCGGCGGCCCTGGCGGGGGAGGGCCTCGACGTGTCGGAGCTCCAGACCCTGCTGCCCGAGGATCTTCCGGCGGGAGGTCCCGAGTAGGCCGCCCTTGGCGGAATGATTACTCTGCGTGTATCGGTGTTGCGCCTGCCGTGTCCGAAGTGTGGGTAGGTGGGCGTTATGAGTCTGATGTTCATGCTGTTTGCGCTGATGGGCGCCGTGATTGTTCTCGGGGGCGGTTCCTACGCCCTGCGCCGCGTCCTCGCCCACATGGAGGAGCGTGTTCCGGTGGCGGAACCGGAACCGCCCCCCGAGCCGGTGACCGGCCCCCACGTGGGCGGCTACGTCCCCGCTCCACGGGATCCCGACGAGATCCCGGAGGAACTGCGCGCGCGGGTGCGCAACCTGCTCGCGCTGGGGCGGGACGACGAGGCGGTCGGGTTGGTCCGCGCCCGCCTGGACCGCGACGAGGAGCGTGCGCGCAGGGCTGTTCGGCGCCTGGGCGGCGGGGGCCGCCCGGCCCTGGATCCCTGAGCCGGAGCAGCCCCGGAGCCGGGCCGTCCGGAGTGCGGAACGGGTGACCGGCCGACGCCCGGGCCGGTCACCGGAGCGGGGTCACAGGCGTTGGCGGTTCTGCAGCCAGCCCCACACCGCGGTCGCGACGAACAGGATGCCGCCGATGACCGCGAGCCAGAACAGCCCCTTGATCACGATGCCGAGAATGGCGAGGATCAGCCAGATCGCGAGCAGGACGAGAATGAGGTAGACCATGGGCGCTCCTGCGTGGTCGGCGTGCTGCGGTCCGATGGTGACCTACCCCGCCGCCACCTGCTCGAAGCGGACCGGGACGGGTGTGTGCAGGTGCCGACTTCTGGGGTAAGGGAGGGGCATGAGTCTGGAAGAGGCATCACGACAGCTGGAAGCCGCCATCCACGATGCGCGGGTCTCGTTCGACTGCATCCTGCTGGAGGAGCTGGACCGGGCGCACACCAACGCGATCACCGCCCGGGCCGCCGTGGACGCGGCCGAACAGGCCCTGAGGGTGGAACTGGAGAAGAGGGCGGCAGAGGAAGCCGACACGGCCGATCCGGTCGAGGGGTCCGACGTCTCCGCCGAGTCCGACAGGCCCGGTTGACCGGACGTCCCCGCACGACCGGAGGGCTCCGCGGCCCGGCACTCGGTATCGAACATGCTTTCGAATGGCGGGTATGCTGTGGGGCATGCCCGATCAGCCCCTGACGTCGGACTGGCCCGCGAGCGTGCACCCGCCCGGGTCGGACTCCTTCGAACAGACGGCCCTGGACTGGCTGTTCGACCAGGTGCCGGCCGACTACCGCCTGCACGGGGTTCTGCGGCGCCACCCCGTGGCCCTCTCCCGGCTGGCCCGCCAGTACGTCCTCGCCGCGCTGGAGGCGGCCCGGGAGGGGTACCGCACGGCCCGCGTGGACCTACGCGAGCATCTGCCACCGCACGCCCTCGACCAGGTCATGAACGCCTACCTCGCCGAGGGGCGGCGCACCGCCGGGGTCCTGCGCTCCGTCGAGGCCGTGGACGGCGCGCTGCGCGCGTCGGCACCGGAACGGTCGGACCATGAGTGAGCGGTCGGCGCGGTGCGCCCCTGGGTCAGGCGGTCACCCGGACCAGGACGGCGACCTCGTCGCCGGTGTTGACCAGGTGGTGGTGGCCCCGGTCGGGGGCGCCGACGCCGCCCATCACGCGGGTCCGTCCCACGGCCAGCTCGGCGGCCGAGCGCATCTGGCCGTCGGGGCCGGAAGTGATCAGGTGCGCCTTTCCGCTGACCAGGTGCAGGACCTCCATGGTGTGCGGGCGGCCGGAGCGCTGCGTCGGGCCGGGCACGAAGCTGTTCGGCTCCAGAGCCACGGTGGTCACCCGGAAACGGCCGCTGGCGTGTCGTCGGGCGCTGCGGGGAGCGGCCTGCCAGCGCCCGCGCCGGGTCGGCCACAGGGTCGGTCGGCGCAGGGCGGAGGCGGCTCCGCGTGCGGCGGCGACCAGTTGTCCGGTGGTGGGCAGCCGGAGGCCGCCCAGGTGGGCGTAGCCGGAGGGGCGTCCGGCGTCGACCACGTCACCGATCCCGTCGAGGGAGACGGCCGTGGCGCGGGGACGGGGGGTGCGTTCGGCCGAGTCAGGGCGAACGGCGGTCACGGCGGAGGCCTGCTGGGGCATCGTGAGAAGATCCTTCACGTGTGCGCGGCCGGGGCTGGTGCCGGGGGCCGCGAGGATGTCGTCAGGGAACCCCGGGGGCGCCGGGGCGGCAGGGCCAGTCGCTCCGAACGAGCGTTCGGAGGGGAGAATCACCCTGGTGGAGGCCGCGTGCGGACCCCTCACACCGGACGGTGGAGGCCGCTCACGGACAGGTCGTGCGGGGTCGGTCGACGAAGACCCCTCGGCTACGACTCAGTGACGACAACACGGACACGCCGCACGGGCCAGGTGGCAGGAGACCCCGGGGGTCGTACGAGCCGTGGCGTCGGTGCGGGTGTGCGGATACATGGAGGTAAGGAGACCAGCAAAGCCGGTGGTGAGTCAAGCGAACGCCGGGAATCGTGCGTGTCGTACCGCTCACCCGCCCGTCCGGAACGTGTTGCGGGCGGCGTCCGGTGGTGGTGACATGTGGAGCCCGAGAACACGGCGTGTCCGCCGGACCGGGCCCCACCCCCCAGTACAGCCGTAGTGACAGGAGTGGCCGTGCAGCCGTCCGTCCCCAGAGGGCAGCCTTGACCCCGGAGGCCCAGGGCCTGTGGGCACGTGTGCTGGTGCGTGCCCTCGTCGTGGCCACCGCCGGCGTGATGGCGCTCGGCTTCCTGGGGCCCGAGGCGGCGCTGCTGGTGGCCTTCCTGACCGTGCTCACCTACGTGCTCCTGTGGGCGCGTTCCAGGTACGCACGGTCCCTGTTCCCCGAACCGGGCCGGGGCGCCGACGGAGAGGGGTCCGAGGAGCCGCCCGGGGGACCGAAACCCCCGCAGGGCCCGCCCCGGTCGCCGCACCCCCGGCGCCCGCCGGACTGAACCGGCCGTCGCACCGAACCCGCCCACCGGGCCGCACCGTTCGTCGGACCCGACCGGGCCCCGGCGGGCCCGACGCCCCCGTGCCGCAGACACCTCCCGAGCCACTCCGGGTGAACGGTGCGTCTTTCGACAAACCGGAGAGCACCGTCCCGTCCGCGGCGTAGATTCTAGGGCTATGACGGACCAGGATCTTCTACACGCCCTGCGCTCCGGCCAGACCCCGTCGGCAGACGCCTACGTGCGGCTCCTCGACGCCTACGGAGAGGAGCTGTACCGGCGTTGCATCCTGGTTCTCCGCGACAGGGACGCCGCGCACGTCGTCCTCAGGGACACCCTGATCGCCGCCCACGCGCACATCCGGCGGCTGCCGGACGCCGACCGGCTGGGGGAGTGGCTGCACGCGTTGGCCGAAGCGGAGTGCGCACGACACCGGGCGCGCATGCCCCCCGCGGACGACGCGCCCGACCTCGCGCTGCCGGAGCGGACGGACCTGGTCCGGATACGGGTGCTGAAGGCGATGTGCGGCCCCGAACTGGACGGCTACCGCACGCACGTGGCGGCACGGGCCGACCGCTTCGGCCGCGACGGCTTCCCGCTGCCCCCCGACACCCCGCACGTCTCACGCGGACTGCTGGCCGCGCTGCCCGTCGCCCTCGCCGTGCTGTGCGCGATCCTGGTGCTCGCGCTGGCCGGGTACGCGCTGGCCAGGGACTCCGGGCGGGAACTGGGGGCGGGGGTCTCCCGGAGCGCCGGAGCCCCGTGATCCCGGGCCCGTCCGCAGGGCCCCGGAGGCGGCGGGGGCGCTCCGGGCGTCGCCCCGGGCCTCGCGGGCACGGCGAAGGCCCGGCGGGAAACCCCTGCCGGGCCCTACGAGACACCGAGACGAGTGTGGTGCTGCCGGTTACTTGCCCTCGCTGGTGATGTGCGATGCGTCACCGTGAGTGCCGGCCTCTTCGGCGCGCTTCACCGAGGCGATGATCTCCTGCTCGGCGTCGTGGCGGCCGGCCCAGCTGGCGCCCTCCACGGACTTGCCGGGCTCAAGGTCCTTGTACACGGTGAAGAAGTGCTCGATCTCGAGGCGCTCGAACTCGTTGACGTGGTGAATGTCACGCAGGTGCTCCTGGCGCGGGTCCGTCGCCGGAACGCACAGCAGCTTGTCGTCGCCGCCCGCCTCGTCACGCATGCGGAACATGCCGATGGCACGCGCCCGGATCAGGCAGCCCGGGAAGGTCGGGGCCTTGAGCAGGACGAGAGCGTCCAGGGGGTCGCCGTCCTCGCCGAGCGTCCCCTCGACGAAACCGTAGTCGGCGGGGTAGGTCGTGGAGGTGAACAGCATGCGGTCGAGACGGATACGACCTGTCTCGTGGTCCACCTCGTACTTGTTGCGCTCCCCCTTGGGGATCTCGATCGTAACGTCGAATTCCATGCTGATCTCGGCTCCCAATGCGACTAATGTCGCCGTATAACTACAACGTCAGGCCGCGACACCGAAGGAAGGGCAGGTGCCCCGGGTGCGACGGGTACGAGGCGAGGCGTTCCTCGCGCTGGCCCTGCTCAACATATTCGTGCTGATCACTGGGTTCGTCGCCCTGGACGTGATCGAGGCACGGCCGCTTCCGGCGGTGCCCAACCCCGTCACGCACGCCGACGGCGTGGCGGCGGTTGCACCCGCGGCCCCGACCCCGGCGGACCCGGATCGGATCGCGGACGTTCTTGATGATCCCATGTCGGCTTCCGGGCTCGGGGACGGCCTCTCCGGTTACGTGATTGACGGCGCAACAGGACAGACGCTCTTCGAGCGGGACGCGGACGCCCCGGTGACCCCGGCGTCGACCACGAAGATCGCCACGGCCGTCACCGTCCTGGACGCCGTCGGCCCCGACCACGTGCTGCGGACCGAGGTCTACTTCGACCCGGCGCAGAACCGCGTGGTGCTACGCGGCGAGGGCGACGTGACGCTGACCGCGACCGCCGACTCCGCAGCTTACCCGCAGGTAGCCACCCTGGAGGAGCTCGCCGAGGACACCGCCTCCGCCCTCGCCGACCCGGGCCTGGACACCGTCTCCGTCGGGTACGACGACTCGCACTTCACCGGGCCGGACACCGCGCCCGGCTGGAAACCCAACTACGTCACCGAAGGCAGCACCGCCACCATCCACGCGCTGATGATCGACAGCGGCCGGGTGGACCCGGACGTGTCCACCCGCTCACCGAACCCGCCCCTCGCCGCCGCGGAGGCCTTCGCCGACCAACTGGAGAAGGCCGGGCTGACCGTCGAGGGCACCCCGACCGAGGAGGAGGCCGCAGGCGACCCGGTCGCGGCCGTCGACTCCATGCCGATGCACGCCCTGGTCGAGCACATGATGCTGGCCAGCGACAACAACATGGCCGAGTCCCTCGGCCGGGTCGCCGCACTCGAACTGGGGGAGGAGCCCGACGCCTCCGGGGCCGCGGCCGCCACCCACCGGACGATGGACTCCCTGGGCATCGACGGGGTCAGCCTGTCCGACAACAGCGGCCTGAGCACCGAGAACCGCATCACACCCCGCGCCCTCGTCGAACTGGTCACCACGGCCGCCGAGCAGCCGCGGCTCAACGCGACCATCACGGGCCTGCCCACCGCCCACTCCACCGGAACCCTCGCCGGGCGCTACTCCGAGTACTCCAGCTCCAGCCCCGCAGCAGGGCTGGTCCGCGGCAAGACCGGAACCCTGAACGGAGTGAGCACCCTGGCCGGGACCATCCACGACCAGGAGGGCAACGTGTTCGTGTTCGCCCTGATGGCCAACAGCCCGGGCGCCTCCGGGCCCCAACTGGACACCCTGGCGGCCGCGCTCAGCCAGTGCGGGTGTTCTTAGTGCTTGTTTTGGTCCTCCGCTTCGCTTCGGCCCGTGTTCCTGCTTGCTTGGGTCCTCCGCTTCGCTTCGGACCGTGTTCGGGCGCCTGAGGGGAGTGTTCGGGTTGTAGCAGGCACAGCATCCTCGTCCGCGCCTGGCTCGTTCCTCGCTGGCGGCTTGACTCGTCTTGCAGAACACTCCCGCGCCCGAACGAAAGAACACCCCCTGGGGCGAAGGTAAGCGGGCAGGGGTACCCCCTGGGGCTGAGGTGAGTGGAAGGGTGTTTCTCCCGTGGCTGAGCCGGGAGGGACCCTACGGCTGAGGTGAGCGGGTTTCGGGTCCGGGGCCTCGGCCGTTCTCGGGGTTAACCCCGGACCTGCCCTGAAATAGAGCCCTGATCCCCGTGCCGCCGGGCTTGGCGTGGGTAGGCTGGCCGTGTGACTGTGATCGACTGGGACGTAGCCGTCAACACCGGTGTCCGCCTCGTGCGCCCTGGGCCGCAGGTGGACCTGTCCGACGCGCGGCAGGCCGTGGCGCAGTTGCGCGAGCTCTCCACCGTGGCGGCCGGGCATGTGCGCGAATTCACCGGAATGAACCCCCTCGAACCCTCCGGGCCGGCGGTCGTCGTCGACCGCCCGGGCTGGATTCGAGCCAACGTCGACGGGTTTCGGGTGGTGCTCGAACCCGTGCTCCAACAGATGGGCGCCGAACGGCTGAACAACAGCCCGGCCGGGAACCTGACCAGCGCGGTCGGTTCGCGGATCACCGGGGTGCAGCTCGGGGCGGTCCTGTCCTACCTGGCCGGGCGGGTCCTCGGCCAGTACGAACTCTTCCTGCCGCCGGACCCGGACGGCAGCTCGCCGACCGGGCGCCTGACCCTGGTGGCCCCCAACATCGTCAACACCGAACGTGAGCTGGACGTCGACTCCCGTGACTTCCGCCTGTGGGTCTGCCTGCACGAGGAGACCCACCGGATGCAGTTCACGGCCACGCCGTGGCTGCGGGCGTACGTCCAGGAGCTCATGCAGGAACTCCTGCTCTCCACGGAGATGGACGCCTCGGACCTGATCGACCGCCTCCGGCAGGCGGGCGAGGCCGTGGCCGACGCGGTGCGGGGCGGCGAGGGCAATCTCATCACCGCCTTCCAGAGCCCCGAGCAGAAGGCGCTCATGGACCGGGTCACCGCGGTCATGAGCCTGGCCGAGGGGCACGGCGACTACGTGATGGACGCCGTCGGTCCGGAGGTCGTGCCCTCGGTCGAGACCATCCGGAAGCGCTTCCAGAAGCGGCGCCAGACCCTCAACCCCATCGACCGGATCATGCGCCAGCTCCTGGGCATGGACCTCAAGATGAAGCAGTACGAGGAGGGTGCCGCCTTCGTGCGGCAGGTCGTCGCCCAGGTGGGGATGGCCGAGTTCAACAAGGTGTGGACCTCGCCCGAGACGCTGCCCACGCTTGAGGAGATCCGCAACCCCTCGACGTGGATCGAGCGGATCGTGCGCCCCGCCGCCATCACCGAGTGAGCGGGCCGCCCCCCGCCGTGGCCGCCGTCCGCTCGGCGGTCCGGCGGGTGCTGTCCGACCTGCCCGACGGGACCACCGCCCTGGTGGCGTGCAGCGGCGGTGCCGACTCCCTGGCCCTGGCCGGTGCCGTGGCCTTCGAGGCCCCCCGGTCGGGGGTGGCCGCGGGGGCGGTCACCGTCGACCACGGCCTCCAGGAGGGTTCGGCCGAACGCGCCGAGGCCGTGGCGGACGTCCTGCGCAAACTCGGTCTGGACCCCGTCCGGACCGCCGCGGTGCGGGTCCGGGGCAGCGGCGGGCCCGAGGCCGCGGCACGGCGCGCCCGCTACGGGGCGCTCGGGGAGGCGGCCGCCGCACACGCACCCGCGGTGGTCCTGCTCGGCCACACCCTCGACGACCAGGCGGAGACGGTCCTGCTCGGGCTGGCCCGGGGCTCGGGCGCCCGCTCCCTGGCCGGGATGGCCCCGCGCACCGGCCGCTACCTGCGCCCCCTGCTGGACCTGGACCGTGCCACGGTCCGTGCGGCCTGCTCCCTGATGGGGCTCAGCCCCTGGGAGGACCCGCACAACCACGACCCGCGCTTCGCCCGCTCCCGGGTGCGCCACGAGGCGCTGCCCGCGCTGGAGAAGGCACTGGGCCCCGGGATCGCCGCCGCCCTGGCCAGGACCGCGGGCATGCTGCGCGCGGACGCCGACACCCTGGACGCGCTCGCCGCGGACCTGTACGGGCGGGCCCTGGCGGGCGGGGAGGGCGAGGACCTGGCCGTGGAACCGCTGGAGCGAGCCGAACCCTCCCTGCGCTCCCGGGTGCTGCACCGTGCCGCGCTCCGGGCGGGCTGCCCGGCCAGCGCGTTGAACGCACGTCACGTACGTGAGTTGGATCGCCTGGTCACCGAGTGGCGGGGGCAGGCCCACATCGACCTGCCCGGCGGGATCCGGGGCCGCCGGGCCGCCGGACGGATCCTCTTCGAACGCCGAACCTGAGCCTCCGGTCCAGGTGTCGGGCACCATGGCCTCGTTCGACACGTTTATCCTGGTTGCCGCAAACGGGGAAACCAGCAGCGAGGACAGTGAGCGTGGACGCTAAGGACATGGGTCAGGACCTGGAGAAGGTCCTGGTCACCGAGGAAGAGATCAAGGCGCGCCTGGCCGAGCTGGGAGCGCGGATCGACGCGGACTACGCGGGCAGGGACCTGCTGATCGTCGGGGTGCTCAAGGGCGCGGTCATGGTCATGGCCGACCTCGCACGGGCGCTGCACAGCCCCGTCGCCATGGACTGGATGGCCGTCTCCTCCTACGGGGCGGGAACCACCTCGTCGGGCGTGGTGCGCATCCTCAAGGACCTGGAGACCGACATCAAGGACCGCGACGTCCTGATCGTCGAGGACGTCATCGACTCCGGGCTGACCCTCTCCTGGCTGGTCGGCAACCTGAAGTCGCGCGGCCCGAAGTCCGTGGAGATCTGCACCATGGTCCGCAAACCGCTGGCCTTCGACGTCGACCTCGACGTCAAGTACATCGGCTTCGACCTGCCCAACGAGTTCATCATCGGCTACGGGCTCGACTACGCCGAGAAGTACCGCAACCTGCCGTTCATCGGCACGCTCGCCCCGCACGTCTACGAGGAGTAGCGTCACGGCCGCCGTGCGGGTCCCTGCGGCCCGTACGGCGCCGACCGGGAACAACCGGACGGGTCGCAGTCGTTGCCCCCATGACGGCCCCGTGTCCGGCCCGAGCGGTGTGCCCGCTCCGCGCGGCGAGGTGTACCGTCGAATATCCCGGCGTCATCGCAGGGAGCACGTGTCCGATAGGTCCTGCTTCGGAAAGTCCTCTGGGGCGGGCGGCCTGGTCAGGAGGGACGGACCCGACAGGGTTCCGCTCACATGAATCTGAAGCGTTTTTTCCGCGGCCCGTGGATCTGGATCCTGGTCGTCGCCCTCATGCTCGTCATCGGCTTCCGCGTGTTCGACGTAGGGGCCGGACCGGAGCCCGAGGAAACCGACATCTCGACCGTCTACCAGCTGATCGAACAGGATCAGGTGGACAACGCCGAGATCATCGACCGGGACCAGCGCATCCAGCTGACCACGGTCGACGAGGACATCTACGAGGCCTACTGGGTCGAGGGGCAGGGCCTGGAGCTCGCCACCATGCTCCAGGAGTCCAGCCAGAACCCCGACGGGAACCTGGACTCCTACGAGGTCTCGGTCGCCACCACCCCGATCTGGACGACGGCCCTGTTCAGCCTCCTGCCGCTGATCATCATCATCGTCATCTTCTGGTTCATCTTCAGCCAGATGCAGGGCGGCGGCTCGCGGGTGATGCAGTTCGGCAAGTCCAAGGCCAAGCTCATCACCAAGGACACCCCGAAGAACACCTTCGACGACGTGGCCGGGGCGGACGAGGCCATCGAGGAACTCCACGAGATCAAGGAGTTCCTGCAGAGCCCGGAGAAGTTCCAGTCGATGGGGGCGAAGATCCCCAAGGGCGTCCTGCTGATGGGGCCGCCCGGAACAGGTAAGACCCTGCTGGCCCGCGCCGTCGCCGGCGAGGCCGAGGTCCCGTTCTACTCCATCTCCGGCTCGGACTTCGTCGAGATGTTCGTCGGTGTGGGCGCCTCCCGGGTGCGCGACCTGTTCGAGCAGGCCAAGGCGAACGCCCCGGCGATCATCTTCATCGACGAGATCGACGCCGTCGGCCGCCACCGCGGCGCCGGGATGGGCGGCGGCCACGACGAGCGCGAGCAGACCCTCAACCAGATGCTGGTCGAGATGGACGGCTTCGACGTCAAGGGCGGCGTCATCCTCATCGCCGCCACCAACCGCCCCGACATCCTCGACCCCGCGCTGCTGCGCCCCGGCCGCTTCGACCGGCAGGTCGTCGTGGACCGCCCCGACCTGGACGGCCGCCGCGACATCCTCGAGGTGCACGCCAAGGGCAAGCCCATGGCCGACGACGTCGACTTCGCGGTGATCGCCCGCCAGACCGCCGGGATGACCGGTGCGGACCTGGCCAACGTCATCAACGAGGGCGCGCTGCTGTCCGCGCGGGCGGACAACAAGGTCATCACCCACGCCATCCTGGAGGAGGCCATCGAACGCGTGATGGCCGGCCCCGAACGCAAGTCGCGGGTGATGTCTGACCGGGAGAAGAAGGTCATCGCCTACCACGAGGGCGGACACGCCCTCGTCGGCCACGCGCTGCCCAACGCGGACCCCGTGCACAAGATCACGATCCTGCCGCGCGGCCGGGCACTCGGCTACACCATGTCGGTGCCGACCGAGGACAAGTTCCTCACCTCGCGCTCGCAGATGATGGACCAGCTGGCCATGATGCTCGGCGGCCGCGCCTCCGAGGAGCTCGTCTTCCACGAGCCGACCACGGGCGCGGGCAACGACATCGACAAGGCCACCAACCTTGCCCGGAACATGGTCACCGAGTACGGCATGAGCGAGCGCCTGGGCGCCCGGAAGTTCGGTTCGGCCAACTCCGAGCCGTTCCTGGGCCGGGAGATGTCCCACGCACGCGAGTACTCCGAGGAGATCGCCTCCATCATCGACGAGGAGGTGCGCCGCCTCATCGAGTCCGCGCACGACGAGGCCTACGAGGTCCTCGTCGAGTACCGGGACGTGCTCGACGAGCTGGTCGTGCAGCTGCTGGAGAAGGAGACGCTCACCAAGACCCAGGTGCTGGAGATCTTCGCGCCGGTCCGCAAGCGCCCCTCCCGCGGGTCGTACACCGGATACGGCAAGCGCCAGCCCTCCGAGCGGCCCCCGGTCCGCTCCAAGAAGGAGCTCGCCATGCTCAACAGCGCCGAGGTCCAGGGCTCCGCCGCCAACGGCCAACTCCCGGGCAAGCCCGCCAGCACCGAAGGAGACCAGGCGTGAGCGAGGACCTGCCCGCCAGACCCGTGGACCGCGAGCGCATCGCCCGCGCCGTCCGGGAGATCCTCATCGCCATCGGGGAGGACCCCGACCGCGACGGACTGACCAAGACCCCCGAGCGGGTCGCCCGGGCCTACGAGGAGCAGTTCGCCGGACTCGGCCAGAAGCCCGGGGACGTCCTCACCACGGTCTTCGAGGCCGACCACGAGGAAATGGTCCTGGTCAAGGACATCGAGCTGTACTCGACCTGCGAACACCACCTCGTGCC
Source organism: Nocardiopsis sp. iso_40 (assembly GCF_056173285.1). Lineage (NCBI taxonomy): Bacteria > Bacillati > Actinomycetota > Actinomycetes > Streptosporangiales > Nocardiopsidaceae > Nocardiopsis > Nocardiopsis sp. iso_40. The sequence goes on along the minus strand of NZ_CM149666.1, from coordinate 5,450,198 downwards.
GTTCTACGGGGTCGCGCACGTGGGCTACATCCCGGGGGCGCACGGCCGCATCACCGGGCTGAGCAAGCTCGCCCGGCTGGTCGACGTCTACGCCCGCCGCCCCCAGGTGCAGGAGCGTCTGACCGGTCAGGTCTCCGACGCGATCATGGAGCACCTCGACCCGCGCGGCGTGATCGTGGTCATCGAGGCCGAACACCTGTGCATGACCATGCGCGGGGTGCGCAAGCCCGGGGCCAAGACGGTCACCTCCGCGGTGCGGGGCAGCTTCCGGAGCAGCGACCGCACCCGGGCCGAGGCCATGAGCCTCATCCTCGGCAGGAGCTGAACCGACCGCCGCCGAAGCCGTCGGCCCGGGCGTGTCAGACGGACACGCCCGGGTCCCCGCGACACCGGACGAGGGGTCGGGGGCCGTGTGCCCCCGGCCCCTCGGCGTGCGCGTAGGGTGATGCGCATGGCGCCGAAACACACACTTCCGGGGCTGCCCGACCGAGGGCGGTGCCTGGTCATGGGGGTCGTCAACGTCACCCCCGACTCCTTCTCCGACGGAGGGTCCTGGTTCGACCCCGAGCGCGCGGTCGAACACGGCCTGCGCCTCGTCGAGGAGGGCGCGGACATCGTCGACGTGGGCGGTGAGTCCACCCGCCCCGGCGCGCAGCGGGTCGAGGCCGCCGAGGAACTGCGCCGGGTCGAGCCGGTCGTGCGCGAACTCGCCTCGCGCGGGGTCGCGGTCAGTGTCGACACCATGCGCGCCGAAGTCGCCGCGCGGGCGGTCGACGCCGGCGCGGTACTGGTCAACGATGTCAGTGGTGGGCTGGCCGACCCGGAGATGGCCCGACTCGTCGCTTCTTCCGGTGTCGCCTACGTGTTGATGCACTGGCGCGGGCATAGTCATGACATGCAGAGCCGTGCCGTGTACACGGATGTTGTCCAGGAGGTCCTCGATGAGCTCCGCGACCGTATGGAGGCCATGATCAGTGCAGGTGTCGACCCCGGGCAGATCGTTCTGGACCCGGGGCTGGGATTCTCCAAGCGTCCCGAACAGGCGCACAACTGGGCGCTGCTCCAGCATCTCGACCGGTTCCACGAACTGGGCCGGCCCGTCCTGGTGGCGGGTTCGCGCAAACGCTTCCTCAGCCGCCTGCTCGGCGACGCCGAGGGCCGGGACCGGCCCTTCGTCGATTGCGACGCGGCCACCGCGGCCGTGACCGCGCTGTCCGCGCACCGGGGCGCCTGGGCGGTACGGGTACACGACGTCCGGCCCAACGCCGACGCGGTACGGGTGGCGGCCGCCTGGGCCGACGGCGGCGCCAGCCTCGACCAAGGCCGTGACCAGAGCATCGGGAGTGGCCTGTGAAGTCGCGCCAGGAAGTCATGGAGCGCGTCGGCGAGGCCAACGCGCAGTTCTACAGTGCGATCGAGAACGGTGACATCGACCTGATGCGCACCGTCTGGGCCGAGGAACACGAGGCCCCCGACCTGGTGTGCGTCAACCCCGGGTGGCCGCTGCTGCGCGGCCGCACCGAGATCATGCGCGCCTGGTCGCTGATCATGGCCAACGTCACCTACATCCAGTACGTGCTCACCGAGACCCACATCGGGGTCGGCGGCGACATCGCCATGGTGACCTGTGAGGAGAACGTGCTGACCGCCGAGGACGGCAGCCCCGGGTTCGTGGCCGGCGGCCAGGTGGTGACCACCAACCTGTTCGTCGACACCGACCAGGGTTGGCGGCTGTGGTCGCACCACGCCTCCCCGGTGCTGATGGAGGACGACGAGGAGACGGAGGCGGAGGGCTGATGCGGGACCGCATCGAACTCCGCGGCCTGCGCGCCCGGGGCCACCACGGTGTGTTCGACTTCGAGCGCCGCGAAGGCCAGGACTTCGTGGTCGACGCCGTGCTGTACCTGGACACCGGGCCCGCCGCGGCCAGCGACGACGTCGGCGACACCGTGCACTACGGCCTGCTCGCCGACCGCCTGGTCCGGGTGGTGATGGGGGAGCCCGTCAACCTGATCGAGACCCTGGCCGAGCGCCTGGCCGCCGAGTGCACGGCCGAGCCCCTGGTCGAGGGGGTGGAACTGACGGTGCACAAGCCGTCGGCCCCCATCGAACACGAGTTCTCGGACGTGTCCGTCACCGTGACCCGGGGGAGGCGGGGCCAGTGGTGACGCGCGCGGTGCTCTCCCTGGGATCCAACCTCGGAGACCGGATGGCGACCCTGCAGGGCGCCGTGGACCTGCTGTCGGCCGGACCGGGCGTCACACCGGCGGCGGTCTCACCCGTCTACGAGACCGCTCCGGTGGGCGGGCCCGAACAGGGCGCCTTCCTCAACGCGGTCCTGGTCGTCGACACCGAGGGCCACCCGAAGGAACTGTTGGACCTGGCCCAGGCCGCGGAACGCGCCTTCGAACGGGTCCGCGAGGTCCGGTGGGGACCGCGAACCCTGGACGTGGACGTGATCGCCTTCGGTGACCTGACCGACGAGGACCCGGTCCTGACCCTGCCGCACCCGCGCGCCCACCTGCGCGCGTTCGTGCTGCGCCCCTGGTTGGACACGGACCCCGCGGCGGTCCTGCCCGGCCGGGCCCCGGTCGCCGCGCTGCTGGCCGGGGTCGAGGCAGCGGACACCGGCGGTGAACAGGAACTGGTGCGCCGGGACGACCTGCGACTGCGGCTGCCCGGGGAGGCGGACGGTGTCCGATGACGGCAGGGGCACGCTCACCCCCACCGGGTGGCGTGTCCCGTCCCTGCTGGCGGCCCTCGGAGCCCTGGCCGGGCTGCTGGTCGCCAACTCCGTGACGGGTCTTCCGCTCCTGCCGTGGTCGGCGATTCCCACGCTGCTGCTGCTGGCCTTCGCGGAGGCCTTCACGGCCGGACGCACCGCGCGCCGGATCCGCCGGGCGCCGGGAACGGAACCGATGGAACCGCTCAGCGCCGCCCGGCTGCTGGCCCTGGCCAAGGCGAGCGCGCTGTTCTCCGCACTGGCGGCGGGGTTCTTCGCGGGGATGGCGCTGTCCGTGTCCGACCGGCTGGAGCTGGCCAGCCACCGCGAGGTGTTCCTGACCGCGCTGGGTACGGCGGCCTCCGCGGCTCTGCTGCTGGCCGCGGCCCTGTACCTGGAAAACGCCTGCCGGGTGCCCGAGGACGACGGCGACGACGATGACACGCCCGGAGCGAGGTAGGAGTGCCTGCTCGGGGCGGTTCCCGCCGCCTGTCCTCGCTGCCGGTCCCGGGGGCCTTCCGCCGCCGCAGGGGCGGCGCGGTCCTTTCCCGGCTCCGGCCGAGCCGTTCCGGACGGGGCTTGCCCGCTGATGGTTGACTGAGGTCGTGGACACCAGTGAACCGACACCACCGCCCGCGACGGGAGCCTCCCGGCCGCCCCGCGCCGTGGACACGGCCTTCGCCGCGCCCGAGGGCACACCCTGGCGGCGGATACCCAAGGCGCTGGCCTGGTACCGCCGACTGGTGACCGGAGCGGTCTGCCTTGCCGTCGGCGCCGGGGGCGCGCTGTCGCTCCTCCTGTGGGACATCCCGCTTCTGGCGGGGGTCTGGGCGGGGGCGGCGCTGGCGGCCGCCGTCGTCCTGTGGTTCCTGGCCGGCGGCTTCCAGCGCTCCTGGGGGTACGCCGAGGCGCCCGCCGAGCTGTACCTCACCTACGGGGTGCTGGTCCGCCAGCTCGTGGTCGTCCCCTACGGCCGGATGCAGGTCGTGGACGTCACCGCCGACCTGCTCGAACAGGCGCTGGGTATCGCGACGGTGCGTGTGCGCACCGCCGCGAGCACCGCGGACACGCGGGTGGTGGGCCTCCCGCTCGCCGATGCCGTCCAGTTGCGCGACCGGCTCGCGGCGCGCAGCGAGAGCTTCTCAACGGGGTTGTAAGTGCACGGACAGCCGCAGCAGCCCGGGCCGCCACCGCCGCCCGGCTGGAGCCCCGCGTTCCTGCCGCCGCAGCAGGTCCGGGGCGCGCCGCCCCCTCCGCCGCCGCCCCGGCCGCGGTCGGAGGACGACGTCACCACCGGGGTCTTCCGCGCGCACTGGCTGCTCGTCCCGTTCCAGGTCCTCGCTGTCACCCTGGTGTTCGTCGCGCTGATCGGGCCGATCCTGACCCAGTTCGGTTTCGCCTGGGTCCTGGTGCTGGCCGTGGCCGTGGTGTTCGGCTCCCTCGCCTATGCCCTGCCCGCCTGGTGGTACGGCTCCTTCGGGTTGCGCGAGGACCATCTGGTCGTGCACGGCGGGCTGATCAGGCGCAGTTCCAGGGAGATCCCGCTGAGCCGCCTCCAGGCGGTGGACGTGGTCCAGCCCCTGCTGATGCAGGTGTTCGGGCTGGCGGAACTGCGGATCGAACTGGCGGGCGGCGACGGAAGCGCCATCCGGCTGCGCTGCCTGCGCCGGAAGCTGGCGGAGAGGCTGAGGGCGGCGGTGCTCGCGCACGCGGCCGGGTTGTCCGGACGGTCGCCCGAGGCACCGGAGTGGCCCTTCTACCGGCTCCCCTTCCTGCTGCTGCTCGGCGCGCTGACCTTCCGGGTGCCGGTGCTGTTGTCGTTCGTCCTGCTGCTCCTGCTGCTCACGGCGTTCGCGGTCTTCCTGGAACCCGGGGCGCTGGGTGGTGCCGTCCCGCTGGTCCTGGGGCTCCTGCGCTACTACTGGGGTCCGCTGGCCCGCTACACCGACTTCTACGCCTCGCTGTCCTCGGACGGTCTGCGGCTGCGCTACGGGATGTTCCAGCGCCGTATGCAGACCGTTCCGCCGGGACGGGTGCAGGCCGTGCGGGTGGTCGAGCCCCTGCTGTGGCGCGCCCTGGGCGTGGCCCGGGTGGAGGCCACGGTCGCCGGGTACGCGGGGGCCCGCCAGGGCGACTCGGCGGACCTGCTCCCGGTCGCGCCGCGCGGGAGGGCGTTCGCCCTGGTGAACGAGGTGTTCCCGGACAGTGATGCGGCGGTGGTGCCGCTGGTGGTCAACCGCGACCTGCTGGCGAACGCGGCGGGTGTGGACGAGCGGTTGTTCGTGAGCGTGCGCGGCCTGTTCTGCCGGGTGACGGAGATCGTCCCGGTGGAGAGGATGCAGACGCTGAGGCTGTCCTCGGGGCCGCTCGCTCAGCTGAGGGGGAGGGCCACCATCGACGTGGACACGCCCCCGGGGCCGGTCGCCGCCCGTGCCTGGGACCGGGAGGCGGGCGAGGCCCGCCGGTTCCTGGACGCCCTGGTGGAGCGTGCGAGGCGGGCGCGGGTGCCCTCCGCCGGCACGGAACGGTGGGCCACCCGGTCGACCATGCACGGGGAGCCCGCGCCGGGGCGGGACGGGGGAGGGGGACCGGAAAGCCCGACGATCGGTGCTCCGAAAGACACCCCCGGGACTTGACTGTGTCGTGTGTCACATTGTGGGGCTGAAGAGGTTCCGGTTGGTGGTTTCATGTCCGACATGTCTTCCCACTCATGGTGATACTTCCAGGTCAGGGCCGCGAAACACTTTCGTGTTTCGGCCACGGCGGGCGACCGAGTGTGGCTAAATAGTGGTTGAACACGTTGAGTGTTCACTGTCATACACATCGTCAACGTTATCGACCGGTTGGCGCCCCCGCCCGCCGGTCTGACGGGAGAAAACACATGCTGAAGAAGACTCTCGCCGCCACGGCCATCGCGGCTGCCGCTGGCAGCGTCCTGTTCGCCGGCGCTCCTGCCATGGCCAACAGCAACGTCTTCACCTCCGGCAATGGCAGCATCCTCGGCGGCAACCAGCTGGTCGCCGACCTGGACGTGCCGATCAACGTCTGCGGCAACGCCATCGCCGTCCTGGGCGTGGCCGGTGCCAACTGCACCGACTCCGACGCCACGGTGAAGAACTGGTAGCAGCCTGACTTCCCGGCCCGGCCGGGCGGGGGTGTCCGGCCGGGGAGCCCCGGTCGAACCGCCCGGACCGGGATCCGTGGGCTTTCCGTGTGGGGACGCCGCTCCGTGATGACGGGGCGGCGTCCTTGCGTGTGTCCGGAACTCCGTTTGGCGCCCGGCTGCAACCCCGGCCCGTGGTGACACTGCGTACACGGGGGCGCGGCGAAGTCCGGTTCTTTGCCCCGAACGATTCCGGAATGCATCAGCACCCAGGGTGAACATTGCTGGATTTTCTGTGATCAATCCAGCTCAGGGCATGTTCACGGAGCTTGTTCGCGGATAGCTTCTGTCTCGGTACCCCCCGGGTGCCACCGAAGAGACACCGCAAGTCCGGTCGGCCCCCGTCCGGACACAGAAGGAGACAAGTAGTGCTGAAGAAGACGCTCGCCGCCGGCGCCGTGGTCCTCGCCTCCGCCGGGGTCCTCCTCTCCGCCGCCCCGGCCGCGGCGCACGCCGGGGCCTGGACCTCGGGCCACGGCGGCTCCGACGTCAGCGGGAACATCGCCTACATCAACGGAGTGGACGCCGGCAACGAGGGCTGCGGCAACTCCAGCGCCGTCCTGGGCCAGTCCCTGGGCTCCTGCTACAACTCCGGGGTGATCATCCAGAACTGACCGGTACCGGCTCCCGGGTTCCGTTCCCCGAGGGCCGGCCGCCCGGCGGGGCAGTACCCCTTTCGCCCTCAGCCCCTGCCGGGCCCCGCGGGACGGGCACGGGGGTGGGCGAAGGCGCCCACCCCCGTTCGCGTGTCCGGGACCTGCCGCCACGCCGTTCCGGGCCCCTCCCCCCGGGGGAGGGCGGCAGGTCACCGGTCCGGGAGGGCTATCGTGTGCTGGGGCGTCTTCGGTGGGGTGGTACGCAGCAGGGCGTGCATCCGCCGGACACGGCCCGCAGACCACGGCGCGGGAGAAACGCACGCGCCGGGACCACGAGGGGACACGGAACATGGAGACGACAGAGGGGCGTCCCGCCCGCCTGCGTGTCGGCGTCATCGGGGCCGGCCGGGTCGGCTCCGTCCTCGGCGCCGCCCTTGCCCGGGCCGGGCACAAGGTCGTGGCGGCCTCGGCGGTTTCCGACGCTTCGGTGGCCCGGGTCACCGAACGCCTGACCGGAGCCCGGATCCTCGAACCGGCCCGGGTGGCCGAGGCCAGTGACCTCGTCCTGCTGACCGTGCCCGACGACGCCCTCCCCGACCTGGTGGAAGGGCTCGCCTCCACCGGCACCGACCTGCGGGGGAAGATCCTCGTCCACGCCAGCGGAGCCCACGGCTACGGGATCCTCGCCCCCGCGACCGTCGCCGGGGCCCTCCCCCTGGCGCTGCACCCGGCCATGACCTTCACCGGCCGGGACGAGGACCTCGACCGGCTCGCCAACTGCGCGTTCGGGGTGACCGCCCCGGAACAGCTCCGGCCCATCGCCGAGGCCCTCGTGGTCGAGATGGGTGCGGAACCGGTGTGGATCGCCGAGGACAAGCGCACCCTGTACCACGCGGCTCTCGCGGGCGGGGCGAACCACCTGGTCACCCTGGTCGCCGACAGCGCCTCCCTGCTCACCGCGGCCGGGGTGGCAGAGCCCGGCCGTATGCTCGCGCCCATGCTCGGCGCGGCCCTGGACAACGCCCTGCGCCTGGGCATCCACGGGCTCAGCGGCCCCGTCCTGCGCGGTGACGCCGGAACCGTGGCCGGGCACGTCGAGCAGCTGCGGGAGAACGCGCCCGAGAGCGTCGCCAGCTACGTCGAACTCGCGCGGCTCACCGCGGACCGCGCCATCAACGCCGGGATGCTCAAACCCGAGGACGCCGCACGCCTGCTCGACGTCCTCAGGCGCTGAACGGCCCGGACCACCCCTCCCGGCACACGGGGCGCCCCGGCCGCAGCGGCCGGTGACCGCGGCCACGGCGTCCACCGGGGCCGACACGGGTACCGGGCACGGCCCGGACACGATGCCGACCCGGCAGACCAGCAAGGAGAGTACGACCATGACCGAACCCGCTCCGCGCGAGACCGCCGCGGAACCCCTCGTCGTCCGCACCCCTGAGGAACTGCGCCGGGCCCTGGCCGGTACGGGACGCGTGGCACTGGTCCCCACCATGGGCGCCCTCCACGGGGGCCACCGCTCCCTCATGCGCCTGGCCCGGACCAGGGCCGAGACCGTGGTGGTGAGCATCTTCGTCAACCCGCTCCAGTTCGGCCCGGACGAGGACCTCGACCGCTACCCGCGCGACCTGCCCGGCGACACCCGGCTGTGCGCGGAGGAGGGCGCGGACGTCGTCTTCGCTCCGGAGACCGAGACCATGTACCCCCTCCCGCAGATGGTCACGGTGGACGCCGGCAGCATGGGGGAGCGCCTGGAGGGTGCCTCCCGGCCCGGTCACTTCACCGGGGTCCTCACCGTGGTCGCCAAGCTGTTCAACCTGGTCCGGCCCGACCTCGCCGTCTTCGGCGCCAAGGACGCCCAGCAGATCGCCCTGGTCCGCCGCATGGTCGCCGATCTCGACCTGCCCGTGGAGATCGTCGGCGCGCCCACCCTGCGCGACCCCGACGGTCTGGCCTCCTCCAGCCGCAACGTCTACCTCTCCGCACCGGAGCGCACCAGCGCTCTGGCGCTGTCCCGGGCACTGCGCGCCGGCGCCGAAGCCGCACCCGGAGGCGCTGAGGCCGTCCGCGCGGCGGCACTCGCGGTCCTGGCCGAGGCGGCCGAGGCCGTCCCGCCGGTCGGACTCGACTACCTGGCCCTGGTGGACCCGGCCACCTTCGCCGAGGCCGGAGCCGACCACCGGGGCGAGGCCGTCCTGGCCGTCGCCGCCCGGGTGGGCGCCACCCGGCTCATCGACAACGTGTCGGTGACCCTCTGACTCAGGCCGCTCCCGGCCAGCCGCCCTCCGGCGGCATCGCGGAAAGAGAGCCCAGATGAGTTCTGCCAGACAGACCCGGATCGAAGCCCCCGAGCCCGGGTGGACCGTGCACGCCGACGTCGCGGTGATCGGTTCGGGCATCGCGGGCCTGAGCACCGCACTGCGCTACGTCCAGCGCACCGGGGCGGGCCGGGTCGTCCTCGTCACCAAGGACCGCCTCTCCACCGGCTCCACGGCCTACGCCCAGGGCGGCATCGCGGCGGCGATGGCGCCCGAGGACGGGCCCGTGGCCCACATGGTCGACACCCTGTTGGCAGGGGCGGGGCTCTGCGACCCCCACGCGGTCAACGTCCTCGCCACGGACGGCCCCGACGCGCTGCGCTGGCTCATCAACCTGGGCGCCGAGTTCGACCGCGACGACGACGGCGGGCTCTCCCTGACCAGGGAGGGCGGCCACCGCGCCGACCGGGTGGCCCACGCGGGCGGCGACGCCACCGGCGCCGAGATCCAGCGGGCCCTGGTCCAGGCGGTCCTGTCCCAGGAACGGATCGAGGTCGTCGAGCACGCCGTCGCCCTGGACACCCTGCGCGAGGGGGACGACGGCGCGGTGCGGGGGGTCACCCTGCACGTCATGGGGGAGGGGGAGCGCGACGGCGTCGGCGCGGTCGTGACCCCCGCCGTCGTGCTGGCCACCGGTGGCATGGGCCAGGTCTTCGCCGCCACCACCAACCCGCCGGTGTCCACCGGTGACGGCCTGGCCCTGGCCGCCCGGGCCGGGGCGCGCCTGCGCGACCTGGAGTTCATCCAGTTCCATCCGACGGTCCTCTGGCTCGGCCCGCAGGCGCGCGGACGCCAACCCCTCGTCTCGGAGGCCCTGCGCGGGGAGGGCGCCTACCTCGTCGACGCCGGGGGCCGCCGGATCATGGAGGGGGTGCACGAGCTCGGTGACCTCGCCCCCCGCGACGTGGTCGCCCGCACCATCGCCCGGACCATGGCCGCCCAGGGCACCGACCACGTGTACCTGGAGACCCGCCACTTCGGCCGGGCCACCTGGGAACGCCGGTTCCCGACCATTCTGGCCTCCTGCCGCTCCCACGGCATCGACCCGCTCACCGAGGCCCTTCCGGTCGCCCCCGCCGCCCACTACGCCTCGGGCGGTGTGGAGGTCGACATCGACGGGCGCACCGGGGTCCCCGGCCTGTGGGCGGTGGGAGAGGTCGCCCGGACCGGCGTGCACGGCGCCAACCGCCTCGCCTCGAACTCCCTGCTGGAGGGCCTGGTCTTCGCCGACCGGATCGCCGCCGGTCTCGCGCGGGCGGCCGAGCGGGCACCGGAGCGGGCACCGGGCGGGTCACCTGCCCCGGGCGCGACCGTCCCGCTGGTGGATCCGGCCACCACGGCCACGGTCCGTGCCCTGATGTCCCGCGACGCCGGGGTCCTGCGCACCGGGGAGGGCCTGGCCGGACTCGCCGCCCGGCTCGACTCGCTGGCCTCGCCCGCCGAACACGTCGCACCCGACGTGGCCGCCTGGGAGGCCACCAACCTGCTCACCGTGGCCCGCCTCGTGGCCGCCGCCGCACTGCACCGCACCGAGAGCCGAGGTGCGCACCAGCGCGCCGACACACCCGAACCCCGGCCCGAGCTGCGTCTGCGGCCCGTGGTCGTCCGACTGGAAGGGGACACGATCGTGGCCACAGACGAGACCCGGCAGCCCGACCTCCCGCCCGCCCTCGCGGCCGAGCTCGACGCCATCGCCTTCCCCCTCGCAGGACCGGACCCCGCACCCGAGTCCCGCGCCGAGTTCACCCTCCCCTGGACCGTGCCGCACCAGTCGCACGCGGACACCGTCCGCCGGGCCCTCGCCGAGGACCTCACCGCCGGGCCCCGTATCGACGTCACCACCGTGGCGACCATCCCCGAGGACCAGGTCCGCACCGCCCACGTGGTCGCCCGCGCCGACGGCACCGTCAGCGGCCTCCCCCTCGCCGAACTCGTCTTCTGGCTGGTCGCGGAGGGGGCGCTGGAGGTTTCCCGGCAGGCGGGGGACGGCGACTCCGTCAAGCGCGGCGACGTGCTCATGACCGTGACCGCCCGCACCCGGGACCTGCTCACCGCCGAGCGCACCGCGCTGAACCTGCTCACCCACATGTCGGGGATCGCCACCGCCACCCGCATCTGGGTGGACGCCGTGGCCGGGACCGGCGCCCGCATCCGGGACAGCCGCAAGACCACACCCGGCCTGCGCGCCCTCGACAAGTACGCGGTGCGCTGCGGCGGCGGGGTCAACCACCGGTACGGGCTCAGTGACGCCGGGCTGGTCAAGGACAACCACGTGGTCGCCGCCGGCGGGGTGGGCGAGGCGGTCCGAGCCGTCCGCGAGCGCTTCCCGGACCTGCCTCTGGAGGTCGAGGTGGACCGGATCGACCAGATCGAGGACGCGCTGGCCGCCGGGGCCGAGGAGATCCTGCTCGACAACTTCACCGTGGAGCGGCTCGCGGAGGCGGTGGCCCTGGTCGACGGCCGGGCCCGCCTGGAGTCCAGCGGCGGCCTCACCCTCGACGCGGCCTCGGACGTGGCCCGTACCGGGGTCGACTACCTGGCGGTCGGGGCCCTCACCCACTCGAGTCCCGCGCTCGATATCGCGCTCGACCTGTTGTGAGGGACCCGTTTGGTGGAAGATTCCTTTGGTACACACCAATTCGACCAGTGAGGCCCCCAGAATGCTGCTCGCGATCGACGTCGGTAACTCCGAGACGGTCCTCGGTCTCTTCGAATCCGACGATCTTCTCGAACACTGGAGGGTGGGGACCGACACCAGGCGCACGGCGGACGAATGGGCCGTGGTCCTGCGCGGGCTCATCGACGGAAGCTCCCTGAGCAACCTGAACGAGGTCGACGGCATCGCGCTGTGCTGCTCGGTCCCCTCCGTGCAGCACGAGATGCGGGACATGTTCCGCCGCCACTTCGGCGACCTGCCCGCGGTGATCGTCGAACCCGGTGTGAAGACGGGCGTGCCGATCCGGATGGACAACCCCAAGGAGGTGGGCAGCGACCGGATCATCAACGCGCTGGCCGCCAGCCACCTCTACGGCGGCCCCTGCGTGGTGGTGGACTTCGGGACCGCCACCACCTTCGACGCGGTCAGCGTCAAGGGCGAGTACGTGGGCGGCGCCATCGCGCCGGGCATCGACATCTCGGTGGACGCCCTCTCCCGGCGGGGCGCGCAGCTGCACATGGTCGAGATCGTCAGGCCGCGCGCCGCGATCGCCAGGAACACCACCGAGGCGCTGCGCTCGGGGATCGTCTTCGGCTTCGCCGGACAGGTCGACGGGATCGTGGACCGCATGGTCGCCGAACTCACCGACAACCCGGACGCCGTCACGGTGGTCGCCACCGGGGGACTGGCCTCGACGGTGGTGGGCGAGTGCGAGACCGTGGACGTGCACGAGCCCTGGCTCACCCTGATCGGTCTGCGCCTGGTCTTCGAGCGCAACGCCGGCTGACGGTCCGGGGTGGGCGCCCGGGACCGCCCGCCCCGTTCAGTCCTGGTTGTGGCGCTGCACGCGCAGTCTTGGGTAGACCTCGGCCAGGTGGTCGAAGCCGCGGTCGCAGTGCACCAGGACCGCGTCGGTCCGCAGGGCGACGGCTGCGATGAGGCAGTCATGGAGTTTCCGAACCGTCCTGCCCCGGGATCGGGCCTCGCGGTAGATCCCAGCCGAGTGGTGGAAGTCGAGCCGGTTGTCCAGGGCGAGTTGGATGAGGCCGTCGGTCAGGCGCTCCAAACGGAGGAGTTCGCTGCTGTTTCGTGCCCCGCTCAACAGTTCGGCGGCGACAGGTTCCGTCGTGGCCAGTGGAGCTCCTGCCGAGATGAGTTCCCGAACGAAGACGTTGGTCTCCGAGCCGGTTTTGCGCAGGTACTCCACCCAGGCTGAGCTGTCGACAAGGTAGAGGTTGTTCACTCCCTGGCACCCTCGGAGCCGGAGCGCCGCATTTCGTCGAGGTCGCCTTTCCAGCCCATGCCCTCCAGGTCGAGGAGGAAATCCTTGGTCAGGGGGGTTCCCACAGCCCGGCGCAACGCAATGTCGATGGCCTCCCGTTTGGTGCGTACCTGGAAGTGCTCCATCGCCGAGGTGACCAGCTCGTCGTCGATATCGATATTTGTGCGACTCATACACCTAGCGCACACATGCGGCCGTCGGCCGTGGGGTTGTTCCCCGGATTCCCTGCGCACGGCCCGGTTCGGCCGGGGGCCGCCGCGCCGGTAGGATCGGGGCCGTGAATCACACGCACGACGACTACGACGACCTGCCCGAACAGATGCGGGTCCGGCGGCAGAAGCTGGACCGTCTCCGGGAGGAGGGCACCGACCCCTTCCCCGTGAACTACCCGCGGACGACGTCGATCGGCCCTGTGCGTGAGAAACACCAGGGCCTCGAGCCCGACACCCACACCGGGGCGAAGGTAGCCATCGCCGGTCGCGTCATGCTCTACCGCTCGGGCGGCAAGCTGTGCTTCGCCACCCTGCGCGACGAGACCGGGGACCTGCAGATCATGCTGTCCCTGGACCAGGTCGGCAAGGAGGGGCTCGACGCCTGGAAGGCCGACGTCGACCTCGGTGACCACGTGGGCGTGCAGGGCGAGGTCATCACCTCCCGGCGGGGCGAGCTCTCCGTCATGGTGAGTGACTGGACGCTGACGGCCAAGTGCCTGCGCCCCCTCCCGGAGAAGCACCGGGGGCTGACCGACCCCGAGGCCCGGGTGCGTCAGCGCTACGTCGACCTCATCGTCAACCCCGAGTCACAGCAGATGGTGCGCCGCCGTTCGGCCGCCATCCGGGCCATCCGCGAGGGGCTGAGCGCCCGCGACTACATCGAGGTCGAGACCCCGATGCTGATGCGGGTGCACGGCGGTGCCACGGCGCGTCCGTTCACCACGCACATCAACGCCTACGACATGGACCTCTACCTGCGCATCGCCCCCGAGCTGTCGCTCAAGCGGCTGGTAGTGGGCGGCCTGGAGAAGGTCTTCGAGGTCAACCGGAACTTCCGGAACGAGGGCGCGGACTCCACGCACAACCCCGAGTTCACGATGCTGGAGTTCTACCAGGCCTACGCCGACTACAACGACGTGGCAGAGGTGACCCGCGAGCTCATCCAGGAGGCCGCCCGCGCGGTGTTCGGCTCCACCACGATCGAGCGTGACGGGCAGACCTTCGACCTGGGCGGGGAGTGGCCGCGGATCACCCTGTACGGCTCGGTCTCCGAGGCCCTGGGCGCCGAGGTCACCCCGCGCACCCCGGTCGAGGAGGTCCGTCGGCTGGCCGAGGCCAGGGGTGTCGAGTTCAGCCACGACTGGGGCCCGGGCAAGCTCGTCGAGCACCTCTTCGAGGAGCTGGTGGAGCACACGCTCATCCAGCCCACGTTCGTGTGCGACTTCCCGGTGGAGACGAGCCCGCTCACCCGTCAGCACCGCGAGGACCCGCTGCTCACCGAGAAGTGGGACCTGATCGGCTTCGGTATGGAGCTCGGTACGGGCTTCTCGGAGCTGGTCGACCCGGTCGAGCAGCGCCGCCGGCTGACCGAGCAGTCGTTGATGGCCGCTGACGGCGACCCCGAGGCGATGCAGCTCGACGAGGACTTCCTGAGGGCGCTGGAGTACGGCATGCCGCCCACCGGGGGCGTGGGCGTGGGTATCGACCGCCTGCTCATGGCCTTCACCGGCAAGAACATTCGGGAAACTGTGCTTTTCCCGATTGTGAAGCCCTCCGGGGACTAGACGCGGTCCTCGCCCTCTGCCGGGAAACGGGAGAGATCGAATCCCGGTAGGGGGAGGACCGAAAGGTCAATTCGGGGCCGTCGCACCTTCGTTGCGACGGCCCCGACTCGTCGGTCCCTGCCTGCGAAGACGCGGCGGAGGGCATGAGACCTGCCTCACTTAACGGTCATACGGAACAAACTCCCAGCCAGAGGCAGATGTCTCCGAGGCCAGAGCGCAGTTTTTCCGTCAGAAGTTCCGTTACCGGGCCCCTGTCTTTGCCGAAGATGGTTTTCGCAGGTCAGGGTGTGAAGATTATTTCCCTTCCGATGACACTGTGACACAGGGGTTTTGGGTAATCACGGATGGTGATTTATGGGGCCTTGACGGTATAACCCGCGCCGCCTTAGCGTGCTGTGAGCGGGCTCTGGCCCGCGAGTTTGCCGAAGTGGATCGAGAACAACGGTGAGCAGGGGTCAGGGCCGAGAACGGCCCGAGAACCCACCGCACGCGTGCCCACGGTGTGGTCTGTCCGTCCCAGACCGCAACGCCCGGGGTCGTGTGTCCTCTGTGCTCCCCTCCATCTCCCACCCCTGTGCCAGAGGGGTTCCGGGGGCCGGTCGGGGTGCCCGGGACTCGCCCGCGCCGACAGCCAGTCGGACGCGCTTGATCCGTAGGTGACGAGTTGATGTTCCGCACTCACATGGATGAGGGAGGACGGAGTGGAACAGGCCACACTCGTACGACGTACCGTTGAGGACCAGAACACCCTCGCGCCGCGGGAGCACCGGGAGAACGTGGTTCCCCTGCAGGCCCGTTCGCGTGAGACCACGCTCAACGGCCCCTACCCGCCGGTCGATCTGAGTCACGAGGAGCTGGAGCTGCTCGCCGAGATCGCCACCGGCGTCACCACCGAGGTGGCCGCTCGGCACCTCGAACTCAGCGCCCGGACCCTGCGTCGTCGCATTCGCAACATCTGCGACGTGCTGGGCGTGAACACACCCATCGAGGCGGTCGTGTGGGCCGCGAGGCGTCAGCTCATCTGATCTGACGCTTCCCTTCCCGGCCGCCGTCGGGAGACACCACGGGCATACCGGCCCAGGAGGCCGCGCATCGGCGCCCACCGGACGAAGAGCGTTCCGGTGGGAGGCCGCGTGGGCGTAGTCTGGTCCGGCTATGCCCGTTCGTCATGTCCGGGTCCGCCGCGCCAGGACGCGCGACGTGGCCCATATCCGCCGCCTGGTCGACACCTACTCCGTTGACCGGCGGGTGCTCTCCAAGAGCACGGTCAACCTCTACGAGGACATCCAGGAGTTCTGGGTGGCCGAGGTGGAGGAGGACCCCCCCGAAACCCCGGGCGACCCCCTCCGGTCGGAGGGCGGGGCCCGCGTGGTCGGCTGCGGCGCCCTCCACGTCCTGTGGGAGGACCTGGCGGAGGTGCGCACCGTTGCGGTGGACCCCTCCCTGCGCGGTTTCGGCGTCGGTCACCGAATCGTGACTGAACTCCTGAACACCGCGCGCGAGTTGGGCGTGCAGCGTGTGTTCTGTCTGACATTCGAGACCGGTTTCTTCGCCAAACACGGCTTTGCCCCGATCCAGGGGACCCCCGTCTCCTTGCGTGTCTACGAGGAACTCCTGCGTTCCTATGACGAGGGTGTGGCCGAATTCCTCGATCTTGAGCGGGTCAAACCCAACACCCTGGGGAACACCCGGATGCTTGTGCACCTGGGTGCCGACTCCGCAAGCGCGCCTGGCTAAAGGATTTGGGTCCCGCATAGGATCGGCTTCCCCTTCCCTCCGCTTCATCGGATCCTCCCGCCGTGCGCGCTTAAGCGCACCGGGTGGTATGGGCGTGGAACAAGGCAGGTAATGTGTACCTGCGTCCGTCCGGATCGTCGGTGGGCCGACGAAGTGGCGATCGGACGTTGCGGATCCCAGTTTTTCCGGATCCCTCGGTGTTCGATCGTCTGAGCGTCAGCGGTCTTCCGTGTGACGGTGCGAGAGCGGACCGGACATTGGCCGTCAGGGGGCTTTGCCGGGGCGTCTTCGGTACGTCCGGTGTCAAACCGGTGGCAAACGATGTCTATGATGTCTGGTATGCGTTTGACCGGCGGTGCCGGAGCGCCATCCCCCAGGGCAGTGCCGACACTGAGTCGGGTATTTGCTGCAATAAGTAACAACCAGGAAGGGTAGGCCGCTTCGATGGGTGACTTTTTGTCATCGGTGCTTCCCCCTGGACTGATCGACGTATTGTCCGCGCTCATCCCGCCGGTGGTAGTCGCGACCGTGTTCTGTGCCTTCGTCATCAAGCTGCTGCGCAAGGAGATGGCGCCGCGGAGGATGGACGGAAGCCTGGTCAGCGACGAGGAGGCCGGCGCGGAAGACGCGCGTGACAAGGGCGCGGCCAAGGTCGGCGAGACCGAGGCGACGAACGAGACGCCGATTGCCCAGGACCGGGAACGCACCGAATCCGACGGTCGTTAGCCCCGGGGTCCGACGAACCCGGACCCGAACGCTCCCGAAGAGGGGGACACGCGTGTGTGCGCCGCTGGCCGCCCCGCGCCGCTTCGGCGACCCTGAATCACGCCGATCCGGATCCGCACGATTTCTGGCACGCCGGGAATTGTCTTTCGCGTTCTCGCGAGATAGCTTTATATTCAGGTGTGGAGACACCGCTCTTCTGAAAGGTTTGATTCCATGGCACAGAAGGTCCAGGTTTTCCTGGTCGACGACCTCGACGGCGGCGAGGCCGAGGAGACGGTGACGTTCGGTCTCGATGGATCGACGTACGAAATCGACCTCAGCGCGGGTAATGCTGCCAAGCTCCGCGAGGCCCTTACCCCGTTCGTCGAAGCTTCCCGCAAGGCCCCGGCGAAGCAGGCCCGTGGCGGCTCCCGGCGTGGAAGCCGGAATGCTCCCAGCCGTGAGCGCAGCGCCGAGATTCGCGCTTGGGCGAAGGCTGCCGGGAAGCCCGTCAATGAGCGCGGCCGTATCCCCGCGGCCATCGTTGCCGAATACGAGGCCGTCAAGGGTTAGGTTTGCCACTGCCCCGGTCGGCCGAAATGTTGTCAGTTCTTGATCAAGATTTCGTCCCGCGGCTTCAGTTCACCGCCCCGAACCCGTACATCCCGAGGCCCGGCTCGGCCCGAACGCCCCGTGAGCAAGGACGTTCGAGGCGCCGGAGAACCGCCGGGTCCGGTATCCGCGTGACATCGCGGGCCGGGTCGGCCGTGTCCGGTGCACCGGCAGGACCGGTGGCGCCGGAGTGCCTGTGACACCGGGATCCCGCGACAAGCGGGGCGAAGGGGATACTCCGGGGGCGTGAAACTCTTCCGAGGACGCGGGCCGTGTCGGCGGCCGGGGCGGGCGGGACCCCGCCCACAGCAGCTGTGCCGGCGGGGCGGGTACTGTTGTGCCGCGGTCCGAGGGGCCGCGGAGGGGGAGCCCGGGGCACACGGGGCCGTGAGGTTCCGCTGCCGGACCCCGGGGTGTTCCGGTGGAGCGTGTCCGGGCCCGCCCGGGAGGCCGGGGAACCGGTTTCCGGGGCCGTCCGAGACGGTGTCGCCCCTCTCGGGGCACGCAGGGCACGCCCCCGTCACCGGACGACGGTCCGGAGCATTTCTGCTTGAAGAACAACACGACTTCGGCTTGTTCGCTAAGAGCCGATAATCCGGCTTACACACGTGCGGCCCGGGCACTCTCGTGATGGATGGGAGTGCCCGGGTCGTTCGCCTTCGGCGTACAGGGAAATCTGACGCGGCAATTGGTAGTTGGATGTTGGGTGAACGCCCTATCGTCGGGGAAAGTCTCTGACACGGACGGCTGCGGTCGGCCGTGCGGAGATGTCCAGCCACGTCGGCAGCCGCCGACGGGTTGGACGGGTGCGACAGTGCTCCCCGGGGCGGTTATCCCTGTGGGGCCGATATGCGGAAGAGTTGGGTCGGAAAGAACCGTCCCTGCCTGACCGCTCTGTAGAGGAGCGACGAGACATGTTCGAGAGGTTTACCGACCGCGCGCGGCGAGTGGTGGTTCTGGCCCAGGAAGAGGCCAGGATGCTCAACCACAACTACATCGGTACGGAGCACATCCTGCTCGGCCTCATCCACGAGGGTGAGGGCGTCGCCGCCAAGGCTCTGGAGAGCCTTGGTATCAGCCTCGAAGCGGTTCGGCAGCAGGTAGAGGAAATCATCGGGCAGGGCCAGCAGGCGCCGTCGGGGCACATTCCCTTCACCCCGCGCGCCAAGAAGGTCCTGGAGCTGTCGCTGCGCGAGGCGCTTCAGCTCGGCCACAACTACATCGGTACCGAGCACATACTGCTGGGCCTGATCCGCGAGGGCGAGGGCGTCGCCGCCCAGGTCCTCGTCAAGCTCGGAGCGGACCTCAACCGCGTCCGCCAGCAGGTCATCCAGCTGCTGCACGGGTACCAGGGCAAGGAGCCGCAGGCCACCGGGGCCTCCTCCGAGTCCACCCCCTCCACCTCGCTGGTGCTGGACCAGTTCGGCCGCAACCTGACGCAGGCCGCGCGCGAGTCCAAGCTCGACCCGGTCATCGGCCGGGACAAGGAAATCGAGCGCGTCATGCAGGTGCTCTCGCGGCGCACCAAGAACAACCCGGTGCTGATCGGTGAGCCCGGCGTCGGTAAGACCGCCGTCGTCGAGGGCCTGGCGCAGAAGATCGTCAAGGGGGAGATCCCCGAGACGCTCAAGGACAAGCAGCTGTACACGCTCGACCTCGGCGCCCTGGTCGCCGGCAGCCGCTACCGCGGTGACTTCGAGGAGCGCCTCAAGAAGGTGCTCAAGGAGATCCGCACCCGCGGCGACATCATCCTCTTCATCGACGAGTTGCACACGCTGGTCGGAGCGGGGGCGGCGGAAGGTGCCATAGACGCCGCCTCCATCCTGAAGCCCATGCTGGCCCGGGGTGAGCTGCAGACCATCGGCGCGACCACGCTCGACGAGTACCGCAAGTACCTGGAGAAGGACGCCGCCCTGGAGCGGCGCTTCCAGCCGATCCAGGTGGACGAGCCGTCGACCAAGCACGCCATCGAGATCCTCAAGGGCCTGCGCGACCGCTACGAGGCCCACCACCGCGTCTCGATCACCGACAGTGCGCTCGTGGCCGCCGCGCAACTGGCCGACCGCTACATCAGCGACCGGTTCCTGCCGGACAAGGCGATCGACCTCATCGACGAGGCCGGTTCCCGGATGCGCATCCGCCGGATGACCGCTCCGCCGGACCTGCGTGAGTTCGACGAGAAGATCGCGGCCGTGCGCCGCGACAAGGAGTCGGCCATCGACGAGCAGGACTTCGAGAAGGCCGCCTCCCTGCGTGACGACGAGAAGCAGCTGCTCAGCAAGAAGGCGCAGCGGGAGAAGGAGTGGAAGGCCGGCGACATGGACGTCGTGGCCGAGGTCGACGAGGAGCTCATCGCGGAGGTCCTGGCCGCCTCCACCGGTATCCCGGTCTTCAAGCTGACCGAGGAGGAGAGCTCCCGCCTGCTGCGCATGGAGGACGAGCTGCACCGCCGGGTCATCGGCCAGGAGGACGCCATCAAGGCGCTCTCGCAGGCCATCCGCCGTACCCGCGCCGGTCTGAAGGACCCCAAGCGTCCCGGTGGTTCGTTCATCTTCGCCGGTCCGTCCGGTGTGGGTAAGACCGAGCTGTCCAAGACCCTCGCCGAGTTCCTCTTCGGGGACGAGGACTCGCTGATCCAGCTCGACATGTCCGAGTTCATGGAGAAGCACACGGTCTCGCGGCTGTTCGGTTCCCCTCCCGGCTACGTCGGCTACGAGGAGGGCGGCCAGCTCACCGAGAAGGTGCGCCGCAAGCCGTTCTCCGTGGTCCTCTTCGACGAGATCGAGAAGGCCCACAACGACATCTTCAACTCTCTGCTCCAGGTGCTGGAGGAGGGTCGTCTCACCGACGCCCAGGGTCGCAACGTCGACTTCAAGAACACGGTCATCATCATGACGACCAACCTGGGTACGCGGGACATCTCCAAGGGCCAGGCCATGGGCTTCGCCA
The DNA here is from genome assembly GCF_056173285.1 of Nocardiopsis sp. iso_40. Classification (NCBI taxonomy): domain Bacteria; kingdom Bacillati; phylum Actinomycetota; class Actinomycetes; order Streptosporangiales; family Nocardiopsidaceae; genus Nocardiopsis; species Nocardiopsis sp. iso_40. The sequence goes on along the minus strand of NZ_CM149666.1, from coordinate 5,429,681 downwards.
AGGAGGACGACGCCAACACCAACTACGAGCGGATGAAGGCGAAGGTCAGCGAGGAGCTCAAGACCAACTTCCGGCCCGAGTTCCTCAACCGTGTGGACGACGTCATCGTCTTCCACCAGCTGACCGAGTCGGAGATCTTCCAGATCGTGGATCTGATGGTCACGAGCCTGGACGGTCGCCTCAAGGAGAAGGACATGGGCATCGAGCTTCGCCCCAAGGCGAAGAAGGTCCTGTCCGAGCGCGGGTTCGACCCGGTCCTGGGCGCGCGGCCGCTGCGTCGCACCATCCAGCGGGAGATCGAGGACCAGCTCTCCGAGAAGATCCTGTTCGGCGACCTCAAGGCGGGTCAGATCGTCGTGATCGACGCCGAGGGCGAGGGCACGGACGCCAAGTTCACCTTCAAGGGTGTTCCCAAGCCCGCCGAGGTGCCGGACACCCCCGAGGTGGAGTCCGCCGCCAAGGGCGAGTAACGCCGCTGACCGGTTACCCGCCGGTACCGGTCCGAGTGCGGACGGGGGCATCCCTTCGGGGGTGCCCCCGTCGGCGTTTCCGGGTCGGGGCGGCCGGGTCGGGGGCCGCGGGACCGGGAGACGCTAGGGTGCCGTCCGTGGCCTATCCAAACGATCCCCGTCAGGGCGGCCCCCAGCCGCCGCAGGGGCCTCCTCCCGGTCCCTCGTTCCCGCACGGCCCCTCAGGGGCGCACGAGACGCCCCAGGGGCCTCCCGGAGGCCAGGGCACGCCGCCCGGCTATCCACCGCAGGGTCCACCCCCGAACTACCCGCCGCAGGCTCCTCCGCCCGGCCATCCACCGCAGGGCCCGCCCCCGAACTACCCGCCGTACGGTTATCCGGGGGCTCCCGGACCCGCCCCCGAACGGCGGTCCGCGGCGCCGTGGCTGGTCGTCGGCGGCATCGTGCTCGCGCTGGCCCTGGTGGCGGGTGCGGTCCTCGGCGGGGTGTGGCTGCTGTACGGCGTGTCCGGTAACGGCGCGCCCGGTAACGGTGCCGCGGCAGGTGGCGGAGCCTCGGAGGCCGAGACCTTCGAGGGCCTGTCGAGGGACCACGTGGACACCGGCGAGACCGTCGACTACGAGCAGTTTCCTCCGGTGGGCGGTGAGCACTACGGCTTCTGGCAGAACTGCGGTGTCTACGACGAGCCCGTCCTGACCGAGGCGGCCGTCCACTCCCTGGAGCACGGCGCGGTCTGGATCACCTACGATCCCGCTCTGGATCCGGCCGGGGCCGAGGCTCTGGCCGCGTACCACCTCCCCGGCTCCTACGTCCTGGTCAGCCCGATGGAGGGCCTGCCCTCCGCGGTGGTGGCCTCCGCCTGGGGCGCCCAGCTCAGGACGGACGACCCCCGGGATCCGGAACTGGGCGCCTTCCTGCGCGAGTACGAGCAGAGCCCGGAGTCCCCGGAACCCGGAGCGCCGTGCACCGGCGCCTACGACGGCACCCAGGCGGAGTTCGACGCCCAGGGCGCCGGGGCCCTCGAGGAGCGGATGAACTGAGCGCCCCGCCGGCACACGCCGGTCGTCTCACCCGGGCAGTGCGTAGCGGCCGTCGTCCAGCGGGTCCACCAGGCCGTCGTGGACCAGGGCGTCCAGGGCCCGTTCGCGTTGGACGCGGTCGTCCCAGACCGAGTCCAACGCGTCCTTGGCGACCGGTTCGCGTGAGTCGCGCAGGACGGCGAGAAGTCTTCCGCGCACCTGGCGGTCGGTGCCCGCGTAGGTCTGTCCGCGCCGGGGCGGGCCGTCGTAGGCGGGTTTCCCGGCGAGCTTCCAGGCGCACTGCCCGGCGATGGGGCAGTCCGCACAACGCGGCGAGCGCGCGGTGCAGACCAGGGCGCCCAGCTCCATCACGGCCACGCCCCAGCGGACCGCCACCGAGGGGACCGGTGGCAGAAGGGACTCGGCGAGGGCGGTCTCCGCCTTGGTCTGGGTTTTCGGCGGGTACTCGACCCCGGTTTCGGCCCGAGCCAGGACCCGTCGCACGTTGGTGTCCAAAATCGCGTGCCGCTGCCCGTGGGCGAAGCTCGCCACGGCCGCCGCGGTGTAGGCGCCGATCCCCGGGAGCGAGAGCAGCGTCGCGTGGTCCTCGGGAACCTCGCCGCCGTGCTCCTCGGTGATGGCGACGGCGCAGGCGTGCAGGCGCAGGGCCCGGCGCGGGTAGCCGAGCCGGTTCCACATGCGCACCGCCTCACCGGAGGGCTCTTTTGCCAGGTGGGCAGGGGTGGGCCAGCGTTCCATCCAGGCCTGCCAGGCGGGGAGGACCCGCACGACGGGGGTCTGCTGGAGCATGATCTCGCTGACCAGGATGGACCAGGGCGAGGCGTGCGGCGCACGCCAGGGCAGGTCTCGGGCGTTGGTCTCGTACCACGCCAGAACCGCGGTGCTGTAAGGGTTATCGCTCATCTTTAACGGGAAATCGGCGGGTTGAGTAGGTGGGTGGCGCGCAAAACCGCAATACTACGGCCCATGGCGTCAAGTACCGGACACCCCGCACCCGTCAGCAAGGACATCTACTGGAGGCGGCGTGCCTTCGTGCTGGCCGGTCTGATGCTGGTGCTCGCGCTGATCACGTACGCGTGCCGTCCCTCCGGTGACGACGGCGAGCCGACGGGCTCGCAGGCGGCCCTGGAGGAACCCGAGGCCTCTCCCAGTATCGCGGAGGACGAGCCCTCCGAACCCGAAACGGAGGAAGAGGCACAGGACCCGTCCGCCTCGCCCTCCCCCTCACCGCCGGAAGGTGAGGAGGCCGGAGGCGGGGAGAAGGCCGAAGGCGGCTCCGGGGAGGCGGAGAGCGAGGGGGGCGGGGCCGCGGCTCCCGAGAGCCCCGAGGACCCGTGCCGCCCGCAGGACCTCGTCGTCACCTTCGACTTCGCCGAGGACGACCGGGAGGTGTACGGCGGCGGCGCCAGCCCCGGGTTCGAGGTGACCGTGGTCAACGTCGCCGAGCAGACCTGCACCGCCGACGTGGGACCGGAGGCGATCGAACTGAGGATCCACTCCGGCGACGACCGGGTCTACTCCTCCGCGGACTGTGTCGAGGGCAAGGCCGAGGAGGAGCGCCAGCTCAGCCAGGGACGACCGCACGAGTACACCATCGACTGGGCGCGGGAACGCTCCTTCACCGACTGCCGGGAGAGCAGTGCCAAGGCCCAGCCCGGCTGGTACAAGGCCAACCTGCACGGCGACCAGGTCGGGAACGTCGACCAGCTCGTGTTCCAGCTCAAGGCCTGAGAACCCGACCCGAGCCGACCCAGCCCGTCGCCGGGCTGGGTTCTCGTGTGTCCGGGGCGGCTTGCCGCAAAGTCGTGACCCTTGGTCACAGAATGACTACCATTCGGAGTGAACTTCTGCTTCCTCGATCCTGGAGTCCGCCGTGAAACGCATCGCCGCCGTCCTGACCTGTGCCGCAGCCGCCTCGTTCGCCCTGGCCGCGCCCGGGCACGCGGACACCGCGCTGACCGGCACCGCGCAGGCCCCCGTGTACAAGCTGGAGCTCTACACCCCCGCCGAACAGCGCGAGGAGACAGGTATGAGCTGGTACCGCGCGGTCGTCCTGACGTGTGAGGAGCCCGGGGGCTCCCACCCCCGGGCAGAGGAGGCCTGCGACCTCATCGCCGAGCACGGGAGCATCGCCGGGGTCCAGGGGGTCGGGGACGGAGTCTGCACGATGGTCTACCAGCCGGTCACCGCCAGGGTCACCGGCGCGGAGGAGTACGAGGAGACCTTCAGCAACGCCTGTGTCATGAAGCGTGCCAAGGGCGCGGTCCTGGACTTCTAGCGGCGGGCGCCGGCGCTCACTCCTCCTTGCGGGAGCGGCGGCGCCGCGCGACCCGGGTCAGGGCCTCGCTCAGCTCCTCCACCTCGTGGACGCGGATGCCCGGGATCGGATCGCCGAAGTGCTGGGGCACGACCGCCTCGGTGAAGCCCAGGCGCTGCGCCTCGGCGACCCGGCGGCGTACCCCGTTCACGCTGCGCACGTCACCGGCGAGGCCGACCTCGCCGACCGCCATGAACCCCCTCGGCAGGGCGACGTCGTTGCTGGAGCTGGCCGCGGCCAGGGCCAGGGCCAGGTTGACGGCGGGTTCGCCCAGCTTCACGCCGCCCACGGTCGAGGCGTACACGTCCATGTTGGCCAGCCTCATCCCGGTCCGCTTCTCCAGCACCGCCAGGATCATGTTCACCCGTGAGGTGTCCAGACCCGAGGTGGCCCGGCGGGGGGCGGGTAGCGGGGTCGGCGCGACGAGGGCCTGCACCTCGGTGATGAGGGGGCGCCTGGCCCTCCAGGGCGACGGTCACGCAGGTGCCCGGCACCGGGTCGGTCCGTTCGGTGAGGAAGAGGCCGCTGGGGTCGGGAAGCCCGAAGATGCCCTTCTCGGTGAGCTCGAAGACACCGATCTCGTCGGTGGGGCCGTACCGGTTCTTGACCGCGCGGAGCAGGCGCAGCTGGGAGTGGCGTTCACCCTCGAAGTGCAGGACGACGTCGACCAGGTGCTCCAGCATGCGGGGTCCCGCGATGGAACCGTCCTTGGTGACGTGGCCGACCAGCACGGTCGCGATGCCGCGCTCCTTGGCGATCTGGATGAGAGCCCCGGTCACCTGTCGGATCTGGGTGACGCCGCCGGGGACGCCGGCGGCCTCGGGGGAGACCATCGTCTGCACCGAGTCCACGATCAGCAGCTTGGGGGCGACGGCCTCCACGTGGTTGACCAGGGTGGCCACCGAGGTCTCCGCGGCGAGGAAGAGCTGGTCCGAGAGGGAGCCGAGGCGTTCGGCGCGCAGGCGCACCTGCCCGGCGGACTCCTCGCCGGTCACGTACAGGACGGGGGCGTCGGCCGCGCGCATCGCGGCGACCTCCAGGAGGAGGGTCGACTTTCCCACGCCCGGTTCTCCGGCGAGCAGGACCACGCCGCCGGGGACGGCTCCGCCGCCCAGGACCCGGTCGAGTTCGTCCACCCCGGTGGGGACCGCCTCGGCGCTCTCCACGCTGATCTCGGTGATGGGTCGGGCCCGGGAGGTCACGGGGGCGGCAGCGACGGCGGCGGGCGCGGGGGCGCCGGCCTCCTCGACGGTGCCCCATGCCTGGCACTCCCCGCAGCGCCCCACCCACTTGAGGGTGCTCCATCCGCACTCGGCGCACCGGAACGTGGTCTTCGCTGCTTTTGCCATGGTCGACACGCTAACGGCTGCCGGGGACAGCTCTCGCTGCCGCGGCAGGGGCCGCCCGGGACACAGGAAAGTTACCTACGGGTTAGGACCCTTCTTTCGTAGGTCGTGTTAGAGACTTCCTAGGGAGTCACTCCCCGGGTCCGAACACTCCGATGTCCCCGCTCCTTGGAGAGGAAACCCACGTGTCCCGTACACGCCGATCCCCCGCCGTCCCCCGCAGCACCCGAAGCGACCGCCGTCCGGGAGCCCTGCGCCGCCTCGCCCGGCTCACGGTCCCGCTGGCCCTGGCCGCTCTGGGAACATCCCTGGTCAGCGCGCCCGCCGCCGCGAACGAGGCGCAGACCTCGGCCTTCGGCCACTACGTCGCCATCGGGGACTCCTTCGTCGCCGGTCCCATGGTCGCCAGTGCCCGGATGCCGCTCCTGGGCTGTATGCAGTCCTCGGTCAACTACCCCAAGCTCCTGGCGGAGGAGCTGGGGATCACCGAGATCACCGACGTGAGCTGTTCCGGTGCGCGGATGGACCACCTCTACGAGCCCCAGTTCGACGACACCCCGCCGCAGCTGGACGCGCTCCGGCCCGACACCGACCTGGTCACGGTGGGTATCGCCGGCAACGACTTCGGCTTCTCCGACGTGCTGGTCGAGTGCGCGAAGCAGAGCCTGCGCAACCCGTGGGGCAGCCCGTGCGCGAACCACTACGGAGACGAGCTGGACCAGCGGATCGAGGGGCTGCGGAGCGAGGTCTCGGGGGTCTACGCGGACATCGCGGAGCGCAGCCCGAACGCCACCGTCCTCAGCGTCGGGTACCTCCAGATCCTTCCGGAGAGCGGCGGCTGCTGGCCCAGCACGCCGATCGCCCGCGGCGACGTCCCGTTCCTGGACGGGGTCCAGACCGCGCTCAACGAGATGCTCAGGGAGGAGGCGCAGGGCCAGGGAGCCGTCTTCGTCGACACCTTCGAACGCGGTCACGACGTCTGCCAGGGCTCGGACACCCGCTGGGTGGAGGGGCTGATCCCGGAGGACGGGGCGCCCATCCACCCGAACAACCTCGGTATGGCCGCGACGACCGATTTCGTGCACTCCTCCCTGGGGGTGCCGGTCCCGTAGCGCCCGGTCACCGGCCTCGGTGGCGTGCGGTTGGTTAGTGGTTCTCTGGCCGTTTTGTCTACCGAAGTCAAGCAGGCTTTACCGTCCTTGGATACCGATTTGGCTACGGAGAGTGACAACTCTTGGTGTCTGTGTGACCAATGGTGGTGTGTCGGCGGTCGTGGGATCCGTGTCACAGCGGCGCGGGCGGCCCCGACGGACCACACAGGGAGAACCACGTCATGCGACTACCGCGACACCACGAGCAAACGCGGGCCTGCCGTCCCACCACGGACCCGGGGCGGCAGGCCGTACCCGCCCAGCCGCGTCGCCGTGCGCCGCGCGCACTCGCCGTCGCCGTTCTCGCGGCCGCTTTCGCCGCCGGGGGAGCCCCGGCCCTGGCCCAACCCGCACCGGCCGCCTCCGTCGCCGCGGAGGGCGCACGCGGTTCCGAGCGGATCCACCAGGCGCTCCCCTCCAGCACCGTCGAGAAGGCGATCAGCGCCGCCCAGGCCCAGAAGGGCAAGCCCTACGCCTGGGGCGGGACCGGTCCGGACTCCTTCGACTGCTCGGGTCTGGTGCAGTACTCCTTCAAGCGGGCGGGGGTGAGCCTGCCCCGGATCGCCCACGACCAGGTCGACTCCGGAACCCGCGTCAGCTACGCCAAGGCCAGGCGCGGCGACCTCCTCTACTGGACCGACAGCGGTGGATACGCCTACCACGTCGCCATCTACCTCGGCGGCGGCCGCATGATCGACGCCCCGAACTCCGGCGGCAGCATCTCCGAACGGGCCGTGAACCACTACAACCTCGCCGGCGCCGTGCGTCTTTGAACCGGCCCCGAACAGGCGCGCGAAGGCGCCCCGACAGCTGACGACGGCCGTCTCCCGTGCTCCCGGGGGCGGTCGTCCCCCTCTTCACACCGCCCCCCGTGAGAGGGGGAGAGGGGGCTGTCCGCCACGCCGCGTTCACCCGGGCGGTCGCCCCGGGGAGCCGTGGAGCGCATAGTCTGGTTCCCGTGAGCCCTATCCAGGTCCCAGACGCGCCCGTGGTCCTCTCGTCGGCGTCGGTCTACCCGGAGAAGACCCCGGCGGCCTTCGAGATCGCCGCGAAACTGGGGTACGACGGTGTCGAGGTCCTCGTCTCCTCCGACCCGACCAGTCAGGACACCGAACTCCTCCGGCGCCTCTCCGACTACCACCAGATGCCCGTCACCGCGGTCCACTCGCCCTGCCTCGTACTGACCCAGCGCGTGTGGGGCCGGGAGCCCTGGGGCAAGCTCGTCCGCTCCAAGGAGATGGCCGAGGCCCTGGGCGCCAGCACGATCGTGGTGCACCCGGCCTTCCGCTGGCAGCGCGAGTACGCCCGCGACTTCGAGAACGGCGTCGCCCGCATGCAGGAGGAGACCGACGTGGTCTTCGCCGTGGAGAACATGTACCCGGTGCGGGTGCGCGACCGGGAGGTCGTCCCCTACGCACCGAGCTGGAACCCGCTCGACCGCGACTACCCCGACGTCACCCTCGACCTCTCGCACACCGCCATGTCCGGATCGGACGCGATGGACATGGCCAAACAGCTGGGCGGCCGCCTCTCCCACGTGCACGTGGCCGACGGGCTCGGCGGGCAGAACCTCGACGAGCACCTCATCCCCGGCCGCGGCAGCCAGCCCGTCGCCGAGCTGCTCGAACACCTGGCGGGCAACGGCTACGAGGGACAACTCGTCCTGGAGGTGAGCACCCGCAAGGCCCCCGACCGCCAGGCGCGTATGCGTGAGCTCGCCGAGGCGTTGGCCTTCACCCGGCTGCACTTCGCCCAGGGGCCTCCGGGCTCCGAATCCGTGCCGGGCCGCCGCGAGCGCATCGCGCTGCTCCGCAGACGACCCCAGTCGCCGCCCCGGCGCTTCTCGGTGGACCCCGGGGGAGCGGCTGACGACGAGGGCTCGGTCGACCAGAGCTGACACCCCGATCGGCCGGTTGTCCAGTGGCTGGGACGGCCGGTCCGTTTCCCGGGGCCGGGGGGCTAGCGTGGAGGGGATCCGCAGAGAGGACCCCACATGATCGCGATCATCGGTGCAGGAAAGATGGGCGAGGCACTGCTCGCCGGGCTGCTGGCCAAGGGCCACACACCGGAGGACGTGCTCGTCACGGAGCCGCGCGCGGAGCACGCGCGGGAGCTGCGCGGCCGCTACGGGATCGAGACGGTTCCGGCGCAGGACGCCGCCAAACGGGCGGACACCCTGCTGTTGGCCCTCAAACCCCAGGACATGCTCGCCCTGTTGGACGACCTCTCCCCGCACCTGGGCCGTGAGCACCTGGTCATCTCGGTGGCCGCCGGGCTGACCACCGCCGTCCTGGAGAGCCACCTGCACCCGGGAGTTCCGGTCGTGCGCGCGATGCCCAACACCCCGGCGCTCATGGGCAGGGGGATGACCGCCGTCTCCGGCGGGGCCCACGCCGAGGCCGCACACCTGGACCGGGCGGAGGAGCTGCTGGGCGCGGTCGGTGAGGTGCTCCGGGTCGGTGAACAGCACATGGACACGGTCACCGCCATCTCCGGCAGCGGGCCGGCCTACTTCTACTTCATCGCCGAGACCATGATCGAGGCCGGGGTCGCCATGGGTATGCCCCGTGTCACGGCGCAGCGGCTCGTGGGTCAGACGATCACCGGTGCCGCGGCCATGCTCGACGGTTCGGGTGAGCACCCGGTGGTGTTGCGGGAGGCCGTCACCTCGCCGGGCGGGACCACCGCCGCCGCCCTGCGTGAACTGGAACGACACGGGGTGCGTACCGCCTTCACCGACGCGATCGAGGCGGCTCGGGACCGGAGTAGGGCGCTCTCCGAGAGCTGAACCACAGCTCAGGTGATGCATGTCACACAAAAATTTCCAGCCGCGATGGTCGTGGGGCGCCGGACGCCGCGTCACACCAGGTGCATAAAGTCGGAATAAGAGGGGGCTGACCCTCCTGTCTCCTCTCCTGTGTACGTGTTCGCATCCTCCTGATTCCGGGGCCCCATGACAACTCCTCAACCCCCTTCGGACCCTTCCCACCAGCCCGGGCAATCCGGGCCTCCCGCCACGCCGCCCCATGTCCCGAGCGGTCCGCAGAGTCCCGTTGGGGGCGCCCCGACGGGAGGCGGCCCCGCACCCCAGAACCCGTCCGGCGGTCAACCGCCGCTCGGGCCGCCGCCGAGCGGACCGCCACCGGGAGGTCCGCCACCGGGAGGAACGCCTCCAGCGGGCCCGCCTCCCGGCGGGACCCCCTCCGGTGGAAACCCCGCGGGCGGGCCGCCGCCCCCCGGCCAGTTCAGCGGGCCGCCCCCCGGCGGACCCCCCTCGGGGCCGAACCTGCCGTTCGGACCGCCCCCGGGCGGGATGCCCCCCGGCGGGATGCCTCCGGGCGGGATGCCCCCCGGCGGGCCGCCCCCGGGCCAGTTCGGCGGTCCGCCGCCCCCGCCGCCCCTGCCCCCGCTGGGCCTCTTCAAGTCGAAGTCCGGCCTGCGCGCAGCCCTGATGAACCTGTCCGGCTTCGGCGCGGGCTACTTCTACCTGCGTAGCTGGGTGTTCTTCGGGATCAACCTGGTCGTCACCCTCGGCCTGCTGGTCGCCGCCGCCGTCATGGGCGCCGCCGACGACCTGCTCGTCTGGGCTCCGGCGATCCTGGTCTGGATCCTGATCACAGCCGTCCACGGCCTCTTCGCGGGCCGGGCCCACGACCGGCGCCTCCTGGCCCGGGGTGAACAGCCCCCGGCCAAACCCGTCACGCTCGTGCTGGCGGCCTGCCTCGCCCTGGTGATGGCCGTCTCGCTCCTCGGTGTCTGGCAGACCGGCGAGTGGCGGCTCCGCGTGGCCGACGCCGCCCACGCGCGCGGCGACTGCGACACCGCCATCGACGTCTACGGCCAGGTGGAGAGCGGCTTCCAGCTCTCCATGTCACCGTCGCTGATGGACCGGGCGCGCTCCGGCAGCGAGGCCTGCCAGATCCTGAGCCGGGCCCAGTCCGACGTGGACAACGAGGCCTTCGACCACGCGCTGGAGTCCTACAGCGACTACTTCGCACACGAGGCCTCCCGTTGGGAGGACACCGACGGCAGCATCGCCGACATCCACCTCGACTACGCCTCCCAGCTCGCGGCCGACGCGGACGAGCTCTACAGCGGTGAGGTGACCGAGGAGGTCAGGGAGACCTTCCGGCAGGCCCAGGAGACCTACGCCTTCGTCGCCGAGGACTTCTCCGACACCCCGGCCGCCGCCGAGGTCCCCGCCGCCCTGAACGACCTGTACGACCTGGCGACCGGCGACTACTCCGCGGAGAGCTGGTGCTCGGCCTCCGACCAGATCGGGATGTTCGACGACCTCAGCTGGGACGCGGCCCCCGAGATCGCCGACCGCATCGAGCAGGAGCGCCCCGACGCCGCCCTCAAGTGCGGCTGGGCCCAGGTCGACGCGGGCGACTTCGACGACGCCGAGGCGCGCGCGGACTTCCTCGCCGCCGAGTACCCGGACCACGAGGCCGACGAGGTCGAGGACCTGGTCCGGCACGTCGGGGCGGGCCGGATCGAGGAGGAGATGGACACCGCGGTCCTTCTCGGCGAGAGCGACCTCGACGCGGTCGCCTACAGCACCGGCGGCGGCGACAAGGTCTCCGTCGAGTACGTGAACTACACCGACGAGGAGATGCGCTTCCTCTACGTGGGTCCGGACGCGGTGCACGGGGAGGTCATCATCGAGCCCTGTGCGGACTGCGACGTCTCCTCCCCGCCGACCGACACGTCCTGCATGAGCGACCCCAACGCCATGGACCTGAAGCTGGACCCGGGCAAGTACCGGATCGTGATCGGCTCGACCGAGAACCTGTTCGACCGCCCCCTGCACGGCAACGTCGACATGAAGGCCGGGGAGGTCTACGCGGACTGCTTCTACCGCGGTGAGGCGGACTGACCCGTCCCCTCCCCCCGTCGGCCCCGCGGGGCGCCGACGGACCACGGCCCGGGCCCCGGCGTGAAGCACCCCTTCACGCCGGGGCCCCGTCCTTGCCCGGAGATCGGACGCCCCGGGGTTCTGCCCCCGCCGCGGCCTTGCGTACTGTGTGCTTCGGAGCACGCACACCTGGAACGGGGGTCACCACATGGGAGGGCGCACGTCCTGCTCGCTTCGGGTGGCATGGGACGACGGACTCACCGCCTACGACTTCGGTCCGCAGCACCCGATGGCACCGATCCGAGTCGAGCTGACCATGGCGCTCAGCCGCGAACTCGGGGTCTTCGACGGGGCGGGGGTCGACCTGTTGGACGTCGAACCGGCCTCCGACGAACTCCTCTCCCTGGTGCACGACCCCTCCTACATCGAGGCGGTCAAGCGGGCGGGCCGGACCCTGGAGCCGGACGACGCCCACATGCTCGGAACCGCGGACAACCCGGTCTTCCGTGACATGCACGAGGCCTCCGCGCTGATCTCCGGCGCCTCGGTGGCCGCGGCCAAGGCCGTGTGGACCGGTCAGAGCGCGCACGCCGCCAACATCGCCGGCGGCCTCCACCACGCCATGCACGGCAACGCGTGGGGGTTCTGCGTCTACAACGACCCCGCGCTGGCCATCGCCTGGCTCCTGGAACAGGGCGCCAAGCGCGTCGCCTACGTGGACGTGGACGTCCACCACGGCGACGGCGTCCAGAACGCCTTCTACGACGACCCGCGGGTCCTCACCATCAGCCTCCACGAGTCCCCGGCGACCCTCTTCCCCGGCACCGGCCACGCCTCGGAGGTCGGCGGACCGGGCGCGGAGGGGTACGCGGTCAACGTCGCCCTGCCCGCCGGGACCGGCGACACCGGCTGGCACCGCGCCTTCGACGCGGTCGTCCCGCCGCTCCTGCACGAGTTCCAGCCCGAGATCCTGGTGACCCAGCAGGGCTGTGACACCCACGCCCTCGACCCCCTGGCCAACCTGACGCTGAGCGTGGACGGCCAGCGCCGGGCCTACGAGGAGCTGCACAGGCTGGCGCGCAAGACCGCGGGCGGCCGCTGGCTGCTGTTCGGGGGCGGCGGCTACGGCCTCGTCCACGTCGTACCCAGGGCCTGGACCCACCTGCTGGCCGAGGCCGCGGGTTCACCCGTGGACCCGGAGCGGGAGACCCCGCAGGGGTGGCGCGACTTCGTGCGCCAACGCACCGGTGAACTGGCCCCGCTCTACATGACCGACGGCCGCGAGGTCTCCTTCACGCCCTTCGAGCGCGGGTACGACCCCGGCGATCCCGTGGACCGGGCCATCCACGCCACCCGCACCGCCGTCTTCCCCAGCCACGGAATCGACCCGACCCTCTGAACCCGGTCGGCCCCCGGCCGGGTCCCCGACCGGCGTCGGACCGGCCCGTCCGGTCACACCCCGGTGAAATATCCCGGATCGCCGCGTGGCGCGCGTTCAGCGGGTAGGAAGAGGATGAATACCGGGCGAACAGGAGTCGACGTCGTGGCGGTCGCGCGGCGTTTCGCAAAGCTCGCCGCGCTGACGAGGAAGGGGAACGCAGGTGACGCCGCCGACACGCGCTGAACTCATCACCTATCTGGTTCGCACGGGGATCGCGGGGCACGTCGACACCCCACGGCAGAACAACCTGCGTCACTACCGGAGACTCGTGCAGAAGGACCCGTACCACCAGTTCGGGCTGACCTTCTCCCAGGACTGGACCGTCTCGGAGGTCCTCGCCCTGATGAACAAGCGCTGCGGTGTGGTGGGGGACGAGGAGTACGTCTGGGGGATCGACACGATCGACCCGGACCTGACCATCGACGCCCTGGAGGCCCTCGCGGACCGGTTCGCACTGGCCGCCGAGCGCCAGGAGACGGTCATGTTCGCCACCGGTCACCCCCGCAACCTCCGGGAGACCTACCGGGACTGGAAGGACGCCCTGTCCGGCCGCGGGTGCAAGGTCATCACCGCGGCGGGGGGCTACTCCTACGAGGTGACCACGGAACGGCCCCCCAACCGCCGGATCGTGGTCTGGCGGGACGAGGTGGCTCTGGTGACGGACGGGCACCTCCCCCGGCACAGCCACCACCCCTTCGCCATGCGGGCCATTCTGGCGGAGCTCACCGACCGGGACGAGCCATGGCCGCAGTTGGTCATCGCGGACCACGGGTTCGCGGGGGCCGCGGCGGAGGCGGGGGTGCCCACGATGGGCTTCGCCGACTGCAACGACCCCGCGCTCTTTCTCGCTGAGCACGAGGGGAAACTACTGGTCACGGTGCCTTTGGACGATGGTTATCTGCCCGAGGACTACGCCCCGCTGCGCGATTACGTCCTGGCCCGCGCGGGCCTTGTATGAGTAGGGCCGACCATTTATACCCACCGTTAAACCTCATCTGACCCGTGGTCAACGTATGGCGCCGAAGACAGCACGAACGACCTTCCGTAGACGGGAACTCGGCTCTACTCTGAAAACGGACGTGTCAGTAGTGACAGCACGACACGCTGGCGTGTCGGTGGGACGGGCACAGTTTCCGGGGTCGCCCAACCACTGCCGGGCACGCCAGGGCTGAACGGTAGACAAATGCTCACGTCCGGGAATGAGGGCGTCGGAAGATGAACGGGAGCAAGCCGCCTCTCGAAGAGGTCAGGTTCTTGACCGTGGCGGAGGTCGCCACGATCATGCGTGTGTCCAAGATGACCGTTTACCGAATGGTGCACTCGGGAGTTCTCCCCGCGATCCGTGTGGGGCGTTCCTACCGGGTACCCGAGCGAGCCGTGCACGACTACCTCCGCGAGGCTTTCGTCGAGGCTGGTTGACAGGGCCGGGCCGGACCCGGGTGCGGGGCCCACACGCCCAGCGCCCGGTCCGCCGATCACCAGGGGGCGGTGACTCCCCGACATCGCCCCCGTAAGGGGTCCACCTCGCCGAGTGCCGCTCCGCGCCCTTGCGCCGGGGCGGCCGAGCGGTCCCCAGGGCATCTACTACACTTTGTCGTTGTTGTAGTCCGCCCTGTTCACACCGCGTTCGCGAGGTCCCCTCGATGCCCAGTACCAGCGCAGGTACACGACGCCGCCGTGCCGTGCCGCGCCTGTCGGCCGCGGCGTTGGCCGCCGTCCTCGCCCTGTCCGGCTGCGCCGGAGGCAACGAGATCGAGTCCGGCGGCGAGGAGGACCGGTTCATCTCCGGTGACGGCAGTGCCACCGTCTTCGAGACCGGTGAGCGCGAGGCGGTTCCCGAGATCACCGGGACCACCTTCGACGGCGACGAGGTCTCCCTGAGCGACTACTCGGGCGAGATCCTCGTGCTCAACGTGTGGGCCAGCTGGTGCGGCCCCTGCCGGGCCGAACAGCCCGTCCTGGACGAGGTGTACACCGAGTACGGCGGCCTCGGGGTGGACTTCCTCGGTGTGAACATCAAGGACGACGAGACCGCCGCGCTGGCCTACACCGACAACAAGGACGTGCCCTACCCGAGCCTGTACGACCAGCCCGGAGAGATCCCGCAGGCCTTCCGGGACACCGTCCCGCCCCGGGCGATCCCCAGCACCCTGGTCATCGACCCCGACGGCAACATCGCCGCCCGCGTCATCGGACCCACCACCTACGGCCAGCTCACCGGCCTCCTCGACCCGCTGGTGGTCGAGTTCGACTTCGGCGACCCCGAGGAGCGCCCCCGCGTCTCCGAGCAGGAGGGCTACGGCGAGGGCGCCGGGGAAGGCGCCGACGAGGCCCCGGAGACCGCCGGGGAGACCGGCCAGGACGCCGCCGACGGTGCTCAGGACGGGGACGACGACTGATGGACCCGATCGGCACCACCGTCCTGACCGGCTCCCTCCTCCTGGCCGCGCCCCTCGCCCTCGCCGCCGGACTGGTCTCCTTCCTCTCACCCTGCGTGCTCCCGCTCGTCCCCGGCTACCTGTCGTACGTGTCCGGCATGAGCGGAACCCAGGTCCGCGAACGGGAGGAGAACGCAGCGGCCGGAGGGGGCGGCGCCGCGGGCACCCGTACGGTCGCCGACATCGACACCGAGCTCGCGCGGCGCCGGTGGACGATGGTCACCGGCAGCATCCTGTTCATCGCGGGGTTCAGCTTCGTCTTCGTCGCGGTCGGCGGATTCATCGGCTGGCTCGGCGACCTCCTCATGGACTACACCGACCCCGTCACCCGGGTGCTCGGTGCGCTCACCGTCGTCCTCGGCCTGGCCTTCATGGGCCTCCTGCCGGGGTTCGGCCGCGAGTTCCGTTTCCACCGCCTGCCCCGCGCCGGGCTGGCCGGGGCGCCACTGCTCGGCGTCCTCTTCGGCCTGGGCTGGACCCCGTGCATCGGTCCCACCCTGGCCGCCGTCCAGACCCTCGCCTTCGTCGAGGGGGGCGCCGGCCGGGGGATGCTCCTGTCCCTCGTCTACTGCGTCGGGCTGGGGCTGCCGTTCATCCTCGCCTCGCTGCTCTACCGGCGCGCGTTGCACGCGTTCGGATGGCTCAAGCGCCACACCCGCACGGTCACGGTGTTCGGCGGTGTCATGCTCGTCCTGGTCGGCCTCGCCATGGTGACCGGCCTCTGGACGCAGATGACCATCGCCATGCAGGGCTGGGCCGCAAACTTCCAGACGGTGATCTGACTTGACCACGACCACGTCCGAGAACTCGGAGAACACGTCCGGGGGACAGCCCCCCGAGAACCGGCCCAGAGGGCTGGGCGCCATCGGCTGGGCGCGCTGGGTCTGGCGCACCCTCACCTCGATGCGCACCGCCCTGATCCTGCTCTTCCTGCTGGCGCTGGGGGCGATCCCCGGATCGATCCTGCCGCAGAACGTGGTCAGCGTCGACGAGGTGAACGCCTACTTCCGGGAGAACCCGGAGCTGGCGCCCTGGCTGGACCGCCTCTACCTCTTCGACGTCTTCTCCTCGCCCTGGTACGGCGCGATCTACCTGCTGCTCTTCGTCTCCCTGGCCGGGTGCGTGCTCCCGCGCGCCCTCGTGCACGCCAAGGCGGTCCGGGCACGGCCGGTGCCCACCCCGCGAAACCTCGGCCGGATGCCCTACGTGGCCCGGTTCAGCACCGACGCCTCACCCGAGACCGCGCTGGAGCGGGTCGGCGGAGTACTCCGGGGGTACCGGACCGAACGGTACGGCGACTCGGTCTCCGCGGAGACCGGCTACCTGCGCGAGGTCGGGAACGTACTGTTCCACCTCGCCCTGCTTGCTCTGCTGCTGGCCCTCGCGGCCGGGGCGTTCTTCGGCTACCGCGGCAACATGCTGATCGTGGAGGGCGACGGGTTCGCCAACACGCTGCCGTCCTACGACGCCGTCTACCCGGGCCACTGGACCGACACCGACCGGTTCGAGCCCTTCACGATGCACCTCGACAGCTTCGAGGCCAGCTTCATCGAGGAGGGCGACCTGCGCGGGCAGGCCGAGTCCTACGTCGCCGAGGTCACCTACAAGGAGGCTCCCGGGGCGCCGGAGCAGCAGCACAGGCTGGAGGTGAACCACCCGCTGAGCGTGGACGGCGTCCAGGTCTACCTGCTCGGGCACGGTTACGCCCCGGAGTTCGAGGTCCGCAACGCCGACGGCGACGTGGTCTTCGACCAGGCGGTCCCGTTCCTGCACCGGGAGACCAGGAGCTACACCTCCGACGGTGTCATCAAGGTCCCGGACACCGGCGGCGAGGAGATCGGTTTCGTCGGGGTCTTCCTGCCCACGGCCGCCGAGGACGCCGGGGGCGAACTGACCTCCACCTTCCCCGGACCGGAGAACCCCGCGGTGACCCTGGAGGCCTACCGGGGCGACCTGGGGATGTCCGAGCCGCAGTCGGTCTACCAGCTCCAGACCACGGGGATGGAGGAGCTCGGCGAATCCCCCGTGATGGCCGTCGGCGACACCTGGGAGCTGCCCGATGAGGCCGGTTCGGTCACCTTCAAGGGGTACAAGCAGTACGCCACCCTCCAGAGCAACCGGGACGGGGCCCGGCTGCCCGCCCTGGGCGCGGCCACCACGGCCGTGGCCGGCCTGCTCCTCACCCTCTTCGTGCGCCCCCGCCGGGTGTGGGTGCGCGCCAGCAGGGGAGCGGACGGCCGCACCCGGGTGGAGCTGGCCGGGCTCGGCAAGACCGAGGCGGCCGGTGACAACTCCGAGTTCCACGAGATCACCAAACAGCTTGCCGGACGGCTCCGGAGCGAGTCCGACGACAACCCCCGCACACCATCCGACCCGCCAGAGTCGACGACAAGAGGGAGTGACCGGTGACGTACACACTCGCCGGACCGGTGAACGAGACGATGGCGTCGGCCAGTGACACGTTGATCATCGCGATGATCGTGACGTACGCGGCCGCACTGTTCCTCTTCGCCATCGAGGCCGCCTACGGACGGCGTACCAGGCTCAGGGCCGGCTCATGCCGGTGGGCGCCGGGGCCGTCGAGAACGCCGACGACGGCGACATCGAGGTCGAGGTCCGCACCTCGGAGGGCGCGGCCCAGGCCCCCCAGAGCGTTCTGGGCAGGATCGCCCTGGGCGTGACCGCGCTGGGCTTCGTGTTCAGCGTCGCGCAGGTCGTCACCCGGGGGCTGGCCGCGGGCCGCTGGCCCTGGGGCAACATGTTCGAGTTCGTCGTGGCGATGTGCCTGGTGGCCGTCGGCGCGCTGCTCTACGCCTCCTGGCGCTACCAGGCCCGCTTCCTCGGGGCCTTCGTGCTCGTCCCGGTGCTGCTCCTGCTGGGCATCGGGGTTCGCTGGCTGTACGTCGACCCGGGCCCGCTGATCCCGGCGCTCCACTCCTACTGGGTCCCGATCCACGTGACCGCCGTGATCATCGCGGGCGGAGCCTTCATGGTCTCCGGTGTCACGGGTGTCACCTACCTGGTCGCGCACCGGGCCGAGGCCAAACGCGCCCTGGGGGAGAAGGTCGCCGGTATCGCCGGCCGCCTGCCCAGCTCCGAGCTGCTCGACCGCATCTCGCACCGGTTCATCCTGTTCGCCTTCCCGCTGTGGACCTTCGGCGTCATCGCCGGTTCCATCTGGGCCGACGAGGCGTGGGGCCGGTTCTGGGGCTGGGACCCCAAGGAGGTCTGGTCCTTCATCACCTGGGTGGTCTACGCCGCCTACCTGCACGCCCGGGCCACGGGCGGATGGCGCGGTCCGAAGGCCACGTGGATCAACGTGATCGGTTTCCTGACCGTCATGTTCAACTTCTTCGCCGTGAACTACATGTTCAGCGGACTGCACTCCTACGCCTGACCGGCCACCGGGCCGCACGGACTCAGCCGGCCGCGCCGACCCCTCGGGGCGGCGCGGTCGACTCGCGTACGACCAGACCGGTGTCCAACGAGACCGTCCCGGGGGGACCCCCGGCGCCCACGGCCTGGAGCAGCAGGTCGACGGCTCCGCGCCCGGCGGCCGACACCGGCATCTCCACCGTGGTCAGGGCCGGACTGCAGTACTGGGCCACGTGGCTGTTGTCCACGCCGACCACGCTCAGGTCCCCGGGTACCGACAGGCCCAGCTCGGCGGCCTGCCGGACCAGACCGAAGGCCATCAGGTCGTTGTGGGCCAGCACGGCACTCGCCCCGCTGGCCGCGACCTCCTCGGCGGCGGACCGGCCGCCCTCCTCCGTCGGCGGGTTGGGACCGACCCGCTGGAGGAGCACCCCCCGTTCTGCGGCGAGCCCCTCGGCGGCGCGTTCGATCTCCCGGCTGGTCCAGGCCGTGTGCGGCCCCGTCGCCAGGGCGATCTCCCGGTGGCCCAGCCCGAGGAGGTGATCGAGGGCCTGGCGGGCACCGGAACCGACGTCCATCACAACCCCCGGGACCCCGCGGAGCCGCCGGTTGACGACGACCAGCGGGAGCTCGCGGGAGAGCTCGGCGATGACGCGGTTGGCCAGCCGGGGCGCGACCAACAGGACACCGTCCACCTGCTTGGCCATGGACCGGACCAGTTCCTCCTCCACCTCCGGCCGCTCGTCGGTGTCGGCGACGAAGACGTGGTAGTCGCGTTCCCTGGCCTGGGCCTGGGCGGACTTGACCAGCGGCGGGAAGAACGGGTTGGCGATGTCGGCGACGATCAGCCCGAGGTTTCCGGTCCTGCTGGTGGACAGGGCCCTGGCGGCGCGGTTGGGCCGGTAGCCGAGCGCGTCCGCGGCCGCCAGCACCCGGGCACGGGTGTCCGGCCTGACCAGGTGGGCCGCGGAGAGGGTGCGCGAGACGGTGGAGACGTGCACCCCGCTCACCCGGGCCACGTCCCTGATGGTGACGGCCACCGGGGCCTCCGTT
This sequence comes from Nocardiopsis sp. iso_40, assembly GCF_056173285.1. Lineage (NCBI taxonomy): Bacteria > Bacillati > Actinomycetota > Actinomycetes > Streptosporangiales > Nocardiopsidaceae > Nocardiopsis > Nocardiopsis sp. iso_40. Next base: position 5,410,192 of record NZ_CM149666.1, on the reverse strand, counting down.
CCGCCGACTGTTCTCGCTTCCTCGACAATACGGCAATCGTTTGTCGGATGTCAGCCCGGTCGGCACACGTCCTTTTTGTCATTCCCACTGTCCCAACGACTGTTTTTCCATCCTTTTCCAGACGGAACGCGGCGGAGGAAGGGTTGACGGGGGCGACAAATTCAGAGAGATACTTGCAAACGTTTGCAGGCATGTGCTCAGGACCCCCGACCAAGGAGCAGACAGATGCGAAGGTTCGTCCCACCTCTGGCCCTGACGGCCGTGCTGGTCGCCACCACACTCGCCCCGGCCGCGGCCGAACCCGTCGGTGATCCCCGCGGTGTCGGCCGCCAGACCCTGTCCGAGGGCGACGGCTGGGGTTCGGCGGGCAACGGGACGACCGGCGGTTCCGAGGCCGCCCCGGAGGACGTCCACCGGGTCTCCACCATGGCGGAGTTCCGCGCGGCGGTGGGTGAGCGGGACGGCGACACCCCGGTGATCGTCTACGTCGAGGGCGTCATCGACGCCAACACCGCCCCGGACGGGACATCCCTGAGCTGCGAGGACTACGCGGTGGACGGGTACACCCAGGAGGACTACCTCGCCGAGTACGACCCGGACACCTGGGGCTGGAGGGACCCCGAGGGCCCGCTGGAGGAGGCCCGGATCGCCTCGTCGGCCGTGCAGGCCGAACAGATCCGGGTCGGGGTCGGTTCCAACACCACCATCGTGGGGGTGGGGGACGACGCCACCGTCACCGGGATGAACCTGCGGGTCCACAACGCGGACAACGTCATCCTGCGCAACCTCACCTTCTCCGACGCGTACGACTGCTTCCCCGGCTGGGACCCGGGCGACGGGGGCGGCGGCAACTGGAACTCCGAGTACGACCAGGTCGAGGTCTCCGGATCCACCAACGTGTGGGTGGACCACAACACCTTCGACGACGGCGACAACCCCGGCAGCGAACTCCCCGAGTACTTCGGCCGCAAGTACGAGGTGCACGACGGCCTGCTCGACATCGTGCGCGCCACCGACCTCGTCACGGTCTCCCGGAACCACTTCGAGGGCCGGGACAAGGCGATGCTGCTGGGTAACAGCGACGGCCGTACCACCGACCGGGGCTACCTGCGGGTGACCTGGCGCCACAACCACTTCGACGGCCTGGGGGAGCGGGCACCGCGGGTGCGCTACGGCCAGGTGCACGTGCACAACAACTACTACACGGTCCGGGACCCCGAGCACTTCGGCTACAGCCTGGGGGTGGGAAAGGAGTCGCACCTGTACGCGGAGAACAACATCTTCGACCTCCACGACGGGATCGGGGCCGGTGAGCTGCTGCGCAACTGGGGCGGCACCGACATCGTGGAGCACGGGAACGTCCTGCTGACCGAGGGGTCCGGACGGCTCACCCCTGTCGACCTGGTCGCCGAGCACAACGCCCTCCGCCCGGACGACCGGCTCGGGACCGAACTGACCTGGGTGCCGCAGCTGGCGGACGAGGTGGAGCCGGTGCACGCGGTCCGGGGGCTGCCCCGGTCGGCGGGGGCCGGGCTCCTGTAGCCACCCGGGCCCGGCGGCCGGGCGGCCCGCCCCCGAGGGGCCCGCCCGGAAACGGCGGCGGGGGCCGTACCCGGTTCGGGTACGGCCCCCGCAGTCCGTTGTCTGCGAAGCCCTTCGGCAGGTGCCGTTCGGCGGTACCGAGTGGACTACTCCTCCGGGTCGATCCGACGGTTGAGGCGTCGGAGGAACTCCGGATCGTCGTCGGGGCCGAGCGGGTGCGGGCTGTCCGAGGGCTTGGCGAAGTCTGACGGGTCGAGGTCGTCCACGGACGCGGCCTGCTCCGGAGAGGGCGTGCCACCGACGGAGGCAGGCCTGCGCGGACGACCCAGGAAGAGCCACAGGATCGAGCCGACGGGCATGAACAGTGCGATGACGACCAGCCACAGGACCTTCGGAAGGTTCCGAGCCTCCTGGGCAGGGGTGGTCAACGCGTCGAAGAACGCGTACACCCACAGAACGATCGATACGAGCGTGATCAGGCCACCGAGCCACACCATGCTTCCAGCCTACTCTTGCTGTCGACTCCGCACAGCCGGGTGCGCCTGCCCAGAGGTGCGGGAGACCGCGCGGATCGTCGGGTCCGGGGCCGTCGGGGGCGTGTCGGACGCCGGTCGGTCAGGGGGTGCTCTCGCTCGGCTCTCCGAGCAGGAGGGCGCGTACCTCGGACTCCCGGAAACGGCGGTGGCCGCCGGGCGTCCGAATGCTGCTGATCCGCCCGGAGGCGGCCCAGCGGGTGACGGTCTTGGGATCAACCCGGAAGAGTGAGGCCACTTCCCCGGGGGTCAACAGGCGTTCGCTTGCTCGTTCCACCTTCACATTCCCCCAATCGTGCCCGCCTGGACTGAGGGGGCGGCGGGCGTTTGATCCCCTAGTGTGCACGAGTTGGTCCGTTTCCTCCCTAGTTTTCGGAGAAATTGCTCCGCTGGGGGGAGGAGTGGGAGATATGTGATCGGAACGTGATGTTCGGGCCCTGCTGTCGGGATTGGAAACATCCCATGACTATCCGAATCCGGTGCCGATCACGCCCGGCCAGGCCTGCGGTGGAACACACCCCGCCCTGGTGCGTGCCGACGGAGGCACACCCTTAACCTGGAGGTAAGGGCTGCCTGATGCGGAACGCCACCCTTCGACCGTGGTCGCGCGACTCGGCCGACCACATGCGTGATCATGCGCGGGCGGGTGTGTCGACCAATCTAGTGCAGGTAATCGTCTGTTGTGAGGCTTTTTGATGCGTAGCTGGCTGACCTACACCGCCGCCCGCCTGGCGCTGTTCGCGGGCGCCTTCGGAGTCGTCTACCTCTTCGGCGCGAGGTCGTGGGTCGCGTTGATCCTCGCGTGGGTGGTCAGCGGGCTCGCCTCCTACGTCCTGCTCTCGAAGTGGCGCGACCAGATGTCGGCGTCGGTCGTCGACTGGTCGAAGAAGCGCGAGGACAGGGCGGTCGGCACCCGGCTCTCCGGCGGTGCCGCCCGCGAGGACGAGATCCAGGACGAGCTCCTGGAGGCCCGGGGCGCGGAGGGGGCCGGGGCCGCTCCCGCGGAGGGCACCGGGGCCGCCGAGACCAGGAACTGACGAAGGGGCCGGCCCCGCTTTCCGCGGAGCCGCCCCTGCGGTCCCCGGTCCGGCCGGGGGAGTGCCTCACGGGGCCGGGAACATCCCCAGCCGCGCGTGGTACTCGTCGGCGAGGCGATCGGTGTCGCTGCCCACGTAGAGGCCGTCGGAGGTCGCGTGCAGCGCCTCCACGCCGTGGCCGCGGGAGCGCCCCGGGTTCCAGGGCAGGGCCCGCCCCGTGCCGGGGTCCACCGCGGCGATGCCCTCCCGGGCCACCGACCCGGGGCCCGGGTTCAGGGCGCCCTTCTCGTTGTCCATCCAGCGCTGGTGGCCGCCCACGTAGACGGCCGACGAGGTGACCTCGACCGAGTACAGCGAGTCCCCGCCGGTCAGGTTGGTCCAGGTGGGCTCGGAGTCCGCGGTGTCGTTGTTCTCGAACCGGGCCGTCGACTTGCACAGGCCGGGTTTCGTCTTCGGGCCGCCCGCGGTCACCACCACGAAGTAGGAGCCGTCGGGGGAGAACTCCATCTGCCGCATGTACGTGTGCATCGCCGAGTAGTCACAGGGCGCCTCGTAGGCGGAGGTCGACCAGGCCGTGGGGGCCGCGGTCGCGGTGTCGATCAGGGCGATCTGGTAGCGGTCCAGCCCCTCCACCTCGGTGAAGGTTCCGTTGATGGCGAGCCGTTCCCCGTCCGGGCTCAGTGCGAGCTCCTGCACGCGCAGGCTGCCGCGCCGCTGCTCGGCGAGGGTCGGGGCGAAGTACGGGTCGACCCGCCCGGTGGCGGTGTCGATCCGGGCCAGTCCGGTGCGCCGTTGGCCGTTGACCCCGGTGAAGTCCCCGCCGAGGTAGACGTGGCCCCCGCCGCCGGTGAGCCGGTGCACCTTCCCGCTGTCCACCGAGGCGTCGAACCCCCTGACGGTCCTCCCGGTGGCCGTGTCGATCCGTGCGACGCCCCGGCTGTCCGCCCCGTTGACCCGCTTGAACTCGCCGCCGATGACCACCGACCCGTCGGGCCCCGCCGCCAGCGAGGTGACGGTGCCGTCCACGGCCGGGGCGAAGCCCGGGAGGACCTCGCCGCTGCCGTGCCTGAACGCGAACAGGTTGTACCGGTCGTGGGTGCGCCTTCCGTCGGCGTCGGAGACGCGGTCGAAGTCCCCGGCCACCACCACGGTGTCGCCGAGGCGGAGGATGTCCTTGACCGTCCCGTCCAGGACGTGCGGGGTCCACTGGACGGGTTGTTCGCTGACCACGCCGTCGTGCGGGGCCGCGAAGGCCGGTGAGGCGGCCGCGGCCCCCAGCGGAAGCAGGAGCAGAGAGCTCATCGTCAGGGCGACGAACGATCGGGCCGGGTTCACGGGACTCTCCTAGGACGCACGGCGGGATGGTTTCGGAGACGCCATTATTGCATGTTGTTGCTGATTAATTACTCCAGGTAGTCAAGCGTTCCCGCATCGTCCGCGGCTCTCCCAGCCCGGGCGCCCGGGCTGGGCGGCCACGAGCCGCCTGCTCCGCCCGGGAGAGTCCTCCGGTACCGGAGGACGCACGGCTCGCACGCCGGGGAAACCGGCTCGTCGCCGGTCGGGTGAGTTTCCTGGCGGAATCCCCCGTCGGGGTGTTGTGTGAGGTGGGGGACCGGATCGTCCGGGCGCGGGAACCGGCCGGTCCGACGCGGGCAGCGCTCGTTCCCCGGCTGAGACCGACCCGCCCATGCCGACTCCGTGAGGAAGTGAAGTCCGTGGTGTTCGTTCCCCGGCGTTCGCCGGTTCGTGTGTCCGTCGACCGGGCCCGGATCGAGGAGATCGAGGCCGAACGGCCCCGTTACGCCGCCCTCCTCGAGGAGCGGCCGGCGACCGCCGGCGCCTGCCTGGACGAGGTGTACCGGCCCGTGTTGGAGACCCTCGCGGCCGCACCCGACTGCGACTGGCTCTGGGGCTGGGAGAGCTGGGTCCTGGCCACGCAGTACCACCACGCCGTCGTCGCGCTGGGGACCGCTCCCCGCGGCACGGAGTTCGAGTGGCGGGTGGAGCACGAGGACCGTCGCCTGACCTCGCCCGGGCCGGTGGCCGCCGCCGACGCCAGTGCCTGGACGAGGGCCTTCTTCCTGGCCCTGGTCGGCCGCGACGAGAAGCGGGTGCGGGACCTGGCCGGCATCCCGGTCGAACGCCTGCGGGAGACCGGGGGCACCGCCGCGCACCCGGCCTACCTCCACCACTGGGTGGGCGCCCTGCAGGCGCTCGTCAACGGGGACGACCGGCTCGCCCCGCACCTGCGCTCGGCGATGGAACTGTCCGACCCCCGGCAGCCCGGGGCCGACCTTCCGGCTCTCGAACTCGATCTGCTGGTCTTCCCCCAACTGGACCTGCTGCGCGCCTTCCTGGGCGGTGAACCGGAGGACTTCGAGCGGATCCTGGTCCGGGGCCTGGAGTCGTTCGGGGAGTACCACGCCCGGTCGGAGGGGCAGGGGGACCCGCTCGCGGAGGTGCTGCCGCTCGGCTTGCTCGGCCTGGCCGGCCTGGCCTTCGACCGGGTCGACCACGACCCTGGCTACCGGATGGACGTGCGCTCGGACTACCTGCCCCGTGCCCTGCTGGAGCGCTCCTGGCAGGGGGAGTTCCCCGTCTGAGACAAGGCCGGTCCGGGCTGCTGTCCGGGCCCCCTTAGGCTGTTTCCATGACCCGCGCGAAGCTCGACAAGAAGCCCCAGGACGTCGCCGCGATGTTCGACGGCATCGCAGAGAACTACGACCTCGTCAACGACGTCATCTCGCTCGGCCAGGACCGCGTCTGGCGGCGCGCCGTGGTCGACGCGGTCGACGCCCACAGCGGCGAGCTGGTCCTGGACCTGGCCGCGGGTACCGGCACCTCCTCGGAGTCCTTCATCAGGAAGGGCGCCCGCGTGATCGCCTGCGACTTCTCGCTGGGCATGCTGCAGAACGGGGCCCGGCGGCGCGGCGGCGCCTCGCGCGGCGGCGTGACCTTCGTGGCGGGTGACGCCCTCTCCCTGCCCTTCGCCGACGAGACCTTCGACGCGGTGACGATCTCCTTCGGTCTGCGCAACGTCGCCGACGTGGACCAGGCGCTGCGGGAGCTGCGCCGGGTGACCAGGGTCGGCGGCCGTCTGGTCATCTGCGAGTTCAGCCACATCCCGGTCGAGTTCGTGGACAGGCTCTACTCGACGTACCTGATGGCGGCCCTGCCGAGGATCGCCGGAGCCTTCTCCGGCCGCAGCGAGGCCTACGACTACCTGTCGGAGTCGATCATGGCCTGGCCCGACCAGGCCGAGCTGTCGAAGTACCTCCAGGGCGCCGGGTGGTCGCGGGTCGCCTGGCGCAACCTGACCCTGGGCACGGTGGCCCTGCACCGCGGTTTCCGGGAGAAGTAAAACCCGACATAACGCCCAAAGGGCGAAAGCTTTCGCTTTCAACTAAAAAGAACTCAAACCCCGGGGAACGGTCCGTTCCCCGGGGTTTCTTGTTACTCATGAGTCACTTGTGCCTCCTGTGGTGGTGCTAGCTGCACTTCTAGCACTGAGTGACCTCTTTGATGCGCATGAGTGGCCTTGTGGGCGCTATATCCGATTTCTTGAAGAACGCCCCCCGGGGGTCGCCTCCCGGCCCGGGAGGGTCTAGACTGCGGAAAAGAGGCTTGTGAAGTGCTTCACAAGCACACGAGTCGTATGACACAAGACCCATGTCGGGTATGTCGGAAGTCCCAAAACGTCCCATAACACCCCCCGTGAGCGGGTCGACCCCGCACTGACCCGCCACGGCGTACCGCGCAAGTAGTCGAGGACACATCCGTGAGCGAGACAGCCACCTCCTCTCCCAGAGGCCGGGAACGGATCGAGTACGACGCCGACGTCATCGTCGTCGGCGCTGGCCCTTCTGGCTCCACCACCGCCTACTACCTGGCCCAGGCAGGGCTCGACGTCCTCCTCCTGGAGAAGACCTCCTTCCCCCGTGAGAAGGTCTGCGGCGACGGGCTCACCCCGAGGGCGGTGAAACAGCTCACCGCCATGGGGATCACCTTCGAGGACGAAGGGTGGATCAAGAACCACGGCCTGCGCATCGTCGGCGCGGGTGTCCGCCTCGAACTGCCCTGGCCCGACCTGGCCGCCTACCCCGGTTTCGGACTCGTGCGCACGCGCTTCGACTTCGACCAGATCCTGGTCAACCGGGCCGTGGCCGCCGGGGCCAAACTCCTGGAGCGCACCAACGTCACCGGGCCCCTCATGGACGAGCGCAGCAACCGCATCGTCGGGGTGCGCGCCAAGAACGCCGACCGCGAACCGGTGACCTTCCGGGCGCCGCTGGTCGTCGCCGCCGACGGGAACTCCTCCCGGCTCTCCGTGGCCATGGGCATCCGCAAGCGCGACGACCGCCCCATGGGCGTGGCCGTGCGCACCTACTTCGAGAGCCCCCGCCACAAGGACGACTACCTGGAGTCCTGGCTGGAACTGTGGGACCGCAGCGGTGAGAAGGACGTGCTCCTGCCCGGCTACGGCTGGGTCTTCGGGGTCGGCGACGGCACCAGCAACGTCGGCCTGGGCATCCTCAACTCCACCTCCTCCTTCCAGGACGTGGACTACCGCAAGCTCCTGCGCCGGTGGACCGACTCGATGCCGCGGGAGTGGGGCTTCACCGAGGAGAACCAGAAGGGCGGCATCCGCGGCGCCGCGCTGCCGATGGGCTTCAACCGGGTCCCGCACTACTCGCGCGGCCTGCTGCTGGTCGGTGACGCGGGCGGCATGGTCAACCCCTTCAACGGCGAGGGCATCGCCTACGCCATGGAGGCCGGTCAGATCGCCGCCGACGTGATCGTGCAGGCGCACGGGCGCCCCACCCAGCAGACCCGGGAGCGCGCACTGCTGCACTACCCGGACGTGCTGGCGGACACCTACGGCGGCTACTACACGCTCGGCCGCTACTTCGTGAAGGTCATCGGCCAGCCCGAGTTCATGAAGTACGCGACCAAGTACGGCCTGCGCCAGCGCACGCTCATGAAGTTCGCCCTGAAGATGCTCGCCAACCTCACCGAGCCGAACAAGGGTGACGCCATGGACCGGGTCATCAACGGACTGACCAAGATCGCGCCCGCCGCCTAGGCGAGGGCGCCGCCGGGGTTCCGCAGGACGAACCGAGCCGCCAGGAGGAACGGGCGGGGAGCGGACGAGGGACCCCCGGCTTTCCCTGGCGTCCGGGCGGGTCGGGGCCGAGCGCGCAGACCCGGGCGGGCGCCGCGGCGCGGGGACCGGGTCCCCGGCGCTCTCCGGAGCGGCCCGGCCTCGCCGAAACGGATTCGAGAAGCACGTGAAAACGTTCACAAGACTGCCGGTCGCGCACTCCGACCAGCCATTCAGTGGAGGAGGGTGAGCCGTGGAGCTGTACACACCGATATTCGTGCTCGGTGGGATCGGCGCCGCGTTCGTCGTGGTGTCGATGGTCGCCGGCGCGGTCATGGGCCCCAAGCGTTACAACCGGGCCAAGATGCAGGCCTACGAGTGCGGTATCGAACCCACTCCGCAGCCCGCGGGCGGCGGCCGTTTCACCGTCAAGTACTACATGACGGCGATGATGTTCATCGTCTTCGACATCGAGATCATCTTCCTCATCCCGTGGGCCGTGCACTTCGACGCCCTGGGCTGGTTCGGTCTGGTCGCGATCATCCTCTTCCTGGTGAACGTCTCCATCGCCTACGCCTACGAATGGCGCCGAGGGGGCCTCGAATGGGACTGACCCGAACGGGGACGACCCGCGCACCCCGCGTCCAGCCACACCAGCCCCAGCCGCCCATCCCGGAGGAGGTCCGCAGCTGATGGGACTCGAAGAGAAACTACCCGCAGGAGTCGCCCTCACCACGGTCGAACAGGTCGTGGGCCTGGCCCGCAAGAGCTCGATGTGGCCCGCCACCTTCGGTCTGGCCTGCTGCGCCATCGAGATGATGTCCGTCGGCGGCCCCCACTACGACCTCGCCCGGTTCGGCATGGAGAAGTTCGGCGCCACCCCGCGGCAGGCCGACCTGATGGTCGTCGCCGGACGGGTCAGCCAGAAGATGGCCCCGGTCCTGCGCCAGATCTACGACCAGATGCCCGAACCCAAGTGGGTCATCGCCATGGGCGTCTGCGCCTCCAGCGGCGGCATGTTCAACAACTACGCGATCGTCCAGGGCGTCGACCACATCGTGCCGGTCGACATGTACCTGCCGGGCTGCCCGCCGCGGCCGGAGATGTTCCTGGACGCCGTGCTCAAGCTCCACGACAAGGTGCAGAACACCAAGCTCGGCGCCCACCGCGAGCAGGAGATCACCGAGACCGAGGAGCGCATGCTCCGCCGTTCGCTGCCCCTGGTGACCAAGGACTGACATGAGCAACGAGAACGAGCGCGACGAGGCCGCGGAGAACCTCCCCGACCAGCTCGGCCGTGAGCGCCTGGCCGCACCGGTCAGGCGCACCGGCATGTTCGGCGCGAACACCACGGGCGACACCTCCGGCTTCGGCGGACTCCAGGTGCGGGGGAGCGCTCCCGCCCACAGCAGGCGCCCCTTCACCGATCCCGGCGACCCGCGCACCGCGGACTTCGACCGGGTCGCCGACGACCTGGAGGCGGCCCTCACCGGGATCGGCCGGCAGGACGAGGTCGAGCGGGTCGAGGTCGACCGCGGTGAGATCACCTTCCACGTGCGCCGCGAGGCGCTGCTGGAACTGGTCCGCGTCCTGCGGGACGACCCGGCCCTGCGCTACGAGCTGTGCACGGGCGTGGTCGGGGTGCACTTCCCCGAGGACGCCGGACGCGAACTGCACGCGGTCTACCACTTCCGGTCGATCACCCACAACAGCGAGATCCGCGTCTGCACCACCTGCCCCGACGCCGACCCGCACCTGCCCTCGATCGTGTCGGTGTACCCGACCAACGACTGGCACGAGCGCGAGGCCTGGGACTTCTTCGGGATGGTCTTCGACGGCCACCCGGCGCTGACCCGGATCCAGATGCCCGACGACTGGCACGGCCACCCCCAGCGCAAGGACTACCCGCTGGGCGGCGTACCGGTCGAGTACCGGGGAGCCACCGTGCCCCCGCCGGACGAGCGGCGGTCCTACCAGTGATCAGCCCTGCTACCACACCAGCCACACGATGGCCCCTCCGGAAGGGAGGCACGGCATGACCGTCACCGAGGACTACATCGACGCCTCCGGTGGGGACTGGGACGACGTCGTCGAGAAGGCCCAGGGCACCAGCGCCGAGCGCCTCGTCGTCAACATGGGACCGCAGCACCCGTCCACCCACGGGGTGCTCCGGCTGATCCTCACACTGGACGGCGAGACCTGTACCGAGGCCCGGGTCGGCATCGGCTACCTGCACACCGGTATCGAGAAGAACATGGAGTACCGGACGTGGACGCAGGGCACCACGTTCGTGACCCGCATGGACTACCTGACGCCGCTCTTCAACGAGACGGCGTACTGCCTGGCGGTCGAGAAGCTGCTCGACATCACCGACCGGGTCCCCGAGCGCGCCAGCGTCATCCGCGTCATGCTCATGGAGCTCAACCGGATGGCCTCGCACTTCGTGGCCATGGCGACGTTCGGCATGGAGCTGGGCGCCACCACGGTGATGACCAACGGCTTCCGTGAGCGCGAGATGATCCTGGACATCTTCGAGCTAGTCACGGGCCTGCGGATGAACCACGCCTACGTGCGGCCCGGCGGGGTGGCGCAGGACCTGCCGCCCGGCGCGGTCGGCAAGATCCGGGAACTGCTCAAGGAGATGCCCAAGCGCATCCAGGTCATGCGCAAGCTCCTGGACGAGAACCCCCTCTACCTGGCCCGCACCAAGGACGTCGCCTACCTCAACCTGCCCGGCTGCATGGCGCTCGGCGTCACCGGCCCGCTGGTGCGCGCCTCGGGCCTGGCCTGGGACCTGCGCAAGGCCAAACCGTACTGCGGCTACGAGGACTACGAGTTCGACGTCCCGGTCTCCGACGGCGGCGACGTGTACGCCCGCTACCGGGTGCGCATCGCCGAGATGGAGGAGAGCCTCAAGATCGTCGAGCAGTGCCTGGACAAGCTCCGGCCCGGCCCGGTGATGATCGAGGACGCCAAGATCGGCTGGCCCGCCAAACTGGCGCTCGGCCCGGACGGCCTGGGCAACTCCCCGGACCACATCGCGCACATCATGAGCGGCTCGATGGAGGCGCTCATCCACCACTTCAAGCTGGTCACCGAGGGCTTCCGGGTCCCCGCGGGCCAGGCCTACGCGGCGGTGGAGAGCGCGAAGGGCGAACTCGGCTGCTACGCCGTCAGCGACGGGGGCACCCGCCCCCACCGCGTCCACTTCCGCGACCCCTCGTTCACCCACCTCCAGGCCGTCGCCGCCATGTGCGAGGGCGGGACGGTGGCGGACGTGATCGCGGCCGTGGCCAGTATCGACCCGGTGATGGGAGGCGTGGACCGGTGAGCGAGCACAACGAGAACACCGCAGAGGAGACCCCCGAGGTCTTCACCGACGAGGTCGTGGCGCGCCTGGAACAGGACGCCAAGGAGATCATCAGCCGCTACCCGAAGCCGCGCTCGGCGCTCCTGCCGCTGCTGCACCTGGTGCAGGCCGAGGAGGGGCACGTCAGCCAGGCCGGCATGCAGTTCTGCGCCGACCAGCTCGACACCACCCTCGCCGAGGTCAGGGCGGTCGCCACGTTCTACACCATGTACCGCCGCAAGCCGGGCGGCGACTACCAGGTGGGCGTGTGCACCAACACCCTGTGCGCGGTCATGGGCGGCGACGAGATCTTCTCCGCGCTCAAGGAGCACCTGGACCTGGCCAACGGGGAGACCACCGGGGACGGCAAGGTCACGCTGGAGCACGTCGAGTGCAACGCGGCCTGCGACTTCGCCCCCGTGGTGATGGTCAACTGGGAGTTCTTCGACAACCAGACCCCCGCCACCGCCAGGCAGATGGTGGACGACCTGCGGTTGGGCAAGGACGTCGCCCCCACCCGCGGCCCCGCGGGCCTGTGCACCTGGAAGCAGGCCTCGCGCGTGCTCGCCGGGTTCGACGACGGCCGCGCGGGCGAGGGCGTGCAGGCGGCCGCCCCCTCGCTGGCCGGGCTCACACTCGCCCGAAGCAACGGGTGGGAGGCTCCGGACCCCCGGAACCTTCCCGCCCCCTCGACCGACGACCAGGGTGAGGAGGGCGCGAAGTGACCACCCTGACCCCGATCCTGTCCCAGAACTGGGACCGCCCCGACTCCTTCACCATCGACGGATACCGGGCCACCGGCGGCTACGACGCGCTCCGCAGGGCGCTGACCATGGAACCCGACTCCATCGTCGACCTGGTCAAGGAGTCCGGTCTGCGCGGCCGCGGCGGTGCGGGCTTCCCCACCGGGATGAAGTGGGGGTTCCTGCCCAAGGACAACCCCAACCCGCGCTACCTCGTCGTCAACGCCGACGAGTCCGAGCCGGGCACCTGCAAGGACATCCCGCTCATGCTCGCCAACCCGCACGTGCTGGTGGAGGGGGTGGCGATCGCCTCGTACGCGATCAGGTCCAACCAGGCCTTCATCTACGTGCGCGGCGAGGTCGTCCACGTCGTCCGCCGGCTGCGCCAGGCGGTAGCCGACGCCTACGAGGCCGGACTGCTCGGCAAGGACGTCCTCGGCAGCGGCTTCGACCTCGACGTCGTCGTGCACGCCGGGGCGGGCGCCTACATCTGCGGTGAGGAGACCGCCCTCCTGGACTCCCTGGAGGGCTACCGGGGCCAGCCCCGCCTCAAACCGCCCTTCCCCGCCGTGGCCGGGCTCTACGCCTCGCCCACCGTGGTGAACAACGTCGAGTCCATCGCCAGCGTCCCCGGCATCGTCGCCAACGGGGCCGAGTGGTTCACCTCCATGGGCACCGAGAAGTCCGCCGGGTTCGGCTTCTTCTCGCTGTCCGGGCACGTCACCAACCCCGGCCAGTACGAGGCGCCGCTCGGGATCACCCTGCGCGAGCTCCTGGACATGGCGGGCGGCGTCCGCGCCGGGCACCGGCTCAAGTTCTGGACCCCGGGGGGATCCTCCACACCGATCTTCACCGAGGAGCACCTGGACACCCCGCTCGACTTCGAGTCGGTCGGCGCCGCCGGGTCCATGCTCGGCACCCGCGCCCTCCAGATCTTCGACGAGACCACCTGCGTGGTCCGCGCCGTCGGCCGCTGGATCGCCTTCTACGCGCACGAGTCCTGCGGCAAGTGCACACCCTGCCGCGAGGGCAACTTCTGGATGGTCCAGGTCCTGGACCGGCTGGAGCGCGGCGAGGGCACCGAGGCCGACATCGACAAGCTCCTGCAGATCTGCGACAACCTGCTCGGCCGCTCGTTCTGCGCGCTGGGCGACGGTGCCACCAGCCCCGTCATGTCCTCGATCAAGCACTTCCGCCAGGAGTACGTTGACCACTTCGAGAAGGGCGGCTGCCCCTTCGACCACTCCAGGTCCACCGTCTGGGCGGACCGGCCGACCACGGAAGAGGGAGGGAACCAGTGACCGTCACCTCCAACACCTCCGGCGGGTCCGCACCCGCCCCGCCCCCCGAGGACCTGATCACCGTCACCATCGACGGCTTCCAGATCCGGGTCCCCAAGGGCACCCTGCTGATCCGGGCCGCCGAACTGCTGGGCATCCAGATCCCGCGGTTCTGCGACCACCCGCTGCTCGACCCGGTCGGGGCCTGCCGCCAGTGCCTGGTGGAGATCCCCGACATGGGCAACGGGCGCGGGATGCCCAAGCCCGCGGCCTCCTGCACCATCACCGTCATGGAGGGGATGGTGGTCAACACCCACCTCACCTCCGAGACGGCGGAGCGGGCCCAGCGCGGGATCATGGAGTTCCTGCTGATCAACCACCCGCTGGACTGCCCGGTCTGCGACAAGGGCGGCGAGTGCCCCCTGCAGAACCAGGCCATGTCCACCGGGCAGGGCGAGACCGAGTTCATCGACGTCAAGCGGACCTTCCCCAAACCGATCGCGCTCTCCACCGGGGTGCTGCTCGACCGCGAACGCTGCATCCAGTGCGCGCGCTGCACCCGCTTCGCCGCGCAGATCGCCGGGGACCCGCTCATCGAACTGATGGAGCGCGGCGCCCAGGAGCAGGTCGGTATCGCCGAGGGGGAGCCGTTCAACTCCTACTTCTCCGGCAACACCGTGCAGATCTGTCCGGTCGGCGCCCTCACCGGCTCCGCCTACCGGTTCCGGTCGCGCCCCTTCGACCTCGTCTCCACCCCCAGCGTGTGCGAGCACTGCGCGGCCGGCTGCGCCCAGCGCACCGACCACCGCCGGGGCAAGGTCACCCGCCGACTGGCCGGGGACGACCCGCAGGTGAACGAGGAGTGGAACTGCGACAAGGGCCGGTGGGCGTTCACCTACGCCACCCGGTCCGACCGCCTCTCCCGGCCCCTGGTCCGCGACGAGGACTCCCGGGCCCTGGAGTTCGCCTCCTGGCCCGAGGCGGTCAGCGTCGCGGCCCGGGGGCTGGAGGCGGCCCGCGGCAGGGTCGGTGTCCTGGTCGGCGGGCGCCTCACCTACGAGGACGCCTACGCCTACGCCAAGTTCGCCCGCGTGGCCCTGGGCACCAACGACGTGGACGCCCGCGCCCGCGAGCACTCCGCCGAGGAGGCCGACTTCCTGGCCGCCCACGTGGCCGGGACCCCGGTGGACGTGGACTACACGGCCCTGGAGAAGGCCCCCGCCGTGCTGCTGGCCGGGTTCGAACCCGAGGACGAGTCGCCCCTGGTGTTCCTGCGCCTGCGCAAGGGGGCGCGCAAGCGCGGCCTGAAGGTGTACTCGATCGCCTCGCACGCCAGCCTCGGCCTCACCAAGACCAAGGGCACTCTGGTCCGGACCGCCCCCGGCGACGAGGGCCGCGCCCTCAACGCCCTGGACGCGGACCACCCCGACGTCGTCGAGGCGATCGGTCAGGAGGGCGCCGTCATCCTGGCGGGCGAGCGGCTCGCCGCCGTCCCCGGAGCCCTCACCGCCGTCGCTGCCCTGGCCGAGCGCACCGGCGCCAGGCTGGCCTGGGTGCCGCGCCGCGCCGGTGAACGGGGCGCCATCGACGCCGGGGCGCTGCCGGGCCTGCTGCCCGGGGGCCGCCCGGTCGCCGACGCCTCGGCCCGCGCCGAGGTCGCCCGCGCCTGGAACGTCGGCTCCCTCCCGCAGACCCCCGGACGCGACACCGGCGCGATCATCGCGGCGGCCGAGGCGGGGGAGCTCGACGCACTGGTCATCGCCGGGGTCGAGCTCGACGACCTGCCCGACCCCGACGCGGCCCGCGCCGCACTGGCCAGGGTGCCGTTCGTCGTCAGCCTCGAACTGCGCGCCAGCGACGTCACCGACCGGGCCGACGTGGTCCTCCCGGTGGCCGCCGTCGCCGAGAAGTCCGGCACCTTCGTCGACTGGGAGGGCCGCCACCGGCCCTTCGGCGACGCGCTCAAGGTGCCCGGCGCCCTCTCGGACCTGCGGGTGCTGTCCGCCGTCGCCGACGAGATGGACGTCCACCTGGGCCTGCCCGACTCCGCCAGCGCCTACAACGAGCTGCTGGAGATGGGGGTGTGGCTCGGCGACCGGGCCGCCGGACCCGCCGTCCGGCCGGTCCCGCCGCCCGAACCCGCACCGGGCCAGGCGCTCCTGTCCACCTGGCGACAACTGCTCGGCACCGGCCGGATGGAGGACGGCGAGCCCTACCTCGCCGGTACCGCCCGCCAGCCGCGCGCCTACCTGTCCAAGGCCACGGCCGACGAGGTCGGGGTCCCCGACGGCGGATCGCTCCGCGTCACCGGGACCCGGGGCTCGGTGACCGTCCCCGTGGTCGTCACCGGCATCGCCGACCGGGTCGTCTGGCTCCCGGCCAACGCCCACGGCTGCGACATCCGCCGTGACCTGGGCGGCGCCGCCGGTCAGACGGTATCCCTGGCCGCGCACACCACCAACGGGAGGCAGCAGTGACCCCCGCCGCTCTCGAACCGAGCGTGGTCCACCTCGCCTCGGAGAGCACCCTCGGCGCCTTCGGGAACGACCCGTGGTGGATCACCACCGTCAAGGCCCTGGGGATCTTCGTCTTCCTCATGGTCTGCGTGCTCATGATGATCATGGCCGACCGCAAGGTCATGGGCCGGATGCAGCAGCGGCACGGACCCAACCGGATGGGCCCCTTCGGCCTCCTCCAGTCCCTGTTCGACGGCATCAAGCTCTCCCTGAAGGAGGACCTGATCCCGCGCGGGGTGGACCGGTTCGTCTACATCGCCGCCCCGATGATCGCGGCCGTCCCCGCGTTCATCGCCTTCTCGGTCATCCCGCTCGGGCCCGAGGTGAACATGTTCGGGGTCATGACCCCGCTCCAGCTCACCGACCTGCCGATCGCCGCCCTGCTGGTCCTGGCCACCGCGGCCCTGGGCGTGTACGGGTTCGTGCTCGGCGGCTGGGCCTCCCAGTCGCCCTACGCCCTGCTCGGCGGCCTGCGCGCCTCCGCGCAGGTGATCAGCTACGAGATCGCGATGGGCCTGTCCTTCGTCGCGGTCTTCATCATGGCGGGGACGCTCACCACCTCCGGCATCGTCGCGGCCCAGGAGAACCTGTGGTTCGCGGTGCTGCTCCTGCCGTCGTTCCTCATCTACATCGTCACGATGGTCGGTGAGACCAACCGGCTCCCGTTCGACCTCGCGGAGGGCGAGGGCGAGATCGTCGGCGGCTTCATGACCGAGTACGGCTCCATGAAGTTCACGATGTTCTTCCTCGCGGAGTACGTGAACATGTGCACCGTCGCCGCGGTGTCGGTGACGCTCTTCCTCGGCGGCTGGTACGCCCCGCCCGGGGTCAGCATGATCATCCCCGGCGCCAACGAGGGCTGGTTGCCCGTCCTGTGGTGGCTGCTCAAGTTCGTGGCCGTGATGTTCCTGTTCATCTGGGCCCGCGGCAGCCTTCCGCGCGTCCGGTACGACCAGCTGATGAAGCTCGGCTGGAAGGTCCTCATCCCGATCCAGCTCGTGTGGATCACCGGTGTCGCCGTCGTCCGCATGCTCGTGCTCGACGGGGCCCACCCGCTGGTCATCGCCGCGGTCGTCGCGGGCTTCACCGCGGCCACCGTCGCCGCGATCGCCGCCTGGGTCCGCTTCGTGCGCCGCGAACGCGCCGAGGAGGCCCGCCAACGCGCGGAGAACGCGCGCCGCGCCCACCGGGAGCCCTCCTACGGCGGCTTCCCGGTGCCCCCGAGCACCGCCGCCCACTACGGCAGCAGCGTGCTCGCCGAACCGCCGCGGACGGCCCCGGCCGCCACCGCCGAACGCAACCAGAAGAAGGGGGAGGTTACCGGTGCTTGATTGGCTCAACCCCGTCAAGGGTTTCGGTGTCACCTTCCACACGATGTTCAAGAAGGTGCCCACCGTCGAGTACCCGGAGGTACAGCGCCCCACGGCGCCGCGCTTCCACGGACGGCACCAGCTGAACCGGTGGGCCGACGGCCTGGAGAAGTGCATCGGGTGCGAACTGTGCGCCTGGGCCTGCCCGGCCGACGCCATCTACGTGGAGGCGGGGGACAACACCGAGGACGCCCGGTACTCGCCCGGCGAACGCTACGGACGCGTCTACCAGATCAACTACCTGCGGTGCATCCTGTGCGGGCTGTGCGTGGAGGCCTGCCCGACCCGCGCGCTCACCATGACCAACGAGTACGAGCTGGCCGACGACAGCAGGCAGAGCCTGATCTGGACGAAGGAGCAGCTGCTCGCCCCGCTCCGCGAGGAGATGGAACAGCCGCCGCACCCGATGCGGCTCGGTGAGACCGAACAGGACTACTACGCCACCGGGCGCGGCGAGCACGGGACGCAGGACCGGCCGGAGAACACGGGGGCGGTCCGTTGAACCCGCTCACCCCCGCGACCCCCGCGTTCCACCTCGCCGCCCCGGCTCCCATCGGCTCGGGAGAGGCCGCGGTCTTCTGGATCCTCGGCACGGTCGTCGTGCTCGGTGCCCTGGGCGTGGTCTTCTCCCGCAAGGCCGTGCACTCGGCCATGTCGATGGCACTGGCCATGGTCGGCCTCGCGATCTTCTACGGCATCAACGAGGCGCCGTTCCTGATGGTCGTCCAGATCGTCGTCTACACCGGTGCCGTCCTCATGCTGTTCCTGTTCGTGCTGATGCTCGTCGGCGTCAGCTCCGCGGACTCCCTGGTGGAGACCCTGCGCGGACAGCGGCTCATGACGGCGGTCGTCGCGATCTGCTTCGTCGGCGCCCTGACCACCGGCATCACCCGCATCGTCGTGGGCGACCCGACCGGGATCGCCGCCGCGGCCGCCCCGGTGGGCGGCACCATCCCGTGGATCGCCGGTGAGCTCATCCTGCGCTACGTGGTGGCCTTCGAGGCCACGGCCGCGCTGCTCATCACCTCGGTGCTCGGCGCCATGGTGCTCGCGCACACCGCCCGGACGGGCAAGCGCCGCACCCAGCGGGAGATGTCCGAGGACCGCATCCGCGGCGACCACGCGACCCCGCTGCCCGGACCCGGCACCTACGCCCGGCACAACGCGATCGACATGCCCGCGCTGCTGCCCGACGGCACGGTCTCCCAGCTCTCCCTCAACCCGGTCCTGACCGCCCGCGACCCCGAGTACCAGTCGGGGGTCCCGGGCGAGGTCCGGACCGGGCGGTCCGCGATCCCCGGAGGGGCGTCGGACCCGACCAGCTCCAAGGAGGCAGAGCCGATCGCGGACGGGGAGTCCCGCCCCGCCGCACACGGTGAGGACGGGACCGCCTCCGACACGGACGGCGAAGAGAACGGCAACGGCAACGGGCAGGAGGTCGAGTCCACGTGGACCCGATGAACTACATCGTCCTCGCGGCGCTTCTGTTCACCATCGGCGCGGTCGGCGTCCTCGTACGGCGCAACGCGATCATCGTCTTCATGTGCGTGGAGCTCATGCTCAACGCCTGCAACCTGGCGTTCGTCGCGTTCGCCCGGATGCACGGGGACATCGAGGGGCAGGTCGTCGCCTTCTTCGTGATGGTGGTGGCCGCCGCCGAGGTGGTCGTCGGCCTCGCGATCATCATGCAGATCTTCCGAACCCGCAGGTCGGCGTCGCTTGATGACGCGAACCTGCTCAAGCACTAGAAGGCGACGTGGCAGTGACACGACATCACGCATACCTCGCCGCCGAACCCGCGGTGGCGACCGCGGCCGACAGCGCGGTGCTGTCGAACGCCTGGCTGCTGATCGCCCTGCCGCTCGCGGGCGCGGTGATCCTGCTGCTCGGCGGGCGGCGCACCAACGGGTGGGGGCCGCTGCTGGCCACCGCCCTGCCGGTCGGCTCCTTCGTCTGGGCCGTCCTGGCCCTGTTCGAGCTCCTCGGCCGGGGCACGGCCGAGCGCAGCGTCTCCGTCCCCGTCTACGAGTGGTTCGCGGCAGGCGACTTCTCCGCCCGGATCAACCTCCTGGTGGATCCGCTCTCGATCAGCTTCGTCCTGCTGATCACCTTCGTGGGTTCGCTCATCCACGTCTACTCGCTCGGCTACATGGCCGAGGACCCCGCCAGGCGGCGCTTCTTCGCCTACCTGAACCTGTTCGTCGCGGCCATGCTCGTGCTGGTGCTCGCGGACAACTTCGTCCTGCTGTTCCTCGGCTGGGAGGGTGTGGGCCTCGCGTCCTACCTGCTCATCGGGTTCTGGCAGTACAAGCCCGCGGCGGCCACCGCGGCCAAGAAGGCGTTCCTGATCAACCGGGTCGGTGACATCGGCCTGCTCGTGGCGATCATGATCATGTTCACCGCGCTCGGCGCGGTGAGCTTCAGCGACGTCTTCGCCGCGGTGCCGGGCGCCGGTGACGGCGTCCTCCTCGCGATCGGGCTCCTCCTGCTCCTGGGCGCCTGCGGCAAGTCCGCGCAGCTCCCGCTCCAGGCGTGGCTGCTCGACGCGATGGAGGGCCCGACCCCGGTGTCGGCGCTCATCCACGCCGCCACCATGGTCACCGCCGGTGTGTACCTGATCGTGCGCGCCGGGCCGGTCTTCGAGGGCGCCCCCGTGGCCCAGACCGCCGTCATGACGGTCGGGGCCGCCACCATGCTGGCGGGCGGGATCATCGCCTCCGCCAAGGACGACATCAAGAAGTCCCTGGCCGGATCCACGATGAGCCAGATCGGAATGATGGTGCTGGCCGCCGGGCTCGGCCCGGTCGGCTACGTCGCCGCCATCGCCCACCTGGTCACGCACGGCTTCTTCAAGGCCGGGCTGTTCCTCGGCGCCGGCTCGGTCATGCACGGCATGAACGACGGTGTCGACATGCGCCGGTACGGCGGGCTGGCGTCGAAGATGCCGATCACCTTCGCCACCTTCGGCCTCGGCTACCTCGCCATCATCGGCGTCCCGTTCCTGTCCGGCTGGTGGACCAAGGAGAGCATCATCTCCGCCACCTTCGGCATCGGCGGCACGGCCGGGACGGTCTTCGGTACCGCCGTCATCGCCGGAGCCGCGCTCACCGCCTTCTACATGTCCCGGATGGTCTTCATGACCTTCCTCGGCAGGAAGCGCTGGGACGAGGGCGTGCACCCGCACGAGTCCCCGGTGAGCATGACCGCCCCCATGGTGGTCATCTCGATCGGATCGGTCTTCCTCGGCGCCTTCCTGGTGCTCGGCGACCGGTTCGCGGGCTTCCTCGCCCCGGCGGTCGGCGCCGAACCGCACCACTTCACCGTGGGGCACGCCCTCACCGCCCCCTACGGCCTGGCCGCCCTGGCCGTGCTGGTCCTCGGCGTGGCGCTCGCCTGGTTCGCGTACCTGCGCAAGCCCGTGGCGCGCACCGCACCCGAGGGCAACCTCGTCACCGACGCGGCCCGCAACGAGCTGTACGGCAACGAGATCAACGAAGGCCTGTTCATGCGGCCCGGCCAGGTGCTCACCAAGGCGCTGGTCGTCATCGAGGACAAGGTCGTCGACGGCGCGGTCAACGGGATCGGTGCCGGGGTCCGCGACTCCTCCACCGGGCTCGGCAGGACACAGACCGGGTTCGCCCGCACCTACGCGCTCACCATGCTCCTCGGCGCCGTCATCGTCGCCGCGACGCTGGTTGTGAGGTTCTAAATGATCCCCTGGCTCACTCTCGCGATCGCGCTTCCCGCGGTCGGCGCGGCCGTCATCTGGGCGCTGCCGCGCGTCAAGGCACCGGCGGCCGCGGACACCGCGGCCCAGGCCGGCGCCTCGGCCCGCGCCGACGCCGGTTCGGGCACCGCCACGGCCACCAGGGCCCGTCCCGCCGCCACCGGCGGCGCGGCGGCCCCGGCCGAGACCGCCAAACGCCTGGCACTCGGCTTCTCGGTCGCGACCCTGCTCCTGGTCGCGGCCATGGCCCTGAACTTCGACGCCTCGGGGGCGGGCGGCCTCCAGTTCGAGGAGGTCTACCCGTGGATCCCCTACTTCGGGGTCCACTTCGCGGTCGGCGTCGACGGCATCTCCCTGCTGCTGATCCTCATGTCCGTGGTCCTGGTGCCGCTGGTGGTGCTGGCGGCCTGGAACGAGTACTCCGACCGCGAGGACGGCGGACGCGGCTACTTCGCCCTCGTCCTCGCCCTGGAAGCGATGATGATCGGTGTCTTCGCCGCCACCGACGTCTTCCTGTTCTACGTGTTCTTCGAGGCCATGCTCATCCCGGTCTACTTCATGATCGGGCGGTACGGGCGCGGCGCCGACAGCGCCAGGGCCGCGATGAAGTTCCTGCTGTACAGCCTCGCGGGCGGCCTCATCATGCTGGTCGCGGTGATCGGCGTGTACGTCGTCGGCGGCACGTTCCTGTGGACCGAGCTCACCGACCCGGGCGGCGCCCTCGCGGCCGTCGACCCGGCCACGGCGCGCTGGCTCTTCCTCGGGTTCTTCATCGCCTTCGCGATCAAGGCCCCGATGTGGCCGGTGCACACCTGGCTGCCCACCGCGGCCGGGTCCTCCAGTCCCGGCACGGCGGTACTGCTGGTCGGCGTGCTGGACAAGGTCGGCACCTACGGCATGCTCCGGTACTGCCTGGAGATGTTCCCGGCCGCCGTGTCCTGGTTCGTGTGGCCGGTGGTGGGGCTGAGCCTGGTCAGCATCGTCTACGGTGCGATCCTCGCGATCGGGCAGAGCGACATGATGCGCCTGGTCGCCTACACCTCGGTGTCCCACTTCGGCTTCATCACCCTGGGGATCTTCGCCCTGACCCAGCAGGCGCAGGCCGGAGCCGCCCTGTACATGGTCAACCACGGGTTCGCCACCGGCGCGCTCTTCCTGGTGGTGGGCTTCCTCATCGCCCGCCGGGGCAGCTCCGGGATCGGGGACTACGGGGGCGTCCAGAAGGTCGCGCCCAAACTCGCCGGGGTCTTCCTGGTCACGGGGCTCGCCGGCCTGGCGCTGCCGGGCCTGGCCCCCTTCGTCAGCGAGTTCCTGGTGTTCGTCGGCGTGTACGCCTTCAACCCGGTCCCGGCGGTCATCGCCACGGCCGGTGTGGTCCTCGCGGCGCTCTACATCCTGTGGATGTACCAGCGCACGATGACCGGCCCCACCCCGGAGAGGCTGTCCGGGCTCCCGGACCTGTCCGGGCGTGAGATGTGGGCGGTCGCCCCGCTGGTCGCCCTGATCATCGCGTTCGGCGTCTACCCGCAGCCCATGCTCAACGTGATCAACCCCGCCGTCGAACGCACCGTGGAGGCCGAGGCCGACACCGCAGTGGCGGTCACGGACGGCGACGCGGAAGGAGACGAGGAGTGATCCCCCTCAACCTTGCGGACGGGGCGCCCCCGGCGCTCCACGGAGTCACGGAGGCGCCGCCGGCCCTGGACTGGTGGCTGCTCGCCCCGTTCCTGGTGCTGTTCGGCGCCGGTGTGCTGGCGGTCCTGTTCGAGGCCTTCTGGCCCAAGGGCTCCCGCCGCACCGTACAGATCGCCCTCGCGGCGCTCGCCCTGCTGGCCACGTTCGTCCTGCTGATCCTCCAGGTGGAGGCGGTCGGGGAGGGTACGACCGTCGCCAACGGTGTGCTGGCGGTGGACCGCACGGTGCTCTTCTTCCAGGGCACCATCACCGTGCTGGCCCTGGTCAGCCTCATGCTGATCGCCGAGCGGCGGGACGGCCGGGACGCGTTCTCGGCCCAGGCCGCCACCGTCCCGGGCAGCGAGGAGGAGCGCACGCACATCCTCGCGGGCTCCCAGCACACCGAGGTCTACCCGCTGGTGCTGTTCGCCGTGCTGGGCATGCTGATGTTCCCGGCCTCGAACGACTTCCTCGTCATGTTCATCGCCCTGGAGGTGATGAGCCTCCCGCTGTACCTGCTGTGCGGCCTGGCCCGCCGCCGTCGCCTGTTCTCGCAGGAGGCCGCGGTCAAGTACTTCCTGCTGGGCGCGTTCTCCTCGGCGTTCTTCCTGTTCGGGATCGCCATGGTCTACGGCTACGCGGGCTCGGTGAACTTCGGTGTGATCCGCCTGGCCGTGGAGTCGGGCGGGGCGGAGATCTTCGCCGACGGCAACGGTGAGCCGCTGCTGCTCATGGGTGTGGGCCTGGTCGCGATCGGCCTGCTGTTCAAGGTCGGCGCCGTGCCCTTCCACAACTGGAAGCCGGACGTCTACCAGGGCGCTCCGACCCCGATCACCGCGCTGATGGCCTCCTGCACGCTGGTGGCCGCCTTCGGTGCCCTGCTGCGGGTGTTCTTCGTCCCGTTCGGCACCTCGGCGCAGATCTGGGAGCCGATGCTGTGGACGGTGGCCGTCCTGACGATGGTCGTCGCCGCGCTCGTCGCCGTCACCCAGCGGGACATCAAGCGGCTGCTGGCCTACTCCTCGGTGGTGCACGCCGGGTTCATCCTCACCGCCGTGGTCGCGGGCAGCGTCGACGGGCTCGCGGGCGCCATGTTCTACCTGGCCGCCTACGGGTTCACCACGCTGGGCGCGTTCGCCGTCGTCACCCTGGTGCGGACCCGGGACGGCGGGCAGGAGCTCGGCGACATCGACCGGTGGGCGGGCCTGGGACGGCGTTCCCCGGCCCTGGCCCTGTCGCTGTCGCTGTTCCTGCTGGCCTTCGCCGGCATCCCGCTCACGAGCGGGTTCATCGGCAAGTTCGCGGTCTTCGAGGCGGCCGTCGCGGCCGGTGCGGCCCCGCTGGTCGTCGTCGGTGTCCTCAGCAGCGCCGTCACCGCGTTCTTCTACGTCCGCATCATCGTTGTGATGTTCTTCCGGGATTCCGAGGGCGAAGGCCCCACGGTGGCCCGGGCCGGTCTGCTCACCGGCGGTGTGATCACCGTGGGTGTCGCGGCCACCCTCGCGCTCGGGATCTTCCCGGGGCCGGTACTGGACAACCTCCTGCCGTCCTCGGAGCCGGGCCAGGAGCCCGCGGCGGTAATGGTTGACCAGGTCACAGCGGTCCCGGGCGAGGAGTGACCGCCTACCCGGGTGTGGCTTTGGACGATCATTCCGGGTCGGATAACGTGGCAAGTCGGATCATGTTCATGTGCTGAGCGTGTGACGGCCCCCTCCCGAGGGGGCCGTCACACGCCCGTTCAACAGGTGGAGCTTTACGGTGAGCGGTGCTGTCCCGAGCGGTTTTCTCGCTCTGCCGAGAGTTGACCCGAGCCTCGCCCGGGAGGTCAAGGACGACCTGGAGAAGGTCGAGGACCTGCTGCGGGAATCGGTCCGGTCCAGCGACCCCATGCTGACCGAGGCCGCCTCCCACCTGCTGGCCGCGGGAGGCAAGCGCTTCCGCGCCATGCTGGTGCTGCTCGCGTCCCACTTCGGCGACCCCCGGGTCCCCGACCTCATCCCGGCCGCCGCCGTGGTCGAACTGACCCACGTGGCGACGCTCTACCACGACGACGTCATGGACGAGGCGGAGCTGCGCCGCGGCAAGGCCAGCGCCAACCAGCGCTGGGGCAACACCATCGCGATCCTCACCGGCGACTACGTGTTCGCCAAGGCCTCCACGATGCTGGCCGACCTGGGCACCGAGGCCGTCCGGCTCCAGGCCGAGACCTTCGCCCGCCTGGTCCAGGGGCAGATCCTGGAGACCTCCGGACCGCGCGACGGGATCGACCCGCTCGACCACTACCTGAACGTCATCGACGACAAGACGGCCTCGCTGATCGCCTCCTCCGCGGAGTTCGGCGGCATGTTCGGCAAGGTCGACCCCGAGACGGTGAGCACCCTGACCCGCGCCTGCGACGCGTTGGGGATGGCCTTCCAGCTGGCCGACGACATCCTGGACGTGGCCAGCGAGAGCGCCGATTCGGGCAAGGTCCCCGGAACGGACCTGCGCGAGGGCGTGCTCACCCTGCCGATGTTCTACGCGATGCGTTCGCAGGACCCGGCCGACGAGCGGCTGAAGTCGCTGCTTGGCCGTCCGCTCCACGACACCGAGGCCGAGGAGGCCCTGGGGCTGCTGCGCCCGCACCCCGCCATGGCCGAGGCCGACGCCACCCTGCGCGGCTGGGCCGACAGGGCCCGCTCGGAACTGGTCACCCTGCCGGACATCCCGGCCCGGGACGCCTTCCTGGCCCTGTGCGACTACGTGGTGGAGCGCTCGGGCTGACCGGCACCGCGCACCTGTGGCCGCGGGCCCCGACCGGAATCCTCCGGACGGGGCCCGCGGTGCGTTCGGGGCCGGACCGGCCACGGTTCCGGTACGGGCCGCGCAACCGCAACCGCGGCCGAGGAGGCGGCGTCTCAACGGGTGACGTCCTTACGCTCCCCGACGGAAGGCCGGACACCATGCCCGCACCCCCGCAGGCCGCCCGCCGCAACCTGCGGCTGTCCCCGCTCACCTCGGGCGATCCCGTGCGGATGGGCGGCCACACGCTTGTGGGACGGCTGGGCGAGGGCGGGCTGGGCACCGTCTACGCGGCTCTGGGACACGACTCGCAACTCTTCGCGGTCAGGGTTTTCCGTCCCGGCTGCACCGCGGACCCCGGCTTCCGGGCACGGCTCCGGGAGGAGGTCGATCTGGTCCGGCGGGTCGACAGCCCCTACATCCCGCGTTTCGTCACCGCCGCCCCGGAGGCGGACCCTCCCTGGACGGCGACGGAGCTCGTAACCGGACCGACCCTCGGCGAGTGGGTGGCGGACAACGGGCCGCTGACCGGTGAGGCGCTGCTCGCGGTGGCCGCCGGAACCCTGGAGGCCCTGTGCGCCCTGCATACCCGGGGTCTGGTGCACCGGAACCTCGGGCCGGGCAACGTCAAGCTCGCACCGACGGGACCGAAGGTGCTCGACCCGGGGATCGCCCGCGCGTTGGACGAAGCGGTCCTGGCCCGGACCGGGGGGCTGGCCGGGGCTCCCGGCCGGACCGCGCCCGAACGGTACCGGCGGGGCGGTTCCGGGCCGGGGGTGGACGTGTTCGCCTGGGGCGTGCTGTTGGCCTTCGCCGCGACCGGTCGGGAGCCCTTCGGGGAGGGGACTCCGCAGGAGGTGGCACGCCGGGTCCTCTGGGAGGAACCCGACCTGGAAGGGGTTTCCGAGGACCTGTTGCCCCTGGTCGAGGCAGCACTGGACAAGGACCCGGGCCGGCGCCCCCGCTCCCCGGAACTGCTCCGCCGGCTGCTCGCGGACGGTGTGCGCACGGCCGAGCTGGTGCGCCGGGGGTGGCTGCGGCTGGCGCGGCCCCGTGCGCGGGGGAGGCGGCGGCTCCTGGTCCTGGCCGCGGCGGCGGGAGCCCTTCTGGCGGCCTGGGCGGTCGGGGTGCTGCTGCTCCCGGGATCGGCTGCGTGGTGATCTCCTCAGGCGCCCTACCGGCACGTTCGCCGTCTTCTCCGGGCATGGGGGAAGCAGAGGTGAAACGACGACGGCGCCGCCCCCGGTTCGCGGGGCGGCGCCGTCGGCTCGGGGAACGTCAGCTGATCACGGGGAGGGCCTCGGAACCGGGCAGGTCCGTGAAGGTGGGGTGCTCGACCATGCCCTCGGGGGTCTCCTGCTCGGCGGTGCCGCCCTCGACGGACACCAGGTCACTGGTGTCCACCTGGCCCAGCAGGTCGCCCCGGCCGAGACCGTTCACCAGGTCCTCGGCGGTCGTGGTGTCGATGCCCTCGGCGACCCGGGGCAGCTGGGCCTCGGACAGGGGGCCGTCCAGGGACACGGTCTCGGCGGCGCCGGGCTCGGACACACCCGAGACCACGGCGTCGGTCAGGTCCTGGACACCCGGGGCCTCCGGGATACCGGTGTCCCCGGCGGAGCTCTGCGGGACGGTCAGGTCGCGGTCCTCCCAGGCGCGGTTGCCCACCATGCCCAGGACCTCCTCCTCGCCGAGGTTCACGTAGTTGTCCTCGGTCAGCTCCGTGGCCTCCACGACGTCCTGGATCTGGTCCGGGGTCTCCAGGCCGAAGGCGGCGGCCAGGTCCCACATGTTGGGAGCGGTGGGCGCCGCGGCCTCGGAGTGGCTCATGGGGAGGGTGGCCCCCTGGCCGGCCAGCGGGTCGAGCTCGTCCAGGACCAGGGCGTTGCCCCCGGTCAGGTCGGTGACCTCGCCGACCTCGGCGAGCGAGGGCGCCTCGGACAGTTCGGGCACCCGGGGGGCGTCCAGGTCGGGCAGGGTGAGCATCTCGTCGCGCAGCTCGGTCACCGCCACCACCGTGTGGGGCAGGACCTCGGTGGCGGTGTCCTCCACCGACGTCCCGGCCTCGCGGGCGGTGTCCTCCAACGCGACGCTGGTGTCCTCGGCGGAGGCCTCCAGGGCCCGCCCCGCGGCCTGGCCGACGGTGTCGTGCGGGTCGCCGTCCAGACCGGTGGCGTCCTGCGTCCGGGCCGCGGCGTCGGCCAGCGGGGATTCGGGCAGCACGGCGCCCAGGTCCGGTGCGGGCTTGGTTTTGTTCGCGGTGTCCTGGAGTTCGCTCAGGGCGTTCCCGGCGACCGGGGTGAGGCCCTGGGGGGCCAGCTCGTTCATGGTCGGTGCCACGCCCTCGACGAGCGCCCGCTCGACGACGGGGGCGATCTCGTGCATGGGGGTCTTCAGGTCCTCGGCGCCGGCGACCCCTGCGCCGAGGGCCACGAAGCCCGCGGTGCCCGTGGCGAGGAGTACGACTCGGGCGGAGAAACGCTTGGTCTGCGTCATGGTTTTCCTTCCCTGGTGAAGCTCTGGTTTGCGGGATGGCCGTGATGCCGCGTGCGGCGGCCGTGGGGAGCCGGGGCGGACCACCGGCTGACGTGAATCACGTGAACGACGGCACGGGACTCAGGTCAGCTCCCAGGAGAAGTGCTGGCTGGGAACGGTCCGGGGCGCGCGGAAGGCGCCGGGGCGGGACCGTTCGCTAGTCGGGCGAGACCGTGGGGTCGTCGGCCGGGTCGACGGGCACGGCGTGCAGCCGGTGCGCGGCCAGGCGCATCGTGTCGGCGGCGGGCGCGGGGAGGGGAGCGCTGGTGAGGTAACCGGCGACGGAGGGCGCGCCGGCCGGTCCGTTGGCGGTGGGCGCGGGTGAGCCGGTGGTCTGCTGGACGCGCTGGTGCTCGGGCGCGCGGTCGGCTGCGCCGTGGTCGGCCGCCGCCGTCTCGGCGGCCCCGGCCGGACCCCCGGTCGGTGCGGGGGCGTGGTGCGGGGCGGCCGCCGTGTCGAGGACGACGGGGCTCCGGTCGGTCTCCGCTTCGGCCTGCTCGGCCTCCGCGTCCCCCCGCGGACGCCGCTCCGCACCGTCCCCGGCGGGTTCGGCGGGGGTGGGACGGGACGCCCCGGCCTCGGTGGCCGGGAGCGTGTGGTTCAGACCCTGCTCGACCGCCGTGTCGCCGGTGCGGCCGATCTCCGTGACGACCTCGCGTACCTCGCTCCGGACCTCGGTGACGGCCGGTTCGGGCAGGGAGGCGGCGGCAGCGGCGGTGTCGGCCGTGTGCTTGCCCAGGCGCTCGTGCACGGTGCCCAGGGTCGTGTTCACCGGTTCGGCGACCCGCTCCGGCACGACCTGTTCCAGGGACCTCTCCTCGCCCAGGCCGAGACCCCTCCCCGGGGTCAGGGCTTCGGCGGGGAGGGAGCCGCGGGTCGCCGAGGTGTTCTCGGCGGCCGGGGGCACGGGGGCGGTGTCGGCCTGTGCCGGGGCGGCGGAGCAGAGCAGCCACAGCACGGTGATGAACGCGCCGATCAGGAGCGGGAGGCAGAGCAGGGAGGGTGCCGCCGCGCACGCGGCCGAGACGGCACGGAGCGTGCCGGTTCGGCTGGTGCGAGGTATCAAGGGGACCCTCCGGGACGTGCTGCCAGGTCGGGGCGGGGCAGAGCCCGACGCCCACGACCTGACGTTAGCACAGTGTCACTGAGAGTAGTTTGGAACGGCCGAAACCGGGGAAGCCGGAGAGGGTCACGCCCGGGGGTCGGCGGAGCTGGTGGCTTCGGGGTCCGGGGGCTCGGGGTGTACGGGGCCGCCCCGGTCGACGTCCTCCGTCGCGGTCGGAGCGACCACGGCTGTGGAGGCGGCCGTTCGTGCGGCCGTGGTCCGGGCCCGCGAGTTCCGGATCTGGTCGAAGGCGAACACGCACACGGCCAGCCAGACGAACACGAAACCGATCCAGCGGCTCAGCGGCATCTCCTCGCTCTGGATCAGCCAGCCGATCAGGAACATCATGGTCGGTGCGATGAACTGCAGCATGCCGATGATGCTCAGCGGCACCCGGCGCGCCGCCAGGCCGAACAGCAGCAGCGGGAGCGCGGTCACGAACCCCCCGCCCACCAGCAGGGCGGTGTGCGCCGGGGAGACGGAGAGGGCCGTGCCCGCCCCGGTCGCCTCCAGGTAGACAACGAACCCCAGCGCGGGCAGGAACATCACCAGGGTCTCGACGGTCAGGCTCTGCATGCCGTCCAGGTCCACGTACTTCTTCACCGCCCCGTAGGCGGCGAAGGAGGAGGCCATCAGCAGGGAGAGCCAGGGCGTGGAGCCGTAGGCGACGGCCATCACCCCGACCGCCACCACGCCGAAGCCGACCGCCACCCACTGGGCGGCGCGCAGCCGCTCGGCGAAGAACACCACCGCCAGGCAGACCGTCATGAGGGGGTTGATGAAGTAGGCCAGTGAGGCCTGGAGGGTCTGGACGGTGGAGACCGCGTAGATGAACCCCCACCAGTTCACCGAGATGAGCACGGCGGCCGCGGCGACCGGGAGCAGTTTCCGGGGGTTGCGCAGGACCCGGGGCAGCCAGGACCAGCCGCGCCGGGCGACGAACAGGAAGACGCACATCGCGAGGAGCGCCCAGACCATGCGGTGGGCGAGGACCTCGGTTGGTTCGGAGGCGGAGAGGAAGGGCCAGTAGAGGGCCGCGAAGCCCCACAGGAGGAAGGCGCTCGCCCCGAGGGCGACGCCGCGGTTGGTTTCCGACACATCCGTAATCGTAGGACCAATAAGTTTCCCTGTCTCCCGCCCGCCCTCGCCTGTGGACAACATCCGGGGCCCGGGCGCGGAGGTCGTCCACAGGGCGGGTGCGGGGACTGGGAGGCCCTGGACGGTGCGGATAGCCTGGAGCCATGTTCGGCACAAAGACGACGATGGTCGACCCCGCACAAGCCCTGCCCGGCCGTGACACCGAGATGCCGGTGCCTTCCGGGCACACCGTGCTGGGGACCCGGCTCACCCCGCCCTATCCGGAGGGCAGCGAGATCGCCGACCTGGCGATGGGCTGCTTCTGGGGTGCCGAGCGCACCTTCTGGCGACTGGGCGCGGAACGCGGGATCATCACCACCGCGGTGGGCTACGCCGGCGGCTACACGCCCAACCCCACCTACGAGGAGGTGTGCTCGGGCCTGACCGGTCACACCGAGATGGTGCGCGTGGTCTTCGACCCGGCGAAGATCTCCTACACCGAGATCCTCAAGGTGTTCTGGGAGGGCCACGACCCGACCCAGGGGATGCGCCAGGGCAACGACGTCGGCACCCAGTACCGGTCGGCGATCTACTACCACTCCGAGGCCCAGCGCGAGGCCGCCGAGGCCACCCGGGACGCCTTCCAGCCGGCCCTGACCCGCTCCGGCTACGGCCCGATCACCACCGAGATCGCCCCGCTCCGGGCGTTCTACTTCGCCGAGGACTACCACCAGCAGTACCTGTCCGACGCCAAGAACCCGGGCGGCTACTGCGGGATCGGCGGCACCGGGGCCAGCTGCCCCATCGGGGTGGCCACCACCGACGACACGGCTGAGTAGCGCCTCCGAGTACACGCGAGTACGTCCGCGCACGCTCGAACGATGGCCCAACCACCATTGAATGATGGTTGGGCCATCTGGCGCAGGCACTCAGCACCCGGAACCGTGCTGCGCAGGTGGGGTCGCCGAAGCTGTCAGAGGTGGCCGCAGCTGCCTGTTAGGCGTTGGTCGGGGCCCAGATAGCTTTTGGGGCCGGTGCGGCCCTTGCTCATCAGCGCGTCGGTGCCGCCTTGGTGCCATGCGCCCCGCCAGTTGTTGACCGCGCGGGCGGTGACGTCGAGCATCTCGCTGACACGGGCGTCGGGCATCTCGTCCTGCTCGAACAGGGCGGCTGCCCTCAACCGACGTTGTTGCTTGTCGTGGGCGTCCATGACGCCCCTCCTCGTGGAGAATTTCCAGGTAGGAGGGTACGTACCTGGCCAGGAAACAAACAATCAAACCTCAGTGAGCACCCTCGCTCGAACACGACCGCTGCGACACCGGGGTCCGTGTCTGGATTCACGCGCGCTACCAAGCACTACGGCGGCTGACTCGTCAACGAGGCCCTGGACTCCAAATGGCGGCGCCACCATGCCCCCGCTGTCAGTGTGGCGGCCACTGGAGCGATCACCTCGAACCGGCCGGGTTCACGGTGGTACGCCGGGGCAGCGTCTTCGTGGCCCTGACCGGGCCCGGCCAGACAGAGGAAGTGGGCGAGGCAGCGCTGACCACCAAGAGGGGCGAATCTGGCGGAGGACCGAACAGAACAAAGGGGCCCACGGATCCAGACTTGTGCGTACCCGTGCCCTCTTGGCTGATTTCGAAGAACCGTACTCGCTGCGGCCGGTAACCAGCTATCCGAAGACACAGCATCCTGCATTTATCAGATCAGCTTGATGCGCCGGAACAGATCAGGATAGATTCGCCCGATGGGTTTCTCGTCCGTGACCAGCCTGGTAAGTGACATACTCGTACTCTCTCCGGTAGCCGTTCTTATCGCCGCCGCCCTTTCCCTGGTCCGGTTCCGGCGCTCCAGGAAATGGCAACAAGCCGTTCTGGACAGCACCTTCGACACACTCACCTTGGGGGTGCTGACACTCGTCTCCATCATCACTCTGGTGAACCCCGGCAGCAGCGGTGGTGTGGAACTCATACCCTTCACCGACCTCGCAGCCTCAGGGTGGAGCCCGACCAGGCTCTACCAGTACGGCGGAAACATCGCGATGTTCGTACCGCTGGGAGCACTGCTGCCTCTGGCTCTGAGCAGTAGACTGGGCAGCTTCCCCAGGGTGCTCGCCGCGGCCGGAGCCGTGTCGATAACCGTGGAGACCCTCCAGTACGCGCTCGCTCTAGGACGCGTCACCTCTGTGGAGGACGTCATTCTCAACTGCGTCGGAGCTCTGATCGGCGCAGCTTTGACCTGGCCCTGGTGGCGCACACGCGACCGTCGGCACCACTCGGAGGCCACGGGCGCCACCAGGGAGTTCATCGATCAATAACCGATTTTAGGGGTAGTACGTGGTCCCGCTGGTGTAACGCCCGTACTCACTACCGCTGCTGGTGCCATCGATGCCCAGGAACCACCGGTAGGTGTCCGACTCCAGACCGCTCCAGCTGACCGTCCCGCCGTTGCAGCTGAACGACTCGGTCCCCACCTCGCTCCAGCCGATGAACGCCTTCTGCTCCAGCCGGATGTAGGGATCGTCGTAGGAGTTGTTGCAGTTGCTGATCGAGTCGACCTCAACCCGATGCGTCCCGCTGTTGGGTGTGCTGTACTCACGCGAGAAGATGCCCATGTCGAACGAGGCCGTCCAGTCGAACTCGCCGGCTCTGAGCATGGTCGAGGAGAAGGCGGAGCCGTCCTCGTAGGTCAGCTCGCTGGTGTTGCCGACGGTCGTCTCCTCAACGATGCGGGCGGTCGGCTCCTGCGGGCCCTCCTCGGCCAGAGCAGCCGTGGTCGGCAGCAGACTGAAGGCGAGAGCCGTAGACCCGAGTATGGCGGCTGTTCTGGGGGTCGAACGCATAAAGGTTTCCCATCCTTCACTTTTGTGGTCATGTTGGCCAGTGAAGGCCTTGCCGATCGAGGCGTGGTGAATCCTTCGGGGCCAGGTTCGGCCACAAACAAAACCAGGTCACAGCTCATGCCATTAGCTAATTACACCTCACCACCCAAGGACTTTATTCCTATTGCTTCGACCAGGAATTCCCTGCTACACGGTGAGTAGACAGCGTCAAATTATGCGGAAAGCTCTATGGCACTGAAGTCAATCTCGTCCAAGGCGGGGTTGAACGCTTCGAGTCCGACCCCCAGCACGTCGGTCGTGTAGGCGCCGAATCGGCGGAGGTGAGCGCGGATGCAGGGGACCGGGCGGCGAGCTCCTCAGCGGTGATGATCCACCCCTGCCTGGCCAGGTCAGGCACCACCTCGGCGCTGCCCAGGGCGTTGTGGAAGATGACCAGGTTGGTCAGCGGGGTGTTGAGCTTGATGAGCTTCTCCTGCTCGACGGGGCGTTGTCTGCGAGCACGCCCTGTGCAGCGGCTACCCATGGATGAACCACACCATCCGGTGGAACCTGGACGGCAAGCCCGCGCTCGTGCCCACCCTGTCCTACAGCAGCGCCGAACGGCAGCGGAAGCTCATGAGCGACCTGCTGGAGGACGATGTGACCTGCACGTAGGGCTGGTACGGGTACGGAACGATCGGCGCGTTCGTGTGACGCGCTGACGTGTACCTGACGCGTTTCGTACCTGGGTGTGTTGGAGGCTGGTTACAGGCTCTCGTGCGCCAGGCCGATGAGAGCGCCCACATGGTCCGCTTCCGGAGCTGGCCCCACCCACACCTGTGCGTGCTCGAAGCCCGCGGTGCGCAGCAGGCTCTTCCACTCATGGGGCTGTGCGGCCCACTGGTGCAGCCACACCCGCCGACCGCGGAACCCGCCCCCGTACATGTCCTGCAGCCCATGGGAGCCAGGCACCGGTTCGGCATGGGAGAACACCAACCGGCCGCCCGGTGCCAGCCGCTCGTGGAACTCGGGCGGAGCACTCTTGTTCGGCTTGCGCGGCGGGGTGATGGCCTTCCCCGGGCGGTCGAGTCGCAGGCCGGGGTAGCCGTCGTCGAGCAGCACCTCCACCTGCGGGAAGTACCGGAAGCAGGAGTCGATGCCCTCGGTACGCACCACGGTGGCGTCGTGCATCCTCCCGGGCCGCAGGGAGTCGGTCCACAACGTGCGCCCGCGATGGGTCGGCGCCCACGTGGCCTTCATGGTGTTCTGCT
The DNA here is from genome assembly GCF_056173285.1 of Nocardiopsis sp. iso_40. Taxonomy (NCBI): domain Bacteria; kingdom Bacillati; phylum Actinomycetota; class Actinomycetes; order Streptosporangiales; family Nocardiopsidaceae; genus Nocardiopsis; species Nocardiopsis sp. iso_40. The sequence continues at coordinate 5,375,733 of NZ_CM149666.1, read as the reverse complement.
TCTTCTTGCCCGACACGAACGCGCGTCGCCGAAAAGCGCGGCCGGAAAACGCCACCCTCCGGGCCTTCCTACCGGTAACCCGGGTTGAACTATAAGATAACGAAGTGGTATCGATAGGGGGTGCGAGTCGAGAGAGCCCCGGTGGACGGCCAAGCCCCACCCCCAACCGTCCCGGTCACGTCCTGGATGGAGTTCGCCCGCGTCGCCGCCATGGTCGCGGTCATCCTCGTGCACGCCTACTCCCCGTTGGTGAGCACCCTCCAGGCCGAACTCGGCGGCCCCACGTGGTGGACGGCCAACGTCGTGGACGCCGCCGTGCGCTGGTGCGTCGCGGTGTTCGTGATGATCAGCGGCGCGCTGCTGCTGCGCCCGCGCGAGGAGGGCGCGGGCGACTTCTACCGCAAGCGGTGGGCCAGGATCGGTGTGCCCCTGCTGGTCTGGAGCGCCGCCTACCTGCTCTGGCACTACTGGCGCGAGGGCATCGACGCCGCCCAGGCCGCCGCCCAGGCCGCCTCGGGATCACCGTCGATCCACCTGTACTTCCTCTACGTCATCGCGGGCCTCTACCTGTTCACCCCGTTCCTGCGCACGGTGGTCGCACACACCTCGCGCACCGGGCTGTGGTGGCTGACCGGGGTGGCGTTCGCGGTGGGGATCGCCGACCAGCTGCTGTCACTGGTCGAGGGGGCCGGCGGGGAGAGCGCCGTCACCCGCTTCCTGCCGTTCCTCGGCTACTACCTGCTGGGTTGGCTGCTGCTGACCGCCGACACCGGTCCCCGGGCCACGCGCTACGGGGCCCTCGCGCTCGTCCTGGGTGTGGCCGGAACCGCCGCGGGCGCCGGGACGGCCGCCCGCATGGCGGGGGAGTGGGGCCCCGGGGGCGAGTACTTCTACGGCTTCCTCTCCCCGCCGATGATCCTCGCCGGGGCGGGCGCCTACCTCGTGCTGCGCACCGCGGGCACCCGACTGGCCATGGCGCAGGGCCCGGCCGCTACGGCCACCAGACGGGCCGTCCGGGCGGCGTCCGGGCTGAGCCTCGGCGTCTACCTCGTGCACGTCATGGTGCTGTACACCCTGCGCGACCTCTGGGGTGTGCCCGACGGCTTCCTCGCGCTCTTCGCCGCCGCGGGCTACGCGGTCGCGACCGCCGCGATCAGCCTGGTGCTGGTGGCCCTCGCCCAGCGGGTCCCCCTGCTGCGCGTCATCGTCTGATCCGGGCGGCGCCCGCGACCGCTCCCGCGGGCCGGGTCAGCCGTGTCCCGCCTCACGGATCGCGTCGAGGCGCTCGCGGTACTCCTTCGTGTCGATCTCCCCGCGCGCGAAGCGCTCGGAAAGCACCGTTTCGGGAGTTCGAGCGTCCTTCGACGCGGTGGACCGGCTCTCCCGCAGCAGATACTTGGCGAGCGCGACGATCGCGAGGACGATCAGGATCCACAGCAGGATCATTCCGACGGTCATGAAACCGAACGCCCAGCCACCCATTCCTTCGTATCCCCAACCCCAGCCGTGCATGGTCGAAGTCCTTTCCGAGGCTTCCCCTCTCCTCACCAGGGTGCGCCTTCGCAGTTCAGGGCGTCCAGTGCCGGAAGACCCCCGCGAGCTGCGGGAACCAGACATACTTGGGTGAGACGGCAGAACTCGGCAGATGGGTGCCCGGTGCCGCCGGAGGAGGACACGGTGACAGGTGAGAACGGCTCGCACAGGTCCGGGCCGCGAGCCGGCTCGGCTCCGGAGCAGGCCCTGCACCACGCCACACAGCAGATCCAGGAGCTGGTGCGCGCCCAGGGGCGGATGAACTCCTTGCTTGAGGCGGTGCTGGCGCTCAGCCAGGACCTGGAACTGTCCGCCGTGCTCCGCCGGGTGGTCACCACCGCGATGGACCTGGTGGGGGCCCGGTACGGGGCTCTCGGAGTCCTCCACGAACAGGGTGGGGGCCTGTCCCAGTTCATCCCGGTCGGGTTGAGCCAGGAGGAGATCGGGGACCTGACAGGGATCGACCACCCGACCGGGCAGGGCCTGCTCGGCAGGATGATCCACCAGCGTGAACCGCTGCGGGTCCAGGACATCGGCGCACACCCCGACTCCGCCGGGTTTCCGCCCGGCCACCCGCCCATGCGCACCCTGCTCGGTGTCGCGATCAGCGTGCGCGGACGCGTCTACGGCAACCTGTACCTGTCCACCCGGCACGACGGCCTGCCCTTCGACGTCCAGGACGAAGAGGTGGTCACCGCCCTGGCCGGTGCCGCGGGGATGGCCATCGAGAACGCACGCCTGTTCGAGGAGGTCCGCTCCGGGGCCGAGCGCTTCCAGCGCCTGCTGCTGCCGCGCCTGCCCGACCTGTCGCCCTTCGACGTGGCCGCCGTCTACCACCCAGCCAGTGAGGGCCGCCACCACCTCGGCGGGGACTGGTACGACGCCCTGATGCTCCCCGACGGTGCCTGCGCGGCGGTGATCGGCGACGTGGTCGGCCACGATCTGGTCGCCGCGGCGGCCATGTCCCAGACCCGCAGTATGCTGCGCGCCCTGCTGTACGACCGGGGCACCCCCGCCAGCAGAGTGCTGGCCCAGCTCGACCACACGCTGCACGCCATCACCGATAACCCCGTGACCACGGCTTGCCTGGCCAGGATCGAACCCGCGGACCACGGCTGGGACCTGTGCTGGAGCACGGCCGGCCACCCGCCGCCCCTCCTGCTGGCCCCGGGCCGCGAACCCCGCTACCTGGAGGGGGAGCCCGGACTGCCGCTCGGAGTGGACGCGGCCTTCGACCGCCCGGACCACCGGTGTCCGCTGCCCGCGTCAACGACGGTGGTGCTCTACACGGACGGCCTGGTCGAGCATCCCCGCCACCATCTCGACCGGGGGATGGACACCCTGGCCGAGGTCGCCGCCAAACACGCGGAGGGGTCCCTGGAGAATCTGTGCCGGGCCCTGGTGGAGAACGCCCCCGGGGACGGTCACGACGACGTCGCCGTCCTGGCTCTGCGCACGCCGGCTGTTGTGCCCGGAGAAGCCTAGGACGCCTCCCGAACGGGCCCTCGGCGCCTGCCCCCCGCCCGCCACGGAGACGTAGGGAGGCCCCTTGGTACCCTGCGGGGGCCAGTCGTACCACTCAGGTGGTCAGGGAATCCGGTGCGAATCCGGAACTGACGCGCAGCGGTGTGGGGGACGGGCGGGGTACGCGAGCCACTGGGGCACCGCTCCGGGAAGGCACCCCGTCCGGAGGAACCCGAGTCCGAAGACCTGCTGGCCCCTCCGCGTCGAGTGCGCGGAGGCGAACCCGTGCCGGGCTCCGCGTTCGAGCCCCGAACCCGAGGCGTCCCCATGCCGCGTCACGCGCTCCCGTCCTTCGCCCTCCTGCTCGTCCCCGCCCTCGCCCTCACCGCCTGCGGCGGCCCGGGAGACCGGGAAAACGACAGCACCGAAGCGGCCACCGCATCCGGTTACCCCCGCACCATCGACAACTGCGGCCACGAGATCACCCTCGACGCACCCCCGGAGCGGGTGGTCTCCCTCAACCAGGGGTCCACCGAGATCCTGCTCTCCCTGGGCCTGCAGGACCGGGTGGCCGGCACCGCCACCTGGACCGACCCGATCATGACGGGGCTGGAGGAGGCCAACGCCGACATCCCACGGCTGGCCGAGAACAACCCCTCCTTCGAACGGGTCCTGGAGGCCGAACCCGACTTCGTGACCGCCTCCTTCGTCTCCACACTCGGCACCGGCGGCGTCGCCACCCGCGAACAGTTCGGGGAACTGGGCGTCCCCACCTACGTCTCCCCGACCGACTGCGCCGCGGGCAAGGACAACGAGAGCGGCGGGGACGGCTCCCGGAGCGAACCGCTCACCCTGGACTCCGTCTACGGCGAGATCCACGACCTGGCCGAGGTCTTCGGGGTGCAGGAACGCGGGGAGGAACTGGTCTCGCAACTCCAGCTCCGGGTGGACACCGCGACCGAGGACCTGGAGGTCTCGGAGGTGAGCCTCATGTACTGGTTCGCCAACTCCCAGTCGCCCTACCTCGCGGGCTGCTGCGGCGCCCCCGGAGCCATTACCAGCGCCGTCGGTGCCCGGAACGCCTTCGACGACACCCACGACGAGTGGCCCCAGATCAACTGGGAGACGGTCGCGGACCGCGACCCGGACGTCATCGTGCTCGGAGACCTGACCCGTGAGTCCCAGACCGCCGAGACCGCGGAGGCCAAGATCGCCTTCCTGGAGACCAACCCGGCCACCCGGAACCTCACCGCGGTGCGCGAGGAACGGTACGTCCTGCTCAGCGGCCAGGCGATGAACCCCTCCATCCGCACGGTCGAGGGCATCGAGCTGGTCGCGGACGGCCTGCGCGAGCTCGGGTACACCCGGTGAGAGGTGCCCGCCCGGCACTGCTCATCACCTCCGGCCTCCTGCTCCTGGCCCTGTCGGTCTCGGTCGCCGTCACCATCGGCCCCGCCGACATCACCCCGGCCCAGGTCTGGCGGTCGGTCGCGGCGCGGTTCGGCCTCGGCGAGAGCCCGCTGTCGCAACTGCGCGAGGGGATCGTGTGGAACCTGCGCATGCCCCGCACCCTGCTCGCCGCGGTCTGCGGGGCGGGGCTGGCCCTGTGCGGCGCGGTGATGCAGTCCCTGCTGCGCAACCCGCTGGCCGACCCCTTCGTCCTGGGGGTCTCCTCCGGCGCCTCCACCGGTGCGGTCGCCGTGATCGTGCTCGGCTGGGGCGCCGGCGTGGTCTCGCTGTCGGCGGGTGCCTTCGTGGGCGCCCTGCTCTCCTTCGCCATGGTGATGCTGCTCAGCCACTCCCTGGGCGGCAGCATGGACCGGGTCGTGCTGTCCGGGGTCGCGGCCATGCAGCTGTTCTCGGCGCTGACCTCGTTCACCGTGCTGACCTCCGCGGACGCGGAGACCACCCGCGGGGTGCTGTTCTGGCTGCTGGGCTCCCTCAGCGGCGCGGGCTGGACCGACGTGCTCCTGTGCGCCGCCGTGCTGGGACTCGTGCTCGCCGTCTGCCTGGCGAACACCACCACCCTGGACGCCTTCGCCTTCGGTGAGGAGGCCGCGGCGAACCTGGGCGTCCAGGTGGGCCGGGCCCGGGTGCTGCTGCTGAGCGCCACCGCGCTGCTCACTGCGGTCCTGGTCAGCTCCGCCGGCGCGATCGGCTTCGTGGGACTGGTCCTGCCACACGCCGCCCGTGCGCTCACCGGCTCCTCCCACGCCAGGCTGCTGCCGGTCACCGTGCTGGCGGGCGCGGTCTTCCTGGTGTGGGTGGACACGGTCGCCCGGACCGCGCTGGACCCGCAGGAGATCCCGGTGGGGGTGGTCACCTCCCTCATCGGGGTGCCCGCCTTCGTCGCCGTGCTGTACCGCGTGAGGAGCAAGACTTGAACGAACTCGCCCGGGTCCCGGAGGAGGGGCTGCGCGCCGACCGGGTCAGCCTCGGAATCGGCGGCCGGATCCTGCTCGACGGCGTCACCCTCGTCCCCCGTCCGGGGGAGACCATCGGCCTGCTGGGTCCCAACGGGTCGGGCAAGTCCACCCTGCTGCGGCTGCTCGCCGGGGTGCTCGGCCCCTCCGCCGGCGTGGTCACCCTGGACGGGAGCCCGCTGAACCGGGTCGGGCGCCGGGCCGTGGCGCGGCGGGTGGCCACCGTCCAGCAGCACGCGCACACCCAGACCGAGCTGACCGTCCGCGACGTCGTGGCCCTGGGCCGCATCCCGCACCGCCGCTCCTGGTCGCCGATGAGCCCGGACGACCTGGCGGCCGTGGCGCGGGCGCTGGAACGCACCGGCCTGACCGACCGGGCCGACCAGTCCTGGCACACCCTGTCCGGCGGGGAGCGCCAGCGCGCCCAGATCGCCCGGGCCCTGGCCCAGGAACCCGGCGAGCTCCTGCTCGACGAACCCACCAACCACCTCGACATCCAGTACCAGCTCGACCTGCTGGAACTGGTCACCGGCCTGCCGGTGACCGCCGTGATCGCCCTGCACGACCTCAACCTGGCCGCGATGTACTGCGACCGCCTCGTGGTGCTCAAGGACGGCGGGGCCGTCGCCGAGGGCACGCCCTCCCAGGTCCTGACCCCCGCCCTCATCGAGGATGTCTACGGGGTCCCGGTCGAGGTCACCCCGGGTTCCGACCACCCGGTGGTGCGCTTCCTGCGCCGGGGTGCCGCACCGCCGGGCCGGGCCGGAGCCGACTGGTCCTCCCGCGCCCCCTGACCTCCCCGCCGAGGCGGCGCGGGAGCGTCCCGGCTAAAGTGTGAATCCTTTGCTCGTGGTACAGGAACCCGGTGCGAGTCCGGGGCGGTTCCGCCACTGTGACACCCCGATCCGGGGTGCAGCCAGACACTGGCCTCGGGCAGTCCGACCGCCGATGGGGCGAGAACCCCGAGGGAGGAGCCCGGCCATGACGGTCCGGATCGCTCTGCTGTCCACGTCCGACACCGACCTGCTGTCCGCGCGGGCCAGCGGCGCCGCATACCTGTGGGCCAACCCGTCCCGCGCCGGTGACGCCGAACTCACCGACACCGTCGAGCGAGCCGACCTCGTGGTGGTGCGCCTGCTGGGCTCCTCCCACGACCTGTGGCCCGGCCTGGCCGCCGTCCGCGAGCGGGGCACGCCCCTGGTGGTGCTCAGCGGCGAGCAGCAGCCCAGCGCCGAGCTGATGGAGCACTCCACCGTGCCCATCGGGCTGGCGACCGAGGCCCACCGCTACCTCGCCGAGGGAGGCCCCGCCAACCTCGCCCGCCTGCACGCCTTCCTGTCGGACACCGTCCTGCTGACCGGGGAGGGCTTCGAACCCCCGGCGGCCCTGCCGCCGTGGGGCTTCGCCGAGCGCGAGCGCCCGCGCGAGGCGGACCTGCCCAAGGTGGGCATCCTCTACTACCGGGCCCACCAGGCGGGCGGCAACACCGCGTTCGCGCACGCCCTGGCCGACGCCGTCGACGCGACCGGCCGGGCCGTGGGCGTCCCTGTCTTCGCCGGTTCGCTGCGTTCGGCCCCCGACGACCTCTACGAGGCGCTCCGCGGCCTCGACGCCCTGATCGTCACCGTTCTCGCGGCGGGCGGCAGCGTGCCCGCGTCCGCGAGCGCCGGGGGCGACGACGAGGCCTGGGACGTGGAGCGGATGGCCGCCCTGGACGTCCCCGTCCTCCAGGGCCTGTGCCTGACCAGCTCGCGCGCGGACTGGGAGGAGTCCGAGGACGGGGTCACCCCGCTCGACTCGGCCACCCAGATCGCCATCCCCGAGTTCGACGGCCGGATCATCACCGTGCCGTTCTCCTTCAAGGAGATCGACAGCGACGGGCTGCCCCGCTACGTCGCCGACCCCGAGCGCTGCGCCCGCCTGGCCGGGATCGCCGCCGCGCACGCCCGGCTCCGGCACGTGCCGACCGCCGAGAAGCGGCTCGCCGTGGTCCTGTCCGCCTACCCCACCAAGCACGCGCGGATCGGCAACGCCGTCGGCCTGGACACCCCCCGCTCACTGGTGCGCCTGCTGCGCCGCCTGCGCGAGGAGGGCTACGACCTGGGTGAGCCCGACGCCCTGCCCGGTCTGGACCTGCCCGACGAGACCGAGGCGGGCGACGCCCTGATCCACGCCCTGATCGAGGCGGGCGGCCAGGACGAGGACTGGCTGACCTCCGTCCAGCTCACCGAGGCCCACGTACGCATCACCCCCGAGCAGTACGCCGCCTGGACCGAGGACCTGGACCCGGCCCTGAAGGGGGCGATGACCGAGGCGTGGGGCGCCGCGCCCGGCAAGCTGTACGTGAACGAGCAGGGCGAACTCGTGCTGGCCGCCCTCCGTGCGGGCAACGTCGTCGTGCTGGTCCAGCCGCCGCGCGGCTTCGGGGAGAACCCGATCGCGATCTACCACGACCCCGACCTGGCCCCCAGCCACCACTACCTGGCGGCCTACCGCTGGCTGGAGCACGGTTTCGGCGCCCACGCCGTCGTGCACCTGGGCAAGCACGGCTCCCTGGAGTGGCTGCCCGGCAAGAACGCCGCGCTGTCCGCGGCCTGCGCCACCGACGCCGCCCTGGGAAACCTTCCGCTGGTGTACCCGTTCCTGGTCAACGACCCGGGGGAGGGCGCCCAGGCCAAACGCCGCGCCCACGCCACCGTCGTCGACCACCTCATCCCCCCGATGGCCCGCGCGGAGAGCTACGGCGACATCGCCCGCCTGGAGCAGCTCCTGGACGAGTACGCCAACATCGCCGCGATGGACCCGGCCAAGCTGCCCGCGATCCGGGGCGAGATCTGGGCCCTGATGCGCGCCGCCGAGATGCACCGCGACCTGGGCCTGGACGAGCGGCCGGGTGACGAGGAGTTCGACGACTTCCTGCTGCACGTCGACGGCTGGCTGTGCGAGATCAAGGACACCCAGATCCGCGACGGCCTGCACGTGCTGGGCGAGGCCCCCGCGGGTGAGGGCCGGGTGAACCTGGTCCTGTCCGTGCTGCGCGCCGCCCAGGTCTGGGGCGGGGTCGGCGGGGCGGTGCCCGGACTGCGGGCCGCCCTGGGCCTGAAGGACGACGCGCCCACTCACGAGGTCGACGGGATCGAGGCGCTGGCCCGCGGCCTCGTCGAGCGCATGGAGGCCGCGGACTGGGACCCCGCCGCCGCGGCGGGCATGCACGACGACGCCGAGGTGTGCCGCGTCCTGGAGTTCGCCGCCGAGCAGGTGGTGCCCCGGCTGGCCCGCACCACCGACGAACTCGACCACGTCCTGCACGCCCTGAACGGTGGTTTCATCCCGGCGGGGCCGTCCGGCTCGCCGCTGCGCGGCCTGGTCAACGTGCTCCCGACCGGCCGCAACTTCTACACCGTCGACCCCCGGGCGGTGCCCTCCAGGCTCGCCTGGCAGACCGGACAGGCCATGGCCGAGTCACTGCTGCGCCGCCACATGGAGGAGACCGGCACCTACCCGGAGTCGGTCGGCCTGTCGGTGTGGGGCACCTCCGCCATGCGCACCTCCGGCGACGACATCGCCGAGGTGCTGGCCCTGCTGGGCGTGCGCCCCGAATGGGACGAGGCCTCCCGCCGGGTCGGCCGACTCGACGTGGTGCCGCTGGAGGAGCTGGGGCGCCCGCGCATCGACGTCACCGTGCGCATCTCCGGTTTCTTCCGGGACGCCTTCCCGCACGTGGTCGCGATGCTGGACGACGCGGTCAACCTCGTCGCGGACCTCGACGAGCCCGACGAGCAGAACTACGTGCGCGCCCACATGCATGCCGACCTGGCCGAGCACGGAGACCAGCGCCGCGCCACCACCCGGATCTTCGGCTCCGCGCCGGGCTCCTACGGCGCCGGGATCCTCCAGGTCGTGGAGTCGGGCAACTGGCGCGACGACCGGGACCTGGCCGAGGTCTACACGGCCTGGGGCGGCTTCGCCTACGGGCGCGGCCTCAACGGTGTTCCGGCCGCCGACGACATGCGGGCGAACTACCGAAGGATCAAGGTCGCCGCGAAGAACATCGACAGCGCCGAACACGACATCGCCGACTCCGACGACTACTTCCAGTACCACGGCGGCATGATCGCCACCGTCCGCGCTCTCAGCGGGGCGGACCCCAAGGCCTACGTCGGCGACTCCACCTCGCCCGACGCGGTGCGCACCCGCCCCCTCGCGGACGAGACCGCCCGGGTGTTCCGCGCCCGGGTGGTCAACCCCCGCTGGATCGCGGCCATGCGCCGCCACGGCTACAAGGGCGCCTTCGAGCTGGCCGCGACCGTGGACTACCTGTTCGGTTTCGACGCCACGGCCGGGGTCGTGCACGACTGGATGTACGAGAAGCTCGCCGCCGAGTACGTGCTGGACGAGCAGACCCAGGAGTTCCTGCGCCGCTCCAACCCGTGGGCGCTGCACGGCATCGTCGAGCGGCTGCACGAGGCGGCCCGGCGCGGTCTGTGGGAGGAGCCGGACCCGGCCACCATGGAGGCCCTCACCGAGGTCTACCTGGAGGTCGAGGGCGATCTGGAGGAGCGGTCCGAGTGAGGGCGCGGATCCTGGGGATCGGGATGGGCCCCCAGCACGTCACCGGGGAGGCTGCCGAGGCGCTGCGGGGCTGCGACTACGCCGTCGCCGTCCGCAAACGGGACGACGACGGCCTGTTCGCCCTGCGGCAGGAGGTCTGCGACGCCTTCGGGGTCCCGCTGGTGGCCGTGGCCGACCCCGAACGCGACCGCGACGACCCGGCGGACTACCCGGCGGCGGTCGCCGACTGGCACGAGGCCCGGGTGGCCGCCTTCGAGCGGGTGCTGGGCGAGCGAGGCGGCACCGCGGCCTTCCTGGTCTGGGGCGACCCCTCGCTGTACGACTCCACCCTGCGGGTCGTGGCGCGGATCGCCGAGCGCGGGAACGTCGCCCTGGACTACGACGTGCTCCCCGGGATCAGCGCGCCGCAGATCCTGGCGGCGCGGCACCGGATCGTGCTGCACGGGGTCGGCCGCCCGGTGCACGTCACCACGGCCCGGCGGCTGCCTGAGGCCGTGGCGGCGGGTCAGGACAACATCGTCGTCATGCTCACCGGGCGGCACGGGTTCGAGGGCCTGGAGGACTGGTCCCTGTGGTGGGGCGCCAACCTGGGCGCCGACTCCGAGGAGCTGGCCGCCGGACGGCTCGGTGACGTGCTGCCCGAGGTCGAGGCGGCCCGGCGGCGGGCCAAGGAGAAGGCCGGCTGGGTGATGGACACGGCGCTGTTGAGGAGGCCCGAGTGAGCGGGCTGCTGGTCGCCGGGACCACCTCCGACGCGGGCAAGAGCGTGGTCACCACCGCCCTGTGCCGGGCCTTCGCCCGCCGGGGCGTGCGGGTGGCGCCGTACAAGGCGCAGAACATGTCCAACAACTCCATGGTCTGCCACGGCCCGGACGGCCTCCCGGCGGAGATCGGGCGGGCCCAGTGGGTGCAGGCGCTGGCCTCCCGCGCCGTCCCCGAACCCGCGATGAACCCGGTGCTGCTCAAACCGGGCAGCGACCGGCGCAGCCACGCCGTGCTGATGGGCCGCCCCGCCGGGGACGTGTCCTCCGCGAACTGGGAGGACGGACGCCGTCACCTCGCCGGGGCCGCGCACGCCGCCTTCGACGACCTGTCCGAGCGCTACGACCTGGTCGTCGCCGAGGGCGCGGGCAGTCCCGCCGAGATCAACCTGCGCGCGGGCGACTACGTGAACATGGGCCTGGCCCGGCACGCGGGGATGCCCGTGGTGGTGGTCGGCGACATCGACCGGGGCGGGGTGTTCGCCGCGATGTACGGGACGGTGGCGCTGCTGGAGCCCGCCGACCAGGACCTGATCGCCGGTTTCGTGGTCAACAAGTTCCGGGGCGACCACGGCCTGCTCCGACCGGGCCTGGACGACCTGGAACGGATCACCGGCCGCCGGGTGTTCGGGACGCTGCCGTGGGACCCCGGGCTGTGGCTGGACTCCGAGGACGCCCTGGACCTGGAGGGGCGGCGGGCCGACGGGGAGGCGGCGCTGCGGGTGGCGGTGGTGCGCCTGCCCCGGATCAGCAACTTCACCGACGTGGACGCGCTCGGCCTGGAACCCGGGCTCGACGTGGTCTTCGCCTCCGGGCCGCGCGACGTCGCAGACGCCGACCTGGTGGTGCTGCCCGGCACCCGCTCCACCCTCGCCGACCTGGCCTGGCTGCGCTCGCGCGGGCTGGACACCGCGATCACCGAGCACGTGCGCCGGGGGCGTCCGCTGCTCGGGATCTGCGGCGGGTTCCAGATGCTCGGGCGCGCCGTCACCGATCCCGAGGGGGTCGAGGCCGCGCCGGGGTCCTCGGCGGAGGGGCTGGGGTTGCTGGACGCGCGTACCGACTTCACCGCCGACAAGACCCTGCGGCTGCCCGAGGGCGAGGCGCTGGGAGCGCCCGCGAGCGGCTACGAGATCCACCACGGGCGCGTCACCGTGGGCGGGGGAGCGGAGGAGTTCCTGGGCGGAGCGCGTTCGGGCAACGTCTTCGGAACCATGTGGCACGGCAGCCTGGAGGGCGACGCCTTCCGGGCGGCCTTCCTCGACCGGACGTTGGGCTACGGGCCGTCCGGGGTGGACTTCGCCGCCGCGCGCGAGCGGCGCATCGACCTGCTCGCGGATCTCGCGGAGCGCTACCTGGACGTCGACGCCCTGCTCGGGCTGGCCCGCGAGGGTTCTCCTGCTGGACTGCCCCTGCTGGGCCCGGGCCCACCCGTCGCCCGCCACCACCCTCAACGGACGCCTTCGGCGCAGCCATCTCCTATGAGACTTCTTCTCTTGGGCGGCACCTCCGAGGCCCGTGAGCTGGCTGCGCTGCTGGTCGAGGCCGGTGTGGACGTGACCACCTCGCTGGCCGGGCGGGTGGCCCGGCCGCGCCTGCCGGTGGGGAAGGTGCGGATCGGAGGGTTCGGGGGAGTGCCCGGTCTGCGCGCGGCACTGGCCGACTACGACGCGGTGGTGGACGCCACCCACCCCTTCGCACTCGGGATGACCGCGAACGCGGCGGCCGCCTGCACGGATCTGCCGCTGCTGCGGTTGGAGCGGCCGGGGTGGGAGCCGGACCCGGCCTGGCACTACGCGGACACCCACGAGGAGGCGGCGGAGCTGGCGGCCGGGCTGGGGGAACGGCCGTTCGTGACGGTCGGCCGCCAAGAGCTGGCCCGGCTCGTGCCCGCCCTCGGCGAGCGCGCGGTGCTGGCCCGGGTGGTGGACGTGCCCGATCTCGAACTCCCGGGTGCCTGGCGCCTGCTGACCAGCCGGGGGCCGTACCACCTGGACGGTGAGCTGGAGCTGATGGCCGGGCACCGGGCGGACGTGCTCATCACCAAGGACTCCGGCGGTACCTACACCTGGCCGAAGATGGCAGCCGCCGGGCAGCTCGGCGTTCCGGTCGTGGTGGTGCGGCGCCCACCGGGCCCGCAGGGTGTGCCCACGGTCCACAGGGTGGCGGAAGCGTTCGACTGGGTGACTGAACTGGGGTGAGTTCCTCGGGGGCCTCGGTGCCTCGCGAGAGTTGTTTTCCTGCGCGATCGTACGGTCCTCTCCGGAAGCAATGTCGAGCAACACCGTTGGAGATGCGCCCGTGAAGGGTTCTCATGGGTTGGGAAGCCAGTGAGTACCCCGGGCCCGCTCCTGGTCTTCGTGCACACGACCACCTTCGACGTGAGGAGGCCGCGATGAACGACGACGGCAACAACTGACGCGACGCGTGAGGGGCGGGGAGGACGGGCATCGTCCTCCCCGCCCCTTCCTGGTGGGTCGCTTTCGCTCCTGTCAGCCGGTCCTGTCAGGAGTGGCTTCGCGGACGCGTTCGGCGACGTTCGCGAGCCATGCGTCGTCGGCGCGCTTGTGGTCGTGTGAGGACAGGTAGCCCTGGTAACGGTCGAAGTAGCCCTCGACGGGTGAGGCGACCTCGCGCCAGTCCTCGCCCGCGTTGCCCGCGGTGCCGTGCATGGGGAAGAGCTTGGCGTGGGCGTGGTCGACCCCGTAGCCCTCGTACATGATCCCGGTGCGCGCCACGTCGGGGAAGGCCGCGTCGAGGAGGCGGGCGGTCTCGCGTGCGGCCAGGTGCAGGGCCGTGTACTCCTGCGGGTCCAGGTCCACCACGTAGCTGGTGCGGTGGGCCTTGGGGATGACCACGGAGAAGCCCTCGGTGTTGGGGAAGATCGACAGGAACGCCAGGTGGTCCCCGTCCTCCCAGATCCGGTGGGCGGGTGCGTCGCCCGCCACGATCTTGCAGAAGACGCACTCGGGTGCGGATGGTGCGGTGCTCAACGTGCTCCTTGGAGTCGGTGTGCGGCGGGTCGGACGTCGGCGCAGGTGGGGCAGCCAGGATCGCGCTCGGCGGCTTGCCTGTCGAGTTCCAGGTCGTGCGTCCACACACCCATCCGCTGGTTCCGTGAGGCGGGTAGACCGAACCCGCCCAGGTGGCGTAGGACGTCCAACGCGGCCAGGGAGGAGGCGAGCATGTTGACCGGGCCGTTGGACGGGGCCTGGTAGCGCCCGTTGACACCGCTGATCAGTGCCGCGAGTTCGAGGTCGTCCGCGGGAGGACGGGCGGTGAGCCTTCGACAGTCCCAGCACCCGGTCTCCCCGGGGATCACGAGTGGCCCCCACACCGCGATGTCGTTGACGTAGCAGGCGTTCAGCCACACCTGGCCTGAAGCCACACAGTGGGCGTTGACCAGGCCGGTAATGCCGGGTGAGTCGGCCGAGACCAGAACCAGGTCGGCTTCGGGCAATGCACGAAGACTCTCTGCATCGGCCGCTTTTCCGGTCACGGCACGGACCTGACAGCCGGAGTCGCGCCGCCGTAGTTCACGGGCCAGTACTTCGGCCTTGGGCAGGCCGATGTCGGCCTCGGTGAACAGGAACTGGCGGGTGAGGTTGCTCAGTTCGACGTGGTCGGCGTCCACCAGGGTCAGTTCCCCCACCCCGGCGGTGGCGAGTGTGGCGGCCACCAGGTTGCCGATACCGCCGCAGCCCAGCAGGAGGACGTGGGACGCCGCGAGCCTGTGCTGCACCTGATCGGCTCGGGCCCCGGAGAGTTCGTAGAACAGGGCGTGCCTGCTGTACCGGTCCGCTGGGTCGTAGGAGTGGGTGGGGACCAGGCAGTTTCCGCCCTCCAGGATGAGAAGTAGCGCCTGGGCGACGGACTCTTCCGTCTGGCAGGGGCCTTGGAGGAAGGCCAGCGCTTCGGCCCGTGTACGGGGTTCGTGAAAGTAGTCGGCGAGACGCACCAGGGGATACCACAGCGTCGGGTCGTTGACGGCTTGCTGGAGGGAGCCGAAACCCAGGTAGAGGGTGTCGTCCTGGACACCGATGCGGACGTAGGGGGCGAGGACGTGCGGGGTGTCGCTCGGCCTCTGCGAGTAGCTCACGGGTGCAACCGCCTTTCACCTCGCGGTAACGAGTTCGCGGGAGCGTTCAGCGTGAGCGTAGGCAGGGCTCCGGTAGCGGGGGAGTGGATTGCTCGGAATTGCTCGCGCTGTTGGTCGGAAGGCATGGCCCGGGGACTGTGCGCTTGGAAGACTGAAGTCTCCACGTGCTGCGGGAAAGGACGACCCCCCATGAAGTTGCGCAAAATCGGCACGACGTCGCAGGATGGCGGCTGCCCAACGCTCTATGAGACCGACACCGGTGACATCGTGGTGCAGGGTGATCGGCTGACGGACCCTGATGCGCTGGAACAGTTGAGGGACGTGCTCGACGGCGAGGAGTTCGTCGTGGTTCCCCGCGCACTGCTGACCCGCTTCGCCCCCAAGGAGTGAGATGACCGAGATCGTCAGCGGAGCGGATTTCAACGCGCTCTTCCGCAAGTACCGGTACACCGCCTGGCGGCTTGAGACCCGTACCCACTACGGCAAGCTCAACGAGGACCAGCACTTCCAGGACTGGCTGGCAGGCAAGGACATCGGCCTGGACTGGTTCGTCCCCTGGCTGAGCATGATGCGTGAGGAACTCGCCACCGGCAAGCGGATGGAACGGGTCCGTCTGATCGACGACCCGCCTTCGGACTACCTGCGCTGGGAGTTGTGGGGCACCCCCTACAACCTCGGCGTGGGGGAGGACATCCGCTACCTGCCGCGCGAACACCCCATCGTTGCGGAGCTGCCCGACTTCGACTTCTGGGTCTTCGACAGCACCACCATGGCGCGCCTGGAGTTCGACGGTGACCAGTTCCTCGGGGTGACTCTCACTGAGGAACCCGACCAGGTGCTGGCTGCGCTGCGGGCCCGGGACGCGGCGTGGCACCACGCGCTGACCTTCACGGAGTACATGGCGTCCAGAGCTGTATGACCGATTATCAGACTGCTCGTGTCTCCCTCGGGGTTCGTCTGCGCGAACTCCGAGGTGAGGCCGGGTTGTCCGGGCGGGAGTTGGCCGCGCGTCTGGGATGGCATCCCTCGAAGGTGTCGAAGCTGGAGCATGGGAAGCAGACCGCGAGCGCTGAGGATCTGCGTTCGTGGGCGCGAGTGTGCGGACGAGTAGGGGCCGCCGAAGGGCTGGTATCGCAGCGGCGTTCCCTGGAGACGCATTATGCGAGTTGGCGGCGTCAGCTGACAGCGGGGCATGAGCCGCGCCAGAGGGCCTACAGCGAGCTTGATGAGCGCACGCGATGTTTTCGGATCTTCGAGTCCGCCTGTGTTCCGGGGCTTCTGCAGACGGCCGAGTACGCCCGGTTCATGTTCCGTCGGGGGGTGCGTCTGCACCGGTCGCCTGATGACGGTGCCAAAGCAGTGCGCGCCAGGATGGAACGTCAGGCGATCCTCGACCTCCCGGACAAGACCTTCCAGATCCTGCTGTGGGAGCCAGCTCTGCGTCTTCGGCTGTGCCCGGATGAGGTGATGGCGGAGCAGCTGGCTCGCGTTGTCACGGAGATCGCCCGGGGCCGGGCAGAGGTCGGGGTGATCCCGTTGCGTGCCGTTATGGACGTGGTCCCCTCGCACGGGTTCTGGATCTTCGCTGATGATCGGGTTCTGGTGGAGACGATCGGCGCAGAACTGTGTCTGACCGATAGCGACCCGGTCATTCACTACAAGCGGGTTTTCGGGGAGCTGGCCCGCTCAGCGGTGTGGGGTTCGGAGGCTGTTCGGTTGGTGGAGGGAGTCCGCCATGGCCTTGCCACTGGTGGCGCGCTCGACAGTCGGGAGTAAATTATTCCAATAGTGATGGAATAGCTTTTGTCGTGTGGAGTTACCCCTAACGAAGACCTCAGCAAGGTCACTCTCCTCGAGAGGTGGAACGCCGTGGAGATGCCCTCGTTCCTGCTTACGGAGGTCGCACGTGCTCACTGTGGCTGAACTGCTGGAGTTCTTCGACACCCGCATGAAGCGGTCGGCGTTCCGTCTGGAGACCCTGGAGCAGTACGACGTCGGTTCCGACGGGGGCGACCTCCAGCGCTTCGTCGACGGTGAGCCCGAACCGGATTGGGAGCGGAAGAACCCCTGGCTGGAGACGCTGCGGAAGGAGAGGGAGAACGGCATCCGCCGATACCGAGCACGGGTTCTGCGCTCCCCGCTCAACGACTACCTTCGCTACTCCTGTGAATGGGGCTACGTCCTCAACAGCCAGGCTGGAGAAGAGATCCATGTCCTGGACCTGGCCGAGCGCGAGCTTCCTCCGGAAGTTGTGGACCACGACTTCTGGCTGATCGACGACAAGTACCCCCTGCGCATGCACTACGGCGAGACGGGCGAGTTCATCGGCGGCGAACTCGTAGATAGCCTTGACCGTTACCAGAAGGCCAGGGACGCCGCGCTGGCTGCCGCCGAGCCGTTCGCGCAGTGGTGGGCGCGCCATCCCGAGGAATGGAGAGCAAACCGCTCCGTATGACGGTCCCGCAGAACAACTCCGCCGGTCGCGGCGCCGAAGGCCGCGACCGGCTCGCCAGCGCGTTGCGCCAGGCTCGTGCACGCGCTGCCGTCAGCGGAGTCCGTGCGGGGAGAGCGGCGGGCATGTCCCAGTCCAAAGTCTCCAAGATCGAGCGCGGGCTGCTCCTGCCCTCCGTGGACGACGTGGCGGCCCTGTGCCGGGTGTACGAGGTGGCCGGTGAGGAGCGAGCAGAGTTGCTCGCCCTGGCTGAGGCTCTACGTGAGGAGGCGTCCTCACGGGTCATCATGGCCCGGGGCGTCTCCCAGCTCCAGCGCAGGCTCGCCCTGTTGGCGGACTCCGCCTCGATGATCCGTTCGTTCCACCCGGTCCTGGTGCTGGGGGCTCTCCAGATACGCGAGTACACACGGTGCGTTTTCGCTGACCCTCGCCGAAAGGTCTCGGAGGAGGAGATCGAGGCTTCGATAGAGGCCAGGCAGGAACGGCGCCGAAGCCTGTTCGAGGGAGCCACGCGGCATCGCCTGCTCCTGCCCGAAAGTGCGCTTCGTTGGCAGGCCGGTTCGGCTGAAGTCATGGCTGACCAGGTCGAGGACATTGCGAAGGTCATTGCGAGGGGAGGCAACGCCACAGTTGGGATCATCCCCTGGACCACACCCGTGCACGTCTTCCCCGGTCACGGTTTCAACATCTACGACGAGGACGCCGTCATGGTCGGGACCGAGACCGCGACAGCGACGATCACTGGTGCGGCTGACATCGCGACGTACGTCGAACTGTTCGCCGAGCTGGAGAAGCTGGCCTGTTTCGGGGACGAGGCGATCAGTCACCTGGAACGGATCGCGGGGGAATACCGCGCTCTCGTCCGTAGATGAAGCGGCGCCCCGGCCTGAGGCGGTGCGGTCGGGGCGCCGTGGGGAAGGGCGGTTCGTGGACTACGAACGGTCGATGTGGGCGGAGCGGAGGAAGGCCGTCCACTCGGAGGAGTCGAAGGGGAGGTGCCCGGCGGTGGGGTGCTTGGAGTCGCGGACGGCGGCACCACAGGGGAGGTCGCCGACCTCGACGCAGTTCTGGCTGGCGCCGCTGTAGGTGCTCTTCCGGAAGCTGGCGGGGATGTGCGCGACCTCGACACAGTTGCCGCCTGTCTCTCCGCTGTAGCTACTTTTTCGCCAGTCGAGCTCGGGTGAGCCCTGATTCATCGCAGGTCCTCCATGATTTCCTTCATCCGGGAACGTGAGGGTTCGGGCTTGAGTGCAGCCATGCGAAGGTGTTCAAACGCTATCTGGTGGTTCTTGATCTCCGAAGGTTGCTCCAGATACATCGCTCCAGTCCGGTACTCGAGATAGATGAGACCGGGGTCTGTGGAAGCAGGGAACCCTAAGATTGAGAAGCTGCCCAGCATTCCTGCATGGGTCCCGCTCGGTTGCGGTAGGAGCTGAATGGTGATGCGTGGGTAGAGACTCAAGTCGAGGATGTGTTGAATCTGCTCGCGCATGATCGGTCGCCCGCCGACCTCTCGGCGAAGGCTGGCCTCGTCGAGGACAGCCCAAAGCCGGATGGCTTCGTCTCCCACGAGGATGCGTTGCCGGGCCATGCGCACGTTGACCAGCTTTTCGATCTCGTCCTGGCTTTGTTCTGCGACCCCGCCGCCGATGACGGTGTGCGCGTAGTTCCTGGTCTGCAACAGTCCGGGAATCAACTGGGTTTCCCATGTATAGACCTCCGATGCTCCCTGTTCCAGCCCCAAGTACAGCGAGAACCACTTGGGCAACGCGGTGCCATCCTCCTGCTTCTCCCACCAGCCTTTTTTCTTCGCGTTGCGCGCAGCCTGTAGGTAGTGCTCTTGGCGCTCCTCGGGAACTTGGTAGAGATCGAAGAGGATCTCTTCCAGGTCGCGAGCACGTGGGGCAACCACCGCCGTCTCGATGTAGTGGAGCTTGCCCTGGGTGCATCGGAGCTTGGCAGCGACCTCCTTCCGGCTGAGGCCCGCCTCCACCCGTAGGCGTTTCAGCTCGTGGGCAAGCCAGCGTCGCCACACGGTCGGGCTTGAACCCATCTGCACCATCCTGTCTGTCCGGAAGCAGTCGATCGAACGTTAGTCGGCTCGGCTTCGGGCTTCAGGCGCTTGGAGAAACCTGGCTGGCCAGATTGGGGAATCGCTGGCGAAGCCTTGATGGACAGTCTATATTGAAAATCAATCTTGACTATCAAGATGATGAGGCGGTGGCAGAGCTCCGCGCGGCGCAATGGGAGGAGAACGCGGGAGCTCGTAGCTGTACAGCCGGTGCCTCTGTACCCAGTGGTCCATGCCAAGGAGTGTGTTCGTCATGCCGTCAACCGCACCCGCACCCGCACCCGTGTCCACCCTCGCGCCCGTGCCCGTCCAGGGGGAGGCCACCGTGCCGCTGGCCAGCTTCATCCGCCCCTTCCAGCGGCACTACTTCTCCGGGACGCCCGAGCGCCCCAACTACCGGGCGCGCAGCTACGACTTCGCCGGAACCCCCGCCGTGATGCCGCTGGTGCGCGCCTTCCTGGACACCTGCGCCGCCACCGAGTCAGACGACTACCGCTACCTGTTCACCCTGCTCGGCAGCGAGCTCGCCAACAACGCCATCCGCCACACCCTCTCCGGGCACCCGGGCGGCAGCTACACCCTGCGCGTGCACCGCCACAAGGAGGGTCTGCACCTGACCTGCCGCGACCGGGGCGGACTGCGCACCCGCAACGCACCCCTGGTCCCCGACCCTCGTGGCCTGGACCCCAACACCGAATCGGGCCGGGGCTTGGCCATGATCGACGCCCTGGCCACCGACTGGGGCGACAACGGCAACGCCGAGTACCGCAGCGTCTGGCTCTACCTCGCCCACGACCTGGACCACAGCTACTGGAACAACACCACCGGGCTCTGAACCACCGGCGCCCACCAAGCACTCAGCACCACACATGCCCCACGCATGAGACGGGCCCAGGAAAGCGCGCCAACGCTTGCCCTGGGCCCTGAATCCCCCAAACCCAACACGGTCATATGCAAGGAAAGAGGATCTGATGTTCAACCCTATCCCGAGGCCCCGCCGCTCCGACGACTTCCGCCTCCTGCCGCCCCTGCCTCGGAGGAACCCCCTGGTGGGCCCCGCGTGCCGGGTCTGTGATCACCCCTCCTGCCGACAGCGCCGTGCCCAGCGCCTGCCCCGCCTGGGCGGCCACCGCTCCGAATACGCCCGCGAACACGCCCAGGCCGCGCAGCTCCAGGCCCACCCGTCGCCCGCCACCACCCTCAACGGACGCCTCCGGCGAAGCCCTGATTCCAACCGCCACCTGGTCATCTGGTGGGGCGAGGCCACCCAGTCGTTCTGGGCCGCCACCCCCACCGGCATGATCGAGGCCCCCGACGTCGACACGCTCCTCCTGGCGCTACCGGCCCGCCCGCAGTTCGCCTACCGGCTCAGCTCTAAAGCGAAGTGTCCCGGGAAAACATGTGTCGGTGACGACCTCCGGGATAAAGTCCCTGGTGAAACGGCTTACTCCCCGCGTGTGCGGGGATGGTCCCTACGCGACTAGTCGCGTAATTCTGCGATTCCTATGCTCCCCGCGCACGCGGGGATTGACCGGCTTGGACTCAAGGGGGCACGCCTGACCACCCAGTGAGCCCCGCGCCTGCGGGGATGAGCCCGGGGCTGGGAAGGTCGAGCCACGGTCGTCATGGCGCTCCCCGCGCACGCGAGGGTGCGCACTACTAAGGTGCTTAGGGGTTGTGTTCAAAGGCTGTCTCCGCGCAAGCGGGGACGGGTCCTACCCACGACACCTCCCTCTTCGGTCCGAGTGGAACGACGACAACGAACGCTGGGAGCTATGCACAAGCGCTTGCTGGAACTCGAAGTCCAGAACTTCCGAAGTCTGCGCCAGGTCAGCATCCCGCTTGGCCCTCTCAACGTCTTGGTAGGGCCCAATGGCGTGGGCAAGACCAACCTGTTGGACGTCTTCCGCTTCCTGGCCGACATCATCCAGACCGACATCGAGCCCGCTCTGGAAAGGCGTGGCGGCTTCGAGAGCACGGCGTTCCGTGGCGGGAGCCGACCCCCCTCCAACATCCGTATCCGGCTCAAGGCGACGTGGACGAAGCACAGCAGCCCCAACGCGCCCGATGAGTACGCGCTTCAGATCACGAGGCGTCGCAGGGAAGGCAAGGACACGCTTTCCCGCCAGGAGAGCTTCCAGTTCAAGAGGACCAAGGGGCGCGGGCGCCGCATCACCATCCAAGGTGAGAAGGCGCAGGTCGTGGACACGCGCAGGAGTGAGGACGAAGATCCGGTCACCCGCTCCATCGGCCTGCAACGCTTCAGCAGCGGTCTGTCCACCCTGCCGCGTCTGAGCGACGACGCAGGGGGCAGTGAGGTCGCCGCTTTGGCCGAAGGGCTCGCAGCGTTCCGTGTGTTCGACGTGGACGTGAATTCGGCTCGCTTCCCCTCACGGTTCGCCTTCGGTGCTCTTCCCGAGACCGTGCTCACGGAAGACGCCTCCAACCTCGCTCTTTCCCTGTTCGCGCTCAAGAGGAATGACCTTGGTGCGTGGCAACGGCTGGTAGCTGACGCCAGGGAGGTACTGCCCCAGCTCGAAGGCATCGACTTCGAGTTCCCTTCCGGGGCAGCACGTGAAGTCATCGTGGTCCTGCACGAGTCCGGACTTCGTGTTCCCACTCAACTGGCGGACGCCTCTTACGGAACCATCCGGCTCCTCGGACTCCTCGCGCTTCTGTACGACCCGAACCCCCCTGCTCTGACCTGTATCGAGGAGATCGACCACGGGCTCCATCCCCAAGCGCTGGAACTCCTCGTGGAACGTATACGTGAGGCGAGTGAGCGTACTCAGTTCCTCATAGCGACCCACTCGCCAGCACTGGCTGACAGACTCAGACCGGACGAACTCATCGTCTGTGAGCGGGGTGAGGACGGGGCGTCTCGGATCCCGGCGGTGTCTCAGGAACGGCTGGAGGCCATCGTGAAACGGAGCGAGGGCCTTCCCCTGGGGGAGTTGTGGTTCTCGGGGGTCCTGGGCGGTGATCTGTGAGTGGTCGGGGCCAGACTCGACGCAAAGGGCGCCCCAGGGGCGTCATCGTCATCGCGGGTGAGGACCGTAACGACCGGGAGAGCCTGAAGGCCCTCCTGGAGGAGAAGTATCCGGAGCAACGCGGAAACGTTGTACAGATCAAGGACCCCGTCCGTCTGCACAGGGCAACGGGCGCGAACCTCACCCATCGGGTCCGCTCCATCCTCAGCAAAGCGGAGGGTGTCGCGGAAAAGCAGGGGCCGGGGACTCAGGTCGGCTGCCTCTACGTGCACGAGGACTTCGACGCCGTTGACGGCCCTGCCTATCGGGAAGCCCATCAGCGTGTGGAACAGGAGATCCACCGTCAGATGGGCCGCGGACACTACGTCCTCGCGGTCGCCGAGATGGAGGCATGGATGCTTCTCTTCCCCGCCGCGCTGCCCAAGGTGGTGAAGGCGTGGAAGCTCCCCGCCAAGCACGTGGGCAAGGACACCGGACGCTTCCCCGACCCGAAGAGCATCCTCAAGCACGAGGTCTCGGGGGCCAAAGGGCGCAGATACACCGAGTCCGATGCACCTGCCGTCTTCCGTGCCGTCGTTGAGGGCGGTCACCTGGGCTCGCCTCAGGGAACCAACAGTTCTTGGAAGCGGTTCTGGTGGGATGCCGAGCTGTGCGGACGGGATCATCTCGGCAGATGAAAGGACCGCCGGTAGGCACCGGGCGTCGTGCCGAAGCCCGCACGGAAGCGGCGGCGCAGATTGACCGCTGAGGCCAGCCCGACCCGGGCGGCGACGGCCTCCACCGGAAGGTCGGTCCGCTCCAACAGGTCCCGCGCCGCGTCGAGGCGTCGGCGGAGCAGCCACTGCCCCGGACTGGTGCCCAACTGCTCCGTGAACCGCCGGGCGAGGGTCCGGCCGGACACCCCGGCGCGTTCGGCGAGCCGGTCGACGGTCAGCCGGGTGCCGAGCCGGTCCGCGGCCCAGTCCAGCAGCGGAGCCAGGGACTCCTCCGCCCGGGCCGGGACGGGCCGCGCGGCGTGCTGGAACTGGTTCCCCTCCCGGTGCGGTGGCAGCACCATGTTCCTGGAGACCTGGGCCGCGTACGCCGCGCCGTGGTCACGCCGCACCAGGTGCAGGTACAGGTCGATGCCAGCCCCGGTCCCGGCGCTGGTCGCCACGTCGTCGTGGTCCACGTAGAGCACACCGGGGTCCACGCGCACCTCGGGGAAGTCGGAGGCGAGCCGGGCGGCGTGGCGCCAGTGCGTGGTGGCGCGGCGGCCGTCGAGCAGCCCGGCCGCGGCGAGGACGAACGCCCCCGTGCAGGCGGAGACGATCCTGGCACCCCCGCGGTGGGCGGCCCGCAGCGCCTCGGTGACGGTCGGTGGCACCGGTGCGGCGGGCGGTCGCCGACCCGGGACGACCACGGTGTCCGCCTCGCTGAGGGCGTCCAGCCCCGTGTTGACGATCATCGGGTACCCGGCGGTGGTGAGGAGGGGGCCGGGGGCCTCGGCGCAGATCCGGAAGTCGTAACGGGTAGGCGCGTCCGGCGTGGCCATGCCGAAGACCTCTGCGGCGCAGGCGAGTTCGAAGGGGGACTGGGGCGGGTTGAGCAGTGCCACGACCCGGTGCAGGCTCATGGCACGAATGTACCCATGGGTGTCCTACCGGGCTCTGTGCCCGTGATCCGGTTCCGGCCACAGTGGTCCCATGAGCGAAACCACCGAGACAGGCGTGCGGAGGGCCGAGGTCCGGACCGGGAGCGGGACGGCCAGTTACCTGACCGCGGGAGGGGACGGCCCGGCCGTGCTGCTGTTGCACGGAACCTACTGGAGCCGGGCCTGGCTCCCGGTGTTGGGCCGCCTTGGCCAGGCGGGGCTGCGGCCCTTCGCGCTCGACTTCCCCGGGCTCGGGCGTTCGGGAGGCGAACTCACCCCGGTAACGGCCGCCGTCCCGGCTCTCGCGGACCGGGCGGCGGAGTTCGTGTCCGCGCTGGGTCTCTCCGGGCCCGTCGCGGTCGCGGGACACGACATCGGCGGCGCCGTCGCCCAGCACCTCCTGGTCCACGGCCGGGTGGAGGTCTCCCGGCTGGCCCTAGTCAACTCGGTCACCTACGACTCCTGGCCGGTGCCCGGGGTGGCCCGGTTCCGGGACCCGGCAGTCGTCGCGGCGACCACCGCCGAGGAGTTCCTCGCCGCCCGCCGAAAGGCGGTGACGGCGGCGCTGGCCGGTGCCGCCACCGAGCGGCTTGTCGCCGACTACCTGGACCCGTTCATCGACCCGCGGGTCCGACGCTCCTGGATGGCGCTGGCGGGCGCGGCCGACAAGTGGTACACCCTCGACCTGGTCCCCGGACTGCGGCGGTCCACGGTGCCCAAGCTGCTGGTGTGGGGCGAGGACGACGGCTTCCAGAAGGTGGAGTACGCCGAGCGGTGCGCCGCGGAGATTCCGGAGAGCACACTCGTCCGGGTTCCGGAAGCGGGACACATCCCGATGGAGAACGCCCCCGACCGGGTCGCCCGTGCCCTCGTCGAATTCTTCGCCGGGTAGTGCTCGCCGAGCGGCCGGGCCGGGGACCGGCTTGCGAACCAGGCGGTCCTCCCGCTACATCCCCGCCAGGGCGGCGAGCAGCTTCCGTGTGGTCTCCGGCGGGCGCACGGCCACCCGCACCCAGGCGGCGTCCAGCCCCGGGAAGGTGTCGGCCCGGCGCACGGCGATGCCCTGCTCGCGCAGCCGCGCATGGACTCCTTCGCCCGCCTTGACCAGTACGAACGGGGACCGGGAGGGCACGAACTCCAGCCCCGCCCCGCGCAGGCCGGACTCCAGGTCGGCACGCCAGCCGTCGAACTCCTTCGCCCGGCGTTCCGCCTCCGCGTCCGCCTCCCCACCCATGCAGGCGACGGTGGCGGCGATCGCGGGCGCCGACACCGACCAGGGCGTCTGCACCCGGGCCAGCTCGCGAACCACGGCCTCGTCACCGACCGCGTACCCGGCCCGGATGCCCGGGACCGACCAGTGCTTGGTGAGGCTGCGCAGCACCACCAGCCCCTCGATCCGCTCACCGGCCAGGGACTCCGGTTCCCCGGGCAGCGCGTCCATGAACGCCTCGTCCACCACGACCAGCCGCCCGGGGCGGCACAGCCCGCGCAGCGCCTCGGCCGAGTGCAGGACACCGGTGGGGTTGGTGGGGTTGCCGACCATCACCAGGTCCGCGTCCTCGGGAACGGCGGCGGGGTCGAAGGCGAACCCGTCGCGCTCCGCGCAGAGCACGGTGGTGACGGTGTGCCCGGCCTGCTCCAGGGCGGCGTGCGGCTCGGTGAACTGTGGGTGCACGACGACGGGACGCTTCCACGGACGCAGCCGCGCGACCAGGGTGAAGGCCTCCGCCGCGCCCGCTGTCGGCAGGACCTCGGCGGGTTCCCGGGAGTGCCGACGCGCGACGGCCCCGCGTGCGGGTTCGGGGTCGGGGTAGACGCCCGCGTGGTCCAGGCCCTCCCGCAGCGCCCGGTCGAGCCAGGCGGGCCGCCGCCCGGGGTGGACGTTGACGGCGAAGTCCAGCAGCCCGCCGCGCGCCTCCACGTCGCCGTGGTGGCGGAGCGGGTCGGCCAGCGGCGCGACGCCCGCTCCGGCGGTCCGGGCGGCGGGGGAGGGCCCGGGCGCCGGGGCGACGGCCGGGGCGGTGCGCACGGCCCCGGCGAACCTCGCGGCGAGCTCCGGGTGTCCGGCCCAGTGCGTGTGCAGGTAGGAGGCGTGCAGGCTCGGGGAGGCGAAACCCTCCGGCGCACCGTCGATCTCCCAGGCCGGGCGGTCCCCGTGCCCGGGTGTCAGGGCCGTGCGGTGGAACTCGTGGCCGGTGATCCTCTCCCCGGCCCGGGTCAACAGGGTGTCCCCGGGCGAGACCGCATCGGGATAGCGCAGGGTGAGCCGCTTCGTCATCCGGGCGTGCGCCGGGATCGCCCCAGCCATGCCGTGGCCGTCGAGTGATTCCGCGAGGTAGAGCAGGCCCGCGCACTCGGCGACGGTCGGCACCCCGTCGCGGACCGCCTCGCGCAGCTCGGCCAGCAGGCTCCGGTTCGCGGCGAGTTCGCCCGCGTACACCTCCGGGAAACCGCCGCCCAGGTAGACGCCCCGGGTACCGGTCGGAAGCCCGGTGTCCTCCAGCGGGTCGAACGCGACGACCTCGCACCCGGCTGCGGTGAGCAGCTCCTCGGCCTCGGTGTAGCGGAAGGTGAAGGTCCGGCCCCCGGCCACGGCGACCACCGGGCGGTCGCCCCCGGCGGGCGCGGCCACCTCCGCTGCCGGGTCCCAGGGGCGGGCGTCCAGCGCGGGCGCCGAACGGGCCGCCTCCAGCAGGGCGTCCAGGTCCACGTGTTCGGCCACGTGCTCACCGAGGCGTTCGACCACCCGGGCCGACCCCTCCCGCTCGGCGGCCGGAACCAGCCCGAGATGCCGGGACGGGCTGGCGATCCGCTCGTCGCGGGGGACCACGCCGAGGACGGGCAGGCCGACCGAACGGGTGATCTCGGCGACGTTGCGCGCCGAACCGGCCTTGTTCAGGATCACGCCGACGACCTCGACCGCCGGATCGAAGTCCGCCATGCCCCTGACCAGCGCACCCACCGAACGGGACATCCGGGACACGTCCACGACCAGCACCACCGGGGTGCGGGTCAGGGCCGCCACGTGCGCGGAGGAGGCGAACCCGTCGGTGCCGATCCGCCCGTCGTGCAACCCCATGACGCCCTCGACGACGGCCGCGTCCGCGCCCCGGGCCCCGTGCAGGAGCAGCGGCGCCACCCGCTCCGCACCGACCAGGTGCGGATCGAGGTTGCGGCCGGGGCGGCCGGTGGCCAGCGCGTGGTAGCCCGGGTCGATGTAGTCCGGGCCGACCTTGTGGCCGCTCACCGCCAACCCGGCGTCTCCCAGCGCGGCCATCAGCCCGGTGGCGATCGTGGTCTTGCCCTGCCCGGTCATGGGCGCGGCGACCATCAGCCTCGGCAGGGGCGTCGGCGGGGTCGCGGGTCGGGGTGGCTCCGTCGGCCCGGAGGCCGCCGGGGTCCTCACCACTCGATCCCCCGCTGGCCCTTGCGGCCAGCGTCCATCGGGTGCCTGACCTTGGTCATCTCGGTGACCAGGTCCGCGGCCTCCACGAGCCCGGGGTCGGCGCGGCGGCCGGTGACGATGACGTGCTGGCGGCCCGGCCGGTCCCGCAGGGCTGCCACGACGTCGTCGGCGTCGACCCAGCCCCAGTTGATCGGGTAGGTGAACTCGTCGAGGATGAGCAGGTCGTGCGTCTGCTCGGTGAGCCTGCGCTTGATCTCCGCCCAGCCCTCGGCCGCGTCCGCCGCGTGGTCCTCGGTGCTGCCCTTGCGGCGGCTCCACGACCAGCCCGAACCCATCTTGTGCCACTCCACCGGACCGCCCTCGCCGGTCTCCTCGTGCAGCTGACCCAGGCGTTCGAGCACGGTCTGCTCGCCGATGCGCCACTTCGCCGACTTGACGAACTGGAACACCCCGATCCGCCAGCCCTGGTTCCAGCCGCGCAGGGCGAGCCCGAACGCGGCGGTCGACTTGCCCTTGCCGTCTCCGGTGTGGACGGCGAGCACGGGCTGGTTGCGGCGCTGCCGCGTGGTGAGCCCGTCATCGGGGACGACGAGCGGTTTGCCCTGGGGCATCAGGCGGCCCTTTCTCTCACGGCGGTGCTCAGCGCGTCGGCGCTGACCTCGCTGACGGGGAGGTGCTCGGCACCCATGCGGGTGGCGAGGGCTGCGGCCAGGCCCAGCCGCATCGGGCCGGACTCACCGTCCACGACGACGGTGGCCACACCCAGTTCGGCGACGTGGTCGGCGGCCGCCAGCGAACGGCCGACCGACCCCCGGCCCCCGGTGGCCCGGCCGTCGGTCACCAGGACGAGCAGCGGACGCTGCCTCGGGTCGCGCAGGCGCTCGCGCCGCAGGATCCGGGCGGCCTCCAGCAGGCCCTCGGCGAGCGGGGTGCGCCCCCCGGCGGGCAGTTCGTCCAGGCGGGCGGCGGCGGTGTCCACCGAACGGGTCGGCGGCAGCACCAGTTCGGCCCCGGTCCCCCGGAAGGTCACCAGACCGACCTTGTCGCGGCGCCGGTAGGCGTCCAGGAGCAGGGACAGGATGGCGGTCTTGACCTCGCCCATGCGTTTGCGCGCCGCCATCGAGCCGGAGGCGTCCACACAGAACAGCACCAGGTTGCTCTCCTGCCCCTCACGCACCGCGACGCGCAGGTCGCGGGGGAGCAGGCTGACCCGGCCGCCGCCGTGCGGGCGGGAGGCCGCCGCCTTGACGGTCTCCACCAGGTGGAGCGAGCTCCCCGAGCCCCCGCCGGGGGGTTCGGCCCCGATCCGGCGGCCCCGGGTGCCGAGGGCGCGGCTGCGCCGGCCGTCCGCACCGATCCCGGTGCCCCGGGCGGTGAACGTCCGGGGGCGGTAGGGGGTGCTCGCCCCGACCGTGGTGCCCGGCGCGGGCCGGGACCCGTCGCCCTCGGCCGCCTCGGTTTCCTCCGGTTCCCGGGCCGGGTCCTGGGCGTCCTCCGGGCCCCGGGGCTGTGCGGGGGGCTGGTCCGGTTGGCCGGGTCCCGTGTCCGGCCCCTGGGATGGGTCCGCCTCCGGGCCGTCGGTGGCCGGGTCGCCGTCCTCCTCGGGCCCGCAGTCCCGGCCGGGGGCGGGGTCGTCGGAGTCCTCGGGGCCGTCGGAGCCGCCCGGCGGTTCCGGGTCGTCCGGCGGCGGCTCCTCGTCGCCCAGGATCCGGTCCAGGAGCTCCTCGTCCAGCCCCGGCGCGTCGAACGGGTTCCGTCGGCGCCGGTGCGGCAGGGCCAGCAGGGCGGCGCGGCGGATGTCGGCCCGGGTGACCGAGGTCCGGCCCTCCCAGGCGGCGTGCGCCAGGGCCGTGCGCGCGGTCACGATGTCGGCGCGCAGGCCGTCCACCTCGAACGCCGCGCACACCTGCGCGATCTTCAACAGCGCGGCGTTGGACAGGCGGGCGTGCCGGACGGTCTCCCGGGCCGCCGCGATCCGCTCGGCCAGGGCCTTCTCGGAGGCGCCGTAGCGCTCCGCGAACGCGGCGGCGTCGGAGTCGTAGGCCATCCGCCTGCGGACCACCTCGACCCGGGCGGCCGGGGCGGCGGGCGCGGCCACCTCGACGGTCAGCCCGAACCGGTCCAGCAGCTGCGGGCGCAGCTCGCCCTCCTCGGGGTTCATCGTGCCGATGAGCAGGAACCGGGCGGCGTGCTCCACCGAGAACCCGTCCCGCTCCACGGTCACCCGGCCGGTCGCGGCGGCGTCCAGGAGGAGGTTGACCAGGTGGTCGTGGAGCAGGTTGACCTCGTCGACGTAGAGGAGGCCGCGGTGGCTCCGCGCCAGCAGCCCCGGTTCGTAGGCGACCTGGCCGTGCGTGAGCGCCTGCTCCAGGTGCAGGGAGCCCAGGACACGGTCCTCGGTGGCGCCGACCGGGAGTTCGACCAGGCGCACCGGGCGGCTCTCCACGGCCGTGCCCGCGGGGAAGGGGCCGTCCGGTGACTCCTGCGCGGGGTCGGCGGGGTCCACGGAGAAACGGTCGCTCCGGTAGACCTCGACCGGCGGCAGCAGGGAGGCCAGGGCCCGGACCGCGGTGGACTTGGCGGTGCCCTTCTGGCCGCGGACCAGGACACCGCCGATCTCCGGGGAGACGCTGGCCAGCACGAGCGCCAGGCCCAGGTCGTCGAGTGGGTCGGCGTCGCAGCCGACGATCGCGGAGAAGGGGTAGTGGGACGTCCGCAATGGCATGTGAGGCTCCCGCTCGTTTCGCCATCGGTCATGGGCGGGTGCGGGGCCGGTCTTCGGACTTACCGAGTCCTCCTGTCCGGAGGCTCGGCTCACCGCAGCGGGCCTGTGCCGGAATCTCACCGGGCTTCCCAGATTCTCCCCGGGCACCGTCCCCACCGTTTCCGATGGCTGGGCAGCCGGGGCACCTCACACCTTCGGCCGCCACGATAGCGTCCTGCCCATGAAGGTCGAGACGTCCCCTCCCCGAATCACCGTCGTCGGCGTCGGCGCCGACGGCTGGCAGGGCGTGCCCGAGAGGCTGCGCGAGCTGGTCCTGGCGGCCGACACGGTACTGGGCGGGCACCGGCACCTGGCCATGCTGCCGGCCGTGCCCAGCCAGGAACGCCGCGCCTGGCCCTCCCCGCTGCGCGAGGGCCTGCCGGGACTGCTCGCCTCCCTCGAAGGCCGCGCCGTCGTCGCGCTGGCCTCCGGTGACCCCCTGGTGTCGGGGATCGGCGGCACCCTGGTCGAACTGCTCGGCGCGGACGCGGTGCACGTCGAACCCGCCGTCTCCTCGGTGTCCCTGGCCCGCGCCCGGATGGGCTGGCCGGCGCAGGGGTGCGCGGTGCTGACCCTGGTCGGGCGCGATCCGCGGCTGCTGATGCGTGAACTGGCGCCCGGCCGCCGCGTCCTGGTGCTCTCCTCCGGTGCCGCCACCCCCGGGACGGTCGCCGCCCTGCTGGCCGGCGCGGGCTACGGGGCCAGCCGGATGACCGTCCTCGGCGACCTGGGGGCGGCCGCGGAGTCACGGCTGGAGAGCACGGCCCACGACTGGCTCGGCGCCCCGCCCGGGGAGGTCCCCGCACTGCACGTACTGGCGGTGGAACTCGCCGGACCGGCGGGGTACGGGCTGGCCACAGGGCTGCCCGACGAGGCCTTCGAGCACGACGGGCAGCTGACCAAGCGGGACCTGCGCGCCTGCGCCCTGGCCCGGCTGGCTCCCGCGCCCGGGCAGCACCTGTGGGACGTGGGCGCGGGCGCGGGCTCGGTCGGTATCGAGTGGATGCGCGCCCACCCCGCGTGCACGGCCACGGCGGTGGAGGCCGACCCCGGGCGCGCCGACCGGATCGGGCGCAACGCCGGGCGGCTCGGCGTCCCGGGTCTGCGCGTGGTCACCGGCCGGGCACCGGACGCGCTGGCCGGGCTGGGCGCCCCCGACGCGGTGTTCGTCGGCGGCGGCGCCACCCGGCCGGGCGTGCTCGACACCTGCCTGGACGCGCTGGGGCCGGGCGGCCGACTCGTGGTGCACGGGGTGACCCTGGAGACCGAGCAGCTGCTCGCGGACGCCTACCGGCGCCACGGCGGGGAACTGACCCGGATCGCGGTGGAGACAACCGCGCCCATCGGTACCTTCACCGGCTGGACCCCCGCCCGCACCGTCACCCAGTGGTGCCTGACCGTGCCCGACCGGTGACGTTCGGAGTGAGCCGGTCGGTCCCGGCTCCCGGGATTTCCACCACGGGCATGCCCGTGCTCCCTCCCCGGCGTTATTCCGGCCGTGTGGAGGGTCCCGAACCACCGCGCTCGGCGACTTCCTCGACGAGCCACCGAACGCTCGTGCCGGAGATCGCGTCCGTGTCGTCACCACCCGCCACCGGCATCACTCAGGGGGCCACATGACCGTCACAGAGCACCACCCGCCGCCCGGCATGCCAACGTTCCCCATGGGGACTGACCTGTTCGAGCACCTCGCGGAACAGGCGTTCGAGGCCGACCGTGTTCGTATGGAGATGTTCAGCGGGAAGGTCCGGGTCCACAAAGTGACCGACGGAGCCCACGCGGGGATCCTCACCTGGCTGATGCGTGAGTTCATGGCCCACCGTCCCGATCTGGACCTCCTCACCAGCGGGCTGGGCATCAAGGTCGATACCCACCGCAACGGTCGCGCCCGCCCCGACGGTGTCCTCGTTCCGATCGGTCACTTCGACCAGGCGGGGGAGTGGGCCGAACCGGACGGCGTCCTGGCCGTGGTCGAGGTCACCTCCTGGGATCCCGACACCCACGCCCGCGACCGTGTCGAGAAGCCCGCCGCCTACGCGGAGACCGGTATCGGCGTCTACCTGTTGGTGGACCGCGACGCCAACGCCGTGGTGGTGCACAGCCGCCCTGTCCGTGGCCAGTACCTGGACCGAAGCGCCCACTCCTACGGTGAGGCCGTGCCGATCCCCGGGGCCGGCCTCACCCTGGACACCGCCGGGCTCAAGCGCTTCACCCACTGAGGCGGTCGCCCCGGAACTGTGCGGGGCTCAGCGGGGCCGGGCCGGGTCGTACAGGTAGGACTCGCCGCCTTCGGCGTCGAGCGCCCGCCCGACCAGCACCACCGCGGCCTGCCGCAGCCCCGACTCCGCCACCAGGTCGGCGATGGTGGCGACGGTTCCGCGCAGCACCGCCTCCCCCGGCTGGCTGGCCCGGTAGACGACCACGACCGGGCAGTGCGCGCCGTACTCGGGCTCGATCTCGGCCATGAGTTCGCGTACCCGCCGGATCGCCAGGTGCAGCACCAGCGTGGCGCGGGTCGCCGCGAACGCGCTCAGCGACTCGCTCTCCGGCATCGCCGTCGAACGGGCACTGGTCCGGGTCAGCACCACCGACTGGGCCACCAGCGGCACGGTCAGCTCCCGGCCCACCAGCGCCGAGGCGGCCGCGTAGGCGGGCACCCCCGGGGTGACGTTCCACGCCACACCGTGCGCGTCGAGGCGGCGGGTCTGCTCGGCCAGCGCCGAGTACAGCGAGGGATCACCCGAGGTCAGCCGTACGACGTCCCGTCCCGCACGGTCCGCGGCGACCAGGTGTTCGGTGATCCGGTCCAGGTCCAGGCCCTGGGTGTCCACCAGTTCGGCCCCGGGGGCGCAGTGGGTGAGGACCTCCGGGTCCAGGTACGTGCCGGGGTAGAGGACCACGTCGGCCGCGTTGAGCATCCGCGTGGCGCGGACGGTGAGCAGGTCGGCTGCTCCGGGCCCCGAACCCACGAAGTGCACGGTCACGGCTTCACCCACCTCGGTGTCCATACCCGGCCCGAACGGGAGAGGCGGGTTCCGGAGGCGCCGACGATCAGCAGGCAGCGCATGTCGATGTCGGCGGGGTCGAGCTCACCCAGCGTGGTCACCGTCAGGGACTCGCCCTCCCTGCCGACGTTGCGGCCGACGACCACCACGGTTTCGCGTTTGCGGTGCTCCAACAGGACCTCGCGGGCGGTGGCGACCTGCTCGGTCCGCGAACGCGAGGCCGGGTTGTAGACCGCGAGCACCATGTCCGCCTCTGCGACGGCGCGCAGACGGCGCTCGATCACCTCCCAGGGCTTGAGCCGGTCCGACAGGCTCAGCACCGCGAAGTCACCGCCGACGGGGGCGCCCGCCCGGGCCGCGACCGCCTGAACGGCGCTGACACCCGGCAGCACCCGGACCGGAACATCCGAGTAGGCGGGGTCCTCGGCCGCCTCGAACACGGCGGTGGCCATGCCGAACACACCGGCGTCCCCGCCGGAGACCACGGCCACGCGCTCACCGTCACGGGCGAGCCCGAGCGCGAGGCGGGCGCGGTCGATCTCGACGGTGTTGCCGGAGGCGTGCCTGGTCAGGCCGGGGCGCTGCGGGACGCGGTCGACGTAGGGGCCGTAACCCACCACGTGGTCCACCTCGGCCAGCGCGGCGGAGGCCTCGGGGGTGAGCCAGTGGTCGGGGCCGGGGCCCAGGCCGACGACCAGCAGTTCGGCCGCCGTGCCCCCGGCCGCAGCGGCCGCGGGCTCCGGCCCCGACACGGGATCCGGCACCGCCCGGTCCCGGGACCTCCTGCCGTTGCGGCTGTCCCCGGTGACCAGGATCAGTGAGAAGTACGGCACCGTCGCCGGGTCGACCTCGGCGACAGGCAGCCGCCGCTCCCCGGTCATGGAGGCGCGCTCCACGTACACCGCGTGCTCCGACCGCCCGGCCGCCTCCAGGGCGCGGCACACCGCGGGGAAGGTCCGGCCCAGCTTCATGATCACCGCGGCGTCGGTGTCCGCCAGACGGCGGGCCAGCTCCGGCTCGGGGAGGGTCCCGGGCAGCACGGTGAGCACGTCGGTCTGTCGGACCAGCGGTGCCGCCGCCGCTGCGGCGGCCGCGCCGAACGCCGGGACCCCGGGGACGATCTCGGTCTCGTACCGTTCGGACAGCCGGTCGTGCATGTACATGTACGAGCCGTAGAACAGCGGGTCGCCCTCGGAGAGCAGGACGACGTCGCGTCCGGCGTCCAGGTGGACGGCCAGCCGTGCGGCGGACTCCTCGTAGAAGTCGGCCAGCGCACCCGCGTACCCGCCCGGGTGGTCGGTCGTGCCGGTGGTCACCGGGTAGGTGAGCTGCTCCTCGACCGCGGAGGCCGGGACCAGGTCCTCGGCGATGCGGTGGGCGTTCGACCGCTTGCCGACCCCGGCGTGGTAGGCGACGACGTCGGCCGCGCGGATGAGGCGGGCCGCCTTGAGCGTGATCAGTTCGGGGTCGCCCGGACCCACACCGACCCCGTGGAAACGTCCTCTCACTCCTCCTCCTTGGCGAGTGCGTTCAGAGCTGACGAGGTCATCGCGGACCCTCCGCGACGGCCGCGGACCGTCACGTACGGGATGTCGGTCCCGTGCCGGTCGGCGAACTCGGTGAGCGCCTGTTTGGACTCGGCGGCACCGATGAAACCGACCGGGCAGCCGACGATCGCGGCCGGTCTCGGCGCCCCGTCGACCAGCATCTCCAACAGGTGGAAGAGGGCGGTGGGCGCGTTGCCGACAGCGACCACGGCACCCTCCAGCAGGGGTTCCCACAGGGACACCGCGGCCGCCGTGCGGGTGGTTCCCCACTCCCGTGCCAGTTCGGGGACGCGTGCGTCGCCGAGGAAGCAGAGCACCTCGTTGCCGCCGGGCAGGCGGCTCGCGGTCACCCCGGCGGCCACCATGCGTGCGTCGCACAGGATCGGCGCGCCGCCCTCCAGGGCCGCGCGGGCCGCCGGAACCAGGTCGGGGTGGACCACCAGGTCGTCGGCGAGGCCGACCTGACCGGTGCCGTGGATCATCCGCACGGCGAGCCGTTCGGCGTTGTCCGGCAGGTGCCCCAGCCGGGCCTCGCGACGGATGGTGGCGAAGGAGTCGGTGTAGATCGCGGGGCCGTCGTCGACGTACTCGTAGTGCCGGTTCGGTCGGCGGGGGGCGGTCATCGGACCTCCCCGGGCACCAGAACCCCGCGCCAGGGCGTGACGACCAGCTCTCCGTGGCCCGCGGCGGTCGCCCGCTCGGCGAGCTCCTCGACGGCGGAGCGGTCCAGTCCCCGGTCGGTGACCCGCAGATGGAGCCCGTCCCCGGGCAGCGGCCCGTACGGCAGGGGAGGCGAGGGTTGTGGCAGCCGAGGGTCGGGGGCCGCCGGCGCGGCCAGCGGAGCCGGGAGCTCGGCGACGTGCCAGGGAGCCGTGGGGCCCTGACCGCGGCGTTCCAGGAACTCGTCCGCGAACCGCAGCAGTGCGGCGGGCGCCTCGTCGAGCGGTACCACCGGGCCCCAGTGCCCGCCGATCCGCAACTGTGCGATCCCCTCGTCCAGGGCGACGAGCCCAAGGTCGCAGGGGCGGTCGAGCAGGTCCCCGGATCCGTCGTCCAGCACGAACAGGAACCGTCCGGGCAGGTCCGCGCGGCGCGGCACGGAGCACAGCATCGTGTCCAGGGCCGAGGCGACGGGCCGCAGGTCGGCCCGCCCGCCGCCCGGCACGGCACCGTCCGGGCGTGCCGGGTCCTTCGGCCCCGTGCACGGGGAGACCATCACGTTGCGTACCAGTTCGTGGCTGGCCGAGGGCAGCAGACCGGTCCCCTCCAGGTCCCGGAGCACCTCGGACCCCAACCGTCCCGCGTTCCCGGGCAGGGCGCGCAGTTGCAGGTTCGCGCGGCCCGTGACGTGGACGCGGCCGCTGCCGTGCCGTTCGGCCACGGAGGCCAGAGCCCGCAGTGAGCGGGCGCGGAGCCGGCCGCCGATGAGCCGGAGCCGGACCAGCAGACCGTCGTCGGCGGCCCAGGGCCTCAGTGCGCCGGGGCAGCGGTCGCGCCGGGTACGGCTGTGGGGGGTTCGGGCGGAGGGCGGGGTGCCGGGCAGGGACATGCACGTCTTTCGGGTCAGGGGCTTGTTCGCGGGCCCGCGGATGACTCGGCGGAGGTGTCCGCCGCTACCGGCAGGTCTTCGGACTCGGAATCGACCGGTACGGGGCGCCTTCCCGGAGTTCTACTCCAGTGGCTGCCCGGGGGACCACCCCGGACGTGCCCGTCCGTCATCCTCACCGCTGCGCGTCAGTCCCGGAATCGCACCGGGTTCCCTGCCCCACGGACGTGGGGTTCGACCGGTCCGACGAGGGTATCGTGCCACCTCGCGGCTCGTTCCGGCGGACCGTGTCCGGGCGCTCCCTCCGTCCCCGGTGCCTCCGACCCGCCGACTCCGCACGCCCTATCCCAGGTCGGCGAGGAACTGCCGGGTGCCCGGCGGCCATGGCGGGCGTGCCGCCTCCTCGGCCGCAGGAGGACCGGCGTCGGGGGTCGCGCTGGGTTACCGACGGGTTTCCACCGGCCCGGATCCACCGGGATCCGCGCCGCCCCCGCCCACGACGGCGGTGTCCCCGCCCCTAGGACGGGCCGGCGGTCCGCAGACGCGACATCTTGTCCGGGTTGGCCACCATGTACACGTGCCGGGCCCGGCCCTCGAAGACGTCCAGGGTCAGCACCGTGATCGGGACCCCCTCCACCGACAGGACCGCGGCGGGGCCGCCGTTGACCTCGGTGACCTCCGTGTGCAGCGGTGCCGTGGGCGCCAGGCCCAGGGACCGCAGGAAGCGCGAGGTGTTGCGTTCCCGGGACACCGCGGCCAGGAAACGGCCCACCTTGTCGGCGCCGCGGATCACCCGCAGGGGCGCCGGGGCCCTGCCGCCGCTGTCACTGACCAGGGTTGCGTCCTCGGCCAGCAGTCCCTTGAGCCCGTCCAGGTCGCCCTCCGCGCAGGCCCGGAGGAAGCGTTCGGTGATGCGGCGGCGCGCCGCCCGGTCGGCCTCGAAACGGGGGCGGCGTTCCCGTACGTGGTCCCGGGCCCGCCGGGCCAACTGCCGGGTGGCCGCCTCGTTCCGGTCGATGACCCGGGCGATGTGCGCGTAGGGCAGTTGGAAGGCCTCGTGCAGCACGAACACGGCCCGTTCCAGCGGGCTGAGGGTCTCCAGCACCACCAGGAGCGCGAACTCCACGGAGTCGGCGAGCTCGGCCCGCTCGGCCGCGTCGGGCAGCTCGCTGACCGGCTCGGGCAACCACTCGCCCACGTAGGACTCGCGCTGGGCACTGGCTTTGCGCAGCCGGTCGATGGAAAGCCGGGACGCCACGGTCACCAGGTAGGCGCGCGGGTTGTCGATCCCGTCCGGATCCACCCGGGACCAGCGCAGCCACGCCTCCTGGACCACGTCCTCGGCGTCGTCCGCCGTTCCCAGGATCCGGTAGGCGACCCCGTTCAGCAGGGGGCGGTGTTCCTCGAAGACCTCTGTTGCCGTCATGTCGGGGAAGACGTACCACAGCACGCCTGGCGTGACATGCCCCTGACCGGTTCCGGCCAGGGGCGTGGGATCGGGCGGGTGTGACCAGGAGGGGCGGCCGTCCGGCGGACGGAGGGCGGCCGACGGCACCGGCAAACGGCTTGCACCGCCCCCGGCGCGGTTCTAGGTTGGCGCGACCCGAGCTGTCAGTGAGAGGGGCTGTGATTGTACCGAGTACGGGAGTGGAACCGGGGCGACGCCGACCGGCTGTTGACGGCCTTCGCCTGGGAGGAGCTGGCCAGGCAGGAGAGCGACGTGCCGCGGACCCCGGACGAGGCCCTGGAGTGGATCGCCGGGCGGGCGGTCCTGGCCAAGGAGCGGGACGTGCACGGGTTCGCGGTGGTCGACGGCCAGGACAGGGCCCTCGGGCACGTGCAGGTCTCGGTGTCCAGCCGCAGGCACGAATTCGGCTGGCTGTCCTACTGGACGCACCCGGCCGAGCAGGGGCGGGGCGTGGCCTCGGCCGGGGCCAGGCTTGCCACGGAGTTCGCCTTCGACCGACTGGACCTGTTCCGGGTGGAGACGGGCCACCGGCTGAACAACCCGGGGTCGTGCGTGGCCGCGCGGCGGGCGGGTTTTCGCCCTGAGGGTGTCGAGCGGGCCAAGCTCCGCTACGGGACCTCCCGTTACGACACGGGGATGCACGCGCGGCTGGTGACGGACCCGGTGGAAGGCGTGCCGGAGGGTGTCTGCGGCGGGTGACCGCAGGACCGTGCGGTGGGCGTGCACGCCCGGTCCTGCCCGCTCCACCGGGGTGGGACGACGAACGCGGGGCACGGTGTAGGAACACCGTGCCCCGCGTCATCCGCGCTCTGGGAGCGTGGACTACCAGTTCTTGACGGAGATGCCCGAGGTCTCGGTGCTGGAGATGACGTTGCAGCCCTCGGAGCTGAAGCCCGCGAAGGAGATGACGTCGGCGCAGATCGGCACGGTGATGTTCTGGATGTGGGCGTTGTTGTCCGCGGCGGCGGTGCCGGTCATGGCGCCCAGGGCGAGGCCGGTGGCGAGGACGAGGCCGGAGACGGCGGTGATGCGCTTCATGTTGTGCTTCCTCTTCGATTCGTTGTGTGTGTTTGGTTCTGGCAGGTCTGACGGGCGGCCGCGGCGACCGGGTGCTAGTCGTGGACGGAGATACCCGAGGTGGAGTTCCAGTCGACGACGTTGCAGCCGCTGGCGCTGAAGCCGGAGGCCTTCAGGACGTCCAGGCAGACGGGGACGGTGATGTTCTGGATCTGGGCGTTGTTGTCCGCGGCGGCGGTACCGGTCATGGCGCCCAGGGCGAGACCGGTAGCGAGGACGAAACCGGAAACCTTGGCGATACGGGTCATGGTGGTTACCTTTCGGAAGTGCAAAACAGGTTGGCTGCGGCCGCCGGAATTAACTTAGCGTAGCTAGGCGCGTGCTCGAAGTAGTTTTGGGGAAGATTCCAGAGATCACAAGGAATTTCTTCGGCTTCACGACAGACATGACGGACATGTCGTCTCTTCGCTCCTGGCTGAGTTACACAACCGAAAGCATGTCCCAGACACGCTTCTGGCGAATGCATCGGAATCACACACTGTCCGACATGGCTCGCCGTGGGCGCACGAAGGCGGACATAGAAAAGGGCCCGCACGGTGATCGTGCGGGCCCCGCGTTCGCGGACGGGCTCGGTTACCAGCCCTGCTGCTGTCCGTAACCCGGGTACGGCTGCCCGTAGCCGGGCTGCTGGCCGTATCCCGGCTGCTGCTGCCCGTATCCCGGGTACTGCTGCGGGTCGTAACCGGGGTACGGCTGCTGGTGCTGTCCGTAGCCCTGGCCGTAACCCGCGTACGGGTCCTGCTGCTGAGCACCCGTCGGGTACTGCGGGTAGGGCTGCTGCTGCCCGGACTGGTCCGGCTGGTGGGGCTGCCTGGCCTCGGCCTGCTCGTTCCCCCCGCCCTTCGCGGACTCGTCCGGACGGAAGATGAACAGGCGGGCGGCCGCGGACTCACCGCTCTCACTCGGGGTGGTCAGTTCCAGGCGCCACCCCGCCTCCTCGATGCCCTCGAGGATGCGGGTCAGTCCCGGGCGCAGCTTGCTGGAAGCCTCGTCGTAGGCGTTGACCTCGAGCTGGATGATGAACATCCGGCGCTTCTGCTGCGCGGCGACCTTGGCGTGCTCGACGACCGTGCTGTCGCGCACGACCTGTGTGACGCTCATGAATAACCGTACCCATCTGCTCTGCGGAGCTGCTTCACCCGTCGGGTTCGTTCCCGGTCGCCCGCGTCCACCGTGACGGGATTCCGCCGGGCTCCGCTCCCATCATGCCTCCTATGGGGGTATCTGGCCACAGAGGACCGGAACCCCCGAAAAGGCTGGGCAGACCCCCTGCCTGTCAGGTCGGTGCGCCTACGCCCGCGGCCGGCCCGCGACGGCGCGAACGGCCTCGACGACGGGTGTCCTACCGTTCACCAGGTTGAGAACCCGCTTGGCCGTACCCGGTTCGTCCAACAGGGCAACGATCACGGCGGCCACGTCGTCACGCGTCACCGAGTCGCGCTCCACCTCCTCGCCCAGGTCCACCTGGCCGGTTCCGGCCTCGTCGGTCAGCCGCCCGGGCCGCAGGATCGTCCAGTCCAGGTCGAGGTCGTGCTCACGGAGCTCGTCGTCCGCGGCCTTCTTCGCCGCCACGTAGGCGGCCCACACCTCGTCGGTGCCCTCCGGCACCGGCCGGTCCACGTTGATCGCGGAGATCTGCACCAGGCGGCGCACCCCGGCGAGCGCGGCGGCGTCGGCCGTCAGGGAGGCGGCCTTGTGGTCCACGGTGGTCTTGCGGGCCGCACCGCTGCCCGGCCCGGCGCCGGCGGCGAACACCACGGCGTCAGCGTCCATGATCTTCTCGGTCAGCTCGGTGACCGTCGCCTGTTCCAGGTCGATGAGGACCGGCTCGGCCCCCGCGTCGACGACGTCCTGGCTGTGGTCGGGGTTGCGGATGAGGGCGACGGGCCGGTCACCGCGGTCGGCCAGGAGCCTGGCCAGCCGCAGAGCGATCTTCCCGTGTCCTCCGGCAATGACGATACGCATGGGGGAAGCGTATTGCCTGGAGCCCGGCGACCCCCTGAGGAACCCCGGGCGGTGCCGGTGAACTTCACGACGCCGCCCGGGGGAATACCCCGGCCCGGCAGGGGCCCCGGCCGGGCCCCTGCCGACCGTCCGGTTACTCGACCGTCCAGGTGTCCCCGCTGGCCAGCAGCGCGGCCAGCTCGCCGTCACCGCGCTCGGCCCGCGCGTCCGCGATCTGCTCGTTCACCAGACCGTCGTAGGTGGGTCGGCGCACGTCCCGGAACACACCGACCGGCACGTGCTCGAAGGCCGGGTAGTCCAGCCGCGACAGCGCGAACGCGTACCCCGGGTCCTGCCGGTGCGCGTCGTGCCGGATCAGCCGGTCCGCGCCGACCGAGTCCACGTCCACGACCTCCAGACCGCCGAACTCGCCCGCGACCACGCCCCGGTCCTCGCCCAGCCGCAACGGCTCGCCGTGCTCCATCCGGAGCAGACGCTGGTCGCGTGCGGTCGGGTCCTTCAACGGCTCGAAGGCGTCGTCGTTGAAGATCGGGCAGTTCTGGTAGATCTCCACGAACGAGGCCCCGGGGTGGTCCGCCGCCGCCCGCAGCACCGACGTCAGGTGCCTGCGGTCGGAGTCCACGGTCCGCGCCACGAAACCCGCCTCGGCGCCCAGCGCCAACGACACCGGGTTGAACGGCTGGTCCAGCGAGCCCACCGGCGAGGACTTGGTGATCTTCCCCGCCTCCGAGGTGGGGGAGTACTGGCCCTTGGTCAGCCCGTAGATCCGGTTGTTGAACAGCAGCACGTTGATGTTGACGTTGCGGCGCAGCGCGTGGATGAGGTGGTTGCCGCCGATGGACAGCCCGTCGCCGTCCCCGGTGATCACCCACACCGACAGGTCGGGGCGGCTGGTCGCCAGCCCCGTCGCGATCGCCGGGGCGCGTCCGTGGATGGAGTGCACGCCGTAGGTGCTCAGGTAGTACGGGAAGCGGGAGGAGCAGCCGATCCCGGACACCATCACGATGTTCTCCCGCGGTACGCCCAACTGCGGGAGGAACGACTGGAAGGCCGCCAGGATCGCGTAGTCACCGCAGCCCGGGCACCAGCGCACCTCCTGGTCGGACTTGAAGTCCTTCATCCTGTACTCGGTGTCCGACTTGGGCACCAGCCGCAGGCCGGCCAGCTCGCCCTCGCGGCTCGCGTTCTCAGTCACGGTCGATGACCTCCTGCAGCACGTCCGCGAGCTCCTCCGCCTTGAAGGGCAGTCCGCGGACCTTGTTGTAACCGATGACGTCCACCAGGAACCGGCCGCGCAGCAGCAGCGACAACTGGCCCAGGTTGATCTCCGGGACCACGACCCTGTCGTAGCTCCGCAGCACCTCACCGAGGTTGGCCGGGAAGGGGTTGAGGTGGCGCAGGTGCGCCTGGGCCACCCGGCCGCCCGCGCGCCGCACCCGGCGCACCGCGGCGGTGATGGACCCGTAGGTACCTCCCCAGCCCAGGACGAGGACCCCCGCGTCACCGGTGGGGTCGGACACCTCCAGCTCGGGGATGTCCCGGGCGATCGCGTCCACCTTGGCCTGACGGGTCCGGACCATCAGGTCGTGGTTGCCGGGCGTGTACGAGATGTCGCCGCTCTCGGCGTGCTTCTCGATCCCGCCGATCCGGTGCTCCAGCCCCGCGGTGCCCGGCACCGCCCACGGGCGGGCCAGCGTCCGCTCGTCGCGCAGGTACGGCAGGAACTCGCCGTCCGGACCGTTGGGCCCGTCGGCGAACGCGGGGTCGATCGTCGGCAGTTCCGACACCCGGGGCAGCTGCCACGGCTCCGAACCGTTGGCCAGGTACCCGTCGGAGAGCACCACCACCGGGGTCCGGTACTCCACGGCCAGCCTGGCCGCCTCCAGCGTCGCGTCGAAGCAGTCGGCGGGGGAGGAGGGGGCGACCACCGGGACCGGGGACTCGCCGTTGCGCCCGTAGAGCGCCATCAGCAGGTCCGTCTGCTCGGTCTTGGTGGGCATGCCGGTGCTCGGCCCGGCCCGCTGCACGTCGATGATCACCAGGGGAAGCTCGGTCATCACGGCCAGGCCGACGGCCTCCTGCTTGAGGACCATGCCCGGGCCCGAGGTGGTCGTCACCCCGAGCGAGCCGCCGAACGACGCGCCCAGGGCCGCGCCGACCCCGGCGATCTCGTCCTCGGCCTGGAAGGTGCGCACCCCGAACCGCTTGTGCCGGGACAGCTCGTGCAGGATGTCCGAAGCCGGGGTGATCGGGTACGAGCCCAGGAACAGGGGCAGCCCCGACCGCTGGGAGGCGGCGATCAGCCCGTAGGCGGTCGCCAGGTTCCCGGTGATGTTCCGGTACGTGCCGGCGGGGAGCCGCGCGGGCTTGATCTCGTAGGAGACCGCGAAGTCCTCCGTGGTCTCACCGAAGTTCCACCCGGCCTGGAACGCCGTGAGGTTGGCGGCCAGGATGTCCGGCTTTCCGGCGAACTTCGACTTCAGGAACGAGGTCGTCCCCTCCGTCGGCCGGTTGTACATCCAGGACAGCAGCCCCAGGGCGAACATGTTCTTCGCGCGCTGGGCGTCCTTCTTGGAGATGTCGGAGTCGGCCAGGGCCGCCACCGTCATCGAGGTCAGACCCACCGCGCTGACCTTGAACGCGTCCAGCGTCCCGTCGGTGAGCGGGTCGACCGTGTACCCGACCTTGGCCAGGCTGCGCTTGGTGAACTCGTCGGTGTTGACGATGACCGTGGCTCCCCGCGGCAGGTCGCCGAGGTTGGCCTTGAGGGCGGCGGGGTTCATCGCGACCAGCACGTCCGGAGCGTCCCCCGGGGTCATGATGTCGTGGTCCGCGAAGTGCAACTGGAAGCTGGAGACGCCGGGGAGGGTGCCCGCGGGGGCGCGGATCTCCGCCGGGAAGTTCGGCAGGGTCGACAGGTCGTTGCCGAACGACGCGGTCTCCTGGGTGAATCGGTCACCGGTCAACTGCATACCGTCGCCGGAGTCCCCGGCGAAGCGGATGATGACCCGGTCGAGTTGTTCGATCTGTTTGGCCACTGAGATCGACGACCTCCTTGGTGAGCCGCCGGTCATGACGGGCGGCGGCGCTCGGTTGTCTGCCCCCGGACCTGCCGCACCGTTGCGAGCCGGGTTGTGGGTCGGGGACAGGAGGACGGCGTGGCCCCCCGCACGTGCTGGGTGCGCCAACCCAGCGCGGCGTTCGGCGGTCCGGAACCGCGACCGGGCCGTGCGGCTGCCAACCTACGACGACACGGCCCTCCGCTCACCTCGGCGGGGGTATCCCCCTCCTCGGCACGCGGAGTGACAAGGGCCACGTTCGCACTATAGGTCGTGGGCCCCGGTCAGGGGCGGGGCGGGTGGCCATTGTCACAGAGGGTTCCGCCGCGGGTTCCGCCGCCGACCCGGAAGCGGGATGTGACCGACAGCTGGTCACATGGGGAACGCAAGACGCCGACCCGCACGTTTGTCACCATGTACGCATCCAAAGCCGGGCAGCGGCGAACAGCGGAGGGAGGGCGTGTGCACGTCAACGCGATCCGCGCGGTCGGACTGTTCGCCGGCGTCTCGGCGGCCGCCGTCGCGGCCGGCTGGCTGTGCGGCGCGGGGAAGGGCGTCCAGCTCGCGGTCGCGCTGGTGGCCTGCGCCGGAATCCTGGTCTAC
The DNA here is from genome assembly GCF_056173285.1 of Nocardiopsis sp. iso_40. Lineage (NCBI taxonomy): Bacteria > Bacillati > Actinomycetota > Actinomycetes > Streptosporangiales > Nocardiopsidaceae > Nocardiopsis > Nocardiopsis sp. iso_40. The sequence goes on along the minus strand of NZ_CM149666.1, from coordinate 5,331,295 downwards.
CTCTTCGGGGACACCCTGGCGCTGCGGGCGATGCGGGCCCGACCGGTCAGCGAGATCGAACGCCCCGAGCTCTACCGGATGGTCCGTGAACTGGCCACGACCGCACGCCAGCCGATGCCGAAGCTGTACCTGTCCCCGGTGCGCTCCCCCAACGCCTTCGCCGCCGGGAGCACTCCGCGCCGCGCCGTCCTGTGCTGCACCACCGGTCTCCTGCGCACCCTCAACGAACGCGAGCTCCGCGGGGTCCTGGCCCACGAGCTGGCGCACATCCGCGCGCACGACACCCTGACCAGCTCGGTGGCGGCGACACTGACCACGCTCATCACGGCCCTGACCGCGATCTCCTTCCTGATTCCGCTGGGGGACTCGGAGGAGACGGACCTGCCCGACCTGCTGGGCGGCCTGATGGTGGTCCTGCTCGCCCCGTTGGCGGCGGTGGTCGTCTACTGCGGGGTGGGCCGCGCGCGGGAGTTCCGGGCCGACGAGAGGGCGTCCGAGATCACCGGAGACCCGCTGGGACTGGCTGACGCGCTGCGCAAACTGGAGTCGGGCAACCGGGCCCACCCGCTGCCCCGGGAGCGCGTCCTGCTGGCCGCCGCGCACCTGATGACCACGAACCCCTTCCCGGGCGGGGTGGGCCGCCTGTTCGCCGCGCACCCGCCGGTCCAGGAGAGGATCCACCGGCTGCGGGAACTGCGTCGCAGGTGGGACATGGGTTGAACCGAGCGGGGCCCGCACGGGCGGGTACGGCCCCGGACAGCGCTGCGGCCGCCGGCCCCGGGAGGGGGCGGGCGGCCGTTCGGTCCTTCGGGAGGGCTAGCGGTAGTTCACGAACTGGAGCGCCAGGTCGAAGTCCTTCTCCTTGATGAGGTTCATCACGCCCTGGAGGTCGTCCTTCTTCTTGGAGCTGACGCGCAGCTCCTCGCCCTGGATCTGGGCCTTGACGCCCTTGGGCCCCTCGTCCCGGATGAGCTTGGAGATCTTCTTGGCGTCCTCGGAGGAGATGCCCTCCTTCAGGTTGATCGGAAGGCGGTACTCCTTGCCGGAGGGCTTGGGCTCCTCGGCGGCGTCCAGGACCTTCAGGGAGATCTTGCGCTTGATCAGCTTCTCCTTGAAGACCTCCAGAGCGGCGGCGGCGCGCTCCTCGGAGCCGCTCTTGATCTCGATGCCGTTCTCGCCCTGCCAGGCGATGGTGGTCCCGGTGCCCTTGAAGTCGAACCGCTGGGCCAGCTCCTTGCCCGCCTGGTTCAGGGCGTTGTCGACCTCCTGACGGTCGAGCTTGGACACCACGTCGAAACTGGATTCGGCGGCCACGTACTCTCACATCCCGCTACGTCTCATGGGTCACGGGCGCCGACGGGCGCCCGTGCGCGTCTCGTTCGGCCCGGTCCGGGCCGGGTTCAGAGCTTAGCTGCGCACCGTCCGCTCCGTCCGGGAGAGCCTGCCGGGAACGCGCCGGGTTTATCGATTTCAGGTTCGGGCCGATCATCCGCTATGGTCGTTCATGCACGGCGACGCCAAGCGTCCCGGCAGCCCAGGCAGGTTGCCCGAGTGGCCAATGGGAGCGGACTGTAAATCCGTCGGCTTAGCCTTCCAAGGTTCGAATCCTTGACCTGCCACAGGGGAGCGAAGCCCCCGGTACCCGAGGTACCGGGGGCTTCGTCGTGTCCGGGGGCGGTCTGACCACCCGACGCCCCTCTTCACTCTCCGTGTCCCCCATCACGGAGAGTCAGGTGATTCGGGCGATTGCGGGAGTGTCACGCTCCGGACACAGAAAAATCACTCTGGGTGAGCACTGCCCGTCGTCCCGCCCGTCGGGCGTGCTGATAAATCACAGGATTGTCCTATTTGGTTTATGGGACGAATGGAATTCCTCTGGCAATTTGGACAAACTGAACTCCGGGTTTCGGCGTTGACAAAAACTGGGGGGCGGATGATGATTGCATCAGTCCACCGCGACACAGGTGCAAAAGCGCCTGCGTCTTTTTCTGTCAATGCCTCGCCTGATTTCCGGGGGAAACATGATCAAGAAGCTGACCGCTGCTGGCCTGGTCGCTGGTGCCGCGATGGGTGCGCTCCTCATGGGGGCTCCCGCTCACGCCTCGCACGGTGGTGACCAGCAGTTCAACCAGAACCTCCAGCTCGTTCCGGTGCAGTCCTGCAACCTGACCGGCAGCGTTGGCCTGGTCGCCGTCACCGTCCCGATCCTGTCGCCGCAGACCACCGGCGACTGCGTCAACGGCCCCGTCGGCACCAACATCAGCTAGTTCCGGCAATTAGCTCGACCGAGACGATATCTCAAACTTTTTCGAAGGGTAGTTCAATGCTGCGTAAGCTCGGTGTTGCCGGCCTCGTTGCTGGTGCCGCTTTCTCCGCCGTTCTGGCCGCCACGCCGGCCTCCGCCTCGCACGGCGGCGACCAGCAGTACAACCAGAACCTGCAGGCCATTCCGGTCCAGCTGTGCAACACCAGTGCCGCCGTGGGCCTGGTCGGTGTCAACGTGCCGATCCTGTCGCCGCAGACCACGGGCGACTGCGTCAACGGCCCCATCAGCACCAACATCGACTAGGAGAACCCCACAATGCGTAAGTTCACCGCTGCCACCGCCATCGCCGGTGTCGCCCTGGGCGCCATCCTCGCCGCGGCTCCCGCGTCCGCCTCGCACGGCGGCGACCAGCAGTACAACCAGAACCTGCAGGCCGTCCCGGTCCAGCTGTGCAACACCGAGCTGGCCGTCGGACTGCTCGCCGGTGTGAACGTGCCGATCCTGTCGCCGCAGACCACGGGCGACTGCATCAACGGCCCGGTCAGCACCAACATCGACTAGGAGATCCGACGATGCTGCGCAAGTTCACCGCCGCCACGGCGATCGCCGGTGTCGCGCTCGGCGCGATGCTCGCGGCCGCTCCGGCCTCCGCGTCGCACGGTGGCGACCAGCAGTTCAACCAGAACCTTCAGCTGGTTCCGATTCAGCTGTGCAACACCGAGCTGGCCGTGGGGCTGGTCGGCGCCAACGTGCCGATCCTGTCGCCGCAGACCACGGGCGACTGCATCAACGGCCCGGCGGGCACCAACGTCAGCCACGACCGTGCGGAGCACGGTCACGGCTACTGACCACCCCGGTGTGGTGACGGGGCCCTGAGGCCCCAGTGACGGAAAAGAGCGGGACCGAGGCCCCCCGGCATCTGCCGGGGGGCCTCGCCGCTGTCCGCGACCGTACTGGTCGCAAGCGAGGAGTCGAGATGAAGCGCACACTCTTGGCCGGGGCGGTGCTGGCACTGGCGGTGTCGGCCTGCGGGCAGGCCGAGGAGCCCGAGGACGACGGCGCCGCGGCCGGCGGCGACTCCCCGGAGGCGGACGGTTCCCCCGAGGGGACGGCCACCGACGGCGGTTCGGGTGAGACCGCCGCCGACGGCGGTTCCGCGGAGGGGGAGGAGGTGTACGTCCTCAACCTGTACGGCGACGAGGAGGGCTTCGACGACCAGCGGCCGACGGAGTACGTCGCCTCCGAGTTCACGACCTTCTCCGACATGGAGTGGGACGAGTGGAGCGGGACCGGCGCCCGGGGCGAGGGGGAGGTCCTGGGCACCTGGTGCATGGACCAGGGGTGCCAGGACGACCCCTACGAAGTCGAGATCGAGCTCGGGGAGCCGGTGGAGGCGGACGGCACCCGGTACTTCTCCGCGTACACCGTCACCGAGTACGACGAGGGCATGCCCGAGGAGCAGCGGGACGCGCTGGAGCAGGCCGACGGCGGCCGCCTCAACATCCCGGCCCGGACCCGGTGACACGGGTACGGCACCGACAGTGCGGGGCCCGACGTGAGTTTTGACTCCCGCCGCTGACCGCCGAATCCTTACAAAGTTCAGAAAAGGAACGAAAGTCCTGTTCAGAGTGGCTGCCCGGGTCAGTTCACCGGGGTCGGTGAGGGCCGAATCGGGCGTGGCGGGCTCCGGAGGTCTCTAGTCTGCTGAGTTGTGGGACTCAACCAGCGGACGGACGACCGCGCGGACGACGGACAGGGCACCGGTGACCGGCCGGTGCCACGGCACGGCCGCGCTGCCCTGCTGCGCCTGGCCACCTGGTTCGAGGAGGCCGAACCCGACCGGGCCGACGAACTGGCCGCGGCTGCCTTCGCCCTCCACCCCGCCCGCCACATCGAGGGGCGCGTCGACGACACCGTCGCGGCGACCACCAGTTGGTGGCAGGCCGAACCCGACCGCAGCACCGTCACCGAACACCCCGGCACCCGGCTGCCCGAACCCGTGCGCGACCACCGCGCCCAGCAGGCCCGGCTGCGGGACGCCGCCGAGTCCTCCGCCCACTGGCGTCGCGCCGGGGCCGAACAGATCCGCTCCCTGCTCGCCGAACCCACCGGGGACCACGCCCGCCTGGACCTGTCCGGCGCCGGGATGGAGGTCCTCATGGAACTGCTCACCGCGGCCCTCGGCTCCGGCGACGCCTCCCGTCGGCCGACCTCCGCGGGCGACCTGGAGTTCGGACTGCGCCTGCACGTGTACGCCGCCCCCGGGGCCGAGGTCACGGTCCGCGGCGAGGGCGGCGACCTGACCCTGGAGGGGCTGCGGCTGCGGGTCACCTCCTACGAGCAGCACACGCTGGACACCGCGCCCCCGCCCGGGAACCCGACCCGCGAGGAGGTCCGGGCCCCGGCCGCGGTCGCGCCGGTCAGTGCCGGGAACGACCCTGTCGGCGAACCGGCCCCCACCGGTACCCTCCCCGGACCGGACACGTTCGCGGAACCGGAACCGGACGAGCCCCCGGTTCGGGAGACGGCTCCGGAGGGGGAAACGGCCCCGGACCTGCTCCCGGATCCGGCCCCGGAAACGGCCACGGAGCCGGGCACGCTCGCGGAACCGGTATCGGAGTCGGGCACGGAGGCCTCCCCGGAACCGGACACGGCCCCGATCCGGGTTCCGGACGCGTTCACGGGAGCGGGGACAGCACCGGAACCCGAGCCCGAATCGGCCGCGGAAACCGAACCCGACCAGAACCAGGACCCCGACACGGAGACCACCGGTCCCATCGAGATCACGACGCAAACGCCCTGGACGCGGAGGTGGGGGTGATGGAGACGAACACCCACACGGAGGACGCCGCCCTCATCGGTGAGCGGCAGGCCGCCGCGCGCACCCTCATGGCCCGCCCCCTGCTCACCCGGCGCACCCACCCCGCCGAGTTCTCCCTCGTGCGATCGCACGCGGAATGGCTCGTCCAACGCTTCCAGCGGGTCCTCGGCTACCGCCTCACCGTGGCCGACGACCACGCCCGGCTGGTCAAGCGCGGCCTGGTCAGCGAGGTGGTCCGGCCCCTCACCCGCCCCACCGGTTCCCGCTTCACCCCCCGGGCCCACACCTACCTCGCCCTGGCCCTCGCGGTCCTGGTCGAGCGGACCGGGCCCACCACGGTCCGCTCCCTCGCCGCGCAGGTCCGCGCCGCCGCCCGGGAAGCCGGGATCGACGCCGATCCCGCGCGCGGCCTCGGCGAACGCCGGGCCTTCTGCGCCGCCCTGCAGCACCTGATCGGCCTCGGCGCGCTCACCGAGACCTCGGGCACGGTCCGCGGACACCAGGCCGACGCCGCCGTCGACGCCGGGCTCCTCCCGGACACCGAGGTCCTGCGCTCGGTGGCCGCGCACCTGCCCAGGGCCGGCGACGACCCCGAGTCCTTCCTCGCCGACGCCGTCGACCCGGACCCGGAGAGCGACCAGGCGGGCGAGGTCGTCCTGCGCCGCATCCTGGCCGAGACCGCCGTCGTCTACCGGGAGCGGCTCCCGGACCGCCAGCGCGACCGCCTGGCCGCCCACCAGTGGCGGGCCGCCGCCGCGCTCGGCAACCTCCTCGGCTGCGACACCGAGATCCGCGCCGAGGGTGTGGCGCTCGTCATGCCGGACGAGGCCGCGGCGACCCCGTGCTTCCCCTCGGACGACCCAGTCGGGCACACGGCCCTCGCCCTGGTCCGCCACCTCTCCGGCCGCCTGCACCCCGGCCGCCCCGCCACCTCCGTCCCCGTCCCCGAACAGGAACTGCACGCTGCGCTGGAGGCCTTCGGCGGCGCTGACGCCCCGGCCCGCGCCGAGTGGGCGCGTACCGCCGGACCCGAGCTCCCCGCCCCGGACCGGCTGTCCGCTCTCGTGCTGGAGCTCCTCAGCGGCCTCGGTCTGCTCACGGGCAGACCGGGGGAGCGGCTCCTCAGTGCGGCGGCGGCCCGCTTCGGCGCCGACGTGGACGATCGCGTCCCCCGGATCCAGGACAATGACGAAGACAGCCGGACACACTCCGCGCAACCGCGTGGTTCCGGTCACGGTGGGCCCGACGCCCAGGCCGACCCCCGCGGCGACCTCGACCGGGTGGCGTCCGTGCTGCAAGCGGTGGCGAACGAGAAGGTGAGCGCGACCAGTGGTGACACAGGAGACGATCGAGGCCCCCGGGACGGCTCCGGCTGATCCTGCCGACACCCCCCGTTACCGCCTCGAACGCGCGGGAATCCGGAACGTCTGGCAGTACGACGACCACGTCCTGGACTTCGCCGAGGGTCGGCTTCTGCTGCGCGGCCGCAACGGCGCGGGCAAGTCCAAGGCGCTGGAGATGCTGCTCCCCTTCCTGCTGGACGGGGACGTCCGGCGGCTGGACACCACCGGGACCAACCGCACCAGCCTGCGCTGGCTCATGGCCGACGACCCCCGGGCCTCCCGCGGTCCCGACGAGGAGGACACCGGCCCCGACCTGCTGGGCGGACCCGTCCAGGGGCCCGAGGACCCCTCCGGGCAGGACGCCGAGGACGAGTCCGGGCCCGCCACCCGCCTGGGCTACCTGTGGGTGGAGTTCACCACCGCCCGCGGCGACCGCGGCCTGGACTCCGCCGCGCGTACCCCCGACGGACCCGGCTCCGCGTCGGCACTGCTCACCGCCCCCGCCCCCGCCGCCGACCCCGAGGCCGCGGGCACCGCCTCCCCGGCGGTCTCCGACCAGGACGGGACCGACGCCCCGCCCCGGCACCTCACCCTGGGCGCCGCCGTCATGGCGGTCGGCGACGCCGACCCCCGCTGCGTGTACTTCGTGACCGACCGCCGTGTCGGACACGACCTGGAACTGGTCACCGACGGCCGCCCCAAACCCGTGGACCGGCTGCGTTCGGAGATCGGCGCCGACAACTGCTTCACCAGCGCCGTCCCCTACCGTGCCCGGGTGATGCGGAGCCTGTTCGGCATCGACGACTCCGTCCGCTACCGCAACCTCATCCACCTGCTCTACCGCCTGCGCCGCCCCACCATCGGCGACCGGCTGGAGGCCGGTGAGCTGGTCAGCGTCCTGTCCGAGGCGCTCCCCCCGATGGACGAGTCCATCCTGGACGAGGTCGCCCGCAACATCGCCGACCTCGAACAGGCGCGCACCGACAAGGACGAGCTCACCGAGGCCGGGGCCGGCGTCACCGCCTTCCTCGCCGACTACCACGGTTACCTCCTGCACACCCTGCGCACCCGCGCGGCCGAGGTCCGGGAACAGCTCGACTCGTGCACCCGCCGCACGGAGGAGACCGACCGCCTGCGCGCCGAGCTGGACGAGCTCATCACCGCGGAGAGCCAGGTCGCCGAGGAACGCGACCAGGCCCGCCGCACCCGGGACACCGCCAACGCCGACGACGGCACCCTGGCCACCGCACAGAACGACGCGGCCACAGCCACCACCAACGAACGCCGCGCCTACGACGCCGCCGTCGGCGCCTACATCCGCGCGGCGGAGGCGGCCTGGGCCGCGGCCGAACACGCCGTCACCACCGAGACCCACGCCGTGGACCGCCTGGCCGAGGACACCGCGGCCATCGAGCGCGCGCTGGAGGTCCTCCGCCAGACCCACATCGAAGCCTCCCGCGCGGCCACCGCGGCGGGACTCGACCCCCGGGCCCTCGGCCAGGTCCCCGACGCGACCACCACGGTCCACGCGCCCCGGGAGAACACCACCCGGGTCGACCTCCAGGGGCTGGAACAGGCCGTGGAACGCGCCCCGGTCGACGGCATCGACCTCGCCGTCCTGCGCGAACACCTCGGCCTCCTGCACGACCAGCTCACCGGTGCCGCCGACGCCGCGGCCGACCGCACCGACCTCGCGGTCCGGCTGACCGGCCTCACCACCGCAGAGGCGGCCACGGACCGCCGCCTGGTCGCCCTGACCAGCGAGGCCGAGAGCGCCGAGGCCGTGCTGGAGCGTGCCCACACCCGTGAGCAGGAGGCCATCGACGCCCTGCGCGCCGAAAGCACCGCCTACGCCGACGGGGTCCGCTCCTGGGCGGCCGGCCTGCGCGACTCCAACCACGCCCACGCCCTCGGTGAGACCGTCCACGAACTGGAGGGCAGCGTCGAACTGCCCATCACCGACGCCCTGCGCGTCCTGGACCCCGGGGTCCCGGCCACCGTCGCACGTCTGGCCCACACCGCTGTCGACCCGCTCCTGGAGGAGCTGCGCGCCCGGCGCGACGTCGCCGTCAACGAGGAGGGCCAGCTCTCCGACGAGCTCGCCGACCTCGCCGCCCGCCGGGCCCGGGACGCCGACAGCGCACCCGAGCGCCCCGCCTGGGCAACCTACCCGCGCCCGGAGGAGGACGGCGTCCCCTTCCACCTGGCCGTCGACTTCGCCGACGGGCTCAGCCTCCGCGAACAGGCCGGACTGGAGGCGGCGCTGGAGGCCAGCGGCCTGCTCGCCGGGTGGATCCGCGCCGACGGCAGCCTCCACGACCCCAGCAGCCGCGACCTCATCGTCACCCCGGCCCGCACGGCCAAGGGCCGCACCCTCCTGGACGTCCTCGTCCCCGTGCCGGCCCCCGACCGCAGCGTGCACCACGACAACCTGCGCGCCCTCCTGGCCTCCGTCGCCCTGCACTCGGAGGACGCCCAGACGCCCGCCGGCGCTGACGACACCGAGGCCAAGCACCGCCGGGACAGCTCCGTGGCCACCGTCAGCTCGATGTCGCTCTCCGGCGGCTGGCGCCTGGGCGTGGCCTCCGGAGCCCACCACAAGAACGAACCCGAGTTCATCGGCGAGGCCGCCCGCAAACGCGCCCGCGACCGCCAGGCCGCCAACACCGACCGCCGGATGGCCATCGCCGAGGCACTCCTGGCCGAGGCGGGCGAGCGCCGCTGGGCGGTCGAACACTCCTACGCCGAGCTGCTCGACGTCTCCCGGTCCCTGCCCGACTCCGCTCCGCTCGTCCGGGCCTGGGCCGCCCTCGACGTCGCCCGGGACGACGTGGCCGCGGCCCGGCGCGCGCACGAGACCGCCCAGGAGGCCGCCGGGGCCGCGCGCACCGAACTCCTCGACCTCCGCTCCCGACTGGCGGAGGCGGCCGGGGACGAGGGCCTGCCCACCACACGGGCCGGTCTCGACAGCGCCCTGCGCGCCCTGGACCACCTGCGGGTCCTGATCGCCTCGGCCCTGCGCGACCTCGAAGTCCTGGCCTGGGAGCTCGCCGACCACGAACGCCACGTGGCCGCCTGGTCCCGCACCCGCGCCGCCCGCGTGCTGGCCGAGGACGCCCGTGCCGCCGCGATCGACGACATGATCACCGTGCGCCGCCAGTTCGAGCTCGGCGACCGCGCCCGGGGGGTGGCGGCCGAGCAGATCGACGCCGCCCGCGAACAGGTACGGGCCCGCGCCCGGGAGGCCGCCGAGCGCCTCCCCGAACTCGAACGCGAGGCACAGCGCGCCCGGGACGAGCGCGTCAGCGCCGAGGCCCGCCTCGACGCCGCCACCGCCGAACGCGCCGAGCAGGTCCGCCGGGCCCTGGCCGCGGGGCGGACCCTGGTCTCCTCGGTCACCACCGTCGGCGATCCCGGCAGCAAGGCCGTCACCGGGGCCGAGGACACCGTCCCCGACGCCGTCCTGCTCCGCGCCGCCGGGCTGGAGGACTGCGCCGCGCAGGAGGCGCCCCTGGCCCGCTACCTGGAGGCCGTCAACGGGCGGACGGAGGCCGAGGGGTCCGGGCCCGACGAGCGCCTGGCCCTCCTGGCCTCCTTCATCGGCCAGCTGGAGGAGGGCCTGGCGGCGCAGGAGGACGTCGACGAGGTCGACGACAGCGCCATCCTCGGCAGCCGCGAGGAGCTGCACCGCCTCCTCGCCTCCGTGGGCCTGTCCCAGACCCGCACCGAACTCACCGAGCCGCGCGGCGTCAAACGCCTCACCGTCCACGACGAGGACGGGGCCCACGACGTCACCGCCTACGCCGAACGCGTCGCCGGGGCCGTCGTCCGCGCCGAGGAGACCGTCGCCCTCGCCGAGGAGGAGGCCTTCGAGCGCCACCTGCTCGGTGAGCTCGCCGGACACCTCTCCCGCCAGATCGACGAGGCCCGCGCCCTCATCGCGACCATGAACGACGTCCTCAAGGACGTCACCACGTCCGCGGGGCTCGGGGTGCGCCTGGACTGGAGCCTGGCGCCCGACGCCGGGGCCGACATCGAGGCGGTCGTCCCGCTGCTGGCCACCCCGGCCGAGGAGCGCACCCGCGTCCAGACAACCCGGCTGCGCGACGCCCTGCGCCGCTGTATCGAGGCGATCCGCCGACTGGACCCGACCGCCACCGGCGGGGCCCAGCTGCGCGCCGCCCTCGACTACCGCTCCTGGTTCACCTTCACGGTCTACGTCACCGACTCCGCCGGGGACGAGCGCCGGCTGGGCCACCGCACCGCCCTCAGCCAGGGCGAGCAGCGCGTGGTCGCCTACCTGGTGCTGTTCGCCGCGGCCGCCGCGCAGTTCGACGCCCTGGCGGTGCGGGCGCCGTGGGCGCCGCGCCTCATCCTGTTGGACGACGCCTTCGCCAAGGTCGACGAACCCACCCACGGGCGCCTGCTCGGCCTGCTGGTCGAACTGGACCTGGACTTCGTCCTGACGTCCGAACGCGTCTGGGGCTGCTTCGCGAGCGTGCCGAGCCTGAACATCTACGAGTGCCTGCGCGACCCCAACGTCCCGGGGATCGCGACGCTGCACTTCACCTGGGACGGTAGTAGGAGGAGGCTCGTCGGGGTGTAGGGGTTGTGCGCATCACCAGCGCACTTCCTCCCGTCCTGTCCTACTCTGCTGGTGCAGGTTCGAGAACGGAGCGGGGTGGCGAAGGTGACTCGGATACCCGAGGCGGACACGCACGCAGGACGGGACGGCCACGGGGCCGCACCCCAGACCGACGACCCCACCGCGACGGCCCTCCTGGAAGCCCTGGCGCGCTCGGGGATGCCGTCCCGGGCCAGGGCCTGGGTCAACGCGGCACTCTGGGGCGAGGACGCGCTGGAAGCCCTCCTGCGCGGTGAGCACATCCCCGAGACGGTGCCGGCCGGGCCCTCGGGGCCGCCGCCCGGGCGGGTGCGCCGGGCCTACCTCACCGGTATCCGCGTCCAGGGTTTCCGCGGTATCGGGCGTCCCGCGGAACTCACCTTCCCCCCGGGGCCCGGACTGACCGTGATCGTCGGCCGCAACGGCTCCGGCAAGTCCAGTTTCGCCGAGGCCGCGGAGGCGGCGCTGACCGGCCGAAACCCCCGCTGGGACGCCATGCCCACCGGCTGGCGCGACGGCTGGCGCAACCTGCACTACGACGAGCGCACCGAGGCGACCGTCGACATCCACATCGCCGGTGACAGCGGGCCCACCCGGATCAGCCGCCGCTGGACGGGGGAGAGCGTGCGCTCGGCGCGCGGCGAGGTGGTCCACCCCGACGGTGAGATCTCCCCGCTGCGCACCCTCGACTGGGGCGAGAACCTCGTCCGCTACCGGCCCTTCCTGTCCTACGACGAGCTCGGCCGCACCGTGACCGGCCGCGCCGCCGAGCTCTACGACACCCTCACCGCCCTGCTCGGACTCACCGGGCTGGCCGAGGCCGAACGCCGCCTGGCCAAGGTCTGCGACGGCCTGGTCCGGCGGCGCGACCGCCCCTCCAGGGAGGTGCGCCCCCTTCTGGAGGCGCTCGGCGCCTCCGACGACCCCCGGGCCGTCCAGGCCGTCCAGCTCCTCTCCGCGCCCAGCACGGACCTGGAGGCCCTGCGCCGCCTCGCCGCCGACGACGGCCCCAGCGACCCCGCCCTGCACGTGGTCCTGCGCCGCCTGCGCCGCCTCTCCGTGCCCGAACGCGCGCTCATCGGCGACGTCGTCAACGAGCTGCGCGGTGCCGCCATGGAGCTGGCGATGGCCGCCGGGACCAAGGGCGACCACGCGCACGGTGTGGTCCAGCTCCTGGAACAGGCCCTGGAACACCACAAACGCCACCCCACCGAGACCACCTGCCCCACCTGTTCCGCCACCGGGGCGCTGGGCCCCGACTGGGTGCGCCGGGCCAACGCGCAGCTGCGCGCCCTGCGACCCCAGGCGGCCAGCGCCTCGGCCGCCTACGAGCGGGCCGAGGCCGCCCGGGACCAGGCACGTTTCCTGCTCTCGCCCACACCGGGGTGGCTGCCGCCGGACAGCGAGCTCGGCCAGGTGTGGGCGCTCTGGGAGTCGGGCGCGGACATCGACGACCTCGGGGAGCTCGCTGAGCACATCGAGACGGTGGGCCGCAGGCTCCGGGCCGCGGCGGTCAGCGCGCGGCGGGACGCCGCCGAACGGCTGGAGGACCCCACGGGCGGCTGGGCCGACCTCGCCGACCGCCTCTCCGGCTGGTTGGAGGAGGCCCGGGAGGCAGTGGCCGCCAGCGAGGCGCTGGGCGCCGCCGAGACGGCGCTGAACTGGCTGGCCGACCACGCCCGCGGGGTGCGGGCGGAGCGGCTGGGGCCGGTGGCCAACCAGGCCGAGCAGGTGTGGTTCCGGCTGCGCCAGGAACGCCACATCGACCTCCAGGGCATGCGGCTGATCGGTCGCGGGGCCCGTCGGCGGGTCGAGGTGGACGTGGCCGTGGACGGTGTGGCCGACCAGACGAGCGCGCCGGGGCTGCTCAGCCAGGGCGAGTTCCAGGCCCTGGCGCTGTCCATCTGCCTGCCGCGCACGCTGGTGGAGGGCAACCCGTTCGGTTTCCTGCTGCTCGACGATCCGGTCCAGGCGATGGACACGGAGACGGTCGAGGGGTTGGCCTCGGTACTGGCGGAGGTGGGGCGGCACCGGCAGCTCATCGTGTTCACCCACGACACCCGGCTGTCCGACGCCCTGCGCCGGCTGGGCCTGCCCGCGGACATCCGCACGATCAACCGCGACGCGATGTCCAACGTCTGGCTTGCCGAGGGCGCTTCGTGACCCCGGCGGCCCCCAGAGGGCGCACAGCGCCCCCCACGGGGGTGCACGGCGTCACATTCGGCCTCTTTCCGGGCTCTTCCCGGGAAGCTCTCCGTGCTTGGGAAAGCTGCTCTGAACTGGGATTTCGTGCTTGCATGGCAGGGCGGTGGAGCTCCGGGGCGGGGCTGCTGGGGCGGGCCCGGGTATTCGATTTGGCAGACCACCCCCAGATCCCTGTATAGTCATGACCAGCGCAAGGGGGCAACGCCCCCGGGGCGGCCGAGAGAAAGCCCCACAGCGCGCCCCTTTAGCTCAGTCGGCAGAGCGTCTCCATGGTAAGGAGAAGGTCTACGGTTCGATTCCGTAAAGGGGCTCCACCACTTGATGAGGTTCCGGTCCACTCAGGTGGGTGGCCGGTGGAACGTCACCGGCCTGGGCCGGGAGTGTTCCGAACTGGATCGACTCCCGTCCGATCCGGGGCGGGGTAGCTCAGTCGGTAGAGCAAGCGGCTCATAATCGCTGTGTCGTCGGTTCAAGTCCGGCCCCCGCTACCAACCCGCTGACCCCTGAGACAGAGAACTCAGGGGTCGTCGTGGGTCTGCAGCAGTGTTCAACTGCGCCTAGGTAATGTCTCCAGCGAGAAAGGCACTCCGAAGTGGCTGCCACAGACGTGAGGCCGAAGATCACCCTGGCCTGCCAGGAGTGCAATCACCGGAACTACATCACGCGCAAGAACCGTCGGAACACCCCCGACCGTCTCACGATCAAGAAGTTCTGCCCGAACTGCCGCAAGCACAACGACCACCGCGAGACCCGCTAGGTTCTCGAAGGTCCGTTCGCCCCAGGCGGGGAGCGGTCGGTTTCTCGTAGACTCCAGCCCGGTGAGCCCATCGCTCACCGGGCTTTTGTTATGGCCGGCCCCGTGCGGCCGCACAGTGCACAGGAGAGGCAGAGCGTGGCGATCAACCCTGACTACCTCGGCCGGGAGTACCCCGCGCCCGAGGCCTACGAGGTGACCCGCGGCAAGATCCGCGAGTTCGCCGAGGCGATCAACGACCTCAACCCGGTCTACCTGGACCGGGCCTCGGCCAAGGCCATGGGGTACCCCGACGTCATCGCCCCGCCCACCTTTCCGGTGATCCTCGGGATGGCCGGGTCGGCCCTGGCCATCGCCGACCCCGACCTGGGGGTGGACTTCTCCCGGGTGGTCCACGGCGACCAGAGCTTCCACTACAGCCGCCCGCTCCGCGCGGGCGACGTCCTGACCACCCTCACCCGCATCACCGACATCAAGGCTTTGGGCGGCAACGAACTGCTCACCCTGGAGACGGTGGCGGAGGCGGCCGACGGCGAGCACGTGGTGACGGCGGGCATGATGCTCGTCGTCCGGGGTTCCTAGGAAGCGGGGAAGAAAGATGAGCAGGATCAGCCACGCCGACGTCGAGGTCGGGACCCAGATCCCCGAGCGGACCTTCCCGGTCACCCGCCTGGACCTGGTTCGCTACGCGGGTGCCTCGGGTGACTTCAACCCCATCCACTGGAACGAGCGCTTCGCCAAGTCCGTCGGCCTGCCCGACGTGATCGCGCACGGCATGTTCACCATGGCCGAGGCCGGACGGGTCGTCACCGACTGGACCGGCGACCCCGGCAGCCTCGTCGACTACTCGGTGCGCTTCTCCGCCCCCGTGGTGGTGCCCGACGACGACGAGGGCGCCGAGATCACCGTGGCCGGCAAGGTCAAGGCCAAGAACGAGGACGGCACCGTCACGGTGCTGCTGACCGCCCGCTCCGGCGGCGCCAAGGTCCTCGCCAAGGCCTCCGCCGTCGTCCGCCTCCCCTAGCCGCCCCGCCCCGCGCCCGCGTTCGTTCTCTCCACCAGAGGTATGCCCGTGTCCACGATGCTCGCCGACCACACCACACTCGGCCTGGGCGGCCCCGCCAAGGCCTTCCTCACCGCTGACAGCACCGACGAGCTGGTCCGGCTCGTCACCGGGGCCGACCGGGACGGTGAGCGCGTCCTCGTGCTCGGCGGCGGCAGCAACCTGGTGGTGGCCGACGACGGGTTCCCCGGCACCGTGGTCCTGGTGGCCTCCCGGGGCGTCACGCTGACCGAGGCCGGAACAGACCCGGAAACCGGCGAGGAGGTCGTCCTGCTGCGGGCGGACGCGGGTGTGGAGTGGGACCCCCTGGTCGGCCGGGCCGTCGCGGAGGGCCTCAACGGCATCGAGTTCCTCTCCGGCATCCCCGGCCGGGTGGGGTCCACCCCCATCCAGAACGTCGGCGCCTACGGCCAGGACGTCAGCCAGACCGTCCGGGAGGTGCTCGCCCTGGACCGCACCACCGGTGAGCTGGTCACGATGTCCAACGCCGACTGCGGGTTCACCTACCGCGACAGCGTCTTCAAGGGGCGCGACCGGTACGTGGTGTGCGAGGTCGTCTTCGAGCTCCGCAGGGGCGGCCTGAGCCGCCCGGTCCGCTACGCCGAGGTCGCCCGCACCATGGGCGTGGCGGCGGGGGAGCGGGTCCCGCTGGCCCGGGCGCGGGAGGTCGTCCTGGGGCTGCGCCGGGGCAAGGGCATGGTGCTGGACCCGGCCGACCCCGACACCCGCAGCGCCGGTTCCTTCTTCACCAACCCGGTCCTGGCCCCGGAGGAGTACGCGGCCTTCCGCGAGCGCGCCGCCGCGCGCCTGGGGGCCGACGCCGAGGTCCCCGGGCACCCCGACCCCGAAGGCAACGTGAAGCTGTCCGCGGCCTGGCTGATCGACCGGGCCGGGTTCGCCAAGGGTTACGGGGCCGGTCCCGCGCGGATCTCCGGCAAGCACACGCTCGCCCTGACCAACCCCGGTGGCGCCAGCACCGCTGACCTGCTGGACCTGGCCCGCGAGGTGCGGGCCGGGGTCGAGGAGGCCTTCGGCGTGCGCCTGGTCAACGAACCGGTCATGGTGGGCGTCAGCCTCGAGGGCGGTGACCGGCCCCCGGCGCGGTGACCACCGGGGCGCACCGGCCGCCCCCGCCACTCCTGGCCGGGGTCCGTGCCGGGCTCCGGCCGGCTACCAGCCGTGCTTTTCGAGCGCCTGCTCGAACTCCCCGGCCCGGTCCGGGCACATCTGCTCGACACCGACGATCAGCAGTCCGGCGTCGCTGCCCTGATTCATGTAGTCGTCGGTCCAGGCCTGGGGGTCCTCGGTGCCGCAGGCCGACTCGAACCTCTCGGTGACCGCGTCCATGTCCCGGACGCTGACCCCGTATGCCTCGATGGTTTCGCGGTGCTCGTCCTGGTCGTAGCTGTGCCCTGAACATGCGGCCACGAGGAGTGTTGCCACTACTGCTCCGACGGCGGCTGACGGGTTCCTGCGCATGGGGGACTCTCCTCGGGTGGGGGATGGGAGTGGTCTCTGAAGTGTGACGCATCGGGGGACCCCGGGGTTGACCTGGGGTGTTGCCTGTGAGCCCCGCCCAGCAGGAACAAAGGAACGAAGAATTGAGTTGGGTGCGCCAAACACATTTTTCAGGCGAGGTTGCTGAATGAATTCGACAGGGCAATAAATTGCAATGAAAAATGGTTCTGGTAATGTCTTCGGTGTCGAAGGGGAGTAGTCCCCAATCCGCACGGTCGACATACTGGGCTCGCAGCCCCGGCCGTGTGAGCCCTACTGAGCACGGCTGAGCGGAGCGCAGGCCCCTCGGTGCCCGGGGCGGACGAGACCTTTGACCCGGTAGGAAACGACCGGGTTGAAGGGGCGTCCTCCGCCTCCTTCTGCCCATCACGGACAGCGGGAGCAGCGCATGTCAGCTTTTATGGTCGGCCTCGGTGTGAGCGCCTTCGCCATCTTCGTCGCCGAAATGGGCGACAAGACCCAACTCGTCGCGATGTCGCTGGCGACCCGCCACCGGGTCCTCACGGTGCTCCTGGGCATCACCGCCGCCACCGCGGCGGTCCACCTGGGCAGCGTCTTCCTGGCCGAGTTCCTCGGCGCCGCGGTCCCCACCGACTGGCTCACCCTCACCGCCGGCATCGCGTTCCTGCTCTTCGGCGCCTGGACCCTGCGCGGCGACGAGATGACCGCCAAGGACGAGGAGCGCGCCGCCTCCCGCCGGATCCGCTCGGGCTTCATGACGGTCTTCGTGGTCTTCCTCGTCGCCGAGCTGGGCGACAAGACCATGCTCGCCACCATCACCGTCGGCACACAGCACCACTGGCTCCCGGTGTGGATCGGCTCCACGGTCGGCATGGTCGCCGCCGACGCGATCGCCATCGCCCTCGGGGCCGTGCTCGGCAAGAAGCTCCCGGAGAGGGCCATCCAGATCGGGGCCGCGGTGCTGTTCTTCGCCGCGGGCGCGGCCATGCTCGTCCAGGGCGCCTGGATGCTCCTCGCCTGAGCCCTCGCCCCGGTCCGTGCGGTTGCCGGACCGGTAGGGGCCCGTCCGGAGAACGGCGTCCGTTCCGGGTGGGCCCCACACGATCCCGAGCGAAACTATCCGCTCACCTCGCGCGCTCCGCGTACAGGCGCAGGCGCCCGGCCAGGGCCCTGGTCTCCTCGCTCACGTCAGGGGTGGTCGTCCAGGTCTCCAGGGAGGTCGTGAAGCGCTTCCACTCCTCGTCCTCCGCCTTCTCGGCCATCTTGTCTATGTGCCGCATGGCGACCTGTTCCTCCATGTCCAGGAGTTCAGCCACCTCGAGCATGCTCACCGCACCGCTGGCGAGTTCGCCCGCGACCTCGCCCGCGGCGCTCCTGATCTCCCGGACCCGCTGGGCGAAGTCCTCGTCCTTCGACATCCTGCGCACCACGTAGGTGGTGACGGCGGCACCGCCCGCCACGACGGCCCAGGCGATGAGGGGAATGGGCATAGGGGCCTCCAGCCACCCGTGCGTCGACCGCGGAGAGGCCGGACGCGCTTCCTTCCCCATGCCCGCCGCACCGCCCAGTCATCCCTGCTGACAGCGTCCGGAGCCGGCCGGGCCAGCCGGAAGCCGACACGCGCTCCGTCGGTTCCGGGGTGTCCCCGGCCCCTGCGTGCGTCCCGCCTCCTCAGGAGGCCTCCGGTGACGATGGGCCGACCAGGGTGTCGGCGGCCGAGGCGACCCCCGCGCGGATCCGGTCCCACCCCAGGCCCTGTCCGAGCAGTTCGGCGTTGAGGTCGGCGGCGACCATCCCCAGGAGCAGGTGGGCGAGGTGGTCGGGGTCGGGTCTGTGCGCGCACAGGATCGCCAGGTGCCGGTGCCAGAAGGCGTAGGCGCCGATGCGGAAGCGGGCGCCCGGCGCGGCGGTCTCCGACAGCCGGACCAGGTCCAGGTGGTCGGCCAGGTAACCCAGGTAGGCGTCGAAGAAGGCCAGCGCCCGCTCGCGCGCGGGCGCCCCGGGCCCCAGGGGCGGTCCACCGAAGATCACCGCCTCCTGGAGTTCGCGTTCGCGCTGGTCCAGGAGGGCGGCCACCAGCCCGGACTTGTCGCCGAAGCGGCGGAAGACCGTCCCCTTGCCCACACCGGCGGTCCGGGCGACCGCGTCGACGGTCAGGGCCTCCACACCCCCCTCGGCGAAGAGCCGGGCCGCGGCCTCCAGCAGGCGGGTCCGGTTGCGGGCGGCGTCGGCGCGTTCCCGGGGCGGCCGGCGCAGGACCTGGAGCAGTTCGTCGTTCACGGGCACCATCCTACTAGACAAGCGGACTTGAGTCCGGTTAGGCTCGCGGCCATAAGCGGACTTCGGTCCGATTTTCGTGGAGGCCGGACCGCGGTCCGGCAGGGAGAGTGACATGACAGCGCTGATCAGCCGAGACGAACTCAGGAAGCACATCGACGACGGCACCGTGACCGTCCTGGACGCCCTGGGCGGCGCCTACTACGAGCAGCAGCACCTGCCCGGCGCGCTCCCGCTGACCGCGGACGAGGTCGCGGACAAGGCGGCCGGACTGCTCCCCGACCGGGACGCCCTCATCGCCGTGTACTGCTCCAACCCCGCGTGCGGCAACAGCCAGGCCGTTTCGACCGCCCTGGAGGGACTCGGCTACACCCGGGTCCGCAAGTACCGCGAGGGCATCGAGGACTGGGCGGGGGCCGGTCTGCCCGTCGACAGGGGCTGACCCGCCCGGTCCGTCGGGGCAGGGTCGGCCGACGGAGCCCCCTGCCCCGCACCGCCGTCGGAACCGGGGCGAGGGAGGAGGAGCGCACGGGGCGCCCGCGTCGCCGGTTCGGGGCGCGGGCTCAGCCCTCGACCGGCTCCGGCTCGCCCGCCAGCCAGTCGTCCACCCCGGCCAGCAGTTCCTTCTTCAGGGAGTCGGGGGCACCCGCGCCCCGGACGGACATCCGGGCCAGGTCGGCCAACTCGGTGTCGGAGAACCCGAAGACCTCGCGGGCGATCCGGTACTGCTCCACCAGCCTGGGGCCGAACAGCAGCGGGTCGTCGGTGCCCAGGGCGATCGGCGCCCCGGCCTGGTACAGCCTGCGCAGCGGCACGTGGTCGAGCTCCTCGAACACCCCCAGGCTCACGTTGGAGGTCGGGCACACCTCCAGGGTCACCTCCTGGGTGGCGATCCGCTCCAGCAGGTACGGGTCCTCCACGGCCCGGACCCCGTGGCCGATCCGGTCCGCGGCCAGCTCGTCCAGGCACTCGCGCACGCTCCGGGGCCCGTTCAGCTCCCCGCCGTGCGGGGTCGAGAGCAGCCCGGCCCGCCTGGCGATCCGGAACGCCGCCTCGAACTCGCGTGCGCGCCCCCGGCGCTCGTCGTTGTTCAACCCGAACGAGACCACGCCCCTGCCCGTGTACTGCCGGGCCAGCCGGGCCAGCGCCCGGGCGTCCAGCGGATGCCTGGTCCGGTTGGCGGCCACCATCAGGCCGATGGACACCCCGGTGTCCCGCTCGGCCACGCGGGCGGCGTCCAGGATCAGCTCCAGGGTCGCGGTCAGCCCGTCGAAGAGCGCCGCGTAGCCGCTGGGGTCGACCTGGATCTCCAGCCAACGGGAACCGGCGGCTCTCTCGTCCTCGGCCGTCTCCCGCAGCAGGCGGTAGATGTCCTCGGGCTTTCTCAGCACGGACCGGGCGATGTCGTAGAGGCGCTGGAAGCGGAACCAGCCACGTTCGTCCGTGGCCCTCAGCTTGGGCGGCCACTCCTCGGCCAGGGCCTGGGGCAGGTGCACGCCCCGCTCCGCGGCGAGCTCCACCAGGGTTTCGTGGCGCATCGAGCCGGTGAAGTGCAGGTGCAGATGTGCTTTGGGCAGCCGGTCCAGTCGGCGAGCGGTGGTCGGTGTCTCCATGACGTAAGCCTGCCGCATGAAGGGCACCCACCGCGCCGGGAATGGCCAACACCACATGAGACGAACGCGCCCCGGGCCGATGACCCGGGGCGCGTTCGTCGTCAGAAGGGGGCGGGGCTACTTCGCCTCGGCCAACAGCTTCTGGATGCGGCTCACGCCCTCGGCCAGGTCCTCGTCGCTGAGCGCGTAGGACAGGCGCAGGTAGCCGGGGGTGCCGAAGGCCTCACCGGGCACCACGGCGACCTCGGCCTCCTCCAGGATGACCTCGGCGAGCTCGGTGGAGGTCTGCGGCCTGCGGCCGCGGATCTCCCTGCCCAGGACGCCCTTCACCGACGGGTAGGCGTAGAACGCGCCCTCGGGAACGGGGCAGAGGACGCCGTCGATCTCGTTGAGCATCCGCACGATGGTCCTGCGGCGGCGGTCGAAGGCCTTCTTCATCTCCTCGACCGCGGTGAGGTCGCCGGAGACGGCGGCCAGGGCGGCGGCCTGCGACACGTTCGCGACGTTCGAGGTGGCGTGCGACTGGAGGTTGCTCGCCGCCTTGACGACGTCCTTCGGACCGATGATCCACCCCACGCGCCAGCCGGTCATCGCGTACGTCTTGGCGACGCCGTTGACGATGACGGTGCGGTCCGCGATCTCGGGGACCTCGACGGGCAGCGAGGAGAACTCGGCGTCGCCGTAGACCAGGTGCTCGTAGATCTCGTCGGTCAGTACCCACAGGCCGTGCTCGTCGGCCCACCGGCCGATGGCGCGGACCTGCTCGCGCGGGTAGACGGCACCGGTCGGGTTCGACGGGGAGACGAACACCAGCACCTTGGTGCGGTCGGTGCGCGCGGCCTCGAGCTGCTCGACGCTGGCCATGTAGCCGGTGCTCTCGTCGGTCACGACGAAGACCGGGACACCGCCGGCGAGCTTGATCGACTCGGGGTAGGTGGTCCAGTACGGGGCGATGACGATGACCTCGTCGCCCGGGTCCAGCATGGCGGCGAAGGCCTCGTAGATGGCCTGCTTCCCGCCGTTGGTCACCAGGACCTGAGCAGGATCCACCTCGTAACCGGAGTCGCGCCTGGTCTTCTCCGCGATGGCCTTCTTCAGCTCGGGAAGGCCGCCGGCGGGGGTGTAGCGGTGGAAGCGCGGCTCACGGGCCGCGGCCACCGCGGCCTCGACGATGTAGTCGGGGGTCGGGAAGTCCGGTTCACCCGCGCCGAAGCCGATGACGGGACGGCCCTCCGCCTTCATGGCCTTGGCCTTGGCGTCCACCGCGAGGGTGGCGGACTCGGAGATGGCGCTGATACGTGCAGAGATACGGGGTCGGTCAGTCATGCTCCTATGTTGTCATGTGTGCTCCGGGGCCGGTTGCGGGGGAAGGCCCCGGTCCGCCGGACGAAGTTCCCGGAGGGTGTCGGCCCCGGGGTCCGGACACCCGGTCGGGCCCGCGGTCAAACGGTTTGGCCCGAGCAGCGTGGAGGGCGTACACTCGTTCGCGTCGGTTCGTCGTTATGCAGGTGTCACACCACTGAGGGTGTGCGACAGCACTCAGAACCGGCTATGGTGGGGAGCGCAGTTTCCGCTCAAGGGCAGTGGCTCAATTGGCAGAGCACCGGTCTCCAAAACCGGCGGTTGGGGGTTCGAGTCCCTCCTGCCCTGCAAGTCCGCACGTGGTACGGGGTGGCGTCCATCGCCGCCCCGCCGCGGAGACAACGGAACTACGGGGATACGAAGCAGCCCGCGACCCTAAGGACCCCAGGTGACTCAGACTGACGCCGACGCCAAGCCCGACAAGGAGCCGAAGCGTCGTACCGGTCCGGTGACGTTCACCAAGCAGGTCGTCGGGGAACTGCGCAAGGTCCGCTGGCCCACGCGCAAGGAACTCGTCACCTACACCATCGTCGTGCTGGTGTTCGTCGTGATCGTCCTCGCTTACGTCTCCCTTCTCGACTTCGCCTTCGGTGAGGCCGTGACCTGGCTCTACAGCACCTTCGGCCGCCCCGCGGGCGCCTAGGGGACCCAGGCCGCGCCCCCGGGAACCCGGCGGGTGCCCCTGGCGGTGGCCGTTTTCGCGGCCACTCCGCTCCCGCTCGTCCGCGCGTTGGTCCCGCGTCGCCCGGAAAGACCGTAAGCTGGCAGAACTGGGTTCGACGCACGGCCTGTTCGGTGTGCGTCGCACGCACTAGCGAATCCGACGAGAGAAAGAGCAGCCGTGTCCGAGTCCCCACTGACCTCTGACGACTTCCCCGAAGAGGAGCCGGATCAGTCGTCGGCGGAAGAGACCGGCCTGGCGGGCGAGCTGTCCGAGGAAACGGTCGAGCAGACCGACGCCGACAGCCCGGAGCTGGCCGAAGAGGCCGCTGAGAGCACCGACGAGGCCGCTGACGCCGAGGCCGACGACGCTGAGGCTGCCGACGGAACCGAATCCGACGAAGCCGGGGCCGAGCCCGAGCTGCCCCGCCTCGACCCCGTCGAGGAGTACAAGAACGAGCTCGTCCTGCTGCCCGGCGACTGGTACGTCGTGCACACCTACGCGGGTTACGAGAAGCGGGTCAAGGCCAACGTCGAGAGCCGCACCCAGTCCCTCAACATGGAGGAGTACATCTTCCAGGTCGAGGTGCCCGAGCACGAGGTCACCGAGGTCAAGAGCGGCAAGCGCCAGCAGGTCACCGAGAAGGTCCTGCCCGGCTACGTCCTGGTCCGCATGGACCTGACCGACGAGTCCTGGTCGGCCATCCGCAACACCCCCGGTGTCACCGGTTTCGTGGGCCTGTCCAACAAGCCCGCCCCGCTGAGCCTCACCGAGGTGGCCAAGCTCCTGGCCCCCGAGCCGGAGGAGGAGCCGGAGCAGACCCAGCAGGTCAAGGGTTCCGGCGGCGGCGAGGCCCGCTCCGACGTGGCCTACGACGTCGGCGAGTCCGTCACGGTCATGGAGGGTCCGTTCGCGACCCTGCCCGCCACCGTCAGCGAGATCAACGCCGACACCCAGAAGCTCAAGGTGCTGGTGTCGATCTTCGGCCGTGAGACCCCGGTGGAGCTCTCCTTCAACCAGGTCGCCAAGATCTGACCCCGTGGGGTCTTCCCCACAACCCGCCCGGACCACTGTCCGGGCGACGTAGACTTGGTGGGTCCGCCCCGTGATGGGCGGACCCACTGTCGCGTGCCCCGCCCAGGCGGGACACGCTCCGGCCCGTCCGGTCCCGACGGGCCGTGACTCCGCGCCCGGGTACCCCGTACCCGAACGCGGGCAGCCTCCTTCGGCAGCGGTTCCGCCGTGGTCCCGTGACCCCGCGGTGCCGTCAGGGAGGCAGGGGCCGGCACACAACGCAGATCAGGCAAAGGACCCGATATGCCTCCGAAGAAGAAACTTGCCGCACTCGTCAAGGTGCAGCTCCCCGCCGGTCAGGCGACCCCGGCGCCGCCCGTCGGTACCGCCCTCGGTCCGCACGGCGTCAACATCATGGACTTCTGCAAGCAGTACAACGCTGCTACGGAGGCCCAGCGCGGCAGCGTCATCCCCGTTGAGATCTCCATCTACGAGGACCGCTCCTTCAGCTTCATCACCAAGACGCCCCCGGCGCCGCGGCTGATCCTGAAGGCCGCCGGTCTGGACAAGGCCGCCACCGACCCGGGCCGCACCACCGCCGGTTCGATCACCGCCGACCAGGTCCGTGAGATCGCGCAGACCAAGCTGCCCGACCTCAACACCGACGACATCGAGGCCGCGGCCAAGATCGTCACCGGTACCGCCCGCTCGATGGGCATCGAGGTCAAGTAGCTCCCCCCTCGGGGCCGCTCGACGGCAAGAACCACAGTGGCAGGGCCAGGCGCTGGCCCTAGGACCACACGTTCCCTTAGGAGAACAGCGTGAAGCGCAGCAAGAACCACCGCAAAGCCGACAACCTGGTGGACCGCGACCGGCTCTACAGCCCCGCCGAGGCCGTGAAGCTGGCCAAGGAGACCACCAAGGTCAAGTTCGACGCGACCGTCGAGGTCGCCCTGCGCCTGGGCGTCGACCCGCGCAAGGCCGACCAGATGGTCCGCGGCACCGTGAACCTGCCGAACGGCACCGGCAAGACCGCTCGGGTCCTGGTCTTCGCGACCGGTGAGCGTGCCGAGCAGGCCCGTGCCGCTGGCGCCGACATCGTCGGTGACGACGAGCTGGTCGAGAGGGTCCAGAACGGCTTCCTCGACTTCGACGCCGTCGTGGCCACCCCGGACCTCATGGGCAAGGTCGGCCGCCTCGGCCGCGTGCTCGGTCCGCGCGGCCTCATGCCCAACCCCAAGACGGGCACCGTCACCCCGGACGTGGCCAAGGCCGTGACCGACATCAAGGGCGGCAAGATCGAGTTCCGCGTGGACCGCCACGGGAACCTGCACTTCATCATCGGCAAGGTCTCCTTCGAGGAGCCCAAGCTGCTGGAGAACTACAAGGCCGCGATCGACGAGGTCAACCGCCTCAAGCCGTCCGCCGCCAAGGGCCGCTACATCAAGAAGGCCGTGGTCACCACCACGATGGGTCCGAGCATTCCGCTCGAGGCCTGACACGCCTGCTTGACCCCGTGGGCCCCCGGCCCCGACCGCCGCCGTCTTCGGACGGCGAGCCGGCGGGCCGGGGGCCCTCCTGTTGTCCCGGGGCAGGGACCCGGGACAGTCCGGGACAGCGGACGGCCCCGTCTCCGCGCGGAGACGGGGCCGTCGGCGTGTGCGGTTACGCGGTGCCGATCTGGTCCTCGGTGGGCATCTCGAAGGAGGTCGAGTCGATGGCGGAGAACTCCATCGAGACGTCGGCCTCGTCGTTGGACAACTCCGTCCGCATCGGGAAGCCGTTGTCGTCGATCCACAGGGTGACGTCCAGGGACCCGGCGACCTCGCCGCCCATCAGCTTCTCGAGCACACCGCTCTGCTCGGGGGTGAGCCCGTCCAGGTCCTCGGCGGTCAGGGTGCCCTGGACGACCGTGGTCTCGACGCCGTCGATCGCCTCGGTCCCGGTCTCCTCGGCCTGGTCGACTTCGGCCAGGGCCTTGGCGAGATCGGGCAGCGAGTCGATGTCGAAGACGTCGTTCGGGTCCTGCTCCATCTGGCCCTGGCCGCCGCGGATCCAGGGGGCATCGCCCTCGAAGCCGTACGGGTCCGCGACCAGCGGCTCCTGGCCCTCCTCGGTGATGACGGTGCCGGTGCCCAGGTCCTCGGCGGTGACGTCGGCGGGCAGCTCGCCGCCCAGGGACATCATCTCGAACATCATCTCGCCGAGGAACGGCATGCTGATGGTGGTCTGGACGGCCTCGGGGTCGTCCATCACCTCGTAGACCATGCCGATCGTGATCTCGCCCATGTCGGGGTCGGGCGTCGTCATGTCGAGGGTGAGGGTGTAGTTGGTGACCTCGTCGGTGTTGCCCCCGAGGCTGCTGAGCAGGTCCTCGATGGTGCTCTTCTTGTCGCCGCCCTGCTCCTCCTCCGCCGCGGCCTCGGTCGTGGTCTCCTCCTCGGCTGCGTCGCTGCCGCAGGCGGTGAGGGCGAGGGCCAGGGACAGGGAACCGGCGGCCAGGAAGGCCGGGGTACGGGTCTTCAAGAGAAGTGTTCACTTTCTTCGATGGGGGAAGCGGGGCGCGTCGGAGAGCGGGGGGCGCCCGTCAGGTGTGACTTGATGTTCTCACCTTCGACGGACATTCCCGGTATCGCGTTCCGTCGATGGGCGTGATTGGTATCCGTTCCTCACAGAACGGTGATGTCGCCTCCTCCCCGGCCTCCCGGAGGGCGGATCGGGGCCGGGCGGATGAGGCGTGGATCACTCCCGCGTGCGGCCCCGATTGGACGAGCACCCCCATTCGTCCGTTAGCATTGGTAATTGCCGAAGACCGCTGGTCGTCACCCGCTCGGGTGACCCAAGGACCCGTTGATGGGCGCCCGCGCAGGTGTCACCAGAGCTTTCCCGTTCCGGTGCGTGCGAGCCACGCTCCGAGAACGCGGTCGTGCCCCGTGCGCCTCGCGCTCGGGGCTTTTTCTCGTGCTGACGCCGATCGTGGAGTCCTTGGGAACCAACCAGCGTTCACTGTTGGAAGGAGTCCCATGGCGAGGCCGGACAAGGCAGCCGCGGTCGCCGAACTCTCGGACGAGTTCCGTGAGTCGAACGGCGCCGTGCTGACCCAATACCGGGGGCTCACTGTTGCGCAGATCACTGAACTGCGTAACAGCCTCGGTCAGACAGCGCGTTTTCGCATCGTCAAGAACACGCTGACCAAGCTTGCGGTCAAGGAGGCCGGAGTCGACGAGCAGATCGTTGATCTGCTCGAAGGCCCGTCCGCCATCGCCTTCGTCCGCGGGGACGTCGTCGAGGCCGCCAAGGGTCTGCGTGACTTCGCGAAGGCGAACTCGCCCCTGGTGATCAAGGGCGGTCTCATCGACGGCAAGTCGATGAGCGCCGAGGACGTCACCAAGCTGGCCGATCTGGAGTCCCGAGAGGTTCTCCTCTCGAAGCTGGCCGGTGCGCTCAAGGCCAAGCAGGGCCAGGCCGCCGCCGTCTTCCAGGCGCTCCCGTCCAAGACTGTGCGTCTCGCGCAGGCCCTGGCGGACAAGCGTTCCGAGGAAGCCGCTTAAACCCCATGAACCACGGCGGGTGCCGACGGCGCCCGGCCACTGGCTCGCACGATGCGCCGTTGGGCGCGCGTGTCGTTAGAGAAAGAGAGATCGCACCATGGCGAAGCTCAGCAACGAGGACCTGCTTGCCGCGTTCGAGGAGATGACCCTCCTCGAGCTCTCCGAGTTCGTGAAGCTGTTCGAGGACAAGTTCGACGTCACCGCCGCCGCCCCGGCCGCCGTCGTCGCTGCCGGCCCCGCCGGCGGCGGCGCCGCCGAGGAGGCCGAGGAGCAGAGCGAGTTCGACGTCATCCTCGAGGGCGCTGGCGACAAGAAGATCCAGGTCATCAAGGAGGTCCGCGGCCTCACGAGCCTGGGTCTCAAGGAGGCCAAGGACCTCGTCGACAACGCCCCGAAGCCGCTCCTCGAGGGCGTCAGCAAGGAGGCCGCGGACAAGGCCAAGGCCGCCCTTGAGGGCGCTGGCGCCTCCGTCACCCTCAAGTAGTCCTCCGCGGGCCCCAGATGCCCGCTGGTCTGCGTGAAGCGGCCGTCCCTCCTCCGGGAGGGGCGGCCGCTTTCCTGTGTCCTGGGAGGGCTGACGCCCCTCCGGGCGCGGGGCGGAACGGCACCGGGGGACCCGGTCCGCCGACAGCCCCGGGCCCGTCGGCCGGAAACGGGGCCGAACGTCCGCCGACCGCGCGGTCCGACGTCCCCTATGTCGTGAACGGCGCCGTGTCTGACCTGCCGTGCGCCGGGTGGTGTGCGAAGCTGGGGCGGTCCGGGGCGGGATCCGCCGAGGCCGCGTGTGCGAACTGTCCCCCGGACGCGATAACCTCCCGTCCCGGGAATCTTGACGGGGCACGGGGAGAGTGTTTACCCGCCTTGGGCGGGGGAACCTTTCCGGGTGTCCGTTGGCTCACATCCCCCGAGGGGCCAGGGCAGGCGCGCTGTTTCACCCTGATGGTCCAGGGCCTCCCCCCGGGGACGGCCGTCGGCTCCGCCGTCGGTCGGAACCCGGACCGGAGCCACCCCGCCGGGGGCGCCGGTGCACGAGGGGCGGGCTTGACGGATCGCCCTCCACGGGTGATCCTGCCGGTGTCGTGAGTGGCGCTGTGGACCGTGAGTGGACAGCGGTGTGGTGTTCGGCTACACTGCTCTTTTGCGCTGCCCTTTGGTGATCCCTGTATCGGTGTTCGGTTTCCGCCGTCCCATTTCGCTGGATCCGGAAAGCCCGAACCCGATCGATGTGACCGTCTCAACCGCGTTGCGGCGGTACTTCTCGTGACGGATCGTCTGGCGTGCGCGCTTCAACCGCCACAAGCCTTCGGAAGGACCCCTGTTGGCAGCCTCGCGCAACGCCTCCGCTAACGCCCTTGGTCCGCACCGCGTTTCTTTCGCCCGTATCCAGGAGCCCCTCGAGGTTCCCAACCTTCTGGCCCTGCAGACCGAGTCGTTCAACTGGCTGCTGGGCAACGACACGTGGAAGACCCGGGTCGAGACGGCCCGTAACGCTGGCCGCAAGGACGTTCCGGAGCAGTCCGGTCTCGAAGAGATCTTCGAGGAGATCAGTCCGATCGAGGACTTCTCGGGCACGATGTCGCTGTCGTTCCGCGACCATCGGTTCGAGCCGCCCAAGTACTCCGAGGAGGAGTGCAAGGACAAGGACATGACGTACTCCGCCCCGATGTTCGTCACGGCGGAGTTCATCAACAACGACACCGGTGAGATCAAGAGCCAGACGGTGTTCATGGGCGACTTCCCGCTCATGACCGTCAAGGGCACCTTCATCATCAACGGTACCGAGCGCGTAGTCGTCTCCCAGCTGGTCCGTTCCCCGGGTGTCTACTTCGACAAGTCCGTCGACAAGACCTCGGACAAGGACCTGTTCGGCTGCAAGGTCATCCCGTCCCGCGGTGCCTGGCTGGAGTTCGAGGTCGACAAGCGCGACTTCGTCGGCGTCCGCATCGACCGCAAGCGCAAGCAGGGCGTCACCGTCCTGCTCAAGGCGCTGGGCTGGACGACCGACCAGATCCTGGAGCGCTTCGGCCAGTACGAGTCGATCCGCAACACCCTGGAGAAGGACCCCACAGCGGGCACCGACGACGCGCTGCTGGACATCTACCGCAAGCTGCGCCCCGGAGAGCCGCCCACGAAGGAGTCGGCCCAGGCGCTGTTGGAGAACCTGTACTTCAACCCCAAGCGCTACGACCTGGCCAAGGTCGGTCGCTACAAGATCAACAAGAAGCTCGGCCTGGACACCGACTTCACGCAGGGCACCCTCACCGAAGAGGACATCGTCTCCACCATCGACTACCTGGTCCGCCTGCACGCGGGCGAGGTCGAGAAGGAGACCGCCCTCGGTCCCCGTCCGGTCGAGACCGACGACATCGACCACTTCGGCAACCGCCGCCTGCGCACCGTCGGCGAGCTCATCCAGAACCAGGTCCGCCTGGGCCTGGCCCGGATGGAGCGCGTCGTCCGTGAGCGGATGACCACCCAGGACGTCGAGGCGATCACGCCGCAGACCCTGATCAACATCCGCCCCGTCGTGGCCTCCATCAAGGAGTTCTTCGGCACCTCGCAGCTGTCCCAGTTCATGGACCAGACCAACCCGCTCGCGGGCCTGACCCACAAGCGCCGCCTCTCCGCGCTGGGTCCGGGCGGTCTGTCCCGTGAGCGCGCGGGCTTCGAGGTCCGGGACGTCCACCCGTCCCACTACGGCCGCATGTGCCCGATCGAGACGCCCGAGGGCCCGAACATCGGTCTTATCGGCTCGCTGGCCGCCTACGGCCGCGTGAACTCCTTCGGTTTCGTGGAGACCCCGTACCGCAAGGTCATCGACGGTCGCATCTCCGACCACGTCGACTACCTCACCGCGGACGAGGAGGACCTCTACGTCATCGCGCAGGCGAACACGCCGATGAACCCGGACGGCACCTTCGCCGAGGCCGGCGTGCTCGTCCGCCGTAAGGGCGGAGAGTTCGAGCAGGTCAGCACCGACGAGGTCGACTACATGGACGTGTCGCCGCGCCAGATGGTGTCGGTCGCCACCGCCATGATCCCCTTCCTGGAGCACGACGACGCCAACCGCGCGCTCATGGGCTCCAACATGCAGCGCCAGGCCGTGCCGCTGCTCCGCGCCGAGTCGCCCTTCGTCGGCACCGGCATGGAGTACCGCGCCGCCACCGACGCCGGTGAGGTCATCGTCGCGGAGAAGGCCGGCGTGGTCGAGGACGTCACCGCCGACTACGTCACCGTGATGGCCGACGACGGCACGCGCAAGACGTACCGGATGGGCAAGTTCCAGCGCTCCAACCAGGGCACCTGCTTCAACCAGCGCCCCATCGTGTACGAGGGTCAGCGGATCGAGGCCAAGCAGGTCCTCGCCGACGGTCCGTCCACGGACCAGGGCGAGATGTCGCTGGGCAAGAACCTCCTCGTGGCGTACATGTCCTGGGAGGGCCACAACTACGAGGACGCGATCATCCTCTCCCAGCGCCTGGTGCAGGACGACGTCCTCTCCTCGATCCACATCGAGGAGCACGAGGTCGACGCCCGTGACACCAAGCTGGGTCCGGAGGAGATCACCCGCGAGATCCCCAACGTCAGCGAGGAGGTCCTGGCCGACCTCGACGACCGGGGCATCATCCGCATCGGTGCCGAGGTCGTCGACGGCGACATCCTCGTCGGCAAGGTCACGCCCAAGGGCGAGACCGAGCTGACCCCGGAGGAGCGCCTGCTCCGCGCCATCTTCGGCGAGAAGGCCCGCGAGGTCCGCGACACCTCCCTGAAGGTGCCGCACGGCGAGACCGGCAAGGTCATCGGCGTCCGGGTGTTCAGCCGCGACGAGGGCGACGAGCTCGCCCCCGGCGTCAACGAGATGGTCCGCGTCTACGTGGCCCAGAAGCGCAAGATCACCGACGGTGACAAGCTCGCCGGCCGTCACGGCAACAAGGGCGTCATCTCGAAGATCCTGCCCCAGGAGGACATGCCCTTCCTGGAGGACGGCACCCCCGTCGACATCATCCTCAACCCGCTGGGCGTCCCCGGCCGAATGAACGTCGGTCAGGTGCTGGAGGTCCACCTGGGCTGGCTGGCCAAGAACGGCTGGCTGGTCGAGGGGGTCGAGGAGGAGTGGCAGAAGTCGCTGCACGCGATCGGCGCCGCCGAGGTCGAACCGAACTCGCGTGTGGCCACGCCGGTCTTCGACGGCCTGCACGGTGACGAGCTCAGCGGCCTCATCCAGTCGGTCCGCCCGAACAAGGACGGCGACCGCCTCATCAACACCGACGGCAAGGCCCGCCTGTTCGACGGCCGTACCGGTGAGCCCTTCGCGGAGCCGATCTCCGTCGGCTACAAGTACATCCTGAAGCTCCACCACCTCGTGGACGACAAGATCCACGCCCGCTCCACCGGCCCGTACTCCATGATCACCCAGCAGCCGCTGGGCGGTAAGGCGCAGTTCGGCGGTCAGCGCTTCGGTGAGATGGAGGTCTGGGCGCTGGAGGCCTACGGTGCCGCCTACGCGCTCCAGGAGCTGCTCACCATCAAGTCCGACGACGTGGTGGGACGCGTCAAGGTCTACGAGGCCATCGTCAAGGGCGAGAACATCCCCGAGCCGGGTATCCCTGAGTCCTTCAAGGTGCTCATCAAGGAGATGCAGTCGCTCTGTCTGAACGTGGAGGTGCTGTCCAGTGACGGTATGTCCATCGAGATGCGGGACAGTGACGAGGACGTCTTCCGCGCCGCGGAAGAACTGGGAATCGACCTGGGCAGGCGAGAGCCGAGCAGTGTCGAAGAGGTCTAACTTCCGCGGAATCCGAGAGCAGGGGACGAATTAAGTGCTCGACGTCAACTTCTTCGACGAGCTGCGGATTGGCCTCGCCACCGCCGACGACATTCGCCAGTGGTCGCACGGCGAGGTCAAGAAGCCCGAAACCATCAACTACCGCACCCTCAAGCCCGAGAAGGACGGACTCTTCTGCGAGAAGATCTTCGGTCCGACCCGGGACTGGGAGTGCTACTGCGGCAAGTACAAGCGCGTCCGCTTCAAGGGCATCATCTGTGAGCGCTGCGGCGTCGAGGTGACCCGTGCCAAGGTGCGCCGTGAGCGGATGGGCCACATCGAACTGGCCGCCCCCGTCACGCACATCTGGTACTTCAAGGGCGTGCCCTCCCGACTGGGCTACCTGCTGGACCTGGCGCCGAAGGATCTCGAGAAGATCATCTACTTCGCCGCCTACATGGTCACGTGGGTGGACACCGAGGCCCGTGAGCGCGACCTCCAGTCGCTGGAGGCCCGGATCTCGGTCGAGAAGCAGCACCTGGAGCAGCGCCGCGACTCCACCATCGAGGAGCGCCACCGCAAGCTCGAGGCCGACCTGGCCGAGCTGGAGGAGCAGGGCGCCAAGGGCGACGCGCGCCGCAAGGTGCGCGAGGGCGCCGAGCGTGAGATGCGCCAGCTGCGCGACCGCGCCCAGCGCGAGATCGACCGCCTCGACGAGGTGTGGAGCCGTTTCAAGAACCTCAAGGTCCAGGACCTCGAGGGCGACGAGATGCTCTACCGCGAGATGCGGGACCGCTTCGGGAAGTACTTCCGCGGCGGCATGGGCGCCCAGGCCATCCAGGACCGCCTGTCCAACTTCGAGCTGGACGAGGAGGCGGAGAAGCTCCGGGAGACCATCCGCACCGGCAAGGGCCAGAAGAAGGCCCGCGCCCTGAAGCGGCTCAAGGTCGTCTCGGCGTTCCTCAACACCACCAACAGCCCCATGGGCATGGTGCTGGACTGCATCCCGGTCATTCCGCCGGACCTGCGTCCGATGGTGCAGCTGGACGGCGGCCGCTTCGCGACCTCCGACCTCAACGACCTGTACCGCCGCGTCATCAACCGGAACAACCGCCTCAAGCGGCTTCTGGACCTCGGCGCGCCCGAGATCATCGTCAACAACGAGAAGCGGATGCTGCAGGAGGCCGTCGACGCGCTGTTCGACAACGGCCGCCGCGGCCGCCCGGTCACCGGTCCCGGCAACCGTCCGCTCAAGTCGCTGTCCGACATGCTCAAGGGCAAGCAGGGCCGTTTCCGTCAGAACCTGCTCGGTAAGCGAGTCGACTACTCCGGCCGTTCGGTCATCGTCGTCGGCCCGCAGCTCAAGCTGCACCAGTGCGGTCTGCCCAAGCAGATGGCCCTGGAGCTCTTCAAGCCGTTCGTGATGAAGCGCCTGGTCGACCTGAACCACGCGCAGAACATCAAGAGCGCCAAGCGCATGGTGGAGCGGTCCCGTCCGGTCGTGTGGGACGTCCTCGAAGAGGTCATCACCGAGCACCCGGTTCTGCTGAACCGTGCTCCCACGCTGCACCGCCTGGGCATCCAGGCCTTCGAGCCGCAGCTGGTCGAGGGCAAGGCCATCCAGATCCACCCGCTCGTGTGCACGGCGTTCAACGCCGACTTCGACGGTGACCAGATGGCCGTGCACCTGCCGCTGTCCGCCGAGGCCCAGGCCGAGGCGCGGCTGCTGATGCTCGCCACCAACAACATCCTCAAGCCGTCCGACGGCAAGCCCGTGACCATGCCCACCCAGGACATGATCATCGGTCTGTACTACCTGACGACGGAGAAGCCCGGGGCCAGGGGCGAGGACCGCGCCTTCCGCTCCCCGGCCGAGGCCATCATGGCCTACGACCTGGGTGACCTGGACCTGCAGGCCAGGATCCGGCTGCGTATCGCCGACGGCGCTCCCGCGCCCAAGGACTGGACGCCGCCGGAGGGCTGGGAGCAGGGCGACGTCTACGTCCTGGAGACCACCCTGGGCCGGTACCTCTTCAACGAGGCCACCCCGGTGGACTACCCCTACGTCAACTTCCAGGTGGGCAAGAAGCAGGTCTCGGTCCTGGTCAACGACCTCGCCGAGAACTACCCGAAGGTCCAGGTCGCCACGACCCTGGACGCCCTGAAGGACGCCGGTTACCGCTGGGCCACCCGGTCCGGCCTGACCATCGGTATCGAGGACGTCGTCGCGCCTCCGCGCAAGGCCGAGATCCTCAGCGGCTACGAGGGCAAGGCCGACAAGATCCAGCGCGAGTACGACCGCGGTCTGATCACCGACGACGAGCGCCGTCAGGAGCTCACCGAGGTGTGGACCCAGGCCACGGCCGAGGTCGCCAAGAACATGGAGGACAACTTCCCCGCCGACAACCCGGTGTGGATGATGGTCCAGTCCGGTGCGCGCGGTAACCCGATGCAGGTGCGCCAGATCGCCGGTATCCGTGGTCTGGTCTCCAACACCAAGGGTGAGACGATCCCGCGTCCGATCAAGTCCTCCTACCGCGAGGGCCTGTCCGTGCTGGAGTACTTCATCTCCACGCACGGTCAGCGCAAGGGTCTGGCCGACACCGCCCTGCGTACCGCCGACTCGGGTTACCTGACCCGGCGTCTGGTGGACGTCGCACAGGACGTCATCGTCCGTGAGATCGACTGCGGCACCGACCGTTCGCTCTGGCACGAGATCGGTGAGAAGAACGCCGCCGGCGTCGTCGTGCGCAAGCACAACGTCGAGAACACCGGTTTCGGTCGGACGATCGCCGAGGACACGCTGGACCCCGAGGGCAACCTCGTGCTCCCGGCGCTGTCCGACACCTCCGAGCAGAACATCGACAAGCTCGTCGCCCACGGGGTCACCCGCGTGCGCATCCGCTCGTCGCTGACCTGTGAGGCGAAGATCGGTGTCTGCACCACCTGCTACGGCCGCTCCATGGCGACCGGTAAGCCGGTGGACGTCGGTGAGGCGATCGGTATCATCGCGGCCCAGTCCATCGGTGAGCCCGGTACCCAGCTGACCATGCGTACCTTCCACATGGGTGGTTCGGCCGGTCAGGACATCACCCACGGTCTGCCCCGTGTCCAGGAGCTCTTCGAGGCCCGTATCCCCAAGGGTATGGCCCCGATCTCCGAGATGGAGGGCCGGATCCGGATCGATGACACCGAGAAGAGCCGCAAGATCGTCGTCATCCCCGACGACGGCACGGACGAGATCGCCTACCCGGTCCCGATGCGTGCGCAGCTCCTGGTGGGCGACGGCGACCACGTCAAGGTCGGCCAGCAGCTCATCCAGGGTGCGATCAACCCGCACGAGGTGCTTCGCATCCAGGGCCCGCGCGCGGTGCAGCAGCACCTCGTGTCGGAGGTCCAGGAGGTGTACAAGTCGCAGGGTGTGTCCATCCACGACAAGCACATCGAGATCATCGTCCGCCAGATGCTCAAGCGCGTGAACATCCTGGAGTCGGGCGACACCGAGCTGCTGCCCGGTGAGATGGTCGAGCGGCCCAAGTTCGAGCGGATCAACCGACGTGTCGTGTCCGAAGGCGGCCAGCCGGCCGCCGGACGTCCGGTACTGCTGGGTATCACCAAGGCCTCGCTGGCCACGGAGTCCTGGCTGTCGGCGGCCTCCTTCCAGGAGACCACCCGCGTGCTGACCGAGAACGCGATCCACGGCAAGAGCGACCCGCTGCTCGGCCTCAAGGAGAACGTCATCATCGGTAAGCTCATCCCGGCCGGTACCGGAATTCCGCAGTACCGCAACGTCCGGGTGGAGCCGACCGAGGAGGCCAAGGCCTCGATGTACTCGGTCTCCGGTTACGAGGAGCCCAGCGAGTACACCTTCGGTCAGGGATCGGGAGAGGCCGTTCCCCTGGAGGAGTACGACTTCGGGCCGTACAACCGGTAAGCGTCAACCTGAACGTTGGCTGAGCTGACGGCGGCGGTCAGCCACCCCCACAGCGGGGGTGGCCCCGCCGCCGTTTCGTCGTTGTCGGTCCGCACACCGCTGTGTGGACGGGGAGAGGGCGCTACGGCGCTGGCGGGAGAGCAGGCAAGTGACTGATAACGGGGGCGACGCACCGGGGAACCGGGCGTCCGAGCAGGACGCGGACTCGTGGTTCAAGCCCAGTGAGAACCGCTATCGCACACAGTCGGAGTACCAGGACCCCCTGGAGGGCGAGGAAGGCACCGGGGAGGGCGACGACGCCCCCGCCGGTGGCGCGGTCTTCCCGGACAGCGGGGGTTACGCCGGGCTGAGCGCCTCGCGTCCGGCCATGGTGGAGCCCTACCCGGACGCCCTGGGCGGTCCGCCCGCGGCCCCGAAGGAGACCCCGCCGACCTACGGCGGGGAGCCCCCGTACGTTCCGGGGATCTCCTACCCGGGCGCGGGGAGCACGGCCTACCAGCCGGTCACCCGGATCCCGGGGGAGAGCGACCCGCTGGGTGCGCCCGGGGGGTTCCCGGAGCCGGAGGGGCCGGTGGAGACCGAGGTCCCGACGGAGGCCCGGGAGAGCGCCGCGACCGGCGGCTACCCGGGTATCGCCGCCAGCGCCGAGGTCCCGCTGCCGCCGGAGGGCTCCGAACCCGCCGACGACAGCTGGGCGGCGTCCGGGAACGACTCGTGGGCCGCCCGGCCCGCCGAGGAGGAGCCCGAGGAGGCCCCCGCACGACGGATCCGGCCCGCCGGGGAAGCCGGGACCGAACCGTTCCCGGCGGCGGACACGGCCGCTCCGGCTGCGCAGCCGTGGGCGGCCGAGGCATCCGGAACGGTGAACGACACCTGGTCCGCCGAGGCACCCCCGGCTGCGGGCGACGGCTGGGCGGCCGAGGAGCCCACCGCGGACGCGCGATCGTGGGGAGCGGAGCCGCCGGCCCCCGAACCCGCGCAGGACACCTGGACCGCTCCGGCCGAGGACTCCTGGGCGCCGCAGGCGGCCGCGGAGCCCGAGCCCGCAACCGCGGGCGAGCCGTCGGCCCCCGAGCCCGCGCAGGACACCTGGGCGGGTCCGGCCGGACAGGCATGGCGGCCCGAGCCCGAGCGGGACCAGCCGCAGCAGTGGCCGGGCACCGGTGGCCTGGACAGCTGGAGCCCGACACCGGACGGCGGGGACGCCTGGAGGGGTGCGGGCACCACCGAGCCCTGGGCCGAGCCGACCGCCCGGCAGTGGAGCGACCCGGCCCCCGCCCCCTCCTACGGCGTCGACCGGTACGACGACGAGCTCTCGCCCCGGCCCGTGCCACCGCTCGACGAGTCCCCGGCGCGCGACCAGTACACCCGCGACCGGACCGGCGGGTACGAGGACGAGCTCTCCGCGCCCCCGCCCGACGCGGTCTCCGCCGACCGGGGCGGGATCGGCAGCGGGAGCGGCAACACCTGGGCCTTCGACCGCGACGACCCCCGCCTGCCCGACGTGGTCCGTGACGCCGAGCGCCGCCGCCGCGACACGGCCCCGGAGGAGCCCTCCTACACCGACTGGAGCGCCGACACCGACTGGGGCGCCGCCCCCGACGGGGAACCCGCGGGGGAGCGGGACGGCGGACCCGACACGGGCGAGCTGTCCGCGGCCGTGGCCACCTCCGATGACCCCCTGGCCGCCATCGCCGACATGCAGTCGCGGGCCAGGGCCAAGGAGGACCCGGGCCCGGAGGAGGAGTACGGGCCCGCCTCCGGCCAGGGGTGGGACGAGCGCCCGTGGGACGCACCCGCGCGGGACGGGCTCTCCTGGGACGCGCCGCCGGCCGAGGAACCGTCGTGGGGCCGGGCGGCCCCGGACGAACACCCCCTGGGCCAGCCCTCCTGGGGCGGCTCCGCCGCCGCTGCCGAGGACGGTTCCTGGCGCGGGGGCGAGGGCTCCACCCAGATGTTCACGGCACCCTCCTTCGACGGGCCCGCCGACCCCGCCGACCCCGCCGACCCCGGCGGCCTCGACGGCGGAGTCCGTCAGGACTGGTCCGCGGGGACCCGGAGCACCTGGGACCGGGAGGAACCCCGGGGCTACGACGAGCTGGGCTACGACGAGCGCGGGGCCGCCTCCGGCGGGGACGGTTACCGGGACCGGGCCTACGGGGACGTGGACGACGACCGGCTCGACGACGGCGTCGAATACGGCGAGTACGGGGACGAGGACGGTTACGGCGACCTGGCCGACGACCGGGCCGGGGACGGACCCGGCGGTCCGTCGGAGGAACAGGAGCCGGTGGCTCCCGGGGTCCCCTCCGACCTGGGAGCGGTGCCGCCGCCCGTGGACCGGGCCCTTCGGGAACGCGCCGCCGAGGACGAGGCCCGCGAGGAGGAGTCGGACTACGAGGACGGCTTCACCCCGGCGGACTACGGGATGCCGGAACGGCCCAGGCAGTCCCGGCGGCGCCGGGACCGGATCGCCGCGGACTTCCCGGGCTTCGACGACGCGCCACTGGGCGGGGACGTGGGCGACGCCTACCCCGGGTACGACAGCGTCGACTTCCTGGCCGACACCGAACCCGGGGCGAACCTGACCCTGTGGCTGGGTGTGGCCTCGCTGCTCCCGGGGCTCGGTGTGATCACCGCGGTCCTGGCGCTGTTCGTCACCGGCCCCAAGGCCAAGAGGGCGATCCGTGAGTCGCGCGGCACACTCGACGGGCTGGGGCTGATCACCACCGGTACCGTCTTCGCGGTCATCGGCATCCTGGTGACGGTGATCTCCGTCGCGATCTGGTTCGCGCTGTAGCTTCTCGGCCGCTTCCGGGGGACAATTGGCCCCCTGGGAGCGGCCGTTGCCCTTTTGCGGCCCTCCACCCGTCCCCCCGGCGGGAAAACATGGGCGAAACGAGTCTGGAAGCGCGTAGACTAGGGGTGACCCACGGCTACGCGAGATCCGGTTCCGCTTGTCTCGCCATGTCGCACACCGTTTTGACCGCCTGTTCGGTAAGCGGTAGCCTGTGTGATTGTGCCCGTGAGTCGACGGGTCACACGTGCGTGTGCGGCGCCCCAGTCCTCCACAGGACGGACGCAAGGCGCGCGGCGCATGTGAACCCCCTCCTGTGAATCGGCCTTACGGCCGGGTGTGCGCCATCCGCCATGCGTGGGAACAAGTGCGACACGCCCGACCTCGGGGGTCGGGGAGTTTCGGGAAATTCAGCAGGTCAATAGCGATATCGGCTACGAGAACCGGCGTAGGTCACGAGGAAGACGGAGACGCGGTGCCCACCATCCAGCAGCTGGTCCGCAAGGGCCGACAGGACAAGGTCGCAAAGAACAAGACCCCGGCGCTGAAGGGGAGTCCGCAGCGTCGTGGTGTGTGCACGCGTGTCTACACCACTACGCCGAAGAAGCCGAACTCCGCTCTGCGTAAGGTCGCTCGCGTCAAGCTGAGCAGCGGCATCGAGGTCACGGCCTACATTCCCGGCATTGGTCACAACCTCCAGGAGCACAGCATCGTGCTGGTTCGTGGCGGTCGAGTGAAGGACCTGCCGGGCGTCCGCTACCGAATTGTCCGCGGTTCGCTCGACACCCAGGGTGTCCGGGGCCGCAAGCAGGCCCGTAGCCACTACGGCGCCAAGAAGGAGAAGTAAGCATGCCGCGCAAGGGCCCGGCGCCGAAGCGCCAGCTCATCACCGACCCGGTTTACGGCTCGCCGCTCGTCACCGCACTCATCAACAAGGTGCTCCTCGACGGCAAGCGCTCCATCGCACAGAGCGTCGTCTACGACGCCCTCGAAGGCGCCCGTGAGAAGACCGGTCAGGACCCGCTCGTCGTCCTCAAGCGAGCCCTGGACAACATCAAGCCCGCGCTGGAGGTCCGCAGCCGCCGTGTCGGTGGCGCGACCTACCAGGTGCCGGTTGAGGTTCGCGCCTCCCGGTCCACCACGCTGGCCCTGCGCTGGCTGGTCGACTTCTCGCGCAAGCGCCGTGAGAAGACCATGACGGAGCGTCTGATGAACGAGCTGGTTGACGCCAGCAACGGTCTGGGCGCGGCTGTCAAGAAGCGTGAGGACACGCACAAGATGGCCGAGTCGAACAAGGCCTTCGCCCACTACCGCTGGTAATCCCGCGGCGAATCGATTCCTTGAGACCTAGGGAAGACGAGCCTCATGGCTAAGACTTTGCTTGACCTGGCCAAGGTCCGCAACATCGGCATCATGGCCCACATCGACGCGGGCAAGACCACGACGACCGAGCGGATCCTCTACTACACCGGTGTGACCCACAAGGTGGGCGAGGTCCACGATGGCGCTGCCACCATGGACTGGATGAAGGAGGAGCAGGAGCGGGGTATCACCATTACCTCGGCTGCTACCACCACCCACTGGGACGACTACACCATCAACATCATCGACACGCCTGGCCACGTCGACTTCACGGTCGAGGTCGAGCGGTCGCTGCGTGTGCTCGACGGTGCCGTCGCGGTGTTCGACGCCAAGGAAGGCGTCGAGCCCCAGTCGGAGCAGGTCTGGCGCCAGGCCGACCGTTACAAGGTCCCCCGGATCTGCTTCGTCAACAAGATGGACAAGATCGGCGCGGAGTTCCAGCGCTGTGTCGACATGTTCCGTGAGCGCCTCGGCGCGAACGCCATGCCGATCCAGCTGAACATCGGCGCCGAGAGCGACTTCCAGGGCGTCATCGACCTCGTGAAGATGAAGGCCTACGTCTGGAACGACGAGGCCAAGCTCGGCGAGATGTACGACACGGTCGACATCCCCGAGACCCACACGGACGCCGCCCGCGAGGCCCGCGACTCCTTCATCGAGACGCTGGCCGAGGCCGACGACGAGATCATGGAGCTGTACCTGGAGGGCCAGGAGCCCACCGAGGAGCAGCTGGTGACCGCGATCCGTCGCGCCACCATCGCCGGCACCGCCGTCCCCGTGGTCTGCGGCACCGCCTTCAAGAACAAGGGCGTCCAGCCCCTGCTCGACGCGGTCACCGCCTACCTCCCCTCGCCCCTGGACGTGGACGCCATCGAGGGCCACGACCCCAAGGACGAGAGCGAGGAGACCAAGCTCGAGCGCAAGCCGAGCGTGGACGAGCCGATGTCCGCACTGGTCTTCAAGATCATGAGCGACCCGCACCTGGGCAAGCTCACCTACGTGCGCATCTACTCGGGTGTCCTCACCGCCGGTACCCAGGTTCTGAACAGCCTGAAGGGCCGCAAGGAGCGCATCGGCAAGATCTACCGCATGCACTCCAACAAGCGTGAGGAGATCCCCGAGGCGGGCGCGGGCGACATCGTCGCGGTCATGGGCCTGAAGGACACCACGACCGGTGAGACGCTCTGCGAGCAGGGCTCGCCGATCGTCCTGGAGTCCATGACCTTCCCGGCTCCGGTCATCGAGGTGGCCATCGAGCCCAAGACCAAGAGCGACCAGGAGAAGCTGGGCATCGCGATCCAGCGTCTGGCCGACGAGGACCCCTCCTTCCAGGTGGCCTCGGACGAGCAGACCGGCCAGACCGTGATCTCCGGCATGGGTGAGCTGCACCTCGAGGTGCTGGTCAACCGCATGCGCGACGAGTTCAAGGTCGAGGCGAACATCGGCAAGCCCCAGGTGGCCTACCGCGAGACCATTCGCAAGAAGGTCGAAGGCCACGTCTACACCCACAAGAAGCAGACCGGTGGGTCGGGCCAGTTCGCCAAGGTCAAGATCGACCTCGAGCCGCTCGTGGCCGAAGAGGGCGACGCGTCGGGTTACGAGTTCGTCAACTCCGTCACCGGTGGCCGCATCCCGCGGGAGTACATCCCGTCGGTCGACGCGGGCTGCCAGGAGGCCGCTGAGCTGGGTGTGCTCGCGCACTACCCGCTCGTCGGCATCAAGGTGACGCTGCAGGACGGCCAGTACCACGACGTCGACTCCTCCGAGATGGCGTTCAAGACCGCTGGTTCGATGGCCTTCAAGGAGGCCGTCAGGCTCGCGAAGCCTGCGCTGCTCGAGCCGGTCATGGCCGTCGAGGTCACCACGCCCGAGGAGTACATGGGCGACGTCATCGGTGACCTGAACTCCCGTCGTGGACAGATCCAGTCCATGGACGAGCGTTCCGGTGTCCG
Organism: Nocardiopsis sp. iso_40; assembly: GCF_056173285.1. Taxonomy (NCBI): domain Bacteria; kingdom Bacillati; phylum Actinomycetota; class Actinomycetes; order Streptosporangiales; family Nocardiopsidaceae; genus Nocardiopsis; species Nocardiopsis sp. iso_40. The sequence goes on along the minus strand of NZ_CM149666.1, from coordinate 5,289,452 downwards.
GCTCGTCAAGGCCCAGGTGCCCCTTTCGGAAATGTTCGGCTACGTGGGTGACCTGCGCAGCCGTACGCAGGGTCGAGCCAACTACTCGATGGTGTTCGACTCCTACGCGGAGGTTCCGTCCGCTGTCGCCCAAGAAATTGTGGCGAAGGTTCGCGGCGAATAGTCGCGAACACGTAACCAGGCTGTTCCCGCAACCGCGGGTTGGACCACAGTCAGATAGTTCTGTACGTCTAGGAGACTTCCAGTGGCGAAGGAAAAGTTCGAGCGGACTAAGCCGCACGTCAACATCGGCACCATCGGTCACATTGACCACGGCAAGACCACGCTGACCGCAGCCATCACCAAGGTGCTGCACGACGCGTACCCGGACCTGAACCCGTTCACCCCGTTCGAGGACATCGACAACGCTCCCGAGGAGCGCGAGCGCGGTATCACCATCTCCGTCGCTCACGTCGAGTACCAGACGACCGAGCGTCACTACGCTCACGTCGACTGCCCCGGCCACGCGGACTACGTGAAGAACATGATCACGGGTGCCGCGCAGATGGACGGCGCGATCCTGGTCGTGGCCGCCACCGACGGCCCGATGCCGCAGACCAAGGAGCACGTGCTCCTGGCCCGCCAGGTCGGCGTCCCCGCCATCGTCGTCGCCCTGAACAAGGCCGACATGGTGGACGACGAGGAGATCTTCGAGCTCGTCGAGCTCGAGGTCCGTGAGCTGCTCAGCGAGTACGAGTTCCCCGGCGACGACGTTCCCGTCACCAAGGTCTCGGCTCTGAAGGCGCTCGAGGGCGACGCCGAGTGGGGCAAGGCCGTCCTGGAGCTCATGGGCACGGTCGACAGCTTCATTCCGGAGCCCGAGCGTGACACCGACAAGCCCTTCCTGATGCCGATCGAGGACGTCTTCTCGATCACCGGTCGCGGCACCGTCGTCACCGGTCGTATCGAGCGCGGTATCGTCAACGTCAACGAGACCGTTGACATCGTCGGTATCAAGGAAGACAAGCAGACCACCACCGTCACCGGTGTTGAGATGTTCCGCAAGCTGCTCGACCAGGGCCAGGCCGGCGACAACGTCGGTCTGCTCCTGCGCGGCATCAAGCGCGAGGACGTCGAGCGCGGCCAGGTCGTGATCAAGCCCGGCACGACCACCCCGCACACCGAGTTCGAGGGCCAGGTCGTCATCCTGTCCAAGGACGAGGGTGGCCGCCACACGCCGTTCTTCAACAACTACCGCCCGCAGTTCTACTTCCGCACCACCGACGTCACCGGCGTCGTGACGCTGCCGGAGGGCACCGAGATGGTCATGCCCGGTGACAACACCGAGATGTCCGTCGTGCTGATCCAGCCGGTCGCGATGGAAGAGGGCCTGAAGTTCGCCATCCGCGAGGGTGGCCGGACCGTGGGCGCGGGTCGCGTCACGAAGATCATCAAGTAGCACACACGTTGGGGTGGCCCCCTGAGGAGCCGCCCCGACGTGGTGGGTGGGCCGCCTCACCGCGGCCCACCCACCACACTGACAAGACGTCATCGGGCTCTGTGACGGTGACGCACCGCAGGGGCAAGCCCTGTTGCGGTTTCTCAAGGGAATAGGGGCTCACGGCCGAACACGCCGGCGGATTCGCCGACGGGCCTGGGCGTCTGTGACCGGGACAGCTCACCGTTACGGACACTGAAGCGAAGGACGAACAGGCCACATGGCGGGACAAAAGATCCGCATTCGGCTAAAGGCCTATGACCACGAGGTCATCGACAGCTCGGCGCGCAAGATCGTTGAGACTGTGACGCGAACTGGCGCACAGGTCGCGGGCCCGGTGCCGCTGCCGACGGAGAAGAACGTTTACTGCGTCATCCGATCGCCGCACAAGTACAAGGACTCGCGCGAGCACTTCGAGATGCGCACCCACAAGCGGCTGATCGACATCATCGACCCCACACCGAAGACGGTCGACTCGCTTATGCGTCTCGACCTGCCGGCTGGCGTTGACATCGAGATCAAGCTTTAAGGACGCACAGACATGGCCACCAAGCAGATCAAGGGAGTTCTGGGCGAAAAGCTCGGCATGACCCAGGTCTTCGACGACGCCGGCAAGATGGTGCCGGTAACCGTCCTGAAGGCCGGTCCGTGCGTCGTGAGCCGCATCCGGACTCCGGACACCGATGGCTACTCCGCCATCCAGCTCGGCTACGGGCAGATCAACCCGCGCAAGGTCAACAAGCCTCTCGGCGACTACCTTCGCGCGAACGACCTGACCCCGCGCCGTCACTACGTCGAGGTGCGCACCACCGACGCCTCCGAGTACCAGCTCGGCCAGGAGGTCGACGCCGCCTCGTTCGAGATCGGCCAGAAGGTCGACATCACGGGCAAGAGCAAGGGCAAGGGCTTCGCCGGTGTGATGAAGCGCCACGGTTTCCGTGGTCTCTCCGCCACGCACGGCACCCAGCGCAAGCACCGCTCGCCCGGTTCCATCGGCGGCTGCGCCACTCCCGGCCGCGTTTTCAAGGGCATGCGGATGGCCGGGCGCATGGGCAACGTGCGCAAGACCATCCAGAACCTGACCGTTCACTCCGTGGACGCGGAGAAGGGCCTCATCCTGGTCAAGGGTGCTGTGCCCGGTCCCAACGGCGGTCTGGTGCTCGTCCGCACCGCTGTGAAGGGGGACAAGTAAGCCATGGCCCAGATCGAGGTCAAGAACCCTGAAGGCGGTTCCAAGGGCAGCGTGGAGCTTCCCGAGTCCGTCTTCGCCCAGCAGGTCAGCATTCCGCTGATCCACCAGGTCGTGAACGGCCAGCTGGCTGCCGGTCGGCAGGGCACCCACGCCACCAAGACCCGCGGCGACGTCCGCGGCGGTGGCAAGAAGCCCTACCGCCAGAAGGGAACCGGTCGCGCCCGTCAGGGCTCGATCCGCGCCCCGCAGTACACCGGTGGTGGCACCGTTCACGGTCCCCAGCCGCGTGACTACAGCCAGCGGACCCCGAAGAAGATGAAGGCCGCCGCCCTGCGCGGTGCCCTCTCCGACCGGGCCAACCACGGCCGTATCCACGTCGTCAGCCAGTTCGTGGCCGAGGACGCGGACGCCAAGCTCACGCAGAACGCTCTGAAGGCGCTGCGCCAGGTCACCGAGTCCGACAAGGTTCTCGTCGTCCTGGCCCGCGAGGACGAGCACAACCGGCGCGCCCTGCGCAACCTCGAAGAGGTGCACATCCTCGACGCGGACCAGGTGAACACCTACGACGTCCTGTACGCGGACGACGTGGTCTTCACCGAGGCGGGCTACGCCGAGTTCCTGGCCCACGCGGCCGGTACCTCGAAGGCCGCTGAGTCCGAGGAGGACGACCAGTGAGGATCGCCGACCACCGGGACATCATCGTCGAGCCGGTGATCTCCGAGAAGAGCTACGGGCTCATGGACGATAACAAGTACACGTTCATCGTTCGCCCCGACGCCAACAAGACCCAGATCAAGATCGCGATCGAGAAGATCTTCGAGGTGAAGGTCACGAGCGTGAACACGATCAACCGGAAGGGTAAGCGCAAGCGGACCCGTTTCGGTTTCGGGAAGCGTCCCGACACCAAGCGCGCGATCGTCAGCGTGGCCGACGGCCAGCGGATCGACATCTTCGGTGTCTGACCTTCTCAGGGTCTGACCGCTACACACCAAGCAATACGTAAAGGAATGCGCGAAGAAGATGGGCATTCGTAAGTACAAGCCGACGACGCCGGGTCGTCGCGGCTCCAGCGTGAGCGACTTCGTCGAAATCACGCGCTCGGAGCCGGAGAAGTCCCTGGTTCGTCCGCTTCACTCCAAGGGCGGTCGTAACGGCCACGGCCGGATCACCGCTCGTCACCAGGGTGGCGGCCACAAGCGCGCCTACCGCGTGATCGACTTCCGTCGTCACGACAAGGACGGCGTGCCGGCCAAGGTCGCTCACATCGAGTACGACCCCAACCGCACTGCTCGCATTGCCCTGCTGCACTACGTGGACGGTGAGAAGCGCTACATTCTGGCGCCCGCCGGCCTCAAGCAGGGTGACAAGGTCGAGAACGGCCCCCAGTCCGACATCAAGCCGGGCAACTGCCTCCCGCTGCGCAACATCCCCACGGGTACGTTCGTGCACGCGGTCGAGCTGAAGCCGGGCGGCGGTGCCAAGCTGGGCCGTTCCGCGGGGTCGCAGATCCAGCTCCTCGCCAAGGAGGGCGGCTACGCCACGCTGCGTATGCCCTCCGGTGAGATGCGCATGGTCGAGATCTCCTGCCGCGCCACGGTTGGCCAGGTCGGCAACGCCGAGCAGTCCAACATCAACTGGGGCAAGGCCGGCCGCTCGCGGTGGAAGGGCAAGCGCCCGACCGTCCGCGGTGTGGTCATGAACCCGGTCGACCACCCGCACGGTGGTGGTGAGGGCAAGACCTCCGGTGGTCGTCACCCGGTCAGCCCCTGGGGCAAGAAGGAAGGCCGGACCCGGACCAAGAACAAGGCCAGCGACAAGCTGATCGTGCGGCGTCGGCGTAGCGGTAAGAAGAAGCGGTAAGGAGCACGTCTGATGCCACGTAGCCTTAAGAAGGGTCCCTTCGTCGACGACCACCTCATCAAGAAGGTGGAAGTCCAGAACGAGAAGGGGACCAAGAACGTCATCAAGACGTGGTCCCGGCGGTCCATGATCGTCCCGGAGATGATCGGTCACACGATCGCCGTCCACGACGGACGCAAGCACGTTCCGGTGTTCGTGTCGGAGTCGATGGTCGGCCACAAGCTCGGTGAGTTCGCTCCCACGCGTACTTTCCGTAGCCACGTCAAGGAAGACCGCCGTAGCCGCCGTTAGCGGTTGCAGCAGTTGTAAGAACCATTTTCTCCACGGTGAGTGGGGAATGAATTTCCGTGAGCGAGGGAAAAGCGATGGGAACGAGGGCACAGGCGCGGTTCGTCCGCGTTACGCCCCGGAAGGCTCGCCGGGTGGCGGACCTTATTCGCGGGTTGCCCGCTGACGAGGCACAGGCGGTGCTCCGGTTCGCGCCCCAGTCGGCTAGCGAGCCTGTTGGCAAGGTGCTGGCAAGCGCCATCGCCAACGCTGAGCACAACGACAAGCTGGACCGCGAGACCCTGGTGGTCGAGCGCGTGTGGGTGGACGAGGGTCCGACCCTGAAGCGCATTCGCCCCCGAGGCTTCGGCCGGGCTTTCCGGGTCACGAAGCGCACGAGCCACATCACCGTGGTCGTCGCTGAGAACTCGGGCGCCTCGTCCAAGACGAAGGAAAGGACCCGATAGTGGGGCAGAAGGTAAACCCGCACGGGTTCCGCCTCGGCATCACCACCGACTTCAAGAGCCGCTGGTACGCCGACAAGTCTTACAAGGACTACGTCAAGGAAGACGTCGCGATCCGTCGGATGCTGACCCGTGGCATGGAGCGCGCGGGCATCTCCAAGGTCGAGATCGAGCGCACCCGTGACCGTGTCCGCGTGGACGTCTACACCGCCCGGCCGGGCATCGTCATCGGCCGCCGCGGCGTCGAGGCCGACCGGATCCGTACGGACCTGGAGAAGCTCACCGGCAAGCAGGTGCAGCTGAACGTCTTCGAGGTGAAGAACCCCGAGATCGACGCGCAGCTCGTCGCCCAGGGCGTCGCTGAGCAGCTGAGCAGCCGCGTGGCCTTCCGCCGCGCGATGCGCAAGGCCATGCAGAGCGCGATGAAGAGCGGTGCCAAGGGCATCCGGATCCAGTGCGGTGGCCGCCTGGGCGGGGCTGAGATGTCCCGCTCGGAGTTCTACCGCGAGGGCCGGGTCCCGCTGCACACGCTGCGCGCCGACATCGACTACGGCTTCTTCGAGGCCCGGACGACGTTCGGTCGCATCGGCGTCAAGGTGTGGATCTACAAGGGCGACGCCCCTGTGACCCGCGCCGAGCGCGAGGCGGCCCAGGCCGCCCAGCGCACCGCCGGCGGCGGCCAGCGTCGTGAGCGTCCGCAGCGTCGTCGCCGTGGCGGCGCCGCTGGTGGCCCGAACACCGAGGCCAAGGCTGGTGCTTCGGCCGAGGCCCCGAAGACCGAGGGGAGCTGACCCGTGCTTATTCCTCGTAAGGTCAAGTACCGCAAGCAGCACCACCCGGACCTGCGCGGCAAGGCCAAGGGTGGCACGTCGATCAACTTCGGCGAGTACGGCATCCAGGCTCTGGAGTCGGCCTACGTGACGAACCGTCAGATCGAGTCCGCTCGTATCGCCATGACGCGTCACATCAAGCGTGGCGGCAAGGTGTGGATCAACATCTTCCCGGACCGTCCGCTGACGAAGAAGCCCGCCGAGGTCCGTATGGGTTCCGGTAAGGGTTCGCCCGAGTGGTGGGTCGCGCCGGTCAAGCCCGGGCGTGTGATGTTCGAGCTGTCGGGCGTGCCCGAGGCCGTGGCCAAGGAGGCCCTGCGCCGTGCGATGCACAAGCTCCCGATGAAGTGCAAGTTTGTTAAGCGGGAGGTGTGGGAGTAGTGGCAAAGTCCGTGACTGCCCACGAGCTGCGCGACCAGTCCGTCGAGGACCTGGTCACGAAGCTCAAGGAAGCCAAGGAAGAGCTCTTCAACCTCCGCTTCCAGGCCGCCACCGGTCAGCTCGACAACCACAGCCGTCTGCGCACTGTCAAGCGCGAGATCGCGCGGATCTACACGGTCCTGCGCGAGCACGAGCTGGGCATCGTCCCGCTGTCTGGTGAGTCGGCTGAGGAGACGAAGGAAGCAGCCGAATGAGTGAGAACCAGACCGCGACGCGCAACTACCGCAAGGTGCGCGAGGGCTACGTCGTCAGCGACAAGATGGACAAGACCGTCGTTGTCGAGGTTGAGGACCGCGTCAAGCACGCCCTGTACGGCAAGGTCATCCGTAGGACGACCAAGTACAAGGCGCATGACGAGGCGAACTCCGCTGGCGTCGGCGACCGGGTCCGCATGATGGAGACCCGGCCGCTCTCCGCGACGAAGCGTTGGCGCGTCGTGGAGATCCTGGAGAAGGCTAAGTAACCCCAGCCTGTCGGCGGCCGACACACGTTGTCGGCCGCCGACGCGAGGGGTGAGACCACCTAGCCGTGCGGCAGTGGACCGCACGCATCACATCAGGAGCAGACGTGATTCAGCAGGAGTCGCGACTCAAGGTCGCCGACAACACGGGTGCCAAGGAGATCCTTACCATCCGTGTTCTCGGTGGCTCGGGTCGGCGCTACGCCGGGATCGGCGACACTATCGTCGCCACGGTGAAGGACGCCCTGCCTGGCGCTGGAGTCAAGAAGGGCGACGTCGTCAAGGCCGTTGTCGTGCGCACCGCTAAGGAGCGCCGCCTGCCCGACGGCTCCTACATCCGCTTCGATGAGAACGCTGCCGTGCTCATCAAGGACGGTGGGGACCCGCGAGGCACCCGCATCTTCGGCCCGGTCGGCCGTGAGCTGCGTGACAAGAAGTACATGCGCATCATTTCGCTGGCGCCGGAGGTGCTCTAAGCGATGAAGATCAAATCTGGCGACGAGGTCATCGTTCTCGCCGGCAAGGACAAGGGTGCCACCGGCAAGGTCGTCAAGGCCATGCCGAAGGACGACCGTGTCATCGTCGAGGGCGTCAACCTGGTCAAGAAGCACAGGAAGGCCAACCCGGCGGGCGGCCAGCAGGGCGAGGTCGTCACCAAGGAGGCCCCCATCCACGTGAGCAACGTTGCGCTCGCGGAGGACGGTAAGGCCGCTCGGGTCGGCTACCGCTTCGAGGAAGACGGAACCAAGGTTCGGGTCTCCCGCCGCACCGGTAAGGACATCTGATGACGGTTACCAACGACATCACCGCACCTCCGATGCCGCGGCTCAAGGAGAAGTACCGCAACGAGATCGCTGCGGGCCTCAAGGACGAGTTCGACATCGCCAACGTCATGCAGATCCCCGGTCTCACGAAGATCGTGGTCAACATGGGCGTGGGCGAGGCGGCTCGTGACGCGAAGCTGATCCAGGGCGCGATCGCCGACCTGTCGGCGATCACCGGCCAGAAGCCGAAGATCAACCGGGCCAAGAACTCCATCGCGCAGTTCAAGCTGCGCGAGGGGCAGCCGATCGGCGCCAGCGTCACGCTGCGCGGCGACCGGATGTGGGAGTTCCTCGACCGGATGCTCTCGCTGGCCCTGCCCCGGATTCGGGACTTCCGTGGCCTTTCCCCGAAGCAGTTCGACGGGAACGGCAACTACACGTTCGGTCTGACCGAACAGGTCATGTTCCACGAGATCGACCCGGACAAGGTCGACCGTCAGCGTGGGATGGACATCACGGTTGTCACGACGGCGACCAGCGACGAACAAGGCCGCAGCCTGCTCAAGCGGCTCGGTTTCCCGTTCAAGGAAGCCTGAGGGGTTACCACAGATGGCTAAGAAGTCCCTGATTGCGAAGGCGCAGCGGAAGCCGAAGTTCGGCGTTCGTGCGTATACTCGATGCTCGCGGTGCGGCCGTCCGCGTGCCGTCTTCCGGAAGTTCGGCCTGTGCCGTATCTGCTTCCGCGAGATGGCGCACCGGGGCGAGCTGCCCGGCATCACCAAGTCGAGCTGGTAGTTCCCGGCGGGGCCGACCCTGCGCACAGCGCGGTCGGCCCCCCGAGCCACCACCTGCTTGGTAGCTCATAGCAGTGTCCGCCGCCGCCACCGGGCGGTGCGCGGTCCAGCAACATCCAACCATCAGGGCACGGCAGTCCCGAGAGGGACCGCGGTGCCCACGACCACGCCGAAGGTCCGTTTGTGCACTCCCGGGGGGCAACCCTTCAGGGAGGCAGGCTCTGGGAAAGCCCGCACTCGGAAACCGCGGTGAGGAAGGGCCAGCCGGCCATGACGATGACCGACCCGATCGCAGACATGCTGACGCGTCTGCGTAACGCGAATTCGGCGTACCACGACACCGTGACGATGCCGTATTCCAAGATCAAGGCGCACATCGCCGAGATCCTCCAGCAGGAGGGTTTCATTCAGGGATGGCGGACCGAGGAGGCCCCCGTGGGCCAGAACCTCGTCCTGGACCTGAAGTACGGCCCCACCCGAGAGCGTTCCATCGCGGGCATCCGCCGGGTCTCCAAGCCCGGTCTGCGGGTGTACGCGAAGAAGGAGAACCTCCCGCGCGTGCTGGGTGGCCTCGGTGTGGCGATCATTTCGACGTCCGGTGGCCTGATGACTGACAAGCAGGCCAAGAAGCGTGGCGTGGGCGGCGAAGTCCTCGCTTACGTCTGGTAATAGGGAGAGACTGAAGCATGTCGCGAATCGGTCGACTGCCGCTCTCGGTCCCCAAGGGCGTCGAAGTCACGATTAACGGGCAAGACGTCACTGTCAAGGGGCCGAAGGGCGAACTGAAGCACACGATCGCCGAGCCGATCACCGCCTCCTTCGAGGACGGCATCGTCACGGTGGTGCGTCCCGACGACAAGCCGGAGAACCGGTCGCTGCACGGGCTGACCCGCGCACTGGTCGCGAACCTCGTCGAGGGTGTCTCCAAGGGTTACGCCAAGACGCTGGAGATCCACGGTGTGGGTTACCGCGTCCAGGCCCGCGGCTCCAACCTGGAGTTCTCGCTGGGCTACAGCCACCCGGTCGTCGTGGAACCCCCGCAGGGCATCACCTTCCGCGTGGAGAAGCCGACCCTCCTCCACGTCGAGGGCATCGACAAGCAGCTGGTGGGCCAGGTCGCCGCGAACATCCGCGGTCTGCGCAAGCCTGACCCGTACAAGGCCAAGGGCGTGCGGTACAAGGGTGAGCACATCCGCCGCAAGGCCGGAAAGGCTGGTAAGTAGGCATGGGCATCACCGTGAGCCGCAAGCGCACCGCGAAGGCCACCACCGCTCGTAAGCGCCGCCAGTTCCGCGTGCGCAAGAGGGTCGTGGGCACCGCCGAGCGTCCCCGCCTGGCTGTGTTCCGCTCCTCCAAGCACATCGTCGCGCAGGTGATCGACGACACGAGGGGTCACACCCTGGTCGCCGCCTCCAGCGTTGAGACCGACGTGCGTGGCGCCGAGGGCACCAAGTCCGACAAGTCCGTCAAGGTCGGTGAGCTCGTCGCGCAGCGCGCGAAGGACGCCGGTATCACCGCGGTCGTTTTCGACCGTGGCGGTAACCGCTACGCCGGTCGTATCGCCAAGCTCGCCGACGCGGCGCGCGAGGGCGGTCTGGAGTTCTAGTTCGATGACCTCTGTACTGGCGAAGAACAACCACGAGAAGAGGAACCACTGATGGCTGCAGCACCGCGGCGCGGCGCCGGTGGCGAGCGGCGTGATCGCCGTGACGATCGCCGCGGCGGCGCCGCAGACAAGGGTGTCTCCTACATCGAGAAGGTCGTGACCATCAACCGGGTCGCGAAGGTCGTCAAGGGCGGCCGTCGCTTCTCCTTCACCGCGCTCGTCGTCGTCGGAGACGGCAACGGCATGGTGGGTGTCGGTTACGGCAAGGCCAAGGAAGTTCCGGCCGCGATCGCCAAGGGTGTCGAGGAGGCGAAGAAGAACTTCTTCCGCGTCCCCCGCATCCAGGGCACGATCACGCACCGGGTCCAGGGCGAGGAAGCCGCCGGCGTCGTCCTGCTCCGTCCGGCCGCCCCGGGTACCGGTGTTATCGCCGGTGGTCCCGTGCGCGCCGTCCTGGAGTGCGCCGGCATTCACGACATCCTGAGCAAGTCGCTCGGTTCGTCCAACCCGCTGAACATCGTGCACGCCACGGTGGCGGCGCTCAAGGGCCTCAACCAGCCTGAGGAGATCGCGGCCCGCCGTGGTCTGCCGATCGAGGATGTGGCCCCGGCTGCCATGCTGCGCGCTCGCTCTGAGGCGAAGGCAGGAGCCTGATCATGGCCAAGATCAAGATCACGCAGACCCGTTCCAAGATCGGCGGCAAGGTGAAGCAGCACGCTGCTCTCCAGTCGCTGGGCCTGGGCCGGATCGGTAAGTCCACCGTCCGTGAGGACCGCCCTGAGGTTCGCGGGCAGATCACGATCGTCTCGCACCTCGTCACTGTCGAGGAGGTCGCAGAATGAGCGACTACAACCCCGACGAGCTGCTCAAGCTGCACCACCTGCGTCCCGCCCCGGGTGCCAACAAGGCCAAGATCCGCAAGGGTCGCGGCGAGGCTTCCAAGGGCAAGACGGCTGGTCGCGGCACCAAGGGCACGAAGGCTCGTAACACCGTTCGGCCCGGTTTCGAGGGCGGGCAGATGCCCCTCATCCGCCGGATCCCGAAGCTCAAGGGCTTCAGCAACGCCCGGTTCAAGACGACCTACCAGGTCGTCAACCTGGACCGGCTGAGCGAGCTCTACCCCGAGGGCGGCGAGGTCACCGTCGAGGGCCTGGTCGCCAAGGGCGCGGTTCGCAAGAACCAGCCCGTCAAGGTGCTGGGCACGGGTGAGATCACCGTCGCCGTGCAGGTGAGCGCGAACGCGTTCTCCGGCTCGGCGAAGGAGAAGATCACCGCCGCCGGCGGCACTGTCACCGAGCTGTAGGGTTTTCCCTACGATGCGCACTGGGGGCGCCTGCCCGGTAGGTCCGAATAGGGCCTGCTGGCGGGCGCCCCTATGTGTTGTGAGTGTTGATCGTTATGCCTCACGAACCCCCTCGTCGGGTGATGACTGTTACAGTGCCATCTGTTTGAGCTCCCCGCTTGACGTAATGTGAGTACTTCCGAGCACCGGGCGACAGGCCCGGTGCTGACGTTCTACGACGATTCAGGATCGGCCGCGATGTCTGGAACCCGTTCCGCCGCCGAAGCCGCGCAGGAGGAGACGTGCTAGGTGCGTTCGTTCGTGCATTCCGCACGCCCGACCTGCGCAATAAGCTGCTGTTCACACTGTTCATCCTGACGATCTTCCGGCTGGGTTCGGTGATTCCCGCTCCGGGCATCGACTCGGCGGCGATCCGGGACCAGATGGAGTTCATCACCGCGCAGGACCAGTCCGGTGTCTACGCCCTGGTGAACCTGTTCAGCGGCGGCGCGCTGCTGCAACTTGCGGTGTTCGCGCTCGGGGTCATGCCGTACATCACCGCGAGCATCATCATCAACCTGCTCACGGTGGTGATCCCCCGTCTGGAGGCCCTCAAGAAGGAGGGCCAGGCCGGACAGAGCAAGATCACCCAATACACCCGCTATCTGACCCTCATGCTCGCCGTGCTCCAGGCCACCTCGATCGTGGCCATGGCCCGCACCGGCGCCCTCTTCCAGAACTCGATCTCCCCGTCGACGTACATGCCCAACCAGGACATCATCACCATGGTGACGATCGTCTTCGTGATGACCGCGGGTACCGCGATCATCATGTGGATGGGTGAGCTGATCACCGAGCGCGGTGTCGGCAACGGTATGTCCCTGCTGATCTTCACCCAGGTCATCGCGATGTTCCCCGCCTCCATCATGGGGATGTACGAGGAGCGGTCGGTCTGGATCTTCATCATCATCTGCATCGCCGGTCTGGCCCTGATCACCGCCGTGGTGTTCATGGAGCAGGCCCAGCGCCGCATCCCGGTCCAGTACGCGAAGCGGATGGTCGGCCGCCGCATGTACGGCGGCAGCTCGACCTACATCCCCCTGAAGGTCAACCAGGCGGGCATCATCCCCGTGATCTTCGCCTCCTCGCTGCTGTACCTTCCGCAGCTGGTCGTCGGTCTGATCGGCCAGGACTCCACCCACCCGGTGGCCCAGTTCTTCCAGACCTACTTCCTCACGGGCACCCACCCCGTCTACATGGCGACCTTCTTCGTCATGATCATCGGGTTCGCGTTCTTCTACGTGGCGATTACCTTCAACCCCACTGAGGTCGCCGACAACATGAAGAAGTACGGTGGGTTCATCCCGGGTATCCGACCAGGGCGTCCGACCGCTGAGTACCTCGACTACGTCTTGACTCGACTGACGACCCCCGGCTCTCTGTACCTGGGTGTGATCGCTCTCCTGCCCATGGTTGCTCTCGGTGCCACCGGCGCCGACATGAACTTCCCCTTCGGCGGGACGAGCATCCTGATCATGGTGGGTGTCGGGCTGGACACGGTGAAGCAGATCGAGAGTCACCTCCAGCAGAGGAACTACGAAGGTTTTCTGCGATAAATGCGTGCAGTATTGGTGGGGCCGCCTGGGGCCGGCAAGGGCACCCAGGCCCAGATCCTCGCGGAAGAGCTGTCGGTACCGAAGGTGTCCACAGGTGACATCTTCCGGGCCAACGTCAGCGGTGGTACGGAACTCGGCAAGAAGGCCAAGGAGTTCATGGACCGTGGCGACCTCGTCCCCGACGAGGTCACGAACGCCATGGTCAAGGACCGACTGGCCCAGGACGACGCGGCGGGGGGCTTCCTCCTCGACGGTTTCCCCCGCAACGTCCCCCAGGCGCAGACCCTCAAGGGGATGCTCTCCGACCTGGGCAGCGGCCTGGACGTCGTCCTGGAGCTGAGGGTCGACGAGGAAGAGGTCGTCAAGCGCCTCTCGGGGCGCCGTTCCTGCCCCGAGTGCGGCCGGGTGTACCACGTCGAGTACGACGCCCCGCGCAGCGAGGGCAAGTGCGACAACGAGGGCGCCGAGCTGTACCAGCGCGAGGACGACCGTGAGGAGACCATCAGGCACCGCCTGAAGGTCTACCGCGAGCAGACCGCGCCGCTGGTGGAGTTCTACGCCGCGGAGGGCCTGCTGGCCACCATCGCCGCCACGGGACCCGTGGCGGAGGTGACGGCCCGCGCGAAGGCCGCCATCGCCGAGAAGCGGTCGGCGGCCTGATGTTTCGAAAGGCGGATCCGGGCGTGCAGATCAAGACGCCGGAGCAGATCGCCAAGATGAGGGCGGCGGGCCAGGTCGTGGCCCGCGCCCTGGACACCCTCCGGGCCGCGGTGCGGCCCGGAGTGTCCACCCTCGAACTGGACGCGGTCGCGGAGAAGGTCATCCGGGACGCCGGGGCCGTCCCCTCCTTCAAGGGCTACCACGGCTTCCCCGGCTCGATCTGCGCCTCGGTGAACGAGGAGGTCGTGCACGGCATTCCGAGTGCCGAGCGCACCCTGGCCGAGGGTGACATCATCTCCGTCGACTGCGGTGCCATCCTCGACGGCTGGCACGGCGACTCCGCGGTCACCATCGCGGTCGGCGAGGGCCGGCCCGAGGACCTCGCGATGATGGACGTGTGCGAGGAGTCCATGTGGCAGGGGATCGCGCAGATGCGCCCGGGTATGCGCCTGGGGGACATCGGCCACGCGATCGGCGGCCACATCCGCGCCAACGGTGACTACGGCAACGTACGCGAGTACGGCGGCCACGGCATCGGGACCGAGATGCACATGGACCCGCACGTGCTGAACTACGGCAAGAAGGGCCGCGGCATGCGGCTGGTCGAGGGCATGTGCCTGGCGATCGAGCCGATGACCACGCTCGGCGGGCACGATGTGGTGGAGCTCGACGACGGCTGGACCGTCGTCACCCGGGACGGCGGCCGCGCCGCCCACTTCGAGCACACCGTCGCGATCACCGCGGACGGCCCGATGGTGCTGACCGCGCGCGAGTCGAACCGCGATAAAATCTCCCGTATGGGGTTCGTCCAACCGACCTGGTGACGGCGGGCCCGTCTCCCGGCCCCTCCGGTGACCGGGCGGGGCGGGGATGCGACCACTCACGGCTGTAGAGGCGAGGTGTGCGCAGTGTCCGATCCGGCGCCGTCGATGCGTTCGTCCGACTCCGAACGCGACCGTGTCGCGCAGTTGCTCCAGGAGCACTTCGCGCAGGGCCGGCTCGACCACGAGGAGTTCACCGAACGCCTCGGCGAGGTCTACCGCGCCAGGACCGTGGACGAGCTGGCGAGGGTCACCACCGACCTCCCCGAACGGGACCTGGCCGACATCGCCCGGGTCGCCGTCTCCGACAGCTCGGTGCCGCCCCTGCGGATGCGCGACCCGGCGCTCATGGTCCCGTGGGTCCTCTACGGGGGCGTGAACGTCCTGTGCTTCTCCATCTGGCTGATCCTCTACTTCACGACCGGTGCCGACTACCCCTGGTTCCTGTGGGTGCTCGGCCCCTGGGGGATCCTGATGTCGGTGGTCACCTTCGGTGTGCTCGCCGCCCAGCGAGGGCAGGGCGAGAGCTGAGGGAACGGCACGCCCCGCACCCGTGTTGTATGGTGAGGCCCCGACGGGGTCAGCGGGGAGGTCGCCGTCCGGTCAGGCCCGAGCCGCGGACGGTGTAGGCTGCTGCGTCCTCCGGTTAGGAGTACTTGTCCGAAGGGGATAGACTGACACTGCCCATACGCGGGCTGTTGGGTCAGTCTGCCTTCTTTGTGCCACGTCATTCCACAGGCGTACGCTCTCTTGCAGTTGGCCCGAGCTTCCAGTGTGTTTCGGCTTTGGCGATCCGGTTCACCGCGATCGCCGGAGCCTTCGTGTCATGCGAGGCCACTGGGGTCGCGTCGGGTTGTCATGATCAACCAATTGATGAGCGAGGCGTGGAGGACATGGCGAAGAAAGACGGCGCCATCGAGATCGAGGGTTCCGTTGTCGAGTCGCTACCCAACGCTATGTTCAAGGTAGAGCTCGACAACAAGCACACGGTCCTTGCCCACATCAGCGGCAAGATGCGGATGAACTACATCCGTATTCTCCCCGACGACCGGGTCGTCGTGGAGCTGAGCCCGTACGACCTCACGCGCGGGCGCATCGTTTACCGCTACAAGTAGCCCGTCAGGGGCCGCACGGCCCAAGACTGGTGATGTGATGAGTTCGGAGTCACCATGAAGGTCAAGCCGAGCGTGAAGAAGATCTGCGCGAAGTGCCGCGTGATCCGTCGTAACGGACGGATCATGGTCATTTGCTCGGACCCGCGCCACAAGCAGCGCCAGGGTTAGTCACCCCGGTCCGCTCGCCGCGGCTTCCGCACAGCGAGGACCCGGCAGGGGAGCATCTCCCCGCCGGGCAAGTGAAACAACGAAAACCTGTTCCGATCTCCCGCCGTCGAGGACGCGCGGGGGAGAACCCCCGGTCGGAGGCCGGGGCCTCGTCGATTGGGCGACGAGAGGATGGAACGGGTCAGACCTCCGCACATGCATGGATGGAGTCTCGCCCACATGGCACGTATTGCCGGCGTTGACCTCCCCCGCGACAAGCGGGTGGAGATCGCTCTCACTTACGTTTTCGGGGTTGGCCGTACCCGCGCCCTCGAAACGCTGAAGAACACCGGTGTCGACGGGAACACCCGCGTCTACCAGATGTCCGAAGAGGACCTGGTCAAGCTGCGCGAGTGGATCGACGCCAACTACCAGGTCGAGGGTGACCTGCGACGCGAGGTCCAGGCCGACATCCGTCGCAAGATGGAGATCGGGAGCTACCAGGGCATCCGCCACCGTCGTGGCCTCCCGGTCCGTGGTCAGCGCACGCAGACTAACGCCCGTACCCGCAAGGGCAAGAAGAAGACCGTGGCCGGCAAGAAGAAGGCCGGCAAGAAGTAGTCCGACTCGGACCTGTCAACCGCGTCCGAGAAGACACACACGGACCGATGATCTCTGGGAGTTTCGCTCATGCCGCCTAAGGGCCGTCAGGGTGCCGCGCGCAAGGTGCGCCGCAAGGAAAAGAAGAACATTGCCCACGGGCACGCTCACATCAAGAGCACGTTCAACAACACGGTTGTGAGCATCACCGACCCCACCGGTGCGGTGATCGCTTGGGCCAGTTCGGGACAGGTCGGCTTCAAGGGGTCGCGTAAGTCCACCCCGTACGCCGCGCAGATGGCCGCCGAGGCCGCTGCCCGTCGCGCCCAGGAGCACGGCGTACGCAAGGTCGACGTCTTCGTGAAGGGTCCGGGTTCGGGTCGGGAGACCGCCATCCGTTCGCTCCAGGCGACCGGCCTCGAGGTTGGCTCCATCCAGGACGTCACCCCGGTTCCGCACAACGGCTGCCGCCCGCCGAAGCGCCGCCGCGTCTGATCGGCACCGGCGTCCGCGCCTCCTACCGCGCGGGCGCCCCGTTGGTGCGCCCGCCGCGGCCCCGGATGGGGGCCGCGCGGGCAGGGTAGGAATCCGAGTAGAGGGCACCACCGCTCCGGGGGTGCCCACCCGGTGGCCGTCATATAGCGGACGGCCATGTGGAAGGGAAAACACGGACCATGTTGATCGCACAGCGTCCCACGCTCGCCGAGGAAGTCGTCTCGGACCTGCGCTCGAGGTTTGTCATCGAGCCGCTGGAGCCGGGCTTCGGTTACACCATCGGTAACTCGCTTCGGCGTACCCTGCTGTCCTCCATCCCCGGTGCGGCTGTGACCAGCATCCGCATCGAGGGCGTCGAGCACGAGTTCACCACCGTGCCCGGTGTCAAGGAGGACGTCACCGAGATGATCCTCAACCTCAAGGGCCTGGTCGTCAGCTCCGAGCACGACGAGCCGGTTCTGATGTACCTGCGCAAGCAGGGCCCCGGCGTGGTGACCGCCGCGGACATCGCTCCGCCGGCGGGTGTCGAGGTGCACAACCCCGACCTGCACCTCGCCACGCTGAACGGTAAGGGCAAGCTGGAGATGGAGCTGACGGTCGAGCGCGGCCGCGGTTACGTCTCCGCGACGCAGAACAAGCAGCAGGGCCAGGAGATCGGTCGGATCCCGATCGACTCCATCTACTCGCCGGTGCTGCGTGTGACCTACAAGGTCGAGGCCACCCGAGTCGAGCAGCGCACCGACTTCGACCGCCTGATCGTCGACATCGAGACCAAGCCGGCCATCCGTCCCCGTGACGCCGTGGCCAGCGCGGGCAAGACCCTGGTCGAGCTGTTCGGTCTGGCGCGTGAGCTCAACGTCGACGCCGAGGGCATCGACATGGGCCCGTCGCCCACGGACGCCGCTCTCGCGGCGGACCTGGCGCTGCCGATCGAGGACCTCAACCTCACGGTCCGGTCCTACAACTGCCTCAAGCGGGAGGGCATCCACAGCGTTGGTGAGCTGGTTGCCCGCTCCGAGCAGGACCTGTTGGACATCCGCAACTTCGGTGCCAAGTCCATCGATGAGGTCAAGCAGAAGCTCATCGACATGGGCCTGTCCCTGAAGGACTCCCCGCCCGGATTCGACCCCAGCACTGCGGCCGACTCCTACGGCTCCGAGGACGACGAGGGTGACTCCTTCGTCGAGACGGAGCAGTACTGACCTTCGTCGCCCAATGGTCCCCGGCCGAGTGCGGCCGTGGACCGCATCACTAGGAGAACGACACCATGCCCACGCCTACCAAGGGCGCCCGTCTGGGTTCCGGGCCCGCTCACGAGCGGCACATCCTGGCGAACCTTGCCACCTCGCTGTTCCAGCACGGCCGCATCCGCACCACGGAGGCCAAGGCCAAGCGCCTGCGTCCGTACGCCGAGAAGCTCATCACCCTCGGCAAGCGCGGTGACCTGCACGCCCGTCGCCAGGTCCTGACCAAGATCACGGACAAGGCCGTCGTGCACGAGCTCTTCACCGAGATCGGCCCGCGCTTCGAGAACCGCCCCGGTGGTTACACCCGTATCACCAAGATCGGTCCGCGCAAGGGCGACAACGCCCCGATGGCGGTCATCGAGCTGGTTGAGGCGCTGAGCGCCCCCGCCGCCCCGGCGTCCGCTCCCGTCGAGGAGCCCGCCGAGGCCAAGGCCGAGGACACCGCCGCGGAGGCCCCCGAGGCCGCCGAGGAGAGCTCTGAGAGCAAGTAGGGCCGACGTGCCGGGCCCCGGCCCGCACGACACGCTCGACGAGTGCCCGACCCCCGCGGGGGTCGGGCACTTTCCTTTTCCCGGGGCCTGCGGCACCCGGCTACCTGATCGGGGTGGGGATGGACGAGAACGACACGACCGTCCGGCTGCGGCTGGACATCGCCTACGACGGCACCGACTTCTCGGGTTGGGCCGCCCAGCCGACCCGGCGCACCGTGCAGGGGGAGCTGGAGGCGGCCCTGGCGAAGGTGCTCCGGCTGCCGGAGGCCTCGGTGACGTGCGCCGGGCGCACGGACGCGGGGGTGCACGCTCGCGGCCAGGTGGCCCAGGTGGACGTTCCGGTCGCCGCCTGGGAGAACGAGGGGGAGCGGATCCCGCGCAGGCTCGCCGGGGTGCTTCCGAAGGACGTCCGGGTGAACGCCGTCCGGGTCGCGCCCCCCGGGTTCGACGCGCGTTTCTCCCCGCTGTTCCGCCGCTACGTGTACCGGATCAGCGACGCTCCCTACGGGGTGGACCCGCTGCGTCGCAGGGACGTGCTGTGGCACCGGCACCCGGTGGACGTGGGCCGGATGAACGAGGCCGCCGCACTGCTGGTCGGCGAGCACGACTTCGCGGCCTTCTGCAAGAAACGCGAGGGCGCCACGACCATCCGGGAGCTGTTGCGCCTGGAGTGGGTGCGCGAGGACGAACACCTGATCGCCGGGACGATCCAGGCCGACGCGTTCTGCCACAACATGGTGCGCGCGCTCGTGGGGGCCCTCCTGGCGGTGGGCGACGGGCGCAGGGACCTCGAGTGGCCCGGCCGGGTCCTGGGCGCCGCCGTACGCGACTCCTCGGTGCACGTGGTCGGCCCCCAGGGGCTGAGCCTGGAGGAGGTGCGCTACCCGCCCGACGAGGAACTGGCGGAGCGCGCCGTCCGCACCCGGCGGGTGCGCGAGCTGCCGTGCAGGGGGCACTCGGGGTGAGGGTTACGGGGCCGGGGCGCGGGGCGCGCCCACGGGCCCCGCGGGGCCGGGCGGAGCCCGACCGTGAGCGGCGGCGCCGGCTCCGGGGCACGATCAGTGGCCCGGCACCGGCGCCGCCGCCGTGCCCGGGTCAGGCGCGGTCCTCGGCGAGCGCCTCGTGGGCGGTTTCGATGAAGCCCTCACCGATGTCGCGCAGTTCGGTGGCCCCGGCCCCCTCCCCGTCGGAGTCGTCGTCGCTGCCGTCGCTGTTCGCGGACAGGGAGAAGAGGAGGTAGCGGCCCCACTGGCCGCTGCTGCCGTGTCCGCCCGAGTAGCCCAGGCGTTCGGCGGGGGAGCCCTCCTCGCCGGGCAGCCCGGCGAACCACTGGGCGCCGACCAGGTCCTGCGCGCCCAGGGCCGTCTCGGCCTCGGTGTCGCTGGGCATGGCCGCGATCCCGACGGTGACGGCGTGGTTCTGGTCCTCGCTCAGGTAGGAGGCGCGCACCAGCTGGCGGCATTCGTTGTCGGTGAGGACCTGACCGTAGTCGCCGTGGGTACCGGCGGCGCAGTCCTCGCTGTCGTCGACGGCCACGCGGCTGAACGTGCCCTGGCCGTCGATCTCCAGTTCGGCGGGGAACAGCGTGTCCGCGGTGAGGGCCCCCTTGTCGCTGCCCTCGTCGGCGACGGTGACGGCGTTGGCTCCGCCGGAGCCGAAGCCGCCGCTGGCGAAGTAGAAGGCGCCACCGCCGGCCACCACGAGCAGGGCGACGAAGCCCGCGCCCATGAGGAGTCCGCGCCGGTTCGAGGGGCGCTGCGGGTACTGGTCGTCGTAGTCGTCGTAGTCGTCGTAGTCCTGGACGCCCTGGACGTCGAACTGTGCGGTGTCGGCCCCGGCGTCCTCGGGGACCTCGTCCCGGTACAGCGGTCGGTCACCGGCGGCCGCGCCGGGGCCGGGGACCGCGTTCAGGTTCTGGGTCGCGCCCATGGCGTCCACGGGGAAGACGGGCTCGTCCTCGGGCCGGGGCGGCGCGGGGGGCGGCTGGTAGCCCTGGGGAGCCGGGGGCGTGGGTGTGCCGGGACCACCGTTCGGCGGCATGGCGGGGGCGCCGGTCGGGGGCAGACCGGGTGCGCCCTGGCCGCCGTGGGGCGGGACGGCGGGGGCACCGGGCGGAAGGGTGTTCGGCTGGGCGGGCCCCTGGTGGTGCATCGGGGTCTGACCGCCGGTGGGCACGCCCTGCATCGGGCCGTGGGGACCCTGGGGCGTCCCGGGCGGGCCCTGGGCCGTGCCGGGCGTCCCCTGGGGGTGACCGGGGGGCGCCTGGGGCGGACGGCCCTGCATGTGCGGCGGAAGCGGAGCGCTCTGCGGCCCGGGCCCCGGCGCGCCGGGGGGAGGGGCCTGGCCGGGGTTGGGGCGACCCGGGCCGGGAGGGGCCGCGTGGGGGCCGCCCTGGGGGTAGTTCGGTCCGCCCTGGGTGACATGTCCCATTCCGGGGTGGCCGCCGGTCGGTCCGCCGGGCAGGAGTCCGCCCTGCCCGGGGCCGTTGGGCGGCAGCGGAGCGTGCGGGCCGCTGGGGGCGGCGTGCGGTGGAAGCTGGGGTCCGCTCTGCGGAGCCGGCGGGACCTGCGGTCCGCTCTGCTGGCCGGGGGGGATCTGGTGGTGGGGCGCCTGGGGGTGCTGCCCCTGAGGGGGGAAGCCCTGGGGAGGCTGCGGGCCGCTCGGGTACTGCGGCGGCTGCGGGCCCCCGGCGGGCGCGCCGTACGGTCGCTGCGGGTCCGGTGTGGGATGCTGGCCCTCAGGCTGTGGGGGCGAACCGAGCAGGTCCTGGCCGTCACCGGCCCCCGGCTGGAGAGGTCGTCCGTCTGGGCCGTACTGGGGCTGGTTCGGATGGGTACTGATAGGAGTCTCCGAAGGCTCTGAGGGTGGGACTGGACCGCGGCTCGCCGGGCCCGTGGCCTGGTCCGCGCTGTGGCGTCCGTGCTGGTTCGGCGCGTTCGGTCGACCGTGACGGGCGTCTCCAAGGTTCACGTCTTCGCCCGTGGTGCCGGGCGGAGACCGGCCTTTCGGTGCAAGGGTAACCAACGCGCGGGCGGGAGCAGGACGAAGCACTCCTGACAACGGGCATAATAAAAGGCGGAGAGGTCACGGATGTGAACCCGTCCCGGCGCTTTCCCGCCAGGCGATCCCATCGGTCGGCCCGGCGCTCGCTTTGACCTGCGTTAGGGTGGACGGGTAGGATATTTCGTCGTTGTGCGTTGAGTTGCCGTGGGCCCCAAACTCCCGAAGCTGGGTGCCGATCCACGCACCATCGTCTGCGCACTCACGACCGGGTCGTCCTGATTGGACATGGGACATCCGGCCAAAGTAACAGCCCCGCACCCGCGGGGTCTGTTCCCGGCCCCGCACCCGTTGGGGTGTTCCGTAATACGAGTCCACCATCCCGTTCGGGATGGGGCAGCCGACTGAAGAGCGAAGGCAAACGATCGTGCGCACATACAGCCCCAAACCAAGCGATGTCCAGCGTCAGTGGCACGTTGTCGACGCTACCGACCTTGTGCTCGGGCGTATGGCGAGCCAGGTTGCCACGCTGCTTCGGGGCAAGCACAAGCCCTACTACGCGCCCCACATCGACACCGGCGACTTCGTGATCGTCGTGAACGCCGACAAGGTCGCGCTGACCGGTAAGAAGCTGGAGCAGAAGCGCGCCTACCGGCACTCCGGCTACCCCGGCGGCCTGCGTTCGATCGCGTACGCCGACCTGCTGGAGAAGAACCCCGAGCGGGCCATCGAGAAGGCCGTCAAGGGGATGCTGCCCAACGGCTCCCTCGGCCGCCAGATGGCCAAGAAGCTCAAGGTGTACGCCGGCGCGGAGCACCCGCACCAGGCCCAGCAGCCGGTTCCGTTCGAAATCACCAAGATCGAGCAGCCCGCCTAGGCGTTCGCAGACTTTTACAGGAAGCACGAGGATAACCGTGGTCGAGCCCACCGGCATCGAGAACGTCGAGCAGGAAATCGCCGACAACCCGGAGGAGTTCCCCTCCGAGTTCACCAGCGAGTCGGAAGAGACGACCGCCGCCTACGTCCCCACCGCGTCCGGCCCCAGCGCCGGTACCGGTCGTCGTAAGCAGGCCGTCGCCCGCGTTCGCATCGCCCCTGGTTCCGGCGAGTGGAAGATCAACGGCAAGCCGCTTGATGCCTACTTCCCGGACAAGGTCCACCAGCAGACCGTCAACGACCCCTTCGTCTCCCTCGGGTTCGATGGCGCCTACGACGTCTTCGCCCGTCTGGACGGCGGCGGCACCAGCGGTCAGGCCGGCGCCCTGCGTCACGGCATCGCCCGGGCCCTGGCGTCCCTGGACGCCGAGAACAACCGCCCGACCCTGAAGAAGGCCGGTTTCCTCACCCGTGACGACCGCGAGGTCGAGCGGAAGAAGGCCGGTCTCAAGAAGGCGCGCAAGGCCCCGCAGTTCTCCAAGCGTTAATGCTCATGCGCCGGCACCTGCTCGGCTGAGCTTTGGCCCGTACGTCGCCCCCGTAGCCGGGGCGGCGTACGGGCCTTCGTTTTTTCCGGTGGCTTTCTCCGCCACGCTGAACCTTCCCGGCGCCGGGGCCATCCGGCGCCGCTTCTGAAAGGGGCTGTCGCCTGTGGCTCAGCTGTTCGGAACAGACGGCGTACGCGGTCTCGCGGGACGCGACCTGACCGCTGCACTCACCCTGGAACTGTCCATCGCCGGGGCGCGGGTCCTTGCCGGGACGGAGGGGAACCGCCGCCCGCGCGCGGTCGTGGGTCGCGACCCCCGCGCGTCCGGGGAGTTCCTGGAGGCCGCGGTCGTCGCCGGTCTGGCCAGTACCGGTGTGGACGTCGTGAAGGTCGGGGTGCTTCCGACCCCGGCCGTCGCCTACCTGACCGGGGCGCTGGAAGCCGACTTCGGTGTGATGCTCTCCGCGAGCCACAACCCGGCCCCGGACAACGGGATCAAGTTCTTCGCCAAGGGCGGCCAGAAGCTGGAGGACGCCCTGGAGGAGGAGATCGAGGGCATGCTCGGCGTCCCCTCGACACCCGCCGTGGGTGACGCGGTCGGCCGGGTCACCGAGTCCCGCGACGGAGCCGAGCTGTACACCCGGCACGTCCTGGACTCCCTTCCGCACAGCCTCAAGGGGCTCAAGGTCGTGATGGACTGCGCCCACGGCTCGGCCAGCACCGTCGCCCCCGAGGCGCTGCGCCGGGCGGGCGCCGAGGTCATCGCGATCGGGGACCGGCCCGACGGGTACAACATCAACCAGGGCTGCGGCTCGACGAACCTGGCGGCCCTGCAGGAGGCGGTGCGCCTGCACGGCGCCGACGCCGGTATCGCCAACGACGGCGACGCCGACCGCTGCCTGGCGGTGGACGCCGACGGCGACGTCGTGGACGGCGACCAGATCCTCGCGATCCTGGCGACCGAGGCCAAGGAGGCCGGCAGGCTCGCCGAGGACACCCTCGTGGTGACGGTCATGTCCAACCTGGGGTTGAAACTGGCGATGGCCCGTGAGGGCATCACCGTGGTGGAGACCGCGGTCGGCGACCGGTACGTGCTGGAGGAGATGAAGCGCGGCGGGTTCGGCCTGGGCGGTGAGCAGTCCGGCCACGTGATCCTGCTCGACCACGCCACCACCGGGGACGGCCTGCTGACCGGTCTGCACCTGCTGTCCGCGATGGCCCACCACAAGCAGGGCCTGGCCGAACTGGCCAAGGTGATGACCCGGCTTCCGCAGGTCCTCGTCAACGTTCCCGACGTCGACAGGGACCGCGCCGCCGAGTCCGAGGAGCTGGCCGAGGCGGTCCGCGTCGCCGAGGCCGAGCTGGGCGAGACCGGCCGGGTGCTGATCCGGCCCAGCGGGACCGAACCGAAGGTCCGGGTCATGGTGGAGGCCCCCGAGCAGGAGCAGGCCGCCGCCGTGGCCGAGCAGCTGGCCGGGGTGGTCCGTTCCGCCCTGGGCTAGGGTTTCTTCCGGCCTGTCCTCCTCCGGGGGACTTTTCCGGTTTTCGCGCGCATCCGGGCACAGAGCGGCCCGGGTGCGCGTTCTCGTGTGTACGCGGTGCGGTGGAGCGGAGCTGGAATGGCGACGGACGTGCGGTACGGGCACTCCCTGACGGTCGGTGTGGACATCGGCGGGACCAAGGTCGCCGCGGGCGTGGTCACCCCCGGCGGCCGGGTGCTGGCGCGCCTGCGCACCCAGACGCCGGAGCGGAGCAAGAGCCCTTCGGTGGTGGAGGACACGATCGTGTCGGTCGTGTCGGAACTGCGCCGGGAGTTCGCGGTCCGGGCGGTGGGGGTGGGCGCGGCCGGGTTCGTCGACGAGCGGCGCTCCCGGGTGCTGTTCGCCCCGCACCTGTCCTGGCGCCAGGAACCGCTCCGCGACGCTCTGTCGCTGCGGCTGGGGCTGCCCGTGGTCGTGGAGAACGACGCCAACGCCTCCGCCTGGGCCGAGGTGCGCGCCGGCTCCGGTCAGGGTGTGGACGACGTGGTGGTCGTGAACCTGGGTACGGGCATCGGCGGCGCGATCGTGCTGGACGGTCGGCTGCGCCGCGGCCGTTACGGGATCGCGGGCGAGTTCGGGCACATGACGGTGGTCCCGGGCGGTCACCGCTGCGAGTGCGGGAACCGGGGGTGCTGGGAGCAGTACGCCAGCGGCAACGCGCTCACCCGGGAGGCGCGGGAGCTGGTGGCGGCGGAGTCGCCGGTGGCCGGGGCGCTGAGCCAGGCGGTCGGCGGTGATCCGGCTCTGATCACCGGAGCGCTGGTGAGCGAGCTGGCCCGCAAGGGGGATCCGGCCTGTCGGGAGCTGCTGGAGGAGGCGGGCGGCTGGCTGGGGTCGGGCCTGGCCAACCTGGCCGCCGCCTTCGACCCCGAGCTGTTCGTGATCGGGGGAGGCGTCTCCGAGGTGGGCGAGCTGCTGCTGGGCCCGGCGAGGAACGCGTTCGGCAAGGCGCTGACCGGCCGGGGCTACCGGCCGCAGGCGCGCGTGGTGGCCGCCGCCCTGGGCAACGAGGCGGGGGTGATCGGTGCCGCCGACCTGGCGCGGGAGGCCCTGCCGAGATGGCGGGGGCGCCGCAGGCAGCAGCGTCTGGGCAGGGCCCTGCGGCGGTGACGTCTAACGCCGGCCGGACAGCGCTCTCACGTCGATGTCGACCGGGAAGGGGACGTCCAGCTTGAGGCGTTCCCGGGCGATGGTGATCGGAACGTACCTGGGGTCCCGGACCCCGTCGAGCTCGAACACGTGGACCGCGGGTCCGTCCTGTTCGCGTTCGATCCGCCAGAAGTG
The DNA here is from genome assembly GCF_056173285.1 of Nocardiopsis sp. iso_40. Taxonomy (NCBI): domain Bacteria; kingdom Bacillati; phylum Actinomycetota; class Actinomycetes; order Streptosporangiales; family Nocardiopsidaceae; genus Nocardiopsis; species Nocardiopsis sp. iso_40. Next base: position 5,263,575 of record NZ_CM149666.1, on the reverse strand, counting down.
CGGGATACCGGCGGCCGCGTACTTCAACGGCCTGGTCGTCCGGTCCCGGTCCCGGGACTCCTCCGAGACGATCTCGACCACCAGGAGAACGTCCTCGGGGAGGATGTGGGTGTCGGACTGCCAGTCCTCGTCCGACCCGGGGTCGAAACGGTAGACGACGAGGTCGGGCTCGGGGCGCTGGTGCCTGCCGAGTTTCATCGTCATCTCCTGCATGATGTCGATGTCCTCAGGAGCAGCCTCCTGGAGTGCGTACAGCAGGTTCACCATGACCTTGCCGTGGAACTTGGTCTGGGGGGAAAGCAGGACGAGCGCTCCGTCGATGAGTTCCATCCGGGGGGCACCCGGTGGAAGGTTGTCCATGTCGTCGGCGGTCCAACCCCCGGGCGGGGTGCGGAACCAGTCGGGGAGCGGCTCGGCCATCGAATCCTCCTGGGTCGATTCCTGAGCCCACTCTAGTGTCGCTGTTCTTCGCATGAGGGGAACGTAGCGCTGTGTGACGACGGAGTGGGGCGGTTTCCCCGTACCCGCTCCGGATGCTCCGCAGTGCTGGCCACAGCATTACCCACGATTAACCGAACCCGGTTCTAGTGTGTGGGTCACATCCTCGGTAGAGTGCGGCACATGGATCTCAACGGAATCTCCGCCCTTGTCTCGGGCGGCGCGAGTGGCCTCGGTGAGGCCACCGCCAAGGAACTCGCCTCCGCCGGTGCCACCGTCGTCATCGCCGACCTGAACGCCGAGCGCGGCGAAGCGATCGCCAAGGAGATCGGTGGCGTCTTCGTCTCCACCGACGTCTCCCAGGAGGACCAGGTCAAGGCCGCCGTCCAGGCCGCCGCGGACACCGGCAAGCCCTTCCGCGTCGCGGTCTCCTGCGCCGGTATCGGCTGGGCCACCCGTACGGTCGACCGGAACGGCAACCCGCACGACCTGGACAGCTACCAGAAGGTCATCCAGGTCAACCTGATCGGCACGTTCAACGTGCTCCGTCTGGCGGCGGCCGAGATCGCCAAGACCGAGCCGGTCAACGAGGACGGCGAGCGCGGCTCCATCCTCAACACCGCCTCCCTCGCGGGCATCGAGGGCCAGATCGGTCAGATCGCGTACTCCTCCTCCAAGGGCGGCGTGATCGGCATGACCCTCCCGGCCGCGCGTGACCTCGCCGCCGTCGGCATCACCGTGAACACCCTCGCCCCCGGCATCCTGGAGACGCCCATCTACGGCGACGGCCCGGGCTCGGAGGAGTTCAAGCAGAAGCTCGCCGCCCCGGTGCCCTTCCCCAAGCGCCTGGGCACCGCCGAGGAGTTCGGCAAGCTCGCCCGGACCCTGCTCGAGGTCAGCTACGTCAACGGCGAGGTCGTCCGCATCGACGGCGCCCTCCGCATGCCCCCCAAGTAGGAGGACACCGTGTCCGACGAGGTTCTCTACACGGCTGAGGACGGCGTCGCCGTCATCACCATCAACCGCCCCAAGGCCAAGAACGCGGTCAACGCCGCGGTCGCGGCCCGGATCGCCGAGGCCCTCGACGACGTCGACGCCCGCAGGGACGTCAACGTCGCGATCATCACCGGCGCCGGCGGCACCTTCTGCGCCGGGATGGACCTCAAGGCCTTCATGAAGGGCGAGGTCCCGGTGGTCGAGGGCCGCGGGTTCGGCGGTTTCGCCGAGCGCGGCCCGAAGAAGCCGCTGATCGCCGCGGTCGAGGGGTACGCCCTCGCCGGTGGTTTCGAGGCGGTGCTCGCCTGTGACCTGGTGGTGGCCGCCGAGGACGCCAGGTTCGGCATCCCCGAGGTCAAGCGCGGCCTGGTCGCCGGAGCCGGCGGCCTGCTGCGCCTCCACCACCGCATCCCGCGCAACATCGCGATGGAGTTCGCCCTCACCGGCGACTTCGTCGACGCCGGGCGCCTCGCGGACCTGGGCCTGGTCAACCAGGTCACCGAGAGCGGCGGCGCGCTGGAGGGGGCCAGGGCCCTCGCCTCCCGAATCACGCCGAACGGCCCGCTGGCCCTGAAGGTCTCCAAGGAGATCATCCAGGCCTCCGACGACTGGTCCACCGAGCAGATGTGGGACCGGCAGAACGAACTGGCGGGCCCGGTGTTCGTCAGCCAGGACGCCATGGAGGGGGCGGCGGCCTTCGCCGAGAAGCGCGCCCCCGTGTGGAAGGGCGAGTAGCTCCTCCGCGCATCGCGCACCGCACGGCGGCCGCCCCCCCGGGGCGGCCGCCGTCGCCGTTCCCGCCGGGGGGCGGACGATGCGTTCCCGAGTGCCTACTCTCCGTGTGTAGCCTGGGGGTGTCCACCCCGAAAGCCAAGGAGACGGCTTCGTGTCCCTCACGCCCCCATGGAGCCGGCCCGGCGCTCGGACCGGCCCGATCACGGTCCTCGCGGTGGCCGACTCCACCGAACGGGTCGGGCTCTGCGCCGCGATGCTCGACCGGCTCTCCGGCCCGGGGAACGCCGTGGGGATGGCCGTCGTCCGCTCCGAGAGCACACCCCCTCCGGCCCTGGTCCGCCACGCGACCGAGGGCACCGGGCAGGCGGGCCTGCGGGTCCCGGTCCTCTCCCCGCGCCAGGTCCGCAGACTCGTCTGGCGCCGCCGTCCCGACACCGTCGTGCTCAACTGCGCCGGTCCGGTGGTGGAGGCCCTGTCCTGGTCGCTGCGCTCGGTGGTCCGCCGTTACCGGCCCCTGGTGGTCTCCGCACTGCAACCGCTCGCCGTGCCCGCGGTCGAGGGGGAGTGGCTGCACCGCTCACGGGTCGATCTGCTCGTGGCGCACAGCCACCGCGAGGTCGCCGAGTACACGACCCTGGGCGAGAAACTCGGGATGAGGGGGGAGGTGGGCCTGGCGAGCCCGCCGCTGGGACGTCGGGACCCCGCTGAGGCGGTCAGGCGGGACCGGGTGGTGTACGCGGCCCGCCCCGGAGTCCCGGACACCGGGCGGGGCCGCCAGCGCGTTCTCCTCGCTCTGGCGACCCTGGCCGGGAACCGCCCCGACCTGGAGGTGGTCGTGCACCTGGGGCAGGAGACGGGCGGCGGCCCCCACCTGGAGACCTGGCGCTCCCTGGTCGCCTCCGGGCGGGCCGACGGGTACGCGCTGCTCTTCCGGTCCGGTCACCTGTCCGCGCAGTTGGACCGGGCCCGCGGCCTCGTCGCGGTGGGTTCGGCGGCCGTGCTGGAGGCCCTCGCGCGCAGGGTGCCCTCCCTCGTCCTCACGGACTTCGGCGTGGGCGCCGCGCAGGGCAACGCAGTCTTCGAGGACAGCGGCCTGTTCGGCACCCTGGCTGACGTGCGGGCCACCCGCTTCCGGCGTCCCAGCCGGGAGTGGGGGGAGCGCAACCACTTCCATCCGCCCGGATACGACGACTGGGTGGAGCGTCTGCACGACCTCCTCGAACGCGGCCGCCGGGGCGAACTCTCCTGAACGTCAGGACGGGTTCTGCTGCTCGTGCAGGGACAGGGCGGCCTCGGTCAGGGTGAGCTCGCTCTCGGGGGCGTTGCCGGTGGCCTCCAGGAGGTAGGGCTCCATGACCACCGCCAGGGACCGGGAGAAGGCGTGGGAGAAGTGGTTGGTGTCGTAGTAGACCAACTGGTTCCCGATCACGCCGTGGCAGACGCCGTCCTGGCACAGGTAGTCGGTCATGTCCAGGAACCGGGTGTTGTGCGGGACGTTGGCCAGGTCCTTGAAGGGGGCCTGTGCCGACATCGAGTCGGACTTCGGTTCGGAGCACTCGGAACGGTGGTTGCGGTCGGTGCAGTCGGGGACCCGGAAGGAGAACCGGGGCGTGTCCCGGACCGCGACGACGTCGACGCCCATCCGGTCGAGCTGGTGCCAGCGCTCCACGAACCCCTCTGGTACGTGCTCCTCCTCGTCAGGGCTCTTGCTGGTGAGCGAGGCCAGGGTGAACACGGAGTCGGGTTCCAGATCGGCCAGTTCGGCCATGACGCCGTCGTTCCACTCCGTGCACTCGGTGTACTCGGAACCGCGGTACCGCTGGGGCTCGGAGCTGAACTGGCAGGCGTTCTTGGTCATCGTGACCAGGCGCCATCCGTGCTGCTCGGAAAGGGTCCTCAGCGCCTGGAACCAGTGCCGCACGTGCGAACTGCCCACCAGGGCGATCGTGTAGTCCGATTCCAGGGCTCCGAACTCGCAGGTGACGACCTCGGTCTGGTCGGACAGCGCGTTGCACTCGCGGGTCTGGTCGATGGTGTCCCGGGCGACCGTGGTCGTGTCCGGGTAGATCGGCAGGGCGGGCAGGTTCTCCGCCAGCTCCTGGTCGAGGTGGACGGCCGCGCCCGGGTAGGCGAGCGGGTTGGAGCTGAGCTCGGTGCGCAGCTGGCGGTCCCGTTCGATGGACTGGTTCCACAGGGCAGCCGCGACCAGCACGGGAACGATGAAGGCGGCCCCCGCCGCCAGCGACCAGCTCGGGGCGCGCAGCCTGCGTGTCACCCGGGCGACCCCGCCGTCGACCACCCAGCTGGTGGCCAGGGCGGCCGCGAACGAGGCGCCCAGGACCAGGAGCCCGCCGGTCAGGGTGGGGCGGTCCCGGCCGGTCAGCTCCAGGTGGAGGACCAGGAGCGGCCAGTGCCACAGGAACAGGGTGTAGGCGTGTCCGCCCAGCCAGGTCAGCGGCCGCAGCCCCAGCAGGCGGTTCGCGGACAGGCGGCTGTTCTCGGCGCCGCCCGCGCCCGCGAGGATGATCAGCAGGGCGGCCGCGGTGGGCCACAGCGAGGCGTACCCCGGGTAGGGGAGGGAGTCGCTGATCACGAGGCCGCACGTGGTCAGTGCGGCCAGGCCGGTCCACCCGGCCGCCGTGCGCAGTCGGCCGGGCAGGTCCACCCGGTGGACGACCAGCGCGAGCAGGCCGCCCAGTGCCAGCTCCCACAGCCGGGCCCCGGTGTCGAAGTAGGCCCACACCGGGTCGGTGGCGGTGATCCACAGCGAGTAGCCCAGGGACACCGCGAACACCGTGCCCACGGTCACCAGGGCGGCGCGGCGGACGGTCAGCCCCAGCCGGACGGCGACCAGTCCGGCGGCGGTGATCAGCACCGGCCAGAGCAGGTAGAACTGCCCCTGCACGGCCAGCGACCAGAAGTGCTGGGCGGGGCTGGCCGCGGCGCTCTGCGCCATGTAGTCGACCGATCCCAGCGCCAGGTGCCAGTTCCCGTAGTAGAGCGCCGCCGCCCGGACGTCGTCGATGACCGCCGTCCACTGCGAGCGCGGGAAGAGCAGGAAGGCCGTCACCAGGATCGTCCCGAGCACGACCGCACCCGCGGGGAAAAGCCTCCTGACCAGCTTGGACCAGAACGCCCCGAAACCGATGCGCCCGTCGCGCTCCATCGCCCGGACCAGTGACCCCGTGATGAGGAAGCCGGTGAGCACCAGGAAGACGTCCACGCCGCCGGAGACCGTGCCGAACCAGATGTGGTAGACGGCGATCAGCAGGGCCGCGACGGCGCGCAGCCCCTCGATGTCGGAGCGGCGTCGGCTCCTCGCGGGGTCGGTCACAGGTGACGTGACCGCGTCGGGGACACGGTTCAGGGCAGGAACGGACACGGATCAGCCTCGGGCTCGAAGGAGGTGAAGGCAGGGGCCGGCCGGATCAGACGGCTCGTGCGACGGGTCGGCCGCCAGGAGTCGTGGCGGCGCCCGAGAGGGACGCCCTGCCGTGCCAGTATCAGCAGCCGGGGGGAGTGGCCTGTGTAGACAGCGGCCCCTGTTGTCGAGTCGAGATGGAATCTGTGTGAATGCGTAGCCCTGAGCAGGGAAAACGTGTGTAGCCAGTCACATGTGCCGTGTTCCGGCGGCCCGGTGCGGGCGGCTTCGTCCCGGGCGTCGCGTCAGACGGGAGACCACGGGTTTCCGGGCGCGCCGAACCTCTCCGGGGCGCGGAACCGCACCGCTGTCTGCCCCGGGTTCCCGCGGATCCGCCGTCCGCGGGCGCGCCCGATCGGGTGTCCGTGTGAACGCCGTGCGGGCCCTGTCCCCCTCCAGGGGCGGGAGCCCGGATCCTCTCGGTGGCCGGGGCGCCCTAACCGGGGAAGGCGCGGACGAGCTCGGGGACCTCGCGCAGGTGGGTGGCGAGGACCGCCACGGCACCCGCTCCGTCGTGCTCGTCGAGACGTTCCGCCAGGAGCCGGTGCTCGCTCGCGATGGTGTGCAGTCGTTCCGGGGCCTCGGTGATGGTCCGTATCGACAGGCGCACCTGGCGGGGCCGCATCGATTCGTACATTTCGGCGAGGACGGCGTTGCCGTGGTGACGGACCAGGGAGGCGTGGAAGGCCTGGTCGCGCTGGGCCATCTCGTTCCAGTTCCGTTCCCGCCCCGCGGCCTCCATCGCCTCGATCAGGTCGTGGAAGTCGGCAGGGGCGCCGTGCCGCCGTTTGCAGATCTCGGTCGCGGCGTGGGACTCGATGACGAAACGGGCGTGGTAGATCTCCTTCATCTCCGTGGAGGTGACCACGCGCACCTGGGCGCCCCGCCGGGGGACGAGTTCGACGAAGCGCTCGGCCTCCAGCCGGTGCAGCGCCTCCCGCACCGGGGTCCGGGAGGTGCCCACCTCCCGGGCCAGGTCCACCTCGTCGAGGAACTGCCCCTCGGAGTACTTTCCCGACAGGATGGCCTCGCCGATCCATTCGTAGGCGCGTTCGCGGGCGGATCGTCGCGCTGCGCGGGGCTTTCCGCTGTTCCCTTGATCTGACACCGTCTCAGCCTACCTTTGCACTCCGTGGATGCATCTTGTATACATGTCGTCCACAGCACATATTTTCATGCTGTGCATCACACACGAAGGAGCAGCATGAGCGAGCAAGGAGACAAGCGGCACGGCGTCTGGCTGACCGAGCCCTCGACCGCCGCCGTGGAGATGGCCCACCTGGCCGGCTACGGGACCGTCGTCCTCGACATCGAGCACGGCCTGTTCGACCTGGCGGCCCTCGACTCACTCATCCCGTTCGTCCGTGCCAAGGGCATGGACGTCATCGCCAAGGTCCTGGGGCCCGAACGGGGCCCCATCCAGCAGGCCCTGGACTTCGGCGCGAACGCCGTGGCCGTTCCGCACGTGGAATCGGTGGAGCACGCCGCCGAGGTCTGCGCCTTCGCCAAGTTCCCCCCGCTGGGGGACCGCTCCTTCGCGGGCGGACGCACCTCGGGGTACCGCGGCTTCACCGACGAGTGGGTGGCACGGCAGGACGGTCAGACGCGCTGCTACCCGATGATCGAGGACGCCTCGGCGTTCACCGACGTCGAAGCCATCCTCGGGCTGCCCGTCGTCGACGGCATCTTCATCGGCCCCTCCGACCTGTCGCTGCGCCGTGACCGCGGCGCCTACAGCGTCGACGAGGCAGACCTGGACGACCTGCGCCGCCTGGCCCGTGCCGCCCGCGCCGCGGGCAAGCCGTGGGTCCTCCCGGCCTGGAGCCCGGCGGAGCAGCGCCTGGCCGTGCAGGAAGGGGCCGGGACCATCGTGACGACCATGCAGTACGGCGCGCTGTTCGCCGGACTCACCGGGGCGATCGACGCCCTGCGCACCATCGAGAACGAGCTGAGGAGCCGTTGATGAGTTTGACCGCCGCCGTCATCCAGTTCACCCCGGCCGAGGACAAGGAAGCGAACCTGGCCGAGATCGAACGCCTCCTGCGCGAGGCGGTCGGCCGGGGCGTGCGCCTCGCGGTCCTCCCCGAGTACGCGGTGTTCACCGCGCCGGCCATGGACGACCGGTTCGTCGAGAGCGCCGAACCCCTGGACGGCCCGTCCGTGTCGCGTATCCGCGCCCTCACCGCCGAACTGGGCGTCTTCGTCATCGTCGGCGTCAACGAGACGGCCGCCGACGGACGCATCCACAACACCCTCGTGGGCCTGGGGGAGGGCGAGGTCCGTGCCGTCTACCGCAAGGTGCACCTCTACGACGCCTTCGGCTACAAGGAGTCCGACCGCGTCATCGCCGCCGACCCGGCCGAGCCGCAGCTCCTGACGGTCGACGGCTTTACCGTGGGTATGCAAACCTGCTATGACCTGCGCTTTCCGGAGACCACGCGTACCTTGGTGGACTCCGGCGCGGACATCGTCGCACTCCCCGCCGAGTGGGTCCCCGGCCCGCTCAAGGAGTACCACTGGAACACCCTGGTGCGTGCCCGGGCGATCGAGAACACCGTCTACGTCCTCGCCGCCGACCAGAGCGGTCCGACCGGCTCCGGCAACAGCGCGATCGTCGACCCCATGGGTATCGCCCTGGCCTCGCTCGGTGAGGCCCCGGGAATCGGAACGGCCGTCCTGGACCGGGAGCGGATCGACCGGGTCCGCACGGTCAACCCCGCCCTCTCCCTGCGGCGCTACCGCGTGACACCAACGGAGTGACGCCATGAAGGCACCTGCACCCCACGCACCGAACGGTGGACGGCGGTGGCTCGGACGGGCCGCCGCCGGCGCGGCCCTGGCGTTCGCGGCCACCGCGTGCTCCGCCGCCGGAGGCGGCGACGGCACCTACGTCCTGCACTACACGACGTACTCCAACTCGACCTCCGACCAGTCTCAGGCCATGCAGCGGTGGGCCGAGGAGGTCGAGGAGCTGACCGAAGGCGGCGTCACCGTCCGCTTCCACTACTCGCAGACCCTCGTGGACGCGGACGAATCCGTCCAGGCGACGCTGGACGGCCGCGCCGACATGGCGCAGGTCGGCTCCATCTACGCCGCCTCGGACCTGTCGATGTTCACGGTCATCGAGCTGCCCTTCGAGACCAAGAACCCCGAAGTGCAGATGAACGCGATCCAGCGGCTGTACGAGGAGAACGAGGTCTACCGGGAGGACTTCGACCGCCAGGGCGTCCGGCTCCTCTTCCCACTGCCCCTGGGCATCGCCGCCGTCGGGCTCCAGGAGGAGGCCGAAGACCTCGACGACCTGCGCGGCAGGAGTATCCGGGCCGGCGGACTGACCTCGGAGGTCATGCTCGCCGCCGGAGCCAACCCGGTCGCGATGACGGCCAACGACATCTACGAGTCCATGACCCGCGGCGTCGTGAACGGCTACACCTCGCTGGCCCTGGCCAACCTCCCCACCTTCGGGCTGTCCACGAACACCCCGTACGTCATGGAGCCCGGCATCGGTGCGTACTCCTCCTCGATCGTGGTCATCAACGAGGAGCTCTTCCAGTCCATGCCGCAGGAGTACCGGCACGCGCTCACGGAGGCTTCCGAGTCGGGCATCCCCAACGGACTGGAGGAGATGGACGAGCTCGGCGGGACCGCCTGCACCGAACTCAAGGAGTCCGGCGCGGAGTTCACCTCCCTCCCCGAGGACCAGGTGTCCCGGTGGAAGGAGGAGGTCGGCGCCGCGCAGGCGTGGGTGGAGCGCTACGAGGCGCGCGGCTACGAGGCGCAATCGGTGCTCGAGGACTACCGGCGGATCATCGCGGAGGAGACCGGAACGTCGGAGTACTCCGATCCGCTCATCGCCTGTATGGAAGGAGAGGGCCCATGACCCGGCACCGCCTTCCGCGGTCCGCGGGCGCGGTCTCCACCGTGTTCAGCCTCACCGCTGGACTGCTGCTCCTGGTCCTGATGCTGCTGACCGTGGCCGACGTGGTCAGCCGCAACGTGCAGGGGCGCTCCATCTTGGGAACCGTCGACATCTCGACGCTGCTCCTGGTCGCCGTGGCCTTCCTCGGGCTGGCCTCCGCGGAGGTCGACGGACGACACGTCTGGGTGGGGCTGGTCGAGATGCGGCTGGGCCCGCGGGCACGGACGGTCCTGTCGGGGCTGCGCGCCGTCCTGCTGCTGGTCGTCGGCGGGGTGATGGTGTGGGGCCTGGGAGAAGTGCTGATGAGCGCCGTCGACCGGGGTGAGACGACCAACGACATCCTGCGTCTGGCGACCTGGCCGGCCAAGCTCGTGCTCTTCCTCTCCTTCCTGCTGTTCTTCATCGTGGCCATCTGGCGGGAGGTGCTCGCCTTCCGCGCCTTCCTGGCCGGGGAGGCACCCCGGGAGGGGGCGGACGGCCCGACTGACCCGACTGACCCGGCCGGGGCGTCCGGCGCCGCGAATCCGGCCACCGGACGGACGGCCCCGACCGCCACCCGGACAGAAACCGAGGGTGACCGATGACCACTGAGACCCTCCTCATCCTGGCCGCGGTCTTCGCGGCCTTCCTGGGCCTGCTCGCGGTCCGGTTCCACGTGGGGCTGTCGCTCATGGTGGCGGGCCTGCTGGGCATCGTGCTCATCCGCAGCACGGGCGCGGCGGTCAGCACGGTGGCCAACCAGCCCTTCTCCACGGCGGCCGACTATTCGCTGACGATCATCCCGCTGTTCATCCTCATGGGCGTGTTCGCCGTGCACGCCCGGCTCGCCCAGGCCGGGTTCGACCTCGCCTCGAGGACGCTGCACCGCCTGCCCGGCGGCACCGCGCTGGCGTCGCTGTCCGGGTCGGGGCTCTTCGCCGCGGTCACCGGTTCCAGCGTCGCGACCGTGGCGACCATGGCGCGGGTGTCCACCGACGCGATCGTCCGGGCGGGGCACGGCTTCCGCCTCGCCGCCGGCGTCGTCTGCGCCGGAGGAACGCTCGGGGTCCTGATCCCGCCGTCCATCGTCCTGGTGCTGTACGGGGTCGTGGCCGAGGAGAACATCGGACACCTGCTGCTGGCCGGTATCGGCCCGGGGCTGCTGACGATCCTCGCCTACACGGTCGCCGTCATGCTGGTCGTGGTGGTCGGCAGGCGCCGCAGGGCTGCGCGCGCGGCGGCGCGCCAGGAGGTCGGAGCGCTGGCGGCGGGTCCGGGAACGGACGCCGGTGCGAGCGCCGTGACCGAAAGCGGTGCGGGCTCCCCGGCAGAGTCCGGGGGCTCGGACACACGGCCGCGGTCCCCGGACCTCGTCGGCTTCGGGTTCCTCGTCGTCATCTTCGCGGTGTCCATCGGCACGATCTACCTCGGGGTGGCCACCGCCACCGAGGCCGCGTCCTTCGGTGCCGTGTCGGCGTTCGTCATCCTGCTGATCCGCACCCGGCCGCCGCGGTGGCTCCGCGCGATCAAGGAGTCGGTGTCCGAGGCGGTCGGCCTGACGGCGATGACCTTCCTGCTGATGGTCGGAGCCGGTGTCTTCACCTACTTCCTCGCCCTGTCCGGGGCGAGCACGGCCCTGGTGAACGCGGTCCTGTCCGCGGAACTGAACCCCTACCTGGTGCTGGTGCTGTGCCTGCTGGTGCTGCTGCCGCTGGGCATGTTCCTCGACGGCATCTCGATGATCCTCATCGCGGGCCCGCTGCTGCACCCGATCCTGATCGGCTACGGGTTCGACGGCATCTGGCTGGGGGTGCTCATCGTGAAGGTCGCCGAGATGGCGCTCATCACCCCGCCGGTCGGCATGAACGCCTTCGTGTACTCCGGCGCGGTGCCCGAGGCCGGACTGGGACGGATCTTCCGCGGCATCGTGCCGTTCATCATCGCCGACTTCGTGGTCGTCGCGATTCTCATCATGGTCCCCGAGATCACCACCTTCATCCCCTATCTCTCCAGCGCGCAGTAGCACGGCCCCGCCGTGCGGAAAGGACCAGTCGTGTTCACCGTCCATGACATGCCCGAACAGATCGACGACAGCATCGTCTCCGAACTCGGCCAGGCGTGCGTCTCCACACTCGGACACCTGCGGGACCACGGTTTCGCCCTCGGTCTGACACCCAACCGGCGCCCGCTGAAGTTCGTGGGCACCGCCGTCACGGTGCGCATTCCGCACCTGGACTCCACGGCCGTGCACATGGCGGCCGACATGCTGCGCCCCGGTGACGTCCTCGTCGTGGACCAGTCCGGCGACCTCCGGCGCTCCTGCTTCGGCGGTCTGGTCTCCTACACGGCCAAGGCCCGCGGAGCGGCGGGCGCGGTGATCGACGGCGCGGTCAACGACCACGACGAGACCCTCGCCTACGACTTCCCGGTCCTGTCCCGGGGGTACAGCCCGCTGACCACCCGCATCGCCGGGATCGAGGGCGCGATCAACGTCCCGGTGAGTATCGCGGGCGCGGTCGTGCGGCCGGGCGACGTGGTGTTCGCCGACTCCGACGGTGCGGCCTTCCTCACACCGGAGGAGGCGGTGGGACTCGGCGCACTGCTGAAGTCGAAGGAGGACGCCGAGATCCCCGCCCGGGAGTCCATCGCCGGGGGCGGATCCATCGCCGAGTTCTCCGGGGCGGCGGCGTACCGCCCCTGACCGGCTCAGCGGACCGGAAACGGCCATGGGCCGACCGGACACGGGGGCGCCGCGCGGCGAACACTGCCGCGCGGCGCCCCCTGCGGGTCAGGGCGGAACGGGGATCAGCCCTTCAGGCTGATCGGGGTGCCGCCGTCCCCGAACATGTCGTCACTGACCTCGATGCGGTCGACCTCGGCGTCGGCCGGGATGTCGAAGACCACGGTGAAGTCCCCGCTCTGGGCCGGGTTGAGCTCCCCGAGCATGGGGCCCTCGTCCAACGCGATGGTCGCGTCGGAGTCGTGGCCGAACTCGCGCCCCTCGGCGTCGTACAGCTTCTGTGCGGTGTTCTCGAAGTAGGTCGGCTCGTTACCGGTGTTCTCCACGGTGACGGACACGGCGACGTACTGGCCCTCCGCCGTGTAGGTGTCCAGGGCGCCGCTGGCCTCGGTGAGACCGTCATCGACGCCGGTGACGGTGAAGGCCAGGCCGCCGACCTCGACGCGGTCGCCGATGCCGGCCAGGTCCCCGTCCGACCCCTCGTCGGCTGCCTCGTCGTTTCCGCCGCCGCCGCCGTCGCCGGAGTCGGCGGACGTGCTGTCCCCGGTCGCGCCGTCCCCGTCACCGGAGCCCAGGGCCAGGGCTCCCACCACGATGAGGACGAGCAGGAGCAGGCCGCTGCATCCGAGGCATCCGAAGAGGAGGGCGGGAGACTTCTTCTTCGGGGGCTGGGGCGCGTCTCCGGGGTACTGGGGGTGAGTCATGATGACCCTTTTCTTCTCGACTGGTGCTGCCCTGCGCCGGGGGCGGAAACCGGCGTGGTGAGCGGGGTTCGGTCCGGAGGACTCGGGCGGACGGGGACCGGAGTACCAGGGGACCGTTCCATCATGCCTCTTCCGAAAGGATGGCTGACACCGGTTTTCTGAACGAACGGGAAGGATCTTCGGGAATATGAGGGCTCCCTCGCGGACGCCGATGCCGGGGGAGGGGTTGTCATTTTTATGGGTTTTTTCAGGCACCGCTAATCCCCAGCTCAAGTGGCTTTGGATCGTCTGGTTCACCTGCTGTCCGATTGTGGTCGTGTTTCTTTTTCGGCCTGCTTCCCGTTTCTCTGGGTGATGGTCTGCTTTCCAGGGGTTTTATTGTGCGCCAACATCCGCAGTTCGAAAACCGGGCACGAAAGGGGGCGCCGCGCGGCGAACACTGCCGCGCGGCGCCCGGGGACGCGTCTCGGAGTCAGGCGACGGGGTCGGCCGACCGGTCGGCGGCCTCCTCCTCGGCGGCCCGCTGCCTCGGGTCCGGGAGGAAGCGGCCCAGCGCCCAGTGCACCAGCATCGCGCTGAGCAGACCGACCAGCCACCCGTAGTCGGACAGCGGGGCCAACGGCGGGATGAGCCCCCCGGCGGGGAAGGGGCCCTCGCCCTCGGGTGAGTTCGAGCCGCCCACGGCCAGCAGCGCACCCGTTCCGAAGGCGGCGAGGGCGCGCCAGTTCCAGCCGCCGGAGTACCAGTACTCGGACCCGCGCGTGTACAGGGCGGGCAGGTTGATGCGGGTGCGGCGCAGCAGCCAGTAGTCGGCGAGCAGGATGCCCGCCACCGCGCCCAGGAGTCCGCCTACGGTGCCCAGCCAGGTGAAGACGTACACGTTCTCGTCCTCGATGAGCTTCCAGGGGAAGATGAGTACCCCGAGGAAGCAGGTGAGGATCGCTCCGGTGCGGAAACTGATCCAGCTGGGTTTGAGGTTGGCCAGGTCGTAGGCGGGACCGACCAGGTTGGCCGCCACGTTGGTGGAGACCGTCGCCAGCAGGACCACGAAGATCGCGAAGAGCAGCCCGATCCCGCTCTCCATCCTGTCCACGACGTAGATCGGGTTCCAGATCGGCTCACCGTAGACGGACGCGGTGCCGGCGGTCACCATGACCGCGATCAGCGAGAACAGCGTCATGGTCGTGGGCAGGCCCAGTGACTGGCCCACCACCTGCGCGCGCTGGGAGGAGGAGAAGCGGGTGAAGTCGCTGATGTTCAGGGTCAGGGTCGCCCAGTAGCCGACCACGGCCATCAGGGAGGGGAAGAACAGCGCCCAGAAGGACGGACCCCAGTCCGTTCTGCCCTCGACGGCGAGCATCGGGCCGAAACCGCCCGCCTCGACCGCCATCCACACCAGCAGGGCGACACCGCCGACGGCCATCAGCGGGGCGGCCCACACCTGGACCCTGCGCACGCCCTCCATGCCCCAGAGGATGATCGCGACCTGGGCCAGCCAGAAGAGGCCGAAGGACAGCCACAGCGTCCACGGGTTGCCGCCGACCTCGGTGGCGTCGACCCAGCCGTCCCCGAACAGCCGACCGGTCAGGACGTGCACGCCCTGACCGCCGATCCAGGTCTGGATCCCGAACCAACCGCAGGCCACCGCGCCGCGCAGCAGGGCGGGCAGGTTGGCGCCGCGCAGGCCGAAGGAGGACCGGGCGAACACGGGGAACGGGATGCCGTACCTGGCGCCCGCATGGCCGGTCAGCACCATCGGCAGCAGCACGATGAGGTTGCCCAGGACGATGGTGACCATGGCCTGGCGCCAGTCCAGCCCGGCCGCGATCAGGCCGCTCGCCAGCGTCCACGCGGGGATGCTGACCGACATGCTCACCCACAGCGCGGTGAAGCTCCCGGTGCCCCAGGTCCGCCTCGACACGGGGAGGGGCTGGAGGTCGTCGTTGACGAACGGGCTCCGGGCGAGGGCGGTGCCCTCGGGCATCGACACACGGCCGTCGGGGTGGGTGACCTGGGATGGCGGTTCGGACAGGGGCGGCTCGGGTGTGGAGGGCACTGTGGACACGGGACACCTGCGTTTCGGTGGGGCTGGCGGGGGAGCGGTGTGCGCGGACGCGGCGCTGGGCCCGCGCGGGCGGAGCCCGGCGAAAGATCCGAAATATCCGGAAAAGGTGCCAGGCCGTCGAACATCTTCGCACGTCATCCCCCGCGCGATGACGCGGTACGTCGGCACCGCGGCCCCCGGCCGGTACGGGTACCGGCCGGGGGCCGCGTGTCTCAGCCCGGGGCGGCCGGGGCCAGGGCCGGGACGACGTCCCGGCCGTAGGCGTCGATGGCCCCGTCGACGTCGTCGTGCATCGCGTAGACCGCGAACTGGTCCACGCCCGCGGCGCGCAGCCGCTCCAGCTTCTCCACGTGCTCCGCAACCGTTCCGGCCAGGCAGAACCGGTCCACGATGGCGTCGGGCACGAACTCGGTGTCCGGGTTGCCGACCCTCCCGTGATGGCGGTGGGGCCGTCGGGTACGGACCGGTACCTGGGTGCGAGCGGGTTGGCGCGCTGTAGCGGTCGCACCCCAGGCAAGAGGGGAACGGCAGGTCGATATCAGAAGTCCGGCAGGGGGAACGCGAACGGGTTAACACTTTCGCATTCGTGGCCTCTGGTAATAAATGTCCTTTGCACGGCGGTGTTGATTCAGCGGAAAAGGCAGGTTTCGCTGCTGGGCCAGCGAGGATTCCGGAGGTCGGCACACATGCCGGAGGGCCGCCGGAAGGGGTGTCCCGACGGCCCCTGAGTGGGGTCCGCCCCCTACACCGACCGGACCGGAGAGGGGGCGCTCCGGGGCGGGCGGCGGGGAGGCCTGGATCAGCCGGTGATGTCGATCTCGACCTCGTTACCGCCGTAGGTCTCCGCGCTCAGACCGATGTGGGAGAGCTCGTCGGGGTCGTCCACGTCGAAGACGATCGCCGTGCTCACGGTGCCCTCCTCCGGCACGAGCACACTCATCTCGGTGTTGTCGTAGGCACCGGTGGCCTCGTAGTCCTCCTCGATCTGAGTGCCGGACTCCGTGTACAGGTGCTGTTCGTCCCGCCAGAACAGCGGGAAGAGGGCGTCGTCGGTTCCGACTTCCAGGTGCACGACGACGTACTCACCGATCGCCCGCTGGCCCCCGACCTCGGGCAGACCGGTCTCGACCTCGGTCACGGTGAAGAGCAGGCCGTCGTGCGCGACCTCCTCGCCGAGGCCGGGCATGTCCGAGTTGGACTGGCCAGCGCTGCCACCGGTGCTGTCACCGGCGCTGTCCTCCTCCACCTCCGCGAAGACGAAGAAGAGCATCAGGACCAGGACGAGACCGATGACGAAGATCCCGCCGCATCCGAGGCTCACCCACAGCCAGGGGGAGGTCCCCTTCCTGGGCGCGGGCTGGCCGTACGGGCCGCCGTAGGGACCGCCGTAGGGACCGCCGTACGGGTCGCCGCCCTGGGGCGGGCCGTACTGGCCTCCGTAGGGGTCGCCGCCGTAGGGCGGGCCGCCGTACTGACCGCCGTAGGGGTCGCCGCCCTGGGGCGGGCCTCCGTAGGGGCCGCCGGGCGGAGGCGGACCTCCGGGAGGGGGCGGGCCCATCGGCGGTTGGCCGCCTCCCGGGGGCGCCCACCCGGGAGGCGGTGGGCCCATCGGCGGTGGGTCCACCGGTGGTTGGCCTCCGGTCGGAGGCGTCCCCGGCGGAGGACCTTGGTAGGGGTCGTGCGGAGGCTGATTCATGCGGCCCTTGGCTTTCTTCCACGGTTTCTGCTGATGACGGGAGCGTGTGACCGGGCCGTGGGGACGGCTGAACTCTGCGCCCGTCAGTGCGGGCGTCCGGGTTCGCCCGAGGTCAGGTGGCTTTCGGCGCCAGTTCTTCTGCCGCCGTCGAGGGGCCGTCGGCTCCGGAGGGAGCACTGCCTAATGTGGGTGTATGGCACGACTGCTCATCGTTCACCACACTGTCTCCCCCGCCACACAGGAACTTCTGGAAGCGGTGCTCGACGGTGCCCGCACCGACGATATCGAAGGGGTCCAGGTACGGGCCAGGGCAGCCCTGGCCGCAACCGCCGCGGACCTTCTGGAAGCCGACGCGGTGGTGCTGGGGACCCCGGTCAACATCGGCTACATGTCCGGTGCCCTGAAGCACTTCTTCGACACGGTGTACTACCCCGTCCAGACCGACACGCGGGGGCTGCCGTACTCGCTCTACGTGCACGGGGACAACGACACCTCGGGTGCTGTGCGCGCGGTGGAGTCGATCACCAAGGGCATGGGGTGGAGCCGGCACCGGCCCCCGGTCGCCGTCACCGGCCGTCCCGGAACGGAGGCCAGGCAGGACTGCTGGGAACTGGGCGCGGTCACCGCCCTGGCGGCCCTGGAGCGCTCGGAACAGGGGTGAGGAAAGCATCCGTTTCCGGTAAGGGGCGGCAAGTCTGTGTCAAGGGTTGTCATCCGGGGTGATGCGGGCGGCGTGGCGTGCGCGCCGTCCGCCCGGCCGGGGTGAGGATGGGCGTCGGGCCGCGGGGGAGCCGACGAAGGTGACCCGCTCCCCCCGCTGGCCCGCCCCCGGCCGAAACCACCGCGTGGCCGCCCACTGGCCCAAGATCCCAGGTCGCGCGGTGTCTGACACCGATGGCGCCCGTACCCCCGGTACGGGCGCCATCGGTGTGGCCGGGTGCGTACGACCCGGAACTCAGTAACCCCGCCAGGCCTGGCGGTCCTGGTGGTAGCCGATGATCCGCGGATGCATCAGCGTGGAGGAGCGGACATCGCCCTCCTGCCGGTCCTTCGGGAACACCAGGGACGCCGACAGCAGGTCGTCGTCCAGGAAGCGCAGCTCGGGGGCGTCGTCCGGCAGCGTCAGTTCCGGGGCCCGACCCGAATCCCCCTCGGAGGCACCCAGGTAGAAACCCCAGTTGCCGAAGGTCGGGACGTCCACGTTGTACGGGGTGACCGCGATCCCGGCCTCCTCCAGCGAGTGGCCCACGCTCCAGTAGGCGTCCGGGGCGAAGAACGGTGAACCGGCCTGCACCACCACCCGCCCGTCGGGGTTCAGGGCCTGTTCCAACAGCGCGTAGAACTCGATGGTGTACAGCTTCGAGGTACCCACGTCGGTGCCGTCCGGAAGGTCAGCGATGACCACGTCGAAGTTGTCCGGGTTGTCGCGCAGCCACTGGAACGCGTCGGCGTTGACGACGTCCACCCGCGGGTCCTGGAAGGAGTCGTCGTTGAGCTCGCGGAGCACCGGATGGGTGGAGGCCAGTTCGATCACGGCCGGGTCCAGGTCCACGAGGGTCACCGAGTCGACGTCGTCGTAGCGCAGCAGCTCCCGGATGGCCAGGCCGTCTCCGCCGCCCAGGACCAGCACGTCCTCGCGCGGGCCGTCCATCGCCGGGTGGATGAGCGACTCGTGGTACCGGTACTCGTCCAGCGTGGAGAACTGGAGGGACCCGTTGAGGAACATGCGCACGTCCCGGCCGTCCAGGGACTGAGTGAGTACGATCTCCTGGTACTCGCTGCGCTCCGCGTACGCGATCGGGTCCCGGTACATGGCCTGCCGGGCGTCCACCTCGAAGTGCTCGGCGAAGTAGTAGGCCAGCCCCAGCACGACGACGATGAACGTCAGCCCCGCGCTCAACCCCGCGTAGGCGAGCCTGGTCAGATCCGTGCGGAACAGCCACAGCACCACCGCTACACCGATGACCGCGTTCAGCAGCCCCACCATCAGGGCGCCCTTGGGCAGACCCAGCAGCGGCAGCAGCAGGAACGGGAAGGCCAGCCCGCCGATCAGACCGCCCACGTAGTCGGCGGCGAACAGGTCCGCGACCGCCTCGGAGGCCTCCTGCTTGCGGATGCGCTGGATGAGCGTCATCAGCAGCGGGATCTCGATGCCGATGAGGGTGCCGATGACGAACGCCAGCAGCACCAGCGTGGGCTGGTAGGCGTTCACGGACAACCAGGCGAAGGACCCGTACAGCAGCAGGACCGACAGGCCGCCGACCAACGACAGCAGGCCTTCCACCACGGCGAACGACAGCGCGGGGCGGGCCTGGTACCGCTTGGACAGCAGCGAACCCACACCCATGGCGAACACCATGACCGACAGGACCACGGAGGCCTGCGTGATGGTGTCGCCGAGCAGGTAGCTGCCGATCGCCACCAGGGCCAGCTCGTACACCAGGCCGCAGGCGGCGCAGATGAACACCGCCAACAGGATGAAGAACCGGGCCGCGCGCGCGGGCACCGGGAGTCGGGGCCGCGAGTGGGCCGTGGTCTCGGTCAAGGTACTGCTTTCTCGAGGAAGTGCGGGGCCGGTCCGCCGGACCGATCCCCTGGGAACCGTCGGCCCGGGAACCGTCGGCCCGGGAGCCGGGCGCCCGGGGCGGGCGCCCCAGGAGCCCCCGGGCCCTAGGAGATGGCGGCGGCCACGACCAGCGCGATCGACAGGTGCGCGGTCGCACTGACCCAGGTAGCCGGGTGCCACTCGGCGTTGCTGACGATGTGGCTGATCTTCGTGGGGGTCAGCAGGTCGATCAGCAGGAACGACAGGGCCATCACCACCAGGCCGATGAGCCCGAAGACCGCGGTGGAGACCAGTCCGGGGACCAGGCCCAGCTCGGAGTAGCTGGACATGATCGCTGAGACGACCACGACCGCGGCTCCGAGAGTGTTCGCGGACACCAGCAGGATCGCGTTCGGGTTGCGGTCCTCCCAGATCAGCTGGTGCAGCTTGCCCGGGGTGAGCAGGTCGGTGATCAGGTAGCCGAGCAGCATGACGGCTGTGCCGACCACGCCGTAACCCAGGGCGGAAAGGGAGCTGCTGAGGATTTCGTTCATGGCCTCGTCCGTGTCGGGATGGTTGGGGCGTCGGTGGGTGTGGACTGCGCAAACGAGCCCGTCCCCCGACACGGCAGACTACTTGTCCTACTTGCTCTACTTGCCGAAGCCCGACCCGCCGCCGCGGTTGTTGCTTCCGCTGCCGTTGCTGTTGGAGCCGCCGCCTCCGCCGCCCCCGAAGAAGAAGAATCCACCGCCGCCACCGCTGTTGTTGTTGCTGTTGCCGTTGTGGTTGTCGCAGTCGTCGGTCGGTGTCGGGCTGGGCGTGTTGCGGTACGAGGAGTTGGTGGAGCTCCCCGGGCTCGGTGTGCTGGAGGGGCTCGACAAGCTGAACGGGCTCGGCGTGCTCGACGGGCTCGGTGTGCTCGACGGGCTCGGCGTGCTCGACGGGGTGGCGGTCGCACTGGCACGGGGCTCGCAGTCAGCGTTGTTGTCGCCGTTCGAACACGCCGAGAGCAGGAGCAGCACGGTGACGGCGCCGCCGACCGCGGCGACCCTGTGTCGTGGAGCGTGTGCTTCGGGGATTTTGCTCTTGGCCATGTCGGCCTCCTCAGGAAGTCAGGGTTGTGGTCGTCGTCACCAGTTCGTTGCTCTGCGGATAGGCGTGCCAGGTACGCCAGTGCAGGGACGCCCCGCTGCCAGAGGTCAGGTGCAGCGCGGTGACCGCCAACGGATCACCGGGGAAGGCGACGAGCAGCCCGCCGGGGGAGTCGGAGGTCTCCTGATGGATCTCCGCGACCCGGAGGGCGAGTTCGTGACGAGGCAGCGACTCGACGACGGAGCCGAAGCGGTAGTCGCCCACCCCAGGCAGAGGGTGCCCGGCGCAGCCGGGGAGCCCGCCGGGAACCCCCGGCAGGCAGGCGACCGTCTCCACCAGCTTCCCGTCGTCGGACGCAGACCGCAGGACCACCTGGTGTGAGGCTCCGAGGACCCGGAGTTCGACCCCGAAACCCGGCACCTCGACGGTCCGGGTCGCCAGAGGCTCGACCAACGGGTGGTTCAGGGTCCAGACCAGGTCGTCGGCCTTGGTGTCGACGAAGGGGGCGCTGATGCTCGCACGCATACCGGGATCAGCTCCCGGGGAAGATCGTGAAGGTACCCGCGGCGATCTTGGTGCCGGTGCTGACCTCCCAGCTGCCGTGGTCGAAACGCTCGAAGGCGAGCAGCTGACCGTCCGCGGACTCGTAGTCCGCGTAGTCCATGCCGCCCTGGGCCTTGAGGCCGGTGGTGCCTTCGGAGCGGTAGGAGCCGGAGCCCTTCTCCTCCAGCCTGTAGGTGACGCCCTCGAGCTCGATGGTCTTGCCCTGGGGGACCATGGTCAGGTCCGGGCGGCCGGTCCACAGGGCCAGCTCGAGGTCCGGGTCCTCCTCGACCGAGAGCCAGCGCTTGCCGCCCTCGACCTCCAGGAAGTGCTCGGACCAGACGTAGCCGCCCTCGGACAGGCGCAGGGTGCCGCGGATCCAGGTCCGCTCGGTGCCCCAGTCGATCATGTCCCCCGCCTTGATGTTGCGGGGGTCACCGGCGGTGTCCGTGGTGGAGGACGCGGCGAAGGGGTCCTGTGGCGGCGGGGGCACGTCCTGCTTCGGGTTCTGGGTGCGGGAGCGCTGCTTGTAGATCATGACTCCGATCACGATCCCGACGATGAGAAGCAGTAGCAGCAGGAGTTCGATCACCAGTGTTCCTCGTTTCGCGGTGAAGCACGTTGTCTGTTGGGGCCGGGCGATCCTACTGCTCTGTCTGACGCCGGCTCAGGGGATCCGGTTCCGGTTCTGGCCGGATCAGGTCAGGTCAGCACGGTACGGACGGGAACTTTTCCCAGCGGCAGGTTGTTGAAGCACCCGCTCTTTTCGGATGAGGCCATCTCGGACGAGGCCATCCACTTTTGGGAGATTTCGGGCTTTTTGGGCTTTTCGGGCCTGGGTCTCTTCCCAGCCTAGGCGGTTGCCGGGACCGGGAACGGTCTGCGCGGCGACGGTTTGGCAGGCCGGGAACCAGGGCGGAAGCGGGGTGGGGGCAAGGATGGTGGGACGGGGCCGGGCTGGTGGGTCGGGGGCCAGCCTGGCGGAGGCCGGTTGGTGGAGCGGGGGCAGGCTCGGGGGAGCGCAGCGAAACCCCGCCGCGGTCCGCGCTGACGGCGCGAGCCCCGGCGGGGCGTCGAGTGTTCGAGTGGCTGTTGCTGTTGCTGTTGCTGTTGCTGGGCGCGGGCAGCGGTGGTTGCTGGGTCGCGGGCGAAGCGGGGAGCGGCCGGTCAGTGCTGGGTGTCCCCGGTCTCCAGAGGCAGGGAGTCGTCCCCGCCCCACCGGCTCCACGACCCCGGGTACAGGCGGGTGTTGCTGAAGCCCGCGTGCTCCAGGGCGAGGAGGTCGTGGCAGGCGGTCACCCCCGAACCGCAGTAGGCGGTGACCGTGTGCGCGGAATCCGCGCCGAGGGCTGCGAAACGCTCGCGCAGGACGTCGGGGGCGGCGAGCCGACCGTCCGGGGTCAGGTTCGCGGGCCACTCGGCGCTGCGGGCACCGGGGATGTGCCCGGCCCGGGCGTCGACGGGCGCAGGCTGCTCACCGGTGAAGCGCCCGCGGACGCGGGCGTCCAACAGGAGCCGGTCCGGGGCGGCCAGCTCCCCCTGGAGGGCCTCGGTGTCCACCAGGCGGTCGGCGGGCCAGGGGAGTGCGGTGCGGTGCACCGGGGCGACCGTGGCCTCCCCCTCCTCCAGCTCACCGTTCCAGGTCTGGAGGCCGCCGTCGAGAAAGGCCGCGGAGGTGCCGAGGATACGGAGCATCCATACCAGGCGCGCGGCCACGGAACCGTTCGCGTCGTCGTAGACGACCACGCGGGAGTGGTCGCCGATGCCGAGGCGGCCCAGGGTGCGGGCGAGGTCCGCGGCGGCCGGGAGCGGGTGGCGTCCGCCCTCCGGGCTGGCGGGCGCGGCGAGGTCGGCATCCACGTCGGCGTGCACGGCGCCGGGAATGTGGCCGCTCAGGTAGGCCTCACGGCCGGATCGGCCGTCCAGGTACCAACGGGAGTCGACGAGAACGACCTCGTCGATGTGCTCACGGAGCCAGGCGGCCGAAACGGCCACCGGCAGGGACAGCGTCTGATCGGACATGGCGACAGCCTAGTGACCGCGGAACCGGAGGGTCGCCGTGCCCCGACCCTCGGTGGTGGTTCGACCGGAGGTCAGGCCCCGGTGGCCTGCGCCTCGCGGTCCAGACGGTGGACGTGCAGGATCCACCACAGGCCGAGGACGGGAAGTACCAGTGGGATGAACAGGTAGCCGCTGCCGAAACCGGACCACACGGTGTCGTCCGGGAACACCCCGGACGCGAACACGCTCAGCGCGCCCACCACGAGTACCCCGGCCATCTCCACGGACACCGAGACCAGGGCCACCACCCGAGAGGTGCGCCCCGCACGGGCCAGACCGACGGCGGCGACCAGGTAGACCACCCCGGCGAGCACGGACAGGCCGTACGCCACGGGGGCCTCCTCGAAACGCGTCACCAGCTGGTAGCTCCCGCGCGCGGTCGCGGCGAGAGCGAACACCGCGTACACCGCGACCAGTACTCTTCCGGGGCCCGTGCGCAGAGTGCGGTCGGCGACGGGCCCGGTTCCCGGTGCCTCGGATTCCGGTGTCTCAGACAACAGGGCTCCACAACTGCTCGATACGGACCATCAGCACCGGAAGGATCAGACAGGCGAAGGCGATCACCGCCGGACCCCACTTGGTGCGCTCCATGAACCCCCACACGGCACAGGCGGGGGGCAGCAGCACCACGGTCGCGAGATAGGACACGAACATGACCATCTCGTCGGGGCGTTCGCCGCCGACCATGGTCACCACGGTCGCACCGACCTGCCCAAGCACCAGCAGCCACAGGACACCCACGCCGATCAGGTGCGGGACCAACATGGGCTGATCGCGGAAGGTCGAGATGAGGCACCACACGGCCATCGCCAACGACACCATCTGAATGGCCATGGTCAGCCAGTCGACCACGCTTCCTCCACTCGCACACCACGCGTGTCCGCCCATGTCAGCGGACCGAACCAAACTACGACAGACTGTAGTACCCCGGATGTACTGCCTCGTACTCAGCCTGTACGGGGGTGTGCGGGTGTGGTGATGGGGGTTCGGGTGGGGTTGTGTCTGAGCTTCCTGTGCCTGAGCTCCAAGCCAACCCGCTGTGGTGTGGGGAGTGCGCGGGTGCAGGTTCGGGTGGTTTGTGGTGGGGGTTCGGGACCCGTTGTGGTGGGGGGTTCTGCGTGGGTGCTCCTTCAAACGGTTGGTGGTGGGGGTTCGGGACACCCCCCTGGGGTGGTCTGGGCCCGGTGTTCGTCCGGCTGGGCCCTGTGGGGGTTGGTGTGGGGCGTACTCGGAGGCCGCTACGCACCTCGCGGGACGTGTTTGATCTTGCTAC
The DNA here is from genome assembly GCF_056173285.1 of Nocardiopsis sp. iso_40. Classification (NCBI taxonomy): domain Bacteria; kingdom Bacillati; phylum Actinomycetota; class Actinomycetes; order Streptosporangiales; family Nocardiopsidaceae; genus Nocardiopsis; species Nocardiopsis sp. iso_40. The sequence goes on along the minus strand of NZ_CM149666.1, from coordinate 5,239,368 downwards.
GTCTGGTTCTGGAAAAGGGCGAGGCCCGTAGCTCGCCACCCCCCCTGGACTACTGGCGTGTTCTGGAGACACGTGTCCCCACGTCTGGCGAAAACTCCCTGTGGCCGGGCGCCGCCCACCGCTCTTCGGCCAACCCCCACCACCGGAGGAGGGCGCACAAGGCGCACGTTCTGTGACCCCCTGGGGTTGAGGGGGTCGGGGTGGTGGGGGGCTGGATCCCCCGGGGGCTGGCAGCTGGGAAGTGCGGCAAAACCCCCAGGGGTGAAGGGGACCCGGGGCGTGCTCGTCCAACCCCCGGGGTGCTGTTGCTTGAGGATGCAGGGGGTGCCGGACCTATCGCTCGATGGTGAGCTGGCCGGACACATCGACGGTCTCCGTGCCGGGCAGCGAACCGTCACCCCCGCTGTCGGGGCCGTCCAGTCCCTTCACCGCCCGCTCCGCCTCCCGCCGGGCGCACGCCCGGATGAGCTGGGCGTAGGACTCGCCGGTCATGGACTTGATCGAGGAGACGCCCGATCCCACGTAGTGCCGGGCCGCGAGCAGGCCCGCGCTGGTGCCCTTCCCCCACTGGCCGTCGACCCCGTAGGGCTCCAGGTGCTCACCGAAACCGGCGGCCACGATCAGCCTCTGGACGGCCTTGACCCCTTCGGAGGGGGTGGGGATGCCGTCGCCTTCCTTGAGTCCGAGCAAGTCGAGTCCTTCCGTGACGGCCCCGGGGGGCTGTGTGAACGTTCCGTCCTGAACGAGCTGGTAGGCCCTGTCGCCAGGGCAGGAGGTGGAGATGAAGTCGCGGTGCCCCAGTACGGCCCCGGCGATGGAGGTGTCGGGCTCCATCAGCCACTGCCGCAGCATCCGGACCGCGTTGATCTGCTCGGGGGTGATGGCGTCGGTCGGACCGGTCGCCAGGGTGCAGGAGTAGTGCGATGAGTTCCCGCCGGGCTGCGCCGCCTGGGTGCGGTACAGCCCGCGTCCCTCGATGACGTACCCGTGCGGGCAGGCCATGAAGGAGTTGCCGGTGAAGTACACCGTCCCCCGACGCCGGGCCAGCCAGGTGCCGTTGGGGGTGGTGGGACACCAGACGTGCCCGCCGTAGGTCTCCTCGCGGAGGGTCAGGCCGTCCTGGTCGCGGTTGATCGGCAGGAGGGCGCGGTGGTCGGGTGCCACGGTCCAGCCGTGTTCGTTGTGGTGCAGGTGCGCGGCCCGCCCGGCCAGCACGGCGGCGAACTGGAGGGCCTCGGCCGAGGCCCGGTCCGGGACGCGACCCTCTGGTGCGGCGCCCCTGATCAGCAGGGCCAGCTGCTCCCGGGTCAGGGCTCGGAGGAACGCGTGGTGGGGGACCCCTTCCGTGAGGTGCTCTCTCAGGCGGGGGCTCGGCTTCGCCCTGCTGGCCCATGCTCTGGCGACTTCTTCGACCAGGTCGTGGGGCCACTTGGGTTCGTCCGGCAGGTGGTCGCAGGGGGCTGCGACTCTGATCATGTCCCGGGAGGTGAGTGTTTCCGTGGTCGCCCAGTGCTCCCCGGGCGGGTTGTGGAGCGCGCGCTCCACCGGCCAGCGGTGGTGCGGGGTCGTCAGGGAGGAGTGTGAGCGGCCCCGCATGTGGACGAGGGTGCGTTCGGTGGCCGGGAAGACGTTGACGGCCTGGACCGGCTGCCACTGGGAGGTCCCGGTCGTGTGGTCGAGGGTGAGCACGGTGTCGCCCGCGCGGACCCGCCGGAACGAGCGCCAGCCGTTCTCGGTGAGGATCTCCGTCTCCTCGTCCACGCAGTACCCGATGTCCGCCCAGCCCCGGGAGGGGCCGGTGTGGAACGCACGGGTGTTGCGCCAGTAGGTCAGGCAGGCGGAGTGGTCCTTGCCGGAGAGTCCCTGGTTCACGCTGTCGTAGTGGATGACGAGACCGGAGCGGGGGTTGGCTCGGGAAGCGGGGGATGTGCCCCAGCCCAGATCGGACCTGGATACGTATTTGCTCGGTCGAGGCATACACCTATTGTCCCCAGCGAAGACTTCTCTATGTGGCGAACCCGTGACAACGGGCTATATGAGTCGAAAGTGATTAATGTTCTGTGGATGCTGCGGTCCTCTCCGGGCCGCGGGTACGCCGGAAAGCGCCCGGGTGTGCGTGGCGGTGCGGGTGTGTTCCGAACCGGATGCGCCACGATGGGAGGCCCGACCCCGCCCCTCGGAGGTGACCGGTGCGCTCCGCCCATGTCGTCAGTGTTGTCCGTACGGCCGAACAGGCCCTCATGAGCCGACTGCCCGAAGGCGCGCTCATGCGTCGCGCCGCCATGGGCCTGGCCGTCCACTGCTCCCGCATGCTGCCCCGCGTCTACGGGTCGAGGGTCACACTGCTGGTCGGCGGCGGTGACAACGGTGGCGACGCGCTCTTCGCGGGGGCGGACCTGGCCGCCCGCGGTGCGTTCGTGCGCGCTGTGCTCGCCGGGAGCCGCACCCACCCGGGCGGCCTGGCGGCCCTGCGTGCGGCGGGTGGCCGGGTGGTCGGGGGCGGGGACGCCGCGTTTCCCGAGTCCCTCGGCGTTCCGCTCCCGGAGGAGGTGGAGGCGGCGTTGTTCGACACGGACCTCGTCGTCGACGGCCTCCTCGGCATCGGTGGCCGCGGCGGGCTGCGCGAACCCTTCGCCGCGCTCGCCTCCCTCGCCTCGAACTCTCCTGCCCCGGTGCTTGCGGTCGACCTGCCGAGCGGGGTGGACGCCGACACCGGGGAGGTGGCCGGGCACTCGGTACGCGCGGACGCCACGGTCACCTTCGGTACCCACAAGCCCGGCCTGTTCGTTGATCCGGGCGCGGAGCGGGCGGGCCGGGTGCACCTCGTCGACATCGGTCTGGCTCCGGAGCTGCCCGGTGCCGACCTGGTCTGTCCACAGGCTGTGGACGTCGCCCGCCTCCTCCCGTCCCCCGCGGCCGAGGACGACAAGTACCGTCGGGGCGTGCTGGCTGTGCGCGCCGGATCCGACCAGTACCGGGGCGCCGCGGTCCTGTGCGTGGGGGGCGCCCTGCGCACGGGGGTGGGCATGGTCCGCTACGGGGGTGGCGAGGACGTCCTCGCGCAGGTGATCGCACGCTGGCCCGAGACGGTGGGGCTGGAGCTGGACCCGCTGAACAGTACCGACCTGGGGCCGGGCCGGGTCTCGGCGGCGGTGGTCGGTTCCGGCCGGGGCACCGCCCCCGCCAACGCCGAGGAGCTGCGGGCGGTGCTGGACAGCGAGCGCCCGGTACTGCTCGACGCGGACGCGCTCACCCTGCTGGCGGGCAGCGCCTCCCTCGCCGAGCTGGTGCGTCGGCGCACGGCGCACACCCTGCTCACCCCGCACGCGGGGGAGCTGTCCCGGCTGCTGCCGGACGCCGACCGGGCCGGGATCGAGGCACGCAGGCTCGAACACGCCACCAGGGCGGCGTCGCTGTACGGGGCGACCGTGCTGCTGAAGGGGTCCACGACGGTGATCGCGCACCCCGGCGCCCCGGCGGCGGTCAACCCGACGGGTACACCGCTGCTGGCGACGGCGGGTTCGGGGGACGTGCTCTCGGGCGCTGCGGGGGCTTTGCTGGCCTCCGGGCTGCCGGCCTGGGAGGCCGCGATGTGCGCCGCCTACCTGCACGGGCGTGCGGCGGAGCTGGCGCGGGACGGTGCGCCGATCAGCGCCTCGGACCTGGTGGAGGCACTGCCTCTCGCGGCGGTCGAGGTGCGGCGTGCCGCGGCCGAGGTCTCTTTCCCGGGTGCCTGACACGCCCCGGGCCCCTCTTCGCGGGAAGGGCCGGAGCAGCCCAGGAGCCACCCGCGGGTGCCCGGGACGTGACCTGGGCCGCCTAGGGTGAGCGGCCGAGAACCGCACGATCCGAGCCCGCGCTCGCGGCCAGACAGGCGTCCCCCATGCACCTCGCGCACCACGGCGCGCCCCCGCCCGCCGGGCGGCGGCGCGTTCCGCAATTCTCCCAGCACCTTCGCCCGCAGCCTTCCGTTCGGGGCGGGGCCTCCGTACCCGGCCCCGACGGTGTCCCTGAGGAGGGCCGATGAGCCGGGCACGTAAGAAACACCACCTCAGACGCCACCCGGGTGCACGGCGCCCCCGGCCCTCCGCGCGGACCGGGTGGCGGAGCTGGTTCGGGAGAAGAGACCGCAGGGGCGGGGGAGTCCGGGACCGGGACGGCGAGGATGTCCGGCTCATGGCCCTGGTGGCGGCCCTCGCGGGGGCGGCCCTCATCCTGTTGGGACTGGGCACAGGTGCCGTTCTCACCGTGATGGCAAAACCCCTGACCAGTGATCTCTTCGCCCACGAGGATTCCCGAGGTGCCGAGGCCGCGGTGGTCGGTACGGTCGAGGGGCGCCTTGAGGTCAGCTTCACCACCGCCGAGGGACAGGAGGTGGAGGCCGTCGCCACCGGGTCGTACGTCCTGGGGAAACCCGGCGAGTCCGGCGGGGGCGGTGAACCTGGCACGGTGTCGGTCCGGTACCTCGTCGAAAGTCCGCATGAGGTGGTGCTGGCCGATTACGAGCCCGGCTGGGGCCCCCTCCTGTTGGCGGCCGTCGCCGTGCTCGCCGTGCTCGGCGTGGCGGCGGTGTGGCTGGTGCGCACCTGGCGCCGGGGCGGTCAGCCCAGACGGCTGCGCGCGCGTCTGCGGCGGAAGGCCCCGCCGTACCCGGTCGCCCGCTGGTCGGTGCCGGCCCTGCTGGCCCTCGTCGCGGCAGTGCTGTGCCACACCCGGCCGTTCCTCGGGGCGAACCGGACGGAACCCGGTACCATCGACCCCGCCTTCGTGTGGTTCTCGTCTGGGGCGACCGCCTTCCTGCTCTCCGTGGTTCTCGCCCGACAGGCGGTGGCCCGGCACGCAGAGCTCACCCGGGACCCGCGGGAGGAACGTGGACTCCCCACCGGCTGGGTGGTGGCCGGACTGGTCGTGTCGGGTGCGCTGATCCTCGGGGTCCCCGGCTCCTGGGCCGTGGACTTCGTACTCCACGAACGCGAGACCGCCGCTGGCACCACCGTCCAGGCCACGGTGCACGAGGTGACCAGGGACAGTGGCCGGGGCTGCCGGTACGACGTGCGTCTGTCCTATGAGGCCGCCGAACTGACCCACGAACGCACCCTCTCCGTCCACTGCTCCGACGCGCACTACTACCGTTCCGGCCAGGAAGTCCCACTGAACGTCAGCGACACCGACCCCGTCGCCGTCGCCTTCCCCCGCTGACGCGCCCCGCCGCTGCGTCCCGGCCCTCGTTCCCGCCCTCAGGGAGGCGTCCCCCATGCACCTCGCGCACCACGGCGCGCCCCCGCCCGCCGGGCGGCGGCGCCACGTTCCGCGCTTCCCAGTCCCGAGGGGCTCCGGTGACCAGACGGCGTAGGTCGAACCGGCCCAGGCCCACCCCGGAGTGGCAGCTCAAGAAGATACGGGAGCGCGGTTACCCTCCGCCCCCTCTTTCCGTGCCCGCGCCGGAACCCGCCGTGAGGAAGGGCTGGGCGCACCGGGTCAGGGGTGCCCTGGCGGCGCTCTTCCTGCTGCTGCTCTTCGGCGGGTTCGCGGGTCTGGGGCTCGGCTTCGTCGTACACAACGAACTGACCCGGGCCGCGTTCGCGACGGAGTCGGCGGCCGTACCGGGCACCGTGGTCGGTGTCGAGTACGGGGAGCCGGTGGTCTCCTTCAGCACCCGGGCGGGGGAGCGGTACGAGAAGGAGCTCCCCGGCCCCTTCGCGCACGGCGATCCCCGCGAGGTGGGCGTGCTGTACCTGGTGGACGCCCCGCAGCGGGCGGTGCTGGAGGGTCATGTGTGGCTTCCGTGGTTCCTGGTGCCGGTTGTTCTGGCGCTGGCCACGGGGGGCTACCTGTACTTCGGGGGCGGCGGACTCCGGTCGGGCTGGCACCGGCGTCGCCGGAAGGCCCACGAGTCCGACCGCTCGTCCGCGGCTGGTGGGGCCCCCGGCCCGGGACGTGCCCCGTGGTTGCCGGTCGGCCTGTTCGCGGCGCCGGCAGCCCTCGCTCTGACCGCGTCGGTCGGGCTCTACACGGGGCCCTTCGCGGCTGCGGGAACGGTGGAGCTGGTTTCGACGTCGGAGCTGTATGTCTGGTTCGTCCCGGCGACGGTCCTGGCGTCGTTCGGTGCGGTTCTGGCCGGGAAGGCCCTCCTCCGCCACGCCGAACTCGCTCCGGCCCCGCACGCCCCCGCTCCGATCCGCCTCCTGCCGGCCGACAGCGAGTTCGTGGCGCTGCTGGGACTCGTCCTGGCGGGGTTCCTCGCTCTACCCGTCGGCTTCGGGGTGCACACGGTCCGGGAACAGACCGCCCTGGCGGACTCGACCACGGCCGAACTGGCGGTCGCCGAGGTCACTCGCTCCAACGGGAGGGGCGGGTGCAGGGGATGGGTCCACGTGGCGTACGAGGCCGACGGCCTGCCGTACCGGGAACGGATCGAGATCGCCTGTTCCGACAGCGAGGAGTACGAGGCGGCGCAGACCGTTCGGGTGGAGTGGAGCCGGGTCCGACCCTCCGTGCTGCGGTTCGCCCGTGAGTGACCGGGTCGGGAGACCGGCCTGATCCGGCCCGATCCGGGTTTCGGCCGTGTCTCCCCGGCCAGTGGTCCGTTCCCGCCCCCTCGTGTGGAAGGCATCCCCCGTGAACCGCGTCCCCCTGCCCTCCGGCTTCAACGACTTCGCGCGCGAGCTGGAGTCGCACCGGCGTTCGCTGTCGCCCCGTCCGCCCGCCAGGGACCGGTACCCGACCCTGGTCCGGCTGTGCGTCGCGGTTCTCGGCGTACTGGTCGGGGTGGGGGCCTTCCACGCCACGGAAGGGTTGGTCCACCGGGCCGTCTTCGCCCTGGACGGGGTGGCGGTCGAGGCGGAGGTCACCGCGGTCGACCACGGGGAGCCGGTGGTGCGGTTCACCGCCGCGGACGGGTCCGGGGTGACCGCTGTCGCCCGGGGAGAGCACACCCCCGGGGATCCGCTCACCCGGACCGTCGTCCACCTTCCCGACGCACCCGAACAGGCCGTCATCGCCGATCACCGGTGGTCCCCGTGGCCCTGGGCGCTCCCGGTGGGGCTCCTCCTGCTCGCCCTCCTGGTCCTACGGCACCGCGGCGGGGTCCGGGCGGGCTGGTTCCGTCGACGGGTGCGGGTGCTGCGCTGGGGGACGCCCACGGCAGGGTCCCCGTGGCGGCGTTCGCTGCCGTGGGCGGCCGCCGCCGGGGTGCTTGTGGCGGCGGGTACGGGACTGTACGCCCTGCCGCTGCTCCGGTCCGACCGTGCGGACCTGGTCGCCGACGGCGCGCCGCTGTGGCTGTGCGGGCTCGGGGCGGCACTGGTGGTGTACGGGCTGGGCCTCGGGGTCCGGGCTCTGTACCGCCATGCCGAACACGCGCCCCTCCGCCGCCCGCCCCGCGTGTTCCGGCCGGTTCCGCGTTGGGTGCCGTACCTGGCGGCGGTCCTCGTGGTGCCGGTTCCGGCGGTCTCCGTCCTGCTCCTCGCCCTGGCGCCGACGGTCGTCCCGGACGGCACCCGCGAACACGGCACCGCGGAGGTGGTGGACTACCGGTGCGCCTCCCAGGGGCGCTCCTGCACCTACCGCCTCACCGTGGAGTACGAGGCGGACGGACTGCTGTACCGGAACACGGTCCCCCTCGGGAAGTCGGGGACCGCCGAGGAACTGATCCGGGCCGCCGAGGCACCGGTGAGCTGGGACCCGGCCGACCCCTCCGACGTCCGTTGGGAGAAGTGATGCACCGCGACCACCCCTCCGGGGAACACGGACCGGCGGAGCCTGAGGCGGACCGCCGCCGGGAACTGCCGCCCGGCTTCGTGGAGTTCACCCGGCGTCTCGCCCAGGACCGCAGCCGGAAGAGGGAGGGCGGCCCCGGATGTTTCGGGGCGGTCCTGGCCGGGCTGCTCGGCGTTCCGCTCGCGTTCCTCCTGTTGGTGCTGGCGGCGCCCCTGGTGGAGCGGCTCTCCCTGGAGCTCCGGCCGACACAGGTCACCGAAGCCGAGGTGGTCATGGTCGACCGCGGCACACCGGTGGTGAGCCTCCGGCCCGGTCCGGAACCGCTCCGGGCACAGGAGGAACTCCTTCGGGTTCGGGGCGAGTACCGTCCCGGAGACCCGACCCGGGTGGAGGTCAGACACCGGGTGGACGCCCCGGAGAAAGCCATGATCAGCGGATACGGCTACGGCTGGTCGTGGTGGATACCGCTCCTGCTGGTGCCGCCCGCGCTGCTTGCGGTGTTCGGCCTCTGGCACCGCCTCGGTACGCGGGCCAGTTGGTTCTGGCGGCGGGCGCGCACCCTGGTCAAGGGGCCGGAGCGGGGTGGCGCGGGGCTGCGCAGGCAGGTGGCCGTCCGTGCTGTCCCCGGGGTGTTGCTGCTCCTCCTCGCGGTGGCGGCCCTCGTGGCGGGCCTGTTCGTGACGGAGGGGCTCATACTGCTGGCTGCGCCCCCGCTGGCTTTCGGCCCGCTGCTGCTGATGGCCGCCCTTTACCGTCAGGCCGATCTGGCCCCGGTCACGGTTCCGCCGGCTCCCTTCCGGCTGTTGCCCGACTACACCGGGCGGATCACCGCACTGGTCGTCCTGGCAGCCGTGATGTCCACCCTGCTAGCCCTCCACCTGGCTTACCCCGAGGTCACGGTCCCGGAGGAGCGTGTCGTCCGGGGCGAGGCGGAGATCGTCGGGCAGGACTGCACTCCACAGCAGGGTTCCGCCTGCCAGGGCTACCTGGTCGTGCTGTTCGAGTACGACGGGATGGCCTACCGGGATCGTGTCGAAACCGAACTCCTGGGCATGGACGCGCTGGTCGAGAGGGGCAGCGTCGAGATCGAGTGGGACGCGGCCGACCCCACCGAGGTGCGCCTGGCTCGATGATGGACCCGACCCCGACCCCGACCCGATCTCGATGGCCCGGCGGACTCGGTCGGAGCGCCGGGCCGCCAGGTCAGGCCAGGGCGCGGGCGGCGTCGAGCCCCTTCCGGACGATGTCGGTGATGAAGTAGTCGCCGGGGTCGCGGGCGTCGCGCAGCAGGTGCACCCTGGTGTCGTCGACCCACATGAACTCGGTGTGCTTCCCGGCCTCCAGCGTCGGGTCGGCCAGGTCGCCGTCGACCCGGACCAGGTAGTCGACCTCGCGCCGGGTCACCCCGTCGCCCGGGTCCCAGTCCAGCCGGTACAGCTCCGCCTCCACCGAGGACAGCCGCCACCCGGTCTCCTCGTGGATCTCGCGGGCCAGGGCGTCGAGCATGCCCTCGCCCTCCTCGACGTGCCCGCCCACGATGTCCCAGCAGTGCGGGAACACCTTCCGGGTGGCCGAGCGGCGCTGGGTGAAAGCGTTGCCCCGGCCGTCGGTGATCACGGCTCCGGCGACCCAGCGGTTGCCGTCGGAGGTGTCGGGGAACTCGATTCCCTGGGCGACGTCGATGCTCACTGGTCCTCCTTGGTCTTGGCGCCGCGCCCGGGCAGGCGGAGCGTCAGCAGCTTGGCACGCGGGGCGAGGGTCCCGGCCAGGTCGAACACGGCCTCGGTCCGGCTCCGGTCCTCGTCCAGGACCGAGAACAGGTTGACCCCCAGGTAGAAGGCGATCGCCGCGTAGGCGACCTCGCGGGCGGGCAGCAGCATCCCCAGGGGGGATCCGCCGAGCACACGCTCCCACTCTCCGGCGATGAAGTCGATCCACGGCTGCGAGCGCCGGTTGATCTCCTCGCGCAGCTCCGGTTCGGTGACCGCGGCCGCGACCAGTTCGGAGAACTCGGCGATGTAGCCGCGCTCCAGGTCGGTGCGGTAGATGCGGGTGGCGACCTCGACGAGCTCCTCCAGGGTGCGCGCCTGTCCCGCGAGCTCCCGGTACATGGCCATCCGCTCGGTACTGGACCGGTCCAGCGCGGCGAGCAGCAGCTGGTCGACCCCGCCGAAGTGGTAGAAGACTAGCGCCGAGTTGGCCTCGGCCCGGGTGGCGATCGCCCGGGCCGACGCACCGGTGTACCCCTCCTCGCGCAGGATCTCGCCCGCAGCCGTGATGAGGCGTTCCTTGGTCTGTGTGCTGCTCCTGCGGACTCCGCCGCCGCTCCTTGCCATGGCCCTCCCTCGGTTCGTGCTTCATCATACGGTTTAATCGACTGATTAAATCGTATGCTTTAATCAATCGAACAAGGAGCTTCGCGGTACCGCGCGACAAGGAGACCCCCATGGCGCAGCCATCCGAACCCCCCGAGAACCCCGACGACCAGGAGCCCGGCATCTCCGACCGGGAGGCGGCCGAACTCTACGCCGCAGGCCGCCGCGCCGCCCCCGCGTTCGTCAGACGGCGCTCCGAAGCCCCGAGGATCTCCGGAGCCCGATGGCTCCTGGCCGGGATCGTGCTCCTGGCCTTCGCAGCCCTGCTCGCCGTACGGGTGACCCGCTTCGGCGGCCTGGACCAGACCGCCCTGTTCTACGTCGGGCTGCCCGCCCTCCTGGCCCTGCTCGTCGTCCTGTGCTGCCAGGTCCACAGCGCGGTCGGCGCCGCCATGGCCGTCACCACCCTGAGCCTGCTGCTGGCCGGGCCGCTGCTCGGTGAGGGCCTGGTCTGCCTGGTCATCTCCGCACCGCTCATCTACGGGGTGGTCGCCCTGGTCACCTGGACGGGCGCCGCGCTGCTGCGGTCCGACGAGCGCCATCCGAACGCGCTGGTCGCGGTCCCGATCCTGTTCGCCCTCACGCTGGAGGGGGTGGGCGGGTTCTCCCTGCTGCCGCGCGAGAGCGACGGGCAGGGTTCGGTGCTGGTCGAGGCCGCCCCCGGCGAGATCGCCGACGCCCTCGCGGCCCCGCCCGAGTACGGCCCCCCGCGGGCGCTCCTCCTGCGCGCCGTACCGTTTCCCGAGCCGGTCGAGGCGGTCGGCGAGGGCCTCGAACCGGGGGACACCCGCCTCGTCAACTTCACCCCGCGCCGCACCCTCGCCATCGGCGACGAACCCGCCCCGCGCCGCATGGAACTGGAGGTCGTCGAGAGCGAGGTGCGCCCCGACGGCGGCCGGGTCGTCTTCGAGGTCACCGCCGACACCGCCTTCGCCAACTGGATGGACATGGAGCGCGCCGTGGCCACCTGGCGGCAGGAGGGCGAGGGAACCCGTCTGTCCTGGGAGATCGAGTACGAGCGGACCTACGACCCCTCCTGGTACTTCGGCCCCGTGCAGTCCTACGCCACCGGCCTGGCCGCCGAGTACCTCGCCGGGACCTTCGGCGCGGCCGCCGGGGAACCGCTCGCCGAGGCCGCGGACACGCCCCCGTCGGACACGCTGCGGCGGGAGGTCCGGCCTTGATCCCCGAACTCGTCCTCGCGCTCCCTCCCGGGGCGGCCCCCGCCGCCGTACCCGCTCCGGGGACCGTTCCGGAACTGCCCGCCCTGCTCGTGCGGGGCGCGGGCCTCCTCCTCCCGCTCGCGGTGCTCGTCGGGCTGTGCCTGTGGCGGGCCCCGAGCCAGAAGGAGACCGCCTCGATGATCGTGGCCTCCGGCTGGGCGCTGCTCACCCTCGTCCCGCTGAACCTGGTCGCACAGCACGCGGGCTGGTGGTCCTTCCACGCCGAGGGTGCCGTGTGGCTGGGGATGCCGGTCGACCTGCTGCTCGCCTGGGTGCTGCTGTGGGGAGCCCTGCCCGCGCTCCTGCTCCGACTGCTGCCGGTCCCGCTCGTCACCGGTCTGCTGGTGTGGCTGGACGTGATCCTCATGCCGCTGGCCGAACCGGTGGTGGTCCTGGGGCGGCACTGGCTGCTCGGCGAGATCCTCGGTGCGTCGTTCTGCCTGATCCCCGCGCTGATGCTGGCCTTCTGGACCCGGCACCGCCAACTGGTCCGCGCCCGGATGTGGGCACAGGCGGTGCTCGCCTTCGGGCTGGGGTTCGTGCTGCCGGTGTGCGCGCTGGCCACCGCCCCAGCCGTGCCGAGTGCGCTGGACGCGGCCGCCGGGTGGGCGCCCGAAGCGCTGCGGGAGCCCTGGGCCCCGTGGGAGGCGTCCCCCGAGGCCCTCACCGCCGGTGCGCAGGTCCTCGCCCTGGCCTGCCTGCCGGGGCTGGCGGCGGCACGTGAGTTCGCGGCGGTGGGCAACGGCACCCCGCTGCCCTACGACCCGCCCGCCCGCCTGGTCACCAGCGGCCCCTACGCCTACGTGCGCAACCCCATGCAGCTCACCATCGTGCTGGTCTACCTGCTGGCCGGGGCCCTGTACCCGCCGCTGCTGCTGGGCGCCCTGGTGGCCCTGGGCTACGGGGCCGGGTTCGCCTCCTGGCACGAGGGCGGGCAGCTGCGCGTACGGTTCGGCCGGGACTGGGACGCCTACCGCGCCGGGGTGCGCCCGTGGCTGCCCCGGTGGCGCCCCTGGGCCGGACGGGCCCCGGGGACCCTGTACGTCGCGATGGACTGCGGTATGTGCCGGACCCTGGGCAGCTGGGTGGCGGCACGCGGGCCCACGGCGCTGACCATGCGCCCGGCCGCAGAACACCCCGAGGTGCTCTACCGGCTCACCTACGAGAACGGGGCGGGGGACAGGTGGAGCGGGGTCGCCGCCCTGGCGCGCGCCATGGACCACCTCCACCTGGGGTGGGCGATGACCGGTTGGGCCCTGTCGCTGCCGGTGCTGCGCCACTTCGTGCAGTTGTGCGGGGACGCCTTCGGGGCGGGCCCGCGCCCCTCCAGGGAACCGCACGGAACCGTCTCACCGGCCGTTTCGGGAACCGCTCCCTGACCACGGGCACCAAAGCGGCCACAAGCCGCGAACGCGCATGTTCCGCCGGACCCCTCCGCCGTTATGCTCGTGCGGGGCCGTCCGGCACCCGGACGACGCCGGGTGCGGGCCCCGTGTACTCAGCCCCCCGGCACGAGGAAGTCCATGGAAGAACAGGCGATGCTCGCGCGCGACCTCGTGCTGCGCGTCTGTGCCGGCGCCACCGAGTTCGACCCCCAGTGGGTCGGCGCCGGGGGGAAGGTCACCACCCCCTTCGTGGTGCCCCGCGACCGCAACCTGATCCGCGGGATCGTCGCGGCCGGGAGGGCCATGGGCGTGGACCGCCTCCTGGTCTGCCGCACCCGGGCCGAGTTCTCCTACGACCCGGTCACCGAAGTACCCCTCGACACCGGCACCCTCATCGACCTCATCCGCGGCTGGGGTCCCGAACCCACCGACTTCCTCGTCTGCGTCGAGGACTTCTCCGCCGCGGTCCTGGTCGCCGCCAGCGAGCTCACCGTCGCCGCGGGCCCGGCCGACTTCGTGCGGGAGATCGTCGGTCCGGACATCCCGCAGGCCCGGGCGGACTTCGCGGCGCGGGCCCGGGAGGGGAACCGGCCCGCACTGGTGCGGGCCGCCCAGCAGCACCACTGTGCCGAGCCCGGTGCCCGGCACTCCCGCCTGCCCCGCGGGCCCGGACCCGACCTGGCCGAACGCCTCGCCCGCAGGGTCGAACGCGCCCGTGAACGCACCCCCGGCCCGGTCCGGTTCCTGCGCGGACTGCGCGGCACGTGGTGCTGGCTCATGTTCGGGACCCTGCTGCTGGCCCCCCTGGCCGTCCCGGCCCTGGGCGTCGCCCTGCCGTCCCTGGTCCTCACGTTCTGGCTGCTGTTCCAGTTGGCGCTGCTGGCCAGGTCCCGGACCGTCTCGTTCGCGACCCTCCTGAGGGTGAGCGCACTCGGCGCCCTGCTGATGTGGCCGACCGCCCTCCTCTCCGCCCTGGTCAGCGGTGCTCTCGGGCTGGACGTCCAGCACGTGTTCAGCCAGACCTACGTCGCGGTCACCGTGGAGGAACTGGGCAAACTCGCCCCGCTGCTGGTCCTGGCGCTCCTGGCCCGGCGCCGGCTGCGCCGCCTGGCCGCGGTCGACTTCCTGCTGCTGGCCGCTGCCGCCGGGGCCGGTTTCCAGCTGGCCGAACAACTGCTCAACGGAGTCGCCCTCTTCGCCCCGGCGGACACGGGCGCGGGGGCGGGCCAACAGGGCGGCGGACTCTTCCCGGCCGGTGGCAGCGCCGTCCCCGGGCCGACGGGTTCGGCCTCCGCGGTCTTCTCCGGGCACGCCGTCGTCACCGGCCTCATCGGCGGCACCCTCGGCCTCGCTGTCGTCGGCCGCCGGTACGGGGGCTGGCTGTGGCTGCTGCCGGTCCTGGCCACCGCCCTGGTGTTCCTGGAGCACCTCCAGACGAACGCCCGAGCCGCCGGAGCCCGCCTCGACCCGGTCTCCACCTTCGTGTACGGCGTGTTCGGCGGCGGTGCGCTCACCCCGTGGCTGCTGCTGCTCGCCCTGGTGTTCGCGGTCGCCATGGACTACCGGCTGATCGGAGCGGCGGCCGAGACCACGCCCCCGCTCCCCGGCCGGGCGCCGCTGCCGGGGCTGCGCCGGTGGGCGCACGGCAGGTCGGTGGCCATGCGCGTGCGCATCCCCGCGGACATCGCCCCGCTCTTCCGCCGGATCGCGCTGTCCTGGGTGGACCTTCCGGTCACCTTCGCCACGGCCCTCACCACGGTCGTGCACGAGCTCGCCACCGCCACGATGGCCGCCAAACAGGGGCCCGGGGCGCTGTGCGACGCCCTGCGGTTCCTGCGGTGGCGCCGGGCCAACGCCATGGGCGAGGCCCGCTCGCGCGGGAAGAGCTGGCGCCGTTACCCCTCCCAGGAGGAGCTCGCCCACAACGCCCGTGACCTGGCACGCCGCATCGGTCTGGCCGGGACCGGCGGCGTCGTCGTGGCCGCCGCGGCGCTGCTCGCCACGGCGGGGCCCGGCGCCGGTGCCGCCCCGGCCCCCGGACCCGGCGGTGATCCCGCCTACGCGGTGCGGGCGGTCGAACTCTTCTACGGCTGGGCCGCCCAGGCGGACACCGCCGCGACGGTGTGGACGGCGCTCACCGGCCTGGCGGTGCTCACCCTGCTCACCATGGGAAACGCGGTCCCGCACGCCCACCCGAGGATGGGCGAGTTCCTCCGGTCGCCCACCGCCAACACCGGGGCCGTCCTGGGCATGCTCGCCCCGGGCCAGGCGGGGTACGCGCTCCTGGGGTTCGCCGGAATGGCCCTGCCCCGGCGGGTGAACCGCCTCATCAGCCGTTGACACGCCGTCGCGAGCGGTGGCCTCAGGCTCGGTAGGCGTCGCGGCGGTGACGAATGGAGTGGATTTCGATCACTTCCTTGCCCGGGTCGATCCTGTAGATGATCCGGTAGGTTCCCCGCCTCGCGGTGTGCAGTCCAGCGAAGGGTTGTTCGAGTGGTTTGCCCACACGCCAGGGGTTGTTGCTGAGCGGGCCGACGATGAACTCGTAAGCAGCCGAGGCGATCGCCTCGGGAAGCTCCTCGGCCAGGGCCCGGCTCGCGGCGCTCCTGTAAACGACCCTCACGCAGCTGATTCCCGGTGCAGCCGGTCACGCATGAGTTCGGCCATCTCCTCCTCGGTGGTGAACTCCTCGGAGTCATCGGACTCGGCCAGGTCCGCACGTGCCTCGGGGTCGGACAGGATGCTCAGCGTCTCCATCAGTGACTCGTACTGAGTCACGGACATCATGACGACAGCCGGACGACCGTTCTTCGTGAAGGTGTAGTCGGCGTGCTCGCGCTGAGCCCGGTCGGCGAGTTCGGCGATCTTGGCCTTGGCCTCGGTGATCGGGATGGTCTCCATAATGGTCATTGTAATGACCGGTCTGAATGATGTCCATGATGTGACGCCAAGGTGAGTCAGATCAGTCCCCGAGCGGCCGTACACCCTCGGGGGGTTCGAAGGCGCGCACCCCCGGCGGGGCGCCCGCGTAGGGCTCCACCCGGACCCGCACCAGCTGCCCGGTGCAGCCCTGGGCCAGCGAGGACGTCCCCACGTCCTCGGCGAGGGCGTTCGGGTTGCCGTGCGCGCAGGTGACGTCCGCACCCGAGGGGTCGTACCAGGCGCCGGTCGACAGCTGCACCACACCGGGCCTGAGGGCGTCGCTGACCACCAGCCCGGCCAGGCACGAACCGCTCGGGCCCTGCACCCGCACCACGTCGCCCGCCCTCACCCCGGCGGCCTCGGCGTCCCGCGGGTGCATCCTCAGCGGGGCACGGCCGCCGACCTTCTGGGAGGTGCTGTAACCGCCCATGTCCTGCTGGCTGTGCAGCCTCCCGGAGGGCTGGTTGGCGATCAGCACCAGCGGCCGGTCGCCGCCGTCCGGAGCGCGGTCCGCCCCGTCCCCGCCGGTCACCGCCGGTCCGGCCAGCCACACCGGATGGCCCGGGCAGTCCTCGTAGCCGAAGGACGCGATGGTCTCCGAGTACAGCTCGATCCGCCCGCTCGGCGTCCGCAGCGCGTTCGCCTCCGGGGCCTGGCGGAACTCGCCCAGGTGGGTCTCGTCCTCGACCCGGGCGGGCATCTCGACCCGACCGCGCTCCCAGAACTCGTCGAAGCCGGGGACCTCCAGGTCCCTGCGGGCCAGCAGGGAGCGCCACCGCTCGTAGGCCACCCGCATCCAGTCGCGGCTGCTCCGCCCCTCGGTGAACTCCTCGCGCACGCCCAGCCGCTCGGCGAGGTCGGTGTAGGTGTCGTACTCGTCGCGGGCCAGCCCGTGCGGGGACACCGCCCGGGGCATCGCGCGCAGGGCCAGGTCGCCGTGGCTGGCGGCCATGTCGTCGCGCTCCAGGGCGGTGGTCGCGGGGATCACGATGTCGGCGTGCCGGGCGGTCGCCGTCCAGTGGGTCTCGTGCACCACCACGGTGTCCGGGCGTCCGAAGGCCCTGGTCAACCGGGACAGGTCCTGGTGGTGGTGGAAGGGGTTGCCGCCCGCCCAGTACACCAGCCTGATGTCGGGGTAGCGGCGGCGCTCACCGTCGTAGTCGTAGGGCTGCCCGGGGTGCAGCAGCATGTCGGACACCTTGGCCACCGGGATGAACGAGTCCACCGGGTTGTTGCCCTGCGGCATGCGCGGCAGCCCCAGCGGGGTCGCGCCGCCGCCGTAGTTGCCCATGGACCCGTACCCCGAGGCGAACCCCGCACCGGGAAGCCCCACCTGTCCGAGGCAGCACGCCAGCGCCAACCCGGCCCACAGCGGCTGCTCCCCGTACCGGGCGCGCTGCACGGACCAGCCGACGTTCACCAGGGTGCGCCTTCCGGCCATCCGCCGGGCCAGCGCCCGCAGGTCGGCGGCGGGCACCCCGCTCACGCGTTCGGCCCACTCGGGGGAGTGCTCGACCCCGCCGGGTTCGCCGCGCTCGTCCCGGACGCCCGTCACGTAGGCGCGCAACCGGTCGGCGCCGACGGTGTAGCGGTCGAGGAAGGCGGTGTCGGCCAGCCCCTCACTGAACAGCACGTGCATCAGGGCCAGCATCACCGCCGTGTCGGTGCCCGGTCTCAGGGAGACCCACTCGGACCCGACCTCGGCGGCGGTGTCGTCGCGCAGCGGGGACACCGACACGAACTCCACCCCGGAGTCCGAGGCCGCGCGCATCGCCGGGCCCGCGGTCTGCGCCGCCCGGCCGCCCGAGGCCGTCCAGGTGTTGGACACCCGCAGCCCGCCGAAGCTCACCAGCAGCTCGGTGTGCTCGCGGATGCGTTCCCAGGAGGGGACCCGGCTGAGCAGCCGGTTCGCTGCGGGCGTGCCGATGATGCGCGGGAACAGCACCTCCAGGGCGCCGTGGCTGTACGTGGTCCGGGACCGGGTGTACCCGCCGATGGTGTTGAGGAAGCGGTGCAGCTGGCTCTGCGCGTGGTGGATCCGGCCCGCGCTGCCCCAGCCGTAGGAGCCCCCGTAGATCGCGGTGTTGCCGTGCTCGGTACGCACCCGGTCCAGCTCACGGGCGAGCAGGTCCAGCACCGTGGACCACTCCACCTCCACGTAGGAGTCCCCGGTCTCGCCCCGGAGCGGGTCGGGTCCGGGCCCGTGCTCCAGCCACCGGCGGCGCACGGCGGGGCGGGCCACACGGGTGCGGTGGTGCTGTGCCCGGGGAGTGTTGCCCATGACGGGGGCGGGCGCGGGGTCCTCCGGGTCGGGGCGGACCCCGACCACCCGGTCGTTCTCGACCTCGACCTGGTAGCTGCCCCAGTGGGCGCTGGTCGGGTGCAGCGTCGCTGCCATGTGCACTCCCCGTGTGGATCTCCGGGACGGTGCGGTTCCCCGTCCCAGGCCACACTCTATGCACCGCCCGGTGCGATGATGGGGGGGCGCGGGCCCCGGGGTCCGCGGCACGACCAGCGACGACAGGGGAGCGGTACGACGATGGGTGAGCTCAGGTCACGGCGGTCGGTACTCGCGGTGCCGGGGTCCAACCCCCGGTTCGTGGAGAAGGCCCGGGGGCTGGACGCGGACGCGTTCTTCCTGGACCTGGAGGACGCGGTGGCGCCCTCGGAGAAGGAGTCCGCCCGCGAGAACGCGGTGAAGGCGCTCAACGACGGCGGTTGGGACGGCAGGGTCCGTTCGGTGCGCGTCAACGACGTCTCCACCGGGTGGGCCTACCGCGACGTCATCACCGTGGTCGAGGGGGCCGGGGCCCACCTGGACACCCTCGTGCTGCCCAAGGTGACCGCGGCCCGGGACGTGCACTGGTTGGACACCCTCCTCACCCAGATCGAACGGGCCGTGGACCTGCCGGTCGGCCGGATCGGCATCGAGGCGCAGATCGAGGACGCCAGGGGCCTGGTGAACGTCGACGGGATCGCCGCCGCCTCGTCCCGCCTGGAGACACTCGTCTACGGGCCCGCGGACTTCATGGCCTCGATCAACATGAAGAGCCTGGTGGTGGGGGAGCAGCCGCCCGGCTACGACACCGGGGACGCCTATCACCACGTCCTCATGCGCATCCTCGTGGCAGCCCGGGCCCACGGGCTCCAGGCCGTCGACGGCCCCTACCTCCAGATCCGCGACGTCGACGCGTTCCGCCGGGCGGCCAGGCGCACAGCGGCCCTCGGCTTCGACGGCAAGTGGGTGCTGCACCCGCTCCAGGTGGAGGCGGCCAACGAGGCCTTCGCGCCCTCCCAGGAGGACTACGACCACGCCGAGCTGATCCTGGACGCCTACGCGCACGCCACCACGGTGGACCGGCGGGGCGCCGTGATGCTCGGCGAGGAGATGCTCGACGAGGCGTCCCGGAAGATGGCGCTGGTCGTGGCGGGCAAGGGCCGTGCGGCCGGCCTCTCCCGGACGCGTACCTTCGACCCGGAGGCCTGACCGGGGGCCGTCCCGGGTGCCCGCTCCGGCGGGCACGGAGAGGGCACGGAGAAGGTCAAGTACCGTTCCGGCCCGCCTCTTACCGGTCTCTCACCCAGGTGGGAGAACATGGGGGCCATGGAAAGCACCGCCACCGTCCTGGTCGCCGACGACGACCGGGCCATCAGGGAGTCCCTGGAACGCGCACTCCAGCTGGAGGGGTACACGGTGCGGACGGCGGCGGACGGAGTCCAGGCGCTGGCCTCCGTCCACGCCGACCCCGTCGACCTGCTCGTCCTCGACGTCATGATGCCCGGGGTCGACGGCCTCGGTGTGGCCCGCGTCCTGCGGGCGGAGGGCGACAGGACCCCCATCCTCATGCTCACCGCACGGGTGGAGACCCCGGACAGGGTGGCGGGCCTGGACGCCGGTGCCGACGACTACCTCGCCAAGCCCTTCGAGCTCGACGAACTCCTCGCCCGGCTGCGCGCCCTGCTGCGCCGCGCCGCCCCCGTCACGGGGGACGCGGGGGAGGGGCCGCTGCGGGTGGGGGAGCTCCTCCTGGACACCCGGGCCCGCCGGGTCTGGCGGGGCGAACGCGAGATCGAGCTGTCCAAGACCGAGTTCGACCTGCTCGAACTCCTCATGCGCAACGCCGGGATCGTTCTGGACCACGCCACCATCTACGACCGCATCTGGGGTTACGACTTCGGGCCCGAGTCCAAGAACCTCGCGGTCTACATCAGCTACCTGCGACGCAAGATGGAGGACGGCGGCCCGCCGCTGATCCAGACGGTCCGGGGCGTCGGGTACACACTGCGTCCCCAGGGGTGAGTCGGATGAAGGCGTTTCGCGGCGGCGTCCTGCTGCACCCGGGCGGGTGGCGGCTGGGAACCCGGTTCGCGGTGCTGTTCGCGCTGGTCGCGGCGGTCACGATCGCCCTCGTGGGCACACTTGCCTACAGCACCGCGGCCGCGCTCATCCGGGCGGACGCCGAGAGCGAGTTCGACGCCGCCGTGCAGAACCTCTCCCGGCAGCTCGTGGTCTCCGCGGAGAACAACCAGAACGCCCCGGACAGCAGCACCTTCACCTTCCTGGCCCCGGGCAGCCTGGACGCGCAGGTCCTCGCCTCGGACGGCACCTGGGCCCGACTGCTCGCCAACCGCCACGAACTCTCCTCCTTCCACCCCACCGACGCCGACCTGGAGGTCGCCCGGGACGGGGAGGCCGGTGTCGTCGACACCCGCGAGCAGCAGGTCCACGGTCAGAAGTACCGGGTGGGTACGGTCTCCCTGGGGGACGGGCGCGGCGCGATCCAGCTCCTGCAACGGCTGTCGCCGATCGAGCAGATGGTCGGGCGGCTGGCCACCCAGATCCTGTGGGTGGGTTTGTTCGTCGCCCTGTGCGCGGCCTCGGTGGGATGGCTGGTCGGCCACCGGATCACCGGCCGCCTGGTCCGGCTCACCGACGCCGCCGAGTACGTCAGCTCCACCGGCCGCCTGGATCCGGTCACCCCGGACCGGGGCGGCAGCGGTGACGGGGACGGCACCGCCGGCACCAGCAGCGGGGGCCGGGAGGGGAACGGCCGGAACGGAGCGCCGGAGGAACCGGGCAACGACGAGGTGGGCCGCCTCGGCAGCGCCTTCAACGCGATGCTGGCCCGGCTGGCCCGGTCCAAGGACGAACAGCGCCGTCTGGTGCAGGACGCCGCACACGAGTTGCGCACCCCGCTCACCAGCCTGCGCACCAACGTGCAGGTGCTCGGCCGGGTGGACCGGCTCAGCCCCGAGGGCCGCCAACGGCTCATCGACGACCTCCAGGGTGAGACCCGGGAGCTCACCGACCTGGTCAACGAACTGGTCGGGCTGGCCACCGGCAACCACGAGGACGAGTCGCCGAGCGCGGTCGCCCTCGCCGACGTCGCCGAACGGGTGGCGGCCCGGAGCCGTCGCCGCACCGGCCGGGAGATCCTGGTGGACGCGGACGACAGCCTCGTCTGGGGCCGCCCGGGCGCCCTGGAGCGGGCCCTGGCCAACCCGGTGGAGAACTCCGCGAAGTTCGACCCCGACGGGAGCGCGCCGATCGAGATCCGGGTCCGCGACGGCTCGGTGGAGGTGCTGGACCGCGGCCCGGGCGTGGACCCGGAGGAGATCGACCACCTCTTCGAACGTTTCTTCCGGGCCACCGTGGCCCGCGGTCTGCCCGGCTCCGGCCTGGGTCTGGCCATGGTCAAGGAGATCGCCCACGCGCACGGCGGCCGGGTGTCCGCCCGCAACCGCGACGGCGGCGGCACCGTGATCGGCTTCCACCTGCCCGTTCACCACCCGCCCCGGGACGAACCCGCGCCCGGACCGCCCGGACCGCCCGGCCAGGACCCGACGGCCACCTAGCCGGGGGAGCGCAGGCCCGCACCGTCCGTGGGAAGGGGCCGCGGCCCGGCTGACCGTGCCGGTCAGGGCCGGGCGCCGACGGCGGCGTTCCGGTAGATCCGCTCGAAGCGTTCCAGGGAGTCCTCCAGGCGGTGCCGGGCCGCCATCGCCCGGCTGTGCGCGCCCATCCGGACCCGCTCCGTCTCCTCGGCGACCACCGCGTCCACCCGTGCCGCGAGCTCGCCGGGGCGGCCCGGCGGGTACAGGTAGCCGTTGCGGCCCTCCTCCACAAGGTGGGGCAGGGCCATCGCGTCGGCGGCCACCACCGGCAGCCCGCTGGCCATGGCCTCCAGTGTGGCGATGCTCTGGAGTTCGGCGGTGCCCGCGATGGTGAACACGTCCGCGCACCGGTACACGTCGGGCAGGTCCCGGTGGGGCACGAAGCCGAGGAACACCACCCGGTCGGCGACACCCTCGGCCCGGGCCAGCTCCGCCAGCCTGGCCCGGTGCGTGCCGCGCCCGGCCAGCACCAGCTGGACGCCGCGGGTGCGCGCCACGGCCCGGACCAGCTCGTCGGCGTGTTTCTCCTCGTCCAACCGGCCCACGAACAGCATCGTCGTGCGGTCGGGGACGCCCAGCCGGTCGCGGGTACGGCGCCGCTCCGCTGCCGGGGCGCCCTCGGGGAGCGGCCGGAAGCGCACCAGGTCGATGCCGCAGGAGACCGGCTCCACCGGCCGCGCGAACCCCCGGTCGGCCAGGAGTCCGGCGGCGGCGGGAGTAGGCGTGGTCACGTGTTCGGCCCGGGAGAGCACCCGGGCCAGGTCCCACCAGGCCAGCCGGGCCGCGTGCGGGCGCAGGGCCCCGGGCACCCGCATCGGGTCGAAGAGGTTCTCGGGCATGAAGTGGTTGGTGGCCACCACCGGGATGCCGTGGACACGTGCGGCGCCGGCGAGCATCCGGCCGACCAGGAAGTGGTTCTGGATGTGCACGGCGTCCGGGCGCAGCCGGTCCAGGAGCCGGTTCAGGTGGCCGCGCACCCCGGGCGGCAGGGCCAGGCGTACGCTCTCGTGGACCAGGGACGGCAGGGAGCGCAACCGGTGCTCGACCACCCCGTCCCGCTCCACCACGTGTGGTCGGCCGCTGGGAGAGGGGCACAGGACGTGCACGTCGGCCCCGCGCCCGGCCAGGCCGCGGGCGAGCCGCGCGGTGAAGTAGGCGGCGCCGTTCACGTCGGGCGGGTAGGTGTCGGTGCCGATGAGCACCCGGGCGGGCCGTCCCCCGCCGCTCCTGCCCGGGGCGCGGGGGACGGCCGGGGACCGGGTGGCGAAGGACGTGGACATACCGGTTCTCCTGGGGGCGTCGAGCGGCTGGGCCGTGCTCCGGTCCGGCGCGGTCCACCCCGAGTGTGGTCCACGGTCGTGGACCGCCGCCGACCTCCCGGTGACGCCGAGGCGACCGGCGGTACAGCACACGGCGCCCAGGAGGACGCTCTCCGTGTCTGCCCGGGCGACTCAGGTGACTGCCCAGGGGCGGCTCCCGGCCGGGAGCACCGGTCACCGGCCCGGGGCAGCACAACGGGGGCGGGGGCGGACCGGCCAGCTGGCCGGTCCGCCCCCGCCCCCGTTTCGGAGAACCGTGAGGGAGAACGCCCCCGTCAGTCCTCCTCGACCTCCGAGGTCTCCTCCTCGGCGGAGCTCGCACTCTGCTCGCCGAGCGTCACATCGACGTCCTCCGGTGAACCGCTGCCGCCGGACAGCACGCCCAGGGTGAGCTCGTCGCCGGGCTGGTGGGCGCGGATCTGCGCGATCAGCTGGTCGGCTGAGGACACGCTCTCACCGTTCACGGACACCACCACGTCACCGACCTCCAGGCCGGCCTCCTCGGCGGCACCGCCCTCGGTCAGCCCCATGATCTCGGCCCCGCCGACCCGGCTGGGCGCGATGGTGGCCTGGATGGCGGGGTAGCTCGCGCTGCCGTCCTCGATCAGCTGTTCGGCGATGGGCTGGACCTGGTTGATCGGGATGGCGAAGCCCAGACCCACCGAACCGCTCTCCTGGGACAGGCCGGCGATGGCGGTGTTGATGCCGACGACCTCGCCGGCCATGTTCACCAGCGGGCCGCCGGAGTTGCCGGGGTTGATCGCGGCGTCGGTCTGGATCGCGTTGATCACCGTCGACGTCTGGGATTCACCGGTCTCGGTCACCCCGGTGTTCACCGGGCGGTTCAGCGCGCTCACCACACCCGCGGTCACCGTGCCGGACAGGCCGAGCGGCGAACCGATCGCCACCACGTCGCCGCCCACGCCGACCTGGTCGGAGTCGCCGAGCGTGGCCGGAGTGAGGTCGTTGCGGCCCTGGGCCTTGACCACGGCGATGTCGGAGACCGGGTCGGAACCGAGCACCTCCGCCTCCGCCGCGCTCCCGTCGTTGAACTGCACCTGGAGGGGGCCGCCCTGGGCCGCCTCCACCACGTGCGAGTTGGTGAGGATCTGTCCGTCGGAGGAGATGATGACCCCGCTGCCGCCGCCGGACCCGGCCTGGAGGGAGACCACGCTGGGCAGGACCTGCTCGGCGACGTCGCCCACGGCCCCCTCGGTGGCGCTCGTCCCCTGTTCACCGGTGAGCGAGCTGACCGGCGAGCTCGGCCCGTCGGGCAGGAGGTAGGCGGTGCCCAGCGCGGCCGCCGGGCCCACGATCAGGCTCGTGACCAGAGCGGTCACCGCCGCGATGCCCACGACCTTGCCCATGCCGCGCTTCCTGCGCGCTTCCTGGGGCTGGCCGGGGAAGGGGCCCTGGCCGAACTGGCCGTAGGGCTGCTGTCCGAACGGGCCCATCTGGTGGGAGCCGGTCGGCTGGTGCCCGGTACCGGGCACCTGGGGGCCGCCGGGGCCGCCGAATGCGTGCTGCTGGCCGGGCTGGCCGGGCTGGCCGCCGTGGCCCGCGGACGCGAAGGCCGCGGTGTGCGGACCCTGCGGGGCACCGTGGGGCCCGTGCTGGCCGCCGGGACGGGGGCCGCCCTGGCCCTGGGCCCCGGGGAACCCCGGGGACCCCCCGGTGTGGCCTTCGGGCCCGGGGAAGACGTAGGAGGCCCGGTCGGTGTCGTTGGGGCCGGTCGCCCACCCGGGTTCGGCGCCCTCGGGCGGGGAGAAGCGCGGCGCGGGACGGTCCCCGGGCGCCTCGGAGGCGTTCGGGGAGGGCTGCGCCGCCTGCTCGGCGGCGCCGTCGCCGTTCGCCGCGGGCGTGTCGTTCACCGCGGGGCCGTCGTCGGCGAGGGGGCCCCGGCCGGGGCCCGCCTCGGTGTCGTTGGGGCGGTCGGTGGCACCGGACCCGGCACGACCGTGCTCGGCGTCGCCGTGCTCGGCTCTCGCACCGGTCTCCGGACCGTCACTCGGGTCGTTGGGGTGCAACTCATCCTCCGGCTTGCGGGACGATGTACTGACATGCTTCATCTTGGGGCGCGTGGGTTAGAACAGGGTGAGAGCCCGGTACAGCGTGGTTTCGAGTTCGCTCCGCCCCTGGCCGGTCGCGCTCCCGCAGACGTGAACGCGCCCCGTCCCACCCGAGATTCCCGCGCGAATCAGGGGTCCTATGCGACACAATGTCCGGAACCATACCGTGCCCGCGCCCCGGGGCGCGGTACGACAGGGAAGGCCCCCGTGATCAAGCTCGTTCTCGCCGACGACGAACACCTGGTGCGCGGAGCGATCGCCGCGCTCCTCGGCCTGGAGGACGACCTGGAGGTCGTCGCCGAGGTCGGCCGCGGCGACCAGGTGGTGGACACCGTCGTCGAACACGGCGCGGCCGTCGCCGTCCTGGACATCGAGATGCCGGGTGCCACGGGCCTGGAGGCCGCCGCCGAGCTGCGCGAGCGTGCGCCCGACTGCGGGGTCGTCATCCTCACCAGCTTCGGCCGACCCGGTTACCTGCGCCGCGCCCTGGCCTCGGGCGCCCGAGGATTCCTCGCCAAGGACGCCCCCGTCGAGCAGCTCGCCGGGGCCATCCGCAAGGTCCACGGAGGCGGCCGTTACATCGACACCGAACTCGCCGCCGCCGCGATGGTCGGCGGGGAGAGTCCGCTCACCGACCGCGAGGCCGAGGTCCTGCGCGCCGCCGCGGACGGGGCCACCGTGGCCCGTATCGCCAGGGGCCTGCATCTCACCGAGGGCACGGTGCGCAACTACCTGTCCAACGCCATCGGCAAGACCGGGGCCGAGAACCGGATGGCCGCCATCCGTACCGCCCAGGACATGGGCTGGCTCTGACCGGCCTCGGCCGGGCGGGGCCGATGTCCTTGCCATATCCCTTCGTGTCTGGATACTCACTAAGGGTAACTACCTCTAGGTGAGAAGGTCCTATGTTGCACGCCCGAAGCATCGCCAGCGTGATGGCGGCGACGGCCGTCGCCCTGCCGATGATGGCCGCGCCCGCCCAGGCCGACGACTGGTCCGGCTACCACGGCGTCGAGAAGTACACGGCCCGGCTCGACCCGGTCACGGTCAACAACTCCGACGCCGCGGGCACGGCACAGGTGTGGCTGGCCGACAACGACGCGCGGATCCGGATCCGCGTCGACGACGTCCTCGCCGGTAACCCGCACGCGCAGCACATCCACGTCGGAGGGCGCGGCGAGTGCCCCACCGACTACGACGCCGGCATCCACAACGGCCGGCGGGCGCTGAGCACCCTGGACGGCATCGACGCCTACGGCGGGGTCGAGACCTCCCTCACCACCGAAGGGGACACCAGCGCCGCCAGCGGACTCGCCGTCGACCGCTTCCCCACCGCCCCGGACGGAAGCGTTTCCTACGACCGCACCCTCGAACTGAGCGACGCCGCGGCGGACGCGATCCGGGCGGGCAACGCGGTCATCGTCATCCACGGCATCGACTACGACGGCGACGGCACCTACGGCGACGTCCTGGGCCCCAGCGACCTGGACCCGGACCTGCCGATGGAGGCGACCAACCCGGCCGCGTGCGGTCCGCTGCGCTGACGCCCCCAGACGTGCTGAACTGACACGGAACGCCTGTTGAGGGCGCCCGTCACCAACGGGACCGGGGGCTCCGCAGCGCTTCGGAGCCCCCGGTTTCCGTAACGGGCCGCCCGGCAGCGGGCCCACGGGCCCCGCGGAACCGGACCGCGGCGAGCACCGCCCTACAGGAAGCGCAGCACCAGCATCGCGGTGTCGTCGACGTTGCCGCCCGGGGCGTACTCCTCCAGTTCGCGGTCGATCCGGCTGATCACCGCCTGGGCGGTCAGACCGGCCGCATGGGAGAAGATCTTCTCCAACCCCTCGTCGCCGAGCATGTCCGAACCGCTGCGCCGCTCGGTGACGCCGTCGGTCACCGCGAGCACCACCTCGCCGGGACGGATGTCCACGCTCTCCGTGCTGAACCCGACGTCCTCGAACGCGCCCAGCAGCGGCTGGGAGCTGCCGAACGCCTGCACCTCGCCCTTCTGGTTGAGGCGCAGCGGCAGCGGGTGCCCGGCACAGACCATGCGCACCCGCATGCCTCCGGCCTCGTCCGTGGCCGGGGTCATCTCCCCGTACAGCATGGTCAGGAACCGGGTCGAGGTGTTCTCGTCCAGGATCGCCAGGTTCAGCCGCTGCATGATGTGCGCCGGGGTGAAGCCCTCCCTGGCCAGCGCGCGCAGGGTGTGCCGGGCCAGGCCGGTGACCGCGGCGGCCTCCGGGCCGGTACCGCACACGTCGCCGATGGCGAAGCACCAGCGCCCGCTCGCGGAGAACACGTCGTAGAAGTCGCCGCCCACCTCGCTGCGCTCGTCCGAGGGACGGTAGTAGACCGCGTGGTCCACCCCGGGGATCACCGGCTCCTTGTCCTTGGCCGGCAGGAGGCTGCGCTGCAGGGCCGTACTCATCGCCGTGTGCCGCTCGTGCAGCCGCGCGTTCTCCATAGCCGAGGCCACCCGGCGGCTGAGGTCGTCGGCGACGTCGGCCTCCTCACGGGTGAAGTCGTCCGACTCGTTCTTGCCGATCGTCATCTGGCCCAGCGCCCGGCCGTGCGCCACCAGCGGGACGCTGATCGCCGGGCCCCGGGCGATCATTCCGGTGAGCTGCTCGTCCAGCCCCTCCCGGACCAGCTCCTCGTGCGTCCACAACGGCCCCGGTTCCCGCTGCTCGCGCGGCGGCAGGGCGGTCAGCAGCGAACGCAGGATGTCGTTGAGGTTCTCGTCGCCGTGCACCACGTGGGTCAGCTTGGAGAGCCCCAGCTCGTTGATGGTGTGGATGGCGCACCAGCGTCCCAGCCGGGAGGTGATCAGCTGCGCGGCCAGCGCACCCGTCATCCGCTCGTCCAGGGTGCCCGCGAGCAGGTCACTGGCCTCGGCCAGGAAGCTCAGCGAGGCACGGCGGCTCAGCTCGACCTCGGCCAGCCGGGACCGCTCCACCGGCAGCGCGATCAGGTCCGCGCCCTCCTGGAGCCGTTTGGCCGCCCCCGGGCCGAAGTGCCGGGCCCGGGCGGAGGCCACCCCGAGCAGCCCCGTCACCCGGCCGTCCACGATCAGCGGCGCCGTCACCAGCGAGCGCATCCCGGCCCTGGCCAGGGCGCCCCGGGTGGCACGGGCGATCATCAGGTCGTCGTTGATCACCGGTCCGGGCTCGGGCGCGGCCGACGGAAAGATCTCCTCGGTTCGCACCCGCAGCGGCCGCCAGGGCGCCCCGCCGGTCAGGCCGACCGCCGAGCGCACCTCCCACATGGTCTCGTCCGAGGTGGCCAGCGCGATGTAGGCGGCGTCCCCGCTCAGCGCCGAGGTCGCGTACTCCACGGTGCGTTCCAGCAGCTGGGGCAGGGACAACCGGGAGCTCAGCGCCGCGTCCAGCGCCGACCACACGGGTGGGCGCACGGCCCGGGAGGGGCCCTTGCGCACCGGAGGGGACTCCAGCGACGGGTGCGCCCCGGCCCTGTCCTCGATGCGGAACCACACGGCCTTGTCGTTGCGCCCGTAGCTGACACCCCAGCTGGAGGCGATGGCCGACGCCAGGGCCAGCCCCAGGCCGCCGTTGCGCTCGTCCCCGTTGGAGGGGGAGGTGTCCACGGCCAGCGGACCGGCCTGCGGAACGGCGCGCTCGGGTGCGGAGTCGGTGACCATGACCTCGGTCGAACCCTCCGACCGGCGCACGGCCACCTCCAGCGCCGAGTCCGCGTGGATGACGGCGTTGGTGACCAGTTCGCTGACCAGAAGGATGATGTCGTCGAAGGGGTCGGGCACACCCCAGGTCAGCAGGGTGTCGTGCACGAACTCTCGGGCGGCCGCCGCGGTCTCGGGAGCAGGGGGGAACTCTCGTCGAGCGACCTTCAACGCGTCTTGTGCTGCCAAGCCGTCGGTGTCCTTCGTCACTGGGCGCGGGTGTGGGAGTAGTGGCCACTGCCACGATACGCGTGCCGCCCGCCTGGTCGCCGCGTTCCCTCCCGAACCACGGTGCGGGCGCTCCGGGGCGGGCGGGCTTGACGGGCCCCGGCAGCGGGCAGGAGACCGGTACGGTCGGCCCTCCCGTGCCCAACATGGCGAACCCTCCTGTGCTCGGTGGCGCGGCCGGTTAGTGTAAGACGACACATCCGCTTCTTTCGGGTGGTACTTCGCGACGGTAGCGTGACGGAGTGTCACCAAGGGCGTCCGTGGCTACACGCGCGCCCCCGTGTCCCGTGCGTGCGGTTCGTGCGGGGCCGCCCCGGCGTGGGTCGGCCCGGTGGAGGCGTGCGGGTCCGGTAGCCGAGATGGCGTGCGGGATTGAGGAGGGGTTTCATGCCCGAGGCGGTCACGGAACTGGCCGACGACCAGCTCGACGAGATTCTGAGTGCCCTGTACCGGATGCGCGACGGTGACTTCAGCGTCCGGCTCAGGTCGCGGGGCAGCGGCAAGCTCCGCGAGATCACCTCGGTGTTCAACGAGGTGATCGACCACAGCGAACAGCTCAGTACCGAGCTCCAGCGGGTCGGCGACGTGGTGCGCGACGAGGGCAGGCTCAACGAGCGGGTCAACGTCCATCCCGCCAGGGGCGCCTGGGGCAACAGCGCCAGAGCGCTGAACGTCCTCCTGGACGAGGTCGCCGAGCCCGTCACCGACGTCGCCCGCGTCCTGGACTCGGTCGCCGAGGGCGAACTGAACCGCAGGGCCTCGACCGAGGGCCGCCGCGGCGAGCTCAAGGGCGACCTGCTGCGCCTGGCCAACACGGTGAACCGGATGGCCGACCAGATGAGCGGCTTCACCGAGGAGGTCACCCGGGTGGCCCGCGAGGTGGGTACCGAGGGCAAGCTGGGCGGCAGCGCCCGGGTCGAGGACGTCTCCGGTGCCTGGCGCGAGGTCACCGAGTCCGTCAACCAGATGGCCTCCCGCCTCACCCTCCAGGTCCGCGACATCTCCACCGTCACGACCGCCGTCGCCCGGGGTGACCTGAGCAAGAAGATCACCATCGACGTCCAGGGCGAGATGCTGGAGCTCAAGGACACCTTCAACACGATGGTGGACCAGCTCTCCACGTTCGCCGACGAGGTCACCCGGGTGGCCCGTGAGGTGGGTACCGAGGGCAAGCTGGGCGGCCGCGCCAACGTCCGGGGGGTCCAGGGCATCTGGAAGAACCTCACGGACAACGTGAACTCGATGGCGGACAACCTGACCAACCAGGTCCGCGACATCTCCAAGGTGACCACGGCGGTGGCCCGGGGCGACCTGACCCGCAAGGTCGAGGTGGACGTCCAGGGCGAGATGCTGGCCCTGAAGAACACCGTGAACACGATGGTCGACCAGCTCGACTCCCTGGCCGACGAGGTCACCAGGGTGGCCCGTGAGGTGGGTACCGAGGGCAAGCTGGGCGGCCGCGCCAACGTCAAGGGCGTCTCGGGCATCTGGAAGGACCTGACCGACAACGTCAACTCGATGGCCAACAGCCTCACCTACCAGGTCCGCAACATCTCCCAGGTGACGACCGCGGTCGCCAAGGGCGACCTGAGCAAGAAGATCACGGTCGACGCCCAGGGCGAGATGCTCGACATGAAGGACACCATCAACAAGATGGTGGACCAGCTCTCGACCTTCGCCGACGAGGTCACCAGGGTGGCCCGCGAGGTCGGTACCGAGGGCAAGCTTGCCGGTCAGGCCCACGTGCGCGACGTGTCCGGGGTCTGGAAGGACCTGACCGACAACGTCAACTCGATGGCCAACAACCTGACCTACCAGGTACGGCAGATCTCCATGGTCACGCGGGCGGTCGCCGCCGGTGACCTGACCAAGAAGGTCACCGTCAACGCCAAGGGCGAGATGCTGGAGCTGAAGGACACCATCAACGTGATGGTGGACCAGTTGTCCGCGTTCGCCGACGAGGTCACCCGGGTGGCCCGTGAGGTGGGTACCGAGGGCAAGCTGGGCGGCCGAGCCAGCGTCAAGGGCGTCTCGGGCATCTGGAACGACCTCACCGAGAACGTGAACTCGATGTCGCACAACCTCACCACGCAGGTGCGCAACATCTCCGAGGTCACGACCGCGGTCGCCGCGGGCGACCTGACCAAGAAGATCGACGTCAACGCCCAGGGCGAGATCCTGGAGGTGAAGACGACGGTGAACACGATGGTGGACCAGCTGTCGGCCTTCGCCACCGAGGTCACCCGGGTGGCCCACGAGGTGGGCAGCCAGGGGCAGCTGGGCGGCCAGGCCAAGGTTGAGGGCGTCACCGGCACCTGGAAGCAGCTCACCGACAGCGTGAACGGCCTGGCGGGCAACCTCACCACGCAGGTGCGCGCGATCGCCGAGGTCGCCAACGCCGTCGCCAAGGGCGACCTGACCCGCAACATCCAGGTCGACACCCGCGGTGAGATGGAACAGCTCAAGGACAACATCAACCTGATGGTGTCCAACCTGCGCGAGACCACCGCCGACCAGCGCGACGCCGACTGGCTCAAGTCCAACCTGGCCCGCATCTCCGGTCACATCCAGGGCCACCGCGACCTGAACGAGCTCGCCCGCCTGATCATGACCGAGGTGACGCCGCTGATCGACGCCCAGCACGGCGCCTGCTACCTGCCCGAGGACCAGGACCACGAGGACATCTTCCGCCTCTACGCGGGCTTCGGCTTCCAACCCTCGGAGGAGCGCCGACGCATCCGCATGGGTGTCGGTCTGGCCGGGGAGGCCCTGTCCCAGCAGGTCGAACAGCAGATCTCCAACATCCCGCCCGGCTACGTCACGGTCGAGTCGGGGTTGGGCGCCGCCGCGCCGCGCAACCTGTACATCCTCCCCATCGTGACGGAGGGGCGCTCGCTCGGCGTCGTGGAGTTCGCCTCCTACGAGGAGTTCCGCGAGATCCACAAGAACTTCCTCCGCCAGCTGGTCGCCCTCCTCGGCACCACGATCAACACCATCCTGGCCAACAACCGCACCGAGCACCTGCTCGAACAGTCCCAGCAGCTCACCAGCCAGCTGCGCGAGCGCTCCAACGAGCTCCAGCGCCAGCAGGAGGAGCTGCGGGGCAAGAACGCGGAACTGCGCCAGAAGGCCACCCAGCTGGCCAACCAGAACCGCGCGATCGAACTCCAGAACCAGCAGATCCAGCGTTCCCGCAACGCCCTGGAGGAGCGTGCGCACCAGC
The DNA here is from genome assembly GCF_056173285.1 of Nocardiopsis sp. iso_40. Classification (NCBI taxonomy): domain Bacteria; kingdom Bacillati; phylum Actinomycetota; class Actinomycetes; order Streptosporangiales; family Nocardiopsidaceae; genus Nocardiopsis; species Nocardiopsis sp. iso_40. Next base: position 5,207,310 of record NZ_CM149666.1, on the reverse strand, counting down.
TCCAGGTCTCGTCCAAGTACAAGTCCGAGTTCCTGGCGAACATGTCGCACGAGCTGCGCACCCCGCTCAACAGCCTGCTGATCCTGGCCCGGCTGCTCGCCGACAACGCCGAGCAGAACCTGTCCGCCAAGCAGGTCGAGTTCGCCCAGACCATCCACAAGGCCGGCAGCGACCTGCTGCTGCTCATCGACGAGATCCTCGACCTGTCCAAGGTGGAGGCGGGCCGCGCCGAGGTGCAGCCCAGCGAGGTCTCGATCGCGCAGCTCGTCGACTACGTGGAGGCCACCTTCCGTCCGGTCACCGGGGAGCAGGGGCTGGCGTTCGCGGTGGACGTCTCGCCGGACATCCCCGGCACCCTGTGGACCGACGAGCAGCGGCTCCAGCAGATCCTGCGGAACCTGCTCTCCAACGCGGTCAAGTTCACCCCGCAGGGCGAGGTCCGGCTGCTCATCGAGCCCGCCTGGGCGCTGGAGGACACCGACCTCGACATGTTCGTGGAGAACGAGGAGGTCATCGCGTTCACGGTGGCCGACACCGGCATCGGGATCGCCGAGGACAAGCTCCAGGTGATCTTCGAGGCCTTCCACCAGGGCGACGGGGGTACCTCCCGGCGCTTCGGCGGCACCGGTCTGGGCCTGTCCATCAGCCGGAACTTCGCCCGCCTGCTCGGCGGTGAGATCCGGGTGCAGAGCGTGGCCAACCAGGGTTCGACGTTCACGCTGCTGCTGCCGGTGCGCCTGCCCGACGACGCGGGGGAGACGGCCGAGGAGCTCTCCGCCATGGAACCGGTCCCCGCGCTGGAGACGGGCCGCGGCGAGCACGAGCCGCTGACCGACCTCGACCACGACCTCGACCTGCCCGACGAGGACTTCGACGCGGTCGTGGCCGCCCTGACCGACTCCGGGGAGCCCGAGGAACCACTGCCGATGGTGCAGGTGCTCAAGGCGCCCGAGCCCGCAGAGGACGAGTCGTCCCGGGAGACCGCGGAGGCCCGGCCCGACCCGGAGCGGCGTGCCGTCCTCGCCGGCCAGCGCGTGCTCATCGTCGACGACGACGTGCGCAACGTGTTCGCGCTGACCAGTGCGCTCGAAGCCCAGGGGCTGGAGGTCCTCTACGCTGACAACGGCCACACGGGGATCGAGAAACTCGAGGCCAACGAGGACATCTCGCTCGTCCTGATGGACGTGATGATGCCCGAACTGGACGGCAACCAGACCACCCAGCGCATCCGGGAGATGCCCCAGTTCGAGGACCTGCCGATCATCTCCCTGACGGCCAAGGCCATGCAGGGCGACCGGGAGCGCAGCCTCGCGGCGGGTGCCACCGACTACGTCACCAAGCCGGTCGACCTCGACCACCTCCTGGACGTGATGCGCAGGTGGCTCACGGCCGGACCGGAGGAGACCCGGGCCGGTGCCGCGGCGGACGATGCGCAGGCCGGTGAGACGGCGGCGCCCCCGGACGGGCACAATGGCGCCACGGGCGACGAACCCCACAGCGGCACCAGGGACGCCAGCGAAGCGAACGGGGCAGCTGGCAGCACCGGTAGCACCCCGACCGAAGACTCGGAGTAGCAAGCAGTGACTCAGAAGGCCAACATCCTCCTCGTCGACGACCGCGACGAAAACCTCATCGCTCTGGAGGCGGCCCTCACCTCCCTCGACCAGAACCTGGTCCGGGCCAACTCCGGTGAGGAGGCGCTGAAGCACCTTCTGGGCACCGACTTCGCGGTCATCCTGCTCGACGTGATCATGCCCGGCATGGACGGATACGAGACCGCCGCGCACATCAAGCAGCGCGAGAAGACCAAGGACGTGCCGATCATCTTCCTGACCGCCCAGGAGGTCGACCGGCACCAGGTCTTCCGCGGCTACTCCTCGCGCGCGGTGGACTTCCTGATCAAGCCGTTCGACCCGTGGGTGCTGCGCTCCAAGGTCGAGGTGTTCGTGGAGCTGCACCAGCTCAAGGCGCAGATGCGTGAGCAGGCCAGGTCGCTCCAGCGCGTCCTCGGCCAGGAGACCGGCGAACCCGGCAGGGTCCTCGCCGAACAGCTCGCCCAGCGCTCCCGCCAGGTCCAGTCCGACCTGGCCTCGCTGCGCGAGCACATCGTGGACAACTACCAGGAGGTCGACCAGCCGCTGGTGGACGCCGTCCGCCGCGTCGACCGCTCCGCCTCCCGGCTGTCCACCCTGGTCGACACCCTGCACGGCCCCGAGGAGTAGGGCCTGTCGGCCCCCGGCCCCGGGGTGCGACCCCTGTCTGCTCGTCCCGGCCCCGGGGTGCGACCCCTGTCTGCTCGTCCCGGCCCCAGGGGGTGGCCCCTGGTTGCCGACCTTCGCCCCAGGGGGTGTTCTTTCGTTCACGGGCCGAAGCGAAGCGGAGGCCCCAAACAAACGCCCCAAACAAACACAGGGAGGCCCCGAGCAGACACAGCTCAGGGCCGGGGCGGCAGGGCCAGGCCGATGTGCTCGCCGATCTCCTCGATGAGGCCCAGGTCGGCGAGGCGGAAACTCCCCCGGTTGCTGCGGCGGATCAGGGTGAGCGCGCCGCGTACGCCCCGGCTGCCCCGTAGCGGCACGCACAGCAGTGAACCCGCCCCGAGCACGGAGAGCAGCGGCGCCCCAGCCCCGGTTCGGCCGAGGACCGTCTCGTCCTCGATGAGCGGGAACAGCAGCGACTGGCCCCTCCCCAGCACCTCGCCCGGGATGTCGGAGTCCCCGGGGGTGAGTCCGGCGACCTCCTCACGCTGGCCCGCTGGGGCGTCGGCCGGGCCGACCACGGCTGCGCGGCGGGCCGCCTCGGGGTCCCCGGGCAGGTCGCGGACGTCGATGATCACCCAGTCCGCGTACGAGTCGGCCAGCAGGTCGGCCGCCTCGGTCAGCGCGAGCCCCCTGGTGGGCGTGGTGCCGCGGAGCAGGAGCCTGGTCATCCGGGTCAGTACGTCCAACCGCCTGGCGGCCAGCACCACGACCTGGTCCTCCACCTCCGACTCCAACGGGGCGGGGCCCTCCTCCTCCGTGCCGTTCATGGGCGGCGACATCGCGACCAGGACCAGCGGCTGTGCCTCGGTGGGCAGTTCCAGGCGGGTGAGGGTCAGGTGCACGTCCTCCGCCCAACCGCGCTGGGCCAGCCGCGACTCCAGGTTGGCGGGGCCGTCCCCGCGCAGCACGGCGGCCAGCCACGACTGCATGGCCGCCCGTTTGCGCAGGTCGACGAAGTGGGAGAAGGGCTTGCCGGTGAGGTAGCCGGGGGCGCTGCCCAGCTGGTTGGCTCCGGCGTTGTTGATCCTGCGGATGTAGCCGTCGTGGTCCAGCAGGACCACCGGCACGCTGAGTTCGCCGAAGACGGCGCGCAGCAGGGCGCGGTCGCCGTCCTCCGCGGGCCGTCGCGGTCCGGGCGGCCCACTGTGGGCGCGGGCCAACTCGCCGCCGACCGACCCCAGCAGGCGTTCGGCGTACTCCAGTTCGGCCAGGGCCGCCTCGGCGGTGCCCCGGGCGTCGTCGGGGTACATGGCGTGCGTGTCGCTCAACGCGGCTATGCGTTCACTCAGCGCAGCGATCTCGCGTTGCAGATCGGCGAGGTTCTCCGGCACGCTCACGGTCTCCCGGTCATCTTCGAGGGCGTCTTGCCAGTACCCGTACGGGTGGGGCCTGACACGGTTGTCTCCGATGTCTCCCGGCCGAAGCTGACTGTCGTCCGGTCGAGGGTCTCCCGAAGGTTACCTTTGGTGCTGGAACCCGGGACGTCTGGAGGAGGTTCGGACGGTGTGGATCGAACACCTTGCGCGTGACATCGCCGCGCTGGGGCAGACGGAGAACACCACCCTCGAACGCGCCCTGGATCAGATGAGCAGGGCCGCCGCACTGGGCGTCCCGGGGTGCTCGGCCGCCCTGGTGGTGGTCTGGCGCGAGGTGGTCGGTGCGGACGGGGCCATCCGCCACGTGGTCACCGACTACGGAGCGTCACACTCCGATCTCTCCGAGGCGCTGGAGCACCAGTACACGACCGACCAGGGCCCCACCGTGGAGGCGGTTCGCGAGATGCGCCAGGTCCGGGTCGCCGACGTGCTGCGCGAGCACCGCTGGCCCCGGTACACGAGCATGGCGGTCCAGTGCGGTGACCGCTCCTCGGTCACCCAGCCCAGCAAACTCTCCGGGGACGGTGACGGCGACGAGGACCGGATCCTCACCTTCGGGGTGCACTCCGGCAGGGCCTACGCCTTCGACGAGGTGGTCGTCACCCAGCTCACCGCGCTGCTCGCCGAGCACGCGGCGATGGCCCTGCACACGGCGGGCCGCCAGGCCGACGCGGCCCGTGAGTCCGCCCACATGCGCCGCGCCATGTCCGCGCGCACCGTGATCGACCAGGCCAAGGGGATCATCATGCACGCGCGCGGCTGCGACGCGGACACCGCCTTCGCCGCCCTGCGGGAGGTGGCCCAGCGCAACCGGAAGAAGGTCGTGGACGTGGCCCGGGACCTGGTGGAGCAGAACACCGGGCCGCAGCGGTCACAGCGGTTGCGGGGACCACGGGCGGACGGCCGCTGAGCACCGGTGCCGGGGCTGGTTCGGGCTGAGTCCCGAGTGTGACCGGGAGCCGTCATGATGAGGGCTCGGGGCCGTCGCCGTGAGCGACGGCGGTCGGTCCGCCCGGGGCCGCCGCTCCGGGGCAGGCGAACGACAAGGAGAGCCGAGCGTGACGTCAGACATCTCGATCCGCCGCGAGGATGGCGTCGTCGTCGTGACACCCGTGGGGGAGATGGACGCGGTCACCTCGCCCGCGCTCGCGCAGGCCCTGGACGGGGTCCTGACGGCCCCCCTCCCGACGGGGGTGGTGGTCGACCTCGCCAAGGTGGGCTTCTGCGACTCCCGCTGCATCGGCGTTCTGGTCTCGGCCTTCCGCCAGGCCCGCGACCTGGGGCTGGGCCTCATCGTCGCCGAACCCCAGCAGCAGGTGAACCGCCTGTTCGTGATCGCGGGGATCGACCAGGTCATCCCGATCAGCGCGAGTACCGGTACCGCGGTGGAGACCCTCAGGAGATGAACCGCGCCTGCCGCTCCAGCCGCGCCCTGCGGTCCAGCCTCGCCTGCTCGTCGAGGAAGTGCAGCCGTACCAGCGAACCCTCACCGTCTCCGCAGATCTCCAGGTAGTCGCAGGTCTGCCGGGTGATCCACAGCCCGTAGCCGCGCGAGCGGAGGCCGTCGGCGGGACGGTACCCGGTCAGCGGGTCGCAGAGGTCGCCCCGCTCGTCGAAGACGTCGCACACCCACCGGTCCGCCGCCCGCCACACGCTCACGCTCCCCTTGCCCGCCCCGTGTTCGAGCACGTTGGCGGCGAGTTCGTTCACCGCCACCACCAGGCCGTCCAGCCGGTCCGGGGCCAGCCCGATGGCGGTGCCGAGCGCCGTGAGCTCGCCGCGCAGGCGGGGGAGCGACTGGCCGATCTCCAGGCCGTGGACGGGCCCCTGCACGGCAAGCGGCTCCGGCGTCCGGGGGCGGCGGCCGAAGGCCTGGACGCCCAGGTAGACCGGGTTGGGGTGCGGGCCGTCCGCCTCCACCAGCGCCGGGTGGGTGGCACGGACCGCTGAGCGGGCGCCCGGGCCCAGGGGGCGTTCGTCGTGCACGCACAGCAGCCGCATCCGGACCGGTGCCAGCGCCGTGCTCAGCACCGACTCCAACCGGTGCCACTCACGCCGTTCCAACGCACCGCCGAAGAGCGGCGGCTCGGCGACCACGCTGACCGGTACGGGGTCGTGGACCAGGGCCAGGCGGTGCAGGGCGGCCATGGTGCGGCCGGGGGCGTCGTAGAGGGTGCCCCGGTCGACCACGTGCACCCGGCCGCGCTCGTGCGGGGTGAGCGCCTCCAGGAGAGCGGCCGGGTCGGCGACGGCGAGCACGGCGTGCGCGTCCTCGTGTACGGCCGACCGCAACCGCTCTCCGGCCACCTCGTGGAACCGTCTCTCCCGGCGGAAGAGCAGACCCTGGTGTTCGAACGTCATCAGTGGGGGAGTCCGTTCAGTTCACGACTCCGGACAGGAGGAGGTCGGTCTCCTCCTCCTCGGTGTCGTCGCGTTCGGCCTGCTGCGGACGGGAGCGCCGGTAGGCGAGTTCGGTCTCCACGGCGATGCGCTGCCAGGTGAACCGGGACCGGGCGCGGTCCACGGCGGCGATGCCGTAGGCGGTGCTCATGGTGGGCGTGTTCAGGACGGCGCGCACGGAGCGGGCGACCTCGTCGGGCCGGCCGAAACGCATGAGTACGCCGCTGGTGCGGTGCAGCACCGCACCGGGGACCGCTCCGGTCGCCGTGGCCACCACGGGCAGACCGCAGGCCATGGCCTCCAGCACGGCACCGCCGTAGGGATCGTAGGCGGTGGCGGAGACGTAGACGTCGGCCGAGCGCAGCAGGCGGGGGAGCTCCTTGCGTTCCGCCGGCCCGGTCAGGTGCACCCGGTCGTCGACCCCGGCCTCCTTGGCGAGCAGTTCGATCCGCCGTGCGTTCTCGTCGATGGCGACGTCCTGGTCGTCCGCGGTGGAGACGAGCAGCAGTTCGGCCTCGGGCAGCCGGGTCATCGCCTCGACCAGGCGCTGGGCGCCCCCGGCCTCGGTCAGGGAGGTCACGGAGACCAGACGGGGCCGTTCCTCGCGGCGGGCCTGCCAGGGTTCGGCGGAGGCGCTGCCCTCGACGCTGAAGTGGTCGGTGTCGACCCCGAACGGCACGACGCTCACGTGGTGGCGGGGTACGCCGAGCCGGGCGAGTTCGCCCTGCTGGTCGGTGGAGTTGACCAGGACGTGGTCGGCCCGGGAGGCCAGGATCGTCTCCATGCGGGCGCGGTCGGGCCGGTGGGTGAGACCGGAGCGCTGTTCGCTGGCGTTGAGGGAGTGGAAGGTCTGGACGAGGGGGGTACCGCTCTGGTCCTTCTCACTGTGCGCTTGGGCGTGCAGGGCGGCCAGCCCGCTGGTCCAGCCGACGGCGTGCAGGACGTCGGGGCTGTCCTCGTCGAGGACGGCTGCGAGGGCGGTGCCGAAGGCCCCGGTGTGTTCGGCCTGCTCGTCCTCGGAGAGCGGCCGGGCCGGTCCGGCGTCCAGGTAGGCGACGGAGACGCCGCGGGCCATGCGGGTGCGGCCGTCGGGCTGTTCGGGGTCGCTGCGGCGTGCGTAGACGGTCACCCTGTGACCGCGTTTGGCGAGCTGGCGGGACAGGGCGCACACGTGCAGGCTCGCGGGGCAGGCCGGTTCGCCCCGGTGGGCGGGCAGGGGGTTGGCGTGTTCGGCGACCATGGCGATCTTCACTGGGCTGAACTCCTTGGACACCGCCGTGGTGTCCGTTGTGGATGGGCCCGGGGGACTCCGGAGCGGGGAATCGGAATCCAACCGGGCGGGACTGGGTGCGTTGGTCCCCGGCCGGTGCCGTGGACGGGCACCGGACCGCCGGGTTCCGGGCGGTGGGGCGCGGGGGCTCAGGGGCGCGGGGGAGAGTGGCCGCGAACCGGTGGAGGGGGGCGCTGGGCAGCACTGGGCACCGCACGCACGCGAAGTGTGCGGACGGCGGGTACCGGAGAGTGAAGGAGAGGGGAGCGACGCACGACAAGACCACACCAAACGACCGTCGAAAGAGGAATCGAGCCACCGGGCGTGCCTGGGGAACCGAGGATCACGCGTGGGGCGGGGTCGTGTGTGTCTGCGTCTTAGACACCCAACGGGACCTATTCTGCCAGACGGTGAGCGAGCCGACAACGTGGGTCCGGGCCGTCACCGGCGCCGATCCACCGCCCCGGGCCCCCGGCGCCGGTCCGGCCGCCCCCTGGGGTCGGCGCTCTGTACTGCGCCTTGACCGAACATGGAGCCAGACCCTGTCGGCCGGCTCCCGGCACCGCTACTGTCGGAGCGGAAGCGGACGACGGCACAACACACGCCCCAGGCCCAACGGCCACAACACTTTTGGCGGCGAAAACCGGTGCGGGAACTGCATATCCGGGTGTTTTCCGCCATGATGTACGCGGATTTTGACCGACTCCGGCAGTGGCTCGGTACGGTTGCAGAATCCAGACGTTGTACGGGACTCGACCAAAGACCCGGCGCCTGGCGCCGGGCAACCGGCCACGGCCGATGAAACGGGAGGAAGGGCGTATGGGTGTCGCTGGTGGGGAAGTCATTGTCACGGCCCTCACGCACCGGGGCGCTATCCGCCCCGCCAACGAGGACTCCGTGGTCATGGGTGCGCTCACCGTCGCCAGTGCGAACATGACCTCCCCGGTCCGCTGCGTACTGCCGGTGAGCGAACCGGTCATCCTGGCGGTCGCGGACGGTATCGGCGGCCAGGCAGCGGGAGAGATCGCCTCCGAGCACGCGGTGCACCGGATGGCCGAGATGGGGCCCCGCCTCGACGGTCCGGAGGAGATCGCCCAGCTCCTCAACAACATCGACGAGGAGATCAAGGACCACGCCCTCCAGCACACCGAGTTCTCCGGCATGGGGACCACGGTCGCCGGGGTCCTGCTCAACAGCGACGGCAACTTCTGGTTCAACGTGGGTGACTCCCGCACCTACCGCCTGGAGGGCCGCCACCTGCGCCAGCTCTCCGAGGACGACTCCCCCGCGCTTCCGCCCTCCGAGGACGGGCGCCCCGTCACCACCAACTTCATCACCCAGTCCCTGGGCGGCAGTTCGGGCGGTTCGATGGTCCCCCACGTGGGCCGGGACGAGGCCGCGGACCCCAGCGCCTGGCTCATGTGCAGTGACGGCCTGTCGGACCTGGTGCTGCCCGAGGAGATGGAACGGATGATCGCCGAGGCGGGCAGTGACGAGGCGGCCGTGCACGCCCTGTGGCAGGCCGCGATGGAAGCGGGCGGCAAGGACAACATCAGCATCCTGCTGGCACGGCGCCGCTGACACGGCACACGAAGAACCCGGGAGGGGCCCGCACGTTTCGGCGTGCGGGCCCCTCCGTCGTTCGCGGGCACCCGTCGGCGGAGGCCGTCCGCGCCTAGTCCCGGGCCGAACCCCCGCCCGAGCCGGGGCGGTTGCGCATGCGCACCACGACCAGCACGACGGCACCGATGGCGGCGAGCGCCACGACGATGCCGGCCAGGACCATCAGCGGGGAGCTCCCGCTCTCCGCGGCGTCCTCCTCGGCCGCGACCGGGGACTCGTCGACCGGGTCCTCCTCGGCCTCCTCGGTCTCCTCGGCGCCGTCGGCGGGGGTCTCCTCCCCGGTCTCCTCCGGTGCGGCGGCCGCGACGGCCTCCTCGGTCACCGAGAAGGTCAGGGTGTCCTGGATGGGGTGGCCGTCGGAGGAGACCACCCGGAAGGCGATGGTGTACTCACCGGCCTCCTCCAGCGGCTCCAGCCCCACGGACACGTCGGTGCCGTCGAAGGCCAGGTCGCCCTCCTGCTTCTCCGCTCCGTCGGGTCCGGTCACGACGACGGCACTGCCGCTGCCGCCCTCCATCGGTGCGTTGTTGAAGGAAAGGACCACCTCTTCGGGGAGGGTGTCGAGGGTGTCGCCGTCCTCGGGGTCGGAACCGGTGAGCACGTCGTGGGCGAGTGCGGGGGAGGGCGCCAGCAGCAGGGCCGCAGCGGCGAAGGGGGCGATCAGGGCTGCGGTACGGGACTTTCTCATGGTCTTCTCTCAGGCCGTTCGGATGCGGTTCACGCCCGGAGGACACGGGGTCGTCCGTGCCGGTCCGGGTTCCTCGTCTGGTTCGCGTCGGCGGTCCGGGACCGGTCGGGGTCCGGGGGCGGGCCGAGGCGGAGCGCGGACGAACCGGGAGGCCCGCGGGGTCCGTGCGTTGACGGTACGGGGGGAGGGGGAGCGGTGGGCACAGGCGCGGTGAGCGCCTGCCCGGGCGCCGCGAAGGCGAGCTCGGGGGCGCCCAGGAGTCGCGGCAGGGCTCGGAACACGGCACTCGCCAGCGACCAGAGCGCGGACTCTCCGCGGGCCAGCAGCGCGGCGGCGAGCAGGGCCGCCCACAGGTGTGCGAACAGCATTCCCGGTGCGAAACCGAAGGCGCGGAGCGGGCCGTGTCCGTTGTGGTCGGCTCCGGGGGCGAGCGCGGGGAGTCCGGGTTCCGCCGCGCCCTGGAGGAGCAGGTGCAGGGCGAGTTGCGCCAGGGCCAGCACGGCGAAGATGTCGCCGAAGCCCCGCATGAGGCGGGTGAACCGCCACAGGAGGGCGAAGAGGAACACCGTGGCCAGGAGGAAGCCTCCGGCTCCGGCGGGGCCGGAGGCCCAGAGGTTGTGTCCGACCCAGGCCAGCCCTGTGCACGCACCGGCCAGAAGCGCCGTGCGGATGAGGCGGAGCGTGCCGTGAGCGGGTCGCACGGTAGTGAACCTAGATCGTGCCCCCGGGGGCCGCAAGATCTCCGGACGTGAGAACCGGCTCGTCCGTCTCGGAGCCTGGGGGCCGGGAGCGAAGGAGGCCCGCCGGGTGCGATCCCTCACGCACCCGGCGGGCCCTCTCCCGACCTATCCCGCGGGTACCAGCTCGCGACGCATGTAGCGGCGCTGTTCCGGGGTGGTGCCACCCCAGACTCCGTGAGCTTCACCGGCGCGAAGGGCCCACCGCAGGCATTCCGGGCGAACAGTACAGCTGCGGCAGACGGCCAGGGCCTGCTCCGTGTCGGTGCGGCCGATCCCGGTGCTGCTCACCGGGAAGAAGATCTCCGGGTCGTAGGAGCGGCAGTTCCCCTGCTCGACCCAGTCCTCGCTCTCGTGGTACAGGCGGTTCACGGGGGCGCCTCCGATCCCTGGTCAGTGGTCCTCACCGTGGTCCCACGGCGGGTCAGCGAAGTTCGTGGCCGCGCTGCCGTCCCGGGGTGTGGGACCTGTCGGGTTTCGGCTCAGCGGTGCGACTAATTGTAGTACTACATGAGGTCGTACTACACAGAGTCTGCTGCAAAATCGGTGATTCATCAAGGACGTTCGACTGTGGCCTGGGTCCGTGTTCCCCCGGCTCGGGCGGGCACGGGCCGGGGCGGCGCCCCGGTGGGCCGCCCGGGAACCGGCGGAATCTCCTGCGCACGGGTGCTTCCGAGGGGAGGCGGGCGTAGCGTGTGACGTGCGAGGGGGTGCGATCACGCGTTATGTCGCGAGGTTTCCACCGAATTGATGTGACTTAACGCACGCTTAATATTGCTCGTTGAGGCCCTATGTTTGACCCTGACGGCTGTCGGCGGCCCCTCGGCGGATGTGTCCGGACCCCGGGTCGCACGCCCCCGTCCGCGGGGCCGAACCCCCTGATGGGCAGGGCGTGGACGGCCCGGATGACCGCTACTGCGCGTCACCTGTGAGCCCGGGTCAGAGTGGCCTCAAGCTGCTAAATGAACGAGTCCTACCCGATCCGAATCCTTTGAAACATCTACGCGGAATCTCGCTGAAACGTATTTGACCTTCGTTCGCTAAATTCGATCGACGTGCCACATCTACGAACGAACCTCCAAGCACGCGACCGAACTGAAGGCGGGGCTGTGAGCTCCCAGACCGCAGAGGCCGCGGGCCGTGAGGGCGTGCGCCTGACGCACCCCTCCCCGGAGGACGGGCCACACATGTGGCGGTTGGCCGGCGAGACGGGGATGGACATCAACTCTCCGTACGCCTATACGCTCTGGTGCCGGGACTTCGCCGCGACCAGCGTCGTGGCGCGGGACACCGACGGCCGGGTGGCGGCCTACGTCACCGGTTACGTCCGTCCCGACAGCCCGGACACGTACTTCCTCTGGCAGGTGGCCGTCGACTCCGCGTACCGGGGTCAGCGGCTCGCCCGCCGGATGCTCGACTTCATCGGCGACACCTTCGCCGAGCAGGGTCTTCAGTACCTCGAAGCGACCGTCACTCCCGACAACGAGGCCTCCCGGGCCCTCTTCGCCTCATTCGCGCGGAGCAGGGGCACCGAGGCCGTCTGGAGCCCGCTCTTCGGCGAGGAGCACTTCCCGAAGGCCGGCGAGGAGCCCCACGAGCCCGAGGACCTCGTCCGCATCGGGCCCTTCGGCCCGCAGCCCGAAACCGACGACTGACCGTCCGCACCGGATCGAACTCGATCCTGACCCACCCCTCGTCTAAGCCATGAGCCCACGAAGTTGGGGAAAGGAACCAAGGAACATCACGATGGAGACCTTCCAGCGCCTCGAGTCCGAAGTCCGCGGATACTGCCGGAACTGGCCTGTCGTCTTCGACAAGGCCGTCGGCAGTCACGTCTACGACGAGTCGGGCAAGCCCTACCTCGACTTCTTCGCCGGGGCCGGATCGCTCAACTACGGCCACAACAACCCCGAGCTGAAGACCTCGCTGATCGAGTACCTGACGGACGACCGGATCGTCCACAGCCTCGACGCGTACAGCACGGCCAAACGCGAGTTCCTGAAAACGTTCGAGGACGTCATCCTCAAACCGAGGGACCTGGACTACAAGGTCCAGTTCCCCGGCCCCGCGGGCAACAACGCGGTCGAGGCCGCGCTCAAGCTGGCCCGTAAGTACACCGGTCGCCAGACCATCATCAACTTCACCAACGGCTTCCACGGCATGACCCTGGGCGCCCTGGCCGTCACCGGTAACTCCATGAAGCGGGGCGGCGCCGGCGTGCCGCTCGACCACGTGGCGACCATGCCGTTCGACAACTACCTCGACGGCAAGACCCCGGACTTCCTGTGGCTGCGCAGCCTCCTCGAGGACAGCGGCAGCGGTCTGGACGCCCCGGCGGCCGTGATCGTCGAGGCCATCCAGGGCGAGGGCGGCATCAACGTCGCCAGCGCCGAGTGGCTCCGCGGGCTCTCCGAGCTCTGCCAGGAGTACGGCATCCTGCTGATCCTGGACGACATCCAGATGGGCTGCGGCCGTACCGGCAAGTTCTTCAGCTTCGAAGAGGCCGGCATCACCCCGGACATCGTCACCCTGTCCAAGTCCATCAGCGGTTACGGCCTGCCGATGGCGCTCACGCTGTTCAAGCGCGAGCTGGACGTCTGGGAGCCGGGCGAGCACAACGGCACCTTCCGCGGCTTCAACCCCGCCATGGTCACCGGTGCCGAGGCCCTGCGCCGCTTCTGGAGCGACGACGCCTTCTCCGACGCGACCAGGGCCAAGGGCGACATGGTCGAGGCCCGTCTCGCCGAGATGGCGGCCGAGCACGCCGACTTCGGCGCGCACGTGCGCGGCCGCGGCCTGGCCCGCGGCCTGGCCTTCGACGCCGAGGGCGGCCTCGCCAAGAAGGTCGCCGCCGAGTCCTTCGACCGCGGCCTGCTCCTCGAGACCTCCGGTCCCGAGGACGAGGTCGCCAAGCTGCTCCCGCCGCTCACCGCGACGGAGGAGGAGCTGACCACCGGCCTGGACATCATGGCCGACGCCGCCCGCGCCGCCGTCAAGGGGGCCAAGAGCTCCTAGGCGCACGGGAGACCGTCCACCGAGGACTTCGGGGCCGGTCGGCATCCCTACCGGGGTGTCGGTCGGCCCCGTACCTTGTAACCAGCGCATGACCAGCACAACAGCACGCTAAGGAGACCCAAGTGATCGTTCGCAGTCTGGACGAGATCAGCGAGACCGACGCCGACATCAAGACCGAGAACTGGCGCAGCCGTCGGATCGTCCTGGCCAAGGAGAAGGTGGGCTTCTCCTTCCACGAGACCGTGCTGTACGCGGGCACCGAGTCGACGTTCTGGTACGCCAACCACGTCGAGCTCGTGCACTGCATCGAGGGCGAGGCCGAGCTGACCAACGAGGAGACCGGGGAGAAGCACATCATCACCCCGGGCACCCTCTACCTGCTCAACGGCCACGAGAAGCACACGGTCCGGCCCAAGACGGACTTCCGCGTGCTGTGCGTCTTCAACCCGCCCGTCACCGGGCGCGAGGTCCACGACGAGAACGGCGTCTACCCGCTGGTCGTCGAGGAGGACGCCACCGTGTAGCCCCTCGGGCACGGAGTGTCGATCGAGCGGGCGGGGTCCGGGTGTCCGGACCCCGCCCGTTCGGCTTCCCGGGGTGGGAATCCCTGGGTGGCGGACACGGGGACCCACAGTCACCAAGCGCAGGTGACCAGCTCGCGGGGGGTGCGTCATCGGGTCATTGGACGAGACATGACTCATAACCAGTGCATAACGGACTAAACCTGTTCAGTTACTGCAGAGCGCGCAGGGGGAGGGAGAACCCCGTACCAGCGCCGCCGTCCCGAGCACCCGGGCGGCGGCCGAGATCGCGGCACCGCACCGCGGAAGCGCCCGCACGAGGCGAATCCACCATCCGAATACGCGGCGCCCTCGCCCTGTGTCCTTCGGGCGAAGGCTCCGCTCTCGCGAGTTTTCGAGGAGCAGTCGTGAAGAATCAGGGACCAGCGCGTCGGCGGGGCACCTGGGGACGTCGAGACGCCCTCCGACTGGGGGGCGTCGGCCTCGCCACGGCCGGCCTCGCAGCGTGCAGCCGGGTCGACGACTCCGCCGGCGGCGAGGAGGGCCAGTCCACCCTCGAACGCCTGCGTGAACAGGGCTTCGTGGCAGTGGCCCTGGCCAACGAGGTGCCCTTCGGTTTCGTCGACTCCACCGGTGAGGCGGCCGGGCAGTCCCCGGCGGTGGCCCGAGCCGTCTTCGAGGAGCTGGGCGTCCCGGAGATCCAGGCCTCGGCGACCTCCTGGGACGGCCTGATCCCCGGCCTGCAGGCCAACCGCTACGACGTCATCGCCGCCGGCGTGTTCATCAACCCCGAGCGCTGTGAGCAGGTCGCGTTCAGCGAACCGACCGCGACGTCCCCCGAGGCGTTCCTGGTGGACAAGGACAACCCCCACGACATCCAGCACTTCGAGGACTTCGTCGACAACCCCGACCTCACGCTCGCCGTGCTCAACGGGTCGGTGGAGCAGAACTACGCCGAGTACTTCGGCGTGCCCGAGGACCAGCTCGAACTCATCCCGGACCAGACCCGCGGCTTCGAGCTGCTGCAGTCCGGCCGTGTCGACGCGGTCTCCATGCTGGCGGTGTCCCACACCTACCTGCTGATCGAGCACGAGATGGAGGACGAGTACACCGTCACCGAGCCCTTCTACCCCGTCATGGACGGCAAGGAGGAGAAGGGCTGGGGCGGGCTGTGCGTCCGCCAGGAGGACGAGGAACTGCTCTCGGAGATCAACCGGGTCCTCGCGGAGTTCAAGGAAAGCGGCCGTCTGCTGGAGCTGGGAGAGGAGTGGGGCTTCACCGAGGCCGACCTCCCCGACGACAAGACCACCGCTGAACTCTGCGAAGGCTGATCCGGCGTGGAGTTCCTGATCGAACAGTGGCCGCGCTTCCTCGAGGGCGCGTGGCTCACGATTCAGCTCACGCTCGGTGGAATCGTCCTGGCCTTCGTGCTGGCCATGTTCTTCGGCGTCCTGGGAACGGTGAACCACTGGCTGCCCCGGGCCGTCGCCACGGTGTACGTGGAGGTGTTCCGGGGCATCGCGGCGCTGGTGGTCATGTACTGGCTCATCTACGCCCTGCCGGTGGCGACCGGTTTCCAGTTGGAGGACCTGTTCGCCGCGATCCTGGCGCTGGGGCTGAACGTCGGCGCCTACGGTGCCGAGGTGGTGCGCTCCTCGATCAACGCCGTGCCCAAGGCGCAGGTCGAGGCGACCGTCTCCCTGAACATGTCCTGGCCGCAGCGCATGCGCCTGGTCGTCCTGCCCCAGGCGTGGGCGCAGATGCTGCCCACGTTCGGCAACCTCGTCGTGGAGCTGATGAAGGCCACGGCCGTGGTCTACCTGGTGAGTCTGCACGACCTCTCCTGGGTGGCCGACGACCTCCGCCGCCTCTCCGGGGAGACGATCCCGGTCTTCCTGGTGGCCTTCGCGCTCTACTACCTGATCGCCCAGGCCCTGATCTTCGGCGTGCGGCTGCTCGAACGCCGGGCCAACCACAAGCTGGGTAGGACCCCGCCGTCCGGCGGCGGGCTCATCGGGCTGCTGCGACCCCCGGCGGTCGGTACGAAGGTGGGGGTGGCCAAGTGAACGGCTTCTGGGACTTCGAGTTCACCGGTCGGGTCATGCCCGACCTGCTGAGCGGCCTGCTGGTCACGATCCAGGCCACCGTGCTCGGTTACGCCATCGCGTTGGCCCTCGGGCTGCTCATCGCGGTGGTCCGCCGGGCGCCGTTCCTCGGAGCGATCGTGCACTTCCTGATGGAGTTCATCCGCACGACGCCCCTCGTGATCCAGTTGGTGTTCGTCTTCGCGCTGGCTCCTTCCACCGTCTCGGTGTTCACCATCGGTGTCGTCGTCCTGGGCGTGCACTACGCGGCCTACACCGCCGAGGTGTACCGCTCGGGCATCGAGGGCGTGGCCAAGGGTCAGTGGGAGGCGTCCAAGGCGCTGAGCCTGCCCGTCACCCGGACCTGGGGGGCCATCGTGCTGCCCCAGGCCATCCGGAAGGTCATTCCGGCACTGGGCAACTACCTCATCGCGATGTTCAAGGACACCCCCTTGCTCTTCGCCATCGGTGTGGTCGAACTGCTGGCGATGGCCCAGCAGGTCGGCAGCGCCAGCTTCCGTTACGTGGAGGCGTTCACCATGGTCGGCTTCCTGTTCCTCCTGGTGAGCATCCCCTCCGCGATTGCTATCCGACGACTGGAGAAGCGATATGCCGCCGTCTGATACCCCCGAGAACACGACGGCACCGGGTGTCGAGGGCGGGTCCGCAGAGGACAAGCTGATCGTCTTCGACCAGGTGGTCAAGCGGTTCGGCGACCTCACGGTCCTGGACCACCTCGACTTCTCGGTCGCCCCCGGCGAGCGCGTGACGCTCATCGGGCCGAGCGGGTCGGGCAAGACCACGATCCTGCGGCTGCTGATGACGCTGGAGAAGATCACCGAGGGCCACATCTGGATCGACGGTGAGCCCTTCAGCCACATGCCCAGGGGCAGCGGCCTGGTGCCCGCCAGCGAGAGCTACCTGCGCCAGAAGCGCAAGCGCATCGGCATGGTGTTCCAGCAGTTCAACCTGTTCCCCAACATGACGGTTCGCAAGAACATCATGGAGGCGCCGGTCCACGTCCTGGGCCTGAGCAGGGACGAGGCCAGCGAGCGCGCCCAGGAACTGTTGGACCTGGTGGGTCTGGGCGACAAGATCGACGCCCACCCGACCCAGCTCTCCGGCGGCCAGCAGCAGCGCGTGGCGATCGCCCGCGCGCTGGCGATGCGACCGGAGATCCTGCTCCTGGACGAGGTCACCTCGGCCCTGGACCCGGAGCTGGTCGCGGGTGTTCTGGACGTGCTGCGCGAGGTCGCCGAGACCACCGACATCACGATGCTGTGCGTGACCCACGAGATGAGCTTCGCACGCGACGTGTCGCACCGCGTCCTGATGTTCGACAAGGGCCAGATCGCCGAGGAGGGTCACCCCGACCAGATCTTCGGCGACCCTCAGGAGGAGCGGACCAAGTCCTTCCTCAAGTCGGTCCTGGAGAACGGCCACTGACCCTTCCCGTACCCGGGCCGTGACACCTCAGCGAGGGCGTCGGCAGGGTCGCCGCGGCGACCCTGCCGACGCCCTCGCCCGTGCGCGCGGGTCGTGGCCCGCCCGACGACCGGGTGACGACATACCGTAGTCATTAAGTCGCTTTTAGTTTTCCCTGGGGCAGAATGTGTGTTCTGAGACAGGGGGGACTCTTGTGACCATGGTGCGAAGATGGGGGCTCGCCTGGGGGGCCGCCTTCGCCGCGGCCCTGATCGCGGGGACGCTGTTCGCCCATCCCGGCCTGCGGGAGGACGTCTTCGGCGACTCGGCCGTGCTGCTTCTCATCTCCTGGCTTCCGATGGCCATCGGCGGGGTGATGGCCTGGGGGCTCGTCCAGGCGTTCGGCCGCCGCGCGGAGCTCGACCGGCGGATCGTCGCCGCCATGGACGGCCATCCGCTCTACCGGGAGCTGGGCTGGATGGTGCTCCTGCTGGCCGGTTTCGTCGTGTCGATGGTCTTACTGTCGATGCTCTTCGCCTTCTACGGAGCCGAGACCGGGATCGCTCCGGACCTGGCGATGTCGGTCGCCCTGGTGTCCAGGCTGCTGTTCCTGTTCGCGATCCCGCTGCTGCTCCTGGACCGCTCGGGGATCACCGTCGAGGGCAAGGGCACGGCCATGCCGTCGATCGCGTTGAAGGCGGTCGAGCCCTGGCGCTGGCTCGGGCTGATCCCCGTGGCCGTCTCGGTCGGCCTGATCGGCTACCTGATCCTGCCGCACATCGGCCTGCCCGACCCCTCGCTGGCCCTGTACGCGATGCTGGTGGCCTTCGCCGTGATCGCGGGGTGCGAGGAGATCTTCTTCCGCGGCATGATGCAGACCCGCCTGGAACTGCTCCTGGGCCGGTGGGGCGGCATCATGGTGACCTCGGTGGTGTTCGCGATGACCTACGCGCTCATTCAGCCCTACGACGCCGTCTCCCAGCTTCCCGGCCACGACCTCGTGCACGACACGGGGCTGGCCCTGCTCACCTACGGCGCCGCGAGCCTGTTCTACGGCTATCTGTGGGCGTGCTTCCGCAACACGTGGATCAACGTCCTCATGCGCGTGGTGATGTTCGTCCTCATCCTTCCGCCGGACCTCCAGGTCGGGATCTCCCGGTGACAGGCCCGTCGGAGCAGGTCGGAGGGCGTGCCGGCGCCGTGCGCGCCCGCCTGGGCGCGCCCCGGCCGACCGGTGCGCGCGGCGCCCCGTGCGGAAAATTTGTCCGGTATCCGCGGAGGGAGCGGAGGACATGGGTAGACAAGCCCCATACCGGTCGCGTTTCGGTCATTTTCCCCTCATGGGGTTGTCACCGGGTGGTCATGAAAAAGGGGGAGTCTGCCCACTGTGAGCACGGAATCAGCGTCAACGCCAGCGGGCCCCGGCACCGCGGAACTGCCAGCCGACAGGTTCATGGACCGTGAGGAGGGGTGGCTCCGCTTCAACCAGCGGGTGCTCGAACTCGCCGAGGACGAGGACATCCCGCTGCTCGAACGGACCCGGTTCCTCGCCATCTTCGCCAGCAACCTGGACGAGTTCTTCATGGTCCGGGTCGCCGGGCTCAAACGCCGTCTGGCCACGGGGCTGTCCGTCGCCTCGGCCAGCGGCCACCACCCGCGGGACCTCCTCGAACGCATCTCCCTGTTCACGCACGAACTCATGCGGCGCCAGACCTCCTGCTTCGAGGACAGCGTCGCCCCCGCCCTGGCCGAGGAGGGCATCCGCATCGTCCGGTGGAACGAACTGGACACCGCCGAACGGGAGTACCTGCACGGCTACTTCCGCCGGTCCATCTACCCGCTGGTGACCCCGTTCGCGGTCGACTCGGCGCACCCCTTCCCCTACATCTCCGGGCGTTCGCTCAACCTCGCCGTCACCGTCCGGGACCCGCACGACGAACGGCACATGTTCGCCCGGGTCAAGGTGCCCAGCTCGCTGCCCCGGTTCATCGAACTCACCACACACGGCGGCGGCCGCTTCGTGCCGGTCGAGGACATCATCGCCGCGCACCTGCCCCAGCTCTTCGAGGGCATCCAGGTGGTCGAACACCACGCCTTCCGGGTCACCCGCAACGCGGACCTGGAGGTCGACGAGGACGAGACCGACGACCTCGTCCAGTCGCTGGAGAACGAACTCCTGCGCCGCAGGTTCGGCCCGCTCGTGCGCCTGGAGGTGGAGCAGACCATCAGTGACGAGGTGCTGTCGATCCTCCGCGAGGAGCTGGGCGCGGAGGAGGAGGAGATCTACCGGGTCCCCGGCCCGCTCAACCTGGCCGGCCTCACCCAGATCGCCGACACCGACCGGCCCGAACTGCGGTACCCGCCCATGGTCCCGGTCGAACCGCGCGCCCTGACCTCCGGCGACCTGTTCGCGGCCATCCGGGAACGCGAGATCCTGGTCCATCACCCCTACGAGTCCTTCGCCACCACCACCGAGCGCTTCCTGGAGCTGGCCTCGGCTGATCCGAAGGTCGTGGCGATCAAGCAGACCCTGTACCGCACCAGCGGGGACTCCCCCATCGTGGAGTCGCTCATCGAGGCCGCCCGAGGCGGCAAGGAGGTCGTGGTCCTGGTCGAGGTCAAGGCCCGCTTCGACGAACAGAACAACATCCAGTGGGCCCGCAAGCTCGAACGCGCGGGCTGCCACGTGGTCTACGGGGTCGTCGGCCTCAAGACCCACTGCAAGCTGTCCATGGTCATCCGCAAGGACGACGACGGGCTGTTGCGCCGCTACTGCCACGTCGGCACCGGGAACTACAACCCGAGCACCGCGCGCATCTACGAGGACTTCGGTCTGTTCAGCGCCGACTCCGAGGTCGGCGAGGACGTCAGCGAACTGTTCAACAGCCTCACCGGCTTCTCCCGCAAGAAGCACTACCGCAGGCTGCTGACCGCCCCCGCGGCCCTGCGCAAGGGGTTGCTCCAGCAGATCGGCACCGAGATCGAGAACAGTCTCAAGGGGGAGCCCGCCCGCATCCGCATCAAGGTGAACTCCCTGGTCGACGAGGCTGTCATCGACGCCCTCTACCGCGCCTCGCAGGCAGGGGTCAGCGTCGACCTGTGGGTACGGGGCAGCTGCGTGCTGCGCGCCGGGGTTCCGGGGCTGTCCGAGAACATCCGGGTGCGCAGCGTCCTCGGACGATTCCTCGAACACTCGCGGGTGTTCGTCTTCGCCAACGGCTGGCGGCCCAGGGTGTGGATCGGCAGCGCGGACCTGATGCCCCGCAACCTCGACCGGCGGGTGGAGGCGCTGGTCCGGATCGCCGAACCCGAGCAGTGCCGCCGTTTGGTGGGCATCATGGACCTGGCGATGTCCGACAAGACCTCCTCCTGGCGACTCGAACCCGACGGCACGTGGACACGGGTCACCCATGACGAGGAGGGGCAACCGCTGGTCGACCTCCAGGACACCCTGCGGGGCGACCGGCACCTGAGAGTGGTGGACGGGTGAACACCCATGAATCCGGGACCGGAACCTCCGGCTCCGACATCCGAGTGACCAGTGCCTTCCCCCCGAGGGACACGGCGGTGGGCGGTTACCTGGAGCCGATCCGGGCGGCCGGGGCGGTGCTCTGGCGCGACTCCTCCCGGGGCCGGGAGGTCGTCCTCGTCCGCCGTCCGGACCGCGACGACTGGACCCTGCCCAAGGGCAAGCTCAAGAACGGCGAGCACCCCGTCACCGGCGCGGTCCGGGAGGTGGAGGAGGAAACCGGGCTGACCCCCGTGATGGGGCGCCGCCTGCCGCCGCAGCGCTACCTCAAGGACGGTTGGCCCAAGCAGGTGGAGTGGTGGGCGGCCACACCGGCCCAACCGGGCGGGATCATCGACTACGAACCCAACGAGGAGGTGGAGGCCGTGGAGTGGGTGCCCGTCGGGGCGGCCCGCGAACGGCTCACCTACGACCACGACGTCCGGGTCCTCGACAACTTCCGGGCCGGCCCGGCCCGGACCTTCCCGGTCGTCCTGCTACGCCACCTCTCGGCGGGGGAGAAGCGGGCCTGGAACGGCGACGACCTGCTGCGCCCGCTCGACGGGACCGGCAGGACCGACGCGTTGGCCCTGCCCCGGGTGCTGGCCGCCTACGGCCGACCCCGTGCGGTGTCCTCGTCGGCGGCGCGCTGCACCGAGTCCCTCCTCCCCTACACGGTCGAGTGCGACGTTCCGATGCGTACCGAACGCGCCTTCACGGTGGGCCGTGAAGGGAAGGGGTACGAGGTGGAGGAGGCCAGGGAGGCGTTCGGGCGGATCCTGGCGGAGGGGCAGCCCACCGTGGTGTGCACGCACGGCGAACTGGTGCCCCACCTGATGACCGAGGCGCTCACCCTGTTGGGCGCACCGCTGTCCCAGCAGCGCAGCCTGCGCAAGGGGTCCTTCTGGGTCGTGCACGTGTCATCGGACGGCGCGCTGGCCGGGGTGGAACGGCACGCCGTGCGGGAGTGAGCGTTCCCCGCAGGCGCCCGTCGGCCCCGGTGGGGGCGGTGCGGGGAGCGGTGACATGATGCGGTCATGGCCAAACACATGGTGGCTCGGAGCGTTGTCGTCGACGCTCCGGCCAAGAGCATCTTCGACCTCGTCGCCGCGCCCTCCCAGCACCCCGTGTTCGACGGGTCGGGCACCGTCCAGCAGGCGCACTTCGGCCCGGAGAGGTTGGAGCTGGGCTCCGAGTTCGGTATGGACATGAGGATGTTCGGGCTTCCCTACCGGATGACCAACCGGGTGGTGGAGTTCGAGGAGGGGCGGCTCATCGCCTGGCGGCACGTCGGGTCGCACCGCTGGCGTTACGAGTTCGAGGAGCTGGCCGGGGGAGGGACCCTCGTCACCGAGACCTTCGACTACTCGCGGGGGCAGGCGGCCCTCTACGTGCTGAGCGGTGCTCCGGCGCGCAACGCCCGGGGCATCGAGCGGACGCTGGAGCGCCTCCGGGCGGCGGCGGAGGCCGAGACGGCCTGACGGCGCCCGCACCGGTCGCCCCGATGCGTCCGGGCCCCGGTCGTGCGACCGGGGCCCGGATGTCTCCGGCCGACCCCGCGGACGGGCCCGGTGCCGGGAGGTCAGTAGTAGCCGTGGTAGCCCCTGCTCCAACCCGTGTCCCGGTCCTTCTCGGGCCAGTAGCCGTACCCGTACTCGTGGCCCTGCTCGGCCACGGCGCGGTGGGCGTGGTCGTACCCGTCGTAGCCCTCGTACCCCCCGCCCGCGGCGGCGGGGGAGGCGGCCATGGCCACGGCGGCGCCGGTGGCCAGGGTCATGAGGCTGAGAGCGGCGAAGCGTTTCACACGAAATCCTTGCTCTTAGTAGTCACATTGCTACTTACAGTCGTGACTGTAGGTGGGGTCGGTTTGTTTGGCCAGTTCATCGCTTCCGAAACGGGGAGAGTTTTCGGATCGGACCCCGGCCGACCGCCCGACACGGCACCCTCCGAAATGCCCTAAAGTTCGGCAGGGGCCCGTGTTCTCCGCGCCTCCCGGACGCCGCGGTGCCGGCTGAGCGGGCCCGCTGACGGCAGTCCGGTCGACGCAGGGAGTCGGGAGTCCAGTGGTGGGAACGAGCTTGGGTGACGTGTGGCAGGACGTGCTGTCCGTCCAACCCGACCCGGAGCAGTGGATCGTCGTCACAACGGCGGTGGTCGCCCTGGCAGCCGTCCTGCTGGGCCCGCCGTGGCGGGTGGCGCGCAACGTCGTCACCATCGCCCACGAGGGCGGACACGCCCTCGTCGCCCTGCTCAGCGGGCGTCAGCTCACCGGGATCCGGTTGCACTCGGACACGTCCGGTGTGACGGTCTCCCGGGGCAGGCCCACGGGCATCGGCATGATCCTCACGGTCTTCGCGGGATACGTCGCCCCGACCGTGATCGGTCTGCTCGGCATCCTCATGCTGATGTCGGGGCGCATCACCGCGCTGCTGTGGTTGAGCATCGTCGTGCTCGCCGCCATGCTGCTGATGATCCGCAACTTCTACGGCGCGCTGTCGATCGTGGTCACCGGCGCGGTGGTCTTCGGCGTCAGCTGGTTCACCCCGCACGAGGTCCAGGCGGCCTTCGCCTACCTGTTCATCTGGTTCCTGCTCTTCGCCGGGGTGCGCCCGGTCATCGAGCTCCAGTCGCAGCGCGTGCGCAACCCCTCACCGCACTCCGACGCTGACCAGCTGGCACGCCTCACCGGCCTGCCGGGCACCTTCTGGGTGATGGTGTTCCTGCTGGTGAACGCGGCCGTCACCGTGCTGGGCGTGTGGATGCTCTTCTTCTGACCCCGGAGCTCCGCCGGACCCGGAACCGGCCCCGGACACGACGACGGGCCCCGCGTGCCGACGCGGGGCCTTCGTGTACTGCTCGGGGCGTGCCGCCCGGGACTAGTTCGCGGTCTGCGGTGCGGCCAGCGCCTGGGCGACCGAGGGGTACACCGGGATCCGGGTGTCCAGCGCGGTCACACGCAGGGTCTGTACCACCCGCGGCACGGGCGCTGCGATCACCAGGAGGGCCTGCTGCTCCTTGGCGGCCTTGAGCGCGCGGATGAGCACGCGCAGCCCACTGGAGTCGATGAACCGCAGATCGGAGCAGTCCAGCACGACACGGCCGAAGGGCTGTGTGGTCAACGCCTCCGTGACCGCCTCCTGGAAGCGGGTCTCGGTGGCCATGTCGATCTCCCCGTCCAGGGCCAGGACGTGTCCGGACTCGTGCAGGGTGGAGGAGATGGTCAGGTCGGGCATTGCGACTCCGGCGTACTCGGGCCGTGCCCGGTGGGTCGGCGAGGCAGGCCGCGCGTCGCCCCACCGGGGACGCGTGGTGACCGGTGCGTTGGTTGCGTTACCGCGTGAGCCAAGCTGATGGTTCATCTAGTTCCTTGCGTGGTGCCCCGGGCTGGAAACCGGGGGAGGAAACGCCTTTCTCGCCTGGTTTGCTCGGAAAAGCACGGCACCTTGAGGAACGCGCCGAACTGCGTCGAAAGTTCCTGGTGCTGTGCGTGTCATCGATGATGACGGCGTTCGAGGGTTCGGGGACTGGAGTGCGCTGCCTCCGCGCCCGGCGGTTCCGCCGGAGGCTCGGGTGCCGTGTCCGGCCCTCTGCTCGTGAGAACCCGCCTACGGCGGCGGGCATTCCCCGGTGGGTGTCGGCGGGGAGTGTGGCTGGGCCGGTCGTCCCCTCCGGTTCGGCCTCCCGTGTGCCCTGTCGCGGCACCGGGTTCTGAGTCACCGAGGTCGTCCAGCCTCGGACTTTACCACAGCGCCGTGGCCGTTTCGTGACGTGAGAGACGCAGGGTCGTGCCCGTGCGGCTTGCCTTTCCCGGGAGTGGTGAGGTAGGGGTCACATCTGCTGTGTGCATCCGATCCGTTCGGGCTCCGGAGCCGGCTCCTGGTCGTGCTGCTGGAGGGCCCAGACACAGGCGGAGAGGGTGAGCGGTACCGCCACGGTCAGGGCCAGGGCGGGAATGGCCACCCCCGAGTCGTTGGCGGCGAAGCCCACCAGCGCGGTCACCAGGGATCCGGTCAGACCCGCGCGGAGGGTCGGAGCGTACTCGTAGGCTCGCTGGAGCGCCCCGATCCGCCAGTTTCCCGGCCGGTTGAGGACGGCGAAGAGGAACAGCAGGGCCCCGGCGGCCAACAGGGTCAGGTGCCAGTTGCCCAGGGTTCCCAGCATCGCGCCCAGTTTGCGGGCCAGCACGGTCCCGGCCTCCCCGTTCACCACCTGGGTCGCGAACGCGCCGAAGTGGCTCCGGTCCGCCACCGGCCTCAGGTAGTCCATCCAGGCCAGCAGGGAGATGGCCGTCACCGCGAACACGCCCACCACGGCCAGACGCGCCGGGGTGATCCGCGCCCCCGCGATCATCATGGTGGTCACCGCCAGCCCGGGGATCAGGGCGATGACCCCGCCGAAGTCGGTGCCCAGCCCCGGCCAGCCGACGATCAGCACCGAGGCCGCCCCGACCGCCAGGGCCGTGACGACCGCCGCGCGCCGTCTGCCCCGGGAGATCAGCACGTGGGCGACGCCCGCGACCGCCATGAGCATGCCGGTCGCGAAGGTGGCGAAGGCGATGTTGCCGATCCCGTAGAACCGGCCGGCCACGATCGGCGAGTACCCGGTGGGCGAGTTCATCTGGAGGTTCGCGCCGAAGCAGAGGTCGAGGAAGAGTACGACGGTGGTCGCGCCGGCCACCACCGTCATCGGGCCGAGGATGCTCCTGCGCCACGGGCCCGCGACGGCCAGGACCACCACCAGGGCGTTCGCGGCCAGCACCGAGGCCAACAGCGCCAGCGGCGGGGTGGCCGCCGTCCACCACGGGATCAGGTTGGCCAGATAGCTCGCCACCGGGAAGGCCGCTCCCGCCAGGGCCACGACCCTGGTCACCGACAGCACCAGGGCCCGTTTCCCCCGCTCGCAGTCGGAGTACCGGTGCAGTGCGTAGGCGGCCGCCGCGTAGATGAGCAGTTGGAGTGCGACCAGGCCGCTGAAGAACCCGGGGACGGCGGAACCCACGACCACGGCGGCGGTGTTGAAGGCCACCAGCCGGTCGACGGCCTCCCCGGTGTCCCCCGGGCGTTCGCCCAACTGCCAGACCCGGCCTCCGGTGGGCTCGGCCGGACGCACGCCCAGGGCGGCCAGCACGGTCGCACTCGTGTCGGTCAGCGCCACCAGACCGGGGCGCCGGGTCGACTCCGAGGCCAGGTACGCTCCGGGGCCCGTCACCTCCCCGTCGGCCTTCTTCCCGCTCATCGCCACGGTCAACTGTGACGGTCCGGTGTCCATGGCGACCCCGACCACCGTCAGGGAGGCGCCGTCCGGCAGGAGCCCGGTGAGGGCGGCCAGCCGGGAGTCGATCCTCTCCAGGGCCTCGTTACGCTCCCATTCGGGCATGTCGGGATCGGGTTCGTCGGGGTCGGGTTCGGCGGGCCCCCGCCCGTCCGCCCCCTGCCCGGCCGGGAGTTCGGGGTACAGGCGGGTGAGTTCGGGCAGTTCGACCACGGCCAGGGACACGCCTCGGAGCCGTTCCGGGGTGAGCTCGCGCACGGTGTCCACGTAGTGGTCGACCCTGCCCGACTCGTCGGCGGCTCCCAGCGCGGCGCCCGGGCCGGCGGCCATGGTGAGGCCGCCCCGGTCGCGCACGGTCTGGCCGAGCATGCCGACCGGCGCGGCGAAGGGCGCCCCCGCGTTCTGCTCGATGTAGGACCCGTACCCGGGCACGGCCGCCCCCGAGCCGTCCACGACCGGCTCCGGAGCCGCTTCGCAAACGGTGAAGCGGTCGCGCTCGGCCAGGGCGCGCTGCCCGGCGGAGACCGAGAGCCAGCCGTCCGTGGGGCAGGTGCGGGAGGTGGCGGTGCGGATCGACACGTTGCCGATCGCGCCGACCTCGGCCAGCTCCCACAGGGCGGGCGTGCGCTCGGGGGTGACGTCCTCCCACAGCAGGCCGGGGACGCCCACCAGGACCACGGGGCCCGAACGGGTGATGTCGGGGTCGGCCCCGGGCGCGCTCGCGGCCCCCGCCGCGGCGGGGGCCGTGCACACCAGGACCGCGGCCGCCAGCAGGAGCGCGTACAGGCGCACTCCCGGGCGCCGTCGCGGGCGTTGGTCCGAGCGTCCTTCCGATTGCACGCCGAGTCCTTGGCCCGGTGCCATGGCGGTCCCCCGATCGCGCGATCACCTCACTGTCACTGGTCGACCACACTAGTGATCAAGCGGCGCTGAGCGGGGAAAACGGCGATTCCGGGCGGAGACGGGTGACCGGGAGCACTCAGTCGACGAGTCGGTTCTCCTGGGCGAGGATCGCCGCCTGGACCCGGCTGCGCAGGTCCAGTTTGACGAGGAGTCGGCTGACGTGGGTCTTCGTGGTCGCTTCCGCGATGCTCAGGCGGCGTGCGATGTCCCGGTTCGACAGCCCCTGCCCGAGGCATTTCAGTACCTCCACTTCCCGGGGCGTCAGACTCTCCAAGGAGGGCTTGGTCCTGGGGTCGGGGGTGCTCCGACCAGCCTTGACGCTCCGACTCTGGAACATGCGACCGATGTCCGACTCCTCAGGCCCCTCGGAGACGGAGGCGAACTTGGAGATCAACCGCCGAATGACGGACGGCGCGATGATTCCCTCGCCTCGCGCGACCGTACGCACGGCTTCGAGCAGGTCGGAGGCCTCGATGTTCTTCAGCAGGAACCCCACCGCCCCGGCACGCAGCGCACCGAAGACGTACTCATCGATCTCGAAGGTGGTCAGGATGAGGATGTCCGTCTCCAGTCCTTCCGATGCGACGAGCTCCCGAGTGGCCGTGATCCCGTCCTTGCGCGGCATGCGAATGTCCATGAGCAGGACGTCGGGACGGGTTTCCAGCGTCGTCGCGATAGCCTCCGCTCCGTCCGAGGCTTCGGCCACCACCGAAATATCGGGTTCCGAATCGAGGATCATCACCAGCCCGGCCCTGACCGCCCACTGATCCTCGGCCACCACAACACGAATCATCGTTCTATTTCCTCAGAAGTGATCTTCTCGGTATCGGAGTCCTCACCGACGGGTAGGAGGACGTGTATTCGCCAGCGCCCACCGTTCACCGGGCCAGCTTCGAACTTCCCGCCGAGCAGGAGCGCGCGTTCCCGCATTCCTGTCAAACCCATGGACGAACCCAGGTCGGAGTCCCAGGGGGTCCTGGATCCCGCGGCCGGATTGACCACCTCCAACGAGAGCGAAGGACACTCCGGGGAAGTTCCTGTGCAGGGGTGGAGGAGGAGCACGTCGGCCCGCGGAGGAGACGCGTACCGGAGGGCGTTGGTCAGGGCCTCCTGGAGAATGCGGTAAGCGGCCGCGTCAACCTTGGTCGGTAGACGGGCGGACTCGCCGCGCTCGGTGAACCTCACCTCCAGCCCCGCCTGTCGTGCCCTCGACAACAGGAGGTTCACTCCGCTGAGGCCCGGCAGGGTCATGTCGCTGTCGGCGGAGTCGGTGTCCGATCGAAGGAGGTGGATCATGCGTCGCATCTCATCCAGCCCCTGGACACTGCTGTCGCGTACCACTTCGAGAATGCGTCGAGCCTTGACCGGGTCGAGTTCGCGTGCCGCCAGGGCTGCGGTGGACTGGATCGCGACCGCACTCAGGTGGTTGGCGACGACGTCGTGCAGTTCTCGGGCCATTCGTCCGCGCTCAACCGCCACCGCTTTGGCCCGGTCCAACTCGGCGAGCTTCTCGACACGCTCGGCGCGTTCGCGGTCGATGCGGGCCTTCTCCCGGTGCTCGCGGACCGTCATCCCGGTCAGGACCGGAGTGAGGAACACCATGAGACAGAGCGCCGTGAGCTGGACCAGCTCCGCGACACCCCGGGCGAACAGCCCGTGGCTCAACGCGTAGAGGAAAAGTACGAAGAGAAGAGCGTGGCCGATCACGGTCATTCCCAGCATCGTGTGGGCGAGACGGCGACCTCCCCACACCATCGAGGCGTAGAGGAGGTCGCCGAGGGCGATGAGAAGCCACAGGGAAGCTCCGAGGACCACATCGACCGCGACCGCGGCCCCTCCGACGGTCACAGCGACCCCGGGGAGGACCCGCCGGAAGGCGATGGCGACACAGACAAGGGCGAGAGTGACCAGAAGCCATTGTTTGTCGACCATCGGTTCCACCAGGAACATATCCGCCTGCCAGAGCAGCAACCCGAGGCCGAAGTGGGTGACGGACCACAACGCCGAGGGCAGGTGTGGCGTTTCCCGAAAGATCGACTGCTCCAGGCTCCTGGCAACCCAGAGAGAACGCATGGTTACGCCTGCCTTCGTCATTGTGTGCGGCGTCGCGCGAAGTTGTGCGTGATCGTCGGTGGCCCTCACCCACTACCCGACCTTAGCGGGCTCCGGATCCCTGGCAGCGGATCGGTGTTTCAGGAGGATCTGGCACTGATGAAGGCGACAACGTCCTTGATGGTCTTGAACTCGACCATCTCCTCCTCTGGAAGAGTGGCGCCGAAATGCTCCTCGGCGGACACCATGATCTCAACCAGTGAGAGCGAGTCGATGTCCAGGTCATCGGCGATCAGCTTGTCCGGCTCGATCTCCTCGAGGGGAATTCCAGTCACCTCGTTGACGATCTCGAAGAGTTCGGACTGGATGCGCTCTTGAGTGAAAACGGTCATTTTGTGGGCTCCACTTCTTTCTGGGTGGTGAACGGGTTGTTCGGTGTGGCTGTTCTTGTCGCAGGCACGCTGATGGCATCGGATGTCGGGGCGGCCGACCGGTCACCGATCATGTGCGCGCCTCCGTCGACGTGCAGGATGTGGCCGGTGGTGGCGGGCAGTAGGTCGGACAGGAGGACCACACAGGCCCGGGCGACCGGTTCCGCGTCGGCGGTGTCCCATCCGAGAGGAGCCTGCGCATCCCACTTCTCGGCGAATTCCGCCGCGGTGCCCCTGTTTTCGATGTTGGCGGCCGCGACCGTTCTGAGCGGTCCGGAGGCGACGAGGTTGGATCGGATTCCGCGAGGGCCGAGGTAGGAAGCCAGGTAACGGGAACAGGCCTCCAGTCCGGCTTTGGCCACACCCATCCAGTCATAGCCGGACCACACGCGGGTGGCGTCGAAGTCCAGCCCGACCACTGATCCCCGGGGGCGGAACAGGGGCAGGAGCGCCGTGGTGACGGATTGGAGCGAGAACGCCGAGGTGTGGAAGGCCGTGGAGGCATCTGCCCAGTCCGTGGTGAGAAATTTCCCGCCGAGTGCCTCGGGGGGAGCGAAGGCCACGGAGTGGAGGAGTCCGTCGACCTGGTCGACGTGTTCGCCCACCCGTTCGGCGAGCGTCGCGATGTGCTCGGGCGAGGTGACGTCGAGTTCCACCACGGCCGGTGGCCGATCGAAGCTCTTGGCGACGCGTCGCACGAGTGAGAGCCGACCGTAGCCGGTCAGTATGACCTCCGCGCCTTCGGCCTGTGCCATCCGGGCGACGTGGTAGGCGATGGAGGACCGGGTCAGTACACCGGTGACAACAATGGTTTTCGATTCCAGTAATCTCATGCCATCATTTACCTTCCGGTCTGCGGCATGCCTGTGCGGGTCGGTTATTTCCTGTTGGCGCCGTGCGCCTCGTGGGAGTTCTCGCTATTGAAATGCATGACGGCTTTGGGGGAAATCACCGAAGTGGTGGCGTACTTGTCCGTAATGCGGGAGAAGAAGTTTCTCGGGCCGAGGATATGGACCCTCTCGATGTTCGCCGAACGCAGTCCGTCGGTGATGGTGTTCCAGCGGACCGGGGTCACCCAGCCGTTGAGCAGGTCCTCTCTGATCTCGGTGCCGTCCCAACGCAGCTTGCCATCGACGTCGGATAGCATCGGCACGGCGGCGTCACGCCATTCCAGATTTTCGTAGACCTCGGTGTCCAGGCGCCTGCAAAGTTCTGCCACGCGGGAGCAGTGTTCGGCCCGGTTCATCGTGTAGAAGGGGAAGCCGCCCGATTCCTTGACCTGGTTTTCAAGCCTTTGCAGCTCGGGAAGGGTTCCGGAGACGGCATGCACCGTGGTGTCCATGTCGATGGACACCTCCAGCCAGCTGTCGTCAGTACCGTCAGCCCCCTCCCGGACCAGTCGGGCCAGCTGCTCCGACGTGGTCCTGTAGAGGAACAGGCATCCCACCGGTCGGGGCAGGTTCTCGAAGTAGTCGAGCTCCACACGGGTGCTCTCCTTCACGAGAAGGACCATGTCCTCACTGCTCAGCACCCCAGTGAACATGGCTGCCACGAACGATCCGAAGCTCTGGCCGATCACGGTTCCGGGATGGAGTCCCTGCCTCTCGACGGCGAAGTCCGCCAGAGCGAGGCAGATGGCGATGTGCCCGGCCTCGTAGGTCTCCCAGTCGTAGATCTCCGCCTCCCGGTAGGCATCCACCAGGGGGTAACCGAGGAGTTCGCTGAATTCGGCGAAGCGGCGGCGGGCGAACGGGTCGTTCGTGACATAGTCGGCTACGGCCGAGTACCGGGAGGGGACCAGTCCGGGAAAAAAGAGAGCTTGCCTGTTTCCGGGAGCTCCGGAAGCACGGGAGGGTGCATTATTCACTCTTCTCATTCCGAACCTCGCGCGGGAAGAACGTAAAGTACCATGACCAGACGGTGTCCACTGCGAAAACAATGATCCAGAGGCGTCCCAGGGTGACCAGGATGTGAGGAGTGCCGGAGGCGTCCTCTCCGGTTAGGTACTCCGCAAGGGCAGAGAGATCGAAGAACCACAGGATCGCTTGTCCCACAGCGAACAACACGAGGTGTTGGAGCCAGTGCACACGGGTTTTGCGGGCGTGGGCGTAGTCTTTCAAGTTATCCCTGGCCGATCTTTTCCGGGAGTCCGTTGTCTCATGGGTGGGGGAGGTTTGCGTGCTGGTGTCTCGGTAGGCGGACCTGCGCGTTTTCTGGGCGAGGGTTCTTTTGGGAGCCATTCCTTCGAGCACTTCTCGGGGAAGGCGCTTTAGGAGGTAAGGTGCGCTCAGGGCACAGAGCGCGAGAGCCGTTCCCGCGACAAGACCGCTCATGGGGAGACCGTTCGCGCCGTACATGGCTCCGAACGCGGCCGACCCCACCGCGGCACCGACGAGCTGGGAGTTCTCGTAGCGGCTCATCCCCCTGCCGATGCGGCGCCCGCTGGTGCCGGACACGACAGCTTGCTCCGTTGGAATAGCCAACCCCAGACAGGCGCAGTACGCCGCCCAGAGCACAGCGATGACCAGGGGGGACGGGGAGAACACCAGGGCCCACCCGAGGAGTGCGCTCATCGCCAGGGTGAGCGTGATCGTTCCGGCCACCCCTGTACGTCTGGTCACCGCTTCGGCCTTGGCCGGAACGAGGATGAAGACGAGGAACCCCGGGGCGAGCACGTACGCCACCTCGTACACGGTGAAACCCAGGCCCTGCTGAAGGTGGATGAGTAGCACCAGGGCAATACCGGATTCGACCGCCGCCGTCACCGCGCACAGGGTGAGGAACGGGAACGTCCTCTTCAGCGGGGTATCGGCCTGTTCTCTTTCGGGAAACGCTGGTTCGCCCTCACGCGAGGAGGCTTTCAGGAGCAGGACCGTCGCCGCCAGGCAGGACAGGGCGCCGAGTGCGAAGACATAGCTGTATCCGATCTGTCCGAGCAGGACGAAGCACATGACGTAAGCGGCGAGGGAACCCTGTCCCTCGTACCGGAGCAACCTGCCGTAGGCGCTGATGGAGTTCGAAGACGAGGTCCCCACCCAGCTACGAACGGCGATCCAGAAGAACGCGTTGCCGACACCGCACACCACGGTGGCGACGAAGGCCATCCACATCGCTTCCGACAGGGCGTATCCGAGCAGTGAGACGGTGAAGCACGTCGATCCCAGTGCCGCCCAACCCAGCCGGCGCCCCCGGTCGACCGCACGAGCCGCCAGAGGCCGTGCGATGACCGCGGCCCCGGAGGCGGCGGCGACCAGCCATCCCGTCTGAGCGGGTGTGGCAGCCAGCGCCGCGCCGGCCCAGAGGGGCAGCAGAAATTCGAGAACGTCGGCGGGGCCGTGGGCAAAGGCCACCGACGGAAAGACCCTCCGGGCGTCGGTCGAGTTCGGTCCCTCACCGCGGGACGAAGGTTGACTGGTCATGTTTCCCGGTTTCTTATGGATACTGATCTCGGATAACTTCCGGTGCGGTACGAGGGGTGAGTGGTCGTTAAGGGCGACCACTCACCCCCGTACGGTTCACCGGGGGCCGTCAGTCAGACGACCCTTCGCGTTCCGTGACCCAGGTGGTGTTCCGTTGGACGCACCGGAACGCGTCCAGAGGAACACGTTCCCGAACTAGCAGTGGTTGCTGGCGCTGCTGACCAGCATCTCCGCCTCGGTGGTCGGGGTGGGCAGCTCCTGGAGGTCGAGGATGCTCATGTGGATCTCCTTCTTCTCTTGATGTGTTGTGTGGCCGTGAGGCCGAGCGCACCATGTGTTCATGGCTCACTCACCCGGAATGGTCCGGGAGCTCTGGGGGTGCCCAGGAAGGGCAGCAGGGGATGGTGGTTCATGCCCCTGACGTAGGACAGGGCCAGCAGTACTCCGGCGTTTCCCGAGGCGAGGTCCATGGACAGTCGAACCCCTCCGTCTCCGGGAAAGGCCAGGTGGCCGTCGTAGGACAGGGCGTGCCAGTGCAGGTGCGACAGGTGTTCGCGCACAACATCGGTCGCGCCGAACCCGTCCCGGAACTCGTGCGACACCGCGATCAGGCCCGCCCGTCCGTTGAGCAGCGGCGCATCGACCACCAGGGGGCTGCGGCAGGCGCGCACCAGGGAGGGCAGGGCTTCACTCAGACGGTGATCGTCGATGTGCCGCAGGACCTCCCGCACCACCAGAGCGATGCCGGCCGAACCGGATTCCAGGTACGGTCGCCGAACCCCGCCCGTACCCGCCTGCAATGTTCCGTCCAGGGTGGTCGAACAGTTGTCGAGGTCCAGGTACAGCGCACGCAGGGCCTGCCGAAGGTACTCGCTCTCACCGGTGACCTGGTGGAGGCGCAGTAGGAGGAGCGCGGGGCCGGACCAACCGCGGAACAGCCCGGTGGGCCCGCAGGGACTGTCCGGTAGCCGGTGATGGCCGACTTCCGCTCGCTCCGCGGTGGTCAGTTGTTCCGAGACCCGCGCAGCGATCTCGCGCGCCCGCCTCGTGTGGGGGTGATCGGGTTCTCCGCCGGAGAGGTGGAACAGGTTGAGCCCGACACCCGCCAGACCGCTGAACAAGGTCACGTCGGTCATCTCGTCGACGTCCCCGGTGCACCGGTCGATGACCTGTTCCGCGGTGGACCTGTGGCCGAGGTGGTCGAGTGCGAAAGCGATCCCGTGGGCACCGTCGTAGAAGCCCGGCCGGTCAGTCGGTTCGTTCGCGCGATCCACGAGCCACTGGACGTGTTCGGGATCGGGTGAGGTCCCGGTTACTGACTGGGCCCAGAGAACCCCCGCGGCGTCGTAGGCGAAGCAACCGGGCTCGGCGTTGAACTGTCGAAAATGACCTGGAAAGAGTCGATCGGTGCGGTCCGGGGTGGCGGAGGCCTGAATCGCGGAGCACAGCGACGTTCGCACCCCGTCCCAGTCCGCGCCTTCGATGGGGATCGAGGTCCGGGGGTACGTGGCGACCCGTTCTCCCGCGCGGTGTTCGGGGCGGTCTTCTGCGGAACGGAACGCGGTGCGGAGCGTGTCGGAGAAGGCCGGGGGAAGACCGAAGAGGCGGGTGGCCTCCGAGACCAGGGACCCGGCCTTGTCCGGTGCGACGTCGAGCACGGTGACCACCGGGAGAAACAGCCAGAGGCGCAGGACGGCCAGCGCGTACCCGTCGATCCCGGTTCCCCTCGCGGACCGTGAGAGGAAGCCCGGATAGCCCATGATCTGGGCCTCCGACTCCTCGGCCCGGGAAGCGGCCTCGAAGTCCACGAGGGAGACGTTCTCCTCGTCGTCGACCAGGATGTTGGCCGGGTGAAGGTCACCGAAGACGAACCCGCGTGCGTGCAGTTCCTCCACACGCTCCCGTACACGCAGCCACAGCGTTTCGGCACGCTGGACGTACTCCACGCGCGCTGATGGGCTGTCGCGCCAGTTCAGCAGAGGGTGATTCCTGACCAGCCAGGTCTGGAGCGTCTCTCCCCGCATGTGCTCCATCACGAGGAACTCGTGTTCCCAGAACCGGAAGCCACCGAGATTCCCCGGAAATCCGGGTAGGTCACCGACACTTTCCAGGACTTCGGCCTCCCAGGACAGACGTGCCCGGGCGTCCCGTCCGTCGCGGTCCACACCGGCGTACGGCCGGGCTTCCTTGAGGGCCACTGAGGCGCCGCCGGCGGCGGGGGCGGCGAGGTAGACGCCTCCGGCATTGGAGAAGTGCAGGGCCTGGGAGACCTTGTAGGGGAACTCGCCCTCGCCGGTGTCACGACCGGCCAGGTGCGGGCGCAGGAAATCGGGCGGGGTCACCCAGGAGGGCGGACGGGCTCCCGGTTTCCGTGAGTCGGGGACGAGCGTGCCGTCCGGCGCGTTCAGGGCGGGCACACGATTCCCCTCTGGGGTCCAGGACCACTTCAAGGTGAAGCCGCCGTAGCGAAAGAACACAGGGGAGGTCCCCCAGCGCACATCACTGAGAATGTAGGGTCCCTCGAATTCCCGGAGGCTCTCCCCGAGAGCGGTCAGGGTCTTCAGAAGCTTTTCCTCGCCGACCGGGTAGATCGCGATGAACTTTCCACTGGCTGACCTGGGAGCATACTTCATGCTCAGGGACTCAACAAGTCGTCTGGTGCGCAGAAACTTGAATGCTACTTTTTCACTAAGGCAAAAGTTGTAGACGATATCGAGAACTTCTTCGGCATTCCCTGTTGTGGCGGAGACGTGCACCTTCCAGCCCTGGTCGGGCAGGGTGGAACCACTCGGAGTGAGATGTTGCCACACGTCCTTCACGGCCTTCGACCATCCCGCTGGAGCATTTTTTGCGGCAAGGGCGAACTCGGACTCTTCGTACTCCCAGTAGGTGGGGGATTCAAAGAAGGCCGATCCGGGGAGGGTGTAAAGTGCCGAATGTGCGCTCATGGTCTACGGGTCTGCCTTCGCTCGTGGTCGAATGTTTTGCCTAGAGTGAGGTCCGCACTCTCTCTGGAAACTCGGAAAACGAAGTTATCGGTAGGGATTCGAGATAGCTTTTAAAAATATTTCGAGCAGCTTTTTTCTCTCGTTCGGGGATGAGATTGATGACGGGGGGCATGTTCTGATTGCCTTCTTTTTCAGCCTGTTCGTAGAACTCTTTGCGAAGGATGGACCAGATTGTCGCGTCATGGTACTCCCCGTCAAGGAAGTAGTAATCGCGAAGGACGCCGTCCAGAATGAATCCGCCACGCGTCGCCATGGAGATCATTCGCTTGTTGAACATCGCGACCTGGAACTGGACCCGGTTGGCGTTGAGGTTCTGGAAGAGGTGCTCCACGACAAGCGCGCTCCCCTCGAATCCGTAGCCCTTGTCCCAGAGCTCGTTCGGTCCGACGGCCACCCCGATGGCGTAGTTCCCGATGCCGCCCACCTGTCGGTGGTTGACGACGCCGACCGCCTCGCCGGCGTTGGTCACGATCATGTAGAAGCGTGCTCGACCTGAGGTGTTGGTCTTCCTGATGGTGTCGACCGTGACCACCTCCGAGGTATCCCCGGTCAGCACCGCCGCGTGACTCGTCGGGGTGAGCCAGTGCTCGATCGTGGCGTAGTCGCGTTCACCAGGCCAGGCGAGGGAAACCAGTTCGCCCTGCAGGATCGTGTTGAAGCTTCGTCTCTGGTTGCTCTCCAGGTGAACCTGAGTTTCATTCATGTTTGCAGCCAGCCTCAAGTAAGGTCGATGGTTTCGTGTGTGTCCGCAGGGGGCGCAGGTGCCATTAGTTCAATAATGAACTAATGGTGATCTCTCTGGTTTGGGGCTAGGTTCTGCTGCGGAACAAGCCATGCTCACCACTGTGGGGAAGGTCTGGCCTGACCATCTTCCCAGCCTTGGCAGGTCGGAATCTATAGGGAAGGGGAGCTCGGGCGCAAGCTCGCTTCTTCCGTTGTTCCTTGCTCGGTGCGGAGAAGTTGGTATCTGTGCTGTTCACGCGCTTGAAAAAGTCTGGCGCGTGGGCCTGCTTTCTGGGGAAAGACGGGTTCATTTCCTCGTGTTTGGCGGATTTGTTGCTGAGTGTGGCGGCATTATCACGCTTCTTGTCAGGGAACATGAAAAGGTGGATTGGGATATTCGGATTTGTTGGGGAGGCAAAGTTCCCTTGCTTGGCCTACAGGCCCAGCCGTAGTTCGTTGGATGTACGCGAGGGGGATCTGAGGTCGTCAGGTCATACAAAAGTTGTATCTGGATGCTGAGAAATATCCGTCCCGGGTAGGGCTTGCCTTCCTGGACCGCAGACTTCGTTGACGAGAGGACTCAAAGACCCTTCCGGGCCCGCCGGCGAGAGGCCTTTGACTCTTCTGTTCGCTCCCTGCTAGCATCGGCCGCTCTGGCCTGTCCATCTTTCCTCAGCCGCACCCGGGGTGCGTCAGTTGGCATCGTCGGCGCCGGCATTGGTGCTGCATCCGTCAACGGATTCATGAGGAGAAAATGTGACACGCTGGACCCCTCTGCTCTTGGATGAGGCCACGCTCTCCGACATGTCGGGGCTTCCCTCGGAGGCCGTTCTGCGTCACGCGGAATCGGTCATTGACGGAAACCCGAAACCAGTCGAGCTCTACCAGCGCTGGGAACGACAGCAGTGGTCAGCCGAGGACCTGAACCTGGCCCGAGACCGTGAGGAACTGCGGAGAAGACTCCCCGCCCGGTACCGCAAGCTGGTCGAGGAGTCGATCGCGACCTTCATCATCGGTGAGTACACGGGTCTGGACATGTTGGGTCCTATCCTGACCGGATCCCCTGACGAGCACTACTCCGTGTTCCTGGGCACCCAGATCGCCGACGAGACCCGGCATACCCGTGCCGTCTTCCGTATGGGGGCGGAGGTTCTCGACATGGACCCCGACCCCAAGCGCATGCTGGAGCGTTCCTGGCAGATGGTCACTCCGTCGCACCGGGAACTCAGTCTCCTGGAGGCCGGGATCGTCCGGAACCTGAACGACTCCCCGATGAGCTACGGCCAGTGGCTCAAGGCCGTCACCATGTTCCACCTCATCACCGAGGGCGTCCTCGCTCTCGTCGGGCAGCGCGTCATGGTCCGGGCGCTGCGCGACATGGATCTCCTTCCCGGGGTCAAGTCCGCCTTCACCGCCATGTGCCGGGACGAGTCACGCCACATCGGGTTCGGGCTGCACGCGCTGAGCACCGGGATGAAGGAGGGCCACCAGGAAGACATCTACGAGGTTCTCGAACAGGCGGTACCGCTGGCATTCGGCATCGGCAGGGAGATCCCAGGATCCGGGAACGAGCTGTTCGACTCCAGCATCCGCATTCTGCGACGCCATCTGACCACCATCGGGGTGGAACCGCTCTTTCAGGAGCACCTGCTGTCACTGGTCGGCAAGAACACGGAAAGCGCTTCGGCGGCTAACTGAGGGATGGAACATGTCTAATGACGTCGGCCGCCTCATGTGCGGCGAACTCCTCCTGACGCGAGCGGACGTGGAACATCACGCACTCGCCCTGTCCGACAGGCTCACCAGGCTGGGTGTTCGCCCCGGCCATCGGATCGTCCTGCAAGCCAGGAACTCTCCGGAGTTCGTCATCGCCCTCCTGGCCCTCATCCACATGGACACGTCGCTCGTGCTCCTCGATCTGAGCGTGAGCGAAAGAGAACGCCGACGTGTCACGGCGATGTCCTCGGCCGAGTGGTTGCTGTACGACCGAGACAGGAGCGGCCCCACCGGTGAACAACCCGGTCCCCTCGTATCGGCTCCCGCCCAGGACACGCTGACCCGTCTGCCTCTGGGCGACCTGGTCGACTGCGGTGCATCACCGTCCGCGGCCGAGGGAGGAAACGAAGGGGCGCGTCTGTCCTTCGACGAATGGCGTCGGCGTCGGGACGCGCTCATCATCTGGTCCTCGGGAAGCACCGGGGATTCCAAGGGGATCGTCCGTTCGGGCGCTTCCATGTTCGACAACCTGGAACGCACCCGGGAGCGAATGGGCTACCGCGCTTCCGACGTTCTGCTGCCGCTCCTGCCGTTCTCACACCAGTACGGGCTTTCCATGGTTCTGCTCTGGTGGCTGCGGGGCATGGGTCTGGTGATCTCCTCGGGCAGCCGGGTCGACCGGGTGGTGGAGACGATCGTCAGACGCGGTGTGACCGTCGTCGACTCAACACCTCCGGTACTGCACTCCCTGCTGCGCATTCTGGACACGAGGGGGTTGGGCGCCGACCAGCTCGCCTCGGTTCGGATGTGGTGTTCCGGTGGTGCCCCGCTCGGTCACATCCTCGCGGAACGATTCCGCGAGGTCTTCGGCCGACCGGTTCTGGATGGGTACGGCAGCAGCGAGACCGGGAACATCGCCCTCGCCTCCGAAGAGGCTCCGGTCGGCTGCGGCCGCCCCCTGCCGGGGGTGACGGTTGAGGTCATCGATGCCGAGGGAGCCCCGGTGCCGACCGGTGTGCGGGGAGAGATCGTCGTCAACACCCCGGATCTCATGACCGGTGTCCTCGGAGCGGACGGGCAGATCCACGAGGCGCCGGCCGGTCGCTTCCGGATCAAGGACATCGGCTTCCTCGACGAGGACGGGTGTCTGACGGTCCTGGGCCGTAAGGCTGCGGTGCATCGTATGGGCTACACCATCTATCCCGAATCACTCGCCCAGCGGGTCTCGGACGAACGGTGCGAAGTCCAGATTCTGCCGTTCGAACGGGCCCAGAGCGGTAGCGAGCTGGTGTTCGTCGTGGCCGACCCGGACGGGAGGGACCATCGCTACTGGCGGCGGAGGTTCATCGACCGCCTCGAACCGCACGAGTACCCCAACCGTGTGCTCGTGGTCGACGAGCTCCCCCTGAACAGAAACGGCAAGGTGGACATGGCAGTACTCCGGGACCTGGCCAGGCCCGCACCGGCCACGGCGGCGCCCCGGGCCGCGAACGACGACGGCCCCGCGGTCACCGCACCCGACACGCCCTTCACCGATCGTTGGGCGAACGTCATGTCCCTCATCGATCACCTGGAGACCGAGCGGGCCCGGATAAGGTCGATCCTCACCGAGGTTATGCACTGGACGGCCGCCGAGAGCGAGATCGACAGCTCCCTGCACACGTTGAGGGGGGCCGCGGACGAGATGAGACGGGGTCGGCCTCGCGCGGTGTCGGAGGCGGCGGTCTTCATGCCTTCCAACATTCCCCTGTACGGGTACGTCCTCTACTGCGTCATCCCCTCCCTCTACGCGGGGCGGATCCACTTTCGCCCTTCCCAACGAATCGCGCGCGTCACCAGGGCCCTGCACCAGGAGCTCTCGGCCCGGCACCACCTGCCGATCGGGGAATGCGATGTTTCGCAGCGGGCCTTCCTCACCGGTCCGGTGAGGAGATCCGAACTCGTCGTGTTCACGGGGGCCTACGAGAACGCGGAGAGGATCCGGCGCCGCCTGGACGAGGAGCAGTTGTTCCTCTATTTCGGCAGCGGGGTGAACCCCTTCGTGGTCGGCGCGGACGCGAACCTCGAAACCGCGGTGGACGACCTCGTACGCATCCGTATGTACAACACGGGGCAGGACTGCTTCGCCCCCGACCTCGTCCTCGTGGACGACCGGGTGGCGGACACGTTCCTGGAGCTGTTGTGCGGCCGGGTCTCGGCTCTGCGACACGGTGACAATACCGAAACGGCGAGCGACTACGGGTCCATGTACTACGAGGAGGCCTTCACCAGCGCCTTCCAGTACCTGCACAACAACGCACGACACATCCTCGTCGGAGGCGAGGCGTCCATCACCGACCGGCATCTGCGCCCCACTGTCCTGGACATCCCCCTGCCTCCGAAGGGCGAGGTCGACGAGATGTTCGCGCCGATCTTCAACGTCAGCCGATTCTCTGAGGAGGCCGAGGCCCTCGGCGTACTCGGCTCCTCGCACTTCAGCGAGCGTTCGATGGGGGCGATGGTCTACGGCGTCTCGGAGGAGATCACGCGTTTCCTCCACAAACGGCACACCGTGTGTGAGGAGACGACCCTGCTCGACGCGGACGAAGGCAACCGTCCGTTCGGCGGGCGCGGGATCGTCGCCAACTATGCGGCGGTCGGTGGCCGACGGGTCGCGGAGCCGCTGCTGGTCTCGCAGGCGGTGGCCGACCACCTGGGGCAGGCCGTCGGGACCTCCGGCCTCACCCTGGCCTCCGCGGACACCGAGCGGAAGGGGTGACGAACAGTGGGCGAAAGTACGAACACGGTTTTCGACGGGGCCTGGGGCGCCGTTGCCCGAGTGCTCGAAGAGAACGGCGTGGATATCGTCTTCGGGCTGCCCGCCGACGATCTGCGACTCCCCGCGGCCTTTCGCGAACGGGGACCGCGGCTCGTCCTGTGCCGGGACCAACGCAACGCGGCCTTCAGCGCGACTGGTTACGCCATGTCCGCAGGGCGTCCTGGGGTGGTGATCGTCGGCAAGGGGCCGGCCGTCACCAACACGTTGACCGGATTGCTCGAAGCACGCTCGTCGTGCGCCCCCGTCGTTGTTCTCGCGGCGGGCTCCGACGGTTCCGCTCTGGGCTCCGGTGCGTTCCAGGAGCTGGACCAGTTGAGCGTGGTCCGGCCTTTGGTCAAGGCGGGCTTCCGGGTTGAGCGAGCGGAGAGAGTGATCCCCATGCTCAGGAGGGCGCTGCTCACGGCCTCAGCCGGAACACCGGGACCGGTGTACCTGGAGATCCCCGACCACCTCCTCCGAACACCGATCCCCCATGCCGCCCACACCGGTCCGGTTCTCGATCGGAGAACCCTTGAACTCTCCAGCGCCGGTTCGGAGACGTTGGCGGTGCTGGGGAGGAGTGAAAGGCCGATGTTGTTGGTCGGAGGGGGGAGTCGGCATGTGAATGCGGACGGTGGAATCGAACTGCTGGCCGAAGTGCTCGGCGCCGGCATTCTCTCCACAGCCTCCGGCAGAGGCACCGTCACCGAGGACCACCCGTTCTTTCTCGGGCTCTCGGGGCTGTACGCTCACGCGGCCGTCGTCCCTCTGCTTGAGGAGTGCGACTGTCTGATCTCCCTGGGCAGCCGTTTGGAGGAGACGGCGGTGTTCGGTTGGCCTGAGGCGATCGGAACCGCCACACCTGTCGTCCAGGTCAACATCGACGCGGCGGAACTCTCGGCGGAGTTCGCCGGCCCGTGTGCGGTGGGAGATGTCGGCGCGATGGTTCGTGCGTGGATCCGGTCCCTGGCCGACCCCGAGAAGGACCCCGGGCACGCATGGCCGCAAAAGGTCGCAGGGGTCAGGACTCTCATGCTCAAGGAGCGTCAACACCGGACCGAGACGATGGCGAGCAGTCGGCCGCCCCTGGTGACCGAGCTGCTTACCGAGGTGGAACAGACGATTCCCCCTTCCCGGATCCTGGTCCAGGAGAACGGACTGCAGGACATGTGGTCCTACTTCTTTCCTTCCTATGTGTGTGCTGAGCAGGGTGGGTCCCTGGTCCCCTCCGAACAGACGAGCCTGGGCTTCGGAGCAGCGGCGGCACTCGGTGTCAAAGCGGCGTGTCCCGATCGGCCGGTGGTCGCGCTCGTGGGTGACGGGGCGTTCGCGATGTCCGCGGCGGATCTCCCAAGCACCGTCGACGCGGAATTGCCCGTTCTCTACCTGGTTCTGCGTAACGGTGGATACGGATGGCTGCGTTCCCAGGCGGAGGGGATGGTGCCGACGGTCACGGACATCCCCTTCACCAGGCAGGAGCGAGTAGACACTGAGTGGGCTCGGGTGCCGGGGGTGCACTCGGCCTTCGTGCGCACCTTCGCGGAACTGAGGCCACGACTGCGTGAGGCTTGGAAACACGTGGACAACGGTGGGACCGCCGTGCTCAACGTCGTGGTCGACATCGCGGACGTGCCGTTTTCCGAATCGGAGATGTCAGGTGACTTTCCGGTGGCCGCAGGTCAGATCGAACAGGACGAGGAGGTCATCGGACATGGAACCGAATGAATCACGCTTGGGCCGTCGGCGGGTCGTCGTCACCGGTATGGGGGCGGTCACCCCTCTCGGCCTCGACGTGGCCACGTCGTGGGAGGCCATGCTCAAGGGACGGAGCGGAGTCGACCGCATCACCTCTCTGCCCGCTGACGATCTGCCCGTCCGAATCGCGGGTGAGGTGAAGGACTTCGTCGCGGACACGGTGATGCCTCGGAAGGTGAGTCGTCGACTGGATCTGTTCGCCCAGTATGCCTTGGCGGCCGCGATGGAGGCGGTCGACCAGTCCGGGCTGGAGATCGACGAGGAGGCGGCGCCCCGGGCCGGTGTGTTGATGGGTAGTGGATACGGTGCTGTGCGCTCCATCGAGCAGAGCGTTCGCGCGATTGGGAAACGAGGACCGAGGGCTATCAGCCCCTTCTGTCCGCTCACCGAGGCCATTGACAGCGCCGCCGTGGAATTGAGCCTGCACTTCGGTGCGAGTGGTCCGAGCCGGTCGATCAGCAGTGCCTGCGCCACCGGTACCGACGCGATCGGGGAGGCTGCCGATTGGATCCGCCACGGACGCTCCGACGTCGTCATCGCCGGGGGAGCGGAAAACTGCTTGACCGCGGTGGACATCGCGGGCAGCGCCAACGCCCGTGCCCTGTCTCGGAGGATGGGTGATCCGGAGCGGGCGAGCCGTCCTTTCGACGAGGACCGTGACGGTTTCGTGATGAGTGCGGGAGCTGGCGCTCTGGTCCTTGAGGAGCGCGGGCACGCCCTTCGCCGAGGCGCGCCAGTCCTCGCGGAGGTCATCGGTTACGCCAGTTCCTCTGACGCTCACCATCTGACGGCACCGCATCCGGAGGGCACGGGCGCGTACAGGGCCGTGCTCCAGGCCTTTCAGGACGCGCGAATCAGTCCGGAACAAGTCGATTGCGTGAACGCGCACGGGACCGGGACGAAGTTGAACGACGCGGCCGAGGTCGCCCTGGTGCATCGTCTCTTCGGAAACCGTGTGAAAAGGGTGCCGATGAGCTCCATCAAGTCGATGACCGGTCACATGATCGGGGCCGCCGGAGCGGTGGAGGCGATCACAGCGGTGCAGACCCTGAGGACAGGCATTGTCCCACCGACGATCAACTGTGACAGGCCCATTGACCCCTCGCTCAACTTCGTTGCACACCAACCCCAGGAGCACAACGTTCGGATGGTGATGAGTAACTCGTTTGGCTTCGGAGGGCATAACTCGGTTCTCCTGCTGAGCAAGGAGGAATAAGCCGCGGACAGGTGAGACCCGCATGGAGCCTGTGCGGCACCCCATGCGGGTCTCGGCCGTCACCTACCCTTCGTCCTTGTCCGGGGCCGCCCTGTCGTGGGAGGGGGTCTTCACCATCTCCCGGGCTTGCCCGGCAGGACGCTTCTGATCCGGACCCCGGTCAGGCCGCGGTTTTGTCGAGGAGTTCTCTGCTTCGGTCCTGGTCCCGGCGTTCGTGCGTCCGCTGAGCCGTGCGGACCATCGTTCCTTGG
Organism: Nocardiopsis sp. iso_40; assembly: GCF_056173285.1. Taxonomy (NCBI): domain Bacteria; kingdom Bacillati; phylum Actinomycetota; class Actinomycetes; order Streptosporangiales; family Nocardiopsidaceae; genus Nocardiopsis; species Nocardiopsis sp. iso_40. Next base: position 5,162,860 of record NZ_CM149666.1, on the reverse strand, counting down.
TCTCCTCCACCACCGTGTAGAGGGCGGGGACGACGGCCAGGGACAGCAGTGTCGAGCTCACCAGCCCGCCGATGGTCACGATCGCCAGCGACTGGGCGATGAGCATGCCGTTCGACCCCAGACCGAGGGCTATGGGGGTCAGGGCACCGATGGTCGAGATCGCGGTCATGATGATGGGCCGCGCACGCAGACGACCGCCCTCCACCACCGCTTCGGAGACTGTCAGACCGCGTTGGCGGTACTGGTTGACCAGGTCGATCAACACGATGGTGTTGGTTACGACGATGCCGATCAGCATGAGGAAGCCGATGCCACCGGAAACACTCATCGGGGTCCCGGTCAGCAGTAGTGCGACAATCACCCCGGTGAAGGTGAAGGGAACCGCGGCAAGCAGGACGAGTGCCTGGGCGATACTCCGGAACTGCGCGACCATGAGCAGGAAGCAGATGACCAGTGACACCAGGCAGGCGAATAGGAGATCGTCCTGGGCCTGCCCCAGTTCCTCGGCCTGACCAGCGACCTCCGCGGACACTCCGGCGGGGGTGTCGAGTCCGGGGAGCGTGCGGTTGATCTCCGCGGCGACCTCGCCGAGCGCGCTTGAATCCACCTCGGCCTGTACGGTCACACTACGTTCGCCCCCGTTGCGGATGATCTCGGCGGGTCGGTCCTCCTCCTCGATCACGGCGACTTCGGAGAGTTTCACGTTGCCGACGGGCGTGGAGATCTCCGCTTCACGCAGTTCCTCCAATGAGACCGGAACGTCCTCACCGGTCACGATGGCGGTGTTGCGCTCGAACTCCCCAATGAGCACCGTCTGGTCTGTCGGACCTCGGAACAGTCGGTCCACTGCCTCAGCGAGTTGGTGGTCGCTCAGGGCGTGTTCGGCGGCCTTCTCGGGACGGGGGGTGACCTTGATACCCGGCTCGGAGACGGTGAGGTCACTGGTGACGTCCGATGTCCCGCCGATCGAGGACATCATGTCCGAGACCGTGTCGACGGCTTCCCTCAGTGCCTCGGTGTCGTTGGAACGAAGGACCACCTCGACCGAGGAGGTGCTGGAACCTCCGCCGACACTGTTGCCGCTCAGGTCCTCCATCCTCAGTTCTCCGATGCCGTCCACCCGTTCAAGGCGTTCCAGGACGTCGCTCCGAAGCTCTTGCATGTCCGCTTCGGCCGACGCGCTGATCCAGTAGGAGGCCTTGTGAGACTCTTCCCGGGCCCCGTCGCCACCGATGACCGCTTCGTAGGAGCTGATGTCCGGAATCGAGTCGAGGACAGCCTCCGCCCGTTCGACGGACTCGTTCGTCACTGAGAGGGACGTTCCCACGGGCAGTTCCTGTTGAACGACGATGTTGTTCTGGCCGTCATCCTCCAACAGGGTGAAGCGGAGCCCTTCGGAGAGCAGCACGGTGAACGCCAACACCACGAGGCCGATAGCGACGACGCTCCAACGCCGCCAAGTGCGCCACCCCCGTGCGGAGCGACGCGTGATCCAGCTGAGGAGAGCGATGTAGCCGCGCTGCCACCATTGTCTGCGTTCTGCGGCCTCGGTCTCCGCTCGGACACGATCGGCTTCCCCTTCGGGAGCCGTCCTACCGGTGATGAACCAATAGGCCAGGACCGGAACGATGGTGAGCGCCACGATGAGCGAGGCGAGCAGCGCGATCATCATGGTGATCGCGAAGGGACGGAACAGGGCGCCGACCGTGCCGCCGAGGAAAGCCACCGGCACGAAGGCCGCGATGGTGATCAAGGTCGACGAGCAGACGGATGTCGCGACCTCGCGTACCCCGGTCAGGACGGCCTCATATCTGGGAGCCCCGTAGCCGAGGTGGCGTTTGATGTTCTCCACGACCACGATCGAGTCGTCGACGAGGCGTCCGATCGCCATCGCCAGGGCCGCGAGCGTCAGGATGTTGAGGGTCTGACCTCCTGCCCAGAGACCGGCGATCGCGATCAACAGCGACAAGGGGATCGACACCGCGGTAACGATCGTGGCGCGCGCGGACAGCAGGAAGAGCAGGATGATCGCGACGGCGATCACGAGTCCGAAAACCCCGCTCTCGGCCAGGCTCCGGATGGAGTCCTGGATATAGGGGGCCGTGTCGAGAGTGATGAGCAACTCTCCGGATTCGCCCAAGCCGTCCGCGAGCCCCGGGATCGCCTGACGGATCGCGGTGGAGACCTCGACGGGGTTTGCGTCGGGGGTCGGGTAGACCATGACACTGACCGATTCGCGCCCGTTGACCCTGCTGATGGAACGCGGTGAATTCACCGTTTCGCGAATCTCGGCCACCTCGGACAGGCGTACCGGGCCGGGATCCTCAGCCGAGGGAGCCGCCGCCAGGCGGAGGTCGCCGAGCTCGTCCAAGGTGTCGAACTCGCGTCCCACATCGACGGAGAACGAGTGCTGACTGTTGTCGAGTTCCCCGCCGGGGAGCACGACACCGTTCAAGTCCAGGGATTGGCTGATGTCCTGTGGAGTCAGACCGTACTCGGACATCTTTGCATTGTTGAGGACTATTTGCACTATTTCAGGCCGGTGGCCGAACACGGCTGCGGTTCGCACGCCCGGGATGGCTTCAAGGCCTGGAACCACATGCCGCTCCAGATTGCGGGTGAGGACGATGTCGTCCACGTCGGCGGTCGCAGCCAAGGTCACGGCCGGCGCATCGCCGTCCCCGCCCGGAACGATCTCCATCCGCGCTCCTGAGGGCAGGCCGATATCGCGCACGGCTTCGTCCAGAGCCTCCACGCCTTCGTTGCCGCCGCGTCCTTCCAGGAACCACGCGTTGACGACGGCATGGCTGTTGGAGCTCACGGAGGAGGTGTTTCGGACCTCCTCGATATTTTGCGCGGCACTCTCCAGGGGGGCGGATATTTCACTCTCGACGACGTTCGGTGAGGCGCCCGGAAACGAGACCTGGATCTGTGCCATCGGGGGTTCGGTGGGCGGGAAGAGATCCTGTCGGATGTTCGCTGCCGCATAAACCCCGGTGAATATTAGGGCGATGGTGATGATTATTAACAGAGGTCTGTTGGCAAGGCTTGCCCTAGTGAGGGACAGCATGGAATTTCTCTTCCCCGGGTGTATGCGGCAGATGCCATGGAATATATTGACCAGTATCCCGGGGAAAGCTTTCCAGCACATCGTCTGATGGATGTATTTTCAGATGGAGCTTGAGTAGGAGAACGAGGGGGCTGAGCTAAATTATGTAATACTTTCTGATGATATTCGCGTCGATTCGCAGCCGCCCGATCGCCCTGTGTGATAATCCTGTGCTGCGGGCTCGGAGAAACCGTCAAGCGCACCGTGGCACTGAAGGGGTGCAGGAGCCGGACAGGTGAAACAACAGGATCAGTAGCCCATACCGGCTCCACCGTCCACCGGCAGGACGGCCCCGGTGATGTAGCCGGAGCGGTTGTCAGCCAGGAACCGGACCGCGGAGACCACGTCCTCGACCTGGCCGGGGCGGCCGGCGGGAACACCGGCCAGGATCTTCGTGCGTGTCCGCTCGGGGAGGCTCGAGGTCATGTCCGTCTCGATGAAACCGGGTGCCACCATGTTGACGGTGATCCCGTGACCGCCGACCTCACGTGCGAGGGACCGGGCGAACCCGATCATCGCCGACTTGGACGCGGCGTAGTTGCTCTGTCCCTCCGCGCCGCTTGTGGCCACGACCGAAGAGAGGAGGACGATGCGTCCGAACCGGTTCTCGACCATGCGGCCGACGGCGCGGCGTGCCACCCGGAAGGTTCCGGTCAGGTTGGTGTCCAGCACGTCGCAGAAGCTCGCGTCGGTCATGCGCGCCAGCAACCCGTCCTGGGTCATACCCGCGTTGGAGATCAGGACGCCGACCGGTCCCTGAACCGCCTCGACCTGTGTGAAGGCGGCCTCCACCTGTGCTGTGTCAGTCACATCGCAGCGGACCCCGAACAGCCCTTCGGGAGCGTCTCCGCTTCGGTGACTCACCGCTACCTTGTAGCCGGCTTCGGCCATGCCCCGAGCGATACCCAGACCTATACCCCTGTTGCCTCCGGTGACCAGGACCGATCTGGACATGGGTCGACAACCTCTTCCGTGCGATTTTCACAGCCTCGGCAGCGGGTGTTCGAGAAGAAAGTACAGGAATAGGTTTGCCTGTGCCAGACTCACTTGGGAGTGAGGCCCCACTCCCGCACGGTCTCGTCGGCGTCGGGCAGGGGGCGGCCCCTGGTGACGCCGCCGGGGGTGCGGTCGAACCGCGGGGCCGGGCCGGGCAGGACGCGTCCGCCCTCCCGGACGAGCGCCCCGCGGGCCCGCACGTGCGGGTGGTCGGGCGCCTCCCCCGGGGACAGGACCGGCATCACGCAGGCGTCGGTGCCCTCGAAGACCGCGCCCCACTCGTCGCGGGTGCGCGTGCGCAGCACCTCGCCGAAGCGCTCGCGCAGCCGGGGCCAGCCCGCCTGGTCCCACTGCTCGGGGAGGTCCTCGCCGGCCAGCCCGGTGCCCTCCAGGAACGCGGCGTAGAACTGCGGCTCGATGCAGCCGACGGACACGTGCCCGCCGTCGGCGCACTCGTAGACGTCGTACCAGGGGGCCCCGGTGTCGAGGTAGTTGGTGCCGCGTTCGTCGCTCCACGAACCGCGTGCCCGGTCCTCCAGCACCATCGACATCAGCAGGGCGCTGCCGTCGACCATGGCGGCGTCGACGACCTGGCCGCGTCCGGAGCCCTGCCGCTCCAGGAGGGCGGCGAGGACACCGGTGACCGCGAACATCGTGCCGCCGGCGAAGTCGCCGAGCAGGTTGATCGGGGGGACCGGGGGGCCTCCCGCCCGGCCGATCGAGTGCAGGGCCCCGTTCACGGACACGTAGTTCATGTCGTGCCCGGCGGTGCGGGCCAGCGGGCCCTCCTGCCCCCAGCCGGTCACGCGCGCGTACACCAGGCGGGGGTTGAGCTCTAGGCAGTCGTCGGGTCCGAGCCCCCGGCGTTCCATCACCCCGGGGCGGAAGCCCTCCAGGAGGACGTCGGCCCGCGAGACGAGTTCGCGGGCGCGGGCCAGCCCCTCCTCCGACTTGAGGTCGACGCCCAGCACGGGGCGCCCCTCGCTCATGTGCGGCCCGGCGGAGCCGGCGCGCATGGCCTCCGCCGCCCGCGGGCGGTCGATCCGGATGACGCTGGCGCCCAGGTCGGCCAGGAGCATCCCGGCCATCGGCGCCGGGCCGATCCCGGTGAACTCGACGACGCGGATTCCGTTGAGGGGTCCCATGGTGCCTCCGGTGCTCAGGCTTACTAGAACGACGTTCGGTTCATTGTGCAGGGTAGGCCCAGCCGCCGCCAGGCCGCCCCCCGGCCGGTGGCGGAGAAAGGGAAAAGATCACCTTTGAGGATTTTGTCAGTAAATGGTTTTCGGTCAAAGACAAAAGCATTTCCAGGGGTGGTGTTAATGTGACCCTGTTCAGCTGCCGGATGGCCGAACGGCCACTCGCCCTCCCCGTTCACGCCATGCCCGAACAGCGACGACACCTCCGGGGGCGTGAACGCTCCGCAACGGGAGCGTCCCCGGAATTCCCACACACGATCAGTCCTTCCGTGCAGAAGGGTGCAGAAGTCATGTCCGCAAAAAACGGGAGGAACGGGGGCGCCCGCCGCTCCAGGAGGCACCGGCGCTCCCGTCCGGCCCCGCCCCCGCTCCTCCTCCTGGCGGCCGCGGTCGCCGGACTCGTCGTGGCGGGCGGCGGCACCGCCATGGCCGTGGAGAAGAACGTCACCCTGGACGCCGACGGTACGCAGACCCAGGTCAGCACCTTCGGCGGAACCGTCCAGGACGTCCTCGACTCCGCTGGGATCCAGCTCGGCGAACACGACGCCGTCGCACCCGCCCCCGACACACCCGTCAGCAGCGGAGACCACGTCATCGTCCGGTCCCCGCGTGCGGTCACCGTCGACCTCGACGGCCACGAGCACGTCCACCGGGTGAACGCCGCCACCCTCGGCGAGGCCCTCCACCAGATCGGGCTCGACCCGGAGGGCGTCGAGCTCTCCCGGGACCAGGACACCCCCGTCCCCGAGGGCGGCCTCTCCGTCAGCGCCGAGCGCGCACCCCGCATGGTCGTCATGTACGACACGGTCCGCTCCGAGACGCGCACCACCGGCGGGACCGTCCAGGACGTCCTCGACTCCGCCGGGATCGAGCCCGGAGAACACGACATCGTCTCCCCGGGACCCGACGAGCCCGCCGAACCCGACATGGTCGTCCGGGTGGTGCCCGTCCTCGGCACGCCCGAGACGGAGGAGGTCGTCATCGAGGCACAGACCGTGGAACGGGAGAACCCCGACCTCCCCGAGGGTGAACGCGAGGTCGTCACCGAACCCGAGGACGGGCTCAAGGAGGTGACCACCGCCCTGGTTCTGCGCCACGGGGAGGAGGTCGAGCACGAACTGGCCGAGGAGGTCGTCACCGAGCCGGTGCAGGGTCTGGTGGAGGTCGGCACCAAGGTCGGGGAGGACGCCTCCGCCCCCCTTCCGGCCGGAGGCGGTGCGGCCGGCCTCGACTGGGCCGGGCTCGCCGAGTGCGAGTCCGGCGGCGACCCCGCGGCGGTCAACTCCGCTGGCGGCTACTACGGCCTCTACCAGTTCAGCACCAGCACCTGGGCGTCCGTAGGCGGCAGCGGCCTGCCCTCCGAGGCCAGTCCGGCCGAACAGACCCGGCGCGCACAGCAGCTCTACGACGCGGTCGGCGGGAACTGGCAGAGCCAGTGGCCGCACTGCGGGGTCCACCTCTTCGACTGAGCCCGGCGGTCCACCCGGCCGACCGGTCCCACCGGGGCGGACGAGCAGGTGGGCGGCGGCTGGCAAGATGTGTGGGTGACACAGACACCCGCACCCGACGACCGTTCCCGCCTGCTCACCCCCGCCAACGTGCGGGCGCTCGCCGAGCGGTTCGGTGTCAGGCCCACCAAGACCCTGGGCCAGAACTTCGTCATCGACCACGGCACCGTCCGCCGCATCGTCCGCGTCGCGGGCGTGGGCGCCGACGACGTGGTCGTCGAGGTGGGGCCCGGGCTCGGCTCGCTCACCCTCGCCCTGCTCCCGCACGTTCGCCGGGTCACGGCGATCGAGATCGATCCGGCACTGGCCGAGGCACTGCCCGGGACCGTCGCCGACCACGCACCCGACCTCGCCGACCGGCTCACCGTGGTCTCCGGCGACGCCATGCGTATCACCGAGCTCCCCGGGCCCGAGCCCACCGCGCTCGTGGCCAACCTGCCCTACAACGTCTCCGTGCCCGTCCTGCTGCACCTGCTCGAACTCCTCCCCACCCTGGAGCGGGTCCTGGTCATGGTGCAGTCCGAGGTCGCCGACCGGATCACCGCCACACCCGGCGGCCGCATCTACGGCGTGCCCTCCGCGAAGGTCGCCTGGTACGCGGCCGCGCGCCGCGCCGGGACGGTCGGACGCAACGTCTTCTGGCCGGCCCCCAACGTCGACTCCGGGCTGGTGGAGCTGGTCCGCCTGCCCCAGCCGAGCACCGAGGTCCCCCGTGAGGAGGTCTTCAGGGTGATCGACGCGGCCTTCGCCCAGCGCCGGAAGACCCTGCGCGCCGCCCTGGCCGGCTGGGCGGGCTCGGCCCCCGCGGCCGAGGAGGCCCTGCGCGCCGCCGGGGTGGACCCCAGGGCGCGGGGCGAGTCCCTGGGCATCGAGGAGTTCGCCGCCATCGCCGAGCACCGACCGGGGTAGGCCGGACTGGGCGCGGGAGCGGTCAGTCCCGCTCCGGCGGGGGCGCGGACCCCCCGGACTCGCGGGCCCTGGACCGGAACAGCGCCCGGGCCACCCCGGCCACGCCCAGGCCCAACGCGAGCACCGGCAGCAACCACATCACGTCGAACTCCCACGAACCGCTGCCCCGGACGACGAAGGCGACCGCGAGCCCGAGGAACAGCAGCCCCGCGACGAGCGAACCCCAGTCAGTTCTGCGCTTGGCCATGCCGCACCTCCACCTTCCCTGCCACCACGTCGGTGCGCACGTTGATCACGGGCACCCCGTCCTGGTCCGTATCGTCTCCGGACCCCTCAGCGGACTCCTCCGTCTCTTCGTTCCCGGCGCTCTCCCCGGAACCCCCGCCGTCGCCGTCGGACCCCGGGGGAGCCGTCGGCTCGAAGGTCTCCTCGTAGCCGAGGGACCAACCGTGGCGTTCACCGCTCCCGCCCTCCGGGTCGGGGAACTCGATCGCGCCGAGCCCGACCCGCGAGGTCACGTTGGTGCGCGCGTCCTCGGGCACCACCAGGACCAGCTCTCCCGCGTCCACCCGGACCGTGACGTCCACCGTCTCCCCCGGTGGGAGTCCGGCGGCGAGGTCGCCCAGGTCCAGCGTGCCCGCACCCGCGTGCAGCCGCAGGTCCTCGGAGCCCGCCTCGGCGAGCGTGACGGGCTGCCACGTCCTCTCGCCGTACCGCAGCCCGGTGACGTCGGTCGAGGCCACCAGGACGGCGGCCGTCACCGCCAGGCAGCCGAGGAACATCAGCCCGCGCGGGTTGCCGACCCAGGTGCCGACCAGCGAGAACAGTCCGACCACCGCCACCGCGGCCGCCGTGAAGTAGACACCGAACTCCGGGCCGAACAGGAGCTCGGCGGTCGACGCCCCGGACAGGGGCGGACCCAGGTGGGGAGCCGAGAACGCCCACACGACGGCCACGGCCACCACGGTCCACAGCGCGTGCGAGGCGAGGGGGGAGCTCCTGGCCCCCCGCGCGCCCCGCTCGCCGCAGCCGCCGCGGGTCCCGCCTCCGCCGTCCTCGACACCGCCGCCGTCGGGCTCGTCCTCCTCGCCGTCCTCCTCACCGTCGTCCCCGGCGTCCTCCGCGCCGAGTGACGTGCGCTCCGACACCACCGCCAGGTCCACCGGCCCCTGCGGAGCCGAGGCCCACGGCTGGGCCGGGTTGTAGTAGGCCGGTACCGGTTGCGGCACCGGCCCGGCGGGAGGGGGCTCGTGCGCGGCCAGGTCCGAGCGGAGCGCCAGCAACGAGGCGCGCAGGTCCACCCCCCGGTTCCGGGCGGTCAGCAGACCCAGGACCAGCGGGATCGCCAGGACCATCGTCCCCCAGCTGAACCCGCCCACCAGGCTGAGCGCGGTCGCCCCGGCCAGGCCCGCCGTCAACAGCTTCAGTACCGCGTGTGGCGGGATGCCCCGGTTCAGCATCTGCTCGAAGGTCGCCGGCCCGCCCTGCGGGTCGCGCATCAGCATCCACGCCGCGGTGTACAGCACCAGCCCCGTACCGCCGCCGAACGCCGTCAGCACGAACGCGGCGCGCCAGACCACCGGATCGACCCGCGTGTACGCGCCCAACCCGGCGCACACACCGGCCAGGGCCCGCCGCTCGTCGTCGCGGCGCAGCTCGGGGCCGGCGGCCCCGCCGGGGACGTCCGCGGCCGAAGCGCCCGACACGGGGCCGTCCCCCCCGTCGGGCCCCGCCGGCCCCTCACCGTCGGTCATAGTCGATCACCACACTTTCCTCATGGAACCATCGTGGCCTCCGGTGCGTCGTCGGGGGAATCCGGGACGACCCTGAACACACCCTGACCGGGACACCAGGGCAGGACCAGGGGCACGCCCCCGATGCCCCACGGGGGTCGCACAGGGCATGCTGGAAACCATCCAGTCCCACGCGCGCCGAGACGACCCCGACGCGCCACAGACGAGAGCGGTGATCGGGCGGTGCCAACGACAGCCGTGGAGACCCCGCGGTTCACCCGGGCGGTCGACGGCAGACTCCTCGGCGGTGTCGCCTCGGGCCTGGCCCGGCATCTGGGCCTGGACCCGCTCGTGGTCCGGCTGGCGTTCATGGCCCTCGCCGTCGGCGGTATCGGGGTGGCCGTCTACGCGGCCCTGTACTTCCTCGTGCCCCAGGAGGAGGTGACCGAGGAGGGCCCCGGGCGGACCGAGGACGCTCGGCGCCGGGGCCGCGACATCTCGCAGCTCATCGCCTACGTCGGCCTCGCCGCCGCGCTGGGCATGCTCTTCCTGGTCTTCGGCGGCGTCTTCGACCCCCTGCTGTGGTTCGTCATCTTCGGCGCGCTCGGGGCCACCATCCTGTGGCAACAGGCCAACCCCGCCGAACGCGACGAGTGGATGAACAGCACTGTCAGCCGTTCACGCCCCAAGAGCATCATGCGCACCACCGCGGGCATCCTGCTCGTCGTCGTCGGGGTCATCGGCTTCCTGGTCTTCCAACAGCAGCTCCAGGAGGCCCGGGCCGGCCTCACCTTCGCGTTCACCCTCATCGCCGGGATCTCGCTGATCGTCGCCCCCTGGATCATCGGGCTCATCCGCGAACGCGACTCCGAACGCCGCGAGCGCATCCGCAACGCCGAGCGCGCCGAACTCGCCGCGCACATCCACGACTCCGTGCTGCACACCCTCACCCTCATCCAGCGCCGCGCCGACGACCCGCGCGAGGTCCAGCGCCTGGCCCGGGTCCAGGAACGGGCCCTGCGCAGTTGGCTCTACCAGCGCCCCGCCGACGCCGAGACCACCGTGTCCCCCGGGCTGGAACGGGTGGCCGCCGAGGTCGAGGAGGAGCACGGCGTGCCGATCGAGGTGGTGTGCGTCGGCGACGCCCCCATCGACGACGGCGTCAGCGCGATGCTCCGCGCCGCCCGCGAGGCCATGGTCAACGCTTCCAAGTACGCCGGGAGCGACAGCATCTCGGTGTTCGGGGAGGTCGAGGAGGAAGAGGTCCTCGTGTTCGTCCGCGACCGGGGCGCCGGGTTCGACCTCGGCGACATCCCCGAGGACCGGATGGGCGTACGCGGCTCCATCATCGGCCGGATGGAACGCCACGGCGGTTCGGCCCGCATCCGCACCGAACCGGGCGAGGGCACGGAGGTCCAGCTCCGGATGCCGCGCATCCCGCAGATGTAGTCCTCCGCGGATGTGGCCCTCCGTGCCCGCCGGGAAACGGAGCGGCACCGGAGGCGGCTCCGACCGGGCGGGGAGTCCGGATGCGGACAGCGGGCCGCTACCCTCCCGACGTTTTCCGTGGGTAGGGTCCAGGTGTGGGAGAAGAGAGCACGAACCTCAGTGACAAGGCGGCGGTACCCCGCGTCGTGATCGTGGACGACCACCGGTTGTTCCGCAGCGGGGTACGCGGCGAGCTCGGTGACGCGGTCGACGTCATCGGCGAGGCCGGGGACGTGGACAGCGCGGTGCACGTCATCGGAGAGACCCTCCCCGACCTCGTGCTCCTCGACGTCCACCTGCCCGGCGGCGGGGGAGTGGAGGTGCTCCGGCGCGTCCTCGCCAGGCACCCGCAGATCCGGTTCCTGGCGCTGTCGGTCTCCGACGCGGCCGAGGACGTCATCGGCGTGGTGCGCGGCGGCGCCCGCGGCTACGTCACCAAGACCATCTCCGGCAGGGAACTGGCCGACGCCATCGTCCGGGTCGCCGACGGGGACGCCGTGTTCTCCCCGCGACTGGCCGGTTTCGTGCTCGACGCCTTCTCCGCCACCGACGCGCCCCCGGTCGACCCCGAGCTCGACCGCCTCACCCAGCGCGAACGCGAGGTCCTGCGGCACATCGCCCGCGGCTACGCGTACAAGGAGGTCGCCAAGGAGCTGTTCATCTCGGTCAAGACGGTCGAGACGCACGTCTCCTCGGTGCTGCGCAAGCTCCAGCTGTCCAACCGCCACGAGCTGAGCCGCTGGGCCACCGCCCGCCGACTGGTCTGAAGCCCCGGCACCCCGCAGACGCGAACGGCCGCCCCCTCGGGAGCGGCCGTTTCGGCTGTGCGGCGCGGTCCGGTGCGGGCGGTCAGCGCAACGAGTCGAGCATCCGGTCCAGGAACTCGTCCTCACGCACCCCGGTGACCACGCGCGCCGGACGGCGTTCGTCCTGCCCGGGGCGCAGCCGCCGGTCGGCCACGGTCATGCCGCGGGTCAGCGCCCCGGTCAGCTCCACCCGGAGCGGAGCCTCGAAGGCCTCGGTGACCAGGTGCGGGTCCACCAGCACCGCCGCGGCCAGCGGGTCGTGCATCGCGCACTGGCGCACCCCGAAGATGCCCCGGTAGAACTCGGCGTAGAAGTCCAGGAACGCGGACGTCTTCTGCGCGCGCGTCCCGGGGACCTCCTTGAGCCGGTCCAGCCAGGAGCCGGTGGCCACCGTCCTCATGGTGATGTCCAACGCGACGAGGTCCAGGTCGAACCCGGCCGCGAACACGGCCTCGGCCGCCTCCGGGTCGTTGGCGATGTTGGCCTCGGCGTGCGAGGACACGTTCCCGGGCACCTCGACGGCGCCGCCCATCACCACCAGCCGCCGGACCAGTGCCGGCAGGCGCGGCTCCAGTCCGAGCGCGAGCGCCAGGTTGGTCAGCGGGCCCACGGCCAGCACGTCGATCTCGCCCGGGTTCTCCCGCACCAGCCGCACGAGCAGCTCGGCGGCGGTCTCCGGTACCGGTGCGCGCACGGGTTCGGGAAGCTTGACGTCGCCCAGGCCGTTGCCGCCGTGCACGTGCCCGGCCAGGCGCGGCTCCTGCACCAGCGGCCGGGCGGCGCCCATCGCCACCGGCACGTCCGGGCGGTCGTACAGGTCGAGCAGGCGCAGGGCGTTCTGGGCGGTCACGTCGACGGCGTTGTTGCCGAACACCGCACCGATTCCGACGATTTCCACCTCCGGCCGCGCGGCCAGGTAGGCGAGTGCGACAGCGTCGTCGATCCCCGGATCGCAGTCGACGAACACACGCATGGACTCCCGGTCAGCCAAGACCATTCTCCCCCCGATAAAGGACACGGACCAGCGAGGCAAAGGACTCGACTGGTGTGAAAACAGCCTAAGGCGCACTCGGCACCGGACGTGGACGGGCACGTCGCCGGTCGGCCGTAACCTGGTAGGCGTGTCCTCCCAAGAACAGCTTCTCGAAGGTCTGAACGGTCCCCAGCGCGACGCCGTCACCCACGCCGGCTCACCGCTCCTGATCGTGGCGGGCGCGGGCTCGGGCAAGACCCGCGTCCTCACCCACCGCATCGCCCACCTGATGGCCGAACGCGGGGTGCGCCCGGGGGAGATCCTCGCGATCACCTTCACCAACAAGGCCGCCGCCGAGATGAAGGAGCGCATCGAGGCCCTTCTCGGCACCCGTGCCGCCAACACCATGTGGACGATGACCTTCCACTCGGCGTGCGTGCGCATCCTGCGCCGGGAGGCGCACCGGCTGGGTTACCCCAGCAGCTTCACCATCTACGACGCCGCGGACTCCCAGCGCCTCATGCAGTTGGTGTGCAAGGAGCTGGACCTGGACCCCAAGCGGTTCCCGCCCCGGTCCTTCAGCTTCCAGGTGTCCAACCTCAAGAACGAGCTCGTCGACTACGACACCTTCTCCGAGCAGGCCCAGACCGAGCAGGAGAAGAAGCTCGCCGAGGCCTACCGGCTCTACCAGCGCCGACTCCACGAGGCCGGCGCCATGGACTTCGACGACCTGATCATGGTCACGGTCAACCTGTTCCAGATGTTCCCGGACGTCGCCGAGTACTACCGGCGCCGGTTCCGGCACGTCATGGTCGACGAGTACCAGGACACCAACCACGCCCAGTACGTGTTCGTCCGTGAACTCGTCGGTGCGGCAGAGGACTCCGACACCACCGTGGTCCCGCCCGCCGAACTGTGCGTGGTGGGCGACGCAGACCAGTCGATCTACGCCTTCCGGGGCGCGACCATCCGCAACATCCTGGAGTTCGAGCGCGACTTCCCGAACGCGCGCACCATCCTGCTGGAGCAGAACTACCGCTCCACCCAGAACATCCTCTCCGCCGCCAACACGGTCATCGACCGCAACGAGGGGCGCCCGGCCAAGAACCTGTGGTCGGAACAGGGCGAGGGCCCGAAGATCATCGGGTACGTCGCCGACAACGAGCACGACGAGGCCGCGTTCGTGGTCGGGGAGATCGACCGGCTCACCGACGAGGGCGTGGTACGACCGGGGCAGGTCGCGGTGTTCTACCGGACCAACGCGCAGTCGCGTGTGTTCGAGGACGTCTTCATCCGGACCGGGCTGCCCTACAAGATCGTCGGCGGCGTGCGCTTCTACGAGCGCAAGGAGATCCGCGACATCCTCGCCTACCTGCGGGTACTGGCCAACCCGGAGGACACGGTCAGCCTGCGCCGCATCCTCAACGTGCCCAAGCGCGGCATCGGGGCCCGCGCGGAGGAGTCCATCGAGCTGCTGGCGGCCCGGGAGCGGATCTCGTTCGCCGGGGCACTGCGCCGTGTCGACGAGGCCCCGGGCCTGGCGACCCGCTCGGCGAAGGCGATCAGGAACTTCACCGCCCTGCTGGACGAGCTCGCCGAGACCGTCCCGGGCAGTACCCCGGCGGAGATCGTCGAGACGGTGCTGAGCAGGACCGGGTATCTGTCGGAGTTGACCGAGTCCAAGGACCTCCAGGACGAGAGCCGGGTGGAGAATCTGGAGGAGTTCGTCGACCTCGCCCGGGAGTTCGAGCACACCTTCGCCACGCTCCTGCAGGACGAGGCGGACCTGGAGGGTGAGGAGAACCAGGGCATCGACCCGGGTGAGCCGACCCTGGTCGACTTCCTGGAGCGCATCGCGCTGGTCGCCGACACCGACCAGATCCCCGACGAGGACGACGAGGGCGGTGTGGTCACGCTGATGACCCTGCACGCCGCCAAGGGGCTGGAGTTCCCGGCGGTCTTCCTCAGCGGCATGGAGGACGGCGTCTTCCCGCACACCCGCACCCTGGGGGACAAGACCCAGCTGGAGGAGGAGCGGCGCCTGGCCTACGTGGGCATCACGCGGGCCCAGGAACGCCTGTACGTCAGCCGGGCCGCGGTGCGCAGCGCCTGGGGGACGCCCTCCTACAACCCGGCCTCCCGGTTCCTGGACGAGATCCCCTCGTCACTGGTCGACTGGCGGCGCGCCGAGTCCACTCTCGCGGCTCCGCCCAGCCGCACCATCGGTGGTCGCTCGGGCGGCGGTTTCGGTGGTGGTTCCGGTGGTTTCGGGAGCACGTTCGGCGGCGGGAGGGCGAAGACCGCCAAGGAGGCGCCCACCCTGAGCGTCGGCGACCTGGTCAACCACGACTCCTTCGGGATGGGCCGGGTCGAGCTGGTCGACGGTGCCGGTGACCGGACCAAGGCCCGGATCGACTTCGGGGCCGACATCGGGGAGAAGGACCTGCTCGTCAAGTACGCGCCCATCGAGAAGCTCTGACCGCTCGTCCGGTGTGGTCGGACGGGGCGGCGCGGCCGGTAGGACTGGTGGCGCCGACGGGGCCAGCGGTGGGCTGAGGCGTGCCTCCAGGGGGCACGGGACGGTGTGTAAGCCACGACACCGGCGAGTTTCAGCGAACCCGTCACGAGCACTCCGGCCCGGGGGTAGAGTTGGGGAAGACCGAGCGAGACGAACGCGGTTTCTTCCGCGGGCGGGCCGGTCCACCTCTTCCGAAACACGGTGGTTCGAGCGGTGCTCGGGGCATGTAAACTTCGGAGAGTCGCTTCAAAAGCCCGGTGGAAGCCAACACGGCGGAAACGCAAAGGCAAACGGAGCACACGGGCTTTACCCCGATCAGGAATGACACAAACCGCCGATTTGGCGGGGCGCGGAACACCTGATAAAGTAAAGACACAACACAGCGAGAAAGCCGCAACAGCGGCCGGACCGCGACAAAGCCTTCCACGGAAGAGCAGCCGCAACGTAAGTTACGGCGCTTGTACGGGAAAAGCGATTGTTTCTTGAGAACTCAACAGCGCGTGTTTGATTTTCTTTAAGCCATGTTTGTTTTGGCCCCGACGCACCACGGTGCGTAGGGTTCCTTTGATTAACCAACGCGAGTTGGTTGGTCAGGATTTCTTCTAGGTTTACCCGTCCCAGGCAGACCCCCGGGTCGCCGGGTAGGGTTGTTTGACCTTTATGGAGAGTTTGATCCTGGCTCAGGACGAACGCTGGCGGCGTGCTTAACACATGCAAGTCGAGCGGTAAGGCCCTTCGGGGTACACGAGCGGCGAACGGGTGAGTAACACGTGAGCAACCTGCCCCTGACTCCGGGATAAGCGGTGGAAACGCCGTCTAATACCGGATATGACACACCATCTCCTGGTGGTGTGTGGAAAGTTTTGTCGGTCAGGGATGGGCTCGCGGCCTATCAGCTAGTTGGTGGGGTAAAGGCCTACCAAGGCGATTACGGGTAGCCGGCCTGAGAGGGCGACCGGCCACACTGGGACTGAGACACGGCCCAGACTCCTGCGGGAGGCAGCAGTGGGGAATATTGCACAATGGGCGAAAGCCTGATGCAGCGACGCCGCGTGGGGGATGACGGCCTTCGGGTTGTAAACCTCTTTTACCACCAACGCAGGCCCCGGGTTCTCTCGGGGTTGACGGTAGGTGGGGAATAAGGACCGGCTAACTACGTGCCAGCAGCCGCGGTAATACGTAGGGTCCGAGCGTTGTCCGGAATTATTGGGCGTAAAGAGCTCGTAGGCGGCGTGTCGCGTCTGCTGTGAAAGACCGGGGCTTAACCCCGGTTCTGCAGTGGATACGGGCATGCTAGAGGTAGGTAGGGGAGACTGGAATTCCTGGTGTAGCGGTGAAATGCGCAGATATCAGGAGGAACACCGGTGGCGAAGGCGGGTCTCTGGGCCTTACCTGACGCTGAGGAGCGAAAGCATGGGGAGCGAACAGGATTAGATACCCTGGTAGTCCATGCCGTAAACGTTGGGCGCTAGGTGTGGGGACTTTCCACGGTTTCCGCGCCGTAGCTAACGCATTAAGCGCCCCGCCTGGGGAGTACGGCCGCAAGGCTAAAACTCAAAGGAATTGACGGGGGCCCGCACAAGCGGCGGAGCATGTTGCTTAATTCGACGCAACGCGAAGAACCTTACCAAGGTTTGACATCACCCGTGGACCTGTAGAGATACAGGGTCATTTAGTTGGTGGGTGACAGGTGGTGCATGGCTGTCGTCAGCTCGTGTCGTGAGATGTTGGGTTAAGTCCCGCAACGAGCGCAACCCTTGTTCCATGTTGCCAGCACGTAATGGTGGGGACTCATGGGAGACTGCCGGGGTCAACTCGGAGGAAGGTGGGGACGACGTCAAGTCATCATGCCCCTTATGTCTTGGGCTGCAAACATGCTACAATGGCCGGTACAATGGGCGTGCGATACCGTAAGGTGGAGCGAATCCCTTAAAGCCGGTCTCAGTTCGGATTGGGGTCTGCAACTCGACCCCATGAAGGTGGAGTCGCTAGTAATCGCGGATCAGCAACGCCGCGGTGAATACGTTCCCGGGCCTTGTACACACCGCCCGTCACGTCATGAAAGTCGGCAACACCCGAAACTTGTGGCCTAACCCTTCGGGGAGGGAATGAGTGAAGGTGGGGCTGGCGATTGGGACGAAGTCGTAACAAGGTAGCCGTACCGGAAGGTGCGGCTGGATCACCTCCTTTCTAAGGAGTCTTTTGAAGGCCAACTTTTTCCTATCGTTGGTCGGACTCGAAAGTGGACCCGAGCGTGCTGGTCTTGATGGCTGGCAGGTGTTCGGGAGTGGCTGAAGGAAATGAAACTTAACCCCTGGTGACTAGAAGCATCGGGGGGCGCGCTGTTGGGTATCTGAGGAAGCAATCCCTTGTGGGTTGGTTTCCCAGTGCCACCTCCAGTAACTCCCACGCCACGGGCCCGTTGTTTCGGGTTGGTGGTTGTGGTGTGAGGTAGGGGAGTTTGTGGTGGGTGTTTTGACTTGTGAATAGTGTGCGCGAGCATCTTATTATCTGTAGTGGCCAAGTGATAGTGGCACACGGTGGATGCCTTGGCATCAGGCGCCGATGAAGGACGTGGGAGGCCACGATAGGCCGCGGGGAGCTGTCAACCGAGCTTTGATCCGCGGGTGTCCGAATGGGGAAACCTAGCCCGAGTTGTGTCGGGTTGCCGCTACCTGAATGTATAGGGTAGTTGGTGGTGACGCGGGGAAGTGAAACATCTCAGTACCCGTAGGAAGAGTAAACAACAGTGATTCTCCTAGTAGTGGTGAGCGAACGGGGAAGAGGCTAAACCGTATGCGTGTGATAGACGGCAGTCGTTGCGTGTGCGGGGTTGTGGGGTGCATCTTTCCAGGTCTGTCGGCCTGGAGCGCTGATGGTTCTTCTAGCTGAATCCGTTGGGAAGCGGTACCGGAGTGGGTGAGAGTCCCGTAGGTGAAGGAAGAGTCTAGGTGTTGGTGTGTTCCCGAGTAGCGCGGAGCCCGAGAAATTCCGTGTGAATCTGGCAGGACCACCTGCTAAGCCAAAATACGTCCTGATGACCGATAGTGCACTAGTACCGTGAGGGAAAGGTGAAAAGTGCCCCGGTGAGGGGTCGTGAAATAGTACCTGAAACCGTGTGCTGTCAAGCCGTCAGAGCTGGGGCTTGTTCCTGGTGATGGCGTGCCTTTTGAAGAATGAGCCTGCGAGTCATGGTGTGTGGCAAGGTTAACCCGGGTGGGGTAGCCGTAGGGAAACCGAGTCTGAATAGGGCGGTTGAGTCGCATGCTGTGGACCCGAAGCGGAGTGATCTACCCATGTCCAGGGTGAAGCGGGGGTAAGACCTCGTGGAGGCCCGAACCCACCAGAGTTGAAAATCTGGGGGATGAGGTGTGGGTAGGGGTGAAAGGCCAATCAAACTCCGTGATAGCTGGTTCTCCCCGAAATGCATTTAGGTGCAGCGTCACGTGTTTCTTGCTGGAGGTAGAGCTACTGTTTGGCTGATGGGCCCGACAAGGTTACTGACGTCAGACAAACTCCGAATGCCGGTGAAGTGAAGCGTGGCAGTGAGACTGCGGGGGATAAGCTTCGTAGTCGAGAGGGAAACAGCCCAGATCATCAGCTAAGGCCCCTAAGCGTGTGCTAAGTGGGAAAGGTTGTGGAGTTGCCCAGACAACCAGGAGGTTGGCTTAGAAGCAGCCATCCTTTAAAGAGTGCGTAATAGCTCACTGGTCAAGTGGTTCTGCGCCGATAATGTAGCGGGGCTTAAGTACACCGCCGAAGCTGTGAAGTTCAGCCCCTTGAGGGCTGGGTTGGTAGGGGAGCGTCGTGCATCCAGTGAAGCTGCCGAGTGATCGTGTGGTGGAGGGTGTGCGAGTGAGAATGCAGGCATGAGTAGCGAAAGCAACGTGAGAAACGTTGCCGCCGATTGACTAAGGGTTCCTGGGGCAGGTTAATCCGCCCAGGGTGAGTCTGGACCTAAGGCGAGGCCGACAGGCGTAGTCGATGGATAACGGGTTGATATTCCCGTACCCGTGCACGAGCGTCCAATACTGAATCAGGTGATGCTAACCACGCTGGATCTTGCAAAATCCTTCGGGAGATTGTTTGTATCTGGTCTGGGACCCGAGCTTGTAGTAGGTAAGTGATGGGGTGACGCAGGAGGGTAGCTCTACCCGGCGGTGGTTGTCCGGGGGTAAGCGTGTAGGCCGGGGGGTAGGTAAATCCGCCTCTCATCAGGGCTGAGACGTGATGCCGAGCCGTTTTTGGTGAAGTGAGTGATCCCATGCTGTCGAGAAAAGCCTCTAGCGAGTTCGTGTGTGGCCAGTACCCTAAACCGACGCAGGTGGTCAGGTAGAGAATACCGAGGCGTTCGGGTGAACCATGGTTAAGGAACTCGGCAAATTGTCCCCGTAACTTTGGGAGAAGGGGAGCCCTGTCTGGTGACGGTCTTTACGGCCTGAGCTGGGTGGGGTCGCAGATAGCGGGGGGAAGCGACTGTTTATTAAAAACACAGGTCCGTGCGAAGTCGTAAGACGCTGTATACGGACTGACGCCTGCCCGGTGCTGGAACGTTAAGAGGACTGGTTAGTTGGGGTTCGCCCCGGCGAAGCTAGGAATCTAAGCGCCAGTAAACGGCGGTGGTAACTATAACCATCCTAAGGTAGCGAAATTCCTTGTCGGGTAAGTTCCGACCTGCACGAATGGCGTAACGACTTCCCCACTGTCTCAACCATGGGCCCGGTGAAATTGCACTACGAGTAAAGATGCTCGTTTCGCGCAGCAGGACGGAAAGACCCCGGGACCTTCACTATAGCTTGACATTGGTGTTTGGGATGGTTTGTGTAGGATAGGTGGGAGCCGGTGAAGTCGTCACGCTAGTGGCGGTGGAGGCGTTGGTGAAATACCACTCTGACTGTTTCGGGCATCTAACTTTGGACCGTGATCCGGTTCGGGGACAGTGTCTGGTGGGTAGTTTAACTGGGGCGGTTGCCTCCCAAAGAGTAACGGAGGCGCCCAAAGGTTCCCTCAGCCTGGTTGGTAATCAGGTGTTGAGTGTAAGTGCACAAGGGAGCTTGACTGTGAGACGGACGTGTCGAGCAGGAGCGAAAGCTGGGACTAGTGATCCGGCACCGGCGTGTGGAAGCGGTGTCGCTCAACGGCTAAAAGGTACCCCGGGGATAACAGGCTGATCTTCCCCAAGAGTCCATATCGACGGGATGGTTTGGCACCTCGATGTCGGCTCGTCGCATCCTGGGGCTGGAGTTGGTCCCAAGGGTTGGGCTGTTCGCCCATTAAAGCGGCACGCGAGCTGGGTTTAGAACGTCGTGAGACAGTTCGGTCCCTATCCGCTGTGCGCGTTGGAGACTTGAGAAGGGCTGTCCCTAGTACGAGAGGACCGGGACGGACGAACCTCTGGTGTGCCAGTTGTCCTGCCAAGGGCATGGCTGGTTGGCTACGTTCGGGAGAGATAACCGCTGAAAGCATCTAAGCGGGAAGCTTGCTTCGAGATGAGGTCTCCTGCCTCCTTGAGAGGGTAAGGCTCCCTGTAGACGACAGGGTTGATAGGCCGGGTGTGGAAGCCTTGTGAGGGGTGGAGCTGACCGGTACTAATAGGCCGAGGGCTTGTCCGCTGCAGATAATTGGATGTTCGCGCACACTGTATTCACACGAAGCTTGGCTGTCGTGACTCCCCTTTGGGGTTGAGTTGTGGTGGTTGTTGGTTTCCGTGGTGGTTGTAGCAGGAGGGTCACACTCGGTCTCATTCCGAACCCGGTCGTTAAGTCTCCTTGCGCTGATGGTACTGCCCTGTGGTGGGGTGGGAGAGTAGGTCGCTGCCACGGTTTTTCTTGAAGAAGGAGGGGGTTGCTGTTATGGCGGCCCCCTTCTTCTTGTTTTTTGTGGTGGTTTGTGAACATGTGAAAAGCGGGGGTGGGGGAGGGTGCTGTCCTGGGCTGGGTGGGTTCCCCGCCTGGCTGTGGTGGAGGGTTCTGCCCGGGTGGTGCCTTCAAACGGTTGGTGGTGGGGGTTCGGGACACCCCCCTGGGGTGGTCTGGGCCCGGTGTTCGTCCGGCTGGGCCCTGTGGGGGTTGGTGTGGGGCGTACTCGGAGGCCGCTACGCACCTCGCGGGACGTGTTTGATCTTGCTACGTCTGGGTCTGGAAAAGGGCGAGGCCCCTAGCTCGCCAACCCCCTGGACTACTGACGTGTTCTGGAGACACGTGTCCCCACCACTGGCGAAAACCCCCTGTGGCCGGGCGCCGCCCACCGCTCTTCGGCCAACTCCCACCACCAGGGGAGGACACACAAGGCGCACGTTCTGTGACCCCCCGGGGTTGAGGGGGTTTGCACCGCCCGCCTGACAACAGCGCATGGCGGGGGCCTGAACCCCTTGGGGGTGCTGTCGGCTGGAAGCGCACGTCCGACCCCCTGGGGTTGAGGGGGTCGGGGTAGTGGGGGCCTGGGTCCCCTGGGGTGCTGGCCAGGGGGAGGCTTCAGAAGCCGTAGTTGTACATCCAGCCGCCCGGGTAGACGGTACCGACGCCGTTCCGGTAGGCGTAGCCGCCGTAGGCCGCGCCCTCGACGAAGGTCCAGCCGCCCAGGGTCAGGCCGTTCAGCGCCACGTACCAGCCCGCGGCGTTCGGGTCGGTGTAACCGCGCAGGGCGAAGTGGATGTGGGCCCCGGTGCTGGAACCGCCGGCGCAGACGCTGTTGCCCTGGGTGCCGAGGTAGTGGCCGGTGCCGACGTTGTTACCCGGCAACCACTGGTAGTTCTCCAGGTGGTAGTAGTCCGTGGAGTACCCGTTGTCGTGGATGACCCGGGTCCAGCCGTCACACAGGGAGTAGGCGTAGCCGCCCCGGGCCGCACGGGCCTGGCCGTTGCCGCCGGCGAAGTCCACGGAGCTGTACGGGGGGCCGCCGCTGAAACCGTGGGGACCGCCGGTCATCACCATGGACGTGCCGATCGAGAACGGCAGACCGACGCCGGTGTAGGCCATGGCGGAGATCCGGTCGGGATCGGCGGACGCGGCGACGGTTTCGCGTTCCTCGGTGTCCAGGAGCGAGGAGTCGGCGAGGATCTCGGAGAACTCCTCGGTGCCCTCAAGGCCCACGGACCAGACGGCGCCGTCGAGTTCCGCGGCGAACAGCCAGGCGTAGGGGTCCTCGCCCTCGACCTCGGGGGCGGTGACGATGGCGACGCCGAAGGCCGCCTCGTCGGTGGCCTCCCTGATGTCGACCCGGACGTCGCGGTCCTGGGCCTCGAGGGTGGGGAGTTCGGTGGCGCGGATGTCGAGGACGTCCTCGATGACGGAGTCGGCCAGGGACTCCTCGGCGGGGACCGCGCCGAAGGCGGCCGGGAGGCCCTCGTCGATACCGAGGACCTCCACGTTGTCGGCGGCGCTGAGCGGCTGCGTCGGGGTCTGGGCGGCAGCGGGGGTGGCGGTGGCCGAGACGAGGAGTGCTGACGCGGCGGTCACCGCGAAGGGGAGGAATGACACACGTCGGGGGGAGGGGGCGGGAGGTGTCAACGCTTCTCCTGGGGGAGCGGGGATCTGAGCACAACCTTTGATTGTTGCTACCGCAGAGTAAGCACGTGGTCATTCCCCGACAAGGGGTGTAACCCGAAGTTCACGCACCCCGGCCCGCCCGCTCCAGGGTCAGCAGGTACTCCTTGCGCTCCAGCCCGCCCGCGTAGCCCGTCAGGCTTCCGTTGGCGCCGATGACCCGGTGGCAGGGGACGATGACGCTGATCGGGTTCCGGCCGTTGGCCGTGCCCACCGCGCGGGAGGCCGTCGGCTTGCCCAGTTCCCCGGCGAGCTGGCCGTAACCGGCGGTCTCCCCGTACGGGATGGTGGTCAGCGCCAGCCACACCCGAAGCTGCCAGGGGGTTCCGGCCGGGGCGAGGGGGAGGTCGAACTCCCGGAGCTCCCCGGCGAAGTACGCGGCCAGCTGCCGGGCCGCCTCGGTGAACGGTTTCGACTCGGCCACCCAGTCCTGGGGGACCGACCGTTCGACGCCGTCCCTGGGCGGGGTCAGCACCCCGCCCAGGGCCTCGCCGTCGCCGTACAGCAGCAGCTCACCCAGCGGGGAGTCCACCGTGGTGTAGCGGGTCGGCCCCGGCAGCGGTTCGCGGAACGGTGTCGCGGTGCGCCTCGGCGGGGCGGCTGGTTCCCGGGGCAGGCCCAGCGGAAGTTCGGTGTTCATCCTGATTCCTCTCGGTGCTGTTCTTCGTTGAGCGAGGCCCAGAGCAGGTGGGTGGCGTACGAACGCCACGGGCTCCAAGCCCTGGTCTCGCGGCTCGCCGCGGCCGTCCGGTCCAGGGCCTGGCGTACGCCGAGGTCGGTGGACAGGAACACGTCCGGGTCCCCGAGGCCGCGCATCCGCACGTATCCGGCGGTCCACGGGCCGATCCCGCGCAGTTCCACCAGGCGCCGCTCCGCCTCGTCGCGGTCGCAGCCCGGCCCCAGAACCACCCGTCCGGAGGCGATCGCCTCCGCCACAGCTACCAGGGCCCGGCCCCGGGCAACGGGGATGGACAGGTCGGAGGGGTCGGCGGCGGCCAGGGCCTCGGAGGTGGGGAACATATGGGTGAGCCCGCCGTCCGGCGTCCGAAGCCGCTCTCCGAACCGGGTCACCAGGCGCCCCGCCAGAGTACGCGCGGCCCGGACCGAGACCTGCTGACCCAGGACAGCCCGGACCGCCAGCTCCGCCGGGTCCACGTGCCCCGGGGCGCGCACCCCCGGATGCCGTCGCAGAACCGGGCCCAGTACGGGGTCCGGGCCGAGCACCTCCTCGACCGCCTGCGGGTCGGCGTCCAGGTCCAGCAGGCTCCGGCAGCGGCGCACGGCGCTGGACAGGTCGCGCGGCTCGGTCAGTCGCAGTCGGCACAGCACGTGTCCGGTACCCGGGGAGAGTTCGGCGACGGCCTGCCCGTGCGGCAACCGCAGCGTCCGCCGGTACACGCCGCCGGAGTACTCCTCCACCCCCGGGACGGCGCGGTCGCCGAGGAAGGACAGCATCCCGCCCAGGTCGATCCGACCCCGGTAGGGCAGCCGCAGCACGATCGAGCCCGGGACGGCGGGCGTGCCGCCGCCCCGGCCCGCCGCGGCCCGCATCTGGGACGGGGAGCGGTCGAACACCGCGCGCATGGTCTCGTTGAACTGCCGCACACTCGCGAACCCGGCCGCGAAGGCGGCGTCCGCCATCGGCATGTCCGTGGTCTCCACGAGGACGCGGGCGGTGTGTGCGCGTTCGGTCCGGGCCAGGGCCAGCGGCCCCGCGCCGACCTCGGCGCTGAGCAGCCGGTTCAGCTGGCGCTCGCTGTAGCCGAGGGCGTCGGCGAGCGTGCCCACGCCGCCCCGGTCGACGGCGCCGTCGCGGATGAGCCGGACGGCCCGGCCCACAACGTCGGCGCGCACGTTCCATTCGGGGGACCCGGGCACGGTGTCCGGGCGGCACCGCTTACAGGCGCGGAACCCTGACTCCTGCGCGGCGGCCGCGGTCCGGTAGAAGCGGACGTTCTCCCTGCGCGGGGTCACCGCCGGACAGCTGGGGCGGCAGTAGATGCCGGTGGTGCGCACGGCGGTGTAGAAGACCCCGTCGAAGCGGGCGTCCCTGCTGTGTACCGCGCGGTAGCGCTGTTCGTCGTCCATCACAACCACCATGTTCACCGACGGAGGCGCCTCGGTGCTGGCGGTTTTCGGACATGGCGGTCGAGGGGGTCAGTCCTGTGTCCGGTCCCCTCCCGGTTCCTCGCCCCCGCCGTGCTCCTCCAGGTACTGGATGTAGACGGGGCGGAGCGCCTCCTGCACCTCGGGGTCCTTCTCGGAGGAGAGCGCCTCGTAGAGGAATCCGGACGCCTGGGCGACACTGGCCTCGCTGGCGTCCATGTTGCCCGCGACGGCCTCCGCGGCGGGGATCAGGCCCAACAGCCGCCAGAAGAAACGTACGTCCCACCGTTGCCGTGCCAGCTCCACGGCGCGTTCGCGCAGGTCTTCGGTGCTGGTCTGCTCGAAACCGGTCACGTGGTCGTCCATGTCTGGGAAGATACCCGCACCCGCGCCCGGCATCCGCAAGTGACCTGAGTTACTCTTCACACGAGTTCATCATCTCCACTCCGGGTGTCCGGGAGGCCCTCACAAGGGGCGCCGGGTGCGTACGGGGGAACGTAGTGAGGGGTACGCCATGGCCGAGGCCGCAGCACGGGTCGTCGTCGCGAAGCCGGGACTGGACGGGCACGACCGGGGCGTGAAGATCGTCGCCCGGGTCCTGCGGGACGCGGGGGTGGAGGTCATCTACACCGGCCTGCGCCAGACGCCCGAGATGATCGTGGCGGCGGCTCTGCAGGAGGACGCGGACGCCATCGGGCTGTCGGTGCTCTCGGGCGCCCACATGACCATGTTCGGCCGGGTCATGGAGCTGCTGCGGGAGAACGACGCCACCGACATCCGGGTGTTCGGCGGGGGGATCATCCCCGACTCCGACATCGCGGCGCTGGAGGAGATGGGTGTCGCCAGGATCTTCACACCGGGGGCGCCCACCGCGGAGATCGCGGAGTGGGTGCGCGAGAACATCCGGCCCGCGCACGCGGCCTGAGGGCACCGTGACGTTCGTCGCACCCCGGTAGAAGTCCGATGCGGGGCGAAAGTGCCCGGGAACGGTGTTATCCGGGGTGTCACTGGTCACATAAATTCCCATGCGGGGGCCGTTCCGGTGCCGCATGAGCGGCTTTTGGGCCCTGACCCGCCGGAGCAACGCCGCCCCGGTGTCCGGCGGCCGGACCGCGGGCGACTAAGCTTTCGCATGTCGCGGGTGGCAACGCCGCGGCGATCTCGATCTTGAGTAGGCGGCTCAACCCCAGCGGGGTTTGCGTCGTGTGACACCTGTTCAGTACGTCACCGCCGATCCGGACACGCCACCCCGGTACACACTTGAGCCAGCGAGTTACAAGGACGGACCCTCGTGGACCTGTTCGAATACCAGGCGAAGCAACTCTTCGCAGAGTACGGGGTTCCCGTACCCCAGGGGAAGGTGGCGAGCACGGCCGCTGAGGCGCGTGCCATCGCTGATGAGTTCGCCGCCGCGGGCAAGCCCCGCGTCGTCGTGAAGGCCCAGGTCAAGACCGGTGGCCGCGGTAAGGCCGGCGGCGTCAAGGTCGCCGACGACCCCGAGGACGCCCAGGCCAAGGCCGAGCAGATCCTCGGCATGGACATCAAGGGCCACACGGTCCACCGTGTCCTGGTCGAGGAGGCGAGTGACATCGCCGAGGAGTACTACTTCTCCTTCCTGCTCGACCGCGCCAACCGCGACTTCCTCGCCATCTGCTCCAAAGAGGGCGGCGTGGAGATCGAGGAGGTCGCCGAGACCAACCCCGACGCCGTAGCGAAGATCTCGATCGACGCCCTCAAGGGCGCCCCGGCCGACGTCGCCGCGGAGATCGTCAAGGCGGGCAAGCTGCCCGAGGCCGCCGTCGCGGGTGCCACGGAGATCATCACCAAGCTCTGGGACGCCTTCGTCGGCAAGGACGCCACCCTCGCGGAGGTGAACCCGCTCATCCTGACCAAGGACGGCCGGGTCGTCGCCCTCGACGGCAAGGTGACCCTGGACGAGAACGCCGAGTTCCGCCAGGACCTGGAGAGCCTGACCTTCGCCGCGGAGGGTGACCCGCTCGAGGTCGCCGCCAAGGCCAAGGGCCTCAACTACGTCAAGCTCGACGGCGAGGTCGGCATCATCGGTAACGGTGCCGGTCTGGTCATGTCGACGCTGGACGTGGTCGCCTACGCCGGTGAGAACCACGGCGGGGTCAAGCCCGCCAACTTCCTCGACATCGGGGGCGGTGCCTCGGCCGAGGTCATGGCCAACGGCCTGGAGATCATCCTGGGCGACCCCGCCGTCAAGAGCGTGTTCGTCAACGTCTTCGGTGGCATCACCGCCTGCGACGCCGTGGCCAATGGCATCGTGCAGGCGCTGGAGCTGCTGGAGAAGCGCGGTGACGACGTCAGCAAGCCGCTGGTCGTCCGACTGGACGGCAACAACGCCGAGCTGGGCCGCCAGATCCTCGACGAGCGCGCCCACCCGGCCGTTCGACGGGTCGACACGATGGACGGCGCTGCCGCTCAGGCCGCCGAGCTCGCGGCGAAGTAGGGGACGAAAACACCATGGCTATCTTCCTGAACAAGGACAGCAAGGTGCTGGTCCAGGGCATGACCGGCTCTGAGGGCACCAAGCACACCCGTCGCATGCTCGCGTCGGGCACCAACATCGTCGGTGGCGTGAACCCGCGCAAGGCCGGCCAGAAGGTCGACTTCGACGGCACCGAGGTCCCGGTCTTCGGCTCGGTCGCCGACGGCATGGCCGCCACCGGCGCCGACGTCACCGTGATCTTCGTTCCGCCGAAGTTCTCCAAGGACGCCGTCATCGAGGCGATCGACGCCGAGATCGGTCTGGCCGTCGTGATCACCGAGGGCATCCCGGTCCACGACACCGCCGCCTTCTGGGCCTACGCCGGTTCCAAGGGCAACAAGACCCGGATCATCGGCCCGAACTGCCCCGGTCTGATCACCCCGGGCCAGTCCAACGCCGGCATCATCCCGGCCGACATCACCAAGCCCGGCCGTATCGGCCTGGTCTCGAAGTCGGGCACGCTCACCTACCAGATGATGTACGAGCTGCGCGACATCGGCTTCTCGTCCGCCGTCGGCATCGGTGGCGACCCGATCATCGGCACCACGCACATCGACGCCCTGGCGGCCTTCGAGGCCGACCCGGACACCGACGTGATCGTGATGATCGGTGAGATCGGCGGCGACGCCGAGGAGCGCGCGGCCGCGTTCATCAAGGAGAACGTGACCAAGCCGGTCGTCGGCTACGTCGCGGGCTTCACCGCCCCGGAGGGCAAGACCATGGGCCACGCCGGCGCCATCGTCTCCGGTTCCTCCGGCACGGCCGCCGCCAAGAAGGAGGCCCTCGAGGCCGCCGGCGTCAAGGTCGGCAAGACCCCGAGCGAGACCGCCAACCTGGCGCGCGAGCTCTTCTAGTCCCAGGGGCACCACGCCCCCGGGCTGTCGTTCGCGAACGGCTCCGCCCCGCCGCCGGACCACCGGTAGGCGGGGCGGAGCCGTTTCGTGTGTCGGCCGCCGTCCGGTCGCCCCGACGGACCGGCCGGGTCACTCCTCGGTCTCGGGGCGGTTCTCCGCGCGTCGGCGCAGACCCTGCACCGTGGCGACGGTGACGGCGGGGACCATGAACACCACCATGAAGATCGCCCAGCCGATCAGGGCGCCGGCGCTGCCGCTGGCGATCGCGGGGATCCCCCACAGGATGAAGAAGAACCCGCCGAGGAAAATCAGGCCGTTCATGTTGGGGCGGCGGCCTTCGCGTTTGGCTGGTGCGGACGACTCCGAGGCTCTCTCGGCGACCTCGCCCTCCCGCGGCCCGGGGACGGCGGGGGAGCCGGCGGCCGGAGCCGGGCCGACCGGTTCGGGTGCGGTGACGGCGCCGGGGACCAGTCTGCGCGGCAGGTCCTCGAAGAGCGGGACCAGACCGGCGTTGCTGACCGCCCGGAGCGCCGCGTCCGTCCGGCGCTCGTGCTCCTCGGTGTCCAGCCGTCCCTCCTCGAACGCCAACCGCAGGTTTCCGAGCGCCTCGTCGCGTTCGGCATCGGACAGACGGTAGCGGTGGTCGGGTTCGAGCTCTCCCATATGGTGTCCTTCGTGCGGGGGTGACCGGGCTCTCATCTTACGACGTATCGCGTTTGCCGCCGGTTCCGCACGGAGCCGGGGCACGGCCGATGCGGACACGACACGCGCGGCCGGGATACCACGGAGCATTCCGGTCCCTGGCAGCATAAGTCGGGTGAGTACGCCAGGAACTCCCCCTGCCAGAGGCCGCCCGTCCCGCAGCGGCGCCGCCCCCGCGTTCCAGGGTGCGCCCCGCCCGGTCTACTCCACCGGGGGGATCGCCGCCGCCTCGGCCGCGGGCATCGGGCTGGCGGTGATCGTCACCCTCACCATGATCGGTTGGGTCGCCGCCCCCCACGACACCTTCGGCGAGGACATCGCCGACCTGCTGCGCGGTGCCGTCTTGGCCTGGTTGGTGGGACACCACGTGTCCTTCTCGATCGCGGAGGGACAGATCAGCCTGCTTCCGCTGGGGCTGGTGCTGCTGCCGGGGCTGGTGCTGTACCGGTTCGGGCACTGGCTGGCCCGCAACTGTGAGATCGGGCGCCTGCGCCACGTCTACCGGGCGGCGCTGGCGATCGCCGGACCCTACGCGGCGATCGCCGGCACGCTCGCGCTGCTCGCGCGGACCGACGAGGTCGTTCCGAGCATGCCGCGCGCCCTCCTGATGGGGTTCGTGATCGCGTTCCTCGCCGGCGGGCTGGGGGTGCTCCGCCAGCTCATGCGGGAGAAGGGGGTGGCCGTCCACGACCTCCTCGACCTGATGCCCGCCCGCTCCCGGTCGCTCCTGGTGGGCATGCTCGTTTCGACGGGGGTCCTGTTGGCCGGGGGGCTGGTGCTGTTCCTGGTGGCGCTGGCGGTGAGTCTGCCCGAGGCGATCGGCGCCACGCACGTGCTCGCCCCCGGGGTGGTCGGCGGTGCGCTCCTGCTGATCGTCCAGTTGGCCTACCTGCCCAACGCGGTGGTCTTCGCGGTCTGTTACGCGCTCGGGCCCGGTTTCGCCATGGGCGGGGGGACGGAGGTCGCGCCGACCGGGGTGTCGGTGGGCGCGTTGCCCTCGCTGCCGATGCTCGCGGCGCTGCCCGAGAACGGGGCCGCCCCGGTGCTGTCCCTGGCCGCGCTGGCGGTGCCGTTCGCGGCGGGCGCGATCGGAGGAGTGCTGACCCAGCGCAGCGCACCGGACGTGGTCAGTGAGGCGGCGCCCCTGTGGGGTTTCGTGTGCGGTGTGACCACGGGGATGCTCTGCGCGGCGCTGGCCGGACTGGCGGGCGGGTCGCTGGGGGCCCAGCGGCTCACCGAGATGGGCCCCTCGGCCTGGCAGGTCGGCCTCGTGGCCGCCCTGGAGGTGGGTGTGGCCGCGGCGGTGGCGGCGTGGATCGCGAACTGGTGGTACACGCGCAAGCTGTCCCGGGAGGCCGTCACCCGGCGGGAGGAGGCCGGGGCGGAGCGTCCCGAACCCGCCCAGCCGGTGGTGGAGCTGCCCGAGGACGTGCCGGTGGGCAAGGGGTTGGCCACGGTCACGGCGCTGCGCCCCCGCGAGGAGGAGCCGGTCCAGCAGCGGCCACGGGAGCAGACCATCGTCGAGCGCAGGGCCGAGCTGAAGCGGGCACGGCGGGCCCGCAGACAGGACAGGGCCGCCGAGTGGCGGGCGCGCAGGGAGGCCCGCCGGGAGCTCCGGTCCCAGCGGCGCGCGGAGAAGCGGGCCGGGGGCGGCTGGTGGCGCCGCAGGGCCGACGAGGAGGCCGAGGAGGAGATGTACGGCATCACCTACGAGGCGGCGGCGCCGGAGGAGCCGGACCGGAACGGCTGAGGGGTCAGCGGGAACCGGCCGCCCGGTTACGGTGCTTGCGTGCCCGGCGCCGCTGCTTGGGGGTCATGCCCGGTGCCGGGGCGCGGGCGGGGAGCTGCCGGGGTTCGACGGAGCGGCGGCGCGTTCGGGGCAGGAGCGGCGCCACGAGGGCGGCCAGCCCGCCCGCGCCCAGCACCACCAGGAACACCCCGGTGAGTACGACGCCCTCGATGGTGTTCGTGCGCGAGTTCGCGAACTCCGTGTTCACCGCCGCGGCCGGGTCCCAGAGCAGCATCAGCCCGGTGCCGAGGAAACCCAGGGCCAGGGGCGCCACGCCCAGGGGCCACCACTTCAGCCACGCGGGCGGCGCCAGCAGGGCGAGTCCGAGCACGGCGCCCAGGAGCGCGGTCAGCGCCGCGAAGGCCGACTCCGGGACGTCCACGAAGGAGGAGGTCAGTTCCCGGTACGCCCCGAAGGACCCCGGGGGTACCAGGAGCAGGCAGGCCGCGCCGGCCCACCGGGAACCGCGTCCGCGCGGGTCGGCCCGGGGAGCGCGCTGTCTCGACATGGCGGGCAGTCTAGCCGCGCCCCGGGCGGAGGGCACGGCCCGAAGACCGTGCCCTCCGCCCGGGCCCCCGCCCGGCTACTCGCCCTTCGGCTGGGCCCGGCGCTTGTCCGGCTCGAAGATCGCGTTCACCAGGTCGGTGCACCACTTGAGCAGTTCCAGGTCGCGCAGCGGCTTGCCGCCCAGCCCGCCGGCCTTGGGGACCGGGACCAGGAGGGTCCTGGTGGCCTCCTTCCGGATGGACTTGGGGTACATCCGCCGCAGCCGCAGCTCCTGGGACTCGCGCAGCTCCACCGGGGAGAACCGGATCTGGTTGCCCTGCATGACCACGTCCGCCAGCCCGGCGGACTTGGCCAGCACCCGGAACCGTGCCACCGCCATGAGGTTGTCCACCGGCTGCGGCGGGGTGCCGTACCGGTCGGTGAGCTCCTCGTAGGCGGCGAGGATGTCCTCCTCGCTGGCGACGCTCGCGATCCGCTTGTAGGACTGCAGGCGCAGCCGCTCGCCCGGCACGTAGTCGTGCGGGATGTGCGCGTTGATCGGCAGCTCGACCTTGGTCTCGGCCTCGGCGGCCGCCTCCGGGTCCCCCTTGAGCTCGGCCACGGCCTCGCCGACCATGCGCACGTACAGGTCGAAGCCCACGCCCGCGATCGTCCCGGACTGTTCCGCGCCCAGGATGTTGCCCGCGCCCCGGATCTCCAGGTCCTTCATCGCCACGTACATGCCCGCGCCCATCTCGGTGTGCTGGGCCACCGTCGCCAGCCGCTCGTAGGCGGTCTCGGTCAGCGGCTTCTCCGGCGGGTACAGGAAGTACGCGTAGGCGCGGTCGCGGCCGCGGCCCACCCGGCCGCGCAGCTGGTGCAGCTGGGACAGGCCGTAGGTGTCGGCGCGGTCGATGATCAGCGTGTTGGCGTTGGGCACGTCCAGGCCGGACTCGACGATGGTCGTGGAGACCAGGACGTCGTAGTTCTTCTCCCAGAAGTCGACCATGACCTTCTCGAGCTGCTGCTCGTTCATCTGGCCGTGCGCGTACGCCACCCGGGCCTCGGGCACCATGCGCTTGATGGACGCCGCGACCTTGTCGATGGACGCCACCCGGTTGTGCACGAAGAACACCTGGCCCTCGCGCATGAGCTCGCGCCGGATCGCCGCGGTGATCTGCTTCTCCTCGTAGGGCCCCACGAAGGTGAGCACCGGGTGGCGTTCCTCCGGCGGGGTGAGGATCGTGGTCATCTCACGGATGCCGGTCAGACCCATCTCCAGGGTGCGCGGGATGGGTGTGGCCGACATCGACAGCACGTCCACCTGGGTGCGCAGCCGCTTCAGGGCCTCCTTGTGCTCGACGCCGAAGCGCTGCTCCTCGTCGATGATGATCAGGCCCAGTTCCTTGAACCGGGTCTCGGCCGACAGCAGCCGGTGCGTGCCGATGACCACGTCGACCTCGCCGGTGCGCAGCCCCTCCCGGGTCGCCTCGACCTCGCCGTCGGTCTGGAACCGCGACATCGGTTTGACGGTGACGGGGAAGGAGGCGTAACGCTCGGTGAAGGTCGACAGGTGCTGCTGGACCAGCAGGGTGGTGGGCACCAGCAGGGCGACCTGTTTGCCGTCCTGGACCGCCTTGAACGCGGCGCGCACCGCCACCTCGGTCTTGCCGTAACCCACGTCGCCGCAGATCAGCCGGTCCATCGGGACCGACTTCGACATGTCCTTCTTGACCTCGTCGATCGCGGCCAGCTGGTCGGGCGTCTCCACGTACGGGAAGGCGTCCTCCAACTCGTGCTGCCACGGGGTGTCCGGGCCGAAGGCGTGCCCGGGCGAGGCCTGCCGTGCCGAGTACAGCCGGATGAGGTCCCCGGCGATCTCGCGGACGACCTTGCGGGCCCGGCTCTTCGCCTTGGTCCACTCGGCGCCGCCCATCTTGGACAGCGTCGGCGCCTCACCGCCCACGTACCGGGTGACCTCGCCGAGCTGCTCGGTCGGCACGAACAGGCGGTCGCCGGGCTGTCCGCGCTTGGACGGCGCGTACTCGATGAGCAGGTACTCGCGGGTGGCGCCCTGGATCTGCCGGCTCACCATCTCCAGGTACCGGCCCACGCCGTGCTGCTCGTGCACGACGTAGTCACCGGGTTTGAGCTGGAGCGGGTCGACCGTGCCCTTGCGGCGGCTGGGCATCCTGCGCATGTCGCGGGTGGAGGACTTCTGGCCCGCCAGGTCGGTCTCGGTGAGCACCACCGTGTGCACCGACCGCAGCAGGAACCCGTGGTCGACCAGTCCGGTGGTGACGGTGGCGATCGCCTCCTTGGGCGCTTCGGCCAGGTCGTCGGTGAGGGTCGCGCCCAGCCCGGCGTCGCGCAGCATCGCGACCAGGCGCTCGGCGGGGCCGTGCCCCTGGGTGACCAGCACGACGCTCCAGTTGTCGTGCAGCCAGCCCTTGACGTCGGCCAGGGCGCGCTCGGTGTCGCCGCGGTAGGAGTCGGCGGGCACCGCGCCCACCACGACCGCGTCGTCCTCCTCGGCCGGGCCCTTCTCCTCGCCGGAGCTGAACGGTGTCAGCCCCCACCAGGGCAGGCCCAGGTCCGCGGCGTTCGCACGCAGCTCGGAGATCGACATGTAGGCGGATTCGCCCAGGTCGATGGGGGCCTCTCCGCCGGACGCGGCGTTGATCCAGGAAGCGTCCAGGAACTCGGCGCTGGTGGCCTCCAGTTCCACGGCCCGGGCCCGGATCCGCTCGGGGTCGCAGCCCACCACCATCGCGTTCGGGGGCAGGTGGGCGAGGAAGGGCTCCATGCGCTCGGCGAGCACCGGCGCGAAGGCCTCCATGCCCTCGACCGACACGCCGTCGGCGATCTTGTTGAGGACCTCGGCCAGGGAGGGGTGCTCGGCGGCCAGGGCCCGGGCGCGTTCGCGGACGGTTTCGGTGAGCAGCAGTTCCCGGCACGGCGGCGCGAACAGGCCGGAGGCGGCGCTGGTGCGCGGGCCGGTGCCGTCGCCCTCGACAGGGGTGATGGAGCGCTGGTCGGCGACCTGGAAGTAGCGGATGTCGTCGACGGTGTCGCCCCAGAACTCCAACCGGAGCGGGTGTTCCTCGGTGGGCGGGAAGACGTCCAGGATGCCGCCGCGTACGGCCATGTCGCCGCGTTTGTCCACCAGGTCCACGCGGGCGTAGCCGGTGTTGGTCAGGGCGCTGACCACGTCCTCCAGGGCGACCTCGTCACCGGGCCGGATCCGGACCGGTTCCAGGTCCCCGAGTCCGGCGACCAACGGCTGCAGGACGCTGCGGACCGGGGCCACCACCACCCGCAGCGGGCTGGTGAGCGGGTCGGAGGGGTCCGGGTGCGCCAGGCGGCGCAGCACCGCCAGGCGCTGGCCCACGGTGTCCGAACGAGGGGAGAGCCGTTCGTGCGGCAGGGTCTCCCAGGCGGGGAAGAGCGCGACCGAGTCCGCGGGCAGCAGTGAGCCGAGCGCGTCGGTCAGGTCGGCGGCCTCCCGCTCGGTGGCGGTGACGGCGAGTACCGGCCGTTCGGCGCCCACGGGCGCGTCGGCGGCCAGCGCCCCCACCATGAAGGGGCGCAGCGCCGCCGGGGCGACGAGGTCGAGATGGGGATCGCGGCCGCTTCGGGCGGTCTCGATCGCGCTGTGCAGTGCCGGGTCCTTGGAGACGTCGGCGAGAAGTCCAATGAGGCTCATAGCACCAGAAAATGGGAGTGGTCCGGTTCAGGCGTCGCGTCCTGCGGTTCGTGCGGTGGCGAGGCGGTTGCAGCCGCGGTCCCCTCCGTGATGTGCCCCGGCACCGGCACCCGCGTGTGTGCGGCGGGCACGGTCGCCGCCGCCCCGCGGGTCGCTGGGGGCGGTCCGTACGTGGGCGGTGACGGTGCGGGCGGCCGTGGCAGAAGGGCCCGGGTCACCCGGCTCCCCTCAGCTTATCCAGTCCGCCCGTCGGGTGCGGGCCGGGTTCGCGGGGTCGGCGGTTCGGAACCGGTGCGACGGTCCCCGTGTCCTCGGGCCCGGGGACACGGGCGGGTCGTGTTCATGTGAACCCGTTCCGAACAGGCTCTATTCCGGATCGGCCGCCGTGCCGACGGGCCGGGCCCCCTGTCGGGCATACGCTGGGCGCACGCATTTCGCGGCCGGATCCGAGCTGACGGATCCGGGCGGACAGCCAGAGGAGAGGAAGCGCGTGGTGAGTTCCCACAGGCAGGGGAGCGGGTCGGTCGAGGACACCGGCCGACAGGCCGCTCCGGTCTTCGCCCCAGGTCCGGACGGTCTCGCCCACCTGGAGCTCATCCTCAGCGGCGCCTACCCGCTGCCCGGGTTCATGACCCGGGAGGAGGCGGTGTCGGTGGCGGACCGGGGGCGGTTGCCCGACGGTCGGCCCTGGCCGGTTCCGGTCACCCTGGAGGTACCGGAGGAGCTGGTGGGGGAGGAACGCCTCACCCTCACCGACCTGGAGGGAGCCCCCCTGGCGGAGCTGGCGGTACGGGAGAGCTGGGAGTCGCGGGAGGGCACCGGGGAGGGCGGTGCCCTGGTGACCCGGCACCACCTGGCCGGAGACGTCAGCCTGCTGCGTCCGCCCACGTACGGGGTTCTGCGGGAGCTGCGCCCCACCCCCGCCGAGGTGCGCGCCCAGCGCGGCCTCGAACCCTGCGCTGACCAGCCCCTACTCGCTGTGGTCACCGACCGGCCCCTGCACCACCGGGCCCTGCACCAGATCCGCGCCGAGGCCGAGGCCCTGGGCAGTGACGGGGAACGCACCGAGATCCTGGTCATCATCGACACCGGCCTGCACGACGAGGGCCTGGCCGCCGCGGTACTGGCCGCCGAACCGCTGCTGCCCCGCAGCTCGTTCGTCGTGGTCACCCTGCCCCGTTCCCAGGCACGCGCGGCCGGAAAACTCGGCGGCGCCTGGACCGAACGCGACGTCGCCCTGGCCGCCCACGTCGCCGCCGCCTACGGGGCCACTCACCTGTTGGCCGAGGTCGGGGAGCAGGGGCCCGAGACCGAACGGGTGATGGTGCTCCAACCGCCGCTGACCGTCCTGGACCCCGAACCCTGGCGGTACGACACCGAACAGGCGCTCTGGAAGCCCCGGACGCACGTCGACCCCCGGGCCGCGCTCGGGGAGCTGCCCGACGCGCAGGTCGAGGCGGAGCTGGCGCACGGGCGTGAGCTGCCCTCCTGGTTCACCCCGGCCCGGGTCGGCGCCGAACTGGCCCGGCTGCGCCCGGCGCGCACCGAACGCGGCCTCACCCTGCTGTTCACCGGACTGTCGGGTTCGGGGAAGTCCACCATCGCCCAGGGGGTGTGCGACGGCATCCGCCGTTCCGGGCGCACGGTGACCCTGCTCGACGGCGACGTGGTGCGCCGCATGCTCTCCAGCGGGCTGACCTTCTCCCGGGAGGACCGCGAGCTCAACATCCGCCGTATCGGCTACGTGGCCTCGGAGATCACCCGGCACGGCGGGGTGGCCGTGTGCGCGCCGATCGCGCCGTACGCCGTCGGCCGGGCCGAGGTGCGTGCCATGGTGGAGGAGTTCGGGGACTTCTTCCTGGTGCACGTGGCCACCCCCCTGGAGGAGTGCGAGGCCCGCGACCGCAAGGGCCTGTACGCCAAGGCGCGGGCGGGGGAGATCCCCGAGTTCACCGGTATCTCCGACCCCTACGAGGAGCCGGTCGACGCCGACCTGGTGGTCGACACAGTGGACGCGGACCCCGCCGAGTCCGTGGCCCGGGTGATGGCGGCCCTGCGCGAGGGCGGCTGGCTCCCCGTGTCCGACCAGCACGTGAGTGAGGACTGACATGAGCGAAGCGTCGAACCCGGACGGTGCGGTCGAGGCCGCGGAGGGGGCGGCCGCCCCTGACGGGCGGGGCGCCCCGGCGCCGGGGCACCGGGTGCTGCGCCTGGTGGAGGTCATGGAGACGCTGCGCCGGGAGTGCCCCTGGGACAGTTCCCAGACCCACGAGTCCCTGGCCAAGTACCTGATCCAGGAGTCCTACGAGACCCTGGAGACCATCGAGGACGGCGACTACCCGCAGCTGCGCGAGGAACTCGGCGACGTCCTGCTCCAGGTGGTCTTCCACGCCGCGATCGGCACTGAGCGCCCCGAGGGCGATCCGGCGCGTTTCACCGTGGACGACGTCGCCGACGCCATCATCGACAAGATGACCCGGCGTCACCCGCACGTGTTCGGCGGGGTGGCGGTGTCCGGAACCGACGAGGTGTGGTCGAACTGGGAGGCCATCAAGGCGGCCGAGCGCGCCGAGAAGGCGAAGGCCAACGGCGGCAGCGGTGAGACCTCGGTGCTGGACGGGGTGCCCTTCGCGCAACCCGCGGTGCTGCTCGCCTACGAGCTCCAGAAGCGGGCCGTGCGCAACGGTTTTCCCGCCGACCTGGTGGGTGACGACGGGGCCGAGGGCGGGGAGCTGTTCGCGGCGGTCGCAGCCGAGCGGGACCAGGGCCGGGACGCCGAGACCGACCTGCGCTCGGCCGCGCGCCGTTTCGACGCCCGGGTCCGCGCGGCGGAGGAGGCCGCGCGGGCGGACGGCCGCGAGCCGCGTGAGCTCACCGAGGGGGAGTGGCGCGGGTACTGGGCCAAGACCGGGGAGTGACCCCCGGGCCCCTCGGTTCCCGGGCCCCTCAGGGGGCGGGAGGGGACTGCCGGCGGTCCCGGACGCTCTCGGGGAGGTCGCGCACGTTGATCACCTCGGTGGAGGGGTCGCTGGGCGCCAGCCCCGCGCTGAACGACTCCTGCGGGCGGCGGGCGGTCTCGCTGATGGTCAGCAGCAGGCCCACGATCAGCCAGTTGGCCATCAGCGCGGACCCGCCCGCCGACAGGAACGGCGTGGTCATACCGGTGAGCGGGATGATCAGGGTGGCGCCGCCCAGCACGATGAACACGTTGAACGCGGTGATGAAGCCGTAGCCGAACGCGGTGAGCTTGAGGAACACGTCCCGGCAGCCCAACGCGATCCGCAGGGCTCGCTGGGCGAACAGGAACAGCAGCGCCAGTACCGCCAGCAGCCCGGTCAGGCCGAGCTTCTCGCCGACCGAGACCAGGACCAGGTCGCTGTCGGCGGCGAAGAGGTTCTGTATCTCGCCGTCGTG
Source organism: Nocardiopsis sp. iso_40 (assembly GCF_056173285.1). NCBI lineage: Bacteria > Bacillati > Actinomycetota > Actinomycetes > Streptosporangiales > Nocardiopsidaceae > Nocardiopsis > Nocardiopsis sp. iso_40. The sequence goes on along the minus strand of NZ_CM149666.1, from coordinate 5,124,508 downwards.
GAAGCCGGTGCCCAGGAGCCCCCCGTAGGCCAGGGCGATCAGCCCCTCCACCACCTGGAAGCTGCCGCCGTTGCTGTGGTACACCTCCGGGTCGAAGGCGTCCAGCCAGATCCGCACCCGGTTCTGGACGTGCCCGAACAGCAGGTAGGCCACGTAGGCGGCGGCGGAGAAGGCCAGCAGGCCGATGAGCACCCAGGACTTGCGCGCGGTGGCCGCGTAGAGCACCGCCAGGAAGGTGCCGAACAGCAGCAGGGAGGTGCCCAGGTCCTTGGTGCCGACCAGTAGCAGGACCGCGATGCCCCAGCCCACGGCCATCGGTGCCAGGTCGCGGGCGCGGGGCGCGCTGAACACCTTCACCCCGCCGACCCGGAAGGTCCGGGTGACCAGTGCCATGACGTCGCGTTGGCGGCCGAGGTAGGAGGCCAGGAAGACCACCAGCAGTACCTTCGCGAACTCCGAGGGCTGCATGGTGAAGGGGCCGACCATGATCCACCGCCGGGCGCCGAGCACCTTGTGGCCCAGCGGTGACAGCGGAAGCAGGAGCAGGACCAGCGCGCACAGAGCGATCAGGTAGGTGTACATGGTCAGGCGGCGGGGGTGCCGTACGAACAGCACCGCGGCCGCGCACAACCCCATGCCGATCATGGTCCACAGCAGTTGGCGGTCGGCCTCGCCGTTGCCGGGATCGTTGTCGCGGGTCATCTGGAGAGCCCAGATCATGGTGGTTCCGAGCCCGCTCAGCGCCGTGGCCACCGGGAGCAGGACCGGGTCCGCGTAGGGCGCCACGAAGCGCAGCAGGACGTGCAGGCCGAGCGCCCCCGCCCCGAGCGTCAGCGTGTAGACCACGGCGCGGGAGTCGATCCCGTCGGTGACGGACACGGAGGCGAAGAGCAGTGCGGCGGCGGTCACCCCGATCGAGGCCAGGAGGAGGGTGAGTTCGGCGCGTCTTCGGCGCACCGGGCGCAGGGTCCCGTCTGTCGGGTCGGTCTGCGGATTGGCCATGCTTGTCCTCTTACCGTTCGCGCGAGGGCCGGAGCTTCTGTGCGGGGGTGGGGCATGGCCCGTAGTTGGAACTATAGGCACGGGCGGGGCGGGTTCAAGCGGAACGGCCGGTTCCGGGCGGTTCGGTTTGGGGCGGGTCCGGGGCGTCCCGGCCGCCCCCGAAGGGATCCGGGGCCCGCCTCCGCGTTCGGTGGAAGTGGAATGTCCGGTATGGACTAGACCAATCCGGCAGGGCGGGGTCCACCGGTCGGGGTACGGGTCGCTAGTCTCGTGTCCGGGTCCGGAACGCGTGGACCCAGACACCGAAGAGACGGAGAGATCGTGGCGTCCATCGAGTCAGTACAGGCGCGGGAGATCCTTGACTCCCGGGGCAACCCGACAGTCGAGGTCGAGGTTCTGCTCGACGACGGGACCATTACCCGCGCGGGTGTCCCCAGCGGTGCCTCCACCGGAAGGTTCGAGGCCGTCGAACTGCGCGACGGCGGCGACCGCTACGGCGGCAAGGGCGTGACCAAGGCGGTCACCGCCGTCAACGACGAGATCGCCGACGAGCTGCTCGGCCACACGCCCGACGAGCAGCGCATCATCGACCGTGCGCTCATCGACCTGGACGGTACCCCGGACAAGTCCCGGATCGGCGCCAACGCCATCCTGGGCACCTCCCTGGCCGTGGCCAAGGCCGCCGCCGAGGAGGCCGGGCTGCCCCTGTTCCGCTACATCGGCGGCCCCAACGCGCACGTCCTGCCCGTACCGATGATGAACATCCTCAACGGCGGTGCGCACGCCGACAGCAACGTCGACATCCAGGAGTTCATGGTCGCGCCCGTCGGCGCGCCGACCTTCTCCGAGGCCCTGCGCTGGGGCACCGAGGTCTACCACTCCCTCAAGTCGGTCCTGAAGGCGCACGGCCTGGGCACCGGTGTCGGTGACGAGGGCGGCTTCGCCCCCAACCTGGACAGCAACCGCGCCGCCCTGGACCTGATCGTCGAGGCGATCGAGAAGGCCGGGTACAAGGTCGGCACCGACATCGCGCTGGCCCTGGACGTGGCCGCCAGCGAGCTGTTCTCCGACGGGGTGTACTCCTTCGAGGGCCAGACCCGCACCGCCGAGGAGATGGCCGCCTACTACGCGGAGCTCGTCGACGCCTACCCGCTGGTCTCCATCGAGGACCCCCTCGACGAGGAGGACTGGGACGGCTGGAAGAAGCTCACCGAGCAGCTCGGCGACCGGGTCCAGCTGGTCGGCGACGACCTGTTCGTCACCAACCCGGAGCGGCTCCAGCGCGGCATCCTCGCCGACACCGCGAACTCGCTCCTGGTGAAGGTCAACCAGATCGGCACCCTCACCGAGACCCTGGACGCGGTCTCCCTCGCCCAGCGCAGCGGTTACACGGCGATGATCAGCCACCGTTCCGGTGAGACCGAGGACACGACCATCGCCGACATCGCGGTGGCCACCAACGCCGGGCAGATCAAGACCGGTGCCCCGGCGCGCAGCGAGCGTGTCGCCAAGTACAACCAGCTGCTGCGTATCGAGGAGGAACTGGACGACGCCGCCGTCTACGCGGGCGTGTCGGCCTTCCCGAGGTTCGCCAAGCGCGGCTAGTCTGCCCCAGTGTCCCGCGAAACCAAACAGCAGCCCACAAAGGCCAAGAAGACGGCCAAAGCCGACAGGCCGGTGAAGGCCGCTGCCAGGCGCGGCGCCCCCGGTGCCGCGAAAGCGGACACGAGGAACGCGGGTGAGGGCCGCACCCCCAGGGTGCGGCCCATGCTCACCAGCCGGGCGGCGATCCTCGCCCTCGTCGTCTGTGTGATCGCGCTGAGCCTGGCGTATCCGCTGCGGGAGTACGTCATGCAGCGTTCCCAGATCGCCCAGCTCCAGGACGAGCGCGCCCGTATGCAGGAGAACGTCGCCCACCTCCAGGAACGGGAGGAGGCGCTCAGCGACGAGGAGTACGTGGAGCGCGAGGCCCGGGCACGCCTCCACTACCAGTACCCCGGCGAGACCGCCTACATCGTCATCCGCCCCGAGTCGGAGGCCGAGGACGAGGCCGACCCGGCTGCCCCCGACGAACCGTGGTTCACCCAGTTGTGGCGTTCGGTCGAGGAGGCGGACCGCCCCGAACCCGATGACGGGCTCTGACCGCCCGTTCGGACCACTCCCGTCCGTTGCCGACCGCAGGCGTGCTGTGCCGGAGGCGTCCGTTGAGGGCGATGGGCGACGGGTGAGGGAAGGGCTGCGCCAGAGGCGTCCGTTGAGGGCGGTGGAGGGCGACGGGTGAGGGAAGGGCTGCGCCGGAGGCGTCCGTTGAGGGCGGTGGAGGGCGACGGGTGGGCCTATGCTGTGTTGGTCATGACTTCCGCAGATCAGCCCGTTCCGGGGCACACCGACGGCGGTCCCGCCTCCGAGAGGGACCTCGCCGCGATCGAACTCCAACTGGGCCGCCCGCCGCGCGGGGTGCGTGCCGTCGCGCACCGCTGCCCCTGCGGTCTCCCCGACGTGGTGAAGACCGCCCCGCGTCTGGAGGACGGCACCCCTTTCCCGACGCTGTACTACCTGACGTGTCCACGCGCCGCCTCGGCCATCGGCCGTCTGGAGAACGACGGCCTGATGCGCCAGATGCAGGAGCGCCTGGGCGGGGACCCGGATCTCCGGGCCGCCTACACCAGGGCTCATGAGTCCTACCTGGAGGAGCGGGCCGAGCAGGCGCGGGCCGACGGGCTGGAGCCGCTGCCCGAGGGTATGCAGAGCACCGGGGGTATGCCCTCCCGGGTCAAGTGCCTGCACGCGCTGGTCGGCCACGAGCTGGCCGCGCCGGGGACCAACCCGTTCGGCGCCGAGGCGCTGGCGGAACTCCCCGAGTGGTGGGCGAAGGGCCCCTGTGTGTGCGTGGACGAGAACGCCCCTGAGGGCGCTGAAGGGACGGACGTTTCATGAGCGGTGTCGCGGCGATCGATTGCGGAACCAACTCGATCAGGCTCCTGATCGCCGACGTCGTCCTCCTGGACGGTGACGAGGTCCAGGTGGTCGACGCCGACCGGCGGATGGAGGTCGTGCGGCTGGGCGAGGGCGTCGACGAGACCGGTGTGTTCGCGCCCCAGGCCCTGGAACGCACCTTCGAGGCGCTGCGCGGCTACGCCGAGGCGATCGAGGCGCACGGGATCCCGTTGGGCCCGGACGGGGTGCGGATGGTCGCGACCAGCGCGACCCGGGACGCGGGCAACCGCCAGGAGTTCGTGGACGGCGTCCGCGGCATTCTGGGCGTGGAGCCCGAGGTGGTCACTGGTCTGGACGAGGCCGAGCTGTCCTTCGTGGGCGCCACCGCGGAACTGGAGGCCGAGGCCGCGGAGGGAGGGGCCGGCGATTTCACCCCGCCCTTCCTGGTGGTCGACATCGGTGGCGGGTCCACGGAGTTCGTGCTGGGGGGTCTGGGCGAGGACGAGGAGCTGGTGCGCGCGTCCCTGTCGGTGAACGTGGGCTGTGTGCGCATGACCGAGCGCCACCTGCGTGCCGACCCGCCGACGAAGGAGCAGGTCGAGGCGGCCACGGCCGACATCGAGGCCGCTCTGGACGAGGTGGAGAAGGTGGTCCCGCTGCGGGAGGCCGGTTCGGTGGTGTGCGTGGCCGGGACCGCGACCACGGTCGCCGGGATCGCGCTGGACCTGCCCGAGTACGACTCCGAGCGAATCCACCACACCCGGGTCTCGGCCGCGGAGCTGGAGCGGATCACCGGGGACCTGCTGACCTCGCGGCACGCGGAGCGGGCGGAGATCGGCGTGATGCACCCGGGGCGGGTCGACGTCATCGGGGCGGGCGCCCTGGTGCTCTCCCGCGTTCTCGCGCGCACCGGAGCGGACCACTTCACGGCGAGTGAGCACGACATCCTCGACGGTGTCGCGTGGAGCCTCATCGTGCCGGAATAACCGGGTCAAACTAGTGTCAACCAGGGCGTAACCTCCCAAAAGAGTACTTCGGGCACCCCCGAGGGGCCCTTTGGGGAGGTCCGCCCTGGGTCCCCAGGTGAGACGCATCACCCGTATGGCCCTTGTGAATGCATTCACAACCCTTTTGACCTGCAAAAACTTCTTTTGTGTGCACGTGGGAGTGGTCGGAAGGTGGGCGGATGTGAACCTTCCTGTCGGTAGGTGCTTGTGAAAGAATGCACAAGCAGCCTTCGAGTCGGGGCCAAAACCACGGCTCGGGGGACCCGGCGCCGACCGGCGCGGGGGACCGAAGACCGTGACAGCCTTCGCGGCCCTTGAGGCAAGGGCGCCACAGAACAACCGTTAGGGCGGAAATGCGATGACCGAGAGCAGGAACTACCGGCTGGTACACGGTGGCGGGGACGAGGCGGAGATTCCGCACATCCTCATCGTCGGCGGCGGTTACCTCGGGATGTACACCGCGAGGCGGCTGGAGAAGAAGCTCGGATCCGGTGAAGCCCGTATCACCGTCATCGACCCGAACTCCTACATGACCTACCAGCCGTTCCTGCCCGAGACGGCCGCGGGCAACATCTCCCCGCGCAACGTCGTGGTCCCGCTGCGCAAGGTCTTCAACCGGGTCCGCGTGCTGGGCGGCCGCGTCGTGCGCATCGACCACGCCGACAACACGGTCCGCTACGAGCCCAACGCCGGCGAGCCCGAGACCCTCCGCTACGACTACCTGGTGATGGCGGCCGGAGCGGTCTCCCGCACCCTGCCCATCCCGGGCCTGGCCGAGTGGGGCGTCGGCATCAAGACCGTCGAAGAGGCGGCCTACCTGCGCAACCACGTGCTCAACCAGCTGGCCATCGCCGACTCCACCAACGACAGGGAGGTCCGCGCCAAGGCGCTGAACTTCGTGTTCGTCGGCGGTGGTTTCGCCGGTGCCGAGGCCATCGCCGAGCTGGAGGACATGGTCCGCGACGCGGTTCGCCTGCACCCCTCGATCGACCTCGAGGACGTGAACTTCTACCTCATCGAGGCCGCGGACAAGATCCTGCCCGAGGTCGGCCCCGAGGTCGGCGGCAAGGCCCTCAACCAGCTCCGCCGCCGCGGCATCGACGTGCGGCTCGAGACCTTCCTCGAATCCGCCACCGACCAGCGCATCAAGCTCAGCGACGGCAGCGAGTTCGAGGCCGGCACCCTGGTGTGGACCGCGGGCGTCAAGCCCAGCCCGGTCGTCTCCGCCAGCGACCTGCCCCTCGGCCCCAAGGGCCACGTCGACACCAGCGAGTACCTCACCGTCAACGGCACGGACAACGTCTTCGCCGGCGGCGACAACGCCCAGGTCCCCGACGGCAACGGCGGCTACTACCCGCCCAACGCCCAGAACGCCGTCCGCCAGGCGCCGGTGCTCGCCGACAACGTCATCGCGACCCTGCGCAACGGCAAGCTCAAGGCCTACCGGCACAAGAACCTCGGCGCGGTGGCCGGGCTCGGCCTGCACATGGGCGCGGCCCAGCTGTTCGGCAAGATCAAGCTGAACGGTCGCCTGGCCTGGTACGCGCACCGCTCCTACCACCTGCTCGCGGTGCCCACCTTCAACCGCAAGCTGCGGGTCCTCTCGGACTGGACGCTCGCCTTCTTCCTGCGCCGCGACTTCGCCGCGCTCCCGGAGATGTCCGAGCCGCGCCAGGCCTTCGAGGAGGCCAGCCAGCCCCAGGTCGAGAACGGTCACCTGCGCAGGGTCAGCTGATCCGACGCCCGCGGCGCCGCCCACCCGCCGCCGAACCGCCGTCACATCCGCGAAACGACCGGTTTCCACTGGAAGCCGGTCGTTTCGTGTCCCCATCCGGCCAAGCTGATCCAAAGTGGGCAATCGGCCCGGCCGGTATGATGGGCGTGCCCTCGTAGCCCAATGGAAGAGGCAGGCCCCCTAAAAGGGTCACAAGTGTCGGTTCGAGTCCGACCGGGGGTACTTTTTAGTGCTTGCTTTGGTCCTCCGCTTCGCTTCGGACCGTGTTCGGCGCCTTTGCGGAGGGATTCTTCATCCTCGGCTGCGCCTTGCTCGTTCCTCGCTGGCGGCTTGCCTCGTCTTGCAGAACCCTCCCCGGCGCTCGAACCAAAGAACACCCCCTGGGGTGGAGGTGGGCAGGTAGGGGGACCTCCTGGGGTCGGGTGAGCGGGAAGCACTCCCCTGGGGTGAAGGTGGGCAGGCAGGGACGCCCCCTGGGGCGGAGGGGTGTGGACACCCCCTCTGGCTGAGGTGAGTCGATCAGGGGACCCCTGGGGCCGGTGTTTGCCGCCGGTTCGGAGGGTCTGACAGGTCTGAGGGACCCCTGCAGCGTCCGAAACCCGTCCGGCAGGGTGTCCGCTGCTTCCAAAACCCTCCCAACCGCGATGATCTTGCTACCAGGGGCAAGTTCGGCGCCCTTGGGGTCAAGTAGTTGTTGCAAGATCACCGCCAATAGAGGGACCCACATCTAATGCGGCTGGGACGGGGTCCGCGTCCGGTCGGCCCGTCAGTGCTGCTCCATCAGCAGTTGGAGCTGTGTGAACAGGCGCTCGCCGGGGTCGCCCAGGTCGATGCCGCTCACGGCGGCCGCGCGGCGTACCCGGTAGCGGAGCGTGTTCGGGTGGATGTGCAGTCGTTCGGCCGCGGCCCGCGCGTCACCGAAGGCCTCCAGGTACGCCAGCAGCGAGTGCACCAGGTCCGCGCCGCCCGCCTGGTCGTACTCGATCAGACGGATCACCCGTGGGTCGCGCAGGGACGGATCCGCACGCAGGTGCGCGAGGGTTTCGCTGATCAGCACCCGGGAGCGTACGTCGGAGATGGTCGCCACCTCCCAGTCGGTGTCCCGGTCCAGGTCACGTCCCATGGCGTCGAGGACCCGGTCCGCCTCCGCGCGGGACTCGGGCACGTCCGCCAACCGTTCCACCAGCGAACCCACCGCCGCCTGCACGTGCGACCCCAGCGCGGCCCGTGCGGCCGCCACCGTCTTGCGGGTCAGCGCCAGCACCGAGTGCTCGACCCCCCGCCACCCCTCCTTGCCCGGTCCGCGGGCCAGGTCAGGCAGCAGCACGTACACGCGTCCGCCGAGCTCGGTCACCAGTGAACTGCGCCGGTAGGCGGCCGTGTGCACGGACACCAGGTCGATGAGCTGGCGGCGGCGCAGCTCCCGGGCGGGGCGGTCGGGCCGCCCCTGGGGCTGGGCGCCCTCCGGTTCGGCGGCCTCGACCGCGGAACCGCTCAGGGAGAAGGCGACCACCAGGGCGGCCCGGTCGGTGTGCACCTCGACGGTGTCGGCGAGCGCGCTCGCGTCGATCCGCCCCTCCAACAGGCTGGACAGCAGGTCCTCGCGCAGCCGCAGCCCGGCGCTGGTCTGGGTGCGCTGCCGGATCATCTGGAGCGCGGTGGTGCGGGCGGCGCCCAGCAGGGCCTCCTCCGCGTGCCGGGACAGGGGCTGGGACCCCTCCTGCACCCAGATCGCGCCCAACGGCTGGCGTCCGGCGTGGATGCCCACCGCCAGGCGGCGGCGGATACCGAGCTCGGGGTGCTCCTCGACCCGGACGACCTCCTCACCCGCCCGCAGCTTGGTGAACACGCCCCACTGCCGCAGCAGCGCGAGGTAGGACTCGGGTCCCTGACGGCCCAGGACCGACAGCCGCCTCAGCTCGTCCACCTCGGCGCCGCTGGAGTAGGCCAGCACCCGGCTCGCGGAGTCCTCGATGCTGACCAGGCCCCCGGTGAGCTGCGCGATCGTCTGCGCCATGGAGAACAGGTCGCCGGTGGCCTCGCCCAGGTCCTCGGAGGCGGTCAGCCGGGCGTCGTCCACGATGCTCTGGCACACCGACTGGAGCTGGTCCCAGCGCACCTCGGGCCGGACCGCCAAAAGCGCGACCCCGCTCTCCTGGGCCTCGGTACGCAGGGCCCGCAGCTCGTCGGCGGCACCGGACCTGGGCGGCCGGTTCCGCTGTTCACCGGAGGGCGGCAGCGTCTCCTCGGGCGGGGAGTACCCGCCGGCCTTGACCGCGACGGCCGCCGCGCCCTGCCCGGCCAGCATGCGCACCAGGCGCCGGGCGGCCCCGCCCCGGACCCCGATGAGCAGGACCAGGTCCCCCTCCCGGGCCTCGACCCGGTCCTCGGGGTCGATGATGACGACATTGTTCACCTGGACATCAAGTCCGTCGGGGGCCGCCGCAACGTCCACGATGGGGTCGCCGAGGGCCAGAAGGAGGCGGCGCAGGGGCAGGCCCGCCACCTCGTCGTCCTGTGATCCTGGTTGAACAGGCATGGCGTCGTTCCTCACCGGTCGTGTCCGGGGACCGACACTACTGGAGCGGCCGGGGCGGGGCGTCGGGCCGTGATCGTCCAGCCGTGTCTTGTTTTGTCCTACCGGACAAATAAGGCTGGCAAAGAGTGGTCCGCCCCACAAGGTCTGGCGGGGTCTGTTCTGGGACTGTTGAATCAGCCAGACCCTGCTCGTTCAGGGACATTCTTTTCAGGGAGGTGCCCATGGACGCCGTGACCAACGTCCCGCTGCCGGTGAACGAACCCGTTCTCACCTACGCGCCCGGGAGCGCCGAGCGCGCCGAGCTCGTCGCCAAACTCGACGAGCTCGGCCGCGAGAGCATCGACCTGCCGATGCGTATCAACGGCGAGAGCCGCATGGGCGGCGGCGAGCCGATCGACGCCGTCCAGCCGCACAACCACGCCTCCGTCCTGGGCACCATGCGCAACGCCACCCACCAGGACGCCCGCGACGCCATCGCCGCGGCGAAGGCCGCCGCTCCGGCCTGGCGCGCCATGTCCTTCGACGACCGCGCCGCGATCATCCTCCGTGCCGCCGAGCTGCTCGCCGGCCCCTGGCGCGCCACGATCAACGCGGCCACCATGCTCGGCCAGTCGAAGACCGTCCAGCAGGCGGAGATCGACTCGGCCTGTGAGCTCATCGACTTCTGGCGCTTCAACGTCTCCTACGCCCGTCAGCTCATGGAGCAGCAGCCCCTGAGCGTCCGCGGCGTGTGGAACCGCATGGAGCAGCGTCCGCTGGAGGGGTTCGTCTACGCGATCACCCCCTTCAACTTCACCGCCATCGCGGGCAACCTGCCCACCGCCCCGGCCCTCATGGGCAACGTGGTCGTGTGGAAGCCGTCCCCGACGCAGCAGTTCGCGGCCGAGCTGACCATGCGCCTCCTGGAGGAGGCCGGCATGCCTCCCGGCGTCATCAACATGGTCACCGGTGACGGCCTGGCCGTCTCGGACATCGCCCTGAACGACCCGGAGCTGGCCGGTGTGCACTTCACCGGTTCGACCAGGACCTTCCAGCACCTGTGGAAGAGCGTCGGCGAGAACATCTCCAACTACCGCTCCTACCCGCGCATCGTGGGTGAGACCGGCGGCAAGGACTTCATCGTCGCCCACTCCTCCGCCGACCCGGAGATCCTGCGCACCGCCATCGTGCGCGGCGCCTTCGAGTACCAGGGCCAGAAGTGCTCCGCCGCCTCGCGCGCCTTCGTCGCCCGGTCCGTCTGGGAGAGGATGCGCGACGACCTGGTCGCCGAGACCGAGGCCCTGAGCATGGGCGACGTCACCGACCTGTCGAACTTCATCGGCGCCGTCATCGACCGCCGCTCCTTCGACAAGCTGGCCAAGGTCCTGGAGGACGCCAAGTCCGACCCGACCCTGAACATCATCGCCGGCGGCACCGCCGACGACTCGGTCGGCTACTTCGTGCGTCCGACCATCATCGAGGGCACGGACCCGACCAACGACGTGTTCCGCACCGAGTACTTCGGTCCGATCATCGCCGTCCACGTCTACGAGGACGACGAGTACGACGAGATCCTCAAGGTCGTCGACGAGGGCTCCGCCTACGCCCTGACCGGTGCCGTCCTGGCCAACGACCGCGCCGCGGTGGCCAAGGCGACCGAGGCCCTGCGCTTCACCGCCGGCAACTTCTACGTCAACGACCGTCCGACCGGCTCCATCGTCGGTCAGCAGCCCTTCGGCGGCGCTCGCGCCTCCGGCACCAACGACAAGGCCGGCTCCGCCCAGAACCTGTCCCGTTGGGCCAGCCCGCGCGCCATCAAGGAGACCTTCGTCGCGCCGACGAGCTCCTCCTATCCCCACCAGGGGTAGTCACCGGCGGCGCCCCCTCCTCCGTCCTGAGGGGTGCGCCGCCACCGCGGGACCCGCTCCCCGGTGCCCGAGGGCCCGGGGCGGGTCCCCGGGGAGCGCCCCCGGGATCCGGAGGGGCGCTCGCCTACCCCCCGAGGAACCCACCGGCGCGGTCGGCACACCCGGTCGCGCCCATCGTCCGCGCCAGCCCACCGGCTCGCGCACGTCTTCTTCGAGGTCTCCATGCTTCGTAAACCCCTGCTGCTCGCCGCCAGGTCCGCGACCTGCCGCAAGATCGTCGAGCGCACTCCCATGACCCGGGCCATGGTCTCCCGCTTCGTCGCGGGGTCCACCCTGGACGAGGCTCTTCCGGCCGTCGAGGAACTCGCCAGGGACAGGTACGCCACCCTGGACTTCCTGGGTGAGGACACCGCGGACCTGGCACAGGCCACCGCCACGGTGACCGCCTACCAGGACCTGCTCGCTGCCCTGGGCGAGGCCGGCTTGGGCGACCGGGTCGAGGTGTCGGTCAAGCTCTCCGCCGTGGGCCAGTTCCTGAACCAGGACGGTGAGAAGATCGCCCTGGACAACGCGCGCCGGATCGCCGAGGCCGCCAAGGCGGTCGGCACCACGGTGACCCTCGACATGGAGGACCACACCACCGTCGACTCCACGCTGGGCATCCTGGGCGAGCTGCGCGAGGACTTCCCGTTCGTGGGCGCGGTGCTCCAGGCCTACCTGCGCCGCACCGTGGCCGACTGCCACGACCTCAGCGGAGCCGGCTCGCGTGTGCGTCTGTGCAAGGGCGCCTACGACGAGCCCGAGTCCGTGGCCTTCCGGGACAAGCACGAGGTGGACAAGGCCTACGTGCGGGCGCTGCGTGTCCTCATGGCGGGCGAGGGCTATCCGATGGTCGCCTCGCACGATCCGCGTATGGTCACCATCGCGGGTGAACTGGCCGCCGCCAACGGCCGCGGCGCGGACGACTACGAGTACCAGATGCTGTACGGCATCCGGGACGGCGAGCAGGTCCGCCTGGCCGCCGAGGGCAAGCGCATGCGCGTCTACGTCCCCTACGGCGACGAGTGGTACGGCTACTACATGCGCCGCCTGGCGGAGCGCCCGGCCAACATGCTCTTCCTCGCGCGTTCCCTGATGACCCGCAACTGAGGTCGTCCGCCGGGGGCGTGTCCGCCGGACGCGCCCCCGGCCCGAGCGTGAGGGGTCCGCACCGCCTGACACGGGTGCGGGCCCCTTTCCGTTTTCGCGGAACGTGACCGGCGCCACGGCCGGGACATGCGGCCGGGGAGGACCCGAAGCCGTTTCGCAACGGTGACCTGGGCGGCGGAACCGGTGACCAGCGCCGTACGTTACCTTGTGGGCAGCAATCCACGCGTGAAAGGCCTTTACTAGACATGCGGATGCGGAGTTCCAACCCCGTCCTCAAGCGGGCGCTACAACAGCAGTCCGGTCCCCAGCAGGGCTACGGTCAACCCGGTTACGGGCAGCAGGGTTACGGACAGCCGTACCCGTCGCAGCCCTACGGCCAGCAGACCTACCCCCAGCAGGGCTACCCCCAGCAGGCCGCCGGCGACCAGCCGATGACCATCGACGACGTCGTCGTGCGCACGGGGATGACCCTGGGCGTCGTCGCCCTCTTCGGCGTCGTCAACTACTTCCTCTTCTCGGCCAACCCGGGCCTGGCCCTGGGCCTGATGATCCTGGGCATGCTCGGCGGGCTCGTCATGGGTCTGGTGATCGCCTTCAAGCAGATCACCAACCCGGCCGCCATCCTGGTCTACGCGGGGCTGGAGGGCCTGCTCGTCGGCGGCCTCTCGGCCCTGCTCGGCAACATGCTCTCCATCCAGATGGGTGACGACTCGGCCGGGACCTCGCTGGTCTCCCAGGCCGTGATCGGCACCGTCGCGGTGTTCGCCGTGATGCTCGCGCTGTACAAGTTCCGCGTCATCAAGGTGACCGACGGTTTCGTCAAGGCCGTCTCCTACGCCGTGCTCGGCGCGGCCGCGCTGATGCTGGTCAACTTCGTGCTCAGCTTCTTCATCGCCGGCGGCATCGGTCTGCGCGAGCCCACCTGGCTGGGCCTGGGCGTGGGCATCGTGTTCGTCGTCCTGGCCGCCCTGACCCTGGCCATCGAGTTCCGCGGCATCGAGGAGGGCGTCAACGCCGGCATCCCGAACAAGTTCGCCTGGCAGTTCGCCTTCGGTCTGACCGTCTCCCTGGTCTGGCTGTACATCGAGATCCTGCGCCTGCTCTGGATCATCAAGACGATGTTCGCGGAGTAGCCTCGCGGACACGCGCCTTCCAGGCGCGCCTTCGCGCGACGAGGGGCCGTCGCCCGGGTTCTCCCGGGGGCGGCCCCTCCGCCGTCGTCGGCGGTCGGTCAGTTCGGGAGTCCGGCGGTCAGGAGGTCTCCCGGCGCGGCGCCGGGATGGAGCGGTTCCTGCGGCGGCGGTCGTACTCGGTGACGATGGCCTGGGCGTAGCCGTGGGTGAGGTCGTACTCGTCAGCCAGCCAGTACGACCGGTCCGCGGTGCGCAGGAGTCCGGGGCCCCTGTCGAGCGAGTCGAACCACTCGTGGAGTCCGCGGCCGGTGACGGCCGGGATGCGTTCGATGAGCTTTGCGTGGATCTCCGGCGAGTGGGTTACCGACATAGGCACCTCCGCAGTGCGTTCGGTGTGTGGCACTTACCTGCGACCCTGCATCAGGATCACCTTCTGGACAAGCCCCGGTCACCAGCTTTTACCTTGCCCGTGCGAGAACGTTTCCCCCTGCCCCCTCCGTAGCCGAACCGGATCGCGGTCACGGCGGTCCGCACGTGTTCCGGCGGGCTGGGAACACTGTTCGCGAACCACCCGGAACGGGCCCGGACACGGAGAAAGGGGCCCCGGGCGGCACCCGGGACCCCTCGCCTGCCTGCTCGGTCCGCCCGAGGGCGGGGAGCGCCTAGCTGAGGCGCTCGAAGACGGCGGCCATGCCCTGGCCGCCGCCGACGCACATGGTCTCCAGACCGAAGGTCTTGTCGTGGAACTGGAGGCCGTTGATCAGTGTGCCGGTGATGCGGGCACCGGTGCTGCCGAACGGGTGGCCGACGGCGATGGCGCCGCCGTTGACGTTCAGCTGGCTGTCGACGTCGATGCCCAGCTGGTCGGCGGAGGGCAGCACCTGGGCGGCGAAGGCCTCGTTGATCTCGGCGAGGTCGATGTCGCCGATCGCCATGTTGGCGCGGGCCAGGGCCTGCTTGGAGGCCTCGACCGGGCCCAGGCCCATGATCTCGGGGTTCAGGCCGGTCACACCGGTGGAGACGATGCGGGCCAGCGGGGTGATCCCCAGCTGCTTGGCCTTGGTGTCGCTCATGATGACCAGGGCGGAGGCGCCGTCGTTCAGCGGGCAGGCGTTGCCCGCGGTGACGGTGCCGTCGGGGCGGAACACCGGCTTGAGCTGGGAGACCTTCTCGTAGGTGGTGCCGCGGCGGATGCCGTCGTCGGTGCTGACCACGGTGCCGTCGGGCAGGGTCACCGGGGTGATCTCGCGCTCCCAGAAGCCGTTGTCGAGGGACTTCTCGGCGAGGTTCTGCGAGCGGACGGCGAACTCGTCCTGGCGCTGGCGGGAGACGCCGGTGATCTCGGCGACGTTCTCCGCGGTCTGGCCCATCTCGATGTAGGCGTCGGGCAGGTTGCCGTCCTCGCGCGGGTCGGTCCAGGTGCCCTGGCCGCCCTCCTTGCGCTTCTCGGTGCGCGCCGTGGCGTCGGCGAAGAGCGGGTTCTGGTTCTGCGGGTTGTCGCTGTTGCCGTTGATGAAGCGGCTGACGGTCTCCACACCCGCGGAGACGAACACGTCTCCCTCGCCCGCCTTGATGGCGTGGTAGGCCATCCGGGTGGTCTGGAGGGAGGAGGAGCAGTACCGGGTGATGGTGGTGCCCGGGACGGTGTCCAGGCCGAGCTGCACGGCGACGATGCGGGCCATGTTGAAGCCCTGCTCACCGCCGGGCAGGCCGCAGCCGAGCATGAGGTCGTCGATGCTCTTCGGGTCGAGCCCGGGGACCTTGGCCAGGGCCGC
This sequence comes from Nocardiopsis sp. iso_40, assembly GCF_056173285.1. Lineage (NCBI taxonomy): Bacteria > Bacillati > Actinomycetota > Actinomycetes > Streptosporangiales > Nocardiopsidaceae > Nocardiopsis > Nocardiopsis sp. iso_40. The sequence continues at coordinate 5,109,384 of NZ_CM149666.1, read as the reverse complement.
GCCGACGATCTGGGTGGTCAGGTCGTCCGGGCGCATGTCCTTCAGGGAGCCCTTGAAGGCTCGGCCGATCGGGGAGCGCGCGGTGGCGACGATGACTGCTTCGGGCATGTTCTTCGTCCTTGTTCGGGTCACGGCAAGACTTGTTACTGACCAGTTAACCCGTCCGGTGCTCTCCGGCGCCACCCGGGGTCGGCCTTGGCGAGTCCTGGCGTGTGCCGTCGTCGGAGGTGGTGCCGGAGGGTGCGGACCGCCGTGCGGCCCGGGGCCGGAAGGGACCGCGGACGAGCGCGGCCCAGCTGCCCCGGGCTCCGGCGGGTGCCTGGTCAGCGGCCCGCGAGACCTCCGTACCCGGAGTTTGCGCGGCTACCACCGCGGCGCGGTCCACGGGCAGGACGCCCCTGGTGCGTTCGCCCTCGTCGAGTTCGGGGAGCAGGTCCAGGGCCGCGCAGGCGGAGGGCAGCACGGCGAACGCGGCCTGTGCGTACCCGCGAGCTGACGGATGAAAACGGTCGGGCCCAAACATGGAAACTGGATCTGACTGAAAATCCTCAGCAAGGATGTCGCTCAGCGATACCGTCCGGCCGCCGACCTCCGTCACCGCGATGGTCTGCGCGGCCGCCAGCTGCCGGGAGGCCCGCCGCGCGACCGAGCGCAGCGGCCAGCCGATGGGGCGTACGGTGCCGAGGTCGGGACAGGTCGCCACGACCACGGGGGTGCCCAGGCCGACCAGGCCCCGGGTGGCGTCCCGGAGCGCGGCCACCGCGTCGTTGGGGCGGACCCGGCGGATGACGTCGTTGGCGCCGATGAAGACCACCGCGACGTCGTAGCCCGATCCCGGCATGGCGGCCCCGGACCGCTCCACCTGTGCCGCCAGGTCCGCGGAGGTGGCACCGGGGGTGGCGGTGCACCGCAGCCGGACGGGCCGGTCGGCCGCGGCCGCGATCCCGGCGGCGAGGAGGGCCCCGGGGGTCTGCCGGGCCTGGGCCACCGCGAAACCGGCGGCGGTGGAGTCGCCCAGCATGAGGAGCCGCAGGGGCGGCCCCTCGCCGTCACCGTAGGTCCCGTCCGCCTGCGGGCGCCGCCAGTCGGTGTGGCCGATCGCGTTCTTGGCCAACTTCGCCTGGAGGTAGAGCAGGGCCACGGTGCCCCCGCCCACGAGTGTGAGTCCGCCCCCGCCGAACGCGGTGGCGGCGGCGATGCGCCGCGCTCGGACGGCTCGCAGCATCGGTACTCCCCGAAGCGTCGGGCCCGCCCGGAGGCGGGCCGCTGTGGGCCGGGTTCCTCCGGGCCGCTCCCGGGGCCGTCGCCGGCCCGTGCCCGCCCGGGACGCCCGCGGAACACTCCCACCCGACGTTACCGGCGGGGAACTTCCGGGTCACGTACCCCGGCGGCAGACAATCGGGGCCCCGAGGACACCGAGAACGAGCCCTCCGGGCACGGGGCGGACCGGTCCACACCGCCTGCTGGCGCGGCGAATACGCTGGTTGGTGAGGTTAGAGTCAGGATGTGGGGGACCGGACCGGTCCCACCTGCCCCGGGTGTCACCGGGGAAGCGACACCGGCGGGCCGAAGACCCGGTCGCCACTATGCGAAGGAGCGAAGTTGCGGGTACACGACTCACTCATCGACCTGGTCGGGGACACCCCGCTGGTCCGTCTTCGGAAGGTCTCCGAGGGGTTGGCCCCCACGATCCTGGCGAAGGTCGAGTACTTCAACCCGGGCGGTTCGGTGAAGGACCGCATCGCGCTGCGGATGGTGGAGGCAGCCGAGAAGAGCGGTGAGCTCAAGCCGGGCGGCACGATCGTCGAACCCACCTCCGGCAACACCGGCATCGGTCTGGCCCTGGTCGCGCAGGAGAAGGGCTACCGCTGCGTCTTCGTCTGCCCGGACAAGGTCGGCCCGGACAAGCTGTCGGTGCTGCGGGCCTACGGGGCGGAGGTCGTGGTCTGCCCGACCACGGTCGCTCCCGAGCACCCCGAGTCCTACTACTCGGTCTCCGACCGGCTGGCCGCCGAGATCCCCGGCGCCTGGAAGCCCAACCAGTACGAGAACGAGAACAACCCGGAGTCGCACTACCACTCCACGGGCCCGGAGATCTGGGACCAGACCGAGGGCCGGATCACCCACTTCGTGTCGGGTATCGGCACCGGCGGCACCATCAGCGGTACCGGCAGGTACCTCAAGGAGGTCTCCAAGGGCGGCGTGCAGGTCGTCGGAGCCGACCCCGAGGGTTCGGTGTACTCGGGCGGAAGCGGCCGCCCGTACCTGGTCGAGGGCGTGGGCGAGGACATCTGGCCCGGCACCTACGACACGGCGATCTGCGACGACATCGTGGCGGTCAGCGACAAGGACTCGTTCCTGATGACCCGCCGCCTGGCCAAGGAGGAGGGCCTCCTGGTGGGCGGCTCCTGCGGCCTGGCGGTCGAGGCGGCCCTGCGGGTGGCCCGGGACGCGGGACCCGACGACGTCATCGTGGTCCTGCTGCCGGACGGCGGCCGCGGCTACCTCGGCAAGATCTTCAACGACGAGTGGATGGCCGACTACGGCTTCCTGTCCGCCGAGACCGAGGAGGCCACGGCCGGCCAGGTCCTCGCGGACAAGGAGGGCGAGATGCCCGACTTCGTGCACAGCCACCCCGACGAGACGGTCGGCACCGCCGTGGCGATCATGCGCGAGTACGGCGTCTCCCAGCTGCCGGTGATGAAGGAGGAGCCTCCTGTCATGGCGGCCGAGGTGGTCGGCTCCATCGCCGAGCGCGATCTCCTGGACGCCCTCTTCGACGGCCGGGCCGAGCTGGACGACCTGGTGGAGACGCACATGGGCAAGCCGTTGGCCACGGTGGGCACGGGCACCCCGGTCAGCGACTGCGTCCGCCTGCTGCGCACCTCCGGGGCCCTGGTGGTGCTGCGCGACGGCAAGCCGGTGGGGATTCTCACCAGGCAGGACCTGCTGGCCCACCTCTCGGGCTGAGGCCCGCCCCGAGGCCCGGACGGCGCCCGTACCGAGCGTCGTTCGGGCCCCGCTGTTCGCTTACCGGACACGGTGCCGCATACTCGGACACTGCTAATGTTCGATATCAGTGTTACTGCCGGGTAATAAGTGGGTGCAGGCGTGTCGCGGCTTTTGTCCTGGATGATTCGCTCCGTCTGGTCGTACGCACGGAGCCACGCGGAGATCCGAGCCGACTCCAAGGCCGCCCGGAAGTTCGCGCGCTTCGGCGCCGGATCGGCGATCGCCTTCCCCACGGCCACGCTCTACGGGGAGCCGTGGATCGAGATCGGCGTGCACACCGTCCTGGGCGGGGACATGACCCTGGCGGCCGGGATGGGGCCCGACTACGACCTCGGCGAGGGCACGGTCGTGCGGATCGGCTCCGGCTGCGCCATCGGTCGGGGGTCGCACATCGTCGCCCACCGGTCCGTGGACATCGGCGACCACGTCTACACGGGCCCCTACGTCTACATCACCGACCAGAACCACGCCTACGCCAACACCGAGATCCCCGTCGGCCTCCAGTGGCCGGTGGACGACCCGGTGAGCATCGGCGCCGGCAGCTGGCTCGGTGCCAACAGCGTGATCCTGCCCGGCGTCCACCTGGGGAGGAACTCCGTGGTCGCCGCCGGGACCGTGGTCCGGCCCGGCACGTACCCCGACCACGCGGTCATCGCGGGCATCCCCGGCAAGGTCGTGCGCACCCACGACCCCGAACTGGGCTGGGACCCGCCGCTGCGCGAGACCGGGACGCCCACCCGCGTCCCCACCCCCGTGGCCGGGCTGCCGCCCGAGGTGCCCGCCGACCCCCCGGAGCCGGGTTCGTCCACCCGTTTCCCGCCGGCCTGATCCCTGTCCGGATCCTGAGACCTCCCTGTTGACAACGGGTTCGGGGCGGTCCACGGGCACTATTGTGGCCACATGAAGTTCGACGGGTTTGAAACGCTGGCCATCCACGCGGGGCAGGAGCCGGACGCCGGCACCGGTGCCGTGGTTGTGCCGATCTACCAGACGAGTACCTACGCCCAGGACGGCGTGGGCGGGATGCGACAGGGATACGAGTACTCCCGCACCGCCAACCCCACGCGCACCGCGCTGGAGGAGTGCCTGGCGGCCCTGGAGTCCGGGGTGCGAGGCCTGGCCTTCGCCTCCGGAATGGCGGCCGAGGACACCCTGCTGCGCACGGTGCTCTCCCCCGGCGACCACGTCATCATCCCCGGTGACGCCTACGGGGGCACCTTCCGCCTGATCTCCAAGGTGGTCGAGCGCTGGGGTGTCAGCTGGGACGCGGTCGACCAGACCGACGTCGACGCCGTCCGTGAGGCCGTGCGCCCCAACACCAGGGTGGTGTGGACGGAGACGCCCACCAACCCGCTGCTGGGCATCACCGACATCGAGGCGGTCGCGCAGGTCGCCCACGACGCGGGCGCCCTGCACGTCGTCGACAACACGTTCGCCTCCCCCTACCTCCAGCAGCCGCTCACACTGGGCGCCGACGTGGTCGTGCACTCCACCACCAAGTACGTCGGCGGGCACTCCGACGTGGTCGGGGGAGCGCTGGTCGTGTCCGACGCCGAACTGGGGGAGCGGCTGGCCTTCCACCAGAACACCATGGGCGCCGTCCCGGGTCCCTTCGACTCCTGGCTGACCCTGCGCGGGGCCAAGACCCTGGGGGTGCGGATGGACCGCCACAGCGAGAACGCCGAGCGCGTCGTGGCCGCCCTGGACGCCCACCCCGCGGTGCGGCGCGTCTACTACCCCGGGCTGGACTCCCACCCGGGCCACAAGACCGCCGAGCGGCAGATGCGCTCCTTCGGCGGGATGGTCTCCTTCGCTCTGCGCGACGGGGAGAAGGCCGCTCTGGAGCTGTGTGAGCGGACCAGGATCTTCACCCTGGGGGAGTCCCTGGGCGGGGTGGAGTCCCTCATCGAGCACCCCGGGCGGATGACGCACGCGTCGACAGCGGGCTCCCCGCTGGAGGTTCCGGCCGACCTGGTGCGGATCTCCGTGGGTATCGAGTCCGGCGACGACCTGGTCGCGGACCTGCTGCAGGCCCTGGAGGGCTGATTCCGCGGAGGCCCCGGGGCCGTGCTGCGCCGCCGCGCGGGCTCTCCGGCCGCACTGCCGGGCCCGTCGCGGCCTTTCATCGGTGTCGGGCGGGGCTGCGGACCGTCGGGTCCGGGCCTCGTCCGGGTCAGACCGCGGTGGGCGTGCGGCTCTGGTCCGGGAGTTCGCTCCGGTCCTCGCGGAAGCGCAGGCCGCATACGGCCCGGCCGGAGCGGTCCAGGGCGCTGTCGTTGCCGCCCCTGCGCAGGGAACGGTAGCTGCCGCGGCTGTCCTGGCGCCGGATACCGATGGAGACGGTGAGGAGGAGTCCCGTGGCGAGCCCCATGAGTGCGAGCCCGGCGAACGAGAGGATGACGAACGTGGTTTCCATGGCGGGTCCTCTGTGGTGGTGGGCGGTCAGGTCCTGATCGGCCCCCCGGTCGTTGGAGGGGGCGGCGGGATGTGTCGCATGAGGTCCGGTTTCTGCTGGCGGTGCGGGGTTGGGGCGGGATCGGCCCCGAGGGGTTCGTGTTCTCCGTTTCCGGTGCCCGGACGGTGGAGCCGTCCTGTACCGGGAGCGTGCTTCAACTAAGATGGGTTCAATGAAACCGGTTGTACCTGTTTGACTGGTGTACCACTCAGCTTGTTGGTACAAGCTAAGTTGTTGGTCTTGTACCCCCCAGAGGGCGGACTTATGCGGGCAGAAAGCAGATACCGACAGATCGCCCGAGTGCTGCGACGGGAGATCCAGGAGCGAAGCCTGCCCCTGGGCGGGCAACTCCCCTCGGAGAAGCAGCTGGAGGACCGGTTCGAGGCCTCCCGCAACACGATCCGTCTGGCGCTGGGCATGCTGCGAAACCAGGGGCTCATCGTCAGCAGGCCCGGACGCGGGCACTTCGTGCAGGACGTGGTCCCCGAGACCTTCTACGCGACCCGTACCAAGGGCGGCCCCGACGGGCTCAACGAGTCCAACATGAGCGGGCTGACCCTGGAGGAGCTCCAACTCCTCGGTGCCACACCCGACATCGCCAGCCGTCTGCGCGTCCCCGAGGGCGAGATGACGGTGGTCCGGCGCATGCACCGTTTCTCCGGGGAGCGCTCCGGCTCGATCAGCTCCGCCTACTACCCGATGGACCTGGTCCAGTCCACCCCGCTCATGGTGCCCGAGGACGTGGAGAGCGCCCTGGCCGTGCTCCTGGAGCACGGCCACCGACAGGTCGGGTACGTGGACGAGCTGGAGACCCGGATGCCCACGCCCCAGGAGGCCTCCCAGCTCGAACTCCCCCCGGGCGTTCCGGTGCTGAACGTCAACCGGACCGACTACTCGCAGGACCGCCCCATCCGGCTGGTGCACACCGTGCACGCGGGACACAGCATCCGCTACCAGTTCGAGCACGGCGACCTCACGGCCTACCACCGGGACTGACCAGACCATGAGCACGACGAAGAAGACCGTGGTCGCCGACTACCTTCGGGACGCGCTGACCAGAGGCGCCTACCGGCCGGGAGAACGGCTTCCGGGCGAGGAGGAGCTCGCCGAGGAGCTCGACGTCTCCCGTGCCACCGCGCGCCTGGGCATGCGCATCCTCCAGGACGAGGGCCGGATCGCCATCCAGGTCGGGCGGGGCGCGTTCGTCGCGAACCACCAGCCGATCACCCACCTGGCGGAACCGGTCACCGCGGACGGCGATCCCGGCAGCCTCGAGTCGGGCTACAGCTCCCGCCTGAGGCAGGCCGGTCACGGCGACGTCGACGAGAGGGTCAGGGTCAGCCTGGACACCATGCGCCCGCGTGTGGCCAAACGGTTGATCAACGGCCCCGAACAGCAGAGCCCGAACGCCGGGCTCGTCGTGATCCGCGCCTCCGAACACCTCGTCGACGGCGGCCTGTGGCAGACCCAGATCACCTACTTCCCCTTCAGTATCGCCAACAACACGGCGCTCATGACCCCGGAGCACCTGGCGGGCGGTATCGCCGGGGCCCTGCGCGCGCTCGGCTTCCACGAGGAGTGGAACCGGGACCTCGTGGGCGCGCGCATGCCCTCCCAGGAGGAGGCCGACGCGTTCGGGCTGGGCCCCGGCACCCCCCTGCTCGTCCAGGAACGGGTGTCCTACGAGGGACAGCGCCCGTTGCGCTTCACCGAGACGTTCATGCCGGCCAACCGCCACCAGCTCCTCTACACGGGCGGTGACGCCCCCGAGAACCTGCCGGTGGTGGACACCGACCTGAGCATCTTCGAGCACTGACCGGCCGGGGCCCGGTACGGCCCCGGCCGGGCGCGCGACCGGCTCAGCGCCGCCGCAGGTAGCGGTCGACGACCAGCGGTCCCAGCGCCCCGGCGTCGGCGTGCAGCACGCGCACGCCCCGGCGGCGTTCGAGGAGCTCCCGGAAGGCGCGCAGCCCGGGCTCCTCGGAGAGCAGGAAGAACGTGGCCTCGGCGCCCTCACCCAGGACGGAGTCGAGTTCGGCCGCGGTGAGCTCCACCGTGCGCGGCGTCGGCGGCCAGGAGAACCGCGCGTCGCCGTCCTCGCCCAGGTGCGCGGTGGGCTCGCCGTCGGTGACGGCCAGCACCACCGGCCGCAACCCCCGGTGGCGGCGCAGATACCGCCGCGCCAGGTGCAGGGCGTGCTGGAGGTTGGTGCCCGGAGTCCGCCGCCAGTCGTGCCCGACCAGGTCGGCGGGGGTCATCGCGCGGGCCCGGTCGCCGAAGCCGACCAGCAGCACCCGGTCCTCGGGGTACCGGGTGCGCACCAGGGTGTGCAGGGCCAACGCGGTGCGCACCGCGGCCTCGTGCAGGCCGCGGGCCACCATCGAGTGGGACAGGTCCACGAGCAGGCACACGGCGGCGGCCCCCGCGGGCTCGGTCTCCGCGTACCGGACGTCCTCGGGGCGCAGCGCGTCCGTGACCCCGGAGTCACGGCCGTCCCCCGGGAGCCCGCCCTGTGCCGCCCGGCGCACGATCGCCTCGCGCAGCGTCGCAACGGGGTCCAGGGCCCGGTCGAGGCCGTCGCGGGGTACCGCGGCGCCGGTGGGCTCCCCGTCGGCGCCCTCACCGCCCCGGTGCCCTCCGGGCGCGGCCCGCCGCGCCGACTCGATCTCCGCCAGCGCGGCCTCGCCCAGTCTGCGCAGTTCACGCGGGGTCAGCTCGTGGTCTGCGGCGTCCAGGCGCTCCAGGGGGCCGCGTGCGGCGGCCCCGAGGAGCCCACGGAGCGACCCGGCGTCCACCCCGTCCACCGCGGCCCGGTCGCCGTCCGCGTAACGGCTCAGGGCTTCCTCGGCCCCGGCCAGGGCCTCCAGGGCCTCCTCCGGAAGCGCGTCGCCTGAGCGTGCCCCGGTGACCAGGGACAACAGTTCGGCGGCCGCCCGCACCGCCTCCTCGGGAGGGGGATCGGGCTCGGCCAGCGGGTCGGGGCCGCCCGTGTACGCCCGGTACCGGAATCGCATCAGAAGCGGTAGACACCCCCGTCGGGCGCCGTGTCCTTGGACAGCCGGCGCTCCAGGTACAGGCCCTCCAGGGCGAACTCCACCACCGCGGCGGCCAGCCCCGGGGTGGGCGGGCCGTCCGACGCCTCCGGCGCCGCCCGTTCGATCAGCCCGGCCAGCCCGGGCACCGCACCGACCCTGCGCAACAGTTCGGCCGCGCCGACCAGGTCTCCGCTCTCCACGGTGGCGCCGCCGGCGAACCGGTCGCTGAGCGGTTCCAGGTCGGCCCCGCCCAGGCGGGCCCGGAAGGTCTCCGCGACCGCCCGGCGCAGCAGGGTCTCCAGGATCGACGCCTCACGCCCCTCGGCCCCCGTCTCGAACTCGACCTTGCCAAGGAGGGGCTCGGCCACCCCGGAGAGGTCGCAGACCCGGGCCACCGGCACCTCCTCGCCGACCAGCGCGGCCCGGCGCAGCGCCGAGGCGGCAACGGTCTCGGCCGCGGCCACGCAGAAGCGCACGGACACGCCCGAGCGCTGGTCCACCCGGTTGGAGGAGCGGACGAGCCGGGTGAAGCGGGCGACCGCCTCCACCAGGTGCGAGGGGACGGTCGTACCGGCGGGCAGGTGCGCCTCCTGCCGGACCAGGGAGAGCTCGTCTTCGAGGCCGGGCGGGTAGTGGGTGCGCACCTGGGCGCCGAAACGGTCCTTGAGCGGGGTGACGATACGGCCCCTGCTCGTGTAGTCCTCGGGGTTGGCGCTGGCCACGAGCAGCAGGTCCAGGGGTAGGCGCAGGGTGTACCCGCGCACCTGGAGGTCGCGTTCGGCCAACACGTTGAACAGGGCCACCTGGGCGCGGGCGGGCAGGTCGGGGAGCTCGTTCACGCAGAACACGCCGCGGTTGGCGCGGGGCAGCAGGCCGAAGTGCACCGTCTCGGGGTCGCCGAGCGAACGCCCCTCGGCGAGTCTGGCCGGGTCCACGTCGCCGATCAGCTCCGAGGTGCCGGTGTCGGGGGTGGCCAGCTTCTCGCCGTAGCGCTCGTCGCGGTGCCGCCAGGCCACCGGGAGGTCGTCCCCCTCGGTCGCGCTGCGGCGTACACAGGAGGGACAGACCGGAGCGTAGGGGTGGTCGTTGACCGGGCATCCGGCGACGGCGGGCGACCACTCGTCGAGCAGGCCGGCGATCGTGCGGATCAGCCGGGTCTTGCCCTGGCCGCGCTCGCCCAGCAGGACGACGTCGTGTCCGGCGAGCAGGGCCCGTTCCAACTGGGGCAGCACGGTGTCGTCGAAGCCGTGCACACCGGGGAACCGGGGCCGACCCGAGGCCATGCGGGCCAGGAGGTTCTCCCGGACCTCGACGGCCGTGGAGCGGTGCACGTGGCCGGACTCGCGCAGCGCGGCGCGTGTGCGCGGGAGCCCGCTCGGCGGGGAGGCGGCGTGGGTCACAGGCAGGAGTCTAGAGGTGGGGGCGTTTGAGGGGCCAGCTGGAGGAAAGCCCCTGTTTGGAGTTCGGATGGAAGAATGGGACGGCAAGGTTCCCAGGCCCGGCCCCGGTGGCCGGTGAAGGCGGGGGTGGCAGCTGGTGGTTAGGTTCGGCGATGCTCTGACGACGGGGGCCGACCTCGTGAACGCGGCCGAACGTGCCGTCCTGCAGGCCCTGGAGCAGATGGACGGCCCCGCCGACCTGGTCTGCTTCTTCGTCAGCGGTGCGGACCCGGAGGAGGTCACGCTCGCCGGTAAACGGGTCATGGAGCTGGCCGGGGACGCGGTCACGCTGGGGTGCAGCGCGACCGGTGTGATCGGCGGCGGTCGCGGGGTGCAGGACCAGGGCGCGGTGAGCGTGTGGAGCGCACGCCTGCCCGGGGTCGAGTTGACCCCGTTCCAGTTGGACACCGTCATCGAGGCCGACCAGCTGGCGGTCGTGGGCATGCGCGAGCCGACCCCGCGGGACCGGGCGGGGATCCTGCTCGCCAACCCCTACGAGTTCCCCACCCAGGCGTTCGTCCGGGAGACCACCGCGGCCCTGGACGGCCTGCCGCTGGTCGGCGGGATGGCCGACGGTATGCGCGGCGAGGACTCGGTCCGGCTGTTCTGTGACGGTGACGTGGCACCGAACGGGGCCATCGGCGTGCTGCTCGGCGGGGACGGGGTGCTCGGCACGGTGGTCAGTCAGGGCTGCCGCCCCGTCGGCCCGAGCATGACCGTCACCAAGGCCGAGGGCAACCTGGTGCTGGAGCTGGCCGGGGCCAACGCCTACGAGAAGCTGGAGAGCCTGGTGGAGGAGCTCCCCGAGGAGGACCGCGAACTGGCCGAGCGCGGGCTGCACATCGGCATCGCGATGGACGAGTACGCCGACCACCACGAACAGGGCGACTTCCTCATCCGTACGCTCAGCGGCGCCGACCCCGACCTGGGGGCGCTCACCATCGACGACATGGTGGATGTCGGTCAGACGGTCCGCTTCCAGGTCCGCGACGCCGGTACCGCCGACGAGGACCTGGCCCGGAAACTGTCCGAGTTCGGTGCCGAACACGCCGTGGGCGCGGGACTGCTCTTCTCCTGCAACGGCCGGGGCGCGACGCTGTTCGCCCAGGCGGACCACGACGTCCTGGCGGTCCGGAGGATCCTCGGGGTGGGGCCGGTGACGGGGTTCTTCGGGGTGGGGGAGATCGGTCCGGTCTCCGGGGTGAACCACGTGCACGGCTTCACCGCCTGCCTGCTGGCCTTCGCTCCCTGAATATCCGCTGCCCCCGGCTGGGCTGCCCCGGTGACTTGCTCCCAGGGGTGATTTCGGCGCCGAGATCACTCCTGGGAGCAAGATCCCGCGAAAGGGAGGGCCGAAAACGGTCGCGAACATCCCCGAGTCGGACTTTTACCGTCGGATCGCCAACACTCGCCACAAGCTCCTTGAGTGTGCCCACACCAGGGCTATTACTAAGAGTGACGGATATTGTCACTTTGTGTGTTTGGTGAGAGAAGGAACGATGGCCGACAACCGGCGCACGACCACGTCCCTCGCGGCACTGGGGGCGTTCGCACTGCTGGCCCCGCTGGCGACACCCACCGCGGCCCTGGCCGACTCCTCCTGGCTGGAACAGGACCTGGCCTCGACCGACCGCGTCGGCCTGGCCCTGGACTCCGGCGCGCTGCGCCTGGAAACCGCCGGGGGCTCCGCCCTGGGCGCATCGCCGCGCCTGGACCCCGCCGCACGCCGCACCGGCCTGGCGGTCTTCCCCGAACAGGAGCTGGAGGAGCCCACCGACACCCTCGACGTGGACGTGCGCGCCACCGGGGACGCGGAGGAGGTGCTCACCGAGGCCCGGGGCGTACGCGCCGACGGGATGTGGACCGAGTGGTACCCCACGGCCCCCGGCGGCGGCCGGGTGACCCTGGCGGAGGCGGTCATCGAGGTCCAGTTGCGGATCGGGGTCGAATCGGCGCCCGGGGACACGGAGGTCGCAGTCACCGACGTGCGGGTCCGTCCGGTCGAGGGTTCGCCGTCCGTCGGTGACTCGGACGGCGGTGGTCCGCAGGAGACGGATGAGACGGAGGAGGAGGGCACGGAGGGTTCGCAGGGCCCCGCGTCCGGCGACGACGTACCGCAACCCTTCTCCGCGCGGCTCTTCGCCACCCGGATCGGACTGGTCGGCAACACCACCGCGAACGGGCACACGGTCCGCCCCGACGACCACTTCGCCGCCCTGCCCTCCCGCCGGGGGCTCGCCAACCGGGGCGGCGGCGAGTACACCGTCCGGGTGTGCAGCACCGGTGAACTGGGCCCCGAGGCGGTCGGCGACACCGACAACCACGAACCGCGCTGCGCCTACCTGCCGGTGTGGGACGTGGGCCCCTGGAACATCACCGACGACCACTGGAACGACGACCGTGAGTCCTGGCGCGACCTGGACCGCGGCAGGCCCCAGGCCCAGGCCGCCTACACCGAGAACCACAACAGCGGCCTGGACGGGTTCGGGCGCCGGGTGCGCAACCCCGCGGGCATCGACCTCGCCGACGGCGCCTTCAACGAGGGCCTCCAACTTCCCACCAACGGCTGGGTGCAGGTCGACTACCTGTGGACCGCCGAGTACCGGGCCCGTGCCGAGATGGTCACGGCCACCCAGGTGGACCCGGTGATCGTCCGGGACGGACCGGGAACTGACCACGACACCGTGGGGCTCGCCGCCCACAAGGCCAACGTGGACGTGGCCTGCCGGACCACCGGGGACGAGGCCACGGGCCCCTCCGGTACCACCGACGTCTGGTACCGCATCGGTGCGGGGCACTACGTTCCGGCGGCCTTCGCCGACGGAGGGGAGGACGCCCCCGAGTGCGTCGGGGACGCGGAGGGGGCGCGGGCCGGGCAGGGGTAGGACCGGGCCGGCCGGACCGCCCCGGAGCCCGCTAGGGGCGGGTGCGGATCACCAGGGTGCCCGCCACCCGGTCGTGCAGGGCGCGCCCGCGTGTGTCACCCAGCATGGCCATGGACTCCGCGGTCGAGAACAGGTGGCCCACACAGGGCAGGGACTGCGGCAGGCAGAAGAAGGCGGCGCGGCCCACCGCCTGGCCCTGGCTGAGCCCGCCCCCGCCCGAGGCGCTCACCACCTTGACGCCCACCATCATCTTGCCGAGGGTGCGGCCCCAGGTGACCAGGTAGAGCCAGTCGTAGAAGAACAGCAGCACGCCCCAGCCGAAGACGAACAGGTACGTCCAGAGCTCACCCTCGGCGTCGGTGGTCTCCGTGTTCCCGGTCAGCAGTACGGTCACGATGGCCATGACGAAGAAGAACGCCGCCGCCGTGACGAAGGCGAGGACGTAGTCGATGAGCCGGGCGAGGAGCCTGACGCCGAAACCGGCCGTCGGGGGGCCGGGCCACGGGCCGCCGGGAGCCCCCGGACCGGGGGGAACGGGCGCGGGGATCTGTGGCCCACCGTAGGACCATCCCCCACCGTGCGGGGGCTGACCTCCCCGGTGGGGGTGGTGGGGGTTCCAGTGGGGCGAGGACATGCGGCCGCCAGTTCCTGGGTGGACGAGGTCGTGGAGAGCGGGGACAAGAGCAGGTTACCCAGGGCACACGGTCGCCGGGTACCGCGCATACGACAGGGGCGGCCGCAGCCGCCCCTGTCGTGCTTCGGTCCCGGCCCGCCGAACGGCCGTGCAGCGGTGGGTCACATACCGCTGTAGGGGACCGCCTCTATGATCTCGACACCGAGGCTCTTGCCGTTGGGCAGGTTGTAGCTGACGGTCTCACCCACACGCTTGCCGTTGATGGCGGAGCCGAGCGGGGACTTGGGGGAGTACACGTCGATGGGGGAGCCGCTCTCCTCACGTGAGGCGAGCAGGAAGGTGACCTCCTCGTCGTCGCCGTCGAACCTGACGGTGATGGTCATGCCGGGGCCGACCACGCCTTCGGTGCGGGGCGCTTCGCCGACCCGCGCGGTGCGCAGGATCTCGGTGAGCTGGAGGATGCGGGCCTCCATCTTGCCCTGTTCCTCCTTGGCGGCGTGGTAGCCGCCGTTCTCCTTCAGGTCACCCTCTTCCCGGGCGGCCTCGATCTTCTCCGCGATCTCGATACGCCCACTCCCCGACAGGTGGTCCAGCTCTCCCTTGAGCCGGTCGTACGCCTCCTGGGTGAGCCAGGTGACGTTGTCATCGCGGGTCTGGGTCACGGGAACTCCTTGTGTACTAGTAGCAAAGGCCACCAGGCGGCCAGAGCTGAACTTACGAGAATATCACCGTGCGCGACCGCGCATCGGTGCCCTTGTTCCCGGGGGTTCCGCTCCGGTTCCGGTACCGTCCAGGGGAGGGTTCGGTGGATCAGTCCTGCGAACCTTGTTCCCTGCACGAGGCCACTTCTACCGTGGAAGCCTGACGAACCGTTTCAACGGTCCTGTTGACCATGCGGTTCCCGCTCTCCACATCGACCTTCTCCTCGCCCACGAGGACCATCTGGTCGTCGAGCGCCTGCAGCAGGCACTCCGCCCCTTCCCTGCTGTTCACCTCGAAGGAGATCCGGGCCTCGCTGCCGGAGGGCGCGGACACCGAGATCACCTGGTGGTACACGCCACCGCCCAGCCCGCTGTAGCTCATCACCGAGTACCCCCAGCCGATGGTGACGGCCACCGCGAAGACGGTCGCGACGACGAAGAAGACGGGCCCGTTGCCGTGGCGCTTGCGTAGCGCTGGCGCGGTGTCGGCACTGTTCACGGCATCATCTTCCGGGGTCGCTGACATTGGGAATCTCCGAGCAAGGGGACGGTGTTGTCTAAGATATCCCCGACCTGACAGCCCCCCTACGCGGCCCGCACGTGAGTCGTCCGCGCCGCGCACCGGGGCGGCGGCGGACGGCCGCGTCCAGCGGCTGTCGACCGAGCCAAGGAGAAGCCTTCGTTGTCCGAGCGCCTGCGGCTTATGGCCGTTCATGCCCATCCCGATGACGAGTCCAGCAAGGGCGCGGCCACCATGGCGCGTTACGTCCAAGAGGGCGCGGAAGTGCTGGTCGTCACCATGACTGGTGGTGAACGCGGCGACATCCTCAATCCCGCGATGGAACGCCCCGAGATCCGCGAGAACATCGCCGAGGTCCGTCGCGAGGAGATGAGACGCGCCCGCGAGATCCTCGGTGTGGAACAGGAGTTCGCCGGTTTCGTCGACTCCGGTCTGCCCGAGGGCGACCCGCTGCCCCCGCTGCCGGAGGGCTGCTTCGCCACCCTGCCGGTGGAGGAGGCCGCCGAGCCCCTGGTGGCGGCGATCCGCCGGTTCCGCCCGCACGTCGTCCTCACCTACGACGAGAACGGCGGTTACCCCCACCCCGACCACATCATGACCCACAAGGTGTCGATGCACGCCTTCGACGCCGCCGCCGAGCCGGACGCCTACCCCGAGGCGGGGGACCCCTGGCAGCCCCTCAAGCTGTACTACTTCGTCTCGTTCCCGCCGGAGCGCTTCGAGGCACTCGCCAAGATCCTCGCCGAACGCGGTCTGGACAACCCCTTCGCGGAGTGGACCGAGCGGATCAGGAAGCGGGAGCGGCCGCGCTGGGAGATCACCACCCGCGTGCACTGCAGTGAGCACTTCGACACCGCGCACGCGGCGCTCAGGGCCCACGCCACGCAGATCGACCCGGACGGCTTCTGGTTCGCCGTGCCCAACGAGGTCGTGGCCGAGGCGTGGCCGACCGAGGACTACCACCTCGTCCGCTCCCTGGTGGACACCGAGGTCCCGGAGAAGGACCTCTTCGCGGGTGTGCGCGAGGCAATGAGAGTATGAACGGCATGAACACCCTTCTCACGTCCGCCACGGTGCTCGCCGGGGACTTCGCGTTGGACAAGGACACCGTCACCCCCGGTGTGCTGGGCTTCCTCGCCGTCTTCGCGATCGGTGTGTGTCTGTACTTCCTGATGAGGAGCCTCGTGGGCAAGCTGCGCGGCGTCTCGGCGCGCGCCGAGGAGTTCGGTCCCGCCGGGACCGCGGACGGGGGCGGACGGGAGGCGGTCGCCGCAGCGGACACCGCGGCGACCCCGGAGCAGGACCCCTCCGCCAGGGGATAGACCGCGTCCGGTCGGACCCGGCCCCGCCGCGTACCCGCGGGGTCGGGCCCGCCGGATCCCCCGGTCACGCCGGGCGGGGTCGTTCGGGTGCGGCGCGGGGGCGGAAACAGGTCCGCTGCCCCGCGCCGACCCGCTTCCGGAGGCGCTGGTGCTCAGCCGCCGCTTGTCGTGGTGGAGTCCGGGTCGCACGTCCGCAGCCCCGTGACGTAGTTGAGCTGAGGTCCGTAACCGTTGAAGGTCGCCCATCCGCCTGGCTCGATGACGCGGCATGAGGCGTCCTGGCCGTCGGTGTATTCGACCGTGACGGCGACGGTGGACTCGCAGCCGTTGGTGACGTGGGTGTAGCGCCAGGTCGAGTGGTACTGCACGCACTCCGGCGGCGGGGAGGCGGTGTCCGCCGCGGCGGAGGGGGCGGCGGCCAGGGCCAGGAGACCGCCCGTGGCCACGGCGGCGAGGGCGATACGGCGTGACGTACGGGGCTTGTGAGTGGGGGTTGTCATGCCCGCCATCTTTCAGGGGCGCGGCAATCTTGCGCAAGTATCTGCAAATAATTTCAGTAATCTACTGATACGCGACAGTAACCTCCAGTCCAGAGGGCTTTCTGTGCCTGAAATATCTTGCAGAACTTTCGGTGTGTTGTCGCTGGTAGTGGCCCTCTGCCGACCGGCTTGTCGCGCCGGACGGTGCTGATGGTCCGGCGGTGCGGCCGGGTACGGAGGTCGCCGTCCCCGGAACCCCGCCGTCCCAGAGGCCCCCGACCGGCCCCGGGCCGACCGCGCGGTGCGGCGTGCGGCCGGCTGGCAGAGTGGGGGTATGTCCAACCGCCTGAGCGACGCGACCAGCCCGTACCTGTTGCAGCACGCCGAGAACCCCGTGGAGTGGTGGCCCTGGGGCGAGGAGGCCTTCGCGGAGGCCCGCCGCCGCGACGTGCCCCTCCTCGTCTCCGTCGGTTACGCCGCCTGCCACTGGTGCCACGTCATGGCCCACGAGTCCTTCGAGGACCCCGCCACCGCGAGCCTGATGAACTCCCTGTTCGTCAACGTCAAGGTCGACCGGGAGGAGCGTCCCGACGTCGACGCCGTGTACATGGAGGCGACCCAGGCCATGACCGGCCAGGGCGGCTGGCCCATGACCGTGTTCACCACCCCGGACGGCGCCCCGTTCTACTGCGGCACCTACTTCCCGCGCGACCACTTCCGGCGGCTGCTCGAAGGCGTCGCGAACGCCTGGCGGGACAAGCGTGCCGACCTGCTGGACCAGGGCAGGAGGGTGGTGGAGGCGCTCGGGGCTCCGCGCCGTCTGGCGTCCTCGCCCCCGCCCACCGCGGCCGACCTGGACCTCGCCGTGCAGGCGCTGGTCCGTGACTACGACGCCGCCAACGGCGGCTTCGGCGACGAGCCGAAGTTTCCGCCGTCGATGCTGCTGTCCTTCCTCACCGCGCAGCACGAACGCACCCTCCCGTTCCAGACCGCGGACGAGCCCACCCCCGCCGCACTGATGGCGGGCGGCACCGCCGTGGCGATGGCCCGGGGCGGAATGTACGACCAGATCGGCGGCGGGTTCGCGCGCTACTCGGTGGACCGCGAGTGGGTGGTCCCGCACTTCGAGAAGATGCTCTACGACAACGCCCTGCTGCTGCGCGCCTACACCCGGATGGCCCGGCAACCGGCGGGCGGGGACCCGGAGGCCGCCGCGGGCAGGGGGCTGCTGCTGCGCGTCGTCCAGGAGACCGCGGACTGGATGCTGCGCGACCTGCGCACGCCCGAGGGCGGCTTCGCCTCGGCGCTGGACGCCGACAGCGAGGGGGAGGAGGGCGTCTACTACGTGTGGTCCCCCGCCCGACTGAGCGAGGTCCTGGGTGAGGAGGACGGCGCCTGGGCCGCGGAGTTGTTCGGGGTGACCGACGCGGGCACCTTCGAACGCGGCTCCTCGGTGCTTCAGCTCCGCGAGGACCCCGACGACCCCGAGCGCTACGACCGTGTGCGCGCCGCCCTGCTCGCCGCCCGTGAGGGCCGGGTGCCGCCCGCCCGCGACGACAAGGTGGTCGCCGCCTGGAACGGTCTGGCGATCGCCGCGCTGGCCGAGGCGGGTGCGCTGCTGGAGCGGCCCGAGTGGGTCACCGCGGCCCGCGAGGCCGCCGACCTGGTCCTGGGCACCCACCTGCGGTACGGGCGCCTGGTGCGCACCTCCCGGGACGGCCGCCCCGGCCCCAGCGACGGCGTCCTGGAGGATTACGCCGACCTCGCCGAGGGGCTGATCGCCCTGCACGGCGTGACCGGACAGGCCCGTTACGTACGGGAGGCCGGAGGGCTGCTGGACACCGTCCTGGACCACTTCGGCGACGGGGAGGGCGGGTTCTACGACACCGCCGACGACGCGGAGAGGCTTTTCAGCCGCCCCCAGGACCCCACGGACAACGCCACCCCCTCCGGCCGGTTCGCCGCCGCCTCGGCACTGCTGTCGTACGCGGCGCTGACCGGAAGCGAACGCCACCGCGCCGCCGCGGAGGGCGCCCTCGCGGTGGTGCCGCTGCTCGCGGAGAAGGCACCCCGCTTCGCCGGGTGGGGGCTGGCCGCGGGCGAGGCCCTGCTCACCGGCCCGCGTGCGGTCGCCGTGGTGGGGGAGCCGGGCGCACCGGAGACCGAGGAGCTGGTGCGTACGGTGCTGCGGTGGGCGCCCCTGGGGACCGTGCTGTCCCGGGGGGACGGCCGCGACAGCGGGGGAGTGCCCCTGTTGGAGGGGCGCGCACCGGTCGGGGGCCGGGCCACCGCCTACGTCTGCGAGGGGTTCGTCTGCAAGCTCCCCGTCACCACCCCGGAGGAGCTCAGGGCCCAGCTGAGCGGGACTCCCTAACGCAACTCGACCCTCTCGATGATCTCGTCCACCACGTCCGGTCGGTACTCGGGCTGGCGGACCTCCAGGTACACGGTCCTGGGGGTGCCCGGCGGGTGCACGGCCACGGTGCTGTACGCCCCGTTGCCGTTGCACTCGGGCCACTCCCAGACCGTGCCCTCCCAGCCGTCGCTGTGGAAGCCGCGTTCCTCCGGCGCACCCGCGCAGGGTTCGGTGTCGGCGACACCGCGCAGGTCGGGGGTGCCGGGCACCACCGTGGCGTACACCCCGTACGAGGGGATGTCGGTGGAGTGCCAGTCGTCGGCGTCGGTGGCGGCGAGCAGCCCCGGTCCCGCCCCGGCCGCGGCGAGGGCGGGGCGGGCCTCCTGGCCGCTGTGGAACTCGCGGGCCCACGCCGTGGGGACGCCGACCCGCATCTCCTCCGTGGTGTTGCGGACCGAGGCCAGGGAGACCCCTGGTGCGCCGAAGGACGCGGTCGCCACGGTGGCGAGGATTCCGCAGGCCAGGGCGAGGGCGCCCGCCCGCTGCCAGGGCATCCGGTAGCGGTTCCACCAGGACGAGTTCTCGGGGGGGTTGGGCGCCATACGGATCGCCCTGACCCGGTCGGTGAACGTCTTGGCGTCGGCGGGGCGGCTCTCCCGGTCCACCGACAGCGCGGACAGGATCAGCTCGTCGAGCGCGGGCGGCAAACCTGGCCGGATCCGGCCAGGTGCGACGCGAACCGGCGGCCGCGAGGGCGGGCGGCCGGTGATGAGTTCGTAGGCGACGGCCCCCAGCGAGTACACGTCGGAGCGGACGTCCAGGTCACCGCCGGGAATGCTCTGCTCGGGGGACATGTAGCCGGGTGTTCCGGCGGCCGCGGTGAAGCCGGAGGCCTCGTCGATGGACTTCGCGAAACCGAGGTCGGCGACCAGGACGCGCTGGCCGACCGGGGAGGACTGCAGCAGCACGTTCGACGGTTTGATGTCCCGGTGGATCGTGCCGTGCCCGTGCAGCACGGTGATGCCCTGGCCGATCTCCGTGAGCAGCCGGAGCGCCTCGTCCAGGGGCAGCTGACCTCGGTGGACGAGGTCGGCGACGCTGCCCTGGTCGGCGTAGGTCATCACCATGTACGGGCGGCCGTCGGGCAGCACGTCGACGTCGTGGACCGCGACCAGCCAGGTGGAGTCGGTCTGGCGGAGGATTCGCGCCTCCTCCAGGAACCTGTGCTGGATGTCCATCTGGTGCGCCCAGTTCTCGGCGAGTACCTTGATGGCCACCGGGTAGTTCAGCAGATCGTCCTGCGCCAGCCAGACTGTGGCGAAGGAACCGGAACCCAGGCGCCGGATGACGCGGTAACGTCCGAAGGCCTCCGGTTGGCTCATTTCCGCCTCGGTCTGTTGGGGGTTAATACGCGTTCGTTGCCCACTAATACACCATCTGCGCCTTCACGTTGGCTTCCGTGGATATGATCCCCTCTCCGGGTGGTGCCGTCCCCTTCGGGGCATGGAAACTGGAGGAGCCTTCGGGGCCGGTCGCGTCATGCGAACGGCGGAACGGTGAAGGTGAGGATCCGTGAGGTCGGAGCCGAACGGGACCCGTGGGCGTCGAATCGACGTGTGACCCTCTCGGAGCGGGCGCGCACGCGTCCGTGTGGACGGACCGGACGTCTGTCGCAAGCCAGGAAGAGATGAGCCATGAGCAGTAGTGACCACTCGGACCACGAGGAGACCCCCGCCCCCCGTCGCAGGGTGGCGAGCAACGTCGACGAGGAGCTGGAGGAGCTCGCCCGACGGGCCAAACACGGTGACGCCGTGGCCCTGGACGATCTGCTCAGGCGTATCCAGCCCGAGGTGCTGCGCCGTTGCGCGCGGTTCCTGCCCTACCGCCAGGACGCGGAGGAGGCGTGCCAGGACGCCCTCCTGCGCGTGGCCCGCAAGATCGACAGCTTCAAGGGCGACTCCCTGTTCACCACGTGGCTGTACACCGTGGTGTCCAACTCGGCCCGGCAGACCTACCGCTCCATGAAGCGCCGTTCCGCCGAGTTCCCCACCGAGGCCGAGCGGATGCCGCACCAGCGCGACCCGCGCACGACCAGCGTCATCGCCGGTTCGCGGATCGACCTGCTGGAGGCCCTCGACCAGCTGGAGAAGGACCGCCCCAACCTGGTGGCGCCGCTGGTGCTGCGGGACCTGTGCCAGATGGACTACAACGAGATCGCCTCGGAGCTCAACCTCGCGCTGGGGACCGTGAAGTCCCGTATCCACCAGGGCCGTAAGCACGTGCGGAAGTCGCTCGCCGTGACGTGACGTCCCCGGGCGAACTACTCTGGAGGCATCCCCGTCGGCACATCCGCCACAGGAGTGCGCCGTCTTCTGATCAAGCTCTGAGAGGTTCCGCCAATGGGGCTCCGTGACCCCCTGTACTGGCTGTACGAACGGCGGCTCGAACGCCGCCTGACCAGTCAGGAGATTCCCAGGCACGTCGGTGTGGCCATGGACGGCAACCGGCGCTGGGCCAAGAGCAGCGGCCTCCCGGGCGCCGAGCAAGGTCACCAGGCCGGCGCGAACAAGATCTTCGAGGTGCTCGGGTGGTGCAACGAGATCGGTGTGCAGGTCGTCACCCTGTGGATGCTCTCCACCGACAACCTCACCCGTGACGAGACCGAGCTCGGCCCGTTGGTGCGCATCATCGAGGAGACCATCGCCCGACTGCGCGAGGAGGGCTGGAACACCCGGCCCGTGGGGGCGCTCGACGTCCTGCCCGACTCGACCGCCCGTGCCCTGAAGGAGGCGGAGGAGGCCACATCCGGTAACCCGGGCCTGGTTGTCAACGTCGCCGTCGGGTATGGAGGTAGACGTGAGATCGCTGACGCGGTTCGGTCCCTCCTGCACGAGGAGGCGGCCAAGGGCACGGATATCCAGGAGTTGGCAGAGCGCCTGGACATCGAGGACATCGCTCGGCATCTCTACACGCGCGGACAACCCGACCCCGACCTGCTCATCCGGACCTCGGGCGAGCAGCGCCTCTCGGGTTTCATGCTGTGGCAGAGCGTGCACTCGGAGTTCTACTTCTGTGAGGTCTTCTGGCCCGCCTTCCGCAGGGTGGACTTCCTACGTGCACTGCGCTCCTACGGCGCGCGCAACCGGCGCTTCGGCTCCTGACCCCCGATCCGGTCCCCCCTCCCGCACCCGTTCCGCGGAGCGTGCCGTGTCTGTCGACGGCAGGTTCGTAACGCGGTGTTCACCGGGTGCTGGGTGCGGGCTCTGGCAAACGGGCTCCTGGGCGCGTAGCGTCGGAAACAGCGGGTGGTGTTCGTCCACCCGTTCGGGAGGCCCCGTCTCATTGAACTTCGGCGTCACAGCGGAACTTCAGCGAGGAGGGCCGGAGCCGGCCCTCGTGGGCCTGGTCCCGGTCCTCCATGATCCCGTGACAGCAGGGCACCCCCGTGGTGCCCAAGGGGAGAACGAGTGGCTAGTTCCTCGACCGATCGCCGTGACACCCAGCCCCCCAGCACCCCCCGAGCGGAGGTAGGAGAGGGCACGCGCGTCTACGTGCTCGACACCAGCGTCCTGCTCGCCGACCCGATGGCCATGGCCAGGTTCGCCGAGCACGAGGTCGTCATCCCCGTGGTGGTGATCACCGAGTTGGAGAGCAAGCGTCACCACCCGGAACTCGGTTACTTCGCGCGCAACGCGCTGCGCCGCCTGGACGACCTCAGGGTCTCCTACGGCCGTCTGGACGTCGCCGTTCCGGTGAACGAACAGGGCGGTACGTTGCGGGTGGAGCTCAACCACAGCGATCCGGCGATCCTTCCGGCGGGTTTCCGGCTCGGCGACAACGACACCCGGATCCTGACGGTGGCCCGCAACATCCAGGAGGAGCGCGCCGAGGAGGACTCCGTGGTCCTGGTGAGCAAGGATCTGCCGATGCGGATCAAGGCCTCCTCGATCGGCCTCCCCGCCGACGAGTACCGGGCCGAGCTCGCCATCGAGCACGGATGGACCGGGATGGCGGAACTGGACGTGCCCGCCCACAACATCGGCGAACTGTTCTCCGCCGGGGAGAGCGAGATCGAGGAGGCCCGGGACCTGCCCTGCCACACCGGTCTGGTGCTGGTCTCCGAACAGGGCAAGGCGCTGGGCCGGGTCCAGGCGGACAAGTCGGTGAAGGTGGTGCGCGGGGACCGGGACGTGTTCGGTCTGAAGGGGCGCAGCGCCGAACAGCGGGTCGCCCTGGACCTGCTCACCGACCCCGACGTCGGCATCGTCTCCCTGGGCGGCCGCGCGGGCACCGGGAAGTCGGCGCTGGCGCTGTGCGCCGGCCTGGAGGCCGTCCTGGAACGCGGCCAGCACCGCAAGGTGATGGTGTTCCGACCCCTGTACGCGGTGGGCGGCCAGGAACTCGGCTACCTGCCTGGCAACGAGAACGACAAGATGACGCCCTGGGGCCAGGCCGTGTACGACACCCTGTCCGCGGTGACCAGCGAGGACGTCATCGAGGAGATCATGGACCGCGGGATGCTGGAGGTCCTGCCGCTCACGCACATCCGGGGGCGTTCGCTGCACGACGCCTTCGTCATCGTCGACGAGGCCCAGTCCCTGGAACGCGGTGTGCTGTTGACCGTGCTGTCCCGGCTGGGTGAGAACTCGCGGGTGGTGCTCACCCACGACATCGCCCAGCGCGACAACCTGCGGGTGGGGCGCCACGACGGGGTCGTCGCGGTGATCGAGAAGCTCAAGGGCCACCCGCTGTTCTCCCACGTGACCCTGACCCGCTCCGAACGCTCACCCATCGCCGCACTCGTCACGGAGATGCTGGAGAACTAGGCACGGGGCGCTGAGCGCGAAGCGCTGGGCGCTGGTTGCCTGCCCTGACCCGTACACGTGCGCCCGCCCACACCCAGTGGGCGGGCGCACCGGGTGTGGGTGGGGGTTGGGGATCTCCCCGGGGTGCTGTTGGTTGAAGGGTGCGGGAGACCCGCCGTGGTGCGGGGGCTGCGTGGGTGGTGCCTTCAAACGGTCTACCGCATCTGCGACAGCAGTTTTCCGACCTGGCGCAGCCGGGCCAGGCTGGCTTCGTACCGGGCGCCGACGTACAGCAGCACCAGGCCGATGACCGCGAACGGAAGCCAGTTGGGCATCAGCCGGGTCAGTTCCCACAGGGGCGGCCCGAAGGCGCGCAGCGAGGTGGTGAGCAGGGTGAGGCCGCCGAGGAACAGGGCCGCCTGGCGGCGTTGGCGCAGCCCCCACAGGGTGACGGCCAGGCCGGTCGCGAGTACGGCCGGGAGCCGCCAGAGCGTGTCGTCGGAGATGAGTACCTGCCACACCGTGGGCCCGAGCAGGAGAGCCAGTCCGCCGCCGTGGGTCAGCCAGCTGGACGGGGCCGGGTCGGCCTTGCGCGACCATTCCCAACCGATGACCAGGAAGGCGATCGCGGGCGGCACAGTGTACGCCTCGGGGACGCCGACGTCCCAGGCGGCGAGCGCGGTCCACAGGGCGAGGAGCATCAGCAGACCGCCGACCACCGCGAGCCATCGGCGGCCCGGTCTGATCGCGCTGGCCAGGCTCACCACGCCGACCGAGGCCAGGGCCACCGCCACCAGTTCCGGGCGGGCCGGGGAGAGGACCGTGAGCAGTAGGGCCGCGGCGGCCCACAGCGCGGCGGGGATCTCGGCGGCGGCCACGAGCGGACCGCGTAGACGCGGGGCGACCGCGGCGACGGCGGCAGCCACCACGATGGGGCCGAAGGCCGCGTACTCGACCGGTGCGTCCAGGGCCAGCAGCAGGGTGAGGGAGAAGGCGGCCGTGGCGGCCGTGGCGGCCGAGGTGGAGGCCGTCGCCACGAACCGGGTCCGGGCCTGTGCGGCGCTGACCGACGTGATCACGGCGGCCGCCAGCAGAACCCCCACGGTGCTGTAGCGCTCCGAGAGCGCCCAGCTCAGTGCCAGCGCGAGTGTGCACAGCCCGGTCAGCCACGGCATCCAGGAAATCCGGTTCCCGCGGAGCAGCGCGGCCCCGGTCAGCAGCAGGGCACCGACCGCGAGGGTCCACACCAGGGCGGCGAGGAAGGGTGCGCCCAGCGCCACCGGCAACGGGATCAGGGTGAGCGGGGCGACCAGTGCCGCTGCCGGGAGCAGCAGTCTGCGGTCCAGGAGCAGGACCGTGCCCAGGGCGAGCGCTCCGGCGGCCAGGAGCCCGAGCGGGACGGTGAACATGCTCAGGGTGTCGGCGGGGGCGGGCAGTCCGACGAACACGTGCGCGGGCTCCAGGAGCGCGGAGAGCGGTGCTTCGTGGAGGGAGTGGGTTCGTGAGAAGGCGGCGAGGGCGGGGAGGCCGCGCGGTCCCGCGACCAGCGGCACGGCGGCCATCAGGAGTAGGGCCGCGATGCCGAGCGGGCCCGGGGTTCCCTCCCCGCGGGTGCGGCCGAGTACCAGTGCGGCCGCGCCGAGCAGGAGGGTGGCCGCGCCGAGCAGCCACCACGGGAGTTGGCCGGGGGCTCCGGCGGTGGCGGAGGCGACCAGCGCGGTGGACCCGAAGGCGAGGACCGCGCCCCACGCGATGGCCGTCAGCCCGTAGGTGAGCTGCGTCAGGAGACGTTCCTCGGCGAGGGAAGCGGGAGCGGCCCCGCCGGAGGGGGAGAGGCGTCGGCGTGCCAGTGCGGAGAGCACCACGACCGCCGCGGCCAGGAGCAGTGTGAGCAGCGTGGTGTGTTGTTGGGGCAGGGACCAGGCCAGGGCGAGCAGCATCGTGGCCAGGCCGGTGACCCCGGGCAGCCAGGCGTCGGGGCTGCGCAGCCTGGACGCCCACAGGAACGGTGCGGCGCCCACGAGTAGCGTCCACACGACCGCCGCGGCGAACGGCGCGCCCGCCAGTACCGGCAGCGGGACCAGGGTGAGCGGGCCGACCAGGGCGACGGCGGGGGCCAGCAGCCTGCGGTCCAGGAGCAGCACCGCACCCAGGGACAGGATTCCGGCGATCAGCAGCCCGGCGGCGGCCGCCAGGGCGGTCAGGGTGTCGGCCGGGACCGGGAGTCCGACGAAGGCGCGTGCGGGTTCCAGCATCGCGGAGGCCGGTGCCTCGAAGACGCCGCGGGCCCGGGTGAGCGCCGGCACCGTGGGGAGGCCGCGCGGTCCCGCGACCAGCGGCACGGCGGCCAGCAGGAGTAGGGCCGCGATGCCGAACGGGCTCGGGGTTCCCTCCCCGCGGGTGCGGCCGAGTACCAGTGCGGCCGCGCCGAGGAGGAGTGCGGTAGCGCCGAGCAGCCACGACGGGGACTGGCCGGGGGCTCCGGCGGTCGCGGAGGCGATCAGTGCGGTGGACCCGAAGGCGAGGACCGCGCCCCAGGCGACGATGGTCAGCCCGTACACGATGGCGGTTGTGGAGACCGCGTCGGAGCGCGCCGGGGCGGCGGAGGCGTTGCGGTGGGCCAGCGCGGAGAGTACGACCACCGCCGCGGCCAGGAGCAGTGCGAGCAGCGTGGTGTGTTGTTGGGGCAGGGACCAGGCCAGGGCGAGCAGCATCGTGGCCGGGCCGGTGACCCCGGGCAGCCAGGCGGCGCCCGGCCGGAGGCGGGAGGCCCACAGGAACGGTGCGGCGCCCACGAGCAGTGTCCACACGACCGCCGCGGCGAACGGTGCCCCCGCCAGTACCGGCAGCGGGACCAGTGTCGGCGGCACGGTCAGTGCAAGCGCTGCCGGGAGCCGGCGGCGGTCGATCAACGCCAC
The DNA here is from genome assembly GCF_056173285.1 of Nocardiopsis sp. iso_40. Taxonomy (NCBI): domain Bacteria; kingdom Bacillati; phylum Actinomycetota; class Actinomycetes; order Streptosporangiales; family Nocardiopsidaceae; genus Nocardiopsis; species Nocardiopsis sp. iso_40. The sequence continues at coordinate 5,082,823 of NZ_CM149666.1, read as the reverse complement.
CAGGCCGGTCACCAGCGCGCCCACCAGCAGGACGCCGAGGGCCGAACCCACCGCGGAGAGGACCCCGGGTTGCGCGGGAAGGCCGAGCACGGTGTTCACCGGTTCCCACATCGCCTCGGCCGGCTCCGACCAGGAGGCGCGCGGGGAGAACAGCGCCAGGGCGGGTGAGCGTTCGGGCAGTGCCAGGAGCGTTGCCCCGGGGAGCAGGGCCAGGCCCGCGAGGGTGAACAGCGGGCGCGGGTCGGCGGGCCGGTCCTGACCGGGGGAGGACACCGGGAGCGTGGACGGGGCCCGTACCCGGCTCAGGAGCAGCGCGGTCGTCCCGCACAGCAGCACGGCCCCGGTCAGCAGCCACCACTGGGCCTGGACGGTGCCGTCCGCACCCCGGTTCCCGAGCAGGTAGGCGGTACCGAGCAGCAGGGACAGCCCCCACAGCAGGACGCTTCCCATGTAGAGGGTCGCGGCGCGGCCGCCCGGTGCTGGGCTGCGCCCCGGTTCCGTGAACCGGCGTGCCCCGGCCGCGCAGACCAGCGCGGTGACGGCCAGCAACAGCAGGCAGGCCAGGGTCGTGTACCGCTCGGGCAGCGCCCAGACCAGGCCGGTCGCCAGGGTCAGCGTCCCGGTGACCACCTGGACCGAGCCCGTCCACCTGCGCAGTACCGCCGACCCCAGGACCAGGCAGCCGCCGACCACCAGAGCCCACACGGCCGCCACGGCCTGCGGCAGACCGAGGAGCAGGGTGAGGGCGAGGAGCGTGGTCGGTGCGGTCAGGGAGAGCGTGACGGACAGGGCGGAGCGGCGCAGCAGCCGGACCGTGCCGAGTGCGAGCCCCGTGGCGACCAGGATCCCGGCCAGGTACACGAGGTTCAGCGGCGGCAGTGTGCTCGCCCGGTCCAGCTGGAGGAGTTCCACGGCGGGGGCGGCCATCGCGGCCGGTTCGAGGCTCCACGGCAGGACCGGCAGACGGGGCAGCACCGGCAGGTGCGCGGGTCCGGCGACCAGCGGCACCAGTGCCAGGGCGCCCAGGCCGATGACGGCGTACACGGAGAGGGGGCGGGGTGTGACGTCCTGCCCCGGGCCGGTTCGTCCCGGGCCCCGCCAGCGGTCCAGCAGGAGACCGGTGGCCCCGGCCAATAGCAGGGTGGCGGCCAGTGACCACCAGCCCAGCGGATCGGAACCGGAGGAGGAGGTGCTGGCGAGCACGACCACACCGGTGACGGCCAGGGCCAGACCCCACAGGATGAGGGCCGACACGTGCAGGGTCCGGACCGGTACGCCCCGGCGGGGGAGGCCGAGCCGGCGGACGACCATCACGTCGACCAGCGCGGTGGTGGCGAGCAGGGCCAGCAGCCAGCCGGGATTCCCGTCGGTGGGCAGCGCGATGACCAGCAGCACCGGAACCGGCTGGGCGAACAGGGCGGCCAGGATCCGGGGTGAGCGGAGCGGCACCAGGGCCGGGTAGAGCACCAGGAGCGCACTGATCACGGTGAGGGCCGCACCGGTGTACCCGGGGCCGTTGGTGAGCCGGTCGCTCAGCAGCCACAGGGCGAGCGCGTCCACGCAGAGCAGCCCGGCGGCCACGGCGCCGAAGGTCTCAGCGGTGGCGTGCAGCCCGCGCCGGTGCAGCGGGCGGGCCAGGACGGCGAAGGCCAGGGTGGTCAGGCCCAGCACGGAGGCACGGGCGCCGGTGCCCATGTCGCTCCACGTCCAGATGGCGAAGACCAGGGCGGCGATGCCGACCAGGAGACCGCCGAGGGCGAGGATGACGTTCTGGGCCGAGCGTCGGCTGACCTCGGCCTCGGCGGCGTTCGCGGGCGCGGAGCGCCGTTCCGTTGCGGGGTGCGGCACGGGGGCCGGGGCCCGGGCCGGAGCGGGGGCGGGGTGCTCGGGGCCCTCGGGCCGGGAACGCGCCTCGGACTCCCGGCGCAGTTGGGCCAGCACGCCGGGGCGTTCCCGGGCCAGTACGCGCTCGCGCCCGCGCAGCGCCCGCAGTTCGGAGTCGATCCACCACAGGCGTTGTGCGGTCGGTCCGACCAGGGCCAGCCCGCAGCGCTGGCACCGGGGAGCGGAGTGGGTGAGCGCCGCCTGGCAGTCCGGACAGTGTCGCGGTGCTCCCGGCGGGGGATGTGGGAGTCCTCGGGCGTTCATGGTGCCCATGCTCCCCGCTGTCCGGACCCGGTGCATCGGTACGGATACTCAGGTACTCGCCACGCCCGGGCGCGGACCCGCTCCGGAGCGGGGGGCGAGCACTGCCGGGGCAGTGACCCTGCTCTCTCCCGAACACTTGGGGCGGGGGTGACAAAGACCTGTTCGGCATTGACGCTCTGTTTACCCTTCGTGTCGGAATGCAGGTCAGGGCTGTGCCATATGCCCACATTCCGTGATGTGAGCCAGGGCATAGTAAAACTGGCGTTACTTTACCGTGATGATGATGCAGGCTGAGTTCGCTGCACTGAGACCCCCTCCCGTGTGGCAGCCCCGCTCCGCGGCCGGTCGAACGGCACCTCCGTCCCCTCCGCGGCACCTTGACGGGCCACACGGTCCGACGGCGGCCACCCACACCACGCGAACACCCCCGGGCTGTTCCGCGTGCGCCAACGTGAAAGGGCGATCTTGCTACTCAACCGGATCTCACTGCGCCAGATGAGTGCTGTCGGAGCCGCCGCGCTGGTCGCGGGCGGCATGTTCACGGTCTCCGCCTTCGCGGAGACGGGCGAACTCGACCCCCGGCAGGCCGCCTCCGCCGCAACGCTCCCGGAGCCGACGGAGGCACCGTCGGCAGCGGAGGACGAGTTCTTCGCGAGCCCGCCCGCGGTCGACGACACCGAGCGCGAGAACCGGCGCGAGCAGAACCGGGACGGTGTGCTGGCCGCGGCCGAGGAGGCCGTGCAGTCCGCCAGCGGCAGCGGCTCGGAGATCGCCGAGCCCGAGCCCGAACCCGAGCCCGAGGAGGCCTTCGGTGAGACCGCCGGGGGTTCCTCCGGGGGCGGTTCCGGTTCCTCGGGCGGCGGTGCCCCCGTCCCCGCGGGCTCCGCCAAGGAGATCGCCCTCCAGATGGTCCTCGACGAGGGCTGGGGCTCCGACCAGTTCCACGGCTGCCTCGAGCCCCTGTGGGAGAAGGAGAGCAACTGGAACCACACGGCCCAGAACCCCAGTTCCGGTGCCTATGGCATTCCGCAGTCGCTTCCCGGCAGCAAGATGGCCTCCCACGGCTCCGACTGGCAGACCAACCCCGCCACCCAGATCGCCTGGGGCATCGACTACATCAAGGGCCGCTACGGGGACCCGTGCGGCGCCTGGTCCCACTCCCAGGCGAACAACTGGTATTAATAGTTTTTTCCCTGCCAATAACCCCCCTTTTGGGAAAGGCGACCGTGCTACTCAACCGAATGTCGCTGCGCAGTACCGCGGCGGTCGGTGCGGCCACCCTGGTCGCCGGCGCGACGTTCGCCGTCTCCGCCTTCGCGGACGACGGTGTGGAACCGGACATGGCGGCCAGTGCCGCCGTGCCGCAGTCCGAGGAACCCGCGACCGACACCGACGAGACCGAAGGCGATGAGTTCTTCGCCGCCTCGGAACCGCTGACCGAAGAGGAACTCCAGGACCTGCGCATGGACGCGCAGGCCCAGCGTGACGCTGCCAGTGGCGAAGGGGTGCGCAGCGCCCAGGCCACCGGGAGCGACATTGAGGAGGAAGAGGAGGAAGAGGAGGAGCCGGAGGAGACGCCCGAGTTCACGGGTGACGCCAAGGGCATCGCCCGTCAGATGGTGGCGGAACAGGGCTGGGGCTCCGACCAGTTCGACAGCTGCCTCGAGCCCCTGTGGGAGAAGGAGAGCAACTGGAACCACACGGCCCAGAACCCCAGTTCCGGTGCCTATGGCATTCCGCAGTCGCTTCCCGGCAGCAAGATGGCCTCCCACGGCTCCGACTGGCAGACCAACCCCGCCACCCAGATCGCCTGGGGCATCGACTACATCAAGGGCCGCTACGGCACCCCCTGCGAGGCCTGGGCCCACTCCCAGTCCGTCGGCTGGTACTAGGCGGCCGGCCCCTCCGGACCACGGGAGGCGGTCCCGGGACCGCCTCCCGTCTTGCCCGGACAGTTCACCGAACCCGGGAACACCGGGGGCCGAACCCGGGCGCGCCCGGATCAGCAGGTGTTGTCCTGGCTGTTCTGCCAGGTGACGTCGCGGACGCTCGTGTTCACACCGCAGGGGCTCTCGACGATCTGGGTGTCGATCAGGGTCAGGCCCTCGAAGGTGATGTCGGAGGTGTCGGCGAACTCCGAGCGGGCGGCGAGCCGGATGCCCCCCGGACCGGCGACGGTTCCGCCCCTGACGGTGACGTTGTGGCAGTTCTCGAACAGGACGGCGTTGTTGCCGGTTTCGGCGATGTCCACGTTCTCGATCACGGCGCCGCCGCTCTCGGATAGGCAGAAGATCCCGCGGCCGCCGCCGCGCGCCCGGACCTCGCCCACCCGGATGTTGGTGTCGTAACCGCCGTCCAGGCGGCCGGTGCGGTTGGCCATGCGCAGGGCCGCGTACCCGGTGCCGGTGCCGGCCCCCTCGGCGTCGACACCGCCGACGGTGGCGTTGACGGTGTCGTTGAGCATCAGCCCCGAAGAGCCGGTGTCCCGGGCGGTGACCGTGCCGATGGTGAGCCCGTCGACTCCGTAGGTCTCCACGCCGTGGTCGCTGGTGCCGGAGACGTGGACGTCGTCGATGGTGATGTCGCGCGCCTGGCGGACCGAGTCGTCGTCACGGCTGTCGACGCGTACGCCGAGGCCGCCGGACAGGCGTAGGTCGACCTGTCCGAGGTGTACGTCCTGCGAGGTCCGGACGTGGACCCCGAAGTTGGGCGCCCCGGTCAGGGACAGATGGGGGACGGAGACGTCCCGGGCGTCGCGGATCCGCACGGCGGCGCTGTCGTCGGTGGAGTCGCCGGTGACGTCGATGGTGCCGCAGACCTCCAGCGAGGTGTGGCTGGGCAGGTCGAGGGAGGCGTCGGCGGGCATCACGCCGGACCCGCGCACGGCCACGCTCTGCTGTTCCGTGCGCTGCGGGTCCAGGCTGTCGACCGCCGCGCGCATCGCCTGGAGCATGTCGCCGCCCTCGTACACGACGTCGCCGCCCTGGCGTGACGTCCAGGTGCCGCCGTCCAGGTCGGCTTCGGCGTCGAAGGTTCCCACCCCGCACTCGGAGGTGGTGGAGGCTGCGGGTCCGTCGCTGCTGCCGGAGGGCAGGGACAGCACGACCACGGTGGCCCCGACGGCCAGGACCGCCAGCGCGCTCGCGCCCAGCGCCATCACGGTCCTCCTGGAACCCCTGCGCCGGTCCGCGGCCTTGCGGCCACCGGACCTGCGCCTGCCACGCGCCGGGGTTCCGCGCCTGCGGCCCGGAGGGGAACCCCGCCTGTTTCCGTCACGGCAGCGCCGTAGTAGTTCCAGTGCCCCGTCGGCGGTGAGCCGCCGGTCGGGGTCGCGCTCCAGCAGGCCGGTGATCACCGGCTCCAGCCACCCGGCCCGTGCCATGGGAGGGAGCGGGGCGGAGACGACCGCGGCGATCGCGGCGGTGATGGAGTCGCGGCGGAAGGGGAAGACCCCTTCCACGGCGGCGTAGAGCGTCACGCCGATGCTCCACAGGTCGCCCCGGTGCTCGGCCGGGCCGCCCTCCAGCCGCTCGGGCGGCATGTACTCGGGTGAGCCGACCAGTGCCCCGGTGCGGGTGATGCTCGGTCCGCCCTCCATGGTGGCGATACCGAAGTCGGTGAGGAGGACCCGCCCGTCGGCGGACATCATGATGTTGCCCGGCTTGATGTCGCGGTGCAGGACTCCGGCCGTGTCGGCGGCGCGCACCGCCTGGAGCAGGGACTCGGCGATGTCGGCGACCCTGGCCGGGGGCAGGGCCCCCGTCTCGGCGAGCAGGTCCTGGAGGGAGTCGCCGTCGACGAGTTCCATGACCACCCAGGGGTCGTGCTCGAACTCGAACACGTCGTGGATGGTGATGACCGTGGGGTGGTTGATCCGTGCGGCCGACTGTGCCTCGCGGTGGACGCGGGCGTGGGCGTCCGCGCGTTCGGCGGCGGTGAAGTGGCCGGGCAGGAGGACCTGTTTGATCGCCACGACCCGGTCCAGGGCGGTGTCGTGGGCTTCCCAGACGATGCCCATGCCGCCGCGGCCGAGTTCCCGGCGCAGGACGTAGCGGTTCGCGATGGCGGGGTGGTTGTTGCTCGGCATCTGTCGCCCTCTCGGAGCGGGCTCTGTGCGGGGGAGGCTCCTGCCGTGTGGGGCACGGAACGGGAGCGGGGGCGGGATCGCGCGCGACGGGGCACCCCGCGTCCGCGAGGTGCCCCGTCGCCGGTGACTACTACTGGGAGTTGGTCATCTTGAGGACGTCGAGAGCGGCGTCGAGCTGCTCCTCGGTGAGCTTGCCGTCCTCGATGTAGCCGCGCTCCAGCACGACCTCTCGGATGGTCTTCTTCTCGGCCAGCGACTGCTTGGCGACCTTGGCGGCCTCCTCGTAGCCGATGTACCGGTTGAGCGGCGTGACGATCGAGGGGGAGGACTCCGCGTAGGTGCGGCACTGCTCCTCGTTGGCCCTGATCCCGGCCACGCAGCGGTCGGCGAAGACCGTGGAGACGTTGGCCAGCAGGCGGATCGACTCGAGCACGTTGCGCGCGATCATCGGCAGCTGGACGTTGAGCTCGAAGCTGCCGGAGGCGCCGCCGAAGGCCACCGCGGCGTCGTTGCCGACGACCTGAGAGGAGACCTGGAGCATGGCCTCGCACAGGACCGGGTTGACCTTGCCCGGCATGATCGACGAACCGGGCTGGAGGTCGGGCAGGAAGATCTCGGACAGGCCGGTGGTCGGGCCCGAACCCATCCAACGGATGTCGTTGGCGATCTTGCAGTAGCCGACCGCGATGGTCCGCAGCTGCCCGGAGAGCTCGACCAGACCGTCGCGGGCGCCCTGCGCCTCGAAGTGGTCGCGGGCCTCACTCAGCGGCAGGCCGGTGTTGGCGGCGATCTCGGCGATGACCCGGGCGGAGAAGCCCTCGGGGGTGTTGATGCCGGTGCCGACGGCGGTGCCGCCCAGGGGGAGCTCGGCCACGCGCGGGAGGACGGCCTCCAGGCGCTCGACCCCGTAGCGCACCTGCGCGGCGAACCCGGCGAACTCCTGGCCCAGGGTGACCGGAGTGGCGTCCATCAGGTGGGTGCGGCCGCTCTTGACGACCGAGGCGAACTCGACGGACTTGCGGGTGAGCTCGCCCTCCAGGTGGCGCAGCGCCGGGATCAGCTCGTTCTGCACGGCCGAGGTGGCGGCGATGTGGATGGAGGACGGGAACACGTCGTTGGACGACTGCGAGGCGTTCACGTGGTCGTTCGGGTGAACGTCGAGGCCGGTGCGCTCCTTGGCGACGGTCGCCACGACCTCGTTGGTGTTCATGTTGCTGGAGGTGCCCGAACCGGTCTGGAAGACGTCGATCGGGAACTCGTCGTTCCACTTGCCGTCGGCGACCTCGAGGGCAGCCTCACGGATGGCCTTGCCGAGGTCGTCCCCGATCACACCGAGCTCGGCGTTGACCTTGGCGGCCGCGGCCTTGATCTGGCCGAGCGCCGCGATGTGGGCGTTCTCCAGACCCTGGCCCGAGATCGGGAAGTTCTCGACGGCACGCTGGGTCTGGGCCCGCCACTTGGCCTCGGCCGGGACCCTGACCTCACCCATCGAGTCGTGCTCGATACGGAACTCACTCATTGCAACCCGTCTTTCCTGGGAAAACCTGTGACCTAAAGCCTGCCAGACGCGGCAGAGCACAGCGCACCTCACCCGCACTTCCCGGTGTTGCACGTGTCATGTTGACATCGGTCCAGGTCACAGGCGGCACAGGGGAGGTCATCGGTCGATCTGCGGGCGGGCGCGCCGTCGGCCCGGGAAGAGGCGGCGCCTGGGGGCGCGTACGCGCACGGTGCCGAACAGGCAGAACCCGTCGATCTCCAGGACCGGCGGGTCGGACATGGTGCTGCGACGGGCGTTGGTGCTGCGTCTGCCCAGGAAGGACCAGCCCCTGATACGCACCTCCACCCCCTCGGGGACGTCGATGACGACGCGGCCGAAGAACGTGCTGACCGTCATCCGGTGGTGGTTGCGTGTGAGCAGGGCCTGGCGCATGTCGATCTCGGTGCGCCCGACGACCGCTCCGGCCTGCTCGTCGGGGAGCGCGACCCACCGCCCCCTGCGGGTGAGCGTGCTGAACCAGCTGACCATCGGCTCGCTGTCGACCCGGACGGGTTGCTCCTGCGGGGGCAGGAGGTCGGCGGTGATCGCCGGGAGCTCACCGAGGGTCCTGGCCTCCTGCGCCCGGTTCAGGCGCTCCTCGAACTCCTCCATGTCGAGGCGGCCGTCGGTGACGGCGGCGCGGAGTACCTCGCTGACGCGTTCACGGTCACTGTTCGAGGCCCTCATCCGGGCGGGGGAGACATCCTCACTCACGCCCGTAAGCCTAGAGGAGGAGCAGTCCCGGGGGCGGGGCCGCGGGCCCGGGACTGACCCGGTCCCGCGGCCGTTCCCGGTCACAGGTGGACCAGTGCCCGCCTGGCCGCGGCGGAGGCCGAAAGCGGACGCACCGCGATCCGCACCAGGGCACGGGCGTTGTCGTCGCCCGCGATCCGGTTGGCGCTGAGTTCGCCGCACGACAGGCAGCGGTGGATGACCAGCCACTCGCCGTCCGGCCGTGCGCTGACACCCGCCGCCACCATCCGGCCGCGGCAGTCGGCGGCCCGGTCGCCGGGGACCCGCGCGTCCACGTGCAGGCTGGTGAGGCAGTGCGGACAGTGGTTGCGGTGCGCGGTGCCCACCGCCCGCACGGGAACGTCGAGCCGGCATCCGGTGCAGCGGAAGGACTCCGCGGTCGGCTCGGACCGGCGGCCCCGTTCGCCGCGGGCCCGCAGGACGGCCTTGGGGCGCTGCCGTCTGCGCCGGGTCCGCCGGTCGTTGTTGCGCCGTCCCACGCTCACACCTCCCCGAGCAGTTCCAGCGGGAAGGGCGGTTCGGCGAGCGGCCGCACGGCGATCCGCATGAGGACGAGCGGGTTGTCGTCGGCGGCTACGGCGCTCTCGGACAACTCGTCACAGCGGACGCAGCGGTGCACGAGTCTCCACCGGTGGTCGCGCGGGACGACCACGGAGATGGGCGTCATGCGCCCCTCGCAGTCGGAGGCGCCGCCCCCGACCTGGTCGTGGACGTGCCGGGAACTCAGGCAGCTCGGGCAGTGGCCGCGCTGCGGGCCGTCGGGACCCGTGGCGGGCACGGACAGGCCGCAGAGCACACAGCGGAAGGCGGTGGGGCGGGTGTTCTCGGTGGTGTCGGGGTCGGTGAAGGACAACCCGGGGACTCCTTGCTGGAGAGGGTAAGAGGTCAACAGCAGGAGCGCCGAGCGGTTCTCGACGTGGGCGGGGTCCGCTCAGGCGGCCGAAGGGTTTCGGGGCAGGCGGAGGCCCGCGCGGTTGTGAGGCGCGCTCGGCGCAGTCCGGGGCATACTCACCCATCCCTTTTCGGGGGCGTCTCCGCCCCGATCACGTGTCCGGATCCGACCCCTCGACGTTAGGTACGGGGCGGGCGCGGGCGCAACGGGTTTTCTCCGCCTGTGGACAGACCTGGCCAGAGCGGTGCTCCCGTGGACAGACCTGGCCAGAGCGGTGCTCCCGGGTCCGCGCCGCCGCGAAAACCGTTGGAAAAACGTCCGTCCCGCTGCCTAACGTGTTCCCATGACCACACCAGAGCCCGGACGGGCCGTCCCCGGGAGCGCCGCCATGACCTCCCGGGCCCCCTCCGCCGTGCCGGCCCTGCGCCTGAGCGGCGTCGTCAAGCGTTTCGGCTCGCTCACCGCCGTTGACGGCCTCGACCTGGAGGTGCCCCAGGGCATCGTCCTCGGCCTGCTCGGGCCCAACGGTGCGGGCAAGTCCACCACCATGAAGATGCTCACCGCCCAGTCCATCGCCGACGAGGGCACCATCAGCATCCTCGGCCACGAGGTCCCCGCCGAGTCCAAGTGGGCCCGGGCCCGCATGGGCGTCGTCCCCCAGCACGACAACCTCGACGAGGAACTCACGGTCGAACAGAACCTCCGGATGTTCTCGTTCCTCTACCGGGTCCCCCGCTCCCGGCGCCGCGAGGCCATCGCCCGCACCCTGCGCCTGGCCCAGCTCAGCGACCGCGGGGACACCCCCGTCGACAACCTCTCCGGCGGTATGCGCCGCCGCCTGCTCATCGTCCGCGCCCTCCTGCACCGGCCCGAGCTGGTCCTCATGGACGAACCCACCGTCGGGCTGGACCCGCAGGTGCGCCAGGAGCTGTGGGGGGTCATCTCCGCCCTGCGCGACGAGGGTGCCACCGTCCTCATGTCCACCCACTACATCGAGGAGGCCGAACGCCTCTCCGACGAGGTCGCCCTCATGGCCCGCGGCCGCGTCATCGAGCGGGGCGCCCCCGCGGACCTCGTCGCCAAGTACGCGGGCTCCACCGTCGAGGAGTACACCCCCGACGGCGAAGGGATGGCCGAAATGGAAAGCCTGGTCAACGGGCACGGTTTCACCACACGCCGTACCGGGACCACCCTGTCCGTGCTGCGGGCCGAGGAGATCCCGGAGTCGGTCCGGGAGCGGTTGGGCGCCCCCGAGCGCCGGGCCAGCAACCTTGAGGACGTGTTCGTCACCCTGACCGGGGAGTCCGTGGAATGAGCCTGTCACAACGCCGCGACGACGCCCGACCGGAACGGCACGCCCGGCCGGGGCGCTTCGAGGCCGACGCCGTCATGGGCGTGGTCGCCCGGGAATGGATCCTGTACGGGCAGTCCTGGCGGGCCACGACCTTCGCCGCCGTCGTCGAGCCCACCCTCTACCTGCTCTGCTTCGGCTTCGGCATGGGCGCCCTCATCGGGACCCTCGCCGGATACAGCTACATCGACTTCCTCGGCACCGGCATCGTCGCGGTGTCGGTCATGTTCCAGTCGATGATGCCGGCCGTCATCAACACCTTCATCAAACGCCGCTTCCTGCACACCTACGAGGGCATCCTGGCCGCCCCCGTCGACGTGCGCGAACTCGTCACCGGGGAGGCGCTCTGGCTGGCCCTGAGGTCGGGGGTCTACGGCTGTGTACCGCTGCTGGTCGCGATCGGCTTCGGGCTCCGGCCCGGCCCCGGGATGCTGCTGGTCCCGTTCATCGCCTTCCTCGCCGGGTTCGCCTTCGCGCTCTTCGGCATCTGGATCTCGGCGGTGATCTCCTCGGTGCGCTCCATGGACTACGTGTTCAGCGGCCTGTTCACCCCGCTGTTCCTCGTCGCGGGCACGTTCTTCCCGCTCACCGAACTGCCCGGCTGGGTCCAGACCGCCGCCATGGTCAACCCGCTCTACCACGCCGTCGAGCTGATCCGCGGCTCCGTCTTCGGCGGGCTGGACGTCCTCGCGGTGCTGGTCCACGTCGGCGTCCTGCTGGTCTTCGTCGCGCTGATGTGGAACCTCGCCTCCTTCCAGATGCGGCGCCGGGTCGTGAACTAGGGCGTCGGCCCGGGACCCGGGCGGCGGGGCGGGCGCCCGCCCCGCCGCCCGACGCGATCGGCCGCACAGCGTTCCCGGCCGAGCGAAACGCGACGGCGCGGGAGGGTCCGCCCCTCCCGCGCCGTCGACACGCCTGTCCGGCCAGTCGGCTACCGGTCGCCGCTGGGCGCCCAGCGCAGCTCGACCACGGCGCGCTCGCCGCCGTCGACGACGCTCAGCCCCATGCCGACCGCGCCCCACTGGTCCGGGGCCTCCACCTCGTCCTGGCCCAGGACCTGGCGCAGGTCGAAGTATCCGGCCATCACCGCGTCGTCCAGATCCTGCATGGTCTGCTGGAAGACCTCGTCCTCGCCCAGCCGGGCCGAGGAACCGCCGTCCCCGTAGGTGACCACCACGGTGTCGCCGTCCGTGCCCACGTCGGGGACGGGGGAGGAGGAGTAGGGGTCGTTGGCGATCTCGTCGACGAGCCCCTCGACCGCGCTCTGGTCGCCGTCGACCGCGCGGTACTCGAAGGACGGCTCGGTGAACCCGTCCGGGTCGAAGTCGCCCAGGCCCAGGGCCGTGGAGGTGCCAAGCAGGGAGGTGAACCCGTCCGGCAGCGGGGCGCCGACGGAGTTGAAGAACGACTCCGCCTCCGAGATCTCGCTCTGCCCGACGAACGGGAGCCCGTCCTCCCACGCGGTGCTCAGGGCCTCGTCCAGGCCGCTGCCGCCGAAGGCCATCACGGAGTCCTCCGACAGGCCGCCCATGGCGTCCACGCTCGCGCCGGGGGCGTCGGCGAGCCAGGCCAGGTTCTCGTTCTCGACCTCGAAGCCGAACACGTCCATCCTGGCCTCGAGGTAGTCGCCGTCGACCCGCATGGAGGCGGTCGCCCGGCCCTCCATGCTCTGGGCCCCGGTGCCGAATTCGGCGGCGAACTCCTCGTCGAGCCCGGTCGCCTCGCTGAGCGCGCCGAAGTCCACCCAGCCCAGGGCGATGCTGCCGTTGGGCACGCCCTGGAGGTCACCGCTGTAGGTGTCGTTGCCCTCCAGGTCGCCGTGGGCCGACATCTGGTCCCGGTACTCGTTGAGCCCGGCCTCGCTGTCGGTGAAGACCATGAAGTCGTCGGCCAGCTCGTAGTACAGGTCCTCGGAGTCGCTGATCTCGCTGAACTGCGCCTCTGCCGCCTCGGGGTCCTCGACGGCCAACGCCACCATGGCGGCCATGCCGTCCGAGGCCTCGGCCTCGGGGTCCGAGGCCGGCCAGACGGAGACCCCGCCCTTCTGCCCGACCCACTCCTCGACCTCGGCCTGCTCCACGTCGAAGGTGTCCGCGAACATCTCGGCGAAGACGCCCGAGGTGTCCTCCTCGACCTCACCGGTCTCCTCGGTGACCTCGTCGGGGAGTTTCGAGGAGAACTGGAGCAGATCCATGACCTGGGACCCGTCGATGTCCAGGTCCATCTTGGCGAAGGCGACGGAGTTGCCGGGCAGGACCGACTCGGGTTGCGGGCCGCCGAAGTCGACCAGGGACGCCGCTGCCCACAGGGTGCCGCCCATGACCACGAGGGCGGCCGTGGCGGCCGCGGGGATCAGCCACTTACGGCCCCCTCCGCCACCGGACGGCGGCACCTGGCCGCCGGAGTACTGGCCGCCGTAGGGCGGCTGCCCGGGGCCGCCGGGGCCTCCGGGGCCCATGGGTCCGGCCGGTCCTCCGGGGCCCATGGGGGCACCCGGGTTGTTGGGGTGGGGGCCGCCGGGGCCCGGGTACTGCGCTCCGGGCCCCGGCGGCGGGGCGAAGTGCGGCTGCCCGGGTCCCTGCTGCGGCGGGAACCCCTGACCGGGCTGCCCAGGCTGCTGCGGCGGCTGCCACTGGGGCTGCTGCTGGGGATCTGGATAGGACATCGGACCTCCGACGAGGGTGTTCACGGGACAGGCGCGGCCGCGGGGCCAGTGATGGGTCTGATGCCGTGGTGACCCGGGTGGTTCGCACACACGTGGACGGTTTCGGGTCCGCGTGCCACGGCGCCCCGCCGGGTGGGCGGGGCGCCGTGGGCTTCGGGCACCGGGTGCGGGCCGCGCAGAGGGGGAGGGGTTCTACTCCGGGGCGGAGGTGAGGTCGACGCCGCTGTAGGCGGAGAGCTTGGTCAGGCGGTGCTCGCTCCGGACCTGGCGCACGGTGCCGCTGCGGCCGCGCATGACCAGCGAGTCGGTGGTCGCGCCGGTGGACTCGTACCGGACCCCGCCGACCAGCTCGCCCTCGGTGATACCGGTCGCGGCGAAGAACACGTCGTCAGAGGACACGAGGTCGTCGGTGTACAGCACGCGGTTCAGGTCGTGGCCCGCGTCGACCGCCTTCTGCCGTTCCTCGTCGTCCTTGGGCCACAGACGGCCCTGGATGACCCCGCCCAGGCACTTCATCGCGCACGCCGTGATGATGCCCTCGGGCGTGCCGCCGATGCCCAGCATCAGGTCGACACCGGTGCCGGGGCGGGCGGCCATGATGGCGCCGGCCACGTCGCCGTCGCTGATGAACTTGATCCGGGCCCCCGCGTCGCGCACGTCCTGCACGATCTGCTTGTGGCGCGGACGGTCCAGGATCACGACCGTGACGTCCTGCGGAGACTTGCCCTTGGCGCGGGCCACGGCGCGGATGTTGTCCGCGGGCGAGGCGGCGATGTCCACCACGTCGGCGGCCTCGGGGCCGGTGGCCAGTTTCTCCATGTAGAACACCGCGGACGGGTCGAACATGGTGTTGCGCGGGCTCATCGCGATCACGGCGATGGCGTTGGGCATGCCCATGGCGGTGAGGGTGGTGCCGTCGATCGGGTCGACCGCCACGTCCCACTCGTGGCCGCCGCCGTCGCCGACGCGCTCGCCGTTGTAGAGCATGGGGGCGTTGTCCTTCTCACCCTCGCCGATCACCACGGTGCCGTTCATCGACACGGTGCTGATCATGTGGCGCATGCCCCGCACCGCGGCGCCGTCGGCGCCGAGCTTGTCACCCTTACCGACCCAGCGGGCCGCGGCGAGCGCGGCGGTCTCGGTCACGCGGACCAGTTCCAGCGCGAGGTTGCGGTCGGGCGCCGGGGCTTGCGCGGGCTGACCACTGGGCTGCGACATGGACGTGACACCTTCCGTCGGGAACAGGGTGGAGTTCACCTCTTAGGGTAGTCACCCGAGGTGAGCCCCGGTCGTCACGGGCCCTGTGGGGGAGGGCGACCGCGGCGGGGGCGTTACGGTCTACGCTGGCGGGGACCCGGACAGGAGTGAGGGCGTGACAGTGGACAAGACGGACAAGCCCGCGCGGGTCTCGCCGCGGGGCGCGGCCACCCGCAGTGCCCTGCTGAAGGCCGCGGCCCAGGTGTTCCGCACGGTGGGCTTCGCGAAGGCCGGTGTGAGCGAGGTCGTCTCGGTCGCGGGGGCCAGCGTCGGCAGCCTCTACCACCACTTCACCGGCAAGGCGGATCTGTACATCGCCCTGTACGAGGAGTTCCAGCAGCGGCAGCAGGAGCGCACGCACCAGGCGGTCCGCGAGGCACGGGCCAGCGGTGAGAGTGATCCCACACGGCTGATGAACATCGCGGCGCACGCCTACCTCCTCGGCTGCATCGAGGAGCGGGAGACCGCCCGGCTGTTCTTCAGCGGGGACGGGCCGCCCGGGTTCGACTACCAGCTGCGGTCCCGGCTCACCCAGTGGACCGACCGCAACGTGGCCCTGTTCCGCAAGGCGGACGAGCCCGTGGACGAGGCGCTGCTGATCGTGGTGAGCGGTTCCATGCTCCTCGCCGTCGCCGAGGTCGTCCGCCGCGACGACGCCGACGCCCACCGGCTGGCCGACGAGATCACCGGTCTGCTCACCGAACTCGAGCCCCGCAACCGCCTCCGGGACTGAGCCCGGCGGGTTCGCGTCCCGTGCCCGCCGCGGGGGCGGGGCCCGCTCACGTGCCCTAACCGCCCCCCAGGTCGAAGCGGGCCGGGGTCTGGGGCAAGCTGGACACTGTCATGAGTGCATACAGCCGGGCCAACGCCACCTTCAAGAACTACGCCATCTCCCTCGGGGTCGTCGTCGCGATCCTCCTGGTGATGGTGTTCGTGGTCTCCACCCGATCGGGTGAACACATCCCCACCGTGGAGTACCGCCCGGACATCGAGGTGCTCCGGGACGCCGCCGACTACCCGGTGACGGCGCCCTCCGAGGACCTCCCGGAGGGATGGACGCCCACCAGTTCCACCCTGGACCTGACCGGCCCGGTCGAGTGGACCGTCGGGTTCGCCACCCCGCAGGACAGCCACGCCAGGCTGACGCAGAGCGACAGGGACCCTGACGACGTGCTGGAGGACCAGGTCAAGGACGCCGAGCCGGTCGGCACCGTCATGGTCGGCGGTCAGGAGTGGGAGCACCTGGAGTCCGAGGACTGGGGAGCCCTGGTGCTGCGCGAGGAGGACCGGACCCTGGTGATCTCCGGCAGCACCTCCGTCGACGAGTTCGCCGTCCTGGCCGAGCACCTGGAGACCTTCCCGGCCCGGGAGGCCGAGGAGGCCGACGGCGGCGAGGCGACCGGAGCGGGTTCGGACGAGGACTCCGCGAGTGGCGAAGGCTCCGGGGACGGTGACGGCGCCGCCGGGGAGGGCGGGTCGGAGGACACCGACTCCTGAGGAACCGCCCCGGGCATCCGGCGGCCCGGGCACCCGAAGGCCGGGGCACCCCGCACACGCCGGGGCCCCGGAGGCGCCCCCGAAAAGGGACGGCCCTCCGGGGCCCCGTCATCGTTTCGTCGTTCGCGGCCCGGCCCTACTCCGCGCGCAGGTCGCGGCGCAGCTCCTTGGGCAGCGAGAAGGTGAGGGTCTCGTCGGCGGTCGTCACCGGGCTGACCGAGCCGAAGCCGTGACCGGCCAGCTTGTCCAGCAGCTCCCGGACCAGGATGTCGGGGACCGAGGCGCCGCTGGTCACACCCACCGTGGTGACGCCCTCCAGCCACGCCTCCTCCATCAGGGAGGCGTTGTCGATCAGGTACGAGGCGTCCGCACCGGAGTCCAGGGCCACCTCGACCAGCCGTACGGAGTTCGAGGAGTTGTCGGAGCCGACCACGATCACGAGCTCGCACTCGGGCGCCATCGCCTTGACGGCCTCCTGGCGGTTGGAGGTGGCGTAGCAGATGTCGTCGCTGGGCGGCGCGAGCAGGTTCGGGAACTTCTTCCGGAGCGCGTCCACGGTCTGGTTGGTCTCGTCCACCGACAGGGTGGTCTGGGACAGCCAGGAGACGTTGTCCGGGTCGCGGACCTCGACCTTGTCGACCTCCTCCGGGCTCTCCACGACCTGGATGTGCTCGGGTGCGTGGCCGCTGGTGCCCTCGACCTCCTCGTGGCCGTTGTGGCCGATGAGGATGATGTCGCGGTCCTGGCCGGCGAAGCGCTGGGCTTCCTTGTGCACCTTCGTGACCAGCGGGCAGGTGGCGTCGATGGTCTTGAGCTGGCGCCGCTCGGCCTGTTCGTGGACGGCCGGCGAGACGCCGTGGGCGGAGAAGACGACGATGGCGCCCTCGGGCACCTCCTCGGTCTCCTCGACGAAGATCGCGCCGCGTTCCTCCAGGGTGCGTACGACATGGGTGTTGTGCACGATCTGCTTGCGCACGTAGATCGGGGCGCCGTACTGCTCCAGGGCCTTCTCGACGGTGATGACCGCCCGGTCGACACCGGCGCAGTAACCCCGGGGGTTGGCGAGTAGCACACGGCGTTGGTTCGTGGCAGTCGTCATCGCACTCATGGGACACATCCTAGGTGTGATCTCGGGCTGTGCGTCCGGGTGTGGGATAGGGCACCTGTCGGGGCTCACCTATCGGTGAGGCCACAGGCAGGTGACGACAGGGCAACGGAATGCTCCCGGCCGGGCTGCGAAGTGGCGAAATCGTTCACTTCCCACCCGCTCATGCTGGTAATCCCTCCTCTATCCTGGTTCACCATCGCATCTGTTATGAGGCGGTTCGCCCTCAACTCGGCCTTGCCTGGTTTGCTGGACGCGCGCCGCCGGCCCAACGCCGAGAGCATCAGGAGCCCCCGTCCTATGTCGAACCCGACCATCGTCACGAAGCTGACCTCCCTTTTCAAGGGCGTCTTCGGACGCAAGGAACCGGTCGTCACGACCGTGCAGGACAAGAAGGACGAGACCCCCACGGCGGAGACCGCGGAGACGGCGGAGAGCACCGAGTCCCCGGCCGCCGAGGCCGCCGCTGAGGCTCCTTCGGAGAAGACCGAGACCCCCGTGGAGAGGAAGGAGGAGAAGGAGGCTCCCGCCGAGCCCGAGCAGCCCGAGGCCGCTCCTGACACCGGTGCCGCTGCTGCCGGGGCCGAGCAGTCCGGGGCCGCTCCCGCCGAGGCCGCTCAGTCCGACGGGTCGCGGCCCGGGGACGGCGCCGAGGAGGAGGCCGGGTCCACCGCCG
This sequence comes from Nocardiopsis sp. iso_40, assembly GCF_056173285.1. Taxonomy (NCBI): domain Bacteria; kingdom Bacillati; phylum Actinomycetota; class Actinomycetes; order Streptosporangiales; family Nocardiopsidaceae; genus Nocardiopsis; species Nocardiopsis sp. iso_40. Next base: position 5,064,852 of record NZ_CM149666.1, on the reverse strand, counting down.
CCGAGGCCGCCAGGCTGGTCGAGGAGCGCAGGGAAGGCCCCTCCGCCCCGGCCACCGCCGACGTTCCCGAGGACGGCTCCGCGCTGGCCGAGGAGATCGAGGCCGCCGAGGCGCACACCAGGGTCGCCAGCGACGAGGTCCTGGAGAAGGTCCGCAAGGGGGCCGCCCCCGCCGCCGAGGACCTGGCCGTGCCCACCTACGACGAGCTCACCCTGCCCTCCGTCCGCGCCCGCCTGCGCAAGCTCACCATCGATCAGGTCCGCGACCTGCGCGCCTACGAGGTCGCGCACCAGAGCCGCCCCGAGTTCGTGAAGATGTACGACAACCGCATCGCCAAGCTCGAGGCCGGGGCCTGAGCGCGCCGCGGCGTGCTCCGTGGAGCACGCCCGGCGCCGGGGCCGCGCGGCCGCTCCTGCCCGGAACTGTCACCACCCTGGCCTAGGCTCTGGAGCCATGGGCATGGAGAGTTCCGCGGAGTCACCGCAGCCGGTCAGGGTCGTACTCCAAGCGGTCGGCGGCTGGATCGACCGGCTGGGCGCCATCTGGGTCGAGGGCCAGATCGCCGAGCTGAACTCCCGTGGCCGCATGTCCTACCTGACCCTGCGCGACCCGGTCGCCAACGCCTCCATCCGGGTGATCTGCGAGACCTCCGTGCTACGCAGGCAGGAACCGGCCCCGGGGCCCGGAGACCGCGTGGTCATGCACGCCAAGCCCGACTTCTACCAGCTCAAGGGCACCTTCTCGCTGAGGGCCAGGGAGATCCGGCACGTCGGTATCGGTGAACTCCTGGCCCGTCTGGAACAGCTGCGGCGCACCCTGACCGCCGAGGGCGTGTTCGATCCGGCCCGCAAGCGCCCGCTGCCGTTCCTGCCCAACACCGTCGGCCTGGTCTGCGGCCGTGACTCGGCCGCCGAGCGCGACGTGCTGGAGAACAGCCGCCGCCGGTGGCCCGCCGTGCGCTTCGAGGTGCGCCAGGTGGCGGTCCAGGGCGAGCGTGCCACCCGTGAGGTGATCGAGGCACTGCGCGAACTGGACTCGCGCCCCGAGGTCGACGTCATCGTCATCGCCCGGGGCGGGGGTTCCATGGAGGACCTGCTGCCCTTCTCCGACGAGGCCCTGGTCCGCGCCGTCGCCGCCGCGGCCACCCCGGTGGTCAGCGCGATCGGTCACGAGCAGGACGCGCCCCTGCTGGACCACGTGGCGGACGTGCGGGCCTCCACCCCCACCGATGCCGCCAAGCGCACCGTTCCCGACGTGGGCGAGCAGCTGGAGATCATCCGTCAGCTCCGCGACCGCGGCCGCAGGGTCATCGGCGGCGGGCTCGACCGGGAGCTCACCTGGCTGTCGGGCATCCGGGCCCGCCCGGTCCTGGCCGACCCGGTCCGGGAGACGGAGCGGCTCACCGAGCAGGTCCTGGAGCTGCGCGACCGGGCCCGGCGGAGCCTGACCGTCTCGCTGGACCGCGCCACCGACGGTCTCGGCCACACCGAGGCCCGGCTGCACGCCCTGTCCCCGGCCACCACCCTGGCGCGCGGTTACGCCATCGTGCAGCGCGAGGACGGCTCGGTGGTCCGTTCGGCGACCGAGCCCGAGGTGGGGGAGGTCCTGCGACTGCGCTTCGCGGAGGACGGTCTCAGGGCCACGGTCGACTCCGTGGACAGCGAGGAGGAGACCGCTGCGGTCGGGGCGGACGCGGAGCCCGCACCGGCGGAGAAGGCCGGTCCGCGCGGGTCCGCCGCACCCGGGAAGACCGGTGCCGCAGGGAAGGGCGGTACCGCGAGGAAGGCCGGTGCCGCGAGGAAGACCGGCACCGTCGAGGACACCGGTCCCGAGACCGACACCGCACAGCCCGAGGGGGAGTAGGTATGGCCGACACGAGTGAGGCCCCGGAACTGAGCTACGAGGAGAGCCGGGAGGAGTTGAACAACGTCGTCCGCAAACTGGAGTCGGGCGGTCTCACCCTCCAGGAGTCCCTGGCGCTGTGGGAGCGCGGCGAGGAACTGGCCCGGATCTGTGAGCGCTGGTTGGAGGGCGCTCGCGCCAAGCTGGCCGCCGCCATGGACGAGCGGCGGGGCGACGAGCCCCAGGACGCCGACGCGCCCTTCTGACCCCGGCGGCCCTACTCCGGGCCCCGGAACGCAGCGGGGTTATTCGCGGCCGTTGAGCTCGTCGCCGAGGGTGCGCAGGTTGCCGGGCAGGCCGCGGAAGACCGCGATGACCAGGACCAGCGCCGTGCCCAGGAACAGCCACGGCGCGACCTCGGCCAGCCGGGAGGCCAAGCCCAGGATGAGCACGCGGGCGAAGCCCTCGTTGCCCAGGGCCAGCAGGCTCTCGGCGGCGACCACGGCGGCGAAGTAGGCGATCGGCGGGCTCACCGACAGCGACAGCAGGTCGCCGGGCCGGACGAGGGACGCCGTGACCAGGCAGGCGAGTGTGAAGGCCAGGCCCGGGGCGGTGGTCACGGAGGCCAGGTGGGCGATCATGGTTCCGGTGAAGCTGAACACGACGATCAGCAGCACCCCGCCGCGCCCGGTCAGCCGGGGCGGGCGCCGGGGGGCCGCCGGGGCCGTGTTCGGTTGCCTGCGTGCCGTCCCGTCCGCGCTGGGTGCCTCCCGGCTGCGACCGCTGGACCGCACGAAGTACGGGGCCTGTCCGGGCGCCGGACCGTCCGTCTTGCGCGGGGGCATGGTCGTGCGCCTCCCAAGTTTGTTACTCACAGTGTTTAGTGTGTCACTTCTCGTGAATGTTCGGGGGTCTTTCCTGGGATCGTGTCGTCATTTCGGCCACTTGCCCCTTCCGGGGTGAACGCGGCTTCCACCCCTTGGACGCCGGGATCTCCCCGGCTGGTTCTGGCCGGTTCCGGACGGTTGACCGTTAAGTCACTCTCCGTGAACGGCCTCGTCGTGTTTCTTTTGGGTCGAACCGTTGCGGCCGTTACCCCCATGCCGAATACCGTCGAAACCAGCGGTGCCCGTGATTCCGAGTTCCGACATATCCGATTCGACCGATGCGGGTTCGGTGAACTCCGGTGCCGTCACCGTACGCGGGCGCTCCTCCACACCCGAGGGCCGCCCCAGATCGCCCTCGACCAGGCCCAGCTCCCCGAACTTGCGCGCGGTCACCAGCACCCGGCTCTCCAGCGATCCCACGGTCTGGTTGTAGGCGCCCACCGTCCGGTTCAGCGCCCGGCCCAGCCCCTCCACGTGCCCGCCCAGCTTCGACAACCGCGCGTGCAACTGTTTGCCCAGGTCGAACACCTCGCGGGCGTTCTCGCTCAGTGCCTCCTGCTGCCACGCGTACTGCGCCGTCCGCAGGAGCGAGATCAGCGTGGTCGGTGTCGCGATGTGCACCCGTCGCGCCATCGCGTACTCCAGCAGCTCCGGATCGTACTCCAGCGCCGGGGCCAGGAAGGCCTCACCGGGGATGAACAGCACCACGAACTCGGGCGCGGGGGTGAAGGCCGCCCAGTACGACTTGGCCGCCAGCTGGTCCACGTGGGTGCGCACGTGCTTGGCGTGCGTCCGCAGCCTGTCCCGCGTCCCGGGCCCCTCTCCGGCCTCGACCGCGTCCAGGTACGCGGCCAACGGGACCTTGGAGTCCACGACGACGTTCTTGCCGCCCGCCAACCGCACCACCATGTCCGGCCGCTGAGCCCCGGACACCGCCTGCTCCTCGAAGTCGCAGTGCGCGGCCATCCCGGCCAGCTCCGCCACCCGACGCAACTGCAGTTCGCCCCACCGGCCGCGCGCCTCCGGCCTGCGCAGCGCCGTCACCAGCGACCGCGTCTGGTCCCGCAGGCGATCCGAGCCCTCACGAACGTACTCGACCTGCTTGGCCAGCTCCGCGTGCGCGGCGGCCCGCCCGGCGTCGACCTCCCTCAGCTGCGTCTCCACCCGGTTCAGAGTCGCCGTCAACGGTTCCACCATCCGCTCCACGGCCCGCCGCCGCTCGTCCAGATCGCTCCCGGCCTCGGCGCTCACGGCCCGGAGCCGCCCCTCGGCGAGTTCGAGGAAACGCTGGTTGGTCTGGTCCAGGGCCTGCGCGGACAGCGCCCGGAACCGGTCCGCGAGCTGTTCCTCCACGTAGGCGGCGCGCTCCTGGGCCGCTCGGGCGTCCGCTCGGGCCTCGGCGCCGCGGCCGCGGGCGAGCGTCCATCCGAGGGCGGTGCCGACCGCCAGGCCGACCAGGAGCGTGAGTACGAGTGCGAGGGCGTCCATGGCGCCATGTTCTCAATCCACGGTCGCCCCGTGTCGTCAACGCGCAGGATCCCGGACGGCGGGGCGGCGCGGAGGCCGCGGTCCGGGGCGGGCCCGCCGACACCCGGCCCCTGACCGGAACCGGCCACCGGCGGGGGTTGCCGGGGCGGAGTCGAAGACTCACGCTTTCCGGAACCCCCGTGACATCCGCGGCCCCCGGAGAAAGGCCCCACATGCGCCTCGCCACCCATACCAGCGGAGACGGAGACCGCACCGCACTCCTCGTGCACGGCGGGTCGGCCCTGCACCGCACCTGGCACGCCGTGGAGGACGAACTCGTCCGCCGCGGCTACCGGGTCGTCGGGGTGGACCTGCGCGGGCACGGCGACAGCCCGCGCGGCGAGTACTCCACGGAGGCGCTCCGCCAGGACCTCGTCGACACGCTGCCCGCCGGAGCCGACCTGGTCATGGGCCACTCCATCGGCTGCGTGGCCGTGTCCCTGGCGCTGGAGCACCTGCGCCCGGCCCGGGTCGTATACCTGGACCCGGCCTTTCGCGTCCCGCCCCTGCCCGACGGGACCGCGGAACGCATCCGCCGGGTGTACGCCACCGCCGACGCCGCCCGCGTACGCGAACTCCACCCGCTGTGGAGCGACGAGGACGTACGGATCGAGCTGGAGGGTTTCGCGGCCGCCGACCCGGACTTCCACACCTGGGTGGCCGAACAGGTCGCCGGGCTGGACAACTTCCCCAAAACCGCCGAGGTGCCCTCACTCGCGGTGGTCGCGGGGGTGGGCTCGCCGGTCGGGCCCGAGGGCGCCCGCACCCTGGCCGACCGCGGCTTCACCGTCCGCACGGTGGAAGGGGCCGGGCACTGCATCCACCGTGACGACCTCCCGGGGCTGCTCACCGCTCTGGACGGCTGGATCTGAGCCGGTCCCGACACGTGCGGGCCGAGCGGATACACACCGTCCCCGGGAATCAGGCGGGTCCGCTCCGACACCTCTCCAGGGCCTCGCGCCACACGGTGACCGAATCCCAGAACCCGCTCGAAGGTTCCTCCGGCGCGAGCATCCACATCCGCTCCCAGGCGGGGGACGCCCTGCCGGAGATCTCGGTGCGGGCCTCGTAGGGCGGGGCGCCGCTGATCGGGAACCACCGGTACTCCAGCGGGTCGAGGAGGGCCATCAGGCGCTCCTCCACTCCCCGGTCGGGTCGCACCTTGGTCATCACCCAGGGGCGGTAGCGCCGCAGGACCTCCAGGCCCCCGGCGACCACGTCCGGTTCGGTTCCGGCGGTGTCGATCTTCACCACGGTCGGGTAGGTGGCGGCGGTCTCGTTCCAGCGCGACAGGGTGGCCGTGCGCACGGTGATGTGCGCGAACCCCAGCCGGGCGGTGGGTACGAGCCGGTTGCACATGTCGTTGTGCAGGGCCCGGCGCAGGTGTCCGGTGCCGTTGTGGTTGCTCAGTGCCAGGTCCACGACGCTGAAGCCCAGGTCGGCGGAGGCCGAGAGGGACCTTGCGGCGGAGGCGAGCTCCGGGGTGGGCTCGAAGGCGAAGACCGGGCAGCGGGAACGCGCGGCCGCCAGCATCGAGTACACCCCCACGCCCGCGCCGATGTCCAGGACCGCGCCGGGACGGGTGTGGTCGAGGATCGCCATGAAGCTGGCGAGGCTGCCGGGTTCGTGTCTGGACAGGCCCGAGGTGGCCAGTCGCCGGGGAACCGTCAGGTCTCCGGGCAGTTGGAGGGTGAGTGTGTCCGGGCCGACCCTGCGCCGGTCGTCCGCGGGCCGGGGCAGGTCCAGGCGGAAGCGGCGGTTCCGCGGCGGGACCCTGGACGGGTCCAGGCCGCCGAACCGTCTGGGCAGGTGGACGCGGATCTGCCGGGTGGCGAAGCGCACGATCGGGTATCGGTGCACGAACGCGCGCAGCTGGTCTTGGACCACAGTGTCTTCCCCCCAAAGAACGGTGCCGTGGTGGCTGCTGCCGGGGCGGCGAACGCTCCGTCGCCCCTCGGACGCGCTCCTGTGGCCCGCAGGTGTGTGCCCGGTTCCCGCCCCTGGAGCCCGGCCGCACACCGAACCTACTCTGGGTAGTGTCATGAGTGCACTGTGTTTCGGTGATTGGGTTTGGGTGGTTGGGTTTCGCTGGCTGGGGTTTCGCACCCGCGTCTGCTTTCCGACGGGGACGGACCGGCCGCCCCCTTGGTCCGCATAGACTCTGACCTTGTGAGTCTGTCTATCGGGATCGTCGGCCTGCCCAACGTTGGCAAGTCCACCCTCTTCAACGCGCTGACCAAGAACGACGCTCTGGCCGCGAACTACCCGTTCGCGACCATCGAGCCCAATGTCGGAGTCGTGGGCGTGCCCGATGCCCGGCTCGCGAAGCTGGCCGAGATCTTCGGCTCGGCGAAGATCCTGCCGGCGACGGTGGACTTCGTCGACATCGCGGGCATCGTGCGCGGCGCCTCCACCGGTGAGGGCCTGGGCAACAAGTTCCTCGCCAACATCCGCGAGAGCGACGCCATCTGCCAGGTCATCCGGGCCTTCGAGGACGCCGACGTCACACACGTCGACGGTGACGTCGAGCCCTCCCGCGACATCGAGACCATCAACACCGAGCTGATCCTCGCCGACCTCCAGACCCTGGAGAAGGCCGTTCCGCGCCTGGAGAAGGACGCCAAGCGCAACGCCAAGGACAAGAACGCCCAGGAGCTCCTCAAGGCCGCCCGGGCCGCGCAGGAGATCCTCGACGAGGGCGTCTCCCTGTCCCAGGCCAAGGACATCGACCTGGACCGGCTGCGTGAGCTGAGCCTGCTCACCGTCAAGCCGTTCATCTACGTGTTCAACCTCGACAGCGACGAGCTCGCCGACGAGGCCCTGCGCACCAAGCTCCAGGACCTGGTCGCCCCGGCCGAGGCGATCTTCCTCGACGCCAAGATCGAGGCGGAGCTGGCCGAGCTGGAGGAGGACGAGGCCCAGGAGCTGCTGGAGTCCCTCGGCCAGACCGAGTCCGGCCTGGCCCAGTTGGCACGGGTCGGCTTCTCCACCCTGGGCCTGCAGACCTACCTGACCGCCGGGCCCAAGGAGGCCCGCGCCTGGACGATCAAGCAGGGCGCCACGGCCCCCGAGGCGGCCGGCGTCATCCACACCGACTTCCAGCGCGGCTTCATCAAGGCCGAGGTGGTCTCCTACGACGACCTGGTCGAGGCCGGGGACATGCAGTCCGCCCGCTCCGCGGGCAAGGTCCGCATCGAGGGCAAGGACTACGTGATGGCCGACGGCGACGTGGTGGAGTTCCGATTTAACGTCTAGCGTTATTGACGTATCACGTTATATGCTCATGCTGTGATCAGGTCGTTCGGCAACAAGGACACTGAACGGTTGTGGCGTCGTGAGCGCGTACGGTCGATCGATTCTCGAATCCATCGGGTCGCGTTGCGCAAGCTCCGCCAGGTGGGGGCTGCGGAGTCGCTCAGCGATCTCCGCGTGCCACCCGGAAACCGGCTCGAAGCACTGAAAGGTGACCGGGCTGGGCAACACAGCATCAGGATCAACAGCCAGTGGCGGATCTGTTTCGTGTGGACCAACGCTGGCCCCGAGGAGGTCGAGATCGTTGACTACCACTGACAAGATCGCGCCGATTCACCCAGGTGAAGTGCTCATGGCGGACTTCATCGAGGGCTTCGGCATAACGCAGAACAAGCTTGCGGTGTCGATCGGAGTACCCCCGCGCCGCATCAACGAGATCGTGCACGGCAAGCGTGCGATCACGGCCGACACGGCGCTGCGTCTCGGGAAGTTCTTCGGAACGTCGGCGCAGTTCTGGTTCAACCTGCAGACGCGCTACGAGCTCGATCTGGTGGAAGACCGCGTTGCCGAGCAGATCGAGGCGATCACGCCTCTGCAAGCAGTATGACGCCTGAGCCGAACGTCCTCCGGCGCGGTGCAGGGGCACCAGTGATCGCCGTGCACGGCAACGGCCTCGATCACCGCCTGCTGCGCGCGCTCGACGATTGAACGCGAGGAGTTCGCGGGCATCGCCGTACGCCAGGTCTCCGTTCACCTCGAACAGCCAACCGCCGTGGACGCGGATCTTCGCGACTGGGTACGACGCATGGGGGTCGCCTGCTGGAGCGGCGGCACGGGGCTGACGTGAAGCTCTGATGTCCGGCTGAGTCGTTGCGGACACGAGATGAGGTGCTGACGAGACCTTGCCCGGTCCCGGAACGCGGTGGAGCTGCGCTTCAACGTCTGACCCTTCGAATCCACGCATTCACGCGAGGGGCGGGCCGAATACTCGGCCCGCCCCTCGCCGTGTCCGGTCCGCGGTCACCGGCCGCGCCCCCTGCGGTGGCCGTCCGCCTCCACGGCGTCCGGCCTGCCCTTCCGGAGGCCGGACTTGAGCGCCCGGCGGTAGCCGACGATCGCCCCCACCAGGCTGAGCGCACCCAGCACGGCGGTCGGCACGTGCCCGACCGCCCAGCCGGCGCTGGTCGCCGCGATGCCTGCGCACAGGAGTACCCCCACCCACCACCAGCGCGGCCCGCCCAGCGCGACGCCTCCGTAGACGGCCGAGCCGACGAGGGTGGCGGTGAACAGGAATACCCCCGTGCCGCCGATGCCGATCACGGTGGGGATCACCCACCCCGGCGGAGGGTCGGCGTCGGCGTACATGACCACGGGGATTCCGGCGCCGAAGAACAGCAGCACGCTCAGGATGACCGCGGTGGTACCGGCGAGGGTGAGCTTCGCCGTGGTGCTCAGGGGTTCGGTGTACTGGTCCAGCGTCGCCGACCACGAGCCCCATATGACCCAGCCCGCGCAGGCAAGTACGGTGCCCAGGCCGAGCGGCACCAGGAACACCGGGCTTTCGAGTTCGCCGGTGACCAGGTTGGTCACGATGCCGATCGGGATGCTCAGCAGCAACAGCCCCAGCCCCGCCAGAGCGCCGTACCCGAACACCCGCTCCATCCGCCGGGCCGGGTGTGCCCTGCCCACCTTGCGCCGGACGGATCCGTTCCTACCGCTCACGGTCTCGTCACCGGCCTTCCTGCGCCCTGCTCCGTGTTTCCGGCACCGCCGGGGAGGACGGTGCGGCCCGGGGCGGAGCGGCGCTCGGAGCCCACCGTCCCGTAGCGGTCCGCGGCGGCGTCGCGCACGCCCGGAGTGAGTGGGGGGAGTCGTTGTTCCATGCCGGGAACCCTACGCCGCGGTACCGCTGTGCCCGCAGCCCGGTACCGGCTGAACCGCCGTTCAGGTCCGGCGCCGGGGCAGCAGCCCGGCCAGGTCCAGGTCGAGGCCGAAGGGCAGGGGCCGTTGGAGCGCGCCCCGGAAGATACCGGCCGGGGCGTAGGCGCCCGTGGGCCCGTCGAGTTCGTAGACGTGGGCGACCGGGACCCCGTTCTCCTCCTCGACGCACCAGTAGTGGGGGATCCCGGCCTCCGCGTACTTGCGGAGCTTGACCGTCCGGTCCCGGTGGGCGGGGACTCGGGTGAGACGACCTCGACGACCAGCAGGACGTCCTCGGGGGCGTACCACGTGCGATCGGGCTCGTAAGGGGCGCTGGTGGCCAGGAGGCCGGGTTCGGGCCGGTTGCGCGCGTCGAGCCGAACGGTCATCTCCCGTTCGATCTCGATGCCCCGGGGAGCCTGGTCCGTCAGTGCGGTGGTCAGTCCGGTGACCAGACGGCCGTGCCAGGAGCGCTGGGGGACGTCATGAAGACGAGTGCTCCGTCGATGAGCTCGGTGTGCCGGGGGCCTCCGGGAGGTGGTCCAGGTCCTCCGCGAACCAGCCTTCCTCCCGGGGCGGACGCATCCATTCGGGCAGCGCGGCCATGTCCCCACGTTAGCGGTTCGGCCGTCGGCCGGTCGCGTCGGCGGATACCTTCGGGGAGATCCCGGTTACATCCGGTCAACGGTTTCCTGTCCTCCGGGGGCAGGTCTTGCTCTCCGAACGGTGACTAATCCCTTTACGGTCTGGCCAGAAATACGCTGACGTGCACAACCATAGGGTGAGTTCAGTGGCGCATTGCCATATTCTGCGCTTTTTGCGAAGTTCTTCCATGGGGGACAATGTGCACCCGACGGGGAAACGCGGACTCGCCCTGGCGGCTCCCAACCCGCACAATGCCTCACTATAGGGATGGGGTAGACAAGGGCATGGCGGAAGCGTCGGCGACGGCGCGATGATGTTCGGGCGTCGGCGTACCAGCCGGCGCGTCACTGTGTGGAGGAGGCGGGGATGGCCAAGACGTCGCGGCGCGACACCGCGGTGCGTGACCGGGCGGACGACACCGACCGCGAACTCGACGCTCCGCCTCCCCGCAGGCCGCGCGCCGGCGCGGGCGGGCGCTGGTGGGTCGGCGTGGGGCGCGTCCTGCTGTGGGCGTTCATCATCGTCGTCGTCTTCAACGGCATCTGGTTCCCCATCCGCAACGGTTTCTCCCTCCCCACCTCCGCGGCCGAACCCGAGACCGCCGAAACGGTCGACTTCCCCGAGACCTCCGCGGCCGCCTTCGCGCTGCGCTTCGCCGAGACCTACCTCGACACCTCCGACCCCGAAGCCCGGCAGGCCGCCCTGGCCGCCTTCGTCCCCGAGGGCGAGGCGGGTCTGCTCAACGTCCCCGCGGACAGCCTCACCGGGGACAACCTGACCGTGGTCGCCGTCGACGTCAGCGACGAGTACAACGCCCTCGTGGTCGTCCGCGCCGACGTCAACGGCGAAACCATGAGCCTCCAGGTGCCGGTCTACAGCGACGGCGACTCCCTCGTCCTCTCCGGCCGCCCCGCCCTGCTCGCCGAACCCGACCTGGCCGAGCTGCCCGCGGGCTCCTCGTTCGAGGAGGACCCGCAGGTCGCCGACCAGCTCTGGGAGGTGCTCCCCGGCTTCTTCGAGGCCTACGCGCAGGAGCCCGGTCACCTCGACCGCTACGTGGAACCGGGTGCCGCGATCGCCCCGCTTCCGGCGAACAGCCTGGAATTCCACGAACTGTCCGATCTGACGGTGCCATCCCAGTCCTCGACCGGGGATGATGACGTACGACAGGTGGCGACCACCGTGGTCTGGTCCCTGCCCTCCGCCGACTCCGACGACGGCGCGGGCGAGACCGGTCAGGTGGTGCAGAACTACCTGGTCACGATCGTCGACTCCGGCAACGAGTGGTACGTGCGTGACATCCAGGGCGCCCCGCACTCCTTCGGCGAGTGACCGGACGGTGACGGGGCCCGTAGGCAAGGAGACGAGAGAAACCATGTGCACACCAGCACCGACAGCGGAGGAAGGCGCCTGACATGCTCCCCCTGTTGTCCACCGCAGCCGACGCCATGACGGCCCTCGGCAGCGCCGACCCGATCTCCCTCGCGAACGGGACCACCCCCGCGGAGAACGCCCCCGACACCGGTGGACTCGCGGACTTCCTGCGCGGCTTCTTCGGACCGCTCTTCCTCGTCATCGTGTCCATCGTGGCGATCTTCTTCCTGTTCACCAGGGAGATCACCCGCTTCATGCAGTTCATCATCCTGGCGATCTTCATCGGGATCGTCTTCTACGTCCCCGGCATCATCGAGGTCATCGCCGTGGCGCTCGCCCGAGCGATGGGCGTATCGACGGAATAGGCGAGGGAGGCCGGAAACGTGGATCTGCCCACGTACACCAACATCTGGCGTATCGAGAAGCGGCTGTACAAGCTCTACGATTTCCGGCTGCCCATGCCGCTCCCGGTGGGTACCTTCGGGGTCGCCCTGGGCGTGTTCGCGCTGTGGGTGGTGCTGCTGAGCATCCTCAACGCCCCGTTCGACTTCGGCAACGGCTGGCACCTGGTGCTGTGGGTCGTTCCGCCGGGAGTGATCACCGTGCTGGCCACCCGGCCGGTGGTCGAGGGGAAACGCCTCACCGAACTGCTCATCTCGCAGGCGCGGTTCCTCGTCGAGGCCCGCGTCTACACCCGGCTGGCCCCCGAGTACGAGCCCGCCGAGGCCCGGGTCTCGGCCCGGGTGTGGCACCGGGACCCCGACGCCGGGCCCCTGCCCCTGACCCGGAGCGCGGCCCGTCGCGTCCAGGCGGAGGAGGCCGCCGGGAGGGGGCTCGCCGCCGTCTCCGAGGACGCGGATCAGGCATCGGCCGCGCAGGAGCAGCCGGCCGCGGGGAGCAGCGGTCTGCGCGCCGACCCCGAGGCCGCGCCGCCGCTGCGCGGTGTGCCCGTGGGCGCCGCCTCCCGTCCCGCCCCCGAACCCGTGTCCCACCCGGGCCCCGACACCGACGACTCCGTCGAGTACGCCCCGGTCCGTGAGCAAACCTCCGCCCGGAGGGTCCCGGCCGTTGCCGCCGCCACTGCGGGCGGTCCCGGCCCGGGCGGCCACGGCCCCGCCCCGATCGGGGCGGAGGGTGCCGTGGCGGAGCAGCAGGACGGGCTCGGGCACCGGGCGCTGGCCGCCGACACCCCCGAGCACGAGGACCGTGCCCGCTCCGGGGTGGGCCGCCGTGTCCTCAACTACTTCGGTTTCGGCCTGGGGACGGAACCCGGCGCCGACGGTCCCGGTCCGGACGGGGGCGGACACCACGGTGACGACGGCACCGACGGCACCGACGAGGGCCGAGGCCGCCGGGGACCGGGACGGGACCTGCCCGAGGCCGACGACACCGGTGAGGGCTTCGACGAACCGCTCTACGTCACCGAGGATGACGAGCAGCGCGACCGCGACGCGTGGTTCGCCCAGCTGCGCGCCTCCTCCGGTCACACCCCCCTCGGACTGACCTCCAAGGGCGCTTACGCCGCCAGCGAGACGGGCGCCATGAGCAGCGCCGAACTCGCCGACGCGGTCACCCCGGACGCACCCGTCCCCGCGCGGGACGCGGACGAGCGGCACCCTGCCGAGCAGGGTGCGGCGGCTCCGGGAGCGGAGGGGACGGACGAGGAGTCCGCCGCCGCGCGCCGCCTGCGCGGCCGGGTCCAGGGCATCAGGGTGGCCAAGGACCTCGCGGACCGACGTGAGCGCACCGTTGACGAGGAGGAGCCCGTCGCGGATGCGGGCCCGGAACCTGCTCCGGTGCGCGAACGCCTCCGCCCGGCCCAGCCCGAGCCCAGGACCAGGGCCCGGGGGCAGGCCCTCCCGGACAGCGGGGGAGCCGGTCCGGAGCGGTCGTCGAAGACCCGGCGCCAGGGGCGTCCGCACGCCGCCCCGTGGGCGCTCGAAGCCGACGGTGAGGGGAGCCGGCCGAGGGCCGTCGGCGGGACCGACTACCCGGACCTGTCCGACTACGCAGCCCGCTACGCCGCCGCCACCGGACGCCCCACGGCGGCCGACGAGGTGTCCGCGGCCCCGTGGCTGCCCCCGGCCTCCGGCGCGCCCGGGGAGGCCGCACCGGACGGGGAACAGGACCGGAGGCAGAGCGGGCGGGGGCCGCGCGAGGAGGGGGGCGACGCCGGGATCGGCCGTTCCGAGGCCGGGCCGCAGACCTCCCACGCCGCGACCAGCCTCGGAGCCGCCCCCCGGAACGGATCCGAACCGGAGGCCGAGCCCGAACCGGAGGCTGCGACCGAACCAGCGGCCGGGGCGGGCTCCGATCCGTCGGTGGGGACCGAACCCGTCCCGGTCCCGGCGGACGGTGCCGCCAAACCACCGCTACAGCTGGACCACGGCACCGGCGAGCACGAGGCCATGCCGGTGGAGCCCGCCCAGGAGGACCCCGCCGAGCGCGGCCCGGAATGGTCCGAGCACATGTCCGTGCTCGACCAGCATCTGATCAAGGCCGACACCCCGGCCCCGCCGCGGCCCAAGTTCGCCGACGCCGTGCCCTCCGGGGAGCGCGCGGACGAGCGCAGGGACCCCTCGGAGTGGTTCGACGACGGCAAGCGCCGCCACCCGGACCAGCCCAAGGTGGGGGACCGCGACAACCCGGTGATCGCGGTCAGCGAGCTCCGCGAGGAGCGCCGAGCCGCTGCCGAGGCCCGCGAACAGGAGGCCCGCGAACAGGAGGCCCGCGAACAGCGTGCGCGGGAGCGCCAGGACCGGGAACGGGTCGTTCGGGAGGAGGCGGCGGAGGCCGAGCGCCGTGCGGCCGGGGCCGCCGCCGAGCCGGACGAGGGGCCCAAGCCGCCCACACAGCTGGACCACGGCACGGGTGAGCTCGTGAGCTTCGCGGAGGTCCGTAAGGACCCCGCCCCCGCCGCTTCCGGTCACGGGGCCGGGACGGCTTCCCCCGAGCCCGCGGCCCCGGCACCCGGTTCCGAGGACGAGTCCACGTCCGAGTCCGCGGCCAGGAGGACCGAGGCCGAGCTCGCCGAGGCGGAGGCCGCCGCGCTCCGCTCCCGCCGGACCCCTGAGGCGGCCAGGACCGAACCGGAGGCCCCGGCCCGCTCCGACCGGCTGTCCCGGACGATGCGGGCCGCCTCCACCGCCCCGACCGCTTCTGCGCACTCTCCGGCCGCCCCGATGGACCCTCCGGCCGCAGGGGAGGGTGAGCCACGGGCCCGGGCGGCGCAGGCGGGTGCGGAGCCGACCGCTCCGGGTGCCGGGGAGACCGCGGCGGACGCCCCCCGGGGCGCCCCGGGGGAGCACGACCTGCACGACGGGGTCTTCCACCGGGTCGCCCAGAACGCCCGGCGCATCGGCCAGCTTTTCGGCCAGCCCGCTCCGGGGGAGGAACCCGACCCGCCCCGCGGTTCCGGACCCGCGTCCGCCGACACGGACCCGGCCAAGCCCGAACTGGAACTCGACCACGGCACCGGCGAACAGGCCCGCCTGGGGGACACCCCCAACGGGGTGCCCTCGCAACGGCCCGAACCCGAGCCGGCCGGACAGGCCGAGGAACCCGCCGCCGACTCCGGCGGTACCCGCGGCTGGCGCCGTCTGGCCAAGGTCGTCACCGGGGGAGGGGCGCCGGTCCGCTCGGACCTGCCCGCCAGCGACATTGAGCGGTTGCGCACCCCGCTGGCCGAACCGCGCTCCCTGGTCGTCCTCGGCTGCACCGGTGGCGCCGGGCAGACGGTGACCGCCCTGATGGTCGGGCACACCCTCGCCGCGCACCGCGACGACCGGGTGGTGGCGGTCGACGTCAACCCCGGCCCGAACGGCCTGTCCCGCCGGGTCGGCGCGCAGGCCCCGGAGACCCTCACCGCACTGTTGGCCAACGCCGACTCCGTGGACGAGTACGACCGGATGCGTTCCTACGCGGGCCGGGCCGGGACCGGGCTGGAGGTCGTCCAGACCCTGGACGACCCCTATGTCCAGACCCTGGACGACCGCGACTACGGCCAGCTCACCGGTCTGCTCGGCGGGTTCTACGGTGTGACGCTGCTGGACCCGGCCGCCACGGGTGTGGCCCGGGCCCTGCCGGTGGCCGACGGACTCGTCCTGGTGGCCCCGGCCAGCGCGGACGCCGAGCGCGCGGTCTCCATGACCTTCGAGTGGTTGGACGGCAACGGCTACGGCGCCCTCAGGGCCAACTCGGTCCTGGTGGTCAACGGTGTGAGCAAGCGCAGCCTCCAGGACGTGGACGCCGCCGAGCGGGTGGCCCGCGGCCGCTGCCGTGCGATCGTGCGGATCCCGTGGGACGACCACCTGGGCTCCTCCTACACGAAGATCGACGTCGGTGCCCTCCGCCCGGCCACCAAACGCGCCCACGGGGCTCTGGGCGGGGTTCTGGTCAACGCCCTGGCCCCCGCCTCCACGGCCACCTGAGCCGGACGCACACGGCGGCCCGCCCCCGGTCGGGGGCGGGCCCGCCGTGCCGTCGCCTCCACAGCAGTGATCTTGCCCGTAGTGCAGGGCTCGACGACCGAGGACTGCACTGGGGGCAAGATCATGGTCGGGTTCGGAGTTACCGGCCGACGGGTGCGTTCTCCCGGGCGGCGAGGAACTCCGGGCGGGCGCCGTTGGCGCTGAACGGTTTCGTGCACGCGTTGTCCACGCTGTTGAACACGATGAACACGTTGGAGCGCGGGTAGGGCGTGATGTTGCCGCCGGAGCCGTGCATGCAGTTGGAGTCGAACACGGTCACGCCGCCCGCCGAGCCGGTGAGCACGTCGATGCCGTGCCGGTCGGCCAGCATCGTCAGGGACGCCTGGTCCGGGGTGCCCACGTGCTGGCTCTTCAGCGAGGAGCGGTAGTGGTCGTCCGGGGTCTCGCCCACGCAGGACACGAAGGTCCGGTGCGACCCGGGCATGATCATCAGGGCACCGTTGTGGGTGTAGTTGTCGGTGAGCGCCACGGAGAAGCTGACCGCTCGCATACGGGGCATGCCGTCCTCGGCGTGCCAGGTCTCGAAGTCCGAGTGCCAGTAGAACGAACCGCCGCCGAAGCCCGGCTTGTAGTTGACGCGGCTCTGGTGCACGTACACGTCGGATCCGAGGATCTGGCGGGCGCGGTTGACGAGGCGCGGGTCGTTCACGAGGTCGTGGAAGACCTTGCTGACCTTGTGCACCTCGAAGACCGAACGCACCTCGTCGGAGGACGGTTCGACGACCACGCGCTCGTCGGCGCGCAGCGCGGGGTCGGAGCTGAGTCGGCGGAGCTCGGCGCGGTAGGCCTCGACCTCCTGCGGGCTCACCATCGACTCGACCTGTGTGTAGCCGCGGCGGTCGTAGCCCTCCAGTTCCCCTGAGGTGAACGGGCCTCCTTCGGAGCCCTGCCAGACGACGGGGTCCCTGCGGTAGAGCAGGGACGGTTCGGTGGCCTTTCGGGTCGGGTACTCGTCCGCGGTCGGAAGATCCATTTGCAGAGTCATGCCGTTCCCCTCGGTGAGGGTGCTCCTCTCAGAATCGGGTTCTCCGTACGACATGCGAACTTAACAAACTTGCGGGAGGAGGATATCCGGCACCCTTTTCGGCGTGGGTTTACGAATCGGGACGCTGGGTAGTACAGCCATACTATATGGGCGAAAACATATTTCTCGGCGGCTTTGCCTGCGGGTTTTCGGTGCCCCCGCTCCGCCTTTCGGTGGTGTTCACCTGCACGGTGTCGCGGAGGGTGATCGTCCAGCCCTCCGATCGCCGTCTGTTTGTAATCATCCCAGGTCGTCCAGTTGCGGAGGCGGATCTCAGGCTCCGAGCCGCTTCGGCGCATCTGTCTATGTGATCTATTTCACATGCATCTGGTGCGGCTCGCGGTGCAATGTCGAGGGGTGTTTCCACCGCTGTCGGGGGTCCGGGCGCGCGTCCCTGCCCGTGCTCCCGCACGCGACTTTGCACGCTACTCCACGCGCCGTCGCGCGTGTCTTCGGAGTTCTCTCCCCGTGCCCTCCGGTTCACGCGGAATTACCCTCGCGGGTACTGGCATGAAAGGCTTCTCCACCCCACAGTGGTGGGGTCCGTATTTCCTCGACCCGCTCAAGAGGAGAACTCAGTGCCCCTTCCGCCCAGGCCCCCCTCCCCCCGTGTGCTCGCCCGCGCCGCAGCCGCGGTCTCGGCCGCCGTGGTGGCGATCGTCCTCGGCTGGTCCGCCCCGGCCGCCGCCGACCACACCCTTCCGCCGAACATCCCCGGCGACTCCGCGGCCCAGTCCCAGCTGAACTCGCTCACCGTGGCCCCCAAGGGCCCGCAGTCCGGTTACGACCGAAGCCTCTTCCCGCACTGGTACGTGGTCGACAGCCCCTGCACGGCCCGCCAGGTCGTGCTCCAGCGGGACGGCCACGGCGTCGTGACCGACTCCGGCTGCCAGCCCACCGCCGGGAGCTGGTGGAGCGCCTTCGACGACGAGTGGGTGTACGACGTCCCCGGCGACATCAGCGTCGACCACATGGTCCCGCTCAGCGAGGCATGGAAGACCGGCGCCGCCGACTGGTCCACCTCCCGGCGCGCCGACTTCGCCAACGACGTCACGAGTTCCCAGCTGTGGCTGGCCACCCCGTCCAGCAACAGCACCAAGGGGGACAAGGACCCCTCGGAGTGGATGCCGACCAACACCGCCGTCCACTGCGACTACGCCAAGTCCTGGATCAACGTGAAGTACGTCTACGACCTCACCGTCACCTCCTCCGAGGAGTCCGTGCTCCAGAGCACCCTCGACACCGCCTGCTAGCGGACGGCGCACGTTGGCCGGACGCCGCCCAGCGGCCCGGACGGCGCTGACCCGCCGACGGCGTGCGGTTCGGCCCGGCCCCTCGCACGGGCCGGGCCGATTCCGGTTCCGGACCCGTGCGGAACCCCGGCGGCCCGCCCCGTGCCCGGGGTTCTGGCGCGCCGAAACGGTCCCGGCTTCTCAGCCACAGCCGGATGCAGCACTATGGGTGATGGTTCACGGGCGGAACCGCCAGCGCTGTCACGAGGAAGGGCGAGCAGATGACCGGCACCAGGGGGACCCGTGGGGCGACCCGCCTCGCGGTCCGCTACTTCGACGACCGTGTGCTCTTCAGCGACAACGAGGCCTGGGCCTACTTCCGGCTCCCCACGGTGTCCTACGAGTTCACCACCCCCGAGGAACGCCAGGCGCTCGCCACCAACATCACCATCGCCCTCGCCGCCATCCGGATGAACGACGCCGAGGTGCACCTGCGCGTCGCCCACCGCACCTACCCGGCCGCCCAGTGGGCGACCCGGCTGGACGGGACCGCCGACGCCGGACCCGGCTGGTACGACTACCTCGACGAGATGTACCGGCACGTGTGGGCCAAGGACTTCTGGACCAAGGAGGTCTACCTGGGCGTGCGCCTGGGGCTGCGCAACGCGGGCGTCGGCCTGGGCCTTTTCTCCCAGTTCTTCGGCGCCTACCAGCGCACCGAGCAGATCCTCGGGATCGAGGACGACGCGATCGACGACAAGGAGATCGCCCGCTGGACCGACCAGTCCGAGCGGCTGGGCCGCGCCCTGGCCGCCAGCTCCCTGCACGCCCGGCACGCCACCTCCGACGAGGTCGCCTGGCTCATCCGGCACGCGGTCAGCGGCACCGCCGAGGAGCCCCGACCCTCCGCCGCGGGCCGCCGCACCTGGGGCCGGGGCGAGATCGAGGCGCTGGTGGACGGGGTGGTGCACAACGGCCGCTCCATGCTCCGCCTCGAACAGCCCGCCGGGTCCACCTACGTGGCGTTCCTGTCGTTCGCCCGCTTCCCGGACCTCATGCCCTTCCCCGACGGCGAGCCCTGGCTGCACCACGCGGACGCGCTGCCCTTCCCCGTCGAGATCTCGCTCCGGATGAAGCTCATCCCGCCGGCGAAGGCATCCAAGGACGTCGGCCGCAAACTCGCGCACGCCCGCGACATGGACGCCCACATCCGCGAGGCCGGGGTCGAGGCGCCGATCGCGCTCGCCGAGCAGATCGACGCCGCCCGCATGCTCGAGCACGGCATCACCAAGGAGCGGCTGCCGTTCGTGTACGGCTGGCACCGGCTCATGGTCTCCGCGCCCACCGAACGCCTCCTCGGCCAGCACGTCGAGGCGGTCGTTGAGCACTACCGCGACATCGGCATCGACGTCATCAACTCCACCGGCGACCAGTTCTCCCTGTTCAACGAGTCCCTGCCGGGCGACCGCATCCGCCTGAACGCCTACGCCCAGCGCCAGCCGCTGCGCACCATCGCGGGCGGTATGCCCACCGCCACCGTCGACGTCGGCGACCGCGAGGACGGCCGGGGCGGGGGCTGGGTCGGCCCCTACGTCGGCGAGACCATCGGCCGGGCGCGGTCCATCGTGCACTTCGACCCGATGGTCGCCGCGGCCCGCAACCGCCCCACGGCCATCGCCATCACCGGCGAGCCCGGCGGCGGCAAGACCACCCTCGCGCTGCTGATGATCTACCAGCTGGCGCTGCGCGGGGTCACGGTCGCCGCCATCGACCCCAAGGGCGACGCCGAGTCCCTCGTGGAGCTGCTCAAGCACCGCGGCCGGAAGGCCAGGATCATGTCGCTGGGGTCGGCCCAGCCCGGTCTGCTCGACCCCTTCGCGTTCGGTGACGACCTCGCCGCCAAGAAGACCATGGCGACCGAGACGCTGCGCCTGCTGCTGCCCCGGATGAGCGAGGAGCGCGAGTCGGCGATGATCCAGGCGGTCGCCACGGTCGCCAACCAGCCCCAGCCCTCCCTGGCCAAGGTCGTCGACCACCTGGTCTCCTCCGAGGACGCCGCCTCCCGCAACCTGGGGGCGGTCCTGGGGTCCATGTCGGAGATGCGGCTGGCCTCGCTGTGCTTCGACCCCCAGGGCGAGGCGCGCATCGACACCGAGGGGTGGACCACCGTGTTCACCCTGGGCGGGCTCACCCTGCCCGATTCCGGCGTCAACCGCGACGACTACTCCTACGAGCAGCGGCTGTCCGTCGCACTCCTCTACCTGGTCTCCCAGTTCGCCCGCCGCCTGATGAACGGCCTCGACCGGCGCCTGCCCAAGGCGATCTTCCTGGACGAGGCGTGGGCGGTCACCTCCACCCCCGAGGGCGCCAAACTCGTCCCCGAGGTCTCCCGGATGGGCCGGTCCCGCAACACCGCGCTCATCCTGGTGTCGCAGAACGCGGGCGACATGCTCAACGAGCAGGTCACCAACTGCCTGTCCTCGGTGTTCGCCTTCCGGTCCAGCGAGGCCCACGAGGTGGCGGACGTGATGGCGCTGCTGGGGGTGGACTCCAACGAGGACCACATGGCGGTGCTCCGCAACCTCGGGAACGGGGAGTGCCTCTTCCGCGACCTCGACGGCCGGACCGGGCGGATCGGTGTCGACCTGGTCTCCGAGGGTCTGTTGCACTGGCTGGACACCAACCCCACCCGCGAGCGGCCCGCGGGAGATTCCCTGGTGTCCGTTAACGGCCGCGACCAGTAGCGGCCTCCTCGTGTAGGCGCAGTTCAGCGGCGGTTCGGGAGGGCGGGAGGCGGGCGCGGGCGGGCCACCGGCGCCGAAGGGGCGCGGGGAGCCGGGTTCGGGCGCCCCGCGGACGGGGAACGAGGAGACTGTCGTCCGCCCTTCCGTACCGCGCCCCGGCCCCGGTCCCGGCCGACCCGCAGCCCGCCCCGACCCGGGCGACCGCCCGGCCCCGGATCCCCGGACGGTCACCCCCGACCACCGCCTCCTCACACCTCCTCCCCGCCCCTCCGGACGACCCCGCATCCCGACCGACACCCACCACTCACGAGGGAACGCCCATGAGTGAGGACGTCATCCGGCCGCGCCCCGTCGTCGACCCCGCCCTGCCCGAGGAACTGCGCGAGGGCCTCCTCCGGGGCGCCGACGCCCCCGCACCGCGCCGTGCGCGCACCGACCGGGAGGACACCAGCCGCGCCCTGCGCCTGCGCGAGGGCGGCATCCAACTGCTCGGGGTCGGGTTCACCCTGTTCCTGGCGCTGTTCACCGCGGGTTGGTACCTCGCCATGGTGATCGCCGGCATCAGCCTGGTCGCCTACGTCACCGCACTGGCCCTGCGCAGGGAGGCCGCACCGGCGGTCCGCGGTGCCGGTGCCGCGGTGGGCGGGGCCGTCCTGGTGTCCGCGCCCCCGTGGCTGTTCGGCGTCCTGCCGCCCGACCCGCTCGGAGGCGCCCCCTGGCTGCTGTTCGCGCTGCTGGTCGGCCTGGTCACCGCGGACACCCTCACCGCGGGGACGAAGGAGCCCCCGAAGGAACGCCACCGGGACCGGGTCCTGTGGCCCGAGGACATCAGCACGGCCGACCACGGCCTGCTGGCGGCGGTTCAGCGGACCGTGGACGGGGTCGTCGACGCCCGGGCGGAACTGGGCCGGTCCGACGGTCTGGACCTCGCCCGCGGGCTGTCGGTCCTGCGGGAGCAGGAGTGGCGGGTCGCCTCCCTGCTGGCCCGCCAGCGCGAACTGCGCCGGGGGTACGTCCTGCGGTGGCAGCGGGCGGCCTCGCCCCGGGTACGCGAGGCACTCGAACCCCAGCGGCGGCACCTGGCCGCGGTGGAGGGCCACATCCGGGACCGGGTCGGCCAGATCGTCGAGTACGGGCGGCTGGTGGACGCCGCGGTCCTGGCGCACCGCGAGTGGGAGCAGTGTCAGGAGGCCCTGGACGCCACCGCGGCCTACGCCGACCTGCGCGCCGAGGCCTCCCTGCTGTCCGTCCGCTCCCCGGAGGTCGCGGAGCTCGCCGACACCGCTGAGGCCGCCCGCCGGGTCCGTGAGGAGAGCGGGGCCAGGGTCCGCGCCGCCGTGACCGGCCTCGCCGGACTCGGCCCGGAGGGGCCGGCGTCGGCGGGCCCGGGCTGACGTCAACCCAGCCCGAAGTAGGCGCGGGAGGAGGCGGGGACGAGCAGGAGCCCGCCGACGGCCAGGGTGTACAGCAGCATCAGCGCGTAGAGCACCATGAGTTCCGGTCTGTGGACGAACACCGTGAACATGCTCATCGCCAGTGAGACCGCCGCGATCCCCTGCACGATCACCACCAGCGCGTACACCAGCCGGGACCGGGTGAGCAGCCCGAAGGCGGCGAAGGCCGAGACCACCCCCCACAGCCCCAGGAACACCACGCTGCCCCACCCGGCGCCGGAGCCGTCCTCGCTTGCCCGGTTCGCGGCCAGGGCCGTGAACACGAACAGGGCGAGGGCGTTGAGCCCCAGCATTACCATGGCGGTGAGCAGCGGTGCGGGCTTGGCCGTGTCCGGTCTGCCGGAGCGGCCGTGGCCGGGAGCCGCCGCGGCCCCGGGACGGGGGCCGGTGTGCCCGACCCCGTGCAGGAACCGCAGGCCCGCGTCGGCCGGGACCGCCCGGCCCGGCACCGGTCCGCCGGGCACTGGGCCGCCGGGCGCCGGTCCGCTGGCCCCTCCCAGTCCGGGGACGGGACCCGTGAAGCCGCCGGTCCGGCCGGGAGCGGGACCCGCGAACCGACCGGTGGACCCGGTTACGGGGCCCGCGATACGCCCGGTCGGTCCGGGTGGAGCCGCCTGCGGGTACACGAGACGATGGGGTCCGCTCGGAGGCTGAGGCCGATGCGGCCCGCTCGGCGGTTGGGGCTGCTGGGGTCCGCTCGGCGGACGCCGGGGAACGCCCGGTACCCGCGGTACGCCGACCGGGGCCTGACCGGGTCCGGCCGGGGGCCGGGGCTGCTGTGGCCCGCTCGGCGGCAGCGGCGCCCTGTGCGTGACCACATCCCGCTGCGCGGCCCGGCGTTCCCGCTCCAGCAGCTCCAGGGCGGCCCGGGGTCCGGGCCGGGCCGCCACGTCCCGGGTGAGCAGCGCCGCGATCAACGCGCGCAGGGACGCTCCCTCGGGAGCCCGTGCGTCCTGGTTCCGGGTCAGCGGCGGTGGCATCGGGTCGGTCAGCACCGCGCTGATCATGCCGGTGATGCTGTCCCGCTTGAACGGCGAACGCCCCTCCAACAGCGCGTACAGCGTCACCCCGAGACTCCACAGGTCCGAGGCGGGCAGCGCCCGCGCGCCCTCGAACCGCTCCGGCGCCATGTACTCGGGCGAACCGATGTACACACCGGTCTGGGTGAGCGCCGTGCCCCCGTCGACGTTCGCGATCCCGAAGTCCGTCAGCACCGTCCGGTCGTCGCTGGTGGACATGATGTTGGCGGGTTTGACGTCGCGGTGCGTGACCCCCGCCGCGTGGGCGGCCCGCAACCCGCCCAGCAGCGCACGCGCCGCCTGTTCGACCCGTTCGACCGGCATCGGCCCCCCGGTGTCGAGGCGGTCCTGGAGTGAGGTCCCGTCGAGCAGCTCCATCACGATCCACGGGCTCGACTCGTATTCGAGCACGTCGTGGACGGTGACGACGGAGCTGTGGCTGATCCGGGCGGTCGCCTGGGCCTCGCGCATGGTGCGGGCGTGTGCCTCGGCACGCTCCCGCGGGCCCATGTTGTCGGGGAGGAGGACCTCCTTGACCGCGACGTCCCGTCGCAGGGCGGGGTCCCAGGCGTGCCAGACCGTGCCCATCCCGCCGACGCCCAGCCTCTTCCGCAGTTCGTAGCGGCCGATGCGGGTCTGCCCGGGGGTCGGCATGGGGTGGCTTCCCTTCTGGCGGTGCGAGGGGCCCGCCCGGGCCGGTCACGCCCGGAGGGGGCCGCCCGCCGTCTGGGGCGACAGCGAGGGGAACCGCCGTTCTTGAACCTGTTCCAGCAGGACTCCAACCGTAAACCTGCCCGCTACGGCGGCTTCGGAGCCAACCACGGGTGACCGATAGCGGTCAGCGCGGCCCCCGGCCCGGCTGTCCGAGGCCCTCCTCGTACTCCCGTCGAAGCACCTCCCGGTCGGCGGGGTGCATCTGGTCGTAGCCGACGTGTTCCTCCACCCTGCGGTCCAGCTCCAGCTCCCAGGACACCCTGGTGTACCCCCACGCGACCGAGGTGGTCAGCGGCACCGCCAGCGCCAGGGCGAGCACGGCCCAGCGCATGCGGTACCCGGAGCAGGTCAGTGCCCGTGTCCACAGCAGCACCGACGCGACCGCGACGACCATCACGTAGACGGACACCCCGGCCACGACCACCGGGTCGCCGCCCCGCCAGCCCAGTGCCGCGGACAGGGGCGCGTGGACGACCCCCACCACCACGGCCGCCACCATCAGGGCCGTGGCGCTCCCCGGGCGGTGGAACCCGGCCGACCCCAGGTGCCGCCGCAGGAGCATGGTGGACAGCAGGAGGAGCACCGTGAGGGGGACCACGAAGAACAGGGGGGAGAACACGTAGTGGAGCCCGAACACCACCACGACCACGAGGACAGGCACGTAGACCGCCAGCGTCCCGAAGACCACGAGGGTCGGGTAGATGACCGCCTGGAGGAGAACCGCCACGACGGCACCCCTGGGCAGGGGCCTGCCGCCCCCGTACCGCGAGGTCTCGGGGGCCTCGCCGGGGCCGCTGGTACCGGTGGAACCGGAGGGCCCGGTCGGGCTGGTGGAGCCTGTGGAGCCGGGGGGACCAGAGGGTCCGGAGGGTCCGGGGTCCTCTGCGGACCCGGAGGGCTGAGGGGGTTCTTCCGGGGGCAAACGTCCTCCTCGGATCTGGCCCGGCCCGGCGGGGACCCGGGCCCCGGGGGCGGATCCGGTTTCCTTCCCACAGTCCGCCGGAGACGAACCACGGCGGCGTGATCCGCGCTGCCTACCGCCCGCCTCCCCCTCCCCGGGAGGGGACGGCCCGGAGGTTGCCTCACCCCCAGGTCGCCGTCTCCGGGTCCACACCGCGCGCCCGCACGTTGGCGTCGATGACCTCGCTCAGCCACACCGCCAGACCGGGTTCGATGCCGTCGTAGTGGGACCTGAACCCCGGCTCGTCCACGTTCATGCGTCCCAGGATCACCTGCATGGAGTGTGTGCAGTCGAAGTAGGCGGCCATCGATTCCCGGTGCCGTTCGGCCAGGGCGTTCGCCCGCTCGCTTCCGGGCGCCACCTCCGCCCGCAGGGCCGCGGCGAGGTCCGTGTTCAGCGCCTCGACGTTCTCCGAGATCCGCTGCCAGTCCTCGGCCGTCCGCTCCGCGGCACGTTCGGTGAACTGGGCCCACTGGCGGGTGTGGCCCCACCGCTCACGCGCCCCCGCCGCCCAGGCGGGCTGCCAGTGCCCACCGAAGATCTCGACCTGTTCCTCCGCCGACAGCAGCACCCCCTCCCGTCTGGCCTCGGCCATCCGGTCCAGGGAGTCCGCCGTCCGCTCCAGTCTGCGGATGCGTTCGCGCAGCTGGTCGCGCCGCCGGAGCAGGGACTCGGCGGCCTCGTCGGCGTCCGCTTCCAGCAGCCGCGCGGTCTCCCCGAGGGAGACGCCGAGTTCGCGGTAGACCAGCACGCGGTGGATGCGGGCGACGTCCGAGGACGTGTAGAGCCGGTAACCGGCGGCGGTGCGGTCACTGGGACCGGCCAGCCCGATCTCGTCCCAGTGGTGCAGCGTCCTGACGGTGACCCCCACGAGGGAGGCCACCGCGCCGACGGTCATCGTCCCGCCCCGGTCCGCAGCGGTCTCCGGGTGAGCTGAACGGGATCGGCGGGGTCGGTCTGTCACACCGGCCAGTGTGCCACCGGGACCCGACGTGCCACCGGGACCCGACGCGTCACCGCAGGCGGGTCGTCCACAGGCTGGAGCGTGCCTCTGGCACAACCCCGCCCCACCGGGTTGACTCGGATTCGGGGGAGCTTCGGGTCCCGCCCACCTCATGCTGCCCACAAGCCGCACACAGACCACCCGTCAACCGTCATCTCCGTGCCCCCTCTACCCCTCAGGGACGTCGATCCCCGAGTCCCGGAGGAACTGGGCCTCCGCGCTCTCCGGGTCGAACGGGCGAGCGGCGGTCATGATCACTCGGGTGTTCTCCGGGGTCGTGACCCCCACGTCCACCGTGTTCCACGGCATCTGCCGGGGCCCAATGGTGGAGCCGGGAAGCTCCTTCTCGCACGCCGCCACGATCCCGTCGATCTGGTTCAGCACACACGAGAAGGTGATGCTCACCGCGGGCGCCTCGGCGGGGCGCTCACCCGGCACCAGCAGGACGTCCTGGAACGCCCACCGGCGCAGGTGGACGACCTGGCCGGGCACGGAGAAGAGGTCGAAGAAGCCGAGTCCGCCGGTCCAGAACGCCTTGGAGGCCTCCAGGTCGTCGGTCGGCACGGTCAGGAACACGGGCATGCCGTAGATGCCCCGGAACAGCTCCGGGGGAGCGGTGTCGGTTCCGGGCTGCGGGACGGGGCTGATGCTGAACGCGGGGAAGTTTTCGCTCATGCGGTCATCGTGGAGCCTCACGCCGCGTGAGGGTCAAGCCGGAACCGGGCGGGGGAACGCGGGCCGGGTGGGGTAGGGGTTCCGCTGCGCCCCTGCCCCCGTCCCGCACGTGCCCGGCACTGTCGCCGCCCCACCGCAGGGCCGTCCGGGCCCAGTCCTTCCGCTCCTGGCCCGCCAGCCCCGGTCCCCGGTCCCGGTCCGCGTCACTGCGCCAGGTAGGCGGAGGCGGCCAGGTCCCGCACCGCCGCACTGTCGCCGGGGTTCAGCAGGCGCACGTGTCCGGCTGCCTTCCGGAGTTCCGACGCGGGGATGTCGAACCCGACCTCGCCCTGGAGGAAGCTCTCCCTGGGGTTGTCGGCGGGAGCCAGCAGCGCCACCGGGCCCGGGTCGGCCCCCGTGCCCCAGGGGCCCGAGTCCGGCCAGCCCTCGTCCTCCGTCGCGGCGGCGGCCTCCGCGTAGCCCGGAGAACCCGCACCCCGCAGGTCCACCCGGACTTCGGACAGCCCGGGATAGTCCAGGTCCGGAGATCCCTCGTAGGGGTCGTACACGACCAGTCGGGCCTCGAAGGCCTCGAAACCGGAGGCACCGCCGTTCAGCCCGGACACCTCGACCCGGCCCTCGTCGCACTCCTGGCCGCCGGAGCTCCCGCTGCCGTGGTCGTCCGTGTCCTCCGAGGGGCCGGAGCACTCGTACAGGGGGTCGTACTGCGGCCGGGTGGCCAACTCCAGTTGGAGGTCGTCGTCGTTGATGTACACCGCGGTGAAGAGGCTGTGCTCGTGGTGGAACTTCAGGTGCCAGGGCCGCCATCCGGGGGCGTCGAGTACGGCGAGCGGGTACGGGTACCCCTCGATCGACTCCGTGTACTCCTGGATCCGCCGCGCGGTGTCGTTCCGCAGGTCGACGAAGGTGAACGCGGTCGACACCAGGACGGCGACCGCCAGCGCGGCGCACGCCCACCCGAACCCCGTCCGGCGCTCTGCGGCCCTGCGGGACACCCGGGCACGCCACCGCACCGCGAACAGGACCAGGACCACCGCGGCCAGGTGCAGGTATCCCGCAGGTCCGAGCATCCCCGGGGAGAAGATCCCCAGTTCGGCCGGGCCGATCTCCACGCCCGGGGCCGCTCCGCGTTCGCCCTCGAACAACAGGGCCAGGGCCGGGGCCTGGAGCAGTGCCGGAAGCAGCGCGAACAGCAGGAGCAGGCTGGTCCCCACCGGTCGGGGCCATCCGGCGCGCCGCAGCAGGAAGGACAGCAGGACCGCCAGGACCACCAGCCCGACGACGGCTGTGCCCAGCACCAGAACGATCGGGAGGACCGCGTCGGAGCTGCCCGGTCCGGAGAACTCGAAGGAGAGCACGAAGGAGAGGACGAACACGGGCGTGAAGACGAAGAGGAGGACGAGGAAGGGCAGGAGGAGAGCCAGGGCCCCGAGCGCGACGAAGGCGAGCGGCTTTGGGGGCCTGGGTGGTCCGGGTGCTTCGGGGGCGCCGGGGGAGTCGGTGTTCTGGCGGGTGGACAAGGCGTCTCCGGGAGTTCGGGATCCGGGAAGGAGGGCGGGTGAGCAGGTGCGGGAGGAAGGGCGGAGAGGGGCAGGCGGAGAGGGCGTGGTGGTCCCGTGCTCTGGAAACTGGGACGCTCCGGGGGACGAGCCTGTTCGGATGCGGCCCGTACCCGAACCGTGTGCCCGGCTTCGCGGGCAGCCGGAGCTGAGTGTGCGGAGTACTTCCTCCTGGGCAGCGCGCCGGGAAGCGGAAGGGATGCCTCCGGGAGGGCCTCGGGGCGGGGGTTCGGGAGGGCGGACCGTTTCGGCCCGCCAGCAATAGGGTCTCCGGGTACCACGGAAGACAGGATTGGCACTGAGTACCAGTCCGCTTGCTTGCCGTATGTCCACTTTTCGAGGTGAAAAGTTCTGTGACGCGCCTCATAGTCCGCATGTGGACAGCAAATTGTGGCCTTGCGGTTTTTGGGTGTTCCGGTCGCCCGTTCAAGCCTGTTACCTGCGTAAACAGGAAGAACTATACGGTTTGTGCCCCTGCTTCCGGTCAGTCTTGGGGTGACAACCGGAAAACCGGTCGCGTTGCGGCCTTCCCTCAACCCGGTGATGGCGCACCATAGAGGATGGGGTAAAGACATGCGGGGGCCTTGTGGCCGCGCGCGGTCGCACGCCGGATGGTGCGGTGGCGTGTGTGCGTGGTCCGGGCCCTGGTGTCTGCAACCGATTCCCCGCCCGAACCACGACGCAGGAGCTCAGCAGATGACGCATCAGCACGTCCACCGGCGGGGTTGGCGCCGACTACTGATGACGTTCCTGATGCTGAGCACCTTCATCCTGCTACCGCTGACCTCGGCGCAGGCTGACCCGATCTGCTCGGGCAACCCCGCGCCTCTGCCCGAGTCCGCGGGAAGCGGCGCAGACGGGCTGCTGGTTCCACCCCGGTCCCAGTCGGCCATCGAGGGATCTCCTGACGGGATGCCGCCGGACGCCAGTATGTACGGCCAGTACGGGACGGCTGGACAACAGTGGCACATGATTACCGAGTCCTGTGTCGACAAAATGGGCCTGGGGGCCCAGGCGACCATCACGAACTCTGCCTGGGATCTCTCCAAGACCATCAACCAGTCGACGATCACTGTTTATCAGGCTGCCACTTCGGATGGGCTTCTCGCCAGTTTCACTGAAACAGTCGAGAATGTCATTGTTGCTCTGAGAGAAGGCGTCTGGCGCCCCTTGATCCCGACAATAGTCATCCTGGGTGCCATCTGGCTTGGTTGGTACGGGCTTATCCGCAAGAGGATGACCCTCACGATTGAATCCTCCGTATGGATGGTTGCCGCGACCGCACTCGGTATGTGGATTCTGATTAACCCGGCTCAGGTGATGGGGCTGGGGAACACCCTGGTTAATTCTGGAACCCAGCTTGTAACCAGTGCAATCGGGCAAGTTCCATACGGGGGTGGATCGGGTTCTTGTCCGGCCGGAGTCGAACCTCCAGAGCGTGCTGACTGGGAATCAGAAGCAGATTTCCAAGTGCGCCGTAACGCCGACATGATGTGGTCAAGTCTCGTGTGCCAGCCTTGGATGGCAGGGCAGTTCGGCAGTGGGGATGTCGCTGAATCGGCAGCTTTTGCCCATGCTTCTGACTTGATGGCCGCTCAGGGCATAAGCCGTATTGAGCAGCAGCAAATCGCTGATGGCGATCTTGATGCGAATGATTTGATTGCGGAAAAGCAGGAATCTTACGAGGTAATTTCAGCAGATATCGAAGAATACTATCCTAGTGTCTATCCACTATTTGCGGGCGATGATCAGGGGAGTCGGCTTGGGGTAGCGACGCTTGCGCTCTTTTCCTCGGTCTTCGCTGGTGGGCTGATCCTCGCCGGGTCTGTGGCGCTTATCGTGCTGAAGATCGGATTCATGCTGCTCTTCATGCTCTCCCCAGTATTTCTGCTTATTGGAATCCATCCAGGATATGGACGTATGGTTCTACTCCGATGGGTCGAGTTGATGGTTGGCTTCCTGCTCAAACAGATCTTCGTTGTACTACTGATCGCTCTGCTGGTCATGAGCTACGGCATCGTCATGTCGACCACTCTGGGCTGGGGCTTGCAGATGATCCTGCTGGCCCTCTTCACCCTGGCGCTCTTCATTTATCGGAAGACCTTCGCCTACCTCTTCGCCTCGGTCAACGCGAACAGCTTCACTTCGCGGATCGTCAGTGATGCCGCGCAGAGCCAGGCGCTGGACAAGAGCTCGATGGTTCTACCGCCGGTCGCCTACCTCAAGGGCCAGAACTGGGGTCGTCGCCGTGGAGCGATGATCGCGGGCGCGGCCGCAGGGGTTCCTGCGGGCGGGGGCGTACCAGCAGGTTCCGTTGAAGGCGTCGAAGAAGCTCCTGAGGGAGGGAGTGCCCGCGCAGATGGCGCTCGTGTTCGGGGGACCGCTGGTTACGGGCGTGTCCGTGAAAACGAGTCCGCTCCGCCGCTCAACGTCAGCCGAACCAATACCTCGGGTGCGGGCCGAGCCAACGCAGCCAATCGGAGCTCTGACCAGGCCCCGAGCCTCAGCGGAAAGAGCGGTGGCAACACCAGCGGCGGCGGTAGCGGGTCCATCCCGCCCAGGCCCACCGGCGGTTACACCGGAACCGGCGACAGTGGTTGGGCTTCGGTCTTCGGTACCAACGGGGGAGGCGGCAGCCCCACCCGTAGCGACAGCGGTGGCGCAGGTTCGGGCGGCGGCATGTTCGGTGGCGCGGCGGGCGGTTCGCGTGCGGCCAGCGCCGAACGCCCTGAGCCAAGCACCGGACGCGGCATCTTCGGCGGCCGTGAGGACACTCCGGCCCAGGGGAACCTGGGCAGTCGGCGCTCGCGCTGGGGAGGTCCGAAGGAGAAGCGCGACCGTCCCGCCCCGCAACGCCCCGCGCGTCCCGCCCCCACCGATCACGGAAGGCGTGGCGATGGAGAGGGCGGTTGGCTGACCGGCTCCGGTAAGAGCAAAGACGACGCCCCCATCACCCCCTTCTGGGGAGAGGGCGGTAACTCCACCAGGGACCGCAAGCGCGATGTCCCCTTCTGGCTGAACGACGACTAGCGACCGAGCCACCGAGCAGACGACAAGGCAACCGAGCACCATGCCCAACCCTCTCCCCGAACGCACCCAGCGAATGGTCGTCATCGGCCTGATCGCAGTCCTGGCCGGGTTCGGGCTCTACTTCAGCCTCGGTGGATTCAGCAGCGACGAGGACGGACGCACCGTCCCGCCCGGTGACCCGGGGGCGACCCTGGGCACGGCGGAAGAACCGCTCTCTGAGCCCGATGTGCTGGCCACCGTGCCGCCCAGCCCCATTCCGACCACAGGAGCGGAGGACCTTGACGTCCTCGGCTGGTTCCCGTTCAGCGAGGCGGAGTTCCAGGCGGCGGGGGCCACCGCGCAGGCCTTCGCCGAGGCCTACGGCACCATCGACTACTCCCAGGAACCCGAAAACTACTACGCCTCGATGGAGGCTCTGGCCACCGACGAGTACGCCGAGGTGCTCTCCGACGCGAACCGGGCCGGGGCCTTCTGGGAGGAGATGAGCCAGGCGGAGGCGGTCGCCGAGGGGCGTGCCGAGGTCAAGGAGGTCCGGACCTTCGGCAGTGACTCCGTCACCTTCGTGGTCACCGCCCAGTCCATCACCGAGACCGGGGACGCCGAGTTCGACGAGGATCTGGGAGACTTCGCCGTCACCGTGGTCCGGGAGGGCGGGTCCTGGGCGGTCTTCGACTTCCAGCCCGCCGACGTCGGACAGTTCGGGGAGGAGTGACCCCTTGATCTCCGCTCTGCGCACCCCCGCCCCCGACGGGCGCAGCGGCTCCTGTCTGACCAGGGTCGCCGTACTGGCCGCTGTCGGGGTGGCGGGCCTGGTCTTTCTGACCCTGATGGTGATCCCCGCGATCACCGACAACTCCCGGGTGGGTTCCTGGCTGGCCTCCGGTGTGGTCTGCGCACCCAACGCCGACGCGAACCAACCGGACAGCAGCGCGTACGCCATGGACACCATCCCGGAGAACTACCTGGAGCTGTACCGAGAGGTGGGGGAGGACAGGGGTATCCCCTGGAACATCCTGGCCGGGGTCGGCCAGGTGGAGTCGCACCACGGCCGTTGGGAGGGCCCGGGGATCACGGAAGGGCACAATGACTGGGGTGCGGCGGGGCCCATGCAGTTCGGCTCTCTGGACGGTTCGGCAGCCGGAAACAGCTGGGGCGGGGAGCCGATCCAGCCGGTGGACGAACGTCCGGAAGAGGGTTACGGGGTGGACGGCAACGGCGACGGGATCGTGAATGTCTACGATCCGGCCGACGCGATTCCGGCCGCTGCCGACTACCTTCTGGCGCACGGTCTCGCGGATGACGTGCGTCAGGCGATTTTCGGTTACAACCACGCCTGGTGGTACGTGGACGACGTGATGGAGTGGGCCGAGCGGTACGCCGACGGGGATTTCAACACCTCGGACTCGATCCGGACCGCGGTGCTCTGCGAGCTGGATGAACAAGGGGTACCGATCGGTCGAGCTCCCGACGATCTGACCCAGGCAGTGGTGGACTGGGCACTGGACCAGCGGGGAAAGCCGTATATCTGGGGCGGCACCGGACCGGCCGGATATGACTGCTCCGGATTGACGATGAAGGCCTACGAGAGCATCGGGGTGACGGTGCCCCGGGTCTCCCAGGACCAGTGGAATTTCGGCCCGGAGATTCCACAGGGTGAAGAGCAGCCCGGCGACCTGGTCTTCTTTGACGTGACCCGTGCAGGTGAACCGCCGGGACCGGGGCATATGGCTATGGTCATCGGTGACGGCCTGATGGTCGAGGCCTGGTGCACCAACTGTGGACCGATCGCGGTGCGGGAGTACGATGACCCCAATCGCGCGGACATCGTGGGTTTCACCCGTCCGCTTGAGCACCCCGAAGTGAAGGCTCAGCTGGAGGCGCAGGCTTAACCGTGGCAGACACGAGAGAAGCAGACCCTGAGCGCAGGGCACCAGCGAAGAAGGGTCTGCATGGCTGGAAGGCCGCGGGAGCGGTCTTCGGTTGCGGAACGCTCGCAGCCTTCGGGGTATTTGGGCTTGTGGTGCTGCTGCTAAGCTCGCTTGTCTCGACTGTCTCAGAAGGTATATCTACGGATGGAAGCAACCCTGTTCCCTCCATAGCCGGTACATCTGAACCGAGGGAAGAGTTCCTCGGGGACAAGTTTGACCTCTGTGCAATCATAAATTCTATTACCCGGGCTGGGTTTACCCTGGATGAGCATCCGGATCCGGTGGATTCTGCTATCGGAGGAGGAGCGCCAACTGGCGACGACCTCGTGAGATCTGGTGAATGCACGGGAAGTATTGCGCTGGGCGCAGAATCCTATGGGCCTTTGGGTGTCAATTTTTCCTATAGGTCAATAGTCTTCCATCCTGGTGATGGAAAGGATGGCGTCGCTAGTTCAGAAATGGAGTCCTGGAGGGCCGATTTTGAAGCTCTGAAGCTCCCTGTTTCTACTTCAGGAGAGTTCGATATGCTTGATGAGGCCTATTACTACCATGGTGAAGGGGGTGGTGATTCTGGTAGTTTTTACTATGCTGTTGCCCGAAAGAGGAGTAGTATAGTTAGTTTCGACCTGAGGTCTGTTGATAGTGTTTCCTCTGAAGTGTTTGAGGGTGCTGTCCTTAAGTTTGAGGGCAGGCTCGAGAAGGATCTAAATATCTACATTCCCGAGTAGCGAACGGGGATTCGGCTGATCTACGCCACGCCTGCCATGAAGTGGTGGCGGCACAGGGTCGTGTATGACTCGTTGCCGCCGATGTGCACCTGCTCGCCCTTGTAGATCATGACCCCGTCGACCACGCGGGCGTTGTGCGTGGCCCGGTTCCCGCACCAACAGCGCGCGTAGACCGGCAGAACCTCTATCCTGTCGGCCAGCTCGACCAGCCTCTTCGACCCCGGGAACAGCTGTCCCTGGAAGTCGGTCAGGATCCCGTAGCAGTACACGTCGATGCCCATGCCGTCGACAACCCCCGCCAACTGCCCCACCTGCTTGTACGACAGGAACTGGGCCTCGTCGCAGATGACGTAGGGGGCCTTGCGGTCGGCGATGTCGTCGTACAGGTCCAGGGAGTCTCCGACCTCCATCGCGGGGGAGGTCAGGCCCAGACGGGACGAGATGATCCCCGAGCCCGCGCGGTCCTGTTTCGTGTACAGGACGCCCTCACCGCCGCGTGAGTGGTGTTCCTGGAGGGCCATCGTGCTCTTGCCCGAGTTCATCGAACCGGTGAAGTACTTCAACTCCGCCATGACTCTTCCTCGGTCGTCATCGGTCGCGGGCGGTGGGTGGGGGCGGCCCTCGGGGGAACTCTCGGGGAGCTACCGGGAGCCGCTGAACGCGGCCGAGGCCAGCAGAGAAGATACCAGCGTGAAGGGGTTTCCCGGGCACGGGCTCCGGGGCTCGGGTCGGGCCCTCTCCGGGGGCAACGGGCTGGCTCCGGTGAACGGTCGGCACTACATAGGGCCGGGCCGGAACCGGGGCGCAGGGGGCGTGTGGGAAGTCGCACGGGACGATGCCGGTTCGGGGGACCCCGTTCATCACTCCTCGGACGGGTCCGCAGGCGTGCCTTCTGCGGGCGATACCACCAGTTGGGACGGGATCGCCGTGGGAATCGGACACGGGCGTACCGGTGAGGGCACGATGGAAATGGGCGGGGATACTGGGCCTGACCGGAAGTCAATCGCTGCGGTCTATGACGCGCTTTGGGCTGTCCAGAAATGTTTCGCTATATTTGGGCATGCCTTGTTCCCATTCAAGGTGCGAACGCGAGGGAGAAGTGACGTTGCGGCGTGATCAGGCCACTCGAATGGTGGAGAGTCGCGGATTCTCCAACTCGATGCTCGTCGTGATTCTGGTCAATGCCGCCATATTGGGGTGGGCGACCTACGGGGGCCCCGTGCTTCCGTATCTCGTTGTGGCCGAGCGGGTCGTGGTCGGCCTGTTCGTGGTCGAGATGGCGCTGAAGCTGTACGCCTGGCGCGGGGATTTCTGGAAGGGTGCGTGGAACTGGTTCGATTTCGCGGTGGTCGCGGTTTCGCTGGTTCCGGCGACCGGGCCCTTCGCCGTGCTGCGCGTCCTACGGGTGCTCAGGATCCTGCGGGTGATCACCGCCGTCCCGCAGATGCGCCAGATCATCGGAGCCCTCTTCAAGTCGGTCCCGGGGATGGGCACGGTGATCGGGCTGCTGCTGATCGTCGTCTACGCGTCCGCGATCCTCGCGCAGCAGCTGTTCGGCGAGGACGTCCCGGAGTTCTTCGGGGACCTCGGGACCTCGCTGTACACGATGTTCCTGCTGATGACCACGGAGAACTGGCCCGACGTGTCGGAGGCGGTACTGGAGCAGCACCCGTACGGCTGGCTCTTCTTCGTCCTGTACATCGTCCTGACCGCGTTCATCATCCTGAACCTGGTGATCGGTGTGATCGTCACGTCGATGGAGCGCGAGTTCAACGAGGGGCGTTGGGAGGAGGACCAGGAGCTGGAGCTGGTTCAGCACCACGCGGTCATGGAGCACCTCGTGCAACTGAGCGACCAGGTGCGTCGACTTGAGGACCGGCTCCGGGCACAGGAAAACGGTGTTGTCCAGAGCGTGGATGGCATAGCCGCTGAAGTCTCCGGCGACGGCAGCCGGCCGCGCGAGAACTCGGAGGCTCGTGAGAGCGGGGCGGAGGGCACAGGTGCCCGTCGAGGGGAGTAGAACCCTCGACGGGCGGTGTTCCTGCCCTCGCCAATGATTATGGGGAACCACGGTGTGGAGTGGGGCGGATTCTCGTGAATCCGCCCCACTTTTTTCGGAAGATTCTGGCGCGGATCAGTCGCGGGGGAGGACGAATGCTCCCTTTCCATTGACGATGCGGACATAACCGCGTTCTGCCAGGAAGGCGGTCGTCTTGCGCACGGTCCCTCTGGCGAGGCCGAACTCCTGGACAAGGCCTGCGATGCTTGGGATCGGTCTTTGCGGGGGATAGTCACCACGCTCGATCCTGGCGATCAGTACCGCGGCGAGCTGAAGCCACACGGGGTCGGGGCCCTCGTAGTCCAGCTCGCTATCAGGGCCGTAACCAGCGGGAATGCTTGCATCTGCCATGTAAACGAGGCTGACATGTGATGGTCTAGCGGATTAATCTGGAGTAGGCTATGGCTAGCCATGACAAGGTCAAGGTATGGTTACTTCCACCTGAACCCAGGAACCCCGGCGACGTGCGGACACACGCCCCGGGGCCATGGCCGACCTGAACCAGACAGGACGACGATGCAGATCCTACTTGCCCTCATCGCCGTGCTCGCCGTACCCGTACGGCTCGCACGCCCGACGCGGGGCCTCCACGCCTCCTCCTACGGTTACGCCTGGGGGCTCGCCTCCGAGATCCGCCGCCGTTCCCGGCGGGTGCGCCGGTACGCCCACAACCTCCCCGAGGCCGTGAGGACGTGCTGCGCATGAACGCCCACTCCCACACCCCGAACGTCCGGGTTCCGGCTACCGGAACTTCGACCACTGACATCCCGACCACCAGGACTCCGAACGCCGACACCCCCGCCACCCGGGCACCGAACCGGCCCCAGATGGTTTTGGCCAGCCGCACCGACGAGCTGGTCTTGGAGATCACGGGGATCCTCAACCACCCGGGTCGGTCGGCGCACGCGGCCCGTACCCTCGCGCGGGCCGACCGGCTGTTCGCCGAACTCGACCACCGGATCAGGTCCGGTGAACCGCTGCCGGGTGCCTGGTTGGCGGCACGACGCCCCGCACCGCCGCCGTCGCGGCGCGGTATCGCCTACGAGTACGCCACCCAGTGCTACGACTCGGTGAGCGAGGCCCTGCGGGAGACCGGGGGAGTGGTCGTCGCCTGGCGGGCGCTCCGGGAGGCGGCCCGTGCCTGGGAACGGCTGGACCGGGCCCTCGTCGAACGGTCCCCGCTCCCCGAACCGTGGCTCCGCGAGTAGCAACCGCCTTGACCGCCGCACTCGCTCCCCTGTGTGCAGCCGCCGACCGCGCGTCAACAGCGCCCGGTGGCACGGGCGCAGGGGCGGGTGCGGCGGAACCACGGAGGGTGGGCGGCCCCGGCCCGGGATCGCCCACCCGAACCGTGCCGGGCACACTCGCCGATCACGGCCGTGAGGTCGCGCACGGGCTTCGATCTCGGGTTTTCTCTGTTCCCAACCCTGGAATCGGGATAGGAACATCAGGGGTGCGAAGATCGGAAGGGCCCCGAACCCCAGGGGCCCCGAGAGACCGCCCGCCTGAACACCTGCCCCTGAGAGAGCGGACACTGATGAGCGCTGAGCCTGAAGAGGACGACGGCCGGACCCCCAGACAGCGAGACCGGGACCGCAAGTACCGGGACCACGTCGCCAGGCTGCAGCGCCGTGAACGGCTCGAGGGGTGCGTGACCGAGGTGCGGCGCATCTACCAGTCGCTGCGGTACCGGGCGGAACGCGGTTCGCAGGAGTGGAGCGAGTTCGACGAACTCTGGCGCCACCACAGTGAGGTGGCCAAGACCGTCTTCCTGCTGCCCGTGGCCGAACAGGAACGGATCCTGGAGGAGTACCCGAAGCTGGCCCACCAGCTCAAGGCCAAGTACGGCAGGTGAACCGCGGGCCCCTGACCGGGCTCCTCGGTCACTGGACTTACGCGGGCCCCGCCCCGCCCGTGCGGGGCGAACCGTGTCGGCCGACCGGTTCCGAGGCCCGTCGCCTCCTCCCGAGTCCTACCCCCAGGACTGGTTGAGGGCCTGGGGGCCGGTGGGTTCGTCGTTGGGATCCACCTCGTGGGAACCACCGTTCCCCCCGCTCCCACCGTTGCCGTTCCCGTTCCCGTGGGCCTCGCTCTCGCGGGCACCGCTGTCGTCCGGGGCCCGCCCGCTGGGACGGTTCCGCGCCCGGGCCCGGAACTCCCGGCGCAGCCGCTCCAACTGCCGCAGGCTGGTGAGGGTGTCGGGATGCTCCGGCCCCTGGATCCGGCTGCGATCCTCCACCAGGTCCTCCAAAGCGCGGACGGCGCCGCCGGTGTCGTCGGCCCGGGCCCGCCAACAGGCCAGGTTGTGTCGGCTGACCAGGGTGCTCGGGTGCTCCGGGCCCAGCACGTCCTCCTGGACGGCGACCAGCTCCCGGAGCCCCGCCACCGCTCCCTCCCGGTCCCCGGCGACCCCGCGCCAGTGGGCGAGGTTGTGCAGCGTGTTGAGGGTGTTCGGGTGGTCGGGGCCCAGGTGGGCGCGCTGGTCGGCGAGCAGCTCCTGGGAGGCCTGGACCGCCGCCGACAGGTCCCCGGCCTCGGCCCGGCACACCGCGAGGTTGCCGCGGGTGCTCAGGGTCTCCACCCGGTCCGCGCCCACCACGCGCTCCAGGTCCGACAGCAGGTGCCGGTACCGGACGATCGCGCCCGCGGTGTCCCCCGCCCGGGACCGAAGGTAGGCCAGCCCGTGCCGGGTGCGCAGGGTGTCGAGGTGGTCCGGGCCGAGCACCCGGAGCTGGCGTTCGTACAGTTCCTCGAAGAACCGCTGGGCCTGCGACAGGTCTCCGGTCGCCCCGGTCCAGTACGCCAGGGGGTCGACGTTGACGGGTGTCCCGGACCCGCCGGGGTGTTCCGGGTGTTCGGGGTCCAGGGCGTGCGCGACCGCCTCCGCCAGCACCTCCCAGTACGTCACCGCCCACTCCACCTGCCGGGACGAGTCCAGGCCGCGGCCCGCCCGGAACAGCACCGGGTGGATGCCCTCCTCCCACAGCCAGCTCCACACCCGGACCCGGCCCGCGGTCCGCTCGCGCAGCACCGCCGTGTTCGAGCGCAGCCGGCGCCCCAGAGCCGAGTCGCGCGCGGTGTCCGGCCACACGTCCACCAGCGCGTCCGCGATGGTGCGGACCGCCTCCCGGGTGGGGCGGCTGCGCGTGTGCTCCCGGGCCGCGCGCTGGGCGAGGTGGTGGGCGCTGATCACCAGCGGGGTGTCCCGGGTGACCAGGTTCAGGCGCTCCAGGGAGGCCAGCGCCAACCGGACCTCGTGCCTGGTCAGGGTGCGCGCGGGGAAGGTGCGGCGTCCCAGGTAGTTGCGGACCGGCCGGGAGACGACGACCTGTTCGGGGGCGGCCGCGGAGTCCAGGAGGGCGATCAGGCCCATGAGGGGGCGGGCCACCCCCTCGGGGCGGTGGGCGTCGGCCCGCTCCACGGCCAGCTCCCAGGTGGCGGCAGCGGGGGAACGGGTGGCCCACCGCGGGAAGGAGTCGGCGAGCCCGGCCGTGCGCTCGTGGAACAGCTCCAGGTAGGCGGCGGGGGAGAGCTGCAGGTCCGCCATGTACGCGACGGCCTGGGCGAGGGCGAGGGGGAGGTGGGCCAGATCGGCGGCGAGGGAGCGGAGGTCGTCGTCGGTGTGCTCGATCTCGGCCTCCACCAGTGAGGCGTGCAGGTAACCGTGCGCCTCGGGGGCGGAGAAGCCGTGCACGGTGACCAGGCGTCGGCCGCACGGGTCGAGCGTGCCGTCGTGGCGGCGGGTGGTGACGACCGTCCGGCCGTGGCCGGTGCCCGGTGGCGGCCACAGGTCCTCGACCTCCGCCGGGTCGGTGAGGTCGTCCCACACCACCAGCCAGCGGCGGCCCTCGGCCTCCACTGGCTCGTGCAGCCAGGCGAGGAACTGCCCGGCGGCCAGTTCGGCGTCGTCGGAGACCCGGGCGAAGAGCTGGCGGGCGGCCTGGGCGTAGGCGAAGACCACCCCCTCGCGGGTGGCGGCGTCCGCCCAGACGAGGACCTCCGGGCGCTGGTCGGGGTCGGGGTGCTCGCGCAGGGAACGGGCGTGCTGGGCGGCGAGCTGGGTCTTGCCGACACCGCTGGCCCCGGACAGGACCTGGTGCGCGGCGGGGGCGCCGAAACAGGAGAGGGTCTCGTCGAGGACGTCGGAGAGGGAGCGTCGCCGCAGGTGTGCTGCGGGCTCCGGGACCAGCCCCACCCTGATCGGCCAGTTCACCGGGTTTCGGCTGGTGTGGAAGTCGTCCTCCTGGGAGGGGGTGTCCTTCGGGGGCGAGTGGTCGGGGCCTGGACCGAGGGGGTTGCCGTCCGCGGTCGTGCCGTTGCCGTGTTCGTGGCCAGAGTTCAACAGCCACACCCTTCCCGGGGTCTGGGGGAGCCGCGCGCGCCCATCGCACCTACGTGTCGTATGCCCCGACCGTGTGTCGGGAACCCCGGGGGCAAAGGGGTTTCGGACGATCCAGTTCCCATCACAGAGGGGAGTCAACCCCATCGTTTGCGCTATCCCAGGTCAGTGCTGCGAGGTTGGTTCCGGGGTTGTCCGGGACCCCTGGGAATCCGTTCCCGACCCGTGCGGGCGATCGCAGGGGCGCCCCCGGAGCTGGTCCCGGCCGCGCCTCCGGGCCGGGCCACCGCCACGGCTCCGACCGCGGCCAGGGCGAACAGCGTTCCGGCCACCGACCCCGCACTGTTGACCAGCAGGTCTCCGGTGTCGGCCGTCCGGTTCCACGGCAGGGCCCACTGGGCGGCCTCGACGGCCAGCGACAGCCCCGGGCCGAACAGCACCCGGGCGGTCCAGGAACCGAAGGCGAAGAAGGCGAGCACACCGACCGGGACGAACAGCAGCGTGTTCAGGGTGCGTTCCTGGAGGGCGAGGCCCCCGCTCGTGCCCCACGGGCCCTCGGCGGCCAGCCGGGCCTCGTGCTCGGCGTTGAGCGCGAGCTCCTCCGTGACCACCCGCTCGGCCAGGGCGGCCTCCTCCTGCGGGGCGGGCCCGCCCTCGGCGTCGGTGACCGCCAGGTCCCCGTCCGGAGCGTCGTGCACGTACAGGCAGTCCTCGCCCCGGCCCTCCCCGGTCCGCTCGGCGAGGGGGACCTCCTCGGGCGCGTACCAGACGATGCGGCCGTCCTCCAGCGTCCGGCCGAACCCCGCCCGGGGGCCGGAGGGTTCACCGAACCCGGCGATGTCCCGGAAGGACAGCATCGGGTCCCAGACCACCGCGCGGCCGCCGCTCTCGGCGAACCCCGTACCGCCCACCGGAGCCGCCAGCACCGCCAGGTACACCGCGCCCGCCACCGCCAGCAGCACCCGCACCGGCTGCCGGAACCGTGCCGGGTCCGGGTGCTGCCACCAGGCCAGGGCCGCCGCGGCCGCCAGGCACAGGGCGAGAACCACGGCGATGGTCGTCGGGTTGACGTAGAACAGCACCTGCCACACGGGGCGACTCCACAGGGAGGGGACCGGGTCGCGTAGAGGCTAACGGAGCGTCGCCGCGTGGAAACGCTCCTGCGGGAGTCCTCGACCAGGTGTCCCGGGGCCCAGGCCCGGAGCGGGATCAGCGTCGGAGGACGGTGTCGACCAGGGTGTTGCGCTCGCCGGGGTGTTCGGCGCGCAGGAAGCGGGCCACGGTGAACAGCTGGTTCGGGAGGAGGGAGCCGGCGGGGTGCACGCTCGCGACGGTTCCGTCGTCGAGCCGGGTGCGAACCTCGCTCAGGCCACTGCCGTCCCGGCCGTCCGTGCCTCGGTACACGGCCAGCAGGCTCTCCTCCTCCGAACACTCCACCTCGGGGAACCCGCAGCCGTCGCGGCCTCCTTCGGCGGCCCGTTCCCGAGTCCAGCTCAGCACGTGGACGGCCGCGGCCCCCTCGCCGTCCTCCGGTGCCCCTCCGCTCCCGGCAGAACCCCGGGTTGGCGGCGCCCCTCCGGGCGGCTGGACAGCACGCACACGCCCAGCGCGGCGGTCGACGACAGGGCGCTCACCGCGGCGATGTTCGCCACGGGGCCGCCGGGCAGAGGGGTGAACGCGGGCGCCGGGAAACCCATCACCACGGGTGTGGCCATCGAGACCCCGACCGCCAGGGAGGCGCAGGAGGTCGGACGGGCCACCCCGGCGCTCCTCAGCCAGTACGCGGAGAGGAGGAGCATCAGCAGGATGCCGCCGACCGCCACCGGTGCGACCAGCAGCGACCCGTATCCGGCCCCGACCGTGGTCAGGGTGTGGGTCAGGTCCCGGACAGCGACGGGGAACAGCGACATCAGCGGGGCTGCCAAAAGGCGCAGGACGAGGATCTCGCCGACCGCGGCTGCCCGGGACCGGCCCGCGGGCGTTCGCGGGAGCAGGCCGTCCACGGGAATCGTCCCTGACCCGGCGTCGGGCCTCCGGCCGGGGCAGCGGGCATCGCGCTACAGACCCAGTTTGCGTACGTAGGGGCGGCGGGCCAGGTTGAACTGCTGCCACTTCGGGTCCATCTGGGTGCGCAGCTGCACCTTCCCCTCGGGCCAGTCCATCAGCTCGTTCTCGAACTCGGGGAGCACACCGGAGTCCGGATCCAGGTAGTAGACGTACATCCGCTGCCCGCCCGCGGTCTGCTGCATGAACAGCGCCCCGTTCTCACCGAGGATCCCGGACAGCCGGGCCTCCAGGTCGGACAGGGCCGCCGCCGAGGTCTCCTCGGGGAGCCGGTCGGAGTCGGCGTCGGCGTAGGGCACCAGGACCT
The DNA here is from genome assembly GCF_056173285.1 of Nocardiopsis sp. iso_40. NCBI lineage: Bacteria > Bacillati > Actinomycetota > Actinomycetes > Streptosporangiales > Nocardiopsidaceae > Nocardiopsis > Nocardiopsis sp. iso_40. The sequence goes on along the minus strand of NZ_CM149666.1, from coordinate 5,022,075 downwards.
GGACGAACAGGGACAGCGCGGGCAGGTCGCGGCGGGTCACCGGGTGACGGAGCAGGATCTCCACCGGGCCCTGCAGCGGAAGCCTGCCGTGCAGGGTCACCCAGCCGTCGGTCCCGCCGAGGAGGTCGCCCATCTGCTTGGCGACGGCGGGCATGGAGGTCGGCGGGAGCGGGTCCAGCGGCCGCTCGTCCAGCGACGTCACCTTCCCGACCCAGCGCACCACCTCGTCCTCGCCGAGCGCCAGCATCGTGACGTGGTCGGCCACGCCCTGGCGGGCCTCGCCGGACAGGAACATGTTGTCGGGGTGGTAGACGCCCACCTCGATCTTGCCGGCGCCCTGGTTGACCCGCATCGACACCGACACGTGGGACAGGTCCAGCTCGTGGTCGTCCCAGCGCACCGTGCTGCCCAGCTGCTCGTGGTCGGCGGGGCGCACCGGGAGGAACCGCCACTCGGTGTCCTCGGGGGCGGACCGGAACCAGCGCTCGGACTGGATGCGCGCCTCCTCGGAGGGGCCGGGCCGCAGGGTCATCGCGTAGGGGGGCGCATCGGTGAGCCCGGACGGGTCGTCCAGGGCGGCGAGCTGCTCCAGGAGCTTGGCCGGGTCGACGTCCGGGGACAGGTCCAACTCGTCCAGTCCGCCCTGGGGCCGGGGTGCCTGCCCCACCTCCCAGTCGAGGTCGGGGTGGATCTCCCTGACCAGGGCGGAGACCCGCTCGGACACCTCGGAGGGGGCGGGGGTCCCGGACTCGACGGAGTCGGCCAGGGCCGAGCGAACGGCGGGCCAGGCGTCCCAGAACGCGGTGACGGCGGCCGTGGATTCGGCGGAGTCGGAGGAGCCGGCGGAGCGGCGACGACGGAACAGAGCCATACCCCGATTTTCGCAGAACCGGACGACCACCGCGTCCCCCGGAGCCGGGCGCGTCCCAAAGCACACCCCCGTGCGGACCGTGCCGTGGCCCCGCCCTCCGCCGGGCGCATAGGCTGGGGGCGTTATGACTTTGCGTGTACTGGCCGCCATGTCCGGCGGGGTCGATTCCGCGGTAGCCGCGGCCCGTGTGGCCGAGGCGGGGTACGACGTCACCGGCGTTCACCTGGCCCTCTCCAAGAACCCACAGTCCTACCGAACCGGTGCGCGGGGCTGCTGCACCGTGGAGGACTCCCACGACGCCCGCCGTGCCGCGGACGTCATCGGCATCCCCTTCTACGTGTGGGACATGTCGGAGGAGTTCGACCGCGAGGTGGTCCAGGACTTCGTCGCCGAGTACGAGGCGGGCAACACCCCCAACCCGTGCCTGCGCTGCAACGAGAAGATCAAGTTCGAGGCGGTGCTCGACCGCGCGGTCGCGCTCGGCTTCGACGCGGTGGCCACGGGGCACCACGTCCGCAAGCTCGACGGGCGCCTGGTGCGCAGCGTCGACGAGGGCAAGGACCAGTCGTACGTGCTGGGTGTGCTCAACGCCGAACAGCTCGCCCACGCGATGTTCCCGCTCGGGGACTGCACCAAGGACGAGGTGCGCGCGGAGGCGGAGCGGCGCGGGCTCTCGGTGGCGGACAAGCCGGACAGCCACGACATCTGCTTCATCGCCGACGGCGACACCGCGGGGTTCCTGAACAGTCGGCTCGGCGAGAAGCCGGGTCCGATCCAGGACGAGGACGGCAACGTGGTCGGCAGCCACAAGGGGTCGCACGCGTTCACGGTCGGCCAGCGCAAGGGCCTGGGCCTGGGCGGTGCCCCGAACCCGCGCTACGTGCTCTCCATCGAACCGGTGAACAACACGGTGACGGTGGGCCCGCGCGAGTCGCTGCGGGTGGACGAGATCGTGGGCACCCGGCCGGTGTGGAGCGGCAGCGAGCCGCTCGCCGAACCCACCGAGTGCCGCGTCCAGCTGCGGGCGCACGGCGAGGTGTACCCGGCCACGGTGGTGCAGCGCGAGGCCGAGGACGGCCCGGAGCTGCTGGTCCGGCTGGCCGAGCCCGCCAAGGGTGTGGCCGCGGGCCAGGCCGTGGTGGTCTACGACGGCGACACGGTGCTGGGCTCGGCGACCATCCGCTCGACCGCGCGTTCGCGGGAGGCGGCTCCGGACACGGCGGGTTCGCGCAGCGCTCCGGCGTGACGGTGAACCGGCCGAGGTAGGACGCACCACACGCCTTTTCCGCCCCGTGCCCCTTGCCGAAGTTAGGTAAGGCAATGCAAAGTTGGGTGGTCGAGGTGTTGAAGGGGTCCGGTCCATGCCGCAGTTCGCGTTTCTCGAGGGTCAGCCCTTCTGGGTCATCTACTGCACGCTGCTCGTGGTGATCCTGCTCCGGGCCCCGGCGACCTACTGGATCGGCCGGGGGCTGGGCGCCGGTGTCACCCGCAGCCGCATGGGCGAGCGCCTCGGACCGAAGCTGGACGCCGCCAAACGGCGCATCGACCGCTACGGCGCGCCAGTGGTCACGCTCAGCTTCTTCACCGTGGGCATGCAGACGGCGGTCAACTTCTCCGCCGGGGCCGTGCGTATGCGCTTCCCCCGGTACTTCGCCGCCGTGTTCGTCGGCGGTCTGGCCTGGGCGGGCCTGTGGGGCACGGTCATCGCCGGGCTGGTCGGGACCTGGCTGGAGCTCTTCCTCCGGTCGCCGTGGACCGCGACGGGTGTGGTCGCGGCGGCCGTGCTGGCCGTGGGCGCCCTGGTGCTGCGCGCCCGGCTGGCACACCGCTCCCGCGGGGCCGCGCCCGGAGCCGCCGCCGCGACCGCGCCCGAGGCGGCGACCGCGCCCGAAACCGGGCCGTCCGACTGGACCCGCGGCACGGGCAGGATCACCGCGGAGGGCTCCAATAGCTAGCGTGGGACCATGCGCATCTCCGTAGACGCCGTCCTGTTCGACATCGACGGCACACTCGTGGACTCCACCGGCGCCGTGGAACGGACCTGGCGCCTGTGGGCCGAGGCCCACGGCGCCGACCCGGACGAGATCCTGGAGGTCTCCCACGGCAGGCGCTCCGAGGACACCATCGCGATGTTCCTGCCCGACGAACAGGTTGCCGAGGCCACCGCCGAGCTGGAGGAGCTCGAACTCGCCGACCTCGACGGCGTGACCGCCCTCCCCGCCACGGCCGAACTCCTCGCCGCACTGCCCGCCACGCGCTGGGCCGCCGTCACCTCGGGGACGCGCAGGCTCATGACCGCCCGCCTGGAGGCCGCGGGCCTGCCCGTGCCCGGCGTGCTCGTCACCGCCGACGACGTCACCGTCGGCAAACCCGACCCGCAGGGCTACCTCAGGGCCGCGGCCCGGCTCGGCCACGACCCGGCCCGCTGCCTGGTCGTCGAGGACGCCCCGGCGGGGATCCGGGCGGGCCTGGCCGCAGGGGCCGCCGTACTGGCCGTGGCCACCTCCCACGAGCGCTTCGAAATCGAGGGGCTCGGCGCCACCGAGGTCGTCGACAACCTCACCCGGTGCTCCCTGGAGACCGGCCCCGACGGCCTGGTCCTCAGCACACCCTGACCCGGGCCCGGGGCGGGGCGCCCGGGCGTGTGTCGGCCGCAGCACCGCCCGCCCCCGGTTGCTCTAACCTTGGGCAACGTGAGTCAACAGCAGCAGTCCTACCCCTGGCCCGTCGCGTCCTCCACCGGTGTCGGATCCTGGCCGGGGGAGGATCCCGACGAAGCGATGCGTACCGTCCTCGGCGAGCTCCCCGACCTGCCGCACCTGCCGGAACTCCCCGGCCGCGGTGCGGGCGCCGACATGATCGGCCGTACAGCGGGCCTCCTCGTCGACCTACCCGTCGAGGTCCAGCCCACCGGTTGGCGGGTCGCGGACACCCCCGGCCGCGACCTCGCCCGCGCCGGAAGCTTCCTCTCCTACGACCTCGACGCCCTCACCGACCACGCCCACACCTACGAGGGGCCGCTCAAGATCCAGCTGGCCGGGCCCTGGACCCTGGCCGCCTCGATCGAACTCCGCAACGGCCAGCGCCTGGTCTCGGACCCCGGCGCCCACCGCGACCTCGCCGAGTCCCACCTGGAGGGCGCCCTCGCGCACATCGCCGAGGTGCGCAGGCGCGTCCCCGGCGCCCGGCTCCTCGTGCAGGTCGACGAGCCGTCCCTGCCGTCCGTCCTGCTCGGCTCCCTCCCCACCGCCAGCGGTCTCGGCGTCCTGCCCGCCGTGGACCGGATCCAGGTCGAGGCGGTCCTGCGCACGCTCTTCGCCGCGATCACCGGGGCCGGGGCCGTGCCCGCCGCGCACTGCTGCGCGCCCGGGGTGCCCGTCGACCTCCTGCGCCGCAGCGGGGCCCGCGCCCTGAGCATGAACGCGCTCCTGTTGGAGCGGGCCCACGACGAGATGGTGGGGGACGCCGTGGAGGACGGCGTCGGCCTCCTGCTGGGGACCGTCCCCGCCACCGACCCGCCCGTCTCCGGCCCGGCCGCCGAACCCGGCTCGTCCCCTGCCGGAACCCGCCCGTCAGGGCCCGCTCAGGCCCCCGGAATGTCGGACCCGGCGGCTATCGTCGACCCCGTACGCGAGCTCTGGAACCGGCTGGGGTTCAGCCCCGACCTGCTGTCGGCCGCGGTGGTCACCACGCCCACCTGCGGTCTGGCGGGGGCCTCACCCCGGCACGCCAGAGCGGCACTCGAAGCCGTCCGAGCCGGGGCGAGGGTCCTGAGGGACGAGCCCCGCAAGTAGCCCCCTCCCCACCGGACCCCTCCGCAGGTCCCTCCGCGAAAGCAACGATGAAAGGCAGGCTGTGAGCGCGCCCGACAACACCACCGTCCCCGACGAGGTACGCGCCCGCCACGCCGAGCTGTGCCGTGAGCTGGACGACCACAGCTACCGGTACTACCTGGGCAGACCGATCGTCTCCGACGCCGAGTACGACCGGCTCATGCTCGAACTGCGCGACATCGAGGACCGGTATCCGATCCTGGTCAGCCAGGACTCGCCCACCCAGAAGGTCGGCGCGCCCATCAGCGTCGACTTCGCGGAGGTCGAACACCTCGTCCGGATGGAGAGCCTGGGCAACGCCTTCGACTCCGAGGAGCTCAGCGCCTGGGCCGACCGCGCCTCCGCCGAGGTGCCCGTCGACGCCTACCTGTGCGAACTCAAGATCGACGGTCTGGCCGTGGACCTGGTCTACGAGAGGGGCCGCCTGATCCGGGCCGCGACCAGGGGCGACGGCCGGGTCGGTGAGGACATCACCCTCAACGTCCGCACCATCGGCGTCGTCCCCGAACAGCTCGACGAGAGCGTGCGGCCCGCCCCCGAACTGCTGGAGGTGCGCGGCGAGGTCTTCCTGCCGGTCGAGGACTTCGCCGAACTCAACCGGCGCATCACCGAGGACGGCAGCCACGCGCCCTTCGCCAACCCGCGCAACGCCGCAGCCGGCTCGCTGCGGCAGAAGGACCCCAGGGTCACCGCGACCCGGCCGCTGTCGATGATCGTGCACGGGGTCGGTGCCTACGTCCCCGCCGGGTACAGCGAGGCGGAAGGGGAGCGGGGCGTCGACGCCCCGGCGGGCGCGCCGGAGGAGGTGAGACTCACCAGCCAGTCGAAGACCTACCGGCTCCTCGGCGAGTGGGGGCTGCCGCTCAGCGACCGCTACCGGGTCGTGTCCACCATGGACGAGGTCCGCGAGTACGTCTCCTACTACCAGGCGCACCGGCACGACCCCGCCTACGAGATCGACGGCATCGTCGTCAAGGTGGACGACTTCGCCCTCCAGCGCCGCCTGGGCTCCACCAGCCGCGCGCCCCGGTGGGCGATCGCGTACAAGTACCCCCCGGAGGAGGTCACCACCAGGCTGGTCGACATCAAGGTGGGTGTGGGCCGCACCGGCCGGGTCACCCCCTACGGGGTGATGGAGCCGGTCGTGGTGGCCGGTTCCGAGGTCGAGTTCGCCACCCTGCACAACGCGCAGGAGGTCGCCCGCAAGGGGGTGCTGATCGGTGACACCGTCGTCCTGCGCAAGGCGGGCGACGTCATCCCCGAGATCGTCGGTCCGGTGCTGGACCGGCGGGACGGCTCCGAACGCGAGTTCGTCATGCCGCAGCGCTGCCCCGAGTGCGACACCGAGCTCGGCCAGCAGAAGGAGGGCGACGTCGACCTGCGCTGCCCGAACGCCCGTTCCTGCCCCGGCCAGCTGCGCGAACGCATCGCCTTCATCGCCGGTCGCAAGGCCCTGGACATCGAGGCGCTCGGCTACGTGGCGGCCACCGCGCTCACCCAGCCGCTGGAGCCCGCCGAGCCGCCGCTCAGGGACGAGGGCGACCTGTTCGACCTCACCGTCGAGCAGCTGCTGCCGATCCGCACGCACGTCCTGGACCCGGACACCACCGAGCCCAAGACCGACCCCAGGACCGGTGAACCCAAGGTCGTCTCCTTCTTCGCCAACATGAAGGGCGAGCCGAAGAAGACCGTCGAGAAGCTGTTCGAGCAGCTGGAGGAGGCCAAGAGCAAGCCGCTGTGGCGGGTGCTGGTCTCCCTGTCCATCCGCCACGTCGGCCCGCGCGCCGCCGAGGACCTGGCCCGCCACTTCCGTTCCATGGACGCGATCCGGAATGCCACCGAGGAGGAGTTGGCGTCGGTGGACGGGATCGGCCCGACCATCGCCACGTCCATCCGCGAGTGGTTCGCGGTGGACTGGCACAGCGAGATCGTCCGCAAGTGGGCGGCGGCCGGGGTCCGGATGGAGGACGAGGGTCAGGCGCCGGGTTCGCGGGTGCTGGAGGGCGTCACCGTCGTGGTGACCGGTTCCCTGGAGGGGTTCACCCGGGACGGCGCCAAGGAGGCCGTAGCCGAGTGCGGGGGCCGCTCAACCGCGTCGGTCTCCAAGAAGACCGGCTTCGTGGTGGTCGGCGACGCGCCCGGTTCCAAGTACGACAAGGCGGTCAAGCTCGGCGTCCCCGTGCTTGACGAGGCCGGGTTCCGGGTGCTGCTGTCCCAGGGGCCGGAGGCCGCGGAGAAGCTCCGCACCAACCCCGTGGAGGAGCCCGAGTAGGGGGCGGTCCGGGCGCGCGGGCAGGGATCCGGTGGATCCCTGCCCTTTCCGGCTTACAAGAGGGTTAACTGATAGTTCCTGTCGGGCGACAGTTGGTGACGAAAGCCCGTAAGCTGTGCAACAACGCTCCGGATATGGACACAGACATATCTCGGATATCGGTCATGAGGATTCTGATGAAGGACCCCATCGGCACCCGGGACATCGGCCCCCGGGTCGGGACGCCGCTCTGGCTCTACATGACGGCCGCCACCACCGCCGGGGCGGCGCTGCTCGCCTTCTCCAGCCTCGAACTCGGCCTCGACCAGCTCGCCAACCTGGCGGGGGAGCCCCTGGTGTGGGTGCTGCTGTGCATGGTGACCCTCGGCGAGCTGAGGCCGATCGCCATGCCGGGCCAGGCGCCCGGCAGCGGTGCGCCCACCTCGCTGCCCTTCACCTTCGCACTCGTCATCTTCTACGGGTTGCCCGTCGCCGCCCTCCTGCAGTGCGCCGCCACCGTCGTCGCCGGGGCGGCCCGCCGCCACGCGCCCCACCGCACCGCCTTCAACGCCGCCCAGTACGTCCTGACCCTGGGAACCGCCGACGCGGTGCTGCGCCTGACACTCCCCGGGATCGTCACCTCCCCCTGGTTGCCCGCCGGGGGAGAACTCGTCGCCATCGCCCTCGCCGGTGCGGCGTCGTTCCTGGTCAACAGGGTCCTGGTGCTGTCCGCCGTGGCCATGCACGAGCGCGTGCCCCTGCAGCAGGTCATGTTCAAGGGCCTGGGCCAGCAGGTCTACGTGAACACGGTCCTGCTCAGCCTGTCCCCGCTCATCGTCATCGCGATGACCCACTCGGTGCTCTACGTCCCGCTGTTCGCCTTCCCCCTCGGCGCCCTCTACACCAGCGCCCTGCTGTCGGTGAAACGCGACCACCAGGCCAACCACGACGAACTCACCGGCCTGGCCAACCGCAAACTCCTCACCGTCCGTGCCCGCCAGGAGGTCGACCAGGCGCACCAGCGCGGCACCCGGGTCGGTCTGCTCCTGCTCGACCTGGACCGGTTCAAGGAGGTCAACGACACCCTCGGCCACCCGACCGGGGACCGGCTCCTGCAGACCCTCGCCCGCCGCCTCACGCACAGCGTCCGCCCCGCCGACCTGGTGGCCCGGCTCGGCGGCGACGAGTTCGCGATCCTGCTGCCCCAGGTGCGCGACACCGCGTCCGCCCGCGAAGTGGCCCTGCGCCTGCGGGGCGCGCTGTCCGAACCGGTACGGATGGACGGCATGGACTTCGACCTCCAGGTCAGCACCGGTATCGCCCTGTACCCCGACGACGCGCCCGACTTCGAGCTCCTCATGCAGCGCGCCGACGTCGCCATGTACGTCGCCAAGGCCGACCGTACCGGGGTGGAGAGCTACGACCCCGGCAAGGACCGCAACTCCACCGCACGGCTCAGCATGTACAGCGAGCTGCGCAGGGGCCTGGCCGACGGTGCCCTGGAGATGCACTACCAGCCCAAGGTGTCCCTGGCCGACGAGCGGCCGATCGGCCTGGAGGCCCTGGCCCGCTGGCGCCACCCGCACCGGGGCCTGCTCACCCCCGACGAGTTCATGCCGGTGATCGAGCACTCCAACCTGTTCCGCGCCTTCACCGGGCAGGTCCTGGACATCACCCTGGCCCGGGTCGCCCAGTGGCGGAAGGCGGGGCTCACCCTCCCCGTCGCGGTCAACCTGGGCGTCCGAGAACTCCTGGACCCCGAACTCCCCGAGACCGTCGCGGCGGCGCTGCGCGAGCACGGCGTTCCGCCCGAGCAGCTGGTCCTGGAGATCAGCGAACAGACCCTCATCACCGATCTGGGCGCCACCACCGGGGCGGTCGAACGCCTGCGCTCCCTCGGCGTGGGTCTGGCCCTGGACGACTTCGGCACCGGCCACTTCACCCTCGCCCAACTGGCCGGGCTGCCGCTGGACGAGGTGAAGATCCACGGATCGTTCACCGCCCGCCTGGTCGACGGCACCGCCAACGGCCGCACCGTGGTGCACGGGGCCATCGCCCTGGTCCACGCCCTGGGCATGCGCACCACGGCCGAGGGCGTACAGACCCGGGCCCTGGCCGAGGCCGCACGCGACACCGGCTGCCACGCCGCCCAGGGCCACCACCTGGCCCGGCCGATGAAGGCCCGCGACGTCCCCGCCTGGATGTCCGCCCACGACACCGGCACCCCCGTCTAGCGATCGGTCCTATGGGCTTTCGATTCGGTCGGGGACCTGAACAGGATTGACGGTGAACCGGGTGTCATGGGCCTCAGGTGACGGGGAGCGGGCACGCGGACCGGGCCGGGGCCAATAGGATTGGGCTGATCATCCGTCCGCCGAAGAAACGGTTCTCATCTGATGACCGCCATCACCCGCGATGAGGTCGCGCACCTCGCACGGTTGTCGCGGCTGGCGCTCGACGAGAGCGAGCTCGACACGCTCGCCGCCCAGCTCGGTGACATCCTCACCGCCGTGGCCAAGGTGCAGGAGGTCGCCCAGGGCGACATCCCGCCGAGCTCGCACGCCCTGCCGCTGACCAACGTCTACCGCCCCGACGAGGCCAGGACCGGCCTCACCCCCGAGCAGGCCCTGGCCGGCGCCCCCGCGGTGGAGGACCAGCGTTTCCGGGTTCCGCGGATCCTTGGGGAGGAAGAGTAGATGAGCGACGTCATCAGGCTCAGCGCCGCAGACCTCGGCGCGGCCATCAAGGCGGGTGAGGTCTCCTCCGAGGAGGCCACCACCGCCTACCTGGACCGGATCGAGTCGGTCGACGGCGACATCGGCGCCTTCCTGCACGTGCGCCGTGAGACCGCCCTCGACCAGGCCCGCGAGGTGGACGCCAGGCGCGCCGCCGGTGCCGACCTGGGCCCCCTCGCCGGTGTGCCGGTCGCGCACAAGGACGTGTTCACCACCAAGGACATGCCCACCACCGCGGCCTCGAAGATCCTCGAAGGCTGGCAGCCGCCCTACGACGCCACCGTCACCGAGCGCCTGCGCGGGGCCGGGCTGGTCATCCTGGGCAAGACCAACATGGACGAGTTCGCGATGGGCTCCTCCACGGAGAACTCCGCCTACCACCTCACCCGCAACCCGTGGGACACCGGACGCATCCCCGGCGGCTCCTCCGGCGGCTCCTCCGCGGCCGTGGCCGCCTTCGAGGCGCCCCTGGCCACCGGCACCGACACCGGCGGCTCCATCCGCCAGCCCGCCGCCGTGTGCGGCCTGGTCGGCGGCAAGCCCACCTACGGCGGCTCCTCCCGTTACGGGATGATCGCCTTCGCCTCCTCCCTGGACACCCCGGGCCCGTTCGCGCGCAACGTGCTGGACGCCGCCCTGCTCCACGAGGCCTTCTCCGGCCACGACCCGCGCGACTCCACCTCCGTCGACGCCCCGGTGCCCGCGGTGGCGGACGCCGCCCGCCTCGGCGACGTCGAGGGGCTGCGCGTCGGCGTGGTCAAGGAACTGGACAGCGACGGCTTCCAGCCCGGCGTGCGCCAGCGCTTCCGCGAGACCGTGGAGCTGCTGGAGTCCCTGGGCGCCAAGGTCGTCGAGGTGTCCTGCCCGAGCTTCGACGCGGCCCTGTCGGCTTACTACCTCATCGCGCCCAGCGAGGCCTCCTCGAACCTGGCCCGCTTCGACGCCATGCGCTACGGCCTGCGCGTCGGCGACGACGGTACGCGCAGCGCCGAGGAGGTCATGGCGCTCACCCGTGCCGAGGGCTTCGGCCCCGAGGTCAAGCGCCGCATCATGCTGGGCACCTACGCCCTGTCGAGCGGCTACTACGACGCCTACTACGGCAGCGCCCAGCAGGTGCGCACGCTGATCAAGCGCGACTTCGACGCCGCCTTCGAGAACGTGGACGTGCTGGTCTCGCCGACCACACCGACCACCGCGTTCCCGATCGGCGAGCGCTCCGAGGACCCCATGGCCATGTACCTGGCCGACCTGTGCACCATCCCGTCCAACCTGGCCGGGAACGCGTCGCTGTCGGTGCCGTGCGGCCTCGCCCCGGAGGACGACCTGCCGGTCGGCTTCCAGATCATGGCGCCCCCGCTGGCCGACGACCGCACCTACCGGGTCGCGGCCGCCGTCGAGCGCGCCCTGACCGAGCGGGACGGTTCGCTGATCGCCCGCAGCCCGTACGCGGTCGCCTGACAGCGGTCGGACACGCGGCCCGGCGCACGTAAGCGCCGAACGCAAGCGCCGAAAGCCCCGTGCTCCCGGAAGGGGACGCGGGGCTTTCGCGTGTTCGGGTGTGGGGGTTGTGGTTGGGGTTCAAGACCTGTTGTGGTGCGGGGGTTGCGCGGGTGCACGTTCAGACGGTCTGTGATCGGGGTTGAGGACACCCCCTGGGGTGGCTCGCACCCCATCCACAAACCGCCCGAACCCGTATCCCCGACCACCGGAAACGACAGAGGCCCGCCTCCGTGAGTTTTCACGGAGGCGGGCCCTGGTACTACCCGCTGGGCGGGACCGGTCTGGGGGTGGTCCCCTAGACGTCGGTCTCGCTGTCGCCGGCGGCTGCCTTGCGCTTGCGGCTCAGGTAGATGGCGCCGCCGCCTGCGCCCAGGGCGGCCACGCCGGCCGCGACCAGTCCGGCGAGCGCTCCACCGGTCACCGGCAGGGTCGGCTCGTCGTCCTTGGGCGGGGTCGGCTTGTCATCGCCCGGCTGCCCGGTCGGGGTGGGCTTCGGGTCCGGCTCGTCGGTCGGGGTGGGCTCGGGCTCCGGCGTCGGGGTGGGCTCCGGGGTCGGCTCCGGGGCGGGCTCGTCGGCCTCGGACCACTCGACGGAGGCGGCCGCGTCGACGGTGACCTCGCTGTCCTGGGCGGTGATCAGCGTCTGGGTCGCCTTGTGGCTGTCCTCGCCCTTGAACAGGCGGCCCTGCTGGACGGTGGCGGTGGTCTCCAGGGAGAAGGAGGCCTCGCCCGCCTCGGCGTCCTCGGGGACGGCGAAGCCGACCTTGGCGCCGTCGTTGACGGTTTCTCCGACCGGATCGCCGGTGGACAGGTCGATCAGCTCGACGCCCTCGGGGGCCTCCAGAGCGATCGGCACCTCGGCGGAGCTGGTGGAGATGTCGAATTCGCCCACCGTGTTACCGGCCTGGCCGGTGGCGCTGTCCGGGGTCACGCTGAGGGTCGGGGCGGGCTCCTGGGCCATGGCCTCGGCGTTCTCGACCAGGTAGTCGTAGATCCCCTTGACGTTGCCGCGGCCGCGGTTCAGTTCGGCGCCGTTGCTGTAGTGCCAGATGGCGGCCTGGGTGGCGGCGAGCGCCTCGGCGTCGGTGACCCGGGCCGCGTTGGCGCCGTCGGCGGCCTCAGCCAGGTCCTCGGCACTCACGTTCGGGTAGCCGTGCTGGAGGATCCAGTGGACCTTTCCGGGCTCGGCGAACTCGCCCTTGCCCGGGTAGTTGGCCCATTCGTCCTCCTGGTACCAGGCGGAGGAGCGGACGCCCGTCTCGATGTCGATGCAGTAGGTGATGAGTTCGCTGCCGTCCTCCAGGCGGAGCCTGAAGAGGTTCGTGCCGACCGTGCCGACGTTCATCGTGACGGTTTCGCCGGACTCGTGGCTTCCGACGTACTGCGCGCGAACGGAGCCCTCGTAGGTTTCCACGGGCTCTGCAGCGGCCGGAGCGGCCATGCCGAAGGCCAGCAGGGCCGCGGCGGAGAGTGCGAGACCCGCGCGACCCGCGTAGGGGGAGAGGGGGGAGTGCTTCACGTCGTGTCCTGTCGTGGTGTGCTGTGCCGCACAGCCCTGGGGGCGTGCGGCATCGGGCAGGGAGGAGGGCACGCTCTGGAGGGGCCGGAGCGGCTTCGGATCTCGGATGAGTCCGATGGCACAGCAGGAGTGGTTTGTGCCTGACCGATATTACTGATTTGTTCAGTGGCCTCCAAGTCTGCCCCGAGGTGATGTTCCGGTCACCGGTGTCCTCCCTGCCCGGGGCCGCGGGGCGCGGGCGCTCCGGATCCCGGAAACGACAGAGGCCCGCCTCCGTGAGTTTTCACGGAGGCGGGCCCTGGTACTACCCGCTGGGCGGGACCGGTCTGGGGGTGGTCCCCTAGACGTCGGTCTCGCTGTCGCCGGCGGCTGCCTTGCGCTTGCGGCTCAGGTAGATGGCGCCGCCGCCTGCGCCCAGGGCGGCCACGCCGGCTGCGACCAGTCCGGCGAGCGCTCCACCGGTCACCGGCAGGGTCGGCTCGTCGTCCTTGGGCGGGGTCGGCTTGTCATCGCCCGGCTCGGTCGGCTCCTCGGAGGGCTCCTCCGGCTCGGTGGGCTCGTCCGACGGCTCGTCCGTCTCGGACGGCTCGTCGGTCGGGGGCGGGGTCTCGCCCGGGCCCTCGGTCCAGGAGGCGGTGGCCGAGGCGGAGGCCGTGGTGCTGCCGCCCTCGGCGGTGATCAGCGTCTGGGTGGGCTTGTCCGGGTCCTTGCCCTGGAAGAGGCGGCCGGTCTCGACCGTCGAGGTGGCCTCGAGGCTGAAGGAGGCCTGGCCCTCGTCGGCGTCGGCCGGGACCGAGAAGCCCACGGTGTCGCCGTTGTTCACGGAGTCGACGGCCTCACCGGTCTCGACGTCGACCAGCTCGACGCCCTCGGGGGCGCTCAGGTCGACGGGGATGTCGGAGGCGTTCGTCTGGATGACGAACTCGCCCACGGTGCCGCCGGCCTCACCGGTGGCCTCGTTCGGGGTGATGCTCAGGGCGGCCTCGGGCTCCTCGTGCTGCTCGAGCTCCACGGCGTTCTCGGTCAGGTAGGCGAAGACCTTCTCGACGCCCTCGCTGTTGCCGTCGCCGAGGCCCATGTCGTTGCTGAAGTGCCAGATGGCGGCCTGGGTGCCCGCCAGGGCGTCCTCGTCGCTCAGGCCCTCGACGCCCGCGGCCGCGCCCAGGTCGCCGGCGCTCACGTTCGGGTAGGAGTTCTGCAGGATCCAGTGGACCTTGCCCGGCTGGGCGAACTCGCCCTTGCCCGGGTAGTTGGCCCAGTCGTCCTCCTTGTACCAGGCCTTCCACCGGATGTCGGTCCGGAAGTCGATGCAGTACGTGGTGAGGACGGTGTCCTGGTCCTTCAGCTGCAGATTGAAGAGACTGGTCGGGGCCGAGGCGCCGTCCATGTGGACCGTCGGGCCTTCTTCGGCGTTGCCGATGTACTGGCCTTCGACGGAGCCCTCATAGGTCTCCACCTCCTCGTCGGCGGCCGCGGGAGCGGCCAGACCGAGGGCGAGGAGCGCCGCGGCGGAGGCGGCGAAGCCAGCGCGTCCGGCGGTACGGGGAAGGGAGAAAGTACTCAAGTCGTATCCCGGTGTGTTCTAGGGGTAACCGGATGGTTTTCGTTCGCACGGCTGTGCGCAGCCGAGGAACAAGAGCGAGGGCCACAGCACTGCGATTGCGGGGGGTCGGTACCGCATGGCGTGTTCTGCGGTCTTCGATGGGTCACCACGAGGCATTCGAAGCGTCGCTGCGCAAACGTGGGTTCGATCGCGTAGGACGGCTCAGGGCGCCAGGGGAACGGGCTACTCGCTGTGGGTGCCAACGCTGGACTGATACTAGCGATCCCCGTGGGTGCTTCCAACCCGTTTCGTTGAAAAATGCCGCGATCCGGTCAGAAAAAAATCACTTCACAGATTGACCAAATTGTGCCCTTTTGGAGTGCAACTGAAAGTGCCTCAGCGCGTCCTTCGTGGGCGCTCAGTCGCGCCGTTTGCGGCCCAAAACCAGGATGAGCAGGCCAGATACAACCAACGCTCCGGCGATAACCAACAGGCCGGACAGCCAGGTGCCAGTGAAAGCCAGACCGCCCTCGGAGTTGTTGTGGTCATCCGTTTCCGGGGTGGTCGCCTCCTCCTCCGCCGTGGGTTCGGGCGAGGTCTGGCCGCGCGCCTCGGGTACCTCGGGTTCGGCCGTCTCCGGCTCGGTCGCCTCGGGGGTCTCGGGGGCCTCCTCGCGGCGCCAGGTGAACGTCGCGGTGGTCGAACTCGTCGCCGAACCCGCCTCCGCTGTGATCAGCGGCTGCGTCCGCACACCCTCCCTGCCGGTGAACAGGCGGCCCTCCGCCAGGGGGACCCGGTCGCCGCGCACGTTCAGGGTGGCCACACCGGCCGGGACCGACGGATCCACGTCGAGGAAGACCTGGTCCCCGTCGAACGCCTCGGAGACCTCCCGGCCCTCCGCGTCGACCAGCCATGAGGCCGGGGCCCCGTTCACGGACAGCCGCAGGGGCGCCTCGCTCGGGGTGGAGACCGTCAGCGGTCCCAGCGGCTCCTCGGGGGCGACCGCCTCCACCTGGGCCGGGGAAACCTCCAGGGAGCGGGCGGTCGCGCCGCCCCCGGTGTCGGCACTGCCCTCGACCAGGTGCGTGTAGAGGGCGAGGACGTCCTCGTTGTTGTTGTCCGGGTCCAGTTCCACCCCCTCCAACACGTTCCACAGGGCGGCCTGGGTCGCCGCGATGGCGTGCGCCTCGTCCAGGTCCGCCGCACCGAAGGCTGTCGCCAGGTCCGGCAGATCCAGGTTGGGGTAGGAGTTGGTCACGATCCAGTTGGCCCGGTCCGCGGGCGCCGCGGTGCCGCCGGCCCGGGTCCACTCCGGGCGGTCGGCCCACGCCGACTCCACGTAGGCGGTGCGCGGGCGCAGTTCCTCGTCGGCGACCAGCGCGTAGGCGCGCACCGAGTCCTCGTCGGCCACGCGCAGGCTGAACAGCGCCGTGTCGGCCTCCTCCCCGTCGGAGAGTACGAGGGAGGAGCCTGCGACCGGATCGCGGTCCACTCGGGAGAAGTCGTCGGCTGCGGCTGGCGCTGAGGCCAGTGAGCCGATCAGTGCGGAGGCTGTGAGCAGCGCGACGCACCGACGCAGTATGCCGGACATGCTCGGGCGCTCCTGTACGAAGGGTGGAAGAGGCGGACAGCCCCTACCGGCGAAATCGTGTTCCTGAGCAATCAAGACTAACGGTCCGGCACTTCCTGCGCCGGTAGAACACCTCTACAGCGGCCCAATCGTGCACTGGCCGTAACATCCGTCAGGTGTGCCACACCCGGAAACGGGGCCGGCGGGCCTCTCAGCCTCGGTAGGCTGACCTGGAAGGTATGTCCTCTACGGAAACGGGTTTGCGGCGATGGCCCACGCGGTAACTCCTAGCCCTGCCAAGACCGGTGGCGACCCCACCCCGGTGGCCTATGAGCAGGCGCTGACCAGGTACGAACCCGTGCTCGGGCTGGAGACCCACATCGAGCTGGGTACCGCCTCCAAGATGTTCTGCCCCTGCCCCACGGCGTTCGGCGCCGAGCCCAACACCCAGGTGTGCCCGGTCTGCCTCGCCTTCCCGGGTTCCCTCCCGGTGGTGAACGAGAAGGCCGTGGAGGGCGCGATCCGGCTCGGCCTGGCGCTCAACTGCTCCATCGCCCCGTGGGGGCGTTTCGCCCGGAAGAACTACTTCTATCCGGACATGCCGAAGAACTACCAGATCTCGCAGTACGACGAGCCGATCTGCGTCGACGGCTACCTCGACGTCACCGTCGACACCCCCGACGGCCTCCGCGAGTTCCGCGTGCAGATCGAGCGCGTCCACATGGAGGAGGACACCGGCAAGTCCTCCCACGTCGGCGGCTCCACCGGCCGTATCCACGGCGCCAGCCACTCCAACGTCGACTACAACCGCGCGGGCATCCCGCTGCTGGAGATCGTCACCAAGCCGATCACCGGCACCGACGACCTCGCGCCCCTGGTCGCCCGCGCCTACGCGGCCGAACTGCGCGACCTGGTCCGCTCGCTCGGTATCTCCGACGTGCGCATGGAGGAGGGCTCCATGCGCTGCGACGTGAACGTCTCGATCAACGAGCGCGGCGCCGACGAGTGGGGCACCCGCAGCGAGACCAAGAACGTCAACTCCCTGCGCTCCGTCGAGCGCGCCGTGCGCTCGGAGATCGAGCGCCAGGCCGGCGTCCTCGACGCCGGGGAGCGGGTGGTGCAGGAGACCCGCCACTTCCAGGAGAACCTCGGCCGCAGCACCTCCGGCCGTTCCAAGGAAGAGGCCCAGGACTACCGCTACTTCCCGGACCCCGACCTCGTCCCGGTCGCCCCGTCCGAGGAGTGGATCGAGGAGCTGCGCGCCACCCTGCCCGAGCTGCCCGCCGCCCAGCGCGCCCGGGTCAAGGCCGAGTGGAACCTCTCCGACACCGAGCTGCGCGACCTGGTCAACGCCGACGCCATCGGCCTGGTCGAGGCGACCGTGGCCGAGGGCGCGCCCTCGGCGGAGGCCCGCAAACTGTGGCTGAACGAGCTGTCCCGCCGCGCCACCGAGCAGGAGGTCGAGCTGACCTCCCTGCCCGTCACCCCGGCCCAGGTGGCCCGGGTCATCGCCCTGGTCGCCGAGGGAACACTCACCAACAAGCTGGCCCGCCAGGTGGTCGAGGGCGTCCTCGCCGGTGAGGGCGAGCCCGACGCCGTCGTGGAGTCCCGCGGTCTGAAGGTCGTCAGCGACGACGGCGCCCTCGGCGCCGCCGTCGACGAGGCCATCGCCAACAACCCCGACGCCGCGGACAAGGTGCGGGGCGGCAAGGTGGCCGCGGCCGGTGCCCTGGTGGGCGCCGTCATGAAGGCCACCCGCGGGCAGGCCGACGCCGGCCGCGCCCGGGAACTCATCCTGGAGAGGCTTTCGGGCTAGCGCACCGTCAAACGCCCCCGGCGCGAGCCGGGGGCGCTTCCTCCGCGGCGTTCCCATGCCTGAACGCATGATGATCACTCGGAGTGACGGTTCTGTCGTCATCTCTCATCCGGTCCTCAATCGCTGTGTGACCTTGGTTGCGTAGGGTGGCCACGCACGGGGGTGGGCGGTCCGGGCAGAATCCGCCTGCTGCCGTTCGTCCCGGTCCCGCGAGAATCCTGGGCGGCAACCCGCGGTGCGGCACGGCGCCGCGTCCTGATTCGAGTGATCACGAGGTGGGTGCTCCATGTTCGAGCAGAGAGCGCGACGGCGGCCCAGGGCCGCGCGGTTCGCGACGCACCCGCTGGGAGGCCAGTGATGGGTATGAGGGCACGTCGCTTGTGGCTGTTCGGGTTGGGCGCGTTCTTCCTGGTCTACCTTTTGGGAACCCTGGTCCGGGTGGGCGGGTCCACGCTGGCCGCCGCCATGGGGCAGTGGCCCACCGCAGTGGTCGCCGGAGCCGCGGGGGGATCCCTGCTGTACGCCTCACGGCGTTGGGCGCGGACCGGTGCCGACCGGGCCGCCCACGTGGACGGGGCGGACGGATCCGCGGCGCTGCGGTTCCTCGGACTGGCCGCGCTGGCCTGGTGCGCGGGTGGCCTCACTCACGCCGTGACCCGGTCGTTCAGCGGGGCCTCGGTCCTCTCCCTCACTCTGGGTGACCTTTTTGCGCTGGCGGCCCTGCCACTCTTCGTGATCGGCTTCACCCGGTTCGCCCCCTGGCCCGGGGGCCTGCGCACCGCCGTACGGCACATCATCGACAGCTACGTGTGCGCCGCCGCGGTCTTCTCGGTGGTCTGGGTCCTGCTGTTCTCCCCGTTCTACCGTGAACTGGGCGAGGGGGCCGGCTTCCTCGGCTTCGCACTGGTCTACCCGGTCGCCGACATCGTGGTGCTGTGCCTGCTCATACCGCTGGTCTTCATGTCCCCGCACAGCACCCGACGCGCGGTACTCGTCGCGATCGGCGCGCTCGTCGTCATCGCCGGATCGGACATGCTCGGCGCGGTGACCCGCCTGACCGGGCCGCCGGTGGCGGGCGGTCTCGAACAGCCCGTGCGCTTCCTCGGCTTCGGCCTGCTGGGCGCGCTGCCCTGGCTGGTGGAGCACCGGCCGGGCGCCGCCCCGCGCCGGATCACCGGCCGCGCGCTGTACCGGTTCGCTCCGGAGATCGCCGCCGTGGGCGCGGTCTTCGCGGCCACCCTGGTGCTCACGGTCTCGGCCCTGCGGCTGCCAGGCGTCGCCCCGGTGCTGCCGCTGGCCGCCGGTACCGCGGTACTGGTCCTGCTGCTGCGCGTGATCGGGTTGCTGGAGGAGAACTCCACGCTCGCCCGCATGGTGCGCAACCGTGAGGGGCACTTCAACGAGCTCGCCCGCAACAGCGGCGACGTCATCCTGGTACTGGACCGCGACGGCGGCGTCCACTACATGAGCCCGGGCACGGCGGAGGCGTTCGGCTACCGGTTGGAAGACGTCCTCGCGGTTCCGGTCACCACCCTCATCCACCCCGAGGACCTCGGGCGGACCAAGGCCGTCACGGACCTGTTCACCGAGCGCGCCAGCCAGGGGGTGCACCTGCGGCTGCGGGTGCGCGCCGCGGACGGGACCTGGCGGCACACCTCCTCGACGGTCTCCCTGTACGAGCAGCCGGGCGAACCCGATCGGCTGCTGGTCACGACCAGTGACATCAGCGCCCAGGTCGCCCTGCAGGACCAGGTGCAGCACCTGACCTTCCACGACGGGGTGACCGGGCTGCCGAACCGGGCCTATCTGGAGGAGCGGGCCAGTGACGTGCTCGCGCACCGCGCGATCAGCGAGGAGTCCCCGGGGGACGTGGCGGTGATCTTCCTGGACCTGGACGGGTTCACGGCGGTCAACGACTCCGCCGGCCACGTGCGCGGTGACCACATGTTGGGCCAGGCCGCCCGGCGCCTGCGCGGCGAGTTGGGCACCAACGCGACCCTGGCGCGCTGGGGCGGGGACGAGTTCGCGGTTCTGGTCGAGGACGTGCCCAGGGCCCAGCAGGTGGTGGACCTGGCTGAGCGGCTGGGCCGGGTGATCGCCTCCGAACCCTTCCAGGTGGCCGACCGGGACATCGTGCTGACCGCCAGCATCGGGGTGGCCTTCGCCGAGCCCGCCACGGACAGCGGTGAACTCCTGCGCAACGCCGACGTGGCGATGACCAGGGCCAAGGAGCGCGGGGTCGGGAACGTGGAGGTCTACGCCGCCCACATGCACGACATGGTCGTGTCGCGGCTCGAACTCCAGATCCGGTTGCGCGAGGCGCTGGCGGGCGGCGAGTTCTACCTGGAGTACCAGCCGATCGTGGACCTGGGGACCTCCCAGGTGCGGGCGGTGGAGGCGCTGGTGCGCTGGGACCGCGACGGTGAGACGGTGGGTCCGGACGAGTTCCTGGGCGCCGCCGAGGAGTCGGGCCTGATCGTGCCGCTGGGGGAGTGGATCCTCCGGGAGGCCTGCGAGAAGGTCGCCGTGTGGCGGGTCTCGGACTGGGACATCGGCCTGTCGGTGAACCTGTCCGTCAAGCAGGTGCTGTCGCCGCGGTTCGTGGAGACGGTCGAGGGCGTGCTCGGCGAGTCCGGTCTGGCCGCGGAGGCGCTGACCCTGGAGGTCGACGAGGAGCTCCTTCTCGACGCCGAGGAGGACTCGGTGGAGCGCCTGGGGGAGCTGCGTGAACTGGGCGTGCGGCTGGCCATCGACGACTACGGCATGGGGTACGCCTCCCTGGCGCACCTGCGCGAGCTGAGCGTGGACGCCATCAAGATCGACCCGTCGTTCATCGCCGACCTGGGACGCGATGACACGGTCACGCTGCTCACGCACACGATCATCCAGCTCGGCCGCGATCTGGGCGTCCAGGTGGTCGCCGAGGGCATCGAGCGCCCCGAGCAGCTGGAGCAGCTGCGGGTGATGGGTTGCGACCACGGCCAGGGCTTCCTGGTCGCCCGCCCCATGCCCGCGAGCGGCGTGGAGTCCCTCGTCGGCGGCGAGGCCGGGGCGAACCTCTAGGACGAGCCGGAGCGAATCTCCGGGGAGGGCCGGGACCAAGGCGGAGGCAGCGGCGTTCACCCGCGGGAACGATGGTGCGTTCGCCGCCTTCGCGCATGCCTTTCCCCGAACGCGCCCTCCTCCTCGCCCCGATCCGCGAGGCGGCGTCGGATGCGCTGCTCGTGGCCCTGGGAAGCCTCGACGACTCGTCCTCCTCGCTGTGCTGGACGCCCTGTTGCGCAGGTCCGTCGACGTCGAGCGGGTCGAGGAGCTCTTCGAGGACTGGTCGGTATGAGCTTTTAAGTCCTGCTTACGAACGAAACGTCAGACCCCTGCCACGTGTTCTGCGTTACACGGGTCCGGGGCCCTGTTGCTGTATGCGCAGGTCAGGGCGGTCTTGTTCGAAGGAGTCTCACCGCATGCTGACATTTTGGTATCACATGGTGAGACATTATTAAGTTCTGGTTGACGGACCACCGCTCCTTCGGCCAATGTTGTCAGCGTGCAGAGCAACTCCCTGATTCTCGTACTTGGTCGGCGCGCAGCCCACTGAGTTTCTTCTGCTGCGCGCCACCCCTCAACCGCCACCGGGCGGTGGGGGTTTTTTTATTGCCGCACCAAGGCCGAGAACCGGAACCACCATCCCCAGAGCTGCTGTACCGCTCTGGACCCTCGCTGAAGGATCTTGAGATGACCGAGCAGATGACCGGCGCCCAATCGCTGATCAGGTCCCTGGAGCACGTCGGCGTTGACACTGTCTTCGGGATTCCCGGCGGCGCCATCCTCCCCGCCTACGACCCCCTCTACGACTCGGCCAAGGTGCGCCACATCCTCATGCGTCACGAGCAGGGGGCCGGGCACGCGGCCGAGGGCTACGCCTACGCCACCGGCCGACCCGGGGTGTGCATGGCCACCAGCGGCCCCGGAGCCACCAACCTCGTCACGCCCCTGGCCGACGCCCACATGGACTCGGTTCCGATGGTCGCCATCACCGGTCAGGTCGCCTCCCCGATGATCGGCACCGACGCCTTCCAGGAAGCCGACATCTGCGGCATCACCATGCCGATCACCAAGCACAACTTCCTGGTCAAGGACGTCCGGGACATCCCCCGCACCATCGCCGAGGCCTTCCACATCGCCTCCAGCGGCCGCCCCGGCCCGGTGCTCGTCGACATCTCCAAGGACGCCCTCCAGAACGTCACCGACTTCGTCTGGCCCGAGCGCCTGGAACTGCCCGGCTACCGCCCGGTCACCAAACCCCACGGCAAGCAGGTCCGTGAGGCCGCCCGGATGATCGCCGAGGCCAAGCGCCCGGTCCTCTACGTCGGCGGCGGCGTCCTGCGCGCCGGGGCCGCAGCCGAACTGCGCGTCCTCGCCGAACTCACCGGCGTCCCCGTCGTCACCACGCTGATGGCCCGCGGCGTCTTCCCGGACAGCCACCCGCAGTACGTGGGCATGCCCGGGATGCACGGCGACGTCGCCGCGGTCGGCTCCCTGCAGCAGGCCGACCTGATCGTCGCCCTCGGCGCCCGCTTCGACGACCGCGTCACCGGCCGGCTGGACAGCTTCGCCCCCGACGCCAAGATCGTCCACGCCGACATCGACCCGGCCGAGATCTCCAAGAACCGCCACGCGGACGTGCCCATCGTCGGCGACTGCCGCGAGGTCCTCGCCGACCTGGTCGTGGCCGTCCGCTCCGACCAGGAGAAGGGCCGCCAGGGCGACTACGAGGCCTGGTGGCACCGGCTCAAGCAGCTCCGCACCAGCTACCCCAAGGGCTTCGAGACCCCCGACGACGGCAGCCTGTCCCCGCAGGCGGTCATCCAGCGCCTCGGCCAGGTCGTCGGACCCGAGGCCACCTACGTCGCGGGCGTCGGCCAGCACCAGATGTGGGCCGCGCAGTTCATCGACTACGAGCGCCCCGGCTCCTTCGTCAACTCCGGCGGCCTCGGCACCATGGGCTTCTCCGTTCCGGCCGCCCTGGGCGCCAAGGTCGGAGACCCCGACCGCACGGTCTGGTCCGTGGACGGCGACGGCTGCTTCCAGATGACCAACCAGGAGCTCGCAACCTGCGCGATCGAGGGCATCCCGATCAAGGTCGCGGTGGTCAACAACGGCAACCTGGGCATGGTCCGCCAGTGGCAGACCCTGTTCTACGAGGGCCGCTACTCCAACACCGACCTGCAGACCTCGCCCAGGGACGAGAAGGTCCGCATCCCCGACTTCGTCCGGCTCGCCGAGGCGTACGGCTGCGTCGGCCTGCGGTGCGAGCGCCCCGAGGACATCGACGCGACCATCGAGAAGGCCATGGCGATCAACGACGCCCCGGTCGTCGTCGACTTCACCGTGAACCACGACGCCATGGTCTGGCCCATGGTCGGCCCCGGCGTCAGCAACGACAAGATCCAGTACGCGCGCGACATGGCGCCGAACTGGGAACACCAGGACTAGGAGAAGGCCGAACAACCATGAGCCGTCACACGCTTTCCGTTCTGGTCGAGGACACCCCGGGCATCCTCACCCGAGCCTCAGCCCTCTTCTCCCGTCGTGGGTTCAACATCGACTCGCTCAGTGTCAGCACCACTGAGTACACCGGACTGTCCCGGATGACGATCGTGGTCAACTGCGACCTCCACCCCTTGGAGCAGGTGACCAAACAGCTCAACAAGCTGGTCAACGTCGTCAAGATCGTGGAGATGGACACCACCGCGTCGGTGCAGCGAGAGCTGCTCCTGGTCAAGGTCAAAGCCGACGCGTCGAGCCGCACCCATGTGCTTCAGACGGCCGAGCTCTTCCGCGCACACGTCGTGGACGTCAGCCCGGACGTCGTCGTCATCGAGGCCACCGGCGACCCCGAGAAGCTCGATGCCCTGGTCAAGAACCTGGAACCCTTCGGTATCCGGGAACTGGTGAAGTCAGGGCTGGTCGCCCTGGGACGGGGACCCCGTTCGATCACCGACCGCTCCCTGCGGGCGGTCGACCGCAGCGCCTGAGGTGTCGGAAACGGCACCGAGCTGAGCCCGAACTGAAAGGCTGTCCGGACACGGCCGGACGGCTGACCCCCCGCCCCCAAAGAACGTGAGAAACAAGGAGCAACCCCAAGTGGCAGCACAGATGTACTACGACGACGCCGCCGACCTCGAGCTCATCCAGAGCAAGAAGGTCGCCGTGATCGGTTACGGCAGCCAGGGCCACGCGCACGCGCTGTCGCTGCGCGACTCGGGCGTGGACGTCCGGATCGGCCTGGCCGAGGGCTCCAAGAGCCGCGCCAAGGCCGAGGAGGAGGGCCTGCGGGTCCTCACCCCCGCGGAGGCCACCCGCGAGGCCGACGTCATCATGATCCTGGTCCCCGACCACATCCACCGCGACCTGTACGCCCAGGAGATCGCGCCCAACCTGGAAGCGGGCAACGCCCTCTTCTTCGGCCACGGCTTCAGCATCCGCTACGGCCTCATCGAGGCCCCCGAGGGCGTCGACGTCGCCATGGTCGCGCCCAAGGGCCCGGGCCACCTGGTCCGTCGCCAGTACGAGGCCGGGCGCGGCGTGCCCTGCCTGGTCGCGGTCGAGAAGGACGCCAGCGGGCAGGCCTGGGACCTGGCGCTCTCGTGGGCCAAGGGCATCGGCGGCACCAAGGCCGGCGTCATCAGGACCACCTTCACCGAGGAGACCGAGACCGACCTCTTCGGCGAGCAGGTCGTCCTGTGCGGCGGCACCGAGGAGCTGGTCAAGGCCGGTTTCGCCACCCTGGTCGAGGCGGGCTACCAGCCGGAGATCGCCTACTTCGAGTGCCTGCACGAGCTCAAGCTGATCGTCGACCTCATGTACGAGGGCGGCATCTCCAAGATGAACTGGTCCATCTCGGACAACGCCGAGTACGGCGGCTACACCCGCGGCCCGCGTCTGATCACCGAGCAGACCCGCGAGGAGATGCGCAAGATCCTGGGCGAGATCCGGGACGGCAGCTACGCCAAGGAGCTCATGGACGAGTTCGACGCCGGTCAGCCGACCTTCACCAAGCGCCGTGAGGCCGAGCAGAACGAGCAGATCGAGAAGGTGGGCGCCGAACTGCGTCCGCTGATGAGCTGGCTCAAGGCGTAATTCTTTGGGCCTCCGCTGACGCTTCGGCCCGTGTTCCTGCTTGCTTGGGGCCTCCGCTTCGCTTCGGCCCGTGTTCGGCGCCTTTGCGGAGGGATTCTTCGGACTCGTCTACGCCTGGCTCGTTCCTCGCTGGCGGCTTGACTCCTCCTGTAGAACCCTCCCCGGCGCTCGAACGAAAGCACACCCCCTGGGGTGAAGGCGGGTGGGAAGGCGCACCTGCTGTGGCTGAGAGGGCGGGAATGCCCTCTTCGGCCGAGGGGGAAAGGAACACCCTCTTCGGCCGAGGTGAGCGGGGGCACTCCCCCTGTGGGCTGAGGTGACAGGAGCATCCCCGCCGGCCGGGGCCGGTGGGAGAATCGTCGGGGCGGGGCGTGTGCCCCGCCCCGACGGCGTTCGCGGGGAGGGTGACACTTCTTGCGCGGCGGCTACGTCCGATCCGCCCGACAGGCTTCCCTACCCCGCTAGTAGACTTTCGACCGGCCGTCAGACCCGGTTCGGGCAGCGCCTCCACCTGCGCGAACGGGTCATACCACCCGTAAAGGAACCTTTGTGACCAAACCCGTCGTACTCGTCGCGGAAAAGCTCTCTCCCGCCGGAATCGCGCTCCTCGAAGACGACTTCGAGGTCCGCCATGTGGACGGCGCCGACCGGTCCCAGCTGCTTCCGGCCCTGGCCGACGTCGACGCCCTGATCGTCCGCAGCGCCACCCAGGTCGACGCGGAGGCGGTCGCCGCGGCCAACCGCCTCCAGGTCGTCGCCCGTGCCGGTGTGGGCCTGGACAACGTGGACGTCGACGCCGCCACCAAGGCCGGCGTCCTGGTCGTCAACGCCCCGACCTCCAACATCATCAGCGCCGCCGAGCAGGCCATCAACCTCCTCCTAGCCAGCGCGCGCAACACCGCCCCCGCGCACAACGCCCTCATCAACGGTGAGTGGAAGCGGTCCAAGTACACGGGTGTGGAACTCTACGAGAAGGTCGTCGGTGTCGTCGGCCTCGGCCGGATCGGCGCCCTGGTCGCCCAGCGCCTGCTGGCCTTCGGTACCAGGGTCATCGCCTACGACCCGTTCGTGCAGCCCGCCCGGGCCGCGCAGATCGGCGTCGAGATGGTGACGCTGGACGAGCTGCTGGAGCAGAGCGACTTCATCACCATCCACCTGCCCAAGAACAAGGACACCCTGGGCCTTATCGGTGACGAGGCGCTGAGCAAGGTCAAGCCCTCGGTGCGGGTCATCAACGCCGCACGCGGCGGCATCCTCGACGAGGACGCGCTGTACCGGGCACTCAAGGACGGCCGGGTGGCCGGTGCGGGCATCGACGTGTTCGCCAAGGAGCCCACCACGGACAGCCCGCTGTTCGAGTTCGAGAACGTCGTCGTGGCCCCGCACCTGGGTGCGAGCACCACCGAGGCGCAGGAGAAGGCGGGCACGCAGGTGGCCCGGTCGGTGAAGCTGGCCCTGTCGGGCGAGTTCGTTCCGGACGCGGTGAACGTGCAGGGCACCGGTGTCGCGGAGGAGATCAAGCCGGGGCTGCCGCTGACCGAGAAGCTCGGCCGGGTGTTCACCTCGCTGGCCGGTGCGCTCGCCGCCCGGATCGACGTCGAGGTGCGCGGCGAGATCGCCCAGCACGACGTCAAGGTCCTGGAGCTGGCCGCTCTCAAGGGCGTGTTCACCGACGTGGTCGAGGACACGGTGACCTTCGTGAACGCACCGCTGCTCGCCAAGGAGCGCGGTGTCGAGGTCAACCTGGTCACCAGTGACGACAGCAGCGACTGGCGCAACCTGATCTCCGTGCGCGGTGTCCTGTCCGACGGCACCCGCGTGTCCGTGTCGGGCACGCTGACCGGTCCCCGCCAGTCCGAGAAGCTGGTGGAGATCAACAACTACACGATGGAGATCGGCCTCGACGAGCACATGGTCTTCCTCTCCTACGAGGACCGTCCGGGCATCGTCGGCAAGGTCGGCGCGCTGCTCGGCGACGCCGAGGTCAACATCGCCGGAATGCAGGTCATCCGGGACCAGGAGGGCGGTAAGGCGCTGATCGCCCTGACCGTCGACTCCGCGGTGCCGGACGAGATCCTCGGCTCGATCTCCGCCGAGATCGACGCGGAGATCGCCCGTCAGATCGACCTGGAGGACTAGAGCCTCCGTGAGGCACGGCCCCGCGCCCCACACGGCACCAGCCGGTGGGGCGCGGGGCCTCCGTGTGTTCGGTGCGCGTCCTTCGGGCGGCGCGTGACGTCGTCGGCGGACTCCGCGGCGCCGTGGGATCACGGGATTTTTAGATCCTTCGGCAAAAGGCTTGTTTTTCCCGATTCTTCGCATTTTGAAAAGGGTCGACTTTCGCTTTTATCGCATTGAATGCGATGCGCTTTCCCGGGTCCGATCTTTTCGCTGTTGTCGTACTGGCCTGGTCGGGGCCGGTCAGATATTGGTAAACAACGGCGTCTGCCCCGTGTCCTGTGGGCGTGTTCCCGATTTCGGTGGAACGCTGTTCCCACATCGACATGGATGGGGTTTGCAATGCGATTCCTGAGGCGGCGTAACGTCCTTTTGTCCACCGTTCCCGTGCTCGCCGTGTCCGGGGTGCTCGGCCTGCTGCTGGCCTACCGTCTGATCGACGTGTGGTCGGCGGCGCAGCTCCTGCTGCTGACCGTGCTCTGCGGGCTGGTGCTGCTCCTGGTCGTCCAGATCCGGCGTACCAGCGTCCAGATGCGGCAGCTGCGCCGCGGGTTCGACCGGCAGCTGCGCGAGGTCGCCGAGATCGCGGGCGAGAACCGGGCCGAGCTCTTCGGCCGGGCCGACGACCTGGCCGACCGGCTGGACGCGGTGGCCGAGTCGGTGGCCGAGCTGCGCACGGACCCCGGCGGAAGGGTGTCGGACGTCCAGGTGATGGGGAACGCTTCGGTCCCCGCCCGGGCGGCCTCGTGATGGACGGGGCCCTGGCCGAGGCCCTCCGGGCCCGCGGGCCGGGGAACCTCCTGCTCTGCCACATCGGAGCGGATACGGATCCGGGCCCCGCCCGCCCGGAGCCGCGGACCGAGGTCGTCGACCTGCGCAGCGCGGCCGGTCGTACCTTCGAGGATCCCGTCACGGGTGTCGCCGTCCTCGCGGCGACCACGGCGGACCTGCGCGCGGCCGTCCCCCTGAGCGGCACCCTGCCGTCGGCGACCGACGTCAGGGTGGTGGTCGCGGCCTCGGCCCCGCACAGCGGGCCGCCCTTCCCGGTGGTCCCGGGGCTGGGGCAGTGGGAGGGCCTGCTCGACTTCAGGGTGAACCGCCTGCCGGACCGGGGGTGGTCGTGCGCCTTCGCCTTCGCCGATCCGGTGGAGGTGCAGGTGGTCCTCCGGGCGGTGGCCCAGGGGATGGTGGGCGGCCGACGGGACCAGGCTGCGCCACAGCAGGAGGTCCCGGACGCTCCCGTGGCCGCCGGACCCACCTGGGAGGGGTTGGGTCGACCCGGCGTGTTGACCGGGCGCGGCACGCTGCTGGACCTGTCGGTGGAGGATGTTCCGGCGGTGGATGAGCGGGTGGTGAATCCGATGGGGTTTGCCAGGACGGTCGGGGCCAGGGTGGGGCGGTTGGTTTCGCGTGGTGGCCGGTGGGTGTTGTCTGCGGGCGGTCAGGTGCGTTGGCGGGTGCCGGATGACGGTGCTGTGACTGATGTGGATGTGGCTGCGCTGCGTGATTTGCGTGCGGTGCGGGTGGAGTGGGGTCGGCACACCGGGCCGGTGGCTGCGGTGCGGGCGGTGGCCGGACTCGCCGCGGCAGGGATCCCCCTGGTGAGCGGCCCGGTGCCCGGGTGGGCCCGGTGCCTGGGCGGGGAGCTGTCGGACCTCGTCGCCTCCGCCGAGGAACGGCGGATGGCCGACCCGCAGTTGCGGGAGGAGCACAGTATCCGGTTGCGGCGGGCGGCGCTGCGGCTGCACGGGCGGCACGCGCGGTGGTATCGCTCCGGTTCCGGCGCTCCGGTGGAGCCTTCGGTGTCGGTGGTGTTGTGTACGCGGCGGCCGGAGATGGTGGGGTTCGCGTTGCGGCAGGTGGCTCGGCAGCGCGGTGTGGACGTGGAGGTCGTGTTGGCGTTGCACGGCTTCGGGGCGGACGCTTCGGGGGTGGCGGAGGCGGTCCACGCCTACCGGGCTCTGGGCCGGGAGTTGGTGGTGTGGGAGCCGGGGGAGGAGTTGGTCCTCGGTTCGGTGCTCAACGGGGCGATCGCGCGGGCGAGTGGTTCGTTGGTGGCGAAGATGGACGATGACGACTGGTACGGGCCCGACCACCTGTCGGATCTGGTGCTGGCCCGCCGGTACTCCGGCGCCGACCTGGTCGGGACCATCGCCTCCTTCGTCTACCTGGAACCCCTCGACCGGACCGTGCGCCTGGCCGGGACCACCGAGGCCCTCCATCACAAGTCCGCCGGGGGCACCCTGCTGACGGACCGCCGGACACTGGAGGAGTCCGGCGGCTTCCAGCCGGTGCCCACGGCCGAGGACACCCGGCTGCTGGCGGCGGTCCAGCGCACGGGCGGCCGTATCCACCGCGGACACGGCTGCAACTACGTGCTCCGGCGCCAGGCGTCCGGGCACACCTGGGGTGTCGACGCGGGCTACTTCCTACGGCTGTGCGGGCAGCGGCAGCTCCCGGGGTGGCGGCCCAGCGCGCTGCTGGAACCCGCTTCCGAGGACCTGCCGCCGACCGGGTTGGCCGGTACCTGGACGGATCTGGCCGAACTCCACGAGGGGCGGGTCCGTGCCGAGGGGGCGGTGCGGTGATCGAGACGCTGCTGGTCGAGGCGCTGCGGGCGCACGGAGCACGGACGGCCCTGGTCGGCCACGCGGGGCAGGGTGCCGCCGGAGTCGTCGAAGAGGTGGCCCGGGCGGTCGGGGTCCGGGCCCTGGACCTGGAACCGGGCGGAGCCGGGACGGACGGCGGCCCGGACCGGACGGTCGACCTGGTCTTGCTCGTCGCGGCGACCCCGACCGACCTGCGAGCGATCGTCTCCCTGAGCGGCGCCCTCCCCTCGGCGGCCGGAATCGCGGTCGCCGTGCTGGACGCCGCTCCGCGCCATGGCCCTCCTCTGCCCTCGCCGCCGGGCCTGGGGCAGTGGGAGGGGCTGCTGGGCTCGCGGACGCGCCGGTTGCCGGACGGGGGCTGGCTGTGGGAGTTCGCTTTCACCGACCCGGTCGAGGCGGCCGAGGTGTTGGCGGCGCTGGCACGCGGACTGGTGGGGGGCCGTCGGGGCCCGGCGGGGCCCGCGCGGTCCGGCACGGAGGACCGTTCGGTGGCCGCCCCGTCCTGGCGGTGTCTGGGCGAGCCGGGGGCGGTAAGCGGGTCCACGGCCTCCCTTCGTCTGTCGGTGGAGGATGTTCCGGCGGTGGATGAGCGGGTGGTGAATCCGATGGGGTTTGCCAGGACGGTCGGGGCCAGGGCGGGGCGGTTGGTTTCGCGTGGTGGCCGGTGGGTGTTGTCTGCGGGCGGTCAGGTGCGTTGGCGGGTGCCGGATGACGGTGCTGTGACTGATGTGGATGTGGCTGCGCTGCGTGATTTGCGTGCGGTGCGGGTGGAGTGGGGTCGGCACACCGGGCCGGTGGCTGCGGTGCGGGCGGTGGCCGGACTCGCCGCGGCAGGAATACCGCTCCTGGGCGCCCGCCCGCCGATGTGGGCACGGCCGCTGGGAGAGGAACTCCACGACCTTCTCTCCTGGTCGCGCGAGGAGGAACTCGCCGACGAACTGCTGCGGGAGGAGCACAGCATCCGGTTGCGGCGGGCGGCGCTGCGGCTGCACGGGCGGCACGCGCGGTGGTATCGCTCCGGTTCCGGCGCTCCGGTGGAGCCTTCGGTGTCGGTGGTGTTGTGTACGCGGCGGCCGGAGATGGTGGGGTTCGCGTTGCGGCAGGTGGCTCGGCAGCGCGGTGTGGACGTGGAGGTCGTGTTGGCGTTGCACGGCTTCGGGGCGGACGCTTCGGGGGTGGCGGAGGCGGTCGCGGACTTCCGGCGGAGCGGGCGCTCCCTCGTGGTGTGGGAGCCGGGGGAGGAGTTGGTCCTCGGTTCGGTGCTCAACGGGGCGATCGCGCGGGCGAGTGGTTCGTTGGTGGCGAAGATGGACGATGACGACTGGTACGGGCCCGACCACCTGTCGGATCTGGTGCTGGCCCGCCGGTACTCCGGCGCCGACCTGGTCGGCTGCGCGCCGGAGTACCACCACCTGGAACAGCTGGGTGTCACCGTGCGGCGACTGGTCCCCGCCGAACGCTTCGCCCGGCACGTGGCCGGCGCCGCGATGCTGACCGACCGCGCGGTCCTGGAGGAGGTCGGCGGCTTCCGGCCGATGGGGCTCGGCGAGGACAACGCCCTTCTCGACGACGTACGGGACATGGGCGGCTCGATCTACCGGACCCACGGTCTGGGATGCGTCATCCGCCGGAGGAGAACGGGCCACACCTGGCACGAGGCGCCCGGCTACTTCCTGCGGGAGCCCCAGCGCCAGTGGCGCGGCTGGCGGCCCAGCGCACTGCTGGAGTCCGACCCCGGGGACGTGCCCGGCACGGAACCCGACGCCACGGCACCGGACACGACGACACCTGACCCGACAGCACAGGGGAGCGACCGATGACGCTTGTACAGAGCGGCCCCGTGCGGACGCTGTCCGCCCCGCGCCCGCTCATCCGCCGCAACGACTATTCGGTGTTGGAGCCGCCGCCGTTGGGGGAGTGGCGGCCCGAGCTGTCGGTGGGCGTGGTGGTCCCGGCCTACGGCGGGCAGGAGAAGCTGGATCTGACCCTGGCCTCGTTGGCGGCGCAGAGCTATCCGGCTGACCTGACGGAGGTCGTGGTGGTGGACGACGGCAGCGATCCGGCGCTGCGGCTGCCGCCGATCCGCCCCGAGCACACCCGGATCGTGCCGAGCCTGCCCGGCGGCTGGGCGCGCGGACACGCGGTGAACTCCGGAGCCGCGGCCTCCGACGCCGACGTGCTGCTGTTCTTCGACGCGGACATGATCGCCTTCCGGGAGCACGTCGAGGCGCAGATGCGCTGGCACCACCTGGCCGACTACCTCGCCGTCACCGGCCATCTGCGCTGCGTCGACCACACGCCCGGGGAGCTGGAACCGGCCGGGGTGCTCGACGCGGTGCGCCGGGGGGAGCCGGAGGCACTGGTCGACGGGCCGGGCGAGGAACTGGAGTGGCTGCGCCGCGCCTACAGGCGGACCAAGGGTCTGCGTACCGTCGGTCACACGGCGTTTCGCTACTTCATCGGCGGTACCGGGTCGGTGCGTCGCGCGTTCTTCGAGGAGTCCGGCGGGGCCGCTGCCGAACTGGTCCTGGGCGAGGACACCCACCTGGGGTACCGGTTCGCCCAGCACGGGGCGGTCTTCGTCCCCGAAACGGAGGCCAGCAGCTGGCACCTGGGCCTCCCGCAGATGGAGAGCCGCCGGGACGAAGGAGCCCGGTTCCGCCGCCCCTTCGTCGGGACCAGGCTCCCCCTCATCGGGGAGCACCGGGCCCTGCCGGGGCGGCAGTGGCAGGTGCCGCGGGTCGACGCGGTGGTCGATGCCACGGGGGCCCGGTTCGACGACGTGACCGAGACGGTGGACGCACTGCTGACCGGTGAGGTGTGCGACCTGCGGATACGGCTGGTGGGTGAGTGGTGGCGGGTGACACCCGGGCGGCACGCGGTCCTGGACGATCCGGCGGTGCACGTACGGCTCCTCCACGAGCACTACCGGTGCGAACCCAGGGTGGAGTTCGTGCAGGCCGAGCCCGAACCGGATCCGGAGGTGCCCTTCCGGCTGCTGCTCGCTCCCGGTCAGGCCCCGGCCCCGCAGGGGGTGCGCCAGATGATCGCGAAGGCGAACGAGGCGAACGCGGGGCTGGTACGCGCCACCGCGCCCGGTGACGACCTGGGCGGGCCCCGGTTGGAGCGCACGGCGGCCTTCGCCCGCGCCCGGCGGCTGGGGGCCGGGGAGGGCGACCTGGAGGCCGTGGTGGACGAGGTCTTCGGGGTGCACTGGATCGACGGCGAGTCGGTGCTGTTCACCCCGGAGGAAGAGGTGGAGGAGCCCCCGCCGGACTGGAGGGTGCTGTTGGAGCGGGCCCAGGCCGGGGCCGAGTCGCACCGGGCCCGGGCCGAACGGCTGGAGGGCCGGTTCCACTGGTTGACCAGGAGCCGCACCGGTCGGCTCCTGCGCCGGATGATCGGTTGAGGACGGGGGCAGCGCATGGCGAGCAATGACGCACGGGGCACGGGGGCCGTTTTCGGGGCGCCGACGGGGAGGGGCCCCGGTAGGCAGCCCAGGCTGTGCCGCAACGACTATTCGGTGTTGGAGCCGCCGCCGTTGGGGGAGTGGCGGCCCGAGCTGTCGGTGGGCGTGGTGGTCCCGGCCTACGGCGGGCAGGAGAAGCTGGATCTGACCCTGGCCTCGTTGGCGGCGCAGAGCTATCCGGCTGACCTGACGGAGGTCGTGGTGGTGGACGACGGCAGCGATCCGGCGCTGCGGCTGCCGCCGATCCGCCCCGAGCACACGCGCCTGGTCCTCGCTCCGGAAGGGGGTTGGGGACCGGGGCACGCGGTGCGGACGGGGGTGGCGGCCTGTACGGCGCCGGTCGTGCTGCGGCTGGACGCCGACGTGGTCGTCGGCCGCCGACACGTCGAGGCGCAGATGCGCTGGCACCACCTGGCCGACTACCTCACCGTCCTGGGCCGGGTCGTGTACAGCGAGGATCCGGGGACCGGGCTCGCCCCCGCCGAGGTGTACGAGCGCGTGCGCCGGGCGGAGACGGCCGACCTCCTGGACCGGGGCTCGGTCGGCATGGAGTGGATCACCGAGGTGCTGGAGCGGACCGACGGTCTTCGGTCGGCGGGCCACCGGGCCTGGGAGGTGTTCACGGGGGCCACGGCCTCGATGCCGCGCGAACTGTTCGAGGCCGCCGGCGGCATGTCGCCGGACCTGGTCATGGGGGAGGACAGCGAACTCGGGTACCGGCTCTCCCAACGGGGCGCGGTGTTCGTCCCCGAACACGAGGCCCACGGTCTGCACCTGGGACGGCCGACGACGGAGCGGCGCCGGGAGGAGGCGGCGCGCTACCGGCGCCCCTTCGCGGAGAACCGGCTGCCCCGGCAGTACACCCGCCGCAGGGCCCCCGGCCGGACCTGGCAGGTGCCCTTCGTCGACGTGGTGGTCGACACGGTCGGCCGCCGGTTCGACGACGTGACCGAGACGGTGGACGGGCTGCTGGCCGGTGACGTGGCCGACATCCGGATCACGCTGGTGGGCGACTGGCGGCTGGTGGTGCCGGGGCGGCACGCCACGATCGACGATCCGGCGGTGGACGTGCGGCTGATCCACGAGAACTACCGGTGCGAACCGAGGGTGGTCTTCGCCGGGGCCGAGCCGGAGACCGACCCGGACGTCCCCTTCCGGCTGCTGCTCTCGCCCGGGGTGCGCCCGAGGCGGAGCGCGGTGCGTGCCCTGACGGGGGCGGCGGACCGGGAGGGCGCCGGGCTCGTCCGGGTGCCGGGTGCGGGCGGACGGTCCCACCCCCTGCGGTTGGAGCGCACGGCGGCCTTCGCCCGGGCGCGACACCTGGGGGCGGGCGCGGCGGATCGCGACGCCGTCGTGGCCGAACTGTGGGGCGTCCACGTGCTGGACCGCTCCGAGGTCCTCGCCGCCGAGGAGGACGGGGAGAAGCCGCCGAAGGGCTGGCACAGGAAGATGCGCAGGGCGGAGCGGGACGCGGACCGGTGGCGGAAGGAGTCCGACAGGTGGGAGCGCCGGATCCGGGCGCTGACGCAGGGGCGCTGCGGGTGGCTGCTGCTCTGTGGTCTGCGGAGCGGCACGCGGGGCCTGCGGAGGTGAACGCGGGCGATTAGTCCGTTAAGTCGCTTTACTTGCGCCGCTGTGAGCTGTGGAAACGCAAATTAGTCTCACTATATGAGATGTCCTGGCCAGATAGTTGGACATCCGATATTCTGTCGTCCTAAGAGTCAGCGGCATCGGCTCCACCGCCGGATGCCGCCGTTTCCCGCTTCGACGGCCCCACCGGGTCCGCGCCGGGGTGGGCAGTCCTCTTTCGTGGCCACCGCCGCCCACGCGGCCAGCGCGCCGCCCGGGACCACCGGGCCCCGCGGTCTGGCCTCTCGTTTCCTGAGCTCCGCGGCCGTTTCGTACGCGCCGCCGGTCACGTACCGCATCCGGAGGATCACATGTACGACATGATCGAGTACCCGTCCACGCCCGACTCCGAGGACGAGATCGCCCGCGCTCTCCAGGACGCGATCAACCGCCGCGACTAGGGGCGGTTCGCGTCACCTTGTCCTGGACGGGAGGTGGGGCGGCGGTGGCGGTCCTCGGAGGCCGGTACAGTTGTCTCACCTACTGTTCATCTGATCTCGCCATTTGAGAAGTCATGGTGGGGTCGCATCTGAGTTAGAGGCAGTCCGTATGGCAGCGCGCACCGTGAAACTGGCCGTGATCCCCGGCGACGGGATCGGCTCCGAGGTGGTCGCCGAAGGCCTCAAGGTGCTGGAGGCCGCGTCCTCCCAGTACGACCTGGCCATCGAGACCACCGAGTACGAACTGGGCGCCAGGCTCTGGCACCGCACCGGTGAGACGCTGCCCGACTCGGTCGCCGCCGAACTGCGCCAGCACGAGGCGATCTTCCTGGGCGCGGTCGGCGACCCGTCCGTCCCCAGCGGTGTCCTGGAGCGCGGCCTGCTGCTCCGCCTGCGGTTCGACTTCGACCACTACGTCAACCTGCGCCCCGTGCGCCTCTACCCCGGGGTGGAGAGCCCGCTGGCGGGCGTGGCCCCCGAGGACATCGACATGCTGGTCGTGCGCGAGGGCACCGAGGGCCCCTACGCGGGCGCCGGCGGCGTCCTGCGCAGGGGCACCCCGCACGAGATCGCCACCCAGGACAGCGTGAACACCCGCTTCGGTGTCGAGCGCGTGGTCCGCTACGCCTTCGCCAAGGCCGCGGAACGCCCCCGCCAGAAGCTGACCCTGGTGCACAAGGACAACGTCCTCACCTTCGCCGGCGAGCTGTGGCAGCGCACCGTCAAGGAGGTCGGGGCCGAGTACCCGCAGGTCAGCGTGGACTACTGCCACGTCGACGCCGCCGCGATGTTCTTCGTCAACCAGCCCGGCCGCTTCGACGTGGTCGTCACCGACAACCTGTTCGGCGACATCATCACCGACATCGGCGCCGCCATCACCGGAGGCATCGGCCTGGCCGCGAGCGGTAACATCAACCCGGACAAAACCTTCCCCAGCATGTTCGAGCCGGTCCACGGTTCGGCTCCGGACATCGCGGGTCAGGGCAAGGCGGACCCGACCGCCACGGTGCTCTCGGCCGCGACCATGCTGGACCACCTGGGGGTGCCCGAGGCCGCGCGCCGTATCGAGGACGCGGTCTCGGCGGACCTGAAGACCCGCGCCCAGGACGGCGCGGTCCGCTCCACCTCCCGGATCGGCGACGACCTCGCCGCGCGAGTAGCCGAGCAGGGCTGACGCGACCACCGTCGGCCCTGCCTTTTCGAGGCGCGGCCGACGGCGGGAGCCGGCGGTGACCACCATCGGGCGCGCCTGGAGACACTCCAGCGCGCCCGCTGTCCGTCCGGGTCCGGTCTGGCACCGGGGGCGCTCTTCCGACACACTGGATCCCAGGTCGGCGGCGCTGCCGACCCGTTGCACCCGAGAGGACCACCGACAACATGAACAACAACACCACCACCACTGGGTTGACGTTCGACATCCAGCTCTCCGACCGGCGGAAGACCCCGCAGGAGCGCGAGGCACTGCTGGAGAACCCCGGGTTCGGTCAGGTGTTCACCGACCACATGGTGAGCATCCGTTACACGGAGGGCAAGGGCTGGCACGACGCCAAGCTGGAGCCGTACGGTCCGCTGAGCCTGGACCCGGCCACGGCCTCCCTGCACTACGCCCAGGAGATCTTCGAGGGACTCAAGGCCTACCGCCACCCCGACGGCTCGCTGGCCTCGTTCCGCCCGGAGGCCAACGCGGCCCGCTTCAACCGCAGCGCGGCCCGGATGGCCATGCCGGAGCTGCCCGAGGAGCTCTTCCTCAAGTCGATCGAGCTCCTGCTCGAACACGACGGCGAGTGGGTTCCGACCAAGGAGTACTTCAGCCTCTACCTGCGGCCGTTCATGGTCGCCACCGACGTGGGCCTCGGGGTCAACAACCCCTCGCGCAGCTACGTCTACCTGCTCATCGCCTCGCCGGTGGGCTCCTACTTCTCCGGCGGCGTCAAGCCGGTGACGGTCTGGCTGTCCAAGGACTTCACCCGTGCCGCCCCGGGCGGCACCGGCGCCGCGAAGTTCGCGGGCAACTACGCCGCGAGCTTCCTCGCCCAGGCCCAGGCGGTCGAGAAGGGCTGCGACCAGGTCGTGTGGCTCGACGCCCGCGAGCACCGCTGGGTCGAGGAGATGGGCGGCATGAACCTGTGGTTCGTGTTCGGCGAGGGGGAGAACGCCCGCCTGCGCACGCCCCCGCTGACCGGCACCCTGCTGCCGGGCATCACCCGCGAGTCGCTGCTGACCCTCGCCCCCGACCTGGGCATCCCGGCGGAGGAGGAGCCGCTGTCGATCGAGGAGTGGAAGGCGGCCGCCGAGTCCGGTGAGATGACCGAGGTCTTCGCCTGCGGCACCGCGGCCGTGATCACCCCGGTCGGCCGGGTCAGGAGCGACGAGGGCGAGTTCACCGTCGGCGACGGCGAGCCCGGTCCGGTCACCATGCGCCTGCGCGAGGAGCTGGTGGGCCTGCAGACCGGCCTGCGCAGCGACAAGCACGGCTGGATCACCCGCTTCTAGGAGCGCGGGGGCGTTGTCCCGGGGGGCGATCCCTCCCGGGGCTCGCCCCCTCCGGCCCGGCAGTCGAGGAGAAGATCGCCGCGGGTCCGGATGGCAGCCTGGTCCCATGCGAGTAGCGACGCGGACACCGGTGCCGATGCCGGTTCTCAACCTGCTGGTCGCCGCCGGGGTGTGGATCCTCTGGTGGGTGCTGTGGGGGGAGGAGTACTTCTCCGTACTCGGCGACAACCTACCGATCGCGTTCACCATGGTCTTCGGCTCCCTGGTGGGGGGAGGCAGCAGTGAGGGGGGCGGCGCCGTCGCCTTCCCGGTGATGACGAAGGTTCTGGAGGTCCCTCCCGAACAGGCCAGGGTGTTCACCTTCGCCATCCAGTCCATGGGTATGGGGGCCGCGTCGATCTGCATCCTCCTCTCACGGGTGCCGGTCGAGAGGAAGGTGCTCCTGTACGGCTCGGTCGCGGGCATGGTCGGCGTGGTGCCGGGCATCTACCTGCTCGCCCCCTTCGCCTCCCCGGCCATGGTCCGCTCCCTGTTCACGATGCTCATCGTCGCCCTGGCCGTGGCCATGTGCCTGCAGCTCCGGCGCCGGGGTTACCGCCGGAACCAGGAGGTGCCCCGCTGGGGGACCCGGGAGAGGACGACCGTGGTCGTCTTCGGCTTCGCGGGCGGTGTCGCCAGCTCCGTGCTCGGGGTCGGTGTCGACCTCGTGGTGTTCATGCTGCTCGTCCTCTACTTCAAGGTCTGCGAGAAGGTCGCCACCCCCACGACGGTCGTGATGATGTCCGTGGTCTCGATCACGGCCTTCGCGGCCCACGCGGCCACCACCGGGCAGTTCGTCGGCCCCGTGGTGGACTACTGGATCACGGCCGTTCCGGTGGTCGTGGTCGGCGCACCGCTCGGGGCGTGGATCTGCACCCGTCTCAGCCCGTTGGTCATCCGCTACACCCTGCTGGTGCTGATCGCCGTCGAGTTGGTGTCGACCATCATGCTCGTGCCGTACACGCTCCAGGTGGCGGTCGTCTCCCTCGCCGTTCTGGCCGCCCTGGTCGTGGTGACCCTGCTGATGACCGGATCCGACCGCTACAGCGTTCCCGTGGGGGAGGGGCGCGGTGCGGTCGTCCGCGCTGTGGTCCCGTCGGGGCGCGGCAGTTGCTGAGTACCCGGAGTTCTGGCCGGAAACGTCCATTATGAAAAACTTCTGTCCCACATGATGAGACGATTGGCTCGTTGGTGCGGCTTCGGCCGTGTCCCTGTGGCAAACTGACCACATGCTGTCCCAGGTACTCATTATTTTGGGGCGCGCTGGCTGACGACTTCCCGCGTACCGCAGGGAAGAAACCGGACCCTGCCAGCGCGCTGACCTCTCGTGTCCACGAGGGGTCTTTTTTGTTGGCCGGGACCGCCACACACAGCATCAACCGGGAGTCCCACCCATGAGGAACGACAGTTTCCACGTCTTCGACACCACGCTGCGCGACGGAGCCCAGCGCGAGGGGATCAACCTCCGGGTCTCCGACAAGCTGGCCATCGCGAAGCTGCTCGACGATTTCGGAGTGGCGTTCATCGAGGGCGGATGGCCCGGTGCCAACCCCAAGGACACCGAGTTCTTCCAGCGGGCTTCACAAGAGCTCACGCTGGAGCACGCGCGACTCACCGCCTTCGGC
Organism: Nocardiopsis sp. iso_40; assembly: GCF_056173285.1. NCBI lineage: Bacteria > Bacillati > Actinomycetota > Actinomycetes > Streptosporangiales > Nocardiopsidaceae > Nocardiopsis > Nocardiopsis sp. iso_40. The sequence continues at coordinate 4,982,815 of NZ_CM149666.1, read as the reverse complement.
GCGACCCGCCGGGCCGGTGTGAGGGCCGCCGACGACCCCCAGGTGGCCGCACTGCGCGACAGCGGCGCGTCGGTCGTCACTCTTGTCGCCAAGAGCGACGACCGACACGTCGAACGCGCCCTGCGCACGACCCTCGACGAGAACCTCGCCATGGTCGCCGACACCGTCGCGCACCTGTGTGAGCACGGACAGCGCGTGTTCGTCGACTGCGAGCACTTCTTCGACGGCTACCACCACAACCCCGAGTACGCCCTGTCCGTGGTCCGCGCCGCCGCCGACGCCGGCGCCGACGTGGTCGTCCTGTGCGACACCAACGGGGGCATGCTCCCCGCCGACGTCACCCGGGTGGTCACCGAGGTGCTGGAGGCCACCGGCGCCCGCCTGGGCATCCACGCCCAGGACGACACCGGCTGCGCCGTCGCCAACACCCTGGCCGCGGTGGACGCGGGCGCCACCCACGTCCAGTGCACCGCCAACGGCTACGGCGAGCGCGTGGGCAACGCCAACCTCTTCTCCGTGGTCGGCGCGCTCACCCTCAAGCGGGGCCGCGAGGTCCTGCCCGAGGGCTGCCTGGCCGAGATGACCCGCGTGGCCACCGCCATCGCCGAGATCGTCAACCTCGCCCCCGACACCCACCAGCCCTACGTGGGGGTGTCGGCCTTCGCGCACAAGGCGGGGCTGCACGCCTCGGCCATCAAGGTCGACCCCGACCTCTACCAGCACACCGACCCCGAACTGGTCGGCAACCGCATGCGGATGCTCGTCTCCGACATGGCCGGGCGCGCCTCGATCGAGCTCAAGGCCCAGGAGCTGGGGCTGGACCTGTCCGGCGACAAGGCCCTGTCCGGGCGGGTCGTGGAGCGGGTCAAGGGCCTGGAACTGTCCGGTTACAGCTTCGAGGCGGCCGACGCCTCCCTGGAGCTGCTGCTGCGCGAGGAGCTCGGCGAACCGGTCCGCTACTTCAACACCGAGTCCTGGCGCGTCATCACCGAGCGCCGCCCGACCGCCGGGACCAGCCCCCTGTCCAGCGACTACGAGAGCCTTTCCGAGGCCACCGTCAAACTCCGGGTCAAGGGCGAGCGGGTCATCGCCACCTCGGAGGGCAACGGTCCGGTCAACGCCCTGGACCGGGCGCTGCGCAGTTCGATGGAGAGCGTCTACACGGCCCTGGCCGGGCTGGAGCTGACCGACTACAAGGTCCGCATCCTGGAGGGCTCCTCGGGCACCAACGCGATCACCCGGATCCTGGTCAGCTTCAGCGACGGCAACGAGGAGTGGACGACCGTGGGCGTGGGGCCGAACGTCGTCGACGCCTCCTGGGTCGCGCTGGAGCAGGCCATCACCTACGGGCTCCTGCGCCAGGGCTACCCGCAGGGCTGACCTCCGAGCACCCGGTACCGCCGCGCGGCCGCCCGACCCGCTGCCGGTCGGGCGGCCGCTTCACGGCCGCGGTCAGGACAGCCCTTACCGAAGCCACAGCCCCGGCGCGCCCCGAGAACCCGGTACCGCGGGCTGCGGAGCCCCCGAGGAGGTCCGCGGCCCCCTCTCCGCCCGTCGGTTCAGGCGAGGAGGATGTCGTCGCCCTCGACCCGGATCGGGATCTCCTCCAGAGGGCTCTGCGCCGGGCCCTCGACGGGGGATCCGTCCTCGACGGAGAAGCGGCTCCCGTGGCAGGGGCACTGGATCTGCCCGTCGGCCACCTGGTCGACCGGGCAGCCCTCGTGCGTGCAGCTGGTGGAGAAGGCCCGGAAGGTGCCCTCCTCGGGCTGGGTGAGGACCACCTCGTGCTCGCTGAGAACGGTGCCGCCCCCCACGGGGACCTCGTCGGTGGCGGCGATCGGCGCTTCCGCGTCGCCCGTCTCCCCGCCCCCGGTGTCGTTCCCGCCGTCCGCCGCGGTCCCACCGTCGGCGCCCCCGCAGGCGGTGACCACCCCCACCAGGGCCCCGCCTCCGGCGGCCCCGAACACGGAGCGCCTGGTCACCTCCGACAGGACGGTCTCGGAACGCGTGTCACGGCAGTCGCACATGCGGCCTCACTCTCTCGCCCGGCGCGGAGCGGGGCGGACTCGCGTGCGGGGTCCTCGGGCCCCGCACGGACGGCGGACGGCCCCGTCGGAGGGGGCCGGTCTCCATGGAACACGGCGCAGGCCCCCCGTGTCCGGGAAATCCGCCGACGCGTGCGCTCCGGGGCCGCCTCGGGGGCGACACGGCGGCGGAGCGGACCCTAGGGGTGGACCCAGCCGTTGGCCTCGCAACCCTGGAGGTCCAGGGTCTGCTGCTGCATCACGGGCGCGGACTCGCCCTCGCCGGGGCAGTTCACGTGCCCGTGGCCCAGGGTGTGGCCGACCTCGTGGTTGATCAGGTAGATCCGGTAGGTCTCCAGGTCGTCGTCGAAGTGCTCGACCCCCGACACCCAGCGGTTCTGGTTGATGATGGCTCGGTTGCCGTTTGCGCAGGAGACGAACCCGTTGGTGTTCAGCGGTGCGCACATGCGGTCGACCGTGTCCGGGGCGGCGAGCAGGACCCGGATGTCGGCGTCGTCGCCGTCCACCCTTTGGAACGACCGGTCTCCGTCGTTGCCCCAGCTGCGGGGGTCGCCCAGGATCTCCTCGACGGCGTCCACGAAGTCCTCGTCCTCGCCGGGCAGGCCCTCCTCGACCTCCACCGCGAAGGTGGTCAGCGGGCCCTCGCCCATGACCTCGCTCTCGTCGTCCACCACCCGGATCTCGCCGTCGGCGGAGTCCACCTCCTCCTCCACCGAGCGCAGCAGCACCGGGGTCTCCTCCTCCGGCGACGAGGGGCCGGGGGAGGGGCTGCCCGGGTCCGCGGCGGCTCCTGCGGCCGACTCCTCCCCCGTGGCGGGGTGGCCGCGCCCGCTCTCGTCGGGGATCCCGTCGCTGACCGGGCCGGTGGCCGAGGTCTCCGCCGGGGACCCCGGGGCGGTGTCGGTTTCGGGCACGCTGACCATCAGTACGGCGGAGGCACCCGAGACCAGACACAGGCCCAGGGCGAGGCCCATGGGGTACCTGCGGCGCCGACGGTGCTTGGCGCGGGGAGCGGAAGCGGGCACGAGGCTCAACCTCTCGACAGTGGACGGTGGTACCGCCGACCCGGGTACGGGAGGCTGTGCCTCCGCCCCCTTCCGGCGGCCGTGGGGCCGCTCCGGCCAGGGCGGCCGGTGGAGGCGCCCCCACGGGATGACCGGATGTCATGGCGGTCACCCTGGGCGGTGTCTCCGCTCACCTGGGAGCGGTGCCGCCTACCCCCGAAAACGGCGGTTCCCGGGGGCTCGGTGCAACGAACCCCAGCATGCCAGAGATCGCCCCCGTGGCGGGCCAGGCGGCGCCCCGGGAAATGAGGGTGTGTCCCGGCTTCGGGCGTTTGTCGTGGCCCTCCGGCCCCCGTCGCGCCCCGGCCTGCGCCGGTGGACTGCCGCGCGCCGTCGCCGCCCGGGTCCGGTCGCGCCCTTCGCGCCGTTACGCTGCACACGGCAAGAGCGAGTCAAGCAGGGCTGCTGGGAGGCATCAGGTGCGTATCGCACGGTTCGCGGCCGGTGACGAGGTCGGTTTCGGCCTGGTCGAGACGGAGACGGACAGCGGGGAGGAGTTCGTCGCGCGGTTGACGGGTCACCCGCTGCTGGGGGACATCAAGCTGACCGGTGAGCGGGCCAAGCTCTCCGACGTGCGGCTGCTGTCGCCGGTCCTGCCCACCAAGGTGGTGTGCATCGGCAAGAACTACGCCGACCACGTCGCGGAGATGAAGGACGTCACGGGGGAGTCCACCGACGAACCGGTCGTCTTCCTCAAGCCGTCCACCGCGGTCACCGGGCCGGCGGACCCGGTCTTCTACCCCTCGGCCTCCGAGCGGGTCGACTTCGAGGGCGAGATGGCGATCGTCATCTCCCGGCCCTGCCGCGAGGTCCCCCGGGAGCGCGCCAAGGACGTCATCCTGGGTTACACGGTGGCCAACGACGTCACCGCCCGCGACCTCCAGAAGACGGACAAGCAGTGGACGCGGGCCAAGGGATTCGACTCCTTCTGCCCGATCGGCCCGTGGATCACCACCGGACTGAGCATCGAGGAAGCCCAGGACCTGGCGGTCACCACGACCGTGGACGGCCAGACGCGCCAGGAGGGGCGTACGTCACAGTTCCTCCACGACATCCCGGGCATCATCTCCTATGTCACCTCGTTCATGACACTGCTCCCGGGCGACGTGGTCCTGACCGGCACACCCGCTGGTGTGGGCCCTGTCGAGGTCGGCCAGGAGGTCGCCGTTACCGTGGAGCGTCTGGGCACCATCCGCAACAGGGTGGTCGCCCGGGACTGAGCCCGGCCGACCGTGCGCGGGCACACCCGCGCACGGTCCGCCCCGGGGCCGGCCCACACCACACCACGGAAGGTCCCACCCGTTGCCCGCACTCAGCCGCCTCCCCCGCCCCGCCCTCTACGCGGGCGTGTGCACCCTGGTCCTGGCACTGGTGGGGTCCGGGCTGTGGATGTTCACCAGGGGCGGCCCGGGGTTCCCGGGCCCCTTCGCCGACCCCGGCCCGGGCTCCGGGAACACCGGCCGGACACAGCTGCGCGTGATGCTGGCGGGGGACTCCATGACCCACGGTTCCGACGGTGACCGGACCTGGCGCTTCCACCTGTGGAACCACCTCCATCCCCACGTGGAGGGACTGGACTTCGTCGGGCCCTTCACCGCGCCCGCCACCCCCGAGCAGATCATCCCGCCGGAGCTCACCGGCGGTGAGCCCGACGACGGCGACCCTGACGAGGTCGACTACCGGGACCCGGACTTCGACCAGGACCACAACGCCCGCTGGGGCCGGACCCTGGCCGACGCCGCCACCACGATCGAGGACGACGTCCGCACGCACCGGCCGGACGTGCTGTGCGCCATGATCGGCCTCAACGACCTGCTGTTCCCGGTCTCCGCCGAGGAGATGGAACAGCTGCTCCGGGACTACGTCGGGGGCGCCCGGGAGGCCAACCCGGAGATCCGGATCCTCCTCGCCCACACGCTGCCCACCGCCCGTGCGGACCAGGACGAGGGCTTCGCACTGCGGGTGTACGCGTACAACGAGATGCTCCGTACGGTGGCGGAGGACATGTCCACGGAGCGGTCCCCGGTCGTCAGTTTCGACCTGGGTCGGGCCGAGGGCTGGAACATCGCCTCGGACACCTACGACGGCACCCACCCCACCGACAGCGGGGAACTGAAGATCGCCGCGGGTTTCGCCGACGCCCTCTCGCGCGAGTTCGGTCTGGGCCCGGCCTATCCGAGGCCGCTGCCGGGCAGTACCTGAGGCGGTCGCCCCGGGTGCTGCTGCCCCTCCGCCCGCTCCGGGACTTCCCACAGGTCATCCCGGGCCACCGATACCCTGGGGTCCGTGACTGAGACTCCGATTCGTACCCGCTTCGCCCCGTCCCCCACGGGCATGTTCCACGTCGGTGGCGCCCGCTCCGCGCTCTTCAACTGGGCGCTGGCCCAACAGCAGCCCGAGGGCCGCATGGTCCTGCGCATCGAGGACACCGACGCCGCCCGCAACCGTCCCGAGTGGACCGACGGCATCATCCGCGCGATGTCCTGGATCGGCATCGACGAGGCCGACCCGCACTTCGAGGGCCCGTACTTCCAGTCGGCCTACGTGGACAAACACCGCGAGACCGCCCAGGAGCTGTACCGTTCCGGCCGCGCCTACTACTGCGACTGCACCCGCGAACAGGTGCAGGAGCGCCGCGACAACCCGAACCTGGGCTATGACGGCTTCTGCCGCGACCGCGGCCTGGAGCCGGGCCCGGGCCGCGCGCTGCGCTTCCGCGTGCCCGAAGGCGGGCCCACGGTCGTGCGCGACCAGGTCCGCGGCGACGTGGAGTTCGACCACGCCTCGATCGAGGACTTCGTGATCGCCCGCGCCGACGGCTCCCCGCTGTTCGTCCTGGCCAACGTGCTCGACGACGTCGAGATGCGGATCACCCACGTCATCCGCGGCGAGGAGCACCTGTCCAACACCCCCAAGCAGCAGCTGCTGTGGGAGGCGCTGGACCTGGCCCCGCCGGTGTGGGCGCACCTGCCCGTCATCGTCAACGAGCAGCGCAAGAAGCTGTCCAAGCGCCGCGACAAGGTCGCCCTGGAGTCCTACCAGGAGGAGGGCTACCTCGCCGAGGCGATGGTCAACTACCTGATGCTGCTGGGCTGGGCGCCGGGCGAGGACCGCGAGATCATGCCGTGGTCCGAGATGATGCCGTTGTTCCGCATCCAGGACGTCAACAGCTCCAGCGCCTTCTTCGACGAGAAGAAGCTGCGGGCCTTCAACGGCGAGTACATCCGCCAGTTGGGCGTCGAGGACTTCGTCGAGCGCTGCCAGCCGTGGCTGACCGGCCAGGGCACCCCCTGGGACGCCGCCGACTACGACCCCGCGGTCTTCGCCGCCGTGGCCCCGCTGGCCCAGAGCCGGGTGGCGGTGCTCAGCGAGATCGTCCCGAACGTGGACTTCCTGTTCCTGCGGGAGCCGGTGGAGGACGAGAAGAGCTGGCGCAAGGCGATGAAGCCGGGCGTCGGCAGGGAGATGGTGGAGGCCGCCCTGGCGCGCTTCGCCGACCCCGCACTGGAGTGGACCGCGGACTCCCTCAAGGCCGCCACGGAGGAGACCGGGGCCGCGCTCGGGCTGAAGCTCGGCAAGGCACAGGCGCCGGTGCGCGTGGCCGTCACCGGGCGGACCGTGGGGCTGCCGCTGTTCGAGTCCCTGGAGCTGCTGGGCCGCGAGCGCGTCCAGCCGCGCCTGGAGGCCGCCCTGGAGCGCCTGCGCGCCGAGGAGAAGGCCGCGGACGAGGGCTGACCCGGCCGGGGTGGCCGGGCTGTGGGCGCGGCCACCCCGATTCCGGTTCGCGAGTACTCAGAATGTCCGCTAGAGTTAAACACGTCGCCGAGGGGGACCGGGAAGCGAAGAGCTGCCAAGTCCTCCGAAAGCATTGGCCTATGGTGTAATCGGCAGCACGACTGATTCTGGTTCAGTTAGTCTAGGTTCGAGTCCTGGTAGGCCAGCGCATGACCGTGGTTCGCCGCGGTCGGCACGGGTCTTCGACCCAGGTGCGCCCCCGTCGTCTAGTGGCCTAGGACGCCGCCCTCTCAAGGCGGTAACGGCGGTTCGAATCCGCTCGGGGGTACCAACGGGAAGTCGCTTCCACGCCGTGGGAGCTTTCTTTCTGGCCGGTGCATGTCACCGGTGTCCGGTTCGGGTGGGTATCGCGGTTTCGTGATCCGGCCCGGATCGAAGGTCCTCTGTGGACCGAACAGGCCCCCGTCGTCTAGTGGCCTAGGACGCCGCCCTCTCAAGGCGGTAACGGCGGTTCGAATCCGCTCGGGGGTACGAGAAGTACGTGAGGAAGGTCCCATCCGTTTCGGGTGGGGCCTTCTTGCGTTTCCGGAGCCGGTGGGCCGCCGGGTGCCGCCGGAGGGCCGGTCCGGAGTCCGCGGTGCCCGAAGGACGCCCGGAAAACCCGGCCCGCTCACCGGTCTCAGCCCGCCTGGGCGACCAGTTGGTCCAGTTCCCCCTTCGGCCCGCCCGCCGAGACCAGCATGGCAACCAGTTGGTCGAGCAGCCAGTCCGCCAGCTCGTCGCGGGACATCTCCCGCTCGCGCAGCCAGAACATCACCGCGGTCTCCACCGCCGCCACCCAGCAGCGCAGGGCCATCAGCAGCCGGGGTGAGGGGTCCTCGACGCCCACCCGCCGCAGGATCAGGTCCCGTACGCCCTGGCGGACCCGGTCGATCTCCGCCTCGGTCTCCTCCGTGGCCACCATCGAGCCGCCGTTCAGCAGGGCGGCGTAGGAGGGTGAGTAGGAGTCCGCGAAGTCGACGAAGGTACGCAGGGCCAGCCGCAGCTGCTCCAGCGGGGGCAGGTCCTCGGGCGGGGCCAGCCGCGGCAGGAGCTCGGACACGGCCTGCTCCAGCGCGGCCCTGCGCAACTCCGCCATGTTGGGGAAGTAGCGGTAGACCAGGGCCCGGGAGACGTCGGCCTCCTCGGCGATCTCCTCCGGGGTGACGTCACCGGGCGGGCGCCGCGCGAACACGCGCAGCGCCGTCCTGATCAGGTCCTCGCGGCGTTCGTGCGGCGCCATGCGGCGTGGCCGCCGCCCGGTTCCCGACGGGTGCGCCGGGACCGCCGGACCCGTCACCCGCGCCTGGTGACGGTCGGCCCTGTGGGACACCACCGTTGTCGTAACCTCCCGAGCCCTCTCCGCCTGCTCCTGGCTTCTCCTCCTCCGAAACTACCGCCTCGGGGGAGCGTTCACAGGTCCAGGACGATCCGCTCGTCCTCCTCGGCGCGGGAGACGCACAGGGCGAACTCCCCGCCGCGCGGCGATCCGCCGGTGGGCCGGTCGCGGTGGTCCGGGGCGCCCGCCAGCAGGCCCACCCGGCAGGTGCCGCAGAAGCCCTGACGGCACGAGTAGGCGGTCTCCGGCCGTACCCGGCGCACGACGTCCAGTACCGACTCGTCCTCCGGCACGGTGAGCACCGGGCCGGAGCGTCCCAGTTGCACCTCGAACCTGCGGCCGTCCACGACGGGGGCCGGGGAGAAGCGTTCGGAGAAGAACGGGGTCCCCCCGGGGACCCGCCTCCGGAGGGCGTTGATCAGCGGTGCCGGGCCGCACACGTACACGGCCGTGCCCGGGGTGAACCCGGCGAGGAGCTCGTCGGCGTCCGGGGTCCCGTACTCGTCGTCGGGGCGCACGAACACGTCCGCGTCCTCGGGCAGCTCGTCCCGGAACGGCATGCTCTCCCGGTCGCGGCCGGTGTAGACGAGCCGGAACTCCCGGCCCGCGGCATGCGCGGCCCGGACCATCGGCAGGACGGGTGTGATCCCGATGCCGCCCGCCACGAACAGGTACCGGTCGGCCCGGGAGAAGGGGAAGGCGTTGCGCGGCCCGCGCAGCCCGACCGTGTCCCCCGCGGCGAGTCCGTGCACCAGCCCCGACCCGGTGCCGCCCTCGATCCGGCGGACCGCGATCCGGTAGCCGGACCGGTCCGCCGGGTCGCCGGTGAGCGAGTACTGCCGCACCACGCCGCCGCCCAGCACCACGTCCACGTGGTGGCCGGGCTGCCAGGGGGGCAGCACGGTGCCGGGGTCGGCGGGGACGAGGGTGAGGGCCGCGACGTCCGGCGCGGGGTGTTCCACGGCGGCGACCCGGACCGCCAGGTCGCCCGCGGGCTCCGGGGGCGGGTGGCCCGGCCGCCACCGCGAGGTGAGCGGTTCGAGCCGCGCCGCCAGCCCCTCCAGGGCCAGCATGAACCGGTCCGGCTGCCCGCCGCGGCCGAACAGGGCGACCGGGGGGCGCGGGTCCGCGTAGTACTCGGCGCTGTGCCTGACCCCTTCGCTCCCGCCGGTCACCGGGGGCCCTCCTGCCGGGCGGCCTCCTGCTCGGCGGCCTCGGCGGCCCGCGCGGCGGGGGAGACCGCCAGGTAGGCGACGGCCTGGCTGGTGGAGCCGTGGTGCGAGGGGTGGTACCTGCGGCGCAGGTACTCGGGGACGGCCCGGGCCAGGCGGCCCAGGTGCGGGACGAGCCCCCGCCTCCCGTCCCGGAGCGCCCAGGAGGCCCTGGGACGGCGGCCCCCGATCCTGCCCTTCAGGTAGGGGTCGTTGGCTATGAGGAACCGGACCCCGCGCACCCACAGGGACGCCAGTGCCACGGCGGCCACCCCCATCGCGAGGGCGCGGCGCGGGTACCCGCCGTCCAGGTGCGTGTACAGGTCGTAGGCGACCGCGCGGTGCTCGACCTCCTCGGCGCCGTGCCAGCGCAGCAGGTCCAGCATGGTGGGGTCGGTGCCGGCCTCGTCGAGCCGGTCGGCGTCCAGTACCCACTGGCCCAGGACGGCCGTGTAGTGCTCGATCCCGGCGATGACCGCGAGCCGCATCCGCAGCCAGGCGAACTCGCGGGCGCCGGAGAGCTCGCGGTCGCCGAGCACCACGCGGAACAGCCAGGCGATCTGTTCCACGTAGGGGCGCGGGTCCAGTCCGTGCGCGTCCATGTGGTCGAGGACCCCCGCGTGCGCCTCCGCGTGTACGGCCTCCTGGCCGATGAAGCCGAGGACCTGTTCGCGGAGTTCGTCGTCGGTGACGTACGGGACGGCCTGTTTGAAGACCTCCACGAACCAGCGTTCGCCCTCGGGCAGCAGCAGGTGCAGCACGTTGATGACGTGGGTGGCGAAGGGTTCGTTCGGGATCCAGTGCAGGTCCAGCGCGCTCCAGTCGAACTGGACGTCGCGGGCGTGCAGGACGAGGCGGTCGGGTTCGTCCACGGCGGGTCCGGCGGGGCCGGGGACGGGGGAGTGGTCGCTGCTCATGGTCGGCCTCCTGGACGGGAGCGAGGAAGTGGGGCGGGGGTGTGCGGGGCGCGGGGCGTCACAGGGGCGGGGCGAGGCGGGCGTAGCCGCGGATCGCGGCGGGGGAGAGCCGGGACAGGGCCAGGCCGATGTGCGCCTCGCTGGTCACCGGGACGATCTCGGGGGCGGACTCGAGGGCGTCGGCGATCCGCCTGGCCGCCTTCTCCGGGGTGTAGCCGCGCAGCCGGTACAGCCGGTTGAGCCTGTCCTTGGTGCCGGACACCTCGCCCAGGCCGGAGACGCGGGCGTTGGCGATGATCCCGGTGTTGATCAGGCCCGGGCAGACCGCGGTGACGCTGACGCCCCTCCCGGCGAGCTCCCCGCGCAGGGAGCGGCTCAGCCCCAGCACGGCGGCCTTGGTGGCCGAGTAGGCGCCGTACAGGCGGGAGGGTAGGAAGGACGCGGCGGAGGCCGTGTTGACGATCCGGCCGCCGCCCCCGCTCTCGACCATCATCGGGGCGAAGGCGCGGACGCCGTTGACGACGCCCCACAGGTTGACGTCGACAACCCGTTCCAGGTCCTCGGTGGTGGCCTCCAGGAAGGGGCCGGCCACACCGATCCCCGCGTTGTTGACGATCACGTCGGGGACCCCGTACTCCTCGCGCACCCACGCGGCGAGCCCGTCCACGGCGGCGGAGTCGGTGACGTCCACCCGCCGGGCGCCGGCACCGGGTGTGATCATGGCGCAGAGTTCGGCGGTGCGCTCGGCGGCGGGCGCGTTGACGTCCACCGCGACGATCCGTGCCCCGCGTTCGGCGAGTTCGAAGGCCAGGCACCGGCCGATACCGCTGCCGGCCCCGGTGATCACGGCGACCTGTCCGGCGAAGGCGCCGCCGTGGCGGCGGGCCTGTTGCGCGGTGAGGTTGCGGACCGGTCGCGGGGCACCGGACTCGATCTCCCCGACGAGGGCGCGGACGCGGCGGGCGACGGGGCCGGGCCGTGAGCGCAGGGACCAGTGGCCGCCCTGGAAGCGGTGGAAGCGGAAGTCGTCCGCCCAGCGCCCTGCGTTGGACTGGACCTGGTCGACCATGAACGCGTCGTGCGTGGGGGCCAGGACCTGGACCGGAACGCCGGTGCGGCGCCCGGCGGGCCGGGTGAAGCGGCGGAACATGTTGGCGCGGTACAGGGAGAGCCCGTTGAGGTAGTCGCGGGTGGCGCGCCGGGCGGGTACGCGGTGGCCGCCGCCGATGCGTTCCAGGCCGGAGAGGGCGGCACCGCCGATCCCGGTGAGCCAGGCGGCCTCTGGCAGGCCGGGGGTGCCGAAGAAACCGATGTAGCTGGAGCGGACGGCCTGGCGCAGGACGTTGCGGAGGCCGTCGGGGGCCTTGCGGAGCCAGTGCCCGGCGTGGTCCAGGTCGGGGCCGGAGACCGAGGTGAAGGAGGCGAAGCGGTGGGCGTGCCCCGGTTCGGTGACGGCGTGCCATGTCTGGATGGAGCCCCAGTCGTGGGCGACCAGGTGCACGGGCCGGTCGGGGCTGACGGCGTCCACGACGGTGCGCAGGTCGTCGGCGAGCTGGCCCAGCAGGTAGCCGGAGCGGTCCTCGGGGGCGGTGGAGCGTCCGGCGCCCCGGACGTCGTAGGTGACCACGTGGTGGTCGGCGGAGAGCTCACCGACGAGGGCGTCCCAGACGGTGGCGTTGTCCGGATAGCCGTGCACGAGTACGAGGGTGGGTCCGGTGCTGTCACCGGCGGAGTAGACGGCCAGGCGCTGGCCGTCTGTGGCGGTCACGTAGCGGTGCGGTCTGGTGGTCATGCGGTCGCGGTCTCCTCGCTGGTGCCGACGCCGACCGGGGAGCGGGTCCCCCAGCGGCGCACGTGGGGCAGGTCGTCGTCGAGCCAGTAGGCGTCGTCGGGGGTGACGACGAGGATCTCCTCGAACTTCACCCCCATGTCGCGGAAGCCGATGTGGGGTTCCACCGCCCACAGGCCGGGGGTGGCGGGGTGGGCGGAGATGTCGCCGTCCGCCCACAGGGGGGAGCGGTGGTGCATGCGCTCGACGAGGAGGTCGCCGAACAGGGTCTGCAGGGAGCGGATTCCGAACCCCGCGACGATCGCCCTGGGCAGGCGGGACTCGACCCTGCCTACCTGGTGGGCGATCACCCGGCCGGGGTAGACCCGGTGCCGGTTGTCGTAGCCCTGCTCACTGATGAGGGCGTCGACCGCGCGGTAGACGTCCTGGAGGGTGTGGCCCTCGCGCACCTTCTCCACGATGAGGCCGCGGTGTGCCCGCAGGTCGTCCATCAGGCGGTCGTGCAGGGGGTTCTCGCCGAGGTATCCGGAGTAGCCGATGTCGGCGACGTACCCGTCGCGTACCGGCGCGCAGTCGAGGATGAAGGGCATGCCCTCCTCCAGCCTGCGTCCGGTCGGGAAGAACTGGAGCGGGACGCGGAAGCCGCGGAAGGCGGTGCGGTCGCCGAACCACGCGAAGGGGGTGTGGAACCAGTCCTGGACCCCGCGCGCCTCCAGGTGTTCGCGGATGCGCCGGGCGGCCTCGCGTTCGGTCACGCCGGGTTCGAGGGTGGCGGCCACGTCGCCGGCGGCCCGGTAGGCGAGCTGTTGGAGCTCGCGGAAGGCGTCGAGCTCGGCCCGGGAGGATGTGTCCCCGGTCACTTTCTTGTGAGACATGTTGTCATGTTAGACAAACTGTCAATAAGTGTCCACGGTCGGGGCCGGGTTTTCGCGGGAGCCGGTCCGGGGCGCTTCACGGCGGGCGCCCGGCACGGAAACGACAGGGGGCGGCACCCCGGAGTGGGGTGCCGCCCGTTGGTTGGTCGACGCCGGCGTTTCAGGGGCGCTGGGAAGCCCCGCGGCTCAGCGCTTCGGGTGCCCGGCGGAACTGGTCCTGCCCAGTGCGGAGAGGCCGCCCAGTGAGGTGAACCGCTTCCACAGGTCCCGCGCGTCCTGCTTCAGCAGGGGTCCGACGATGAGAATTTCGAGGAAGAGGCCGTGCAGGTCCGCGCCGTCCTCGGTGACCCCCTCACCGCGGGCCCCGACGATCCGCCGACCGGTCCCCTCCGCCGCGAAGTCCGCCTCGAACATCCCGTGGCCGGTCCAGCTCCGGTGCAGGTGGAGCCGGTCGTCCTCGACCAGTGCGACCCACCTGTCCTCCATGGTCGGCGCCTCGAGCCCGTGCCGGATGCGTTCCCAGTCATCGGCGCTCCACAGCCGGTCCGGCGGGGTCACCGGCCTCGGGCGGACGATGGGGTGCAGCTCTGGGAGATCGGCTCTGGTCAGCGGTCCGGAGGACATGCGGCGGATGCTGGCAGCGGCCGGGGCGGGCTCTGCCCCGGGGACACCGCGGCGGGTCAGTGCGCGCCCTCGTAGGTGTGCAGGGACTCGCTGATCTTCTCGGCGGCGGACACCACGGCCTGCGAGTGCATGCGGCCGGGGGAGCGGGTGAGCCGCTCTATGGGGCCGGAGACGGACACCGCGGCGATCACCCGCCCGCCGGGGCCGGACACGGGGGCCGAGACCGAGGCGACCCCCTGCTCGCGTTCGGCGACGCTCTGGGCCCAGCGGCGGCGGCGCACCTGGGCGAGGCTGGCCGCGGTGAAGCGGGCGCCGACCAGGGAGCGGCGGATGCGGTCGGAGTCCTCCCAGGCGAGCAGTACCTGGGCGGCCGAGCCCGCGTTCATCGGCAGTTCGCTGCCCACGGGCACGGTGTCGCGCAGGCCGCTGCTGCGCTCGGACGCGGCCACGCACACGCGCAGGTCGCCCTGGCGGCGGTAGAGCTGGGCGCTCTCGCCGGTCAGGTCGCGCAGTTGGACGAGGACCGGGGAGGCCACGGCGAGCAGCCGGTCCTCGCCGGTGGCTATCGACAGTTCGCCCAGGCGCGGTCCGAGTACGAACCTGCCCTGACTGTCCCTGGTGACCATGCGGTGCCGCTCCAGGGCGACGGCGAGACGGTGGGCTGTGGGGCGGGCCAGACCGGTGATCTGGACCAGCTGGGCCAGCGACGCGGGCCCCGACTCCAGGGCGTCGAGGACGGACATCGTCTTGTCCAGGACACCGACACCGCTGGATGAGCTAGAGTTGTCCATGGCTTGATATTGCCGTCTCGAAATATGGAATGCAAGTCGACCGCGCATCCGTGTGCGAGGCCGGCGGTCCGCACGAGCTGACCACACGAGACGAGCCCGAGACGCGAGACACGAGAGAGGCGATCGCCCATGGCACGCACGATGGCCGAGAAGGTCTGGGAGGAGCACGTCGTCCGACGTGCCGACGGCGAGCCGGACCTGCTCTACATCGACCTCCACCTCGTCCACGAGGTGACCAGCCCGCAGGCCTTCGAGGGCCTGCGCCTGGCGGGTCGCTCCGTGCGCCGTCCGGACCTGACCATCGCCACCGAGGACCACAACGTCCCCACGGCGGACCTGCTGGCTCCCATCGCCGACCCCGTCTCCCGCAAACAGGTCGAGACGCTGCGCAAGAACTGCTCCGACTTCGGCGTCCGCCTGCACCCCATGGGCGACATCGACCAGGGCGTCGTGCACGTGGTCGGCCCCCAGCTCGGCCTCACCCAGCCCGGCATGACCGTCGTCTGCGGTGACAGCCACACCAGCACCCACGGCGCGTTCGGCGCCCTGGCCTTCGGTATCGGCACCAGCCAGGTCGAGCACGTGCTGGCCACCCAGACCCTCCCGATGCAGCCGTTCAGGACCATGGCCGTCACGGTCAACGGCACGCTCCAGCCGGGTGTGTCCGCCAAGGACATCATCCTCGCCGTGATCGCCAAGATCGGCACCGGCGGCGGCCAGGGCTACGTCATCGAGTACCGGGGCGAGGCCATCGAGGCCCTGTCCATGGAGGCCCGCATGACGGTGTGCAACATGTCCATCGAGGCGGGTGCGCGAGCCGGGATGATCGCCCCGGACCAGACCACCTTCGACTACGTCCAGGGCCGCCCGCACGCCCCGCAGGGCGCCGACTTCGACGCCGCGGTCGAGCACTGGAAGAGCCTGCGCACCGACGAGGGCGCCGAGTTCGACGCCGAGGTGGTCCTGGACGCGGACGAGCTCAGCCCGTTCGTCACCTGGGGGACCAACCCCGGCCAGGGCGTGCCGCTGGACGCCGAGGTGCCCGACCCCGCCTCCTACGAGGACCCCTCCGCACGGGCCGCCGCGGAGAAGGCCCTGAAGTACATGGACCTGAAGGCCGGTACGCCGATGCGCGAGGTGCGGGTGGACACGGTCTTCCTCGGCTCGTGCACCAACGGCCGGATCGAGGACCTGCGCACCGCCGCGGAGATCATCCGCGGGCGCAGGGTCGCCGACGGCGTGCGGATGCTCGTGGTGCCCGGCTCCATGCGGGTCAAGGAGCAGGCCAACCAGGAGGGCCTGGGCCAGGTCTTCCTGGACGCCGGAGCCGAGTGGCGCGAGGCGGGCTGCTCGATGTGCCTGGGGATGAACCCGGACCAGCTCAAGCCCGGTGAGCGCAGCGCCTCCACCTCCAACCGCAACTTCGAGGGCCGCCAGGGCCGGGGCGGCCGCACCCACCTGGTCTCGCCCCAGGTCGCCGCCGCGACCGCCGTGCGCGGCACCCTGTCCTCGCCCGCCGACCTGGACGCCCGGTAGTCCCCGACCCCGTCAGGAGAGTCCTCCCATGGAGAAGTTCGACGTCCACACCGGTCGGGCCGTCCCGCTGCGCGCCAGCAACGTCGACACCGACCAGATCATCCCCGCCGTCTACCTGAAGCGGGTCAGCCGCACCGGGTTCGAGGACGGCCTGTTCGCCGAGTGGCGCAAGTCCGACCCGGACTTCGTGCTCAACCGCCCCGAGTACGAGGGTGCGTCCGTGCTGGTGGCCGGGCCGGACTTCGGTACCGGTTCCTCCCGCGAGCACGCCGTGTGGGCCCTGCAGAACTACGGCTTCAAGACCGTGCTGTCCTCGCGCTTCGCCGACATCTTCCGCGGCAACTCGCTCAAGGGCGGCCTGTTGACCGTTCTGCTGCCGCAGGAGGTCATCGACCGGATCTGGGACGCGGTCGAGGCCGACCCCGCCACCGAGGTGACGGTGGACCTGGTCAACCGCGAGGTTCGCGCCCCGGGCGTGCAGGAGCCGTTCGAGCTGGACGACTACACCCGTTGGCGGCTTCTGGAGGGTCTGGACGACATCGCCCTGACGCTCCGTCACACGGACGAGATCGGTGCGTTCGAGACGACCCGGGAGCCCTGGAAGCCGGTCACGCTCTAGCCCCGGAACGCCGATCCGCAGCGGGATCGAGGGTCGTTGTGACACAGCGCACCCTCGATCCCGAATAATTTTACCTTTACTTGACGTGAGCGTTCGCTTACGGTCTTTGTGCCCTTAAGCACGGCGTGTCCAACGCCCGGAATCCGGTTATACGTAGGCTTTTGAGGCTCACAGAAGGGGTCAAAAGGGACTGGGTTGCCGCGCCCGCCCCTTGCTCCCCGGTCGTTGCGGAGCGTGACCTTGCAGGTCGGGAGGGGCCCGACACGCCTTGTCCACGGGCGTTTGTATTTGTGTAAGGGCCTCTGCTTCCCCTAATTTCGTGCGAGCAAGGGGGAACCGGAGGAACCTTATGAACAAGCGTGACCTGATCGACGCGATCTCCGACCGTCTCGGAGACAAGAAGACCGCGACCGAAGCGGTCAACGCTGTGCTTGAGACCATTCAGGCCACCGTGGCGTCGGGCGACAAGGTCGCCATCACGGGCTTCGGCGTTTTCGAGAAGTCCGAGCGTGCGGCTCGCACCGCGCGCAACCCCGCCACTGGCGCCACCATCAACGTCCCCGCGAGCTTCGTTCCGAAGTTCCGCGCTGGCGCTGACTTCAAGGCTCTGG
The DNA here is from genome assembly GCF_056173285.1 of Nocardiopsis sp. iso_40. Taxonomy (NCBI): domain Bacteria; kingdom Bacillati; phylum Actinomycetota; class Actinomycetes; order Streptosporangiales; family Nocardiopsidaceae; genus Nocardiopsis; species Nocardiopsis sp. iso_40. The sequence continues at coordinate 4,965,620 of NZ_CM149666.1, read as the reverse complement.
TCAACGGCGACAAGAAGTAGCCTCTCCGCCGCCAGGCGGGCAGGCCGTACTCCGCCCGGGTTCCCCACAAGGGAGCCCGGGCGGAGTGCTGTCCGGGGCCGGAGGGGCGGGACGTGCCCGGGGCGCGGCCCGCCCGCGACGGCGGGTTCAGGGAGCGGACCGGGCGCACGTCGGCACCCGTCCCAGGAGCTCCCGCGTCCGCGGGCCCACCCCGAGGGCCAGGGCGGCCGTCAGATCCTCAGGAGTGTCCACGTCCCGGCGGACCGACTCCACGCCGGGGAGCACCAGTTCGCGGGCCCCAGCGGCCAGATGACGGGCGCGTGAGGCCCCCTCGAAGGCCGGGTCGAGCCGTTGCCCGGGGGTCGCGGCGAGCAGGGTGGTCCCCACCCCCGGGGAGTCCGGCAGGAAGGACCGGCCGTGGGCGGAGGCGGCCGTCAGCACCCTCGCCAGTTCGGCCGGGCGCAGCGCGGGCAGGTCCGCCGAGAGCGCGCACACCCCGAAGCCCGGCAGCCGGCCGAGCGCGGCACGCGCACCGTGCTCCAGGGCGGGGTTCAGTCCGCCGCCAGGCTCGCCGCCGACGACCACCGCGCCCAGTCCCGACAGCGCGGCGCGGGCGCGCGGGTCGTCGGTCACCGCGAACACCGCCCCCACGGCCGCGCAGGAGCGGGCGGCGGCCACCGTGTCGCAGGCGATCGCGAGCGCCAGGTCCTCCCGGTGGTCCCCGGCGGCCCGGGCCAGTCGCGTCTTGGCCAGACCGAGGTGCTTGACTGGGACGATCAGGGACCAGCGCGCCCCGACGCGCGAAGCCCCTCCGCGCTCTCCAAAGCCGGTCACGGTTCCCCCGGGACGTTGATACGGCGACGACAGTGACGAGGGTAGGCGTTGGGGGTACGGCGCGGCGCGGGCGCCCTGGGTGTGGCGGACCGGGGCCGCCCCGGGCGCACCCCCGGCGCATCAGCGCACGTGCGGAGTGCACCCTAAACTGAGTCGGTTGTGCTTCCGTGGTCCCGACCGGGCCGGGAGCGAGAAGTGAGGAGTCCCGTGGCCAAGCAACGAGAATCGCGATGGGTCCAGTGGATCGTGTCCCGGATCGTCCGGTTCGTCCTGTGGATGGTGACCAAGCCCGAGTGGAAGGGCACGGAGAACGTGCCCGCCCGGGGCGGGGTCATCATCGCGGCGAACCACCTGTCGGTGACCGACCCCCTGACCGTCGCGCACTTCCTCTACATCGGAGCGCGCCGCTGGCCGACCTTCACGATGAAGGACGCGGTCATGAAGATCCCCGTGGTCCGGTCGGTGGCCAGGAGCACCGGGCAGATCCCGATCAAGCGCGGCAGCGCCGACGCGGTCAAGGCGCTGGGCGAGGCCGAGAAGGCGCTCACCCGGGACGGCTCCTCGGTGATCTTCTACCCCGAGGGCACCTGCACCCGTGACCCCGAGCTCTGGCCGATGACCGCCAAGAACGGTGTGGCGCGCTTGGCCCTGACCACGGGGGTGCCGGTCGTCCCGGTCGCGCACTGGGGCGAGCAGAACCTGCTGCCCTACGGGTCCAAGAAGCCCAGCCTCTTCCCGCGCAAGCGGATCCAGTTCAGCGCGGGCCCGCCGGTGGACCTGTCCGCCTTCCGGGACCAGCCGCTCACCGCGACCGTCCTGGAGGACGCGACCAAGGCGATCATGGCCGACATCACCGCCCTCCAGGCCGGGATCCGCGGCGAGCAGCCGCCGGCCGAGCCCTTCGACCTCAAGAGGGCCCGCCAGCAGGCCGCGGAGGCCAAGCGGTCCGAACGCGCCCTGGAGGAGCAGGACGGCCGGCCGGAGAACGCCGGGACCGAAGGCGACAACGGGAAGAACAACACGGGGGCATGACCGACCAGATGGGCGCTGAAGTGAAGGTCGCGGTACTGGGCAGCGGGTCCTGGGGGACCACGTTCGCCAACATCGTCGCTGACGCGGCGGACCTGCGAACGGCGGAGGGACACAGGACCGAGGTGGTCCTGTGGGGCCGCCGCGCCTCGGTGGTCGACGCGATCAACGAGAGTTCGGAGAACCCGGACTACTTCCCGGGGGTCACGCTCAACGAGGGGCTGCGTGCCACCACGGACCCGGCCGAGGCGCTGTCCGGCGCCCGGGTCGTGGTGCTCGCGGTCCCCTCGCAGTCCCTGCGGGAGAACCTGGCGGCCTGGCGCCCCCACATCCCCTCCGACGCGGTGGTCGTCAGCCTCATGAAGGGCGTCGAGCTGGGCAGCCTCATGCGGATGAGCCAGGTCGTCGGTGAGGTCCTGGACTTCCCCGAGGAGCAGATCGCCGTGGTGTCCGGGCCCAACCTGGCCCGGGAGATCGCCGAGCGCCAGCCGGCCACCGCCGTGGTGGCCTGCCCGCACGAGGAGACCGCGGTTCTGCTCCAGGACCTCTTCCGGTCGGCGTACTTCCGCCCCTACACCAGCACCGACCTCGTGGGGGTGGAGATCGGCGGCGCGATGAAGAACGTGATCGGCCTGGCGGTCGGTGTGGCCGAGGGTATGGGCTTCGGCGACAACACCAAGGCCTCGCTGATCACCCGCGGACTGGCCGAGACGACCCGCCTCGCGGTCACCCTCGGTGCGGACGAGCACACCCTGTCCGGCCTGGCCGGGATGGGTGACCTCGTGGCGACATGCTCCTCCCCGCTGTCGCGGAACCGGACCTTCGGTGAGAAACTGGGCGCGGGCAAGACTCTCGAACAGGTCGTCGCGGAGACCAAGCAGACGGCCGAGGGGGTCAAGTCCTCCGAGTCGATCCTCGAACTCGGGTGGGCAAACGGGGTCGACATGCCGATCACCGAGTCCGTCGTCAAGATGATGCACCACGACCTGACCCCGGCCCAGGCGCTGGTGGCGTTCATGTCACGCAGCACCAAACCGGAGCGCTACGGGGTCTGAGAGCGAGCACGATGTCACACACACCTGGTCCCGGGAGCGCGGGCGAGCACACCAGGGCGGTCTCCCTCCCGGAGGCGCCGGTTCCCGCCGAACGCCCCATGCGGATGCCCGTCCACCGGTCCACCACCTACGCCTTCGACACCTCCCAGGGTTTCGCGGACGTACTGGCCGGTGCCCGGAGCGGTTACTCCTACGCCCGTATCGACAACCCCACCGTGGACGCCTTCGCGGACGCGGTCGCGGCACTGGAGGGCGCAGGGCTCCCCGACCGGGTGCGCGGCCAGTCCTTCGCCTCCGGCATGGCCGCGATCAGCACCGTGCTGCTGGCGCTCACCGAGGCCGGATCGCACGTGGTGGCCTCCCGTTCCATCTACGGCAACACGTACTCGCTGCTGGACCGGCTGATGCGCCGGTTCGGCGTGCGCACCGACTTCGTGGACATCACCGACCTGGACGCGGTGCGCGCCGCGGTCGGCCCGCAGACGCGCGTGGTCTTCACCGAGACGCTGTCCAACCCCGCCATGACCGTGTCGGACCTGCCCGGGCTGGCGCAGATCTCCCGGGAGGCGGGCGCCGCCCTGGTGGTGGACTCCACGTTCGCCTCCCCGGCGGTCTGCCGCCCCCTGGAGTTCGGCGCCGACGTCGTGGTGCACTCCGCCACCAAGTACCTGGGCGGGCACAGCGACACCACCGGCGGTGTGGCGGTGGCCTCCCCCGACCTGATCGACCGGATCCGCTCGGCCCGGATCGACCTGGGCCCGTGCCTGGCCCCGGACGAGGCCTACCTGCTGCACCGCGGCCTGGAGACGCTGCCGCTGCGCGTCCAGCGCCAGTGCGAGACCGCGGCGGCCTTCGCCGCGGCACTTGCGGAACACCCCCTCGTGGAGCGGGTCGACCACCCGTCGCTGGCCTCGCACCCGGAGCACGAGCTCGCGGGCAAGCTCTTCGACCAGGGGCGCTACGGAGCGGTCGTCACCGTCCACCCGCGTGGCGGCGTCGACGAGGGCATGGCCTTCGCCGACCGGCTCAGGGTGGCCACCATCGCCGCCTCCCTCGGGGGCACGCACACGCTGGCCGGGCACGTGGCCTCCACCTCGCACCGGAACATGGACGACGCCGAACTGGCGGCCGCGGGCATCTCCCCGGGCGCGGTACGGTTCTCCGTCGGCCTGGAGGACCCCCGGGACCTCATCGACGACGCCCTCGCGGCGCTCGACGGGAGAAAGTGACACACGGGTGTTTTTCGCCCCGTACCGGTTCCATCAGTAGGCGAGATAGGGTCAGGCAGCATGTCCGAGCAGCGCAAGATTCGGGTCGCCGTCGTATTCGGCGGACGCAGTTCCGAACACGAGATCTCCTGCGTCACCGCGGGCAGCGTCCTGTCCGTCATCGACCAGGACCGTTACGAGGTCGTTCCGGTCGGGATCACCCCCACCGGCAACTGGGTACTGACCTCGGGTGACCCCGAGAGCCTGCGCATCGACGCGGCGACCAAGGCCCTGCCGACCGTCTCCGAGGACGGCACCGACCTGGTGCTGCCCTTCGACTCGGCCGGCCAGCTCATGACGGTGGCCCCGGAGCAGGGCCCCCGGCGCCTGGCCGAGGTGGACGTCGTGCTGCCGCTGCTGCACGGCCCCTTCGGCGAGGACGGCACCATCCAGGGCCTGTTCGAGATGATGGGCGTGCGCTACGCGGGCGCCGGGGTCTTCTCCAGCGCCGCGGCCATGGACAAGATCTTCATGAAGGCCCTCCTGGTCGGCAACGGCATCCCCACCAGCGACTTCGTCGCCATCACCGAGCGCACCTGGCGCAACGAGCGCAAGAGGCTGTTGGACGACGTCGCGGAGCTGGGCGCGACGGTGTTCGTCAAGCCCGCCCGCGCCGGGAGCAGCGTCGGCATCAGCAGGGTGAAGGACTCCTCCGACACCGACGCCGTGATCGCCGCGGTCGAGGCCGCCCGCGAGCACGACCCCAAGGTCCTGGTCGAGGCGCAGGTCGTGGGCCGCGAGATCGAGTGCGGAGTCCTGGAGGCGGAGGACGGCGGCACCCCCGACGTCTCCCTGCCGGCCGAGGTGCACGTGGCGGAGGGCTTCGACTTCTACGACTTCGAGGCCAAGTACCTGTCCACGAGCAGCCTCACCATCCCGGCCGAGATCCCGGAGGAGGCCACCGGGCGGCTGCGGAGGATGGCCGCGGACGTGTTCGAGGCCATGGGCTGCGAGGGTCTGGCCCGGGTGGACTTCTTCTACACCGAGGACGGCCGGATCCTCGTCAACGAGCTGAACACGATGCCCGGCTTCACCCCGGCCTCGGCCTTCCCACAGATGTGGGGGGCCACCGGGGTGGACTACGCGACGCTCGTGGAGCGGATGATCACCACCGCCCTGCGCCGCGACCCCGGGCTGCGCTGACCGGCGGAACCGGCACCACCGAACCCGCGAGGGGCGGACGACCGCGCGGTCGTCCGCCCACGGTGTTTCCTGGGGATCCCATGTCAAAAGGCGTACGCTGGGGATGTGCTCTCGCTACGCTCAGAAACGTTCTGGATACCTCAGGGAGCCCCCGATGACGTGTGCTGTGCAAGAGCGGACGGATGAGCCGACCATGGATCTCCACACTCTGGCCGAAAGTCTCGAACTCCCAGATGGTTACCGCGTGGAAATCATCAACGGGAGCATCACCGTGTCGCCGACGCCCACAGTCAGGCATGCCGACATCGTCACTGAAGTCCACGAGTCGCTCCTGGAGGTCGGGCTCAGGGCCAAGGGCCTACGTGCGTTGCAGATGATCACTCTGGAGATCGCCAAGACCGGTGATCGCTACGTGCCCGATCTGGTGGTTCTGCCGACTGCTCTGGCCAGGGGGAAAGACTGGGACGGGCCGTCCTGGATTCGCCCTGCCGAAGAGGTGGAGTTGGTCGTCGAGGTCGTCTCGCCCAGTAGCGCGCACCACGACTGGACCGACAAGGCGAAGGGCTACGCACAGGCTGGGGTTCCCCTCTACCTGGTGATTGACTCGAAGCAGGACGAGGTCGCCCTGTTCCGTCAGCCAGAGGGAGATGAGTACCAAGAGGTCACCCGCGCCCTTCGGAGCGGATCAGTACAGATCCCGACGCCCTTCGATCTGCGCCTTGAGGTCACCGACCTGTTGCTCTCCTTCTCTTGAGCGGGCGGCCGCGTTTACTCGAACAGCGGAAGGGGCGGACGACCGCGCGGTCGTCCGCCCCTCGGCGTCGGTCCTCCGCGAGCTCCTTAGGCTGGCGACGGCCCCTGGAGTCCCCGCGGAGCCTGAGGCGGTGTCTGGCGCGGGTGGAGGTGCCCCTGGGGCGGCTGGTGCCCCTCGGGAGCCCCGGGGAGCAGCTCCCGGGCGAGGATGGTGCCGCCCGCCGTCGCCGCCGGGAACACCGCCACAGCCACGAACGGGATCGCCAGCAGGAAGTAGGTCGGCACCGCGAAGCCCAGCGTCCGCATACGGCGGGTGCCCATGAAGCGGCGGCGGTCGCGGATGCGCAGCAGGCCGCGCCGGTCGAAGGCGGGCGCCGTCAGCTCGATCCCCAGCAGCCAGCCGCCCATCACCGCGGTCAGCACCGGGCCGGCGATCCAGCCGACCAGCGGGACGAGCCCGATCAGGAACGCGCAGACCGTCACCGTCAGGGAGACCAGCACGATCACCACCGACTGGCGCACCGCTCGGGCCATCGAGGCCATCAGCGTCTCCTCCGCTGCCTCGGGCGCACCGCCGAGCTCCTGCTCGACCAGTTCGGCGATCCTGTCGTAGATCGGAGCCCCCAGGGTCAGGGTCACCGTCGTGAACGCCACCACCATGACCAGGACCGACCCGGCCAGCAGCGCCACGGACAGGGCGCCGCGCAGCAGCCCCTGCCAGATGGCGTCCCAGTCCCGGGCGAACGGCGTCGCCCACGCCACCAGGTCCGCCAGGTTCACCGCCAGGGTGATCAGCGCCGCCAGGAACAGCAGCGACGTGATCAGCGCGGGCAGCGCACCCAACAGGAACAGGCGCGGTTTGCGCAGCACGATGCCCAGACCGCGCAGCAGGACACCGAAACCACCGAAGACCTCATTCACCGAACTCACGTCCGAACCCTAGCGCTCGGAGACCGAGCGGAACCACCCGGCCTCCGTGATGAGCTCCTCGTACGTCCCCGACTGCAGCACCCTCCCCTCGCGGACCACGTAGATCCGGTCCACCCGGTCCAGGCCGGTGAGGTCGTGGGTGATGAGCAGGGTGGAGAACCCCCGGGCGGCGGCGAGCAGGTCGGCGACCACCCCGTCGCGCGTGTCCGGGTCCAGGTGCGCGGTCGGCTCGTCCAGCACCAGCACGCGCGGCCCCGCCAGCACCGCCCTGGCCAGCGCCAGCCGCTGACGCATCCCGCCGCTCAGCCCCAGGCCGTGCGAACCCACCTGGGTGTCCAGGCCCCTGGGCATCGCCTCGACCTCCCCGGCCAGCCGCGCCCTGCGCAGCGCCGCCCACAGTTCGTCGTCCCCGGCCCCCGGCCCGGCCAACCGCAGGTTCTCCCGGAGCGTGGACGCGAACACGTGCGGGTCCTGCGGAACCCCGGACACCACACGCCGTACCTCGTCGGCCGGGTGGTCGGTGACGTCGGTGCCGCCGATCTCCACCCGGCCGCCGTCCGGGTCGCGGAAGCGCAGCAGGACCGAGGCGAGCGTGCTCTTGCCCGCACCGCTCGGCCCGACCACCGCGACGGTCGCCCCGGCGGGGATCTCCAGGTCCACTCCGTCCAGCGCCCACGGCTCCTCGGGCCCGTACCGCACCCGGAGGTCGCGGATCCGCACCGTGGTGTCGGCCTCCGGGTCGATCTCCAGGCCGGACCGGGCGGGCGCCGACACCGACGCAGGGGTGTCCAGCACCCCGAACAACCGCTCCCCGCTGGCCCGGATCGCCCCCAGCCTGGCCGCGACGGCGGGCAGCGGGGCGACGATCTCGAAGGCGGCGAGGGTGGTCAGCACCAGGACCGCCAGCGCGGTCGGACCGATCGAGCCCCCGGACACGGCGAGCACGCCCAGGAACAGCGCGCCCCACACGGTCAGGCCGGTGATGAGCGCGTTCGCCCCGGCGCTCAGCCCCAGGGTCGCGGCGTCGCGCGCCGCCACCCGGGTGAGTTCGGTGTCGGCCTCGTACACCCGGGCCACCTGGCGCTCCATGGCCCCGTAGGCGACCAGGTCCGGTGCGCCCTGGAGGGTGTCGACCAGGGTGGTGGAGAGCCTGCCGCGCGCCACGGCCTCCCGGCGGCCCGGCCCGGTGCCCAGGGCGGCCGCGGCCAGCGGTACCGCGAACCCGGCGAGCAGCAGGCCCGCCGCGAGCAGCAGGCCGCCGGGCGCGTACACCGCGGTCAGGAACAGGACGGTCGCGCCGCCGGTGACCACCGACACCAGCGGCGGTGCCAGCCCGCGCACCAACAGGTCGAGGGTGGCCTCGGTGTCGTTGACCAGACGGGAGACCAGGTCGCCGGAGCGGAAGCGGCCGAACGGTTCGGTCCCGGCCAGCCGCTCGTACACCCGGACCCGGACCTCGGCGAGGGTGCGGAAGGCGGCGTCGTGGGTGACCAGCCGCTCCAGGTAGCGGGTCACACCCTTGCTGACCCCCAGGGCACGAGTGGCGACCACCGCCACGCTCAGCGCGGTGATGGAGGGGTGGTCGGCTGCGGTGGCCAGCATCCAGGCGGCGACGCCGAGCAGGGCCACACCCGAACCGGTGGCGGCGGCGCCGAGCAGCACGCCCAGCGCGAACCGGCCCCCTCGGGGCCGGGCCAGCCCGATCATCCGGCGCAGCGGGTCCTTGCGCCGCTCCCGCTCGTGCACCTCGAACCCACCGGTCATGGCGGTCGGGTCCCCTCCGGTCCCGGTCGTTGCGGCGTTCATCGGCGCGCCTCCCGGGTCAGTAGCGGCAGTGCGGCGGTCCGCGGGTTCTCGCCGAGCACGGACTCGGCCCAGCCGGTGTCGTGGGCGACGATCACGGCGGTGCGCCCTTCCAACAGGCGGGTCACGGCGGTGCGCACCGCCTTCGCGTTCTCCGGGTCCAGGTGCGCGGTGGGTTCGTCGAGCAGGACCAGCGGTGCGTCCCGGCACATCGCCCGGGCCAGCGCGATCCGCTGCCGCTGCCCGGCGGACAGCCGCGCACCCCGCTCACCCAGGCGTGTGCCGTAGCCGTCGGGGAGAGCGGACACGAATCCGTCCGCCTCGGCCAGCCGGGCCGCCTCCCGGACCCGCTCCATGCCGGCGTCGGGGGCGCCCAGCCGGATGTTGTCGGCGACGGAGACGTCGAACAGGTAGGGGTGCTGCGGTACCCAGGCGATGCCGAGCCGCCAGTCGTCGGCGGGCAGCCGATCGAGGGGGGTCCACTCACCGCCGGGAGCCCGCACGCTGATCCGGCCCTCGGTGGGTTCGCCGAGCCGCAGCAGCAGGGAGAGCAGGGTGGTCTTTCCGGAACCGCTCGGCCCGGTGAGCAGCAGGTGTTCCCCGGCTCGCACGGTCAGGTCCAGCCCGGACAGGGCGGGGACGTCGCGGCCCGGGTAGAGCAGGCCGACCCCCTCGAACCGGATGTCGCCCGCCGCGGCGGGGGAGGGGGTGCCGGTCGGGGCCGGGGCCCGACCGGCCGCCTCGTCCCCCGCTCCGCCGGGCCCGGCCGTGTCCCGTCTGCGGTCCAGCTCGGTGAAGACCTGGTCGGCCGCGGCCACGCCCTCCATGCTCGCGTGGAAGCGAGCACCCACTTCACGCAGCGGCAGGTAGGCCTCGGGTGCGAGGATCAGCACCAGGAGGGCGGTCTGGTAGTCCATGTGCCCGCCCAGCAGACGCAGACCCACCTCGACGGCGACCAGCGCCACCGCCAGGGTGGCGAGCAGTTCCAGGGCGAAGGCCGACAGGAAGGCGATCCGCAGCGTGCCCATGGTCGCCTTGCGGTGGTCCTCGCCGACTTCGCGGATGATGGCGGCCTGTGCCTTGGCCCGGCGGAAGACCGCCAGGGTCGGCAGCCCCTCCACGACGTCGAGGAAGTGCCCGCCCAGCCGGCTCAGCAGCCGCCACTGGCGTTCGGTGCGCTGCTGGGTGTGCATCCCGATCAGCGCCATGAAGACCGGGATGAGCGGCAGGGTCACCAGGATGACGATCCCGGAGATCCAGTCCGCCCAGAAGACCACCGCCAGCACCGCGAACGGCACGATGCACGCCAGTACCAGCTGGGGCAGGTAGCGGGAGAAGTACTCGTCGAGGGCGTCCAGGCCGCGGGTGGCCAGGGTGACGAGTTCACCTGCCCTGGGCGCCCCGTCCTCGCGGTCGCCGCCCTCGGCCAGCCACACCTTGCCCGAACCGGTCACGTGCGCGACCAGCCTGCGGCGCAGCTGCGACTTGGTGCGGGCGGCGCTGTGCAGTGCCGAGGCCTCGGCGAGGTAGGACAGCAGGGCGCGGGCGAGGGCGACGGCGGCCACCGCGGCGATCATCCAGCCGAGGACCTCCATGCCCTCCCCGGCCCACGCCCCGGTGATGACCCGGGCGAGCAGCCAGGCCTGGGTGAGGATCAGGCCGGTGATCAGCACGCCGCTGACGACGGTGACGGCCAGGTGTGTGCGGACCGCGTCTGCGGTGCGCACCAGGCGCGGATCGAGCGGTTTCATGTGCGGGTACCTCGTGGCGTCGGGACTCGACCGGGCCCTCGGGGTTCGGTTCCGAAGGGGGCTCCGGCGCGGCGGATGCGGGGGACGCGGGACACGGTGCGGGTCGGCCCAGTATCCCGGGGAGCGCGCGGGGAACGCCGCACCCCCCGTCTCCCGGGGCGATTCGGGAGGCAGGGGGCGCGGGTCCCGGAGGAGGGAGCGGGCTCAGGCGGCCCGCTCCTGCTCCTCCCCGCCCGTGGTGACGGTGGAGCGGGTGATCTGTTCGCCGGTGACCCGCTGGCGGAACACCCAGTAGCTCCAGCCCTGGTAGCCCAGCACCAGCGGCAGGAACACCACCGCGACCCAGGTCATCAGGGTGAGCGTGTAGTCCGCCGAGGAGGCGTTGGCGACGGTCAGGCTGAACGCCGGGTCGGTGGTGGACGGGAGCACGTTCGGGAACAGCGAACCGAGCAGCGTGGCGAACGTGAGCACGATGGTCGCCGCGGTGGCGAGGAAGGACCACCCCTCACGGCGGAAGCGGGCCGCCGCGACCCCGCCCACCAGGGTCGCGACGGCGGTCAGGGTGAGCGGCAGGGTCCACGGGGCGCCGTGCGCGGACTGGGTCCACAGCAGGAAGGCGGTCACGGCGGGGACCGCGACGCAGGCGGCGCCCAGGGCGGCCCTGCGTGCGCGGACCCGGACCGGCCCGTCGGTCTTGAGGGTCAGGAAGACGGCGCCGTGCAGGGTGAACAGCGCCAGGGTGGTCACCCCGCCGAGCAGGGCGTGCGGGTTGAGCAGGTCGAGCGGGGACGCGGTGACGATGTGGTCGGCGTCCATGGCCACGCCCCGGACGAGGTTGGCGAAGATCAGCCCCCACAGGAAGGCGGGCACGGCGCTGCCGAAGAAGATCGCCCTGTCCCACCAGTCCCGCCACCGGTCGCTGTCGCGCTTGTGGCGGTACTCGAACGCCACCCCGCGCACGATGAGCGCGATCAGGACGAGGAACACCGGCACGTAGAACCCGCTGAACACGGACGCGTACCAGGCGGGAAACGCGGCGAACATGGCGCCGACGGCGGTGATCATCCACACCTCGTTGGCGTCCCAGACCGGCCCGATGGCGTTGATGGCCACGCGGCGGTCCACGGAGTGGCGCCTGCCCATGAAGGGCATGAGGACCCCGACCCCGAAGTCGAACCCCTCCAGGAGGAAGAAGCCGGTCCACAGGACGGCGATGGCGACGAACCAGATGACGGCCAGTTCCATGGTCGTTGGCTCCTAGTAGCTGAAGTGCGGGATCCGGGACTCGTCCTCGTCGTTCTCCAGGTCGGGAACGACGTGTGCGGGCCCCTTCTTGATGTACTTCCAGAGCAGGCCGACCTCGACGACGAACAGCAGTCCGTACACGGCGGTGAACAGGCCCAGGCTCATGGCGACCGTTCCGAGGCTGACCCCGGGGGAGACGCTGGCGGCGGTGAGCAGCTCGCCGTGGACCGTCCAGGGCTGGCGGCCCATCTCGGTGAGCACCCAACCGAAGATGTTGGCGGCCAGCGCGGCGGGCAGCGCGGCGACGGCCGCGTAGTAGAACCACCGGCTCCCGGGCATCCGCCCGCGTCCGCGGGTGCACCACAGGCCTACGGCGGCGACGGCGATCCCGAACATCCCGAGCCCCATCATCAGCCGGAAGGACCAGTACACGACGAACACGTTGGGCATGTAGTCGCCGGGCCCGTAGTACTCCTCGTAGGCCTCCTGGAGGTTGTTCATACCGTGCACCTCGCCGTCGAAGGTGCCGGTGGCCAGGAAGCTGAGGACGTTGGGGACGGTGACGTCGATGGGGTTGTGGCGCGCCTCGGTGTCGCCGACGGCGAAGGCGGAGAAGGCGGCGCCCTCCTCGGTGTCCCACAGGGCCTCGGCGGCGGCGAGCTTCATGGGCTCGTACTCGGCTGCGAGCTTGGCCTGGTGGTCGCCGGAGAAGACGGTGAGGGCCCCGGCGGCCAGGGTGATGACCAGGCCGGTCCTGAGGGTGGAGCGGAACAGTGCGAAGTCCCGCCCGGGCGGGGTGACGCCGGCCTCGCCGGTGTCGTCGTGCCTGGTGTTGCGCCACAGCTTGTAGGCGCTGACCGCCACCACGAAGAGCCCGGCGGTGACGAAGGCGGCGGAGACGGTGTGCAGGTAGGTGGACCAGGCCTGGTCGTTGCTGAGTACGGCCCAGATGTCGTTGAGCTCGGCTCGGCCGGTCTCGGGGTTGACGTCGTAGCCCACCGGGCGGCGCATCCAGGCGTTGGCGGCCAGGATGAAGTAGGCCGACAGGTTGGTGCCGACGGCGACCACCCAGATGCAGGCCAGGTGGACGCCGCGTGGCAGCCGGTGCCAGCCGAAGATCCACAGTCCGATGAAGGTGGACTCCAGGAAGAAGGCCAGGAGGGCCTCCATGGCCAGGGGCGCCCCGAAGACGTCGCCGACGAAGCGCGAGTACTCGCTCCAGTTCATGCCGAACTGGAATTCCTGCACGATCCCGGTGACCACGCCCATGGCGAAGTTGATCAGGAACAGCTTGCCGAAGAACTGGGTGGCCTGGAGGTACTCGTGCCGTCCGGTGCGGTACCAGAAGGTCTGGAGCACGGCCACGATGAAGGACAGGCCGATCGTCAGTGGGACGAAGAGGAAGTGGTAGATCGTGGTGACCCCGAACTGCCACCTCGCCAGGTCAAGAGCTTCCATGCCCGCCTCTCAGGTACCGACTGCCGGTAGTACTACGAACTGTAGTGCTACTTGCCGTCGTAATGGAGGGCGCCCCCCGGGTACCGGCGGCCCGAGGGGGTCCGGACGGCGCGGTCACTGCGCCGGGGACCGCACGCAAAAGCGGCGCACCCCCGGAACGGGGATGCGCCGCCTCGGTGCCGCGTCTTCGCCAGACTCGACGTCTTCGCAGGTGGAGCCGTTTCTGTCCTACTCGCGGAGCTCGATCATGCGCTCCATGTTCTCGACCTCGGACAGCTGGGCGTCGATCATCCCCTGGGCGAGGTTTGTGACGAGTTCCTCGTTGCCGAGGTCCACCTCGGCCTCGGCCATCTCGACCCCGCCGATGTGGTGGGCGATCATCAGTTCGAGGAAGAGCACCTCGGCCTCCACCCCCTCGGCCTCGTTCAGCTCCACGAGCTGCTCGCTGGTGGCCAGCCCCGGCATGGTCTCGGGGACCTCCCCCTCGCCGCCGCCGTGCTCGTGGCCCTCCATCCAGGCCATCGGGGGTTCGGCCGAGCGCGAGTTCAGCCCCCACGCGGCCAGCCAGCCCTGCATCATCCCGATCTGGGCCTGCTGGGTCCTGGCCATGTCCGTGGCCACCGTGTGCAGCTCGACGTCCTCGGTCTTGTCGATGATGATCAGCGACATGTCCACGGCCTGGGCGTGGTGCGCGCTCATGTCGCGCAGGAAGCCGGCGTCGGCCCCGGTGTCGAGCGGATAGGACGGGCGGCCCACGAGGAAGCCGCCGACCAGCGCCAGCACGACCAGGGTCGCGGCCATCCAGAGGGGGACGGTGCGCTGCCGCGCGGCGGCGCCCCCACCGTCCGGGGGGGACTCCTCGTGGCCGTCCGGCCCGTCCTCGTTCGACGCTTCTTCGGTGCCGTCGGCGTCCGCGGACGCCGGGCCGGTCACATGCCCCATCGGAACCACCTTGGTCAAATCGCACAACTCTGGTGCCAAAGTAGAGGGTAGGAAAGTCCTATTCGACCACATCCATCCCCAGGAGACCCAGTGGCCAAGAAGTCGAAGGCGGAGGAGCGCCGCGCTCGCGCCGCCGCGCTGCGCGAGGAGCAGCGGAAGAAGGAACGTCGCGCCAAAGCCCTCAAGATCACCGGGATCAGCGTAGCCGCCGCCGCGGTCCTGGGTCTTCTGGGAACCGCGATCTTCATGGAGTTCCGCTCCCGCAACATCCAGGGCGTGCAGGAGTACGCCATCGACGAGTACAACCACGTCCAGACGGGACAGCGCGTCGACTACGCCCAGTCCCCGCCGGTCGGCGGCCAGCACTGGAGCAGCTGGCAGAACTGCGGTGTCTACGCGGACACGCTGATGCCGGAGTTCGCGGTCCACGCCCTGGAGCACGGCGCGGTCTGGATCACCTACGACCCGGAGCTGCCCGAGGAGGAGGTGGAGGCGCTGGAGGACTTCTACAACCCCGGCGACTACCTGGTCGTCAGCCCCTACGACGGGGAGATGCCCGCGCCGATCGTCGCCTCCAGCTGGGGCCGCCAGATCACCGCGGAGAGCGCCGACGACGAGGAACTGGCCCGCTACGTGCGGTTCTACGAGCGCGGCAGCGACGTTCCCGAACCGGGCGCCGCCTGCTCGGGGGCCATCCAGGAGACCGCTCCCGAGATCGAGGCCCAGATCGCAGAACAGGGTGAGGACGCCGAGGCCCTTGAGGGCGCGGAAATGGACAGCGAGGAGGCCGGGAACGAGGACTCCGGCTCCGAGGACGCTGACAACGACGAGGACACCGGAACCGGGGACGAGGAGTAGGCGCGGGGCGTCCGGACCGCTGCCTCCCGGTGTCCCCGGGGCCGCGGAAGCGGGGCCGGAGGCGGAGAACCGCCTCCGGCCCCGCACGTCCGTCCGGGGCGCGCAAGAGCCCCCGGCGGGGTCACCGGCCGCTGTCGGCGCGCTCTTCCAGGTGCTCGTCGACCAGTTCGCTCACCTCGGCGAGTGCGGCCGCGGGCGGACCGTAGGAGGGCGGAACGGTGAGCTCGACGTAGGCCTCGCGCTCCACGACCGTGTACAGGGAGGGGGTGTCCTCGGGCGGGGAGAACCACGCCACACCGTTGACCTCCTGCAGGACCGAGTCCATCTGCAGGGAGGCGGGGCGGGGCACACCGCACCGCAGCCCGATGGGCGGGTCGCCCCAGGCGGCCGTGAGCTCCGAGTCGGGCCGCACACTCGCGCGTTCGGCGTCGAGCAGGGTGTCGGGGAGGTCGGCGACCAGCGAGGCGCAGAGCTCGGCGGTCCGCTCGTCCGGCTCGGGCGGTTGTATCCGCACGGTCTGCTCGCCGCAGCCGGCCGTCACCAGGGCGACGGCCAGAGCCGCCCCGAAGTAGCGCTTGCGCACAGTCAACCCCGCTCCATCGACCCGGTCGGCTTCAGATGTTGACGATGGGGCAGGTGAGCGTGCGGTCGATGCCGTCCAGCCGCTGGATCCGGGCCACCACCAGAGTCCCCAGAGCGTCGATGTCGTCGGCCTTCGCCTGAACGATCACATCGTAGGGACCGGTGACGTCGTGTGCCTCCTCGACCCCAGCGATCCCCCGGATCCGGTTCGCGACCTCCGCCGCCTGGCCGACCTCGGTCTGGATCAGGATGTACGCCTGCACCATGATGTCTTCTCCTTCGTGCTGTGCCGGGTGTGAGGTCGAGCGAACGCATCCCCGGCCGAAGGGCACAGCTGATGACGAACGGATGACGAACGTGGGGCTTGACCGCCGGGTCCGGACCACTTGAGCCGGAGCGTCACCGTACCCTGATCTCTGTGTTGAGCACCATTGGGGGACTTGGTGAGTTCGCTCTGATCACACGTGTGACGAGCCAATTCCCCAGTACGGACGATGTAATCCTCGGCCCCGGCGACGACGCCGCGGTCGTGGCCGCACCCGACGGGCGCACGGTCGCGACCACGGACCTCCTCGTCGAGGGCCGCCACTTCAGACGGGAGTGGTCCACCGCCCGGGACGTCGGGCACCGCGCCGTGGCGCAGAACTACGCCGACGTCGTGGCCATGGGCGCCCGTCCCACCGGGCTGCTCATCGGTTTCGCCGCGCCCGCCGACCTTCCACTGGCCTGGGCCGAGGAGTTCACCGCCGGGGTACGCGAGGAGTGCGCGCTGGCCGGGGGAGCCGTGGTCGGCGGCGACATGGTGGGTTCGGACACCCTGACCATCGCCGTCACCGCCCTCGGCGACCTGGAGGGGCGCGCGCCGGTACGCCGCGACGGCGCCCGGGCGGGGGACGTGGTCGCCTACACCGGGCACCTCGGCCTCTCGGCCGCCGGGCTGGCCCTGCTGGAGCGGGGGATCGACGGCCCCGCGGACTGCCTGTCCGAGCACCGGAGGCCGAGCCCGCCCTACGGCGCGGGCCCCGAGGCAGCCGTGCTGGGCGCGACCGCCATGCTCGACATCAGTGACGGCCTGGTCCAGGACCTGGGGCACATCTGCCGGGCGAGCGGGGTCCGTGTCGACCTGGAGTCGGACGCGCTCCGCCCCGAGCCCGCGCTCCTGGAGGCCGTCCGTGTGCTGGGCGCCCCGGCGGGGAACGCCGTGGCGGCCGCCCGCCGTCTGATGGCGGCGGGCGGAGAGGACCACGCGCTCGCGGCCGCCTTCCCGCCGGAGACCGGACTCCCGGAGCACTGGCACGCGGTGGGGGTCGTGGCGGAGGCGCCCCGGGGCGCGGAGGAGGACTCCGAGCACCCGGTCACACTGGACGGGGACGTGGTCGAACGCGGTGGGTGGGATCATTTCCGGCGGGAGTGAGCCCCGTTTGGATTTGTCCTGTTTGGCGATCACGCTAGGCTTTGCCAACGCGGCCAGCTCTGCCTACCGGGCGGTCGCCCGGCCTCGTTGGAAAGCGGAACCGCGAAGGTCCGCACGAGGAACCACCTCTGATCCGGGAGCCGACGGGTGAGAGCGCAGGAAGGCCAGCGGAGCGGCGTCGGGAGGCGGCATATGGGGCGGCATGGCTAGTCGGCACGGCCCTCGTCGTGGAGCCCACCGCAGCGAACCGGAGAACGCCGGCGCCCTGCGGCGGATCGGCGGACTCATCGAGAGCACGGTCCCCAAACGGGTCGAACCCCCCAGACTGCTCAACGTCCTCATCATCTCCGGGGTGATCCTCGGGCTGCTCCTGTTCGGTTACAGCACCACACAGATCTACCTCCAGTTCGGCGGCACCCCCGGCGCGACGGAGGCCCCCGGCCGCCAGGACGGCGCCGAACCCAGCCACGGCGCCTCCCCGGAGCCCGGGAACGGGGACGCCTCCGCCGGGGAGGGCGGCGACGGGCCGCAGGTCCAGGCCGGGACCGAACCCACCACCGTCGTCTACCAGGTGCTGGAGACGACCTCGGTCGGCTTCACCGGCCGCGTCACCATCACCAACACCTCGCAGACCCGGCTCGAGACGTGGGAGCTGGCGCTGGCCTTCGAGTCCGCCGAGGTCACCGAGGTCCGCGACGCTGACTGGGAGCCCCTGGAGGACGGGATCCTGGCCCGCCCCTCCGGGAGCGGGGGCCAACTCGAACCCGGAGCCTCGGCCTCCCTCACCTTCGACGCGGCCGGTCTCGCCCAGAGCCCCGTCCGGTGCTCCCTCAACGGGCACGTCTGCCGGCTGTGAGAGGGCCTACTCACCGCGCAGGACGGGCCCGGAAACACGAAGAAGGCCCCCCGACCGGAGTCGGAGGGCTCTTCGAAGACAGCGGAGGGAGACCCTAGCGGGCCACCTTGCCGGCCTTGATGCACGAGGTGCACGCGTTCACACGCTTGGGCGTGCCGCCCACGCGGGTGCGAACGGTCTGGATGTTGGGGTTCCAGCGGCGGCGGGTGCGACGGTGCGAGTGGGAAACACTGTTACCGAACCCTGGTCCCTTGCCGCAGACGTCGCAGACGGAAGCCACGGTAACTCCATTCAAGTGCTCGGGATCGCGCACGTCGCCGCACGCGAGAGGTCATCCGACCAGAAGAGGCCGGGCGGGCAGGCTGGCGAAGACGCCAACCGTGGAAGAGTACACGCAGACATGCCCGAAGGTGGAATCAGACCACTGGGAGGCACCCGTACGCGCAACGGTGGAACGCGGTGCGGCCGAAGCCTCGCGCACCCACCGGAGCATCGAGATCAGCCACGCAGGCATGGCGAAAACACGATGAACTCTGACGAGTATACCGTTCCTGCGGACTGGACGGGGTTGGTCCCGTTCAGTCGCACGCCCCGAACGGTCCTGGGCGCACTGGATCCCCGGCGTGCTCAGGCCCCGGTTCGGCGACACACATCCTGTGTGTGGCCCGTTTCCGGAGGCCGGTTTCCCCACGATCCGGCCGTGTGGGTGTGGTCGCAGGTGCGCGGGAGGCCCCAGGCCATCGCGCTGGCGGCAAGGGGGTCCGAACACTGACACCAAACCCGGCGTCTCAGATCGCATACACATAGTAACTGCACCAGTGCGGCGCCCGCGAAACCACCGTCGCAGCCGGATCCGTTCACGCGCACGCACACCCGTGCACACTCAACGGCGAACAGTCCACCGCCCCCTGCCGGGAGGGGGCGGCTGCCCGCTCCGGTTCGGCCCCGGACGTCGCACGGGAGGTCTAACGTGGCGTAGACCGATGCACGAGGCCAGGACGGGAACCACAGTGAGCACCTGGGACGAGCCGCTGCGCAAGGGACCACTCGGCGGCAGGACGGCGAAGGCACTCGCCGACAAACTCGATCTGCACACCCTCGGCGATCTGCTGCGCTACTACCCGCGCCGCTACGACCGCAGGGGCGAACTCACCGACCTCGCCCTCCTGCGGGAGGGGGAGGACGTCACCGTGCAGGCCAAGGTGCTGGACGCCAGGCGGCGCACCATCCCCGCCCGCCAGGGGCGCCGACGGATGGACATGATGGAGGCCACCGTCACCGACGGTACCGCCCGCCTGCACCTGACCTTCTTCAACCGGGGCTCCCACCACCAGAACACCCTGGTTCCCGGGCGGCTGGCCATGTTCTCCGGACGGGTCTCCACCTTCAAGGGGCGCCGACAGCTCGACCACCCCGAGTACGTGCTCCTCGACGACGACGGCCTCGAGGGCGAGGCCGCCCGCGCCTACGCGAACGAGCTCATCCCCGTCTACCCGGCGGTCAAGGGCCTGGACTCCGCCACGATCGCCCGCTCGGTCGGAGTCGCCCTGGACTACGCCGTGGACATCCCCGACCCCCTGCCTCCGCAGCTGCGCGCGGACCAGGGGCTGCTCGGTGTGCACGAGGCGCTCCGCAGGATCCACCGGCCCGCCGAGTGGGCCGAGGTCGGCACCGCCCGGCGCCGCCTGAAGTGGGACGAGGCCTTCGTCCTGCAGCTCGCCCTCGCCCAGCGCCGCCAGCAGGCCGGGGAGCTGCCCGCGACCCCCCGCCCCGGCGCGGACGGCGGCCTCCTCGACGCCTTCGACTCCCAGCTCCCCTTCACCCTCACCGAGGGCCAGCGCGAGGTCGGCGACCGGCTGGCGGAACGGCTCGACGCCACCCACCCCATGCACTGCCTGCTCCAGGGCGACGTGGGCGCGGGCAAGACCCTGGTGGCCCTGCGCGCGATGCTGCGGGTGGTGGACTCCGGCGGTCAGGCCGTCATGCTCGCCCCCACCGAGGTCCTCGCCCAGCAGCACCACCGCTCCATCAGCGCGATGCTCGGCGCGCTCGGCCGCGCCGGGCAGCTCGACGGCGCCGAGAACGCCACCCGTATCGCCCTGCTGACCGGTTCCATGAACACCGCGGCCCGCAGGGAGGCCCTGCTGGAGGCCGCCTCCGGCCAGGCCGGGATCGTGGTGGGCACCCACGCCCTGCTCCAGGAGCACGTGTCCTTCGCCGACCTGGGCCTGGTGGTGGTGGACGAACAGCACCGCTTCGGGGTGGAGCAGCGCGACGCCCTGCGGGAGAAGGCCCGGAACGGCCGACCGCACGTGCTGGTGATGACCGCCACGCCCATCCCGCGGACGGTCGCCATGACGGTCTACGGCGACCTGGACGTGGTCTCCCTCACCCAGTTGCCCGCGGGGCGCGCCCCCGTCGCCACCCACATCGTCCCCACCAGCGAGAAACCGCACTTCCTCACCCGCGCCTGGGAGCGGATCCGGGAGGAGGTGGGCCAGGGCCGCCAGGCGTTCGTGGTCTGCCCGCGGATCGGCGACGGCACCGGGGGCTCCGGCGGGGGAGAGGCCGGTGACGAGGTCGACGCTCCGCCGGAGGAGGTGTCGCCCGGGGCCCGCCCGCCGCTCGCGGTGCTGGAGGTGCTCGCCCGGTTGAAGGAGGGCCCGCTGGCCGACGTGCGGGTGGAGGCCCTGCACGGTCGGATGGCTCCGGACGACAAGGAGGCGGTGATGGGCCGCCTCTCGTCCGGGCGGACCGACGTGGTGGTCTCCACCACCGTCATCGAGGTCGGTGTGGACGTACCCAACGCCACGGTCATGGCCGTCATGGACGCCGACCGGTTCGGTATCTCGCAGCTGCACCAGCTGCGCGGCCGGGTCGGCCGGGGTCGGCTGCCCGGTCTCTGCCTGCTGGTCACCGAGTCCGAGGAGGGGACCCCCGCACGCGAGCGGCTGGCCGCGGTGGCCTCGACCACGGACGGGTTCGAGCTGTCCCGTGCCGACCTGGAGATGCGCCGCGAGGGCGACGTGCTCGGCGACGCGCAGTCCGGGGCGCGTTCGAGCCTGCGGATGCTCACCCTGGTCCGGGACGAGGAGCTCATCGGCCAGGCCCGGGAGGAGGCCACCCGCCTCGTCGCCCGGGACCCGGAACTGAAGGGGCACCCGCCCCTGGCCGACGCGCTGGCCGCGCTGTTGCCCGAGGAACGGGCGGAGTACCTCGACAAGACCTGAACCGCACTACCGTTGTGCCATGACCCGCATCATCGCCGGGGCCGCGGGCGGACGGCGCATCTCCGCCCCAGACGGCCGCACCACCCGACCCACCAGCGACCGGGCCCGCGAGGCCCTGTTCGCCTCCGTCCAGTCCGACCTCGGCTCCCTCGACGGGCTCCGGGTCATGGACCTCTACGCCGGGTCCGGGGCGATCGGACTGGAGGCCCTCTCCCGCGGGGCCTCGCACGCCCTGCTGGTGGAGGCCGACCGCAGGGCCGCCCGGGTGGTGAAGGAGAACATCGCCACACTCCGGCTTCCTGGGGCCGAACTGGCCGCGGACCGGGTGGAGCGGGTCCTCGCACGCGCGAGGACCGGTGCCCCCTACGACCTGGTGGTGGCCGACCCGCCCTACGCGGTCACCGACGAGGAGGTCTCCTCGGTGCTGTCCGCCCTGGTCGGACACGGGTGGCTGGCCGAGGACGCGGTCCTCGTGGTGGAGCGCTCCAAGCGCGGTGCCGAACCGGTCTGGCCCGAGGGGATCGAGCCCGACCGCAGTCGCAGGTACGGCGAGGCGATCCTCTGGTACGCCCGCGCCTCCGGGTAGGAAGCGGTGACGGGGGGCGTTTTCCGGTGTTTCGCGCCGGAGGGTTCGGACGACCCGCGCGTGCCGTGGCGGCGGCCCGGCCCCGCTCGCCCCGGGTGTGAGTACAGACACATTTGTCCGGGGAAAGAACACTAAGCGGGTGTTGCCCGAATTGGTGTACGGGTGAACCCCTACGATCGCGGTACCCGAGAGTAGTTCTTGAGAGGGGCGATCCACCGTGCGCCGAGTCGTCTGTCCGGGTTCCTTCGACCCGGTCACCCACGGTCACATCGACATCATCGGACGAGCCGCCAAACAGTACGACGAGGTCATCGCCGCCGTACTCAACAACGTCAACAAGCGGGGGCTCTTCACCGTCCCCGAGAAGATCGACATGCTCACCGAGGGCACCGCGGGGCTCGGCAACGTCCGGGTCAGCGAGTTCGACGGGCTCCTCGTCGACTTCTGCCGGGAGAACGGCATCGAGACGATCGTCCGCAGCCTGCGCTCCGTCAGCGACTTCGACTACGAACTCCAGATCGCGCAGATGAACTACCAGCTCTCCGGCGTGGAGACCGTCTTCATGACCGCCAACCCCCAGTACTCCTTCCTGTCCTCCAGCCTGGTCCGCGAGATCGCCCAGCACCGCGGCGACGTCTCCAGTCTGGTCACGCCCTACGTCCAGGGCCGCCTCAGGGAGAAGTACGCCGAACGCCACCAGGGGTAGGGGCCGAGGGCCTCCGCGCGGCCCTCCTCGGGCGCTGATTTGGGTGGTCGGGGACATGGTAGGTAGAATCTGGGTTTGACCATGGGTGTCGCCGGTCCTCGGCGTGCGCTCAGGCCGGTCAGCACCACCGCGACAACCGACGCCGAGCGCGTCGGAGCCCGCGTGCCCGGCACCCGTTAACTCTTCTGAAAGCGCGATCACTCTGTCTCGTCTAGATGCCCGCGACCCGTACGTGGTCGACACCCGCCAGCTGGGCCGCCAGCCGGGGTCGATGCGGACCGTCAACCGAATCGTGACCGTCCCCGAGGCGTTCGAGACGGCGATGGCCAGCGTGCCCAAGGGCCAGGAGATCGAGCTGGACCTGCGCCTGGAGGCGGTGATGGAGGGCGTCCTCGTCACCGGAACCGCCCACGGGCGTCTCAACGCGGAGTGCTCCCGCTGCCTCGACTCCCTGAGCGAGGAGCTGGAGGCCGACTTCCAGGAGCTGTACCGCTACGCCGCCGACGAGGAAGAGGGCGGCGGAAGTGACGAGGACGCGGGCGACGAGGATGAGGACTACTATCTAGAGGGCGATCTGCTCGACCTCGGACCGGTAATCCGAGACGCCGTCGTGCTCGCGCTCCCGCTCTCACCGCTGTGCGGCCCGGACTGCCCCGGCCTGTGCGCCGAGTGCGGGGTCAAACTCGCCGACGCCGGGCCCGACCACGGTCACGGCGACGGTGTCGACCCGCGTTGGGAAGCGCTCCGCTCTATCGCGGAGGATCCCGAACAGCAGTGAGCCCGTGAACCGATCGCGTGCGGTGTCCGCCGGGCACCGCTGACGACCGGAGCACACCCTCCCCGCCACAGCGCGCGGGGTGACCAGATAAGCGACCTCCCGCGACCGCGCGGGGGTGACCCAGGAGGATTGAAGTGGCCGTCCCGAAGCGGAAGATGTCGCGGAGCAACACCCGGACCCGCCGTTCCCAGTGGAAGGCGTCGCGCCCGGTGCTGGTCAACTGCCCGCGCTGCCGTGACCCGAAGCAGCCCCACATCGCGTGCCCGACCTGCGGCACCTACAACAACCGCCAGGTCACCAACCCGGCCTAACCCGCGGATGACAGGCTTCGGGTCCAGCATCCGATCCAGTACTCCCGAGGCGCATCGGGGCGGAACCCACTGAGGGGTCCGCCCCGCAGCGCTGTCAGGGGGAGGGGCTGTCTCGGGGACCCCCGGCCCCGGAGCTTTGTAGAGTGATCTGGAAAACCCTGGGAACAAACCTTCCCGGGGCACCCCAACACCGGTGATCCGGGTTCCGTGCGGACTCCCGAGATCGTGGTGGCCGCCGGGGGAGCGACCGCTCCCGCGACGATCACCTCGTTTTCGAGCGTCCTGGCCGGACCGGAGACCCCTCCACCTCCGCGTGCCGCGCACCGGCACGCCCGACAGGGAAGCGAACTCGCGTGGCCAGCCAACTCTCCGTCTCCGAAGCCAAGGCGTTCCATCAGGCGATCGGGGTCGAGGTCGACCCCAAGATCCTGCTCCGCGCCCTGACCCACCGCTCCTACGCCTACGAGAAGGGCGGTCTGCCCACCAACGAGCGCCTGGAGTTCCTCGGCGACTCCGTGCTCGGCCTGGTGGTCACCGACACCCTCTTCCGCAAGCACCCGGACCTGCCCGAGGGCCAACTCGCCAAGCTGCGCGCCGCCGTGGTCAACATGCGCGCCCTCGCCGACGTCGCGCGGGGGCTGGGCATCGGCGCCTACATCCGGCTCGGCCGGGGCGAGGAGGGCACCGGGGGCCGGGACAAGTCCTCGATCCTCGCGGACACCCTCGAAGCCATCATCGGCGCGGTCTACCTGGACCGCGGCCTCGACGTGGCCTCGGAGTTCGTGCACCGCCTCTTCGACCCGCTCATCGCCACCGCCTCCGGGCTGGGCGCCGGGCTGGACTGGAAGACCTCCCTCCAGGAGCTCACCGCCGCCCAGATGCTCGGCGTGCCCGAGTACCACGTCGACGAGAGCGGTCCCGACCACCAGAAGACCTTCCGCGCCACCGTCCGGGTGGCGGGGGAGAGCTACGGCCTGGGCGAGGGCCGCAGTAAGAAGGAGGCCGAGCAGCAGGCCGCCGAGTCCGCCTGGAAGGCCATCCGCGCCCGTGCGGACGCCGCCGAGAAGGCCAAGGGCAAGGCCCCCGGCCAGGGGCAGGGCTGAGGTATGCCGGAACTCCCCGAGGTCGAGGTCGTCCGACGCGGCCTCAGCGAGCACGCGGTGGGACGGCGGATCGGTCCCGTCGAGGTGCTGCACCCGCGTTCGGTCCGTCGGCACGTGCCGGGCCCCGCCGACTTCGCCGGACGTCTGACCGGCCAGATCCCCACCGCGGTCCGCCGCCGGGGCAAGTACATGTGGCTCGTCCTGGACAGCGGTGACATGCTCCTCACCCATCTGGGTATGAGCGGGCAGATGCTGGTGCAGCCGCAGGGCAAGCCGGACGAGAGGCACCTGCGGGTGCGCCTGCCCCTGGACGACGGCAACGAACTGCGCTTCGTCGACCAGCGCACCTTCGGCCACCTGTTGGTGGACCACCCGGGGGAGCACGCCGAGGTGCCCTCGTCGGTGGACCACATCGCCCTGGACCCGCTGGACCCCGGTTTCGTCCCGGAGGCGTTCGTCCGGGCGCTGCGAGCCAAGCGGACCGAGGTCAAGCGGGCCCTGCTCGACCAGTCGCTGATCAGCGGCGTGGGCAACATCTACGCGGACGAGGCGCTCTGGCGGGCGCGGCTGCACTGGGCCCGGTCCACCCGGGGGCTGACCAACGGCCAGGCCGGGGAACTGCTCGGCCACGTCAGCGACGTGATGACCGAGGCACTGGAGGTGGGCGGCACCACCTTCGACGGGCTGTACGTCAACGTCAACGGTGAGAGCGGGTACTTCGAACGCGGGCTCAACGCCTACGGGCGGCGTGACCGTCCCTGCGGGCGCTGCGGCACACCGATCGTGCGCGAGGCGTTCATGAACCGTTCGTCGTTCAGCTGCCCGACCTGCCAGCGGGCTCCGCGCCCGCGTTCCTGAGGTCGGCGTTCCTGCGGGCCCGGGGCCGAGGCCGACGGAGAGGCCCACGGGAATGGTCGATATGTCCGACTGTGTGACCGAAAGAGCTTTCGGGGCGTGTCGGTGAGGAAAGTGTCTCCGTGAAGTAAGGGAGAGTTCGGGGCCGTGAGCAAAGAGGAAGAGCCCGTCCGGTTGACCGCGTGGGTGCGCGGTCGGGTCCAGGGCGTGGGTTTCCGCTGGTGGGTGCGGTCTCGCGGGTTGGAGTCGGGTCTGACCGGAGCCGCCACCAACCTGGACGACGGCCGGGTCGAGGTCGTCGCGGAAGGGTCCAGGAAGGGCTGCGAGAGGCTCCTGGGGCACCTGAGAAGCGGAGAAACCCCCGGACGGGTGGACTCCGTGGTCGAACGCTGGACTCCGGCGGGGGGTTCCTTCGACGGTTTCGTCGAACGGTGAGTATGCTGGAAGGGTAACGCGGTCCGAGCATCGACCGTGGGGCGGCGCGACCGAGCGGTAGCCGGGCGCCGCGACACACGGACCACCGCGCAAGCCGTTTCCGGGCTCTGCGTACCGGCTTCGCCGGGGGTGGATCATGTTCGTACCGTGCGATACCACATGCCCTGGGCGTTTTCGTCTGGGCTGTGGTCGTTACGGACCGTTGTAATCCAATCTTGACCAGTGGCGCGCAGAGTGAGACTCTGGAAAATACACCGCGCATCTTCTGCCCGCGTGGTCGGCCCACGGCAGGTGGGACCGGCAGGGACACGGGTCACGTATGCGCGCATCACCACTGGTCACTCACTGTGGAGGACCCACACCATGGCGAAGGCTCTGTTTGGCCACGTTGGCGGCTCCGACCCGCGTATGGTCTCGGAGATGCGACGTCTCCAGAAGCGGGTACGCGACCTCGAGGACGAGATCAGCCGTCTTCAGGCCCAGAACGACCAGCTCAGCATGGCCGTCACCGACGTCGCTGGCGCGACCGACCGCGAGCCCGCGCTCGCCTGATTTCCGTCTCACCGTCGTGGGGCCACGGGATGTGGTCCGTACACGACACCGTTGATCCGCTGATGATCCACTGACGGGGACGCCGAACGCATCACAGGCGTCCCTGGCCGGATCACTGACGAAACCCGGTCGTCGCGGACCGGGAACCAGTGGAAATCCGCCGTACGCTTTTCCTTTCCCTTGCGGCTTCTTTACCGTTGTACCCGGCGGGCCCCTATGCAACCCTCCGTGTCCGCCGGATATCCCCCTCCTTTCGTTCCCCCGGGCCTCTGCCCGCCTCCGGCCGACGGTGGCGCAGGTCATCGGCCCCGGGTCTTCCCAACACCGCCCCTCGGTCACCGCTTCGTGGCACCCTTGTTGTCGGCCCCGTGGCGACCGCCCGTGGCAGGAACGGTGACCGACGTGGGAGGCGCGGGTGTACCTGAAGAATCTGACGCTACGCGGCTTCAAGTCGTTCGCGTCGGCCACCACCCTGCGCTTCGAGCCCGGGATCACCTGTGTGGTGGGGCCCAACGGCTCGGGCAAGTCCAACGTCGTCGACGCCCTGTCCTGGGTGATGGGCGAACAGGGGGCCAAGTCCCTGCGCGGCGGCAAGATGGAGGACGTGATCTTCGCGGGTACCTCCACCCGCCAGGCGCTGGGCCGCGCCGAGGTCAGCCTCACCATCGACAACACCGACGGCGCCCTGCCGATCGACTACACCGAGGTCACCATCAGGCGGACGATGTTCCGCAACGGCGGCTCGGAGTACGCGATCAACGGCGACACCTGCCGCCTGCTCGACATCCAGGACCTGCTCAGCGACTCCGGCATCGGCCGCGAGATGCACGTCATCGTCGGCCAGGGCCAGTTGGACACCGTCCTGCACGCCGGGCCCGAGGAACGCCGCGCCCTCATCGAGGAGGCGGCGGGCATCCTCAAGCACCGCAAACGCAAAGAGAAGGCGATCCGCAAGCTCAACGCGATGCAGGGCAACCTGGACCGCGTCACCGACCTCACCGCCGAACTGCGCCGCCAGCTCAAGCCCCTGGGCCGGCAGGCCGAACTCGCCCGCAGGGCCGCCGTCATCCAGGCCGACCTGCGCGACGCCCGGCTGCGCCTGCTCGCCGACGACATCGTCACCCTCACCGACCAGCTGGCCAAGGAGGAGGCGGACGAGAAGGAGGTCCTGGCGCACCGGAAGGCCGCCGAGGCCTCCCTCAACCAGGCCCAGGCCCGTGAGGCCGAACTGGACGAGCGGGCCACCGCCGCCGCTCCGGTCCTGGCCCGGGCCACCGAGACCTACCACGCGTTGTCCCGGCTCACCGAACGCCTCGAAGCCGTACGCGGGCTGGCCACCGAACGCCACCGGAACCTGGTCGCGGTGCAGGGCGAGGTCGTCCAGCGCCGCGACCCCGAGGAACTGGAGATGGAGGCCGAGGAGGCCGCCGCCCAGGAGGAGGAACTCCAGACCCGGCTGGAGGAGGCCCGCGAGGTCCTGGAGACCAGCGTCACCGAGCGCTCCGCCGCGGAGGACGCCCTGCACCGCGAGGAGCGCCGGCTGGAGGCCGCCTCCCGTGCTGCGGCCGAACGCCGGGAGGGCATCGTCCGCAAGAGTGCCGCAGTGGAGAGCCTCCGGGGACGGCTGACCTCGCAGGAGAGCGAGATCAGCCGGTTGGAGGAGGCCGCCCGGCAGGCCGCCGAACGAGCCGCCGCCGCCCAGGCCGAGTACGAGATGGCAGCCGAGGAGGCCGTCGGGCTGGACGAGGGCGACGCCGAGCTCGACCAGACCCAGGAGCGTTTCGCCCGTCGGCTGTCGGCCCTGGACGCCGAACTCAACGAGCTCCGCGACGCCGAACGCACCGCCGAGGGCGAGCGTGCCGCGCTGGCCGCCCGCAGGGAGGCCCTCGAACTGGGCCTGGCGCACAAGGACGGCGCCGGGACCCTCCTGGAGGCCGGACTTCCCGGCATGCTCGGCAGCCTCGCCGCCCTGCTGCAGGTCGATCCCGGTCACGAGACCGCCGTCGCCGCGGCCTTCGGGGCGGCGGCGGGGGCCGTCGCCGTCCGCGACGAGGCCAGCGCCACCGCGGCCCTGGAACTCCTCAAGTCCGAGGACGCCGGGCGGGCCGGGATCGTGGTGGCCCGCGCCATCCCCTCCGCGGACCGCGCCGACTGGCCGTCCCTGCCCGGCGGCGCGCGCTACGCCGCCGACGCCGTCTCCGCGCCCGAGGACCTGTCCGACGCGGTCCACGCGCTGCTCGACCGGGTAGTCCTGGCCTCCGACGCCCGTGGCGCCCGTGACCTGGTCCGCGCGCTGCCCGGGGTCCGTGCGGTCACCCCCGAGGGCGACGTGTTCGCCGCCGAGATGGTCCACGGCGGCACCGCGGCCGCGCCCAGCCTCCTGGAGGTCCAGGCGGCGGTCGACGAGGCCGCCGAACAGTTGGAGGCCGCCACCGAGGCGGCCAAGCGCGTGGCCGTGGAGCTGGACGCCAGGAAACGCGAACGGGCCGAGACCGCCGCCGCAGCGGAGGAGGTCACGGCGCGGCGCCGGCAGAGCGACCGCAGGCGCAACGAGTCCGCGCAGCGGCTGGGCAAGCTGGGCGGACAGGCCCGCTCCGCCGAGGCCGAGTCCGAACGCTATGCCGCGGCCGCCGAGAAGGCCGCCGCCTCGCGTGGCGAGGACGCCCGGAAGCTGGAGCGCCTGGAGGAGGAACTGGCCGAGGCCGAGGAGATCGCCGCCGCCGTCGAGGAGGAGGCGCCCGACGCCGACCACCGCGACGAGCTCGCCGCGCTGGCCTCCCGCGCCCGCGCCACCGAGATGGAGCGGCGGCTGGCCGTGCGCACCGCCGAGGAGAGGGCCCGTTCCATCGCGGGCCGGGCCGACGCGCTGCTCGCCCAGGCCGCCGAGGAGCGCCGCGCCGTGGAGCGCGAGGCCGAGCGGCGCCGCGAACGCGCCGCGCAGGCCACCGTCGCCCGGGCGGTGGCGGAGAGCGCACGGCTGGCCCTGGAGCGGATCGCCGTGTCCCTGGCCGCGGCCGAGAGCGAGCGGGTGGCCGCCGAGGCCGAACGCGAGGCCCGCGAGGGCGAACTCAGGACCGTGCGCGCCCGGGTCCGGGAGCTGTCCGTGGAACTGGAGAAGCTCACCAGCTCCGCGCACAGCGGCGAGGTGGCCAGGGCCGAGCGCCGGATGCGCCTGGAGCAGTTGGAGACCAAGGCGGTGGAGGAACTGGGTGTGGACGTGCCCGCCCTGGTCGCCGAGTACGGCCCCCGGGTCCCGGTGCCGCCGCCGGTGGACGCGGGGGAGGAGGCGGTACCGCTGCCGTACGTCCGCGAGGTGCAGGCCAAGCGGCTCAGGACCGCCGAGCGCCAGCTCAACCAGCTCGGCAAGATCAACCCGCTCGCGCTGGAGGAGTTCGCGGCGCTGGAGGAGCGGCACGCCTTCCTCAACGCGCAGTTGGAGGACCTCAAGAAGACCCGCCGGGACCTGATGGACATCGTCGCCGAGGTGGACGCCCGGGTGCAGGAGGTGTTCTCCGCCGCCTACCTGGACGTGGAGCGGGAGTTCGCGGCGATCTTCGGCAGGCTGTTCCCCGGCGGTGAGGGCAAACTGGTGCTGACCACGCCGGAGGACATGCTGACCACCGGTATCGAGGTGGAGGCCCGGCCGCCGGGCAAGAAGGTCAAGCGGCTGTCGCTGCTCTCCGGCGGTGAGCGTTCGCTGACCGCGGTGGCCTTCCTCGCCGCCATCTTCAAGGCCCGTCCGTCGCCCTTCTACGTGATGGACGAGGTGGAGGCGGCCCTGGACGACACCAACCTCCAGCGTCTGCTGGTGATCTTCGAGGAACTGAGGGAGTCCTCGCAGCTCATCGTCATCACGCACCAGAAGCGCACGATGGAGTCGGCCGACGCGCTGTACGGCGTCACCATGCAGGGCGACGGTATCTCCCAGGTCATCAGCCAGAAGCTCGACCGTCCCGCCTGAGCCCGCCCCGCCTGAGCCCGCCCCTCCGGGACCGCCCGGCGGACGCCGCGCACACGCAGGGGCCGCCCTCCTCGGCCGAGGAGGACGGCCCCGTCGCTCCGTTACCGGGCCGGGCTCAGCCCCGGTCGATGGTGATGACCGGAGAGGTCCACGTCTCCCAGTGGTCCGGGTTGTCCGGATCGCCGAGCGCCTTGAGCGCCCGGGCCTCCAGCCGGTAGTCGCCGTCCCGCACGGCCTTGACGCGGTCGCGGGAGTCCACCACGGTGCCGTCCCAGGCGTAGCTGAAGAAGGCGGTGCTGGTGGCGCTGCGGTTGACGTAGTCGACGTCCACGGCCACGTTCCGGTCCGGGTGGACCGGGCGGCCGGTGCGCTCGTCGACGACGGTCATCTCCAGCTTGGTCACGTGGTGGTCGAAGTGCGCGATCACGTACGGGATGTCGGGCAGCCCGTCCACCCAGTCCAGCGTGTAGGTGGCGCCGTCGGGCTGGTTCTCGAAGGTGCCGCCGTTGTCGTCGGCGCACTCCAGGCCGGAGAAGGCCTCGCACTCGGTGATGCGGGTGAGCCACGGCAGCTCGTGCACGTCGCCGTTGGCGTCGGTGATCGGGGTCATCGCCTCGATCTCCTGGTAGTCGCCGTTGTAGGCGGCGTACGGGACGCGGTGGGACTCACCCGCGCCCTCGCCCTCGACCTCGGTGACCGTGACGTAGCCGCCGTAGAGCATCTGCTCGTGGTCGCGGGCGGGCGGTGTGACGGTCACGTCGACCTCCACGGACTCGCCGGGGCCGACGGTCACCTCGTCCGTGCTGAAGGAGGCCTCGGCGGAGGCCGCGTTGAAGGACGGGGTGAAGGTGCTGCCGTGCGTGCCCAGCGCGGGCTCGTGCGAGATCTCGTAGGTGGCGGCCTGGTCACCGTCGTTGGAGACGGTGACGGTCTCGGTCACCGGTCCCTCGGTGGCGCCCAGGGCCAGCTTGCCGGGGGTCAGGCTCGTGGTGGTCAGGATCGAGCCGGGGAGGTCGAGCATGCCCGCGCCCTGGCGGTGGACGTTGTCCAGGAAACCGAGGTCCGGGTTACCCCACCACATCGTCGGGTCGGCGGTGTTCTGCAGGACGTCGCGCACCTCGTGCGCACCGAGCTCGGGGCGGGCCTCCAGCAGCAGGGCGACACCGCCCGCGACGTGCGGGGAGGACATCGAGGTACCGCTGATGGTGGCGTAACCGCCCTTGGCCATCGGGTAGGTGGAGTTGATCAGACCGCCCGGGGCGCCCAGGTCCGGCTTGAGGTCCAGGTCGGCGGCCATGCCGTAGGAGCTGAAGCTGCTGATCAGGCCGCCGGTCGGGTTGGGGACCGTGGCCTGCTCACCGGTCCAGGTCAGGGTGACGGGCTCGTCGCCCTCCAGGAGTTCGAGGAGGTGGGCCCCGGCCTCGTCGGAGATGCCCACGGCGAAGGCGCCCCGGTCGGTGATGCCGCCTCCGGCGAACATGCCGGGCACGTTGTTGTGGATCACGACACCGGTGGCGCCGGCGTCGACCGCGGCGTCGTACTTCTCGGCGAAGGTGCAGTCGCCGCGGACGACGAGGGCCGTCCTGCCCTCGGGGTCGCCCTCCAGTTCGTCGCCCAGGGACGAGCAGCTCCGGCCGACGTAGACGAGTTCGTCGCTCTCCCCGGATCCGGGCGGCAGGACCGCGTCGTCCATCTCCATGTAGGCGATGGTCTCGCCGCTCTGGGTGGCCTCGGCGGCCGCGGCCCGGATATGGGTGTTGTCGTAGGCGGCGACGCCGATGACGTTGGAGCCCAGGCCCGGAGCACCCGCGGAGTAGAGGCCGGTGTCCCCGGAGTTGCCGATGGAGGCGACCACGACCATGCCCTCGTCGACCAGGTTGTCCGAGGCGACGGCGGTCGGGTACTGGGGCCAGGAGTGGGCCGAGCCGATGCTCATGTTGAGCACGTCCATGTCGTCGGCCAGAGCCTGCTCCATGGCCGCGACCATGATGTCGGAGGTGGTGGAGCCGGAGCAGCCGAACACCTTGTAGGCGCCGAAGGCCACGTCGGGTGCGACCCCGGTGACCTCGCCCTCGGCGCCGATGATGCCCGCGACGTGGGTGCCGTGGCCGTTGCAGTCCTGCGGGTCGTCGTCGGGGGCGGGTGTGGAGCTGGCCGGGTCTGCGGCGTTGAAGTCGTCGCCGACGAAGTCGTGGCCCGCGACCACGCGCTCGGACGGGAACTCGCCGGAACCGCCGAGGTCGGGGTGGGTGTAGTCGACCCCGGTGTCCATGACTGCCACCCGCAGGCCCTCACCGGACAGTCCGAGCTCGCTCTGTACGACGTCCGCGCCGGTCATGCCGAGCGCGGTGTCCATCTCCGGTGCGCTTTCGTCCTGCTCGGGGATCTCGTGGCGGACGACCGGGTGGATCGCGGCGACGCCGGGGATCTCCCGGGCCGTACCTACCTGGGAGTCGTCCATCTCCACGGAGACGCCGTTCCACAGCTCGCTGAAGGACAGCCGTTCGCTGTACTCCAGGCCGTACTCCTCGGCTTCGGCGCGGAACTCCTCGTGCTCGTCGTCGACGCGTGCGGAGGCCGTTCCCCTGGAGGTGGGAGGGCTCTCCAGTTCAATGAACCACAGGTCCTGTACCTGGTGTGTCAGCTCGCCGTTCTCCGCCGTGGGTGCCGGGTGGAGGGGTGCGAGTTCCGAGCTCTCGTCGGCGCCTGCCGGTGCGACCGCGACCAGGCCCGCAATGAGTGTCAGCCCGGCGAGCGGCGCCAGGCGTGATCGGTGGGGTGCCACCTTGTCAACACATCCCTTCTCGTGCGCGCCTCAGGACACCGGGGGAGCGACGACCCGCCGGGTGCGGGTGTACGCGCACGGGGGGATACGCCGCTTGATGTCCGTATTCGGATAATCGGCGCGCATGGCAACGAGATCATTGCTGTGTGCGATCGAGGTGTCAATGTGCATTAAGACTCAATATGGCCACGCAGCAGGTCCAAGTGGTGCGAGTTTCTTCTGGCGCCTCAGAAGTTAATAAATTGGACATAAAGCATTTTTAGTTTGAAACCAAACAAAAACTCGGATCGGGGAACGCGGTACCGAATGCCCCCGGCGCGGGGAGCCAACCCTGAAACCGTACGGAAAGCGCAGCTCGGAGCGGGTGAACCCGGGCGCGTGACGGCTGAAGGGGTGCCCGTACAGTGGAGGGGTTGTGCCACCCTCCGGGCGGCACGACCGGTGCCGAACGAGCGAAATCCGGTCCCGCGGCCACATCCGGCCGCCCAACCCGGTGCTGTCCCGCAACTGTGAGGCCCCGCCTGAGCGCGGGGACGAGCCAGGTCGCCTCTTCGGCCCCGACGAACCCGTCCTCGTGGGAAGGACCGGCCGTCCCCGACCGGGCCGTGCTCCCTTCCCGGCTCACCGAAGGAGCACCGTGCGGATCGCTCGCCAACTGCCCGTCGCACTCCTGGGCGCCACCCTCGCCCTCACGGCCTGCGGCACCACCGACACCGAACCCGACGCCACGGAGGAGACCGGGGCCGCCTCCGCCGACTGCGGGGCCCCCGAGCCGGCCGCCGACCGGGAGCCCGTCGGAGACGGAACCTTCCCCGTCACCGTGGCCGGCGTGCTCGGCGAGGTAACCCTCGAAGAGGCGCCCGAACGCATCGTCTCCCTCTCACCGAGCAACACCGAGACGCTCTTCGCCATCGGGGCGGGCGACCGGGTCGAGGCGGCCGACGAGTACTCGAACTACCCTGACGAGGCCCCCACCACGGACCTCAGCGGCTTCACCCCCAGCGTCGAGGCGATCAGCGAGTACGACCCCGACCTCGTCATCCTCGCCGACAGCGCCGTCGACACCGCGGAGCAGCTCGACGCCGTCGACATCCCCACCCTGGTCCTGGGCGGCGCCGCCGACATGGAGGACGTCTACTCCCAGATCCGCCTGCTGGGCGAGGCCACGGGCCACACGGAGGAGGCCGACGCCGAGGCCGACCGGGTGGAGAGCGAGTTCACCGAGATCGTCGACGCCGCCTGCGCCGAACTCGCGGGCACCGGGCTGACCTTCTACCAGGAACTCGACGACACCCTCTACTCCGCGACCTCCAACACCTTCGTCGGTCAGGTCTACGACGCCTTCGGCCTGGTGAACATCGCCGACCAGGCCGCCGACGACGAGAGCGGCGACTACCCGCAACTGTCCGCGGAGTTCGTGGTCGAGGAGAACCCCGACCTGATCTTCCTCTCCTACGGGGACGAGGCCGCGGCCGAGGCCGTCGCCGAGCGCCCGGCCTTCGACACCGTCTCCGCGGTCGAGACCGGGTCGGTCCACGTGCTCGACGGCGACATCGCCTCCCGCTGGGGGCCGCGCGTGGTCGACTTCGCCCGGGCCGTCGGAGACGCGGTCACCGAGACCGCCAACCGGTAGTACCGGTACGAGGAGCAACGGGGGGAACAGGGCGTGAAGGGCTTCGGGGTCCCGTGGGGCTGGCTCCTGGGCGCCGCGGCGGCGCTGTTCGCGGCCGGGCTCCTCGGCATCTCCGCGGGCGCCGCCTCGATCTCCGCGGCGGACACCCTCCGCCACATGCTCAGCCTCCTGCCGTTCGGTACCGAGTCACCGCTCACCGAACGGCAGGAGGCGCTCCTGATGGAGCTACGCCTGCCCCGGGTGGTGATGGGCGCCGTGGCCGGCGCGCTCCTGGCCACGGCGGGCGGCGCCTACCAGGGCGTCTTCCGCAACCCGCTCGCCGACCCCTTCCTCCTCGGCGCCGCGTCCGGGGCCGGGCTGGGCGCCACCATGGTCATGGTCTTCGGGCAGGAACTGACCGCCGACCCGCGCGCCCTGGTCCCCGTGGCGGCCTTCTTCGGCGCCCTGGCCGGGGTGACGGCCGCCTACGCCCTCGGCTCCACCGCCGGGGGAGGCGGCACCGCCGCCCTGGTGCTGGCGGGGGTGGCCGTCTCCTCGTTCCTCTCCGCCGCCCAGACCCTCGTCCAGCAGATGGGCGTGGACCAGCTCCAGCGCATCTACGCATGGCTCCTGGGCGGGCTCGGCCGGGGCGGATGGGACGACGTCCGCCTCGTCGCGCCGTACGCGGTCGTCGGACTCCTCGTCCTGCTGCTCTGCGGCTACCTGCTGGACATGCTCGCCCTGGGCGACGACAAGGCGGTCAGCCTCGGCCTGAACCCCGCCGTCGTGCGGATGGTCGTCATCGCCGCCGCCTCCCTGGCCACCGCGGCCGCCGTCTCGGTGAGCGGCCTGATCGGCTTCGTCGGCATCGTCGTCCCGCACATCGTGCGCCGCCTCGTGGGTTCCAACTACCGGGCGATCCTGCCCGTCACCGTGCTGGCGGGCGGCGCCTTCCTGGTGGCGGTGGACATCGTGGCGCGCACCATCGTCGCCCCCGCCGAACTGCCCATCGGGGTGGTCACCGCGTTCCTCGGCGCACCCTTCTTCGTCCTCATCCTGCGGACCACCCGCCACCGCGGTACCTGACGGCACGCCACCCCGCGTGATGCGAAGGCGTCGAACACTCTGGGAGACTGGTTCACGCTATGGACATCACCTTGCTCGTAAGCATCATCGTCGTCGTCGCCCTCCTGGCGGTTGGCGGGTTCTTCCTGGTCAGGACCCGACGATCGGTCACGCCGGGTAAGGAGGAGACCAAGCCCGAGGTCACCGGGGAGCCCAAGGAGGCCGCCCCGGAGGAGGACCGGGAACGGGACGGGGGGACGGTCAGCACACCCCCCGCCCACGCCCCTCCCGCGGAGGAGGCCGCGGTCCCGGCCCCCGCCGAACCAGCCGCACCCGAGATCGAGACCCCGCCCCCGTCGGCCGGGCGCATGGTCCGCCTGCGCGCCCGCCTGGCCCGCTCCCAGAGCTCCTTCGGGCAGGGCCTGCTCACCCTCCTCTCCGCCAAGACCCTCGACGAGGACACCTGGGAGGAGATCGAGGACACCCTGATCACCGCCGACATCGGTGTCACCTCGGCCACCCAGATCGTCGAGAACCTGCGCACCCGGGTCAAGGTGCTCGGCACCCGCGACACCGAGGAGGTGCGGGGCCTGTTGCGCGAGGAACTCCTCAACCAGATCGGTGCCGACACCGACCGCGCGGTGCGCACCGAACCGCACAGCGGCCGCCCGGCCGTGATCATGGTCGTGGGCGTCAACGGCACCGGCAAGACCACCACCACCGGCAAGCTCGCACGTGCCCTGGTCGGTGACGGCCGCAGCGTCGTCCTGGGCGCCGCGGACACCTTCCGCGCCGCGGCCACCGAGCAGCTGCAGACCTGGGGCGGACGGGTGGGCGCCCCGGTCGTGCGCAAGGACGAGGGCGCCGACCCCGCCAGTGTGGCCTTCGACGCCGTCGCGCGGGGGATCGAGGACGGTGCGGACACCGTCATCATCGACACCGCC
The DNA here is from genome assembly GCF_056173285.1 of Nocardiopsis sp. iso_40. Taxonomy (NCBI): domain Bacteria; kingdom Bacillati; phylum Actinomycetota; class Actinomycetes; order Streptosporangiales; family Nocardiopsidaceae; genus Nocardiopsis; species Nocardiopsis sp. iso_40. Next base: position 4,928,776 of record NZ_CM149666.1, on the reverse strand, counting down.
GGGCGCCTGCACACCAAGACCGGCCTCATGGACGAGCTGGGCAAGGTCAAGCGCGTGGTGGAGAAGAAGTCCCAGGTCGACGAGGTCCTCCTCGTCCTGGACGCCACCACCGGCCAGAACGGCCTGCGCCAGGCGCGCGTGTTCGCCGAGGTCGTCAACGTCACCGGCATCGCCCTGACCAAGCTCGACGGGACCGCCAAGGGCGGCATCATCGTCCAGGTCCAGCGCGAGCTGGGCGTGCCCGTCAAACTCGTGGGGCTCGGCGAGGGCCCCGACGATCTCGCGCCCTTCGACCCCGAGGTCTTCGTGGACGCCATCCTCGGCTGAACCGCCAGCCCTCCGGCCGGACACCCGCACCCGGGTGTCCGGCCTTTTCGCGTCCACCACGCCCCGGAAGAGGGTTCACCGGGGCGCAACCCCCGGGAAACACCGGGGCCGGGAACCTGACCGCGCCGACACCGCCGACGTGAGAAGTCACCGAGCGTCGTCGCATGCTTCCCCTCGGTCCCTGTGGTGTGCGTCTCCTGTGCCCGTGCACGTGCATTGGCGCGGCCTGCGCGTTCGGTTCACGCCGCCTTAACACTTCTGTCTGTCCTTTTACGCCCGCGCAACACGTCGGGTCCGGCAGAGAAACACCCCGGACGGACAGTGGACGCCGTGGCCAGCGCACCGGGCCCGATGATGCGCTCGCTGACTGCCGCCCTTCAAGACAATCCCCCGTCCGTCCTATGGAGGCGACGAAATGATCGACACAGGCAACACCGCGTGGCTGCTGATGAGCGCCGCGCTGGTGATGCTCATGACCCCGGGCCTGGCTTTCTTCTACGGAGGCATGTCGCGGGCGAAGAGCGTCCTGAACATGATGCTCATGAGCTTCGGAAGTATCGCGATCGTCAGCGTGCTGTGGGTGCTCGTCGGGCACTCGCTCTCCTACGCGCCCGGTTACGGCGCCCTCGACATGTTCGTCGGCGGATTCGACTACGTGGGGCTGACCAGCCTCCTCGGTGAGATCGAGCCCGCCGAGGGCGGCGAGGGCGGTTACCCGCTCCTCGTCGACGCCGGCTTCCAGCTGATGTTCGCCGTCATCACCGTGGCCCTGATCAGCGGTGCCATCGCCGACCGCGCCAAGTTCGGCGCCTGGCTGCTGTTCGCCCCGGTCTGGGCCCTGATCGTCTACTTCCCGGTCGCCCACTGGGTCTGGGGCGGCGGCTGGGTCGCCACCATGCACGAGTGGACCGGCCTGCCCGAGGTCATCGACTTCGCCGGCGGCACCGCGGTCCACATCAACGCCGGCGCCGCTGCCCTGGCCCTGGTCCTGGTCCTCGGCCGCCGCAAGGGCTTCGGCTCCGAGTCGATGCGCCCGCACAACCTGCCGTTCGTGCTGCTGGGTACCGCGCTCCTGTGGTTCGGCTGGTTCGGCTTCAACGCCGGATCCGCCTACGCCGCCAACGAGCAGGCCGCCCTGGCCCTGGTCAACACCCAGGTCGCCACCGCCGCCGCGACCGCCGCCTGGATGCTCGTCGAGCGCATCCGCTACGGCAAGATCAGCGCCCTGGGCTTCGCCTCCGGTGCCATCGCCGGCCTGGTCGCCATCACCCCCGCGGCCGCCAGCGTCACCCCGGTCGGCGCCATCGTCGTCGGCCTCCTGTCCGGTGCCGTCTGCGCCTACGCGATCAGCTGGAAGTTCAAGTTCAAGTACGACGACGCCCTCGACGTGGTGGGCATCCACATGGTCGGCGGCATCGTCGGCTGCCTCGCCATCGGCTTCATCGCCTCCTCCGCGGTGCCCGGCGGCGGCGACACCGGCCTGTTCACCGGCGGCGGCATCGGCCTCCTGGCCGCCCAGGCCATCTCGGTCATCGGTGTGATGATCTACTCCTTCGTCGTCACCTGGGTCATCGCCAAGGTCATCGACCTCGTCATCGGCTTCCGGATCGCCGAGGAGGTCGAGACCAACGGCCTCGACCACGAGCTGCACGCGGAGTCGGCCTACGCCTTCGACGAGCTCGACGAGCTGGAGGAGGAAGCGGTCTCCTCGTCGACGCCTCCGGGCGGGGAGACGGCCTCACCGCAGGTCAAGTCCTGACCCTCAATGTCGAGGCCGCGGGCCTTGAACCGATGACGCGGTGAGGCGGCTCAGGGGCCGACGGGGATTTCCCCGTCGGCCCCGTCCGTGTTCGCCCTGCGTGCGGCCGACGGATTCCACTCATATGTACGTATTCATGGAGTGGTGTTGGCAATGAGCCGCGCCCTTGTTCGATACCCTTTCGAGGCGGTGCGGCGGCCGACCCGGTTCCGGGGGAACGGCGCAGGGCGCCGGGGCGGTCCGAGCAGTGCTCCATCGGACGCAACCGGCGGATCGGCACCCGCATCCCACACCGCGGAGAGGCAGGGCGGTGCCAACGCCCGGGCCCTCCCGACGGCTTACTTCACGCGCATTCGGATCAGCACCCCACAGGTCGGGGTCAGGAGGCAAGATGGCGCCGGTTACTCGCAACAGGGGCCCCAGGGCGTACTCGGTGGACACCGGCTCCGGGAGCCGACGGCTCGCCCTCGCCGCGGTGTCCACCATCGCCGTGCTGGGACTGGCCGGATGCGGCCTCGGCGGCTCAGACGAGGAGCCGGAGCCCACCGAGGAGGCCGCGGAGCCGGTCGAGGCGGCGCCCCTGCTCGAGGAGGCCCTGACCGACCTGGCCGCCTACCCCGCGCTCACCGCGGAGGGGCAGGTCGCCTCGACCGTCGGCGGAAGCATCCAGGAGACCGCCCTGACCGTCGCCGACGGCGGCGCGTCCAGCGGGACCGTCCGCGCCAACGGGATCGAGGCCGAGCTGGTCGCCGCGGACGACAGGCTCTTCCTGCGCGCGGACGAGGAGTTCTGGCTGGACAAGGGGGTCTTCGGGCCGGACAGCGACCAGTTCGGCGGCACCTGGGTGCGCTCGTCCGCCGAACAGGCGGGCATCAACCCGCAGAACACGCTCGCTCCGCCGGCGCTCTCGACGATCCTGGAGGGGATCGGCCTGGAGGACGAGGAGGCGGTCGAGGAGAACCTCGACGACACCCGTGCCTACCGGATCGACCTCGACGGCGAACGCAACCAGTTGTGGGTCGACGCCGAGACCAACCAGATCCTGCGCATCGAGATCGAGGAGCTGGTCCCCGAGGGCGGGGAGACCGGTCCCCAGGTCCGCCTGGACCTGGCCCGGGCCGACGAGACCGCGGCCGAGGAGCTGTACACCGGTCTGACCACCACCGTCGAGGAGGAGCTCACGTCCTCCCGCGACGCGCGCATCGAGGTCAGCTGGGACGGCCAGCCCGCGATGGAGTGCGAGGAGGGGCCGCACTGCACCTGGTCCGGCACCGTACGCGACGCCGGGGCCTCGGGCAGCGGCACGGTCCTGGTCCGGATGGACGTCACCTTCAGCCAGGAGGAGATCGGCGACCAGGAGTGCTCCGACAACGGGGCCCTGGAGGCGGGCGGCACCCTCGACCTGGCCTGTGACGCCAACTACGACATCACCACCCCCGAACCGCGGACCTACGACGACATCCAGGGCGAGGCACGGCTGTCCACCAGCGGGCTGAGCTCCGAGCAGCAGCAGGAGATGCTCACCGCCCTCGCCGAACAGCGCGAGGCCACCCTCTCGGGCTCGGACGGGGAGACCGGCGGCGCCGAAGGCGAAGACGCCGAGGAGACCGGCGGCGAGGGCACCGAGGAGGCCGAGGAGACCGGCGGAGAGTAGCGGTACCCGTCCCGGGGGAGCACCGGCTCCTGCGGGTGGGGGCTGGCAGGTAGGCTAGGAAGTCAATTCCGACGACGAAGGACTGGCCAAACTCGTGTTCGAGACGCTTTCCGACCGGCTGACATCGGTCTTCTCCTCGCTGCGCGGCAAGGGGCGGCTGTCCGAGGAGGACATCAACGCGACCGCGCGGGAGATCCGTCTCGCGCTGCTTGAGGCGGACGTCGCGCTGCCGGTGGTCCGCGAGTTCATCTCGCGGATCAAGGAGCGCGCCCGCGGCGAAGAGGTCTCCAAGGCCCTCAACCCCGCCCAGCAGGTCATCAAGATCGTCAACGAGGAACTGGTCGAGATCCTCGGTGGCGAGACCCGGCAGGTCCGGTTCGCGAAGAACCCGCCTACCGTGATCATGCTCGCGGGTCTGCAGGGCGCGGGTAAGACGACCCTCGCGGGCAAGCTCGCCAAGTGGCTCTCCGACGACCGCAACACCCCGCTGCTGGTCGCGGCCGACCTCCAGCGCCCCAACGCCGTCACACAGCTCCAGGTGGTCGGTGAGCGCGCGGGTACCCCCGTCTTCGCCCCCCAGCCGGGCAACGGCGTGGGCGACCCCGTCAGCGTCGCTCGGGAGTCCATCGAGCACGCGCGGCGCAACAACCACAACGTCGTCATCATCGACACCGCGGGCCGCCTCGGTGTGGACACCGAGATGATGCAGCAGGCCGCGGACATCCGCGACGCGGTCAGCCCCGACGAGATCCTCTTCGTCGTCGACGCCATGATCGGTCAGGACGCGGTCAACACCGCCCAGGCCTTCCTGGACGGTGTCGGCTACGACGCGGTCGCGCTCACCAAGCTCGACGGTGACGCCCGCGGCGGTGCGGCCCTGTCGATCCGGCACCTCACCGGTCGCCCGATCATGTTCGCCTCCACGGGTGAGAAGCTCGAGGACTTCGACCTCTTCCACCCGGACCGGATGGCCTCGCGCATCCTGGACATGGGTGACGTCCTCACCCTCATCGAACAGGCCCAGCGCACGTTCGACGAGGCCGAGGTCGAGAAGATGGCCTCGACCATGGCCTCGGACGACGACTTCACGCTGGACGACTTCCTCCAGCAGATGGCGATGGTCCGCAAGCTCGGCCCGATCGGCAACCTGCTCGGCATGATGCCCGGCATGGGCCAGATGCGGGACCAGATCGAGGGCATCGACGACAAGGACCTGGACCGCATCCAGGCCATCATCCAGTCGATGACGCCGGGTGAGCGGGCCAACCCGAAGATGATCAACGGCTCCCGTCGCCTGCGGATCGCCAACGGTTCCGGTACCCAGGTCAGCGACGTCAACGGCCTGGTGACCCGCTTCTTCGAGGCGCAGAAGATGATGCGCAAGATGAAGAGCGGTGGCGGTATGCCGGGGATGCCCGGTATGCCGGGCATGGGCGGCGGCAACAAGAAGAAGGCCAAGGCCCAGGCCAAGAAGGGCAAGAAGGGCAAGCAGCGCAGCGGCAACCCGTTGAAGGCCCGCCAGCAGGAGGCCGAACGGGAGGCCGAACGCAAGCGGCGCCAGGAGGAGGGCGGCCAGGAGATGCCCCAGCTCCCCCCTGGCCTCGGCGGCGGCCAGCCCAGCCTTCCGCCCGGTCTGGGCGGGCCCAACATGCCCGACCTGTCGAACTTCAAGCTGCCCAAGAAGTAGTGAGACCCGCCACGGCCCGTCCGGAACCCTCCGGCCGGGCCGCGGGTGTTTCTCCGCCGAAGTCGCACGCGTGGCGGTGTCCTGTCCGAGGAACACGTCCGCGTCTGGCACAATGAGTAGTCGACTAACGGTGGCCGGGCCGGCCCTCTAACTAGCCCGCCACCCACGTCCTGCCTCGACGGGTTCCACAACCCCACGTGGGCCGCCTGTCAGGCGCCTAACACCGTTATTCGGGAGAAGACCACTCCAGTGGCTGTCAAACTGAAGCTCAAGCGTATGGGCAAGATCCGTACGCCCCAGTACCGTGTCATCGTCGCCGACGCCCGCAACAAGCGTGACGGCAAGGCGATCGAGGAGATCGGCAAGTACCACCCCAAGGAGCACCCGAGCCTCATCGAGGTCGACTCCGAGCGGGCCCAGTACTGGCTGTCCGTCGGCGCCCAGCCGTCCGACGCGGTGAAGGTCCTCCTGCGCAAGACCGGTGACTGGCAGAAGTTCAAGGGCCTGGCCGCCCCGGCTCCGCTCCAGGTCGCCGAGCCCAAGGACCCCGAGGCCAAGGAAGCCGCCTTCCAGGCCGCGCTGAAGGAGCTCGTGCTCCCCGGCCAGGAGAAGAAGGCCAAGAAGGCCGAGAAGGCCGAGAAGAAGTCGGACAAGGCGGAGAAGGCGGCCGACAAGCCCGCCGAGAACGCCGAGGCTGAGAAGAAGTCCGAGGGCGAGGCCTAATCGTGCTGGAAGAGGCGCTTGAGCACCTCGTGAAGGGGATCGTTGCGAACTCCGAGGACGTCCAGGTGAGAGCCAAACGGCTCCGCAAGGGCAAGGTTCTGGAGGTCCGGGTCCACCCAGACGATCTTGGCAAGGTCATCGGCCGCAACGGTCGGACCGCCAAGGCACTGCGGACCGTCGTCGGCTCTCTCGCCGGCGGCCGTTACGTCCGTGTGGACCTGTTGGACCTGAACGAAGTGCGCTGACGCGCCTCTTGGGGCGCCGACCGCTGACGGTCGGCGCCCCGAACTCGTGCCCGGGGACCGTGTGAACGGACCCGGGCACGACGTTCCCCGCGGGCCGTTCCCGAACGGGGGACACCGGGGAACACCGACAACGATCGAAGGAAAGCACTCATGCGACTCGTGGTGGGCCGGATCGGCCGCGCGCACGGTATCCGCGGCGACGTCGCCGTCGACGTGCGCACAGACGACCCCGACGCCCGGTTCACCGTCGGCGCCGTACTCCAGACGGACCCCGCCTCGGCCGGTCCGCTGACGATCGCCTCGACCCGGCGGCACAGCGGCAGGCTGCTCGTCCGCTTCGAGGGGATGGCGGACCGGGACGCCGCGGAGGCGCTGCGCGGCACCGCCCTGCTGGTGGACTCCGCCGACATCGCTCCCCTGGACGACCCCGACGAGTTCCACGACCACGAACTGGTCGGCCTGACCGCCGTCACCACCGGGGGCGAGACGGTGGGCACCGTCGACGACGTCCTGCACCACGCCCAGGACGTGCTCGTCATCACCGCCGAGGCCGGACACGAGGTCCTGGTGCCGTTCGTCGCCGCCCTGGTCCCCGAGGTCGACGTGGCAGCCGGCCGGATCGTGCTCGACCCGCCGCCCGGCCTGCTCGACCTGCAGAACACCGACTGAACGAGTACGCAGTGCGCATCGACATCATCAGCATCTTCCCCGACTACTTCGCCCCCCTGGAACTGTCGCTGATCGGAAAGGCGCGCGAGGCGGGCCTACTCGACGTGCACGTCCACGACCTGCGTGGATGGACCCACGACCGGCACAACACCGTTGACGACACCCCTTACGGCGGCGGCCCCGGCATGGTGATGAAGCCCGAGCCGTGGGGAGAGGCCCTCGACGAGGTCGTGGCGGACCGGCCCGCCCGGCTGATCCTGCCGACCCCGAGCGGACGCCCCTTCACCCAGGCCGACGCCGAACGCCTGGCGGGGGAGGAGAACCTGGTGTTCGGGTGCGGGCGCTACGAGGGCATCGACTCCCGCGTCGCCGTCGAGGCCGCCGGACGCATGCCGGTCGAGGAGGTCAGCATCGGTGACTACGTCCTCAACGGGGGTGAGTCGGCGACGCTGGTCATGGTGGAGGCGATCACCCGGCTGCTGCCCGGAGTGCTCGGGAACCGGGAGTCGCACGTCCAGGACTCCTTCGCCTCCGGTGGGATGGAACACCTGGTGGAGGGGCCGGTGTACACCAAACCCGGCACCTGGCGGGGCCAGGAGGTCCCGCCGGTGCTGCTCTCCGGGAACCACGGCGCCGTCGACCGCTGGCGCCGGGACCAGGCGCTGCGAAAGACCGCCCGCAACCGCCCCGACCTCATCGGTTCCATGCCCGCCGACAGCCTGGACGGCCGGGACCGCGAGGTCCTCGCCGAGGAGGCGGTCCGAGGCGTCGGGGCCCGGTCGGATCGTGCCGCTGGAGACCAGCCGGTTCAGGGCGGCGGGGATCATGTGGCAAACTAGGTGAGTTCCCCCCTGGTGACCCCAAGGCATCCGCATGCCGGCGGCACGACGTCGGCCTCTGTGTCGGTCACCGGGCGGTTCGACTGGTCAGACCCAAGTACAGGGCCTCGCCCGTGAACCCCCTCCCCGGAACAGCCTGGGAGCAGGACGCGGCGCGCTATTGATGAGGATTCGCGAGATGCACACCGCCATTCAGGAGCTGGAAAAGGCTCAGCTTCGCACCGACGTTCCGGAGTTCCGTCCGGGTGACACGCTCAACGTTCACGTCCGCGTGACCGAGGGCACCCGTACCCGTGTCCAGGTCTTCAAGGGCGTTGTCATCCGCCGCCAGGGCGCGGGCAACCGCGAGACCTTCACCATTCGCAAGGTGAGCTACGGCGTGGGCGTGGAGCGCACCTTCCCCATCCACACCCCGGCCGTCGAGAAGTACGAGGTCGCCGCCCGCGGTCGCGTGCGTCGCGCCAAGCTGTACTACCTGCGCGACCTGCGCGGCAAGGCCGCCCGCATCCGCGAGCGTCGCGAGCCCAAGAAGTAGGTCTTGCCTGATCGGTCCGGAACCACACCGCCCCGCCGGGCGGCAGGATAGGCTTTCGGCCGATGAGCAAAGACGAGAGGGACCTCGGCGCGGACGGGGTCCAGCACGAGGATTCCGCCCGGCCCGGCCCGGAGGAGCACAGCTCCGCCACTGGCTCCCAGACGCATGAGCGCCTGGGAGCCAGTGGTGTTTCCGAAGCCGTTGGCCAGGAGCCGGAGGAAAGGGCGGACGCTGGCATGGGCGAGTCCAAGAGCAGTGCGAAGCAGGGGTCGTTCTGGAAGGAACTGCCCATCCTGATCGTGATCGCCCTCGTGTTGGCGTTCGTGATCAGAACCTGGGTGATGCAGGCGTTCTACATCCCCTCGTCGTCGATGGAGGAGACCCTCCTCGTCGGTGACCGCGTCCTGGTGAACAAGGTGGTCTACCAGGTCCGTGACATCGAGCGCGGCGAGGTCATCGTCTTCAACGGTGACGGGTCGTGGGACGACCCGACCATCGTGCAGCCCCCCGAGTCGCCCAACCCGATCAGTCGCGGTTTCACCTGGGTGCAGCAGCAGTTGGGCGCGGCCCCCACCGGCAAGGAGTACATCAAGCGGGTCATCGGTCTGCCGGGCGACACCGTGGAGTGCTGCGACGAGCAGAACCGGGTCATGGTCAACGGGGTGCCCCTGGAGGAGGACGCCTACCTGTACCCGGGGAGCGTCGAAAGCCACACCGAGTTCGGCCCCATCGAGGTGCCGGAGGGGTACCTGTGGCTGATGGGCGACCACCGCGCCATCTCCTACGACTCCCGGCTGAACCAGAACAACCCCGGCGGCGGGGCCGTGCCGATCGACCACGTCGTGGGGCGCGCCTTCGTCATCATCTGGCCGTTCGACCAGGCCGGGGCGTTGAGCATCCCGCCGTCCTTCGATGAGCTGAACGAGGCCGACCAATGACGCACTGTCACAGGTGACGATGGTGCCCGTGGTGCGGGTGACTGATTCGTCGAAGGAAATTCGCTCGATGAGGCACAAAAGCCCGTTCCGTGACGCATCATGGATCTCGGATCGTATTGGCGTTCTCCGAACGCGTGGCACACGGTCGCGGCGGGAACAAGCCGGGTTGCGGCGGTGTCCACGTGAGGGGAACCGGCAGACCACGCCCGGAGAGTGCTGACGAAAGCGAGCGCGCACATGAGTTCTGAGGACCTGGAGAAGTACGAGGCCGAGATGGAGCTCCAGCTCTATCGCGAGTACCGCGACGTCGTCGGCCTGTTCGGCTACGTGGTGGAGACCGAGCGCCGTTTCTACCTCACCAACCACGTGGACCTGCAACCCCGGACCACCGACAACGGGGAGATGTACTTCGAGGTCGTGATGGAGGACGCCTGGGTCTGGGACATGTACCGTCCCGCCCGGTTCGTGCGCAACGTGCGCGTGGTGACGTTCAAGGACGTGAACGTCGAGGAGATCACCAAGTCCGACCTCGAACTGCCCCCGACCGACTAGGGCGGTGTTTGCTGTGTTTGCCTTGGGCCTCCCTGTGTTTGCTTGGGTCCTCCGCTTCGCTTCGGACCGTGTTCGGGCGCCTCAGGGGAGCGTTCTTCATCCTCGTCCGCGCCTTGCTCGTTCCTCGCTGGCGGCTTGACTCGTCTTGCACTGTGTTTGCTGAAACCCAGACTCCCGCGCCCGAACGAAAGAACACCCCCTGGGGTGAAGGAGGGCAGCCAGGGGCACCCCCTGTGGCTGAGGTGACCGGGAAGGGGCATCCCCGTGGCTCGGGTGGGCGGGGGGTTCTCCCATGGCCGAGGTGAGTGGGGAGCGCTCCCCCTGAGGTGAAGGTGGGGGAGCAGGGGCACCCCCTGTGGCTGAGGTCAGCGGGGATGTTGCTCCTGCTGTGGCTCAGGTGCACGGGTGGGAAGTTCTCCTACGGCTGGGGTGGGGAGCAGGTGCTCCGAGGCGGCCCCGGGCGCGGGTTTTCCACAGGAAAAACTGACCCCTGGTGCGCCGGACGCCGATCACCGACCGTGGTAACGGGAGGTGGTCGCCGGTGGATCGGTGGGCCGGATACCGAAGGAAGCTGGGGCGCCGAGGCGAGGAACTCGCCGCGTCCTATCTGGAACGCGCGGGGATGCGGGTGGTGGCCCGCAACTGGTGCGCCCCCGGAGGGGCCGGGGAGATCGACATCGTGGCCCGGGACGGCCCCGTCCTGGTCGTGGCCGAGGTCAAGACCAGAACCTCGCTGAGGCACGGACACCCGGTGGAGGCCATCACCGCGCGCAAACGGCACCGCCTGCGCGGGCTGGGCCGGGCCTGGGCCGCGCAGCACCGCTGCGCCCCGGGGCCGCTGCGCATCGACGGGGTCTGTGTGCTGGTCACCGGCGGCCGCGTGTTCGTCTCCCACGAACGGGGGATGACCTGATGTCGCTCTCCCGGACCCACTGCGTGACCCTGCTGGGCGTGCAGGGACACATCATCGAGGTGGAGGTGCACCTGGGCGGCGGTGACCCCGGGGTCACCCTGGTGGGCCTGCCCGACGCCGCCCTGCGCGAGGCCCGGGACCGGATCCGTGCCGCCGTGGCCAACAGCTCCGAGAGTTGGCCCAGCGGCCAGATCACCGTCAGCCTCTCCCCGGCCAGCCTGCCCAAGTCCGGAAGCCTCTTCGACCTGGCCATCGCGGGTGCGGTCCTGGCCGCCGCGGGCGAGGTCCCCGCCGGGCGGCTGGCCGACACCGTGCTCATCGCCGAACTCGGTCTGGACGGTCGGGCCCGTCCCGTGCACGGGGTGCTGCCAGCCATGGCCTCAGCCGCGGGGCAGGGGTTCAAACGGTTCGTGGTGGCTGCGGGCAACGCGGCGGAGGCCCGGCTGGTACCCGACGTCGAGGTGACTGCGGTGGCCGACCTCGCAGAGCTGTGCGACTGGTTGCGCGAGGGCCGGGAACCGGACCACCCGGGGGAGGGGCCGCTACCGGAGCGGACCGGACCCGGAGCGCGGGGGGTCGACCTCGCCGACGTGCTGGGGCAGCCGGTGGCCCGGCGCGCGGTGGAGGTCGCGGCGGCGGGCGGCCACAACCTGATGATGCTCGGTCCGCCGGGCACCGGTAAGAGTCTGCTGGCCGAACGCCTGCCCACGGTGCTGCCCAGGCTTACCCCGGGCGAGGCCCTGGAGGCCACCGCGATCCACTCGGTGGCCGGGCTGCTCCCTCCCGGATCCCCGCTGGTCACCGTTCCGCCCTTCGCCGCACCGCACCACACCTCCAGCCGCGCCTCGATCATCGGAGGCGGACACGGGAGCCCGCAGCCGGGTTGGGTGTCCAAGGCCCACCAGGGGGTCCTCTTCGTGGACGAGGCCCCGCAGTTCGGCCGGGGCGTGCTGGACTCGCTGCGCGAACCGCTGGAACGCGGCGAGGTGGTGATCGCCAGGGCGTCCTCCACGGTGACCTTCCCCGCCCGCTTCCAACTGGTCCTGGTTTATGCACGGATGAACATGACGGTCGTAGCTTCTTTCCGTGATCGAGCAACGATGGCGGGTGTGCTTCACCCGACGGGACCTGCCTGAAACCGAAGCGTTCAAGCCGTGGGGCCGGGACTGGGACGAGTGGTTCGAACAGTCTGGAATCGTGGAGGGCACGCCTTACCTGCTGGCCCCGGACTTCGACTACGACACCGAACTGAACGCCTTCTTCACCGCCGGTCCCTTGTACGGACGCCCGCAGAACACCCTGAACGCCTATGCCCGCGACATGGCGGGGTTCTTCACCTTCCTGTGGCAGGCCCGAGGCCGGAAGGGGTGGAGGAACGCTGAACCCGCTGACCACCTGGCCTACAAGGCATGGCGGACACGGGAACTGGGCCGCTCGGGCAGCACCTGGGGCAGGGAAGTCGCCACGGTCAACGCCTTCTACACCTGGGCGTTCCGCGAGGACCTGGTGAGGGCCAACCCGATCCCCCAGCGAACCCGCAGGCCCGCTCCGAACGGCGTCAGAGGCCGTGCAGCAGACCAGGGAACGACACCGGCGACCGCGCCGCACAACGCCCGCCGGGAGCGGCTGGCGTGGCTGCCACCGCAGGACTACCGGAGGTGGAGGGACGTGGGCCTGCGCGGGTATGGGGCCGATGGGCTGCCCCGCGCGGGATTCCGAGGTCGGTGGTCCGCGCGCAACGCGGCGTTCGCCGACCTGAAGGTGCGCACCGGGCTGCGGTTGAGCGAACAGGCCAGCCTGAGCGTTTTCGACCTGCCCCACACCCCGGCACCCGGCGGGCGGGGATACCGACGATTCTGGCTGCCCGCAGCGATCGCCAAGGGCGGCTCAGCCCGGTGGGTCTACGTCCCCTCCACACTGGTGAAGGAGCTGGAGCTCTACCGGGAGCTGGACCGGACCGAGGCGGTGGAGACGGCCCGGGACAAGCGGGCTTATGAGAAGCTGCGCCGCCCGCTGGTCATCGAGAACCCCGACCGGCCGGTGGCCACGACTATCGGCAGGGCCGGCCGACAGCACGTGAAGCTTGAGCATCTCGGCTCCCGCGATCGCCGCCGAGTGCTCATCGACACCCCCGACGGGCTGGAACCGGCCGCGTTCTGGCTGAGCGAGGACGGATGGCCGATGGCCGTCTCCACCTGGAAAACCGTGTTCGCCGAGGCCAACGCCCGCTGCGCTAGAAGGGGTCTGGACCTGCGGGCACATCCGCACATGCTGCGCCACACCTTCGCCGTCATCACCCTGGAGCAATTGCAGCGCGGCCACCTGCGCGAGCTGGGCGAGCTGACCGCCGACCAGCGCACGCACTACACCCGAGTCTTCGGTGACCCGCTGGACTGGGTCCGCCGACGGCTCGGCCACCGCTCAGTGACCACCACACAGACCTACCTGCACGCCCTGGCCGAACTGGAGATGGAGACACGTATGGCCTTGGTGCCCGACACCTGGGACGACCCCCGGGCCATGCCACTGCCCCAGGCCGATGACCACACCGAGGCAGGGGAGGGCGAGTGAGTCCTGCAGACGGCGACCAGCGCGGGATCACTGGGCCCGGACGGCGGGCAGCGATGCCGCCGGAGAGCTATACTCCGCCCCCCGAGGTGGAGCAGGGCGTCTCGGGCACCCTGGCGGTGAGGTTCACCGGCGAGGACAACCGCGAGGCGGTCTTCGACCTCGGACGGATCATCTTGCCCGGATGGCGCACCCCGCTGGCCCACTCGCTGGCGGCCCGCATCGGTCCGGCGGGGCGAATCCGCACCCACTCCTCGGCCAAAGGCGTTTGGATCACGCTGGTGCACTTCACCGACTACCTAGCCGCGCTTCCTGACCCTCCGAGCGGCCCGAACCGACTGAGGCTGGCCCACCTGAAGGGCTACCATCAGACGCTCAAGGTCACCCCGGGCAATGATCGGAGCAGCTGGGGGCGTCTTCGGCAGGTCGGCGCCATCTTGCGTGAGCCCCCGATACAGGAGCTGATCGACGATGAGGTGTTCGACTACCTCAGCACCCGTGCCGCAGGGACCGGGAAAACGGCGGACCTGAGCGGCTACAGCGACGGTGAGCTGCGCCGACTCCTCACACGGCTACGCGAACAAGCAGAGCACATCCGCGACCGGATCGAGCAGGGGCAGAGCCTGGCAGAGCGGTTCCGCCGTGAGCCCCACCGGATCGCGCCCGAGGACCGGGACCTAGCCCAGACACTCGCCGCCATTGCCGAGACTGGGATAGTCCCCATCCCCGGCGGCTCGGTGACGACACGTATCTCCCAGCGCAGGAGGCTCGCCGGGCACCTCTTCGTCGTTCCGCACGACCTGGTGCCCCTGACCGCCCTGTTCGTCGCCGTCTCGGGCCGCAACATCGAGACCATCAAGGAACTGCCAGCGACCTTCCGCAGGCTCGGGGACGACGCCATCGAGGTCCGGCTGGTCAAACGACGCCGCGGCCCGAACCAGTGGTTCGAGACGGTGGCCTGGGAGATCGGCCCGCCCGGCAAGGAGCTGCACCACCCCGGAGGACTCTTCCTCATGGTCCAGCGGCTGACCGACCTCAGCCGCAGCTTCAGCGGAGCAGACCGACTCTGGGCCACCTGGCGCAACGGACACCGCGACCGCACGGCCGGGACCACGGCCGAGCACTACGACGCGTTCGCCGACAACCTCGACCTGCCCTACTGCTCCACCCAGTGGTCCGCAGAGCAAGAAGGGCTGTGGGCCGATCCGGTCCCTGGCCAGCAAGAACGCACCCGCCTACAGCTCAATACCATGCGGCTGAGGAAGAGCATCGAAGTTCGCCGCACCCGCCAGATGGGCGGTCACCTTCCTTCAGCGGCCCGCTCCAACAGCTATCCGGTGCTGTTCTCCAGCTATCTGAGCGGGGACGCCACCGCCCGCCAGTGGGCTGAGGACGTCATGGCCCAGGCGCTCACCGACGCCGAAGAAGCTGCCTGGCAGGCCCACCGGGCCATGCTGGAGCGCTCGGGCGGCCATCTACGCGTGATCACCGCCGAGCGATCAGAGCAAGAGGAAGAGGCCGACAGCCGAGACGCTCTGAACAGCGCACCCGGCCAACAGGATGCCGCGTTCACGGCCTGCGCGGACCCCGACGAGCATCCCGCCACCGGCGAGCCCTGCCGCACACCATCGCTGCTGGACTGCTTCCACTGCGGCAACTGCCTGATCACCCGCGACCACCTCCCACGACTGCTGGCGCTCCTGGACGCGTTCGCCCAACGGCGCCAGCAGATGAGCGAGGCCGACTGGTGGCGCCGCTACGGGCCCGCCTGGGTCGCGATCCGCCGAGACATCCTCGACGGCCGCCACTTCACCCCCGCCGAGATAGCCGATGCCAAGAAGCAGCAGCCCCATGACGCCCTGCTGGACCTGATTGAAGAGCCCTGGGAGAACACCGAGTGACCGCAACCCCTCACCGCATCCCGAGCCCCACGCATCCCTGGAACAAGATCCAGGTGCTGCGCGAATACCAGCTCAGGGACGGCTATGAGCTGGCAGACACCTCCCGCTTCGCCGATGAGGTCTGGAAGCTCGGCCCGGCACGCCACCAGCACCACGCACGGAACCTGAGCCTGGACTTCACCACGATCCCGCAGCGCTACCGGCTGCTGGCCAAGGAACTGAACTGCGCCTACATGGCCATGCCCCTGCCGCACGGGGAGCTGCGACCGAACCTCTTCACGATCCGCAGCCACTTCAGCGAGCTCAAACGCTTCTTCTGCTGGCTGCAGGACCAGCGAGGAGCGCCAGCCCTGGCCGAGCTGACCGCCGCGGACCTGGAAGCATACGTCCGGTTCATCCGCGAGGTCTTCCAGCCCCAGGCGAGCAGGGCGAAGTCGCTCGCCGTGGTCCGGCGGATCTGGCGGTTCCGCACGGTACTGCCCGGGGACCGTCTGATGTTCGACCCTCAGCAAGTTGACGGCTGGGCACTGCCCAAAATCCATCGGACAGTGGAAAACCGCACCGACCGGATCCCCGAGAAGGTCCTCGGACCGCTCGTCGTCTGGGCGACACGCTTCGTCGATGTCTTTGCCCCCGACATCATCGCTATGGCGGACGAGTGGGCGCAGCTGCGCCGTAACGCCGCTTCAGTGCCCAAGGCACACGGACAGAGGCGACCGGACCTGCTTCCCGCCCTGGAGAAGCTCCTCGCCCGCCACCTGGAGGAGAACCGGCCCCTGCCCGGGCGCAAGGGGGCGGTCAACTACTCGTTCCTCAGCAAGGCCCTGATCTGCAGCCGGTCCTCGCTGGACCGCACGCCCGCCTACATCGAGCGAATCCAGACCACCGCCCAGACCGTGGGCATCGACCAGGAGACCTACTTCTACACCCCCACCACCGCTCTGCTCGACGGCGAGCCATGGCTGCCCAAGATCTCCAACGAGTACGGCGACCACAGCCTCCCCACACTCTCCCGGCTGCTGCAGACCGCCTGCTACATCCTGATCGCGTTCTACTCCGGCATGCGCGACGGCGAGATTAAGCACCTGCACCGCGGCTGCCTGAACATCCAGCGCGACGCTGAGGGCAACGCCTACCGGTGGAAGCTCCACAGCCGCGCGTTCAAAGGCGAACGCGACCACACCGGAGTGCCGGCCACCTGGGCCGCCGGAGAACCAGCAGCACGCGCGATCCGGGTCCTGGAACAGCTCCAGCCCGAGGGCGCCGACATCCTCTTCCAGGTCCTGCCCTACGGAGTTGGGTGGGCCGACGAACACGCCGGACGGGCCATGAACAGCGGTGGCACCAGCAGGTGGCTCAACCGGTTCGTCGAGTGGGTCAACACCTACTGCGCCGAACGCGGACGTCCTGACGCGGTTCCCAACGTTGACGGCCGCCCCTTCCACCTGATGACTCGCCAGTTCCGCCGCACACTGGCCTGGTTCATCGCCCGCCGCCCCGGCGGGGCCATCGCCGGAGCGATCGCCTACCGCCACCTCTCGGTCCAGATGTTCGAGGGATACGCCGGAACCAGCGACTCCGGCTTCCGAGCCGAGGTCGAAAGCGAGCAGGCACTCGCCCGCGGCGAGCACCTCATCGACCTCGCCGACACCCACCGGCACCAATTCCAAGGCCCAGGCGCTGAAGAAGCGGCCCGCCGTCTGGAGGAGTTCAACCTGAACGCCGACGGCTTCGAGGGAAGCATCCTGACCGACCAGCGCCGCCTGCTGCGCCTCATGAAACGCAACGACCCTGCGGTCTATCCCGGCACCTACGTGACTTGCGTCTACCGGCACGACAAGGCGCTCTGCCGCCCTCGGAACAGCGCAACAGGCCAAGCACTGCCCGCACTCACCGATTGCAAGCCGCTGAACTGTCGAAACGTCGCCCTGACCGCCGAGAACATCGCCACGTGGAAGGCCGAGGCGGACAAGATCGACCAGCACCTGGCCCACCGCCCCCGACTTCCCCCCGTCCTGGAACAGCGGCTCCGCCAGCGCCAGGACCAGATCCGCGACTTCCTCGACCGCCACATCGACCAGGAGCCCTCACGTTGAGCCGCTGCATCAACCTTCCCGCTGAAGACCACGTGCGCCAGATGATGGCAGAGGTGATCGCCGATGCCGGCGACAACGGACGACGGCCGACCGTCATCGCGCTCGCCCGCAAACTCGGTCTGGACAACGCGACCTTCCGGAGGCACTTCCCGGAGATCGTCCAGGAACTGCGGGAGAAGGCGCTCTTCGACAAGCCGGTCAGCGACGGCCCGACTCGCTTCCAGCAGCTCCAGAAGCAACACGCCCAGCTCAAGCGCGACCACGACCGCCTGACCGCGGAGCTTGACGCGGCCCAAGCGGTCATCCAGAGGATCGCCCTGGAGAACGAGGTGCTCCGAGCCCAGGCCTCCGGAGCGTCGGTGGTTCCTCTCCGTGATCGGATGCGACGTCGGGAACACACGACCGGCCAAGATTCAGACAGTTAAGCTCCTTCTCCTAGCATCAAGATCTTACTTCTAGCAGTAACTTGCGATGATGGTGTATGATGAGGCGGGTAAGGTCTAATTCGACGACTAGATTGGGCAAGAAGATGGATCGACATGAGAAGATGAAGCTGCGGATGAAGGTCGGGCAGGTCTTCAGTCCAGCCGTTCCGATCACCGACCGGGACCTCTTCGCTGGAAGGACCGCGCAGCTTGAGCGGCTGATGGAGGTGGTCTTGCGGCGGGGGGAGCACGCTCTTATCTACGGAGAACGGGGTGTTGGAAAGACCTCCCTGGCAAGGGTCACCCAGGACATGCTGGGGGACACGGTCCTGACGTCCTACTACACGTGCAACTCCGAGGATGACTTCGACACCATCTGGCAGGGGCTTTTCGAGGACATCACTTTCACAGCCAAGGCCCCCGGGTTCGGCTTCTCCACGGAGGTTCAGGAGAGTGTGGTCTCCGCAGCGAAGCTCCTTGCTGGTGAGATTGGGCCGCGCAATGTCGTTCGTGCAGCCCAGCTGATCAGCCGGGATCTTCCTCTGGTCGTGATCATCGATGAGTTCGACCGGCCCACCAGTGAGCGGACCCGTACTCTCATGGCCGACACGATCAAGCTTCTCGCTGACGGAGGCGTTCCGGCGACGATCGTCCTCGTTGGGGTGGCGGACACAGTCGAAGAGCTGATCGCCAAGCATGAGTCGATCCAGCGGCCGTTGACGCAGGTGCAGATGCCGCGTATGACCGAGGACGAGCTGCGTGACATCATCCATAGCGGGATGTCCGCCGTCGGCTTGGAGGTAGACGAGGCGTTCGTTGACGAGGTCGCAACCTTGTCTCAGGGGTTCCCGCACTTCGCCCATCTCTTGGGTCAGCACGGCGCGGTTCGCGCCATCAGTGCGGGGCGCGCAGCCGTCCACAAGGCTGACTTCAATGACGCTCTCGAGGATGCCCTGAGCCAGGCGTCCCAGTCTGTCCGTGAGCGCTACCACAACGCGACCTTCAGCAACCGCAAGACCCTCTACAGGGAGGTCTTGCTTGCCTGTGCGATGGCAGACAAGGACGACATGGGCTCCTTCGGTGCCCCCGACGTGCGCGAGCACCTCCGCAAGATCACGGATACGGACTACGACATCCCGGCGTTCGCGGCGCACCTGAAGGACTTCTCATCTGAAGACGGCACCCGTGGTCGCATCCTTCAGCGAATCGGCACCACACGGCGCTTCCGCTACCGGTTCCGCGACCCTCTCATGCCGCCCTACGTCGTCATGAAGGGGCGGCTTGACGACCTGATCTGAGCCCCCGTCGCCTTCCCGTGTGATGAGGAGCCTCGCTACCTGCGCCGAAGGACTCGGCTGCTGAGGTCAGAGTGAAGCCAGTTGCGTACCAGTCCACCCCGGGGGTAACCTGCGAGGGGGCTGGGGGGAACTTCTAGGTTGGATGGGGGTTGGCATGTCTGATTCGGTTCTCGATGACTACGAGCATGGACTAAAGGTTGAGCGCGCGCTCGCGAACCTTGAATCCATCCCCAACCCTCTGGAACGTGTGCGTGCCGCGGACGAGTTGGCGGACCAAGCCCGGGGGGTCCAGTCCGAAATATCCATGATCAGAAAGCGTGCAATCTACGAAGCGACTCTGAGGCCTGGCGCCAACGGCGGATCTGTTGCAGCTGATCTTGGAATATCTGCGAAAGCAGTGTCCTCGGCAATCTCGACGTTCCGAGCGAAAGATCAGCGCCTTTTTCGGGCCGCTTTGGGCGTCTTGCTCGAGAAGGACGCCACCAGGACCTCGATGAAGTCCTTGGCTTCCGCGCTCCGAACGAGGGATGTTCTTCTGCAGGCAAGGGTCGTGGTCTCTGCGGAGCATGAGATGGAGATCAAGCGCCTAGAAGATGGTGAATATGACCTTGTTCAAGCCGCTGTAGATCGTGCAAGAAGGATTCTCTTTACTTCGGAAATCCCTCATGAAAACCTGCAGCCATGGCGCCTTACTCTGGCAGATAGCCAGGAAGACTGGAGCTCCTTTTCTCCCTCTGTGTTGCATGCTGCTCAGGTAGTAGGAGCGCTTCCAGGGATTAGGATCGTCGACGGATCACTCTGGGATGACGATGCTGGGGCGGATCTAGGCTGGTGGATCTCCTGGAAGATTCTGCCAGCAGAAGCGAGGGCCACGGTCTTCGACGCAGGCCCTCACCGTGATGGCTTTGCAGTGACAGAGTGGCTTGCTTGGTTTGTGAGCGACCTCGCAAGAGGGGGATTTCCGGTCTGGATTCGACTATCCTCTCCACCTCCTTTTCTTAACGAGCCAGGGGAGTCTCTCTCCTTTAGTGTCTGGGTGGAGCAAAGCGAGGAAAATAATCTGTCGCCTAATGAATTCGCTCGGAGACTCAAGAAGGTTTGGGATGACTCGGGTACAGGCTTCGCGAAGATCGACTGGCCGTCAGATGAAGCCTCGGGGCTACCTCGGGGAGATGTGGCTCCATGAGTTGGATTTCATTTGTGGACGAGTCGGAATCTGACCGCCGAAAAGACCCAAACTCATACCTAATGGCAGCCGCAGTTTTCGAGGCTCATACTTGCGATGATGCTCGTTCTATAATGCAAGGTCTGAAATTGAGGGGGGATAAAAAGCTCCATTGGCATCAGGAGTCAGATTCGCGAAGGCGGAAGATCGTATCAAGCATATCTGACCTAGAAGTTATCCACATGGTGATCGTGAGGAATGGTCGTCCAGGAGAGCGGTCAGAGAGGCGCAGACGAAAATGCTTGGAGAAACTATTCTGTGAGCTGGAATCTGCCGACGTTGCTAAGGCAGTTCTGGAGGCGCGTGAGCATAAGCAGAACCAATATGATGTGCAGATGCTTCAAAACATGCGCTCGCGCCAGCTCTTGCGAACAGGGTTTCGAATCGAACATCTTCCAGGGCCCGCTGAAGAGCTTCTCTGGGTGGCTGATGCGGTCGCTGGCGCTGTCACAGCGAAGCGCTGCGGCAATGCAGAGTTTCTGGATGCCCTTGGGTCTTGTCTTGAGCTACACGAGATCGATGCTTAGACATAGCGCGAGCCCGGGACCCCGTCTCCGGCGGGACCTTCCCGAGCTCACTTCCTACTGCTCCTCGAAGCAGCGGCATCAGACTGTGGCCACACGATCCTTCGCGAACCACTAGCTGTGGGCCCACATTCGCTCATCTGGCGCCTGATGTCAACTTACCCTCTGTGACCGTCGAGTCAAGGATCAGGGCTGTTCAGAGGCCTGAGCGCGAGCTTCGATCACGCAGAACACCGCCTTGACTAGGCATTCCTCTTGGCCAAGGACTCCGAGATGGCGTGCTTGCTGGTCCCGGCTGCGAAGATCCAGAAGAGCCGGCCTGTGCTTGCCATCACTGCATCACCCTCGTTGGGGTCAGAGCCTAGCTCGGCAAGCACACGCTCGAGGCCCTTGACCAGGGCCATCGCGTCAGGCATGCCCTCCCCCAAAGCCAGGCTTCCTTGGCTGATTGGCTGTGCGCCAGGGTCGGGCAGCCCCTCTCCTTGGAAGGCCGCCCAGTACCAACGTAGGCCCTCGTCGGATGCTGTCATTTCATCCATGGGACCAGCCTGCAGCTTCCCAGCTCAGGTTGCCACTAGGCGCGGCACAGCATGAGTTGTGTTGTGGAGTCCTGGTTCCGGCGAGTGGCTGCAGTCACTCGGCTCAGATCTTGAACACTGAACAACCTTGAAGCCCCTCCATAAGATGGCGGCCAACCCGTGTCCCTGCGCCAAACCGGGGAACCTCTGCACCTGCCCGGCCGGTGAACGCCGCCGGTACCTCTCCCGGCTGTCCGGTCCGCTGCTGGACCGGATCGACCTCAAGGTGGAGCTCCAACCGGTGGCCCGGGCCGAGCTGCTCGCCGACCGGGCCTTCGCCGAGTCCTCCGAGACGGTGGCCGCCCGGGTGGCGCAGGCCCGCTGCCGCGCCCGGGAACGGCTCGAACACACCCCGTGGAACACCAACGCGGCCATCCCCGGTGCGCGGCTGCGCCGGGACTTCCCGGTGGAGCCGAGGGCCCTGCGGGTCCTGGGCCAAGCCATGGACCGGGGACAGATCAGTGCCCGGGGTGTGGACCGGGCGCTGCGGGTGGCCTGGACCCTGGCGGACCTCGCCGGACGGGACCGCCCGGGTGAGGAGGAGACCGCCTACGCCTACGCCCTGTGGTCCGGGCGTGCCTGGTGAGGGTGTGCGACAGCCGGTGGGGCGGGGAGGGCCGCCCGTCGCTGCGGGTTCGGGAACGGTGAGGGGGACGTGTGGGGGACGAGGACGAGGTGCGGGCCCGGGTCTGCCTGACGGCGGTGGCGCCGCCGAGCGACCCCTGGTTGGGGGCCGTGGTGGCCGAACACGGTGCGGCCCCGGTGTGGTCGGCCCTGGTCTCGGGCGCGCCGCCACCGGGGCTGGCGGGTTCGCCGCCGGTGGAAGCGTGGGGGAACGCCGCCAGGAGGTGGCGGGGTTGGGCACAGCGGTCCGTGAAGGTGGATCCGGACCGGCTGCTCGACGCCTCCGCGGAGGCCGGGGTGCGATTCGTGGCTCCCGGGGACCCGGAGTGGCCGGGACGGCTCGACGAGCCCCGGGGCCGTCGGCTCTGTTACGGACTCTGGGTCCGGGGCCTGGGCGACCTGCGCAACCTGTGCCTGAGATCGGTCTCTGTGGTGGGCTCGCGTACCGCCACCTCCTACGGTGCGCACGTGGCGGCGGAGCTCTCCTACGGGCTGGCCGAACGCTCCTACACGGTGGTCTCCGGCGGGGCCTACGGGATCGACGGAACCGCGCACCGGGCCGCGCACGCGGCGGGACGCACCGTGGTGGTCCTGGCCTGCGGCCTGGACATGGACTACCCGCGCGGGCACGCGGGGCTGTTCGCGGACGTGGCCCGGACCGGGGCGCTGGTCAGCGAACGCCCGGTGGGCCGTACCCCGCGTGCCCCGGACTTCCTGGTCCGCAACCGGGTCATCGCGGCACTCACCCCGGGCACCGTGGTGGTGGAGGCCGGTCGGCGCAGCGGCGCGCTCAACACGGCCTCGCACGCCAACGACCTGCACCGGGCCCTGATGGCGGTCCCGGGCCCCGTGACCTCCGCGACCTCGGTGGGCTGCCACCGGCTCCTCCGCGAGGGCAGGGCCACCTGCGTCACCGGTGTCGACGACGTGGTGGAACAGGTCGCTCCCCTGGACGGGGCCCTGGTGGAGGAGGGGCCGCCGCGGATCGACGCCGACCTGGCCCCGGAGACCACCCGGGTCCTGGCGGCGCTCACACCGCAGGGGGCGGGGACTGCCACGGTCGCCCTGAACAGCGGCGGGGACCTGGAGGGCACGATCCGCTCCCTGGGAATGCTGGCCGCCGCGGGCCTGGCGGAACGCTGCCCGGCCGGGTGGCGTCTGCCCGGGCGCGGCGGCCGGAGGGGTCCCCGGTGAACCGGCCGGGACCGGCGGGACGCGCCGGAACGGGTCGTGCGGGCGGGGCTTCGGGAGGATACCGGGGCCGCCTCGCGGGTACGGTTCCGCTATGGCCAAACCGTACAGTGACGCCCTGCTGGCCGACGGCCCGCTCCTGTTCGTCTCCGGACAGACCCCGACGGCCCCCGACGGTGGCGTCGTGGGGGACGCGGGCGGGCAGACCCGGCAGATCTTCCGGAACATGGAGGCCATCCTGGCCCGACACGGTGCCGGCCTCGGCCACGTGGTGAAACTGACCTACTACCTCCGGCACATCGCCGACCTGGACGAGTTCCGCGCCGCGCTCCTGGACTCCCTGCCCGACGGGCACCTCCCGGCGGCGAGTCTGGTCGAGGTGAGCGGACTGGTCGACCCCCGCTTCCTGGTGGAGATCGACGCCGTCGCCTGCCTGCCCAGGGAGAGGGCGTGACGGCCCCCGAACCCCCCTCCGGAGTCCTGGAGCGCTTCGCCGCCTACCTGTCCGGCGAGCTGGGCAGGTCACCGCACACCGTGCGCGGGTACCTGGCCGACCTTCGGTCCCTTCTCGCCCACCTCGACGAGCACGGACACACCCCGGCCGACCTGGACGTGCCGCTGGTCCGGGCCTGGCTCTCCCACGCCCGCGCCCGGGGGGCCAGCCGCTCCACCGTCGCCCGCCGGGTCGCGGCGGTGCGGGCCCTCACCCGCTACCTGCACCGCGAAGGGGTTCTGGCCGTCGATCCCGGTCCCCGCCTGGCCACACCCGCCCAGCAGCGCTCCCTGCCCGCGGTTCTGCAGGAGGAACAGGTCGGGACCGCCCTGTCGGCGGCCGCCCCCGAGTCCCCGGTGGAGCTGCGCCGACACGCGGTCGTGGAGCTGCTCTACGCCACCGGTATCCGGGTCGCCGAACTGTGCGCCCTGGATCTGGCCGACGTCGACCGCTCCCGGGACACCGTTCGGGTGCTGGGCAAGGGGGACAGGGAACGCACCGTCCCGGTGGGTGCCCCGGCCCTGGACGCCCTGGACGCCTGGATCATCCGGGGCCGCCCCGAACTCACCGTCCCCGCCACCGGGACCAACAGCGGGGGCGCGCTCTTCCTGGGGGCGCGCGGCGGTCGCCTCGGTGTCCGCCAGGCCCGTGAGGACGTGCACGCCCACCTGCGCGCGGCCGGGATGGACAGCGCCCCGCACGGTCTGCGGCACAGCGCCGCCACCCACCTGCTGAACGGCGGGGCGGACCTGCGCAGCGTCCAGGAGTTCCTGGGCCACTCCAGCCCGCGCAGTACCCAGATCTACACACACGTCTCCGTGGACCGCCTGCGCTCCGCCTACCAGCAGGCCCACCCCAGAGCCTGATCGATCTGCCGGTCCGGGCGCCAGGACCGCAGGCGTTCGGGGCGACGGTGGTGCCCGGGCCCGAACCCGAACGGCCGACCGGCCGTCTCACCGGGTGGTCGACGAGGAATCCGTGACGCGACCGGCGGTTCCGACACCCCACGAATGCTGAGGCCACGTATGCGAGCGCCAGGAGAGCGAACACCCGCAGGTGCGCAGAGACGCCCCCGCGGGGGTGCACGGTTGCGGCCCGTGGTGTCGGCGAGCTCGGTGATCGCCGCTCTCGGGCTGGTCGGTGTGCTCCTGTTGCTCGTGACACCGTCCAGCCACCACCTGGGCTCACACGAACCCAGCCCCTGCCGCCCCGTGGTTTCGTGGTTGTTCCCACCGGACGATCCGCGCTTCGACAACGAACAGTTCAACTCCTGGACGAGGGAACAGTGCGCTCACGTACGCCGGGGACGGACCGCGGCGGGGCTGTTCCTGGCCGTGCCGACGGCCGCCGCAGGGGCGTTCGGCGTGTACGGGCTGCTGCGGCGACGCTGACGGCCTTCGAGACGGTTCCCCACGGCAGCAGGCGGATCTCGCCCCGGCCCAGGAGGGACAGCGGGTCGAGGTAACCGTCGCCGTGCAGGAGGCCCCAGTGCAGGCAGGGGCGTGCGGGGCAGTGCGCGGGTTCGGCGGCCAGGGTGCCGAGGGGTTGGTCGGTGACCGGGTCGCCGCGGGCGACGGCGGCGTCCACCGGGAGGTAGGTGGTGCGCAGCCCGCCGTGCGAGACGCTCACCACGCCGACCCCGGCCACCCGGCCCGCGAAGTGGACCCGGCCGGGGCCCGCCGCGTGCACCGGCTGCCCGGGTTCGGCGGCCAGATCCACCCCCAGGTGCCCGGGCAGCCAGCGCTGCTCCGGGGGATCGAAGCGGCGCAGGACCTGCACCGGCGGATCCACCGGCCAGCGCCACGGGGCCTCGGGCGAGGTCGCGGCCAGCGCGGTTCGGTACGGGAAAAGGGGGAAGAGCAGGAGCGAGAGCGAGAGCAGGAGGTGCCAGATGCGGCGGTGTCTCATGTATTCAGGGTGTGCTGGACGGACGCCCTTCGCCAGACCCGTCCCGAGCCTGTGGAAAACCCCCGCCGGGGCCCCGGTACGCCGCCCTCCGACACCCCCTCGGCGCGCCCCCGCGCATCCGGTGATCTCCCTGGACACGAGGCCGTTCCACGGTGTGTCCGAGGGAGGATAGAATCATCCGTGGCCCGTTGGGCCAAACCACAATACGCACGCCCACCCGCCTCCTCCGGGAGGGGCCGCACCTACGGTCCACACCGCTTCGGCGGGGTGGCGGTACGGCCGGGGCGTCAGGATCAACCGACGGCGGAGAAAGCTTTCGCCACCGCAAGGAGGACCAGGTCATGGCCACAGTCGTGACGATTCGCCAGCTCCTGGAGAGCGGCGTCCACTTCGGGCACCAGACTCGTCGCTGGAACCCCAAGATGAAGCGCTTCATCTTCACCGAGCGCAACGGCATCTACATCATCGACCTCCAGAAGTCGCTGGCGTACATCGACCGCGCCTACGAGTTCGTCAAGCAGACGGTCGCCCACGGTGGCACCATCCTGTTCGTCGGCACGAAGAAGCAGGCGCAGGAGGCCATTGACGAGCAGGCCCGCCGTGTCGGCATGCCTTTCGTCAACCAGCGCTGGCTGGGCGGCATGCTCACCAACTTCTCCACCGTGCACAAGCGGCTCCAGCGCCTCAAGGAGCTGGAGGAGATCGACTTCGACGACGTCGCCGGCTCCACGCTCACCAAGAAGGAACTGCTGAACCTTCGCCGTGAGAAGGACAAGCTCGACCGCACCCTCGGCGGTATCCGCGACATGGCCCGCGTGCCCAGCGCCGTGTGGATCGTGGACACCAAGAAGGAGCACATCGCGATCAGCGAGGCTCGCAAGCTGAACATCCCGGTCGTCGCGATCCTCGACACCAACTGCGACCCGGACGAGGTCGACTACCCGATCCCGGGTAACGACGACGCCATCCGCAGCGTCAGCCTGCTCACCCGCGTCGTCGCCGACGCCGTCGCCGACGGTCTGCTGGTCCGCTCCGGTGCCTCCGGCGCGACCGAGGAGAAGGCCGCCGAGGAGCCCCTGGCCGAGTGGGAGCGCGAGCTCCTCGAAGGCAAGAGCGAGACGGCTGCCGCCGAGGCCGCCGCCGAGCAGGCTCCGGACGAGACCCCCACCAAGGCTCCGGCCGACGAGGTCGCTGCCGAGGCTCCGGCCGAGGCCGTCGCCGAGGAGTCCCCGGTGGACGCTCCCGAGCAGGCTCCCGCCGAGGACTCGGCCCCCGCCGAGGACAAGGCCGCCGAGTAGTCAGCGGCCCCCTCCGGGCGCACCGTCGCCTGAGCGCCGCCTCGCCCCCGTGGGCGGGGCGGCCCGCGCGGTGTTCACCCGGGTCGCTCCACTTCCAGATCAGACTTCACTCCAAGGGAACCGAGAAGAGTCATGGCGAACTTCACCGCCGCGGACGTCAAGAAGCTGCGCGACGCGACCGGCGCCGGCATGATGGACTGCAAGAAGGCCCTGACCGAGGCCGACGGCGACTACGACAAGGCCGTCGAGGCCCTGCGCATCAAGGGCGCCAAGTCCGTCGACAAGCGCGCGGACCGCACCGCCGCCCAGGGCACCGTGGTCCTGCGCGAGCAGGGCGAGGGCAAGGCCACCCTGGTCGAGCTCAACTGCGAGACCGACTTCGTCGCCAAGAACGAGCAGTTCATCGAGCTGGCCAACCAGGTCGCCGACTTCGTCGCCGAGCAGGACAGCGATGACCTCGCCACCGTCGCCGCCGCCGAGATCGAGCCGGGCAAGAGCCTCCAGGCCTACATCGAGGGCAAGAGCGCGATCATCGGCGAGAAGCTCGAGTTCCGCCGCATCGCCAAGTTCGACGGCGCCTACGTCGCGAGCTACCTGCACAAGTCCGACCCGGACCTGCCCCCCACCATGGGTGTCCTGGTCGAGCTGGACAAGAAGGACGAGGAGGTCGGCAAGGACCTCGCCCAGCAGATCGCCGCGCTGGCCCCCCAGTACGTCAGCAAGGACGAGGTTCCCGCCGACGTGGTGGCCAACGAGCGCCGCATCGCCGAGGAGACCACCCGCGAGGAGGGCAAGCCCGAGCAGGCGATCCCGAAGATCGTGGAGGGCCGCCTCAACGGTTACTTCAAGGACGTGACGCTGCTCGGCCAGCCGTTCGTCAAGGAGAACAAGAAGACGGTCCAGAAGGTCGTCGACGAGGCCGGCGTCACCGTCAAGCGCTTCGTCCGCTTCAAGGTCGGCCAGGCCTAGGGCTTTGGGATGATGGAGGTGCCGGGGAGACTTCTCTCCCCGGCACCTTCGGTGGATATGGGCGGATTCGGGTCGTTGTCGTGCGCCCCGCCCGCAGCAGGAACACTCGGGGGACCCTGTGCCACTCGGGGACAATAAGGGAGGCCGCAGGCCGTGTCGGAGAACGAAGCGATGACCACCGCACCCGCCATGCACAATTCCGGTTGGAAGCGTGTCATGCTCAAGCTCTCGGGGGAGGCGTTCGCGGGCGGTGGCGGTCTCGGGATAGAGCCCGAGGTCGTCCAGTACGTTGCTGAGTCCATCGCCGAGGCGGTCTCCGAGGGGATCCAGGTCGCCGTTGTCGTCGGCGGCGGCAACATGTTCCGCGGCGCGCAGCTCACCGAGGGCGGGATCGAGCGCGGCCGCGCCGACTACATGGGGATGCTCGGCACCGTCATCAACTGCCTCGCCCTCCAGGACTTCCTGGAGCGCCTGGGCGTGGACACGCGCGTGCAGACCGCGATCCACATGAGCCAGGTCGCCGAGGCCTACATCCCGCGTCGCGCCATTCGCCACCTGGAGAAGGGCCGAGTGGTCATCTTCGGTGCCGGTCTGGGCGCGCCGTTCTTCTCCACCGACACCACCGCCGCCCAGCGGGCGCTGGAGATCGGTGCCCAGGCGGTCCTCAAGGGCACCCAGGTGGACGGGGTCTACGACGCCGACCCGCAGCGCAACCCGGACGCGGTCAGGTTCGACAAGCTCAACTACAACGAGGTCCTCACCCGCGGCCTGAAGGTCATGGACGCCACGGCCGTCAGCCTGTGCATGGACAACGGTCTGCCCATCGTCGTTTTCGACCTCATGAGCCAGGGCAACATCCTGCGAGCCGTCCGCGGTGAGAAGATCGGCACCATCGTCGGTCCGGCCTCCGTCTAGACGGCGTCGGGCCACGCACCAAGCCACGAACATCCAGCCGAGAATCCGGGAGCGCCCCAATGATCGATGAAACCCTCCTTGAGGCCGAAGAGAAGATGGAGAAGGCCGTGACCGTGGCGAAGGAGGACTTCGCGACGATCCGGACCGGCCGTCCCACCCCCGCCACCTTCAACAAGATCACCGTCGACTACTACGGTGCCCGCACCCCGATCAACCAGTTGGCCTCCTTCTCGGTGCCCGAGCCGCGGATGGTCGTCATCTCCCCGTTCGACGTCAGTGCGCGCACCTCGATCATCAACGCGATCCGCAACAGCGACCTCGGGGTCAACCCCTCCGACGACGGCCAGGTCATCCGGGTGGTGTTCCCGGACCTGTCGGAGGAGCGCCGCAAGGAGTACGTGAAGGTCGCGCGCACCAAGGCCGAGGACAGCAAGGTCTCGATCCGCAACGTGCGCCGCCGCGCCAAGGACAGCTTCGAGAAGGCGGTCAAGGCCGGCGACATCGGTGAGGACGAGGCGCACCGCGCCCAGGCCGAACTGGACGAGCTCTCGCAGAAGTACGTGGCCTCGGTCGACGAGCTGCTGAAGCACAAGGAATCTGAACTTCTCGAGGTTTAGCCGGTGACCACACCTTCCAACGGCTCCGGAGGCGATGACCAATCGCCGGAGCACAGACCCGACGACACCTCCCCGTCCGAGGCGGAGTCCTCCGTGACGGACACGGCCGCCGGGCAGCGCTTCGTGCTGCACAAACCGGGGGGCGATCCGGTCAAGACCGGCCGTAACCTCCCGGTGGCCATCGCCAGCGGGTGCGTCCTGGGCGCGCTCGTCTTCTTCTCGGTCTTCCCCCGACCGGAGCTGTTCACGGTCATCACCTCCCTGGCCGCGCTGATCGGGCTGCGCGAACTCAACCGGGCCTTCGGCGGCAAGGGCGTGACCCTGGCCCTGGCCCCGTTGGCCGCGGGCGGGGTCGCGATGCAGGCCGGTGCCTATTTCGGCGGGCCGGAGTGGCTGGTGGGCATCACCGCCCTCACCGCGATCGTCTGCCTGGTCTGGCGGTTGCGCGGGGGCGCGGAGGGGTTCGTCGCCGACGCGTCGGCCAACCTGTTCGTCCTGGTGTACCTGCCGTTCCTGCTGGCCACCTGGTTGCTGCTCATCGCGCATCCGGAGGACGGCCAGTACCGGCTCCTCGTGTTCATCGTGGTGACGATCTCCAGCGATATCGGCGGCTACTTCGCCGGGATCATGCTGGGGCGGCACAAGATGGCCCCGGTGATCAGCCCGAACAAGACCTGGGAGGGCTTCGGCGGCTCCGTGCTGGGTTGTGCGGTGGCGGGCGCGCTGTGCGTGACCCTGCTCCTGGACGGCCCCTGGTGGGTCGGCGTGGTCCTGGGTCTGGCCGTCGTGCTGGCCGCCACGGTCGGGGACCTCATCGAGTCGCTCTTCAAGCGCGACCTCGGGGTCAAGGACATGGGCCGGTTCATGCCGGGCCACGGCGGCCTGATGGACCGCATGGACTCGCTGCTCATCGCGGGTCCCGTGGTCTGGGTCGTGTTGAGCCTCCTCCTTCCCTAGACGGGGGACCGGCCCCCGGCCTCGTGGCACCCGGTAACCGGCCGGATGCCACGAGACCGGGGGCCTTCGCCGTGTCCGGGGGCGGGCTGCCGTCCGTGCGCGCCCGGATGGATACGCTCGACGGGTGGAAGAACCGCTGATCGAACGAATGCGCGCCTACGGTGAGACGATCTTCGCCGAGATGACGCGCCTGGCCGTCGAGACCGATTCCGTCAACCTCGGGCAGGGTTTCCCCGACACCGACGGGCCGCGATCCCTGCTGGAGGGCGCGACCCGCAACATCACGGCCGGGGTGAACCAGTACCCGCCCGGTCCGGGCCGCCCCGAGCTGCGCCGGGCGGTGAGCCGGTACCGGTCCCGCCACCAGGGGCTGGACTTCGACCCGGACTCCGAGGTGTACGTGACCGTCGGCGCGACCGCCGGGATCGCGGCCTCGCTGCTGGCCCTGGTGGAGCGCGGGGACGAGGTGGTCGTCTTCGAGCCGATGTACGACTCCTACGCCGCGATGATCTCCCTCGCGGGCGGGGTGCGCCGTCCGGTGGCCCTGCGCCGCGACCCGGCGAGCGGGCGCCTCACCTTCGACCCCGCCGAACTGCGCGCCGCGGTGACCCCGCGTACCAGGCTGATCATGGTCAACACCCCGCACAACCCCACCGGCACGGTGTTCACCGCTGCCGAGCTGGAGGAGATCGCCCGGGTGTGCCGTGAACACGACCTGCTCGCGGTCACCGACGAGGTGTACGAGTTCCTCACCTTCGACGACCGCCGGCACGTGTCGCTGGCCACGCTTCCGGGGATGCGGGAGCGGACCCTGTCCGTTTCCTCCGCGGGCAAGACGTTCGCGGTGACCGCGTGGAAGACCGGCTGGGTCACCGGCCCCGAACCGCTGGTCCGGGCGGTGCGCACGGTCAACCAGTTCCTCACCTTCTCCGCCAACGGCGCCCTCCAGCTGGCGGTCGCCGACGCACTGGACTCCGAGTGGGAGTGGATCCAGCAGCAGCGCCGTTCGCTCCAGGACAAGCGGGACCGGCTCGCGACGGGGCTGGCCGAAGCCGGTTTCGACGTGAACGTCTGCGAGGGCACGTACTTCCTGATGGCCGACATCCGCCCGCTGGGCTACCTGGACGGCGAGGACGTCGCCCGGGCGCTGCCCCGTGAGGCCGGTGTGGCGGCGGTGCCCGCCAAGGTGTTCTACGACCACCAGGAGGAGGGGCGGCACCTGCTGCGCTTCGCCTTCTGCAAGAAGGACGGGGTCCTCGACGAGGCGGTCCGCCGCCTGACCGCCTGGCACGGGGCCGGGGCGTAGCCCACGCTCCGCTCCGGCTCCTCACGGAGCGAAGACGGGCCCCGGAACGCTCACCGTCGGGCGAGCGTTCCGGGGCCCTTCGCCTCGCGGAGCCGCGGACCGGCCGCGTCCGGGCTACCGCTCCGGCTCGAACCAGACCGCGCCCAGCGGGGGCAGGGTGATCTCCGCGGAGTACGGCTGGCCGTGCCACTCCCGGGGCTCGGCCACCACCGAGGAGGGCGCCTCGTACCCGGAGCCGCCGAAACGGCGGTCGTCCGAGTTGAGCACCGACGTCCACCGGCCCTCGGAGGACAGGCCGACCCGCCAGCCCGGTCGGGGCACCGGCGAGAAGTTCACCGCGCACGCCAGCACCGAGCCGTCCTCGCCGTGGCGCAGGTAGCTGAGGGTGTTCCCCTCGTGGTCGCCCCCGTCCAGCCAGCGGAAACCGGCCGGGTCGGTGTCCAGGGACCACAGCGCGGGGCGGGGGCGGTAGGTGTCGTTGAGCGTCTTCACCAGCTTCTGCGTCCCGGCGTGGTGCTCGAACTGGAGCAGCCACCACGGCACCCCGGCCTCGTGCGACCACTCGTCCCCCTGAGCGATCTCGCCGCCCATGAACAGCAGCTGCTTGCCCGGGTGGGACCACATGAACGACAGCAGGGCCCGCAGCGTGGCCGCGCGCTGCCACTCGTCACCGGGCGGCTTGTTGAACAGGGCCTGCTTGCCGTGCACCACCTCGTCGTGCGACAGCGGCAGCACGTAGTTCTCGCTGTAGGCGTACATCATCGAGAACGTGATGTCGTTGTGGTGGTACTTGCGGTGGATCGGCTCCTTCTTCACGTACTCCAGGGAGTCGTGCATCCAGCCCATGTTCCACTTCAACCCGAAGCCGAGTCCGCCCAGGTCGACCGGCTGGGTCACACCCGTGTACGCCGTGGACTCCTCCGCGATCATCACCGCGCCCGGGTTGCGCCGGTAGACCGTGGTGTTGAGCTCCTTGATGAAGTCGATCGCCTCCAGGTTCTCCCGGCCGCCGAACATGTTCGGTTCCCACTGCCCGGAGTCCCGCGAGTAGTCGAGGTAGATCATCGAGGCGACGGCGTCCACGCGCAGGCCGTCGATGTGGAACTCCTCCAGCCAGTACAGGGCGTTGGCCACGAGGAAGTTGCGCACCTCGGTCCGCCCGTAGTTGAAGATGAGCGTCCCCCAGTCCGGGTGTTCGCCGCGACGGGGGTCCGGGTGCTCGTACAGCGCGGTGCCGTCGAACCGGGCCAGCGCCCACTCGTCCTTGGGGAAGTGCGCGGGCACCCAGTCCAGGAACACCCCGATACCGGCCCGGTGCAGCGATTCCACCAGGTGCCGGAACTCGTCCGGTGAACCGAAACGCGGTGTCGGCGCGTAGTAGGAGGTGACCTGGTAACCCCAGGAACCGTCGAAGGGGTGGCCCGCCACCGGCAGGAACTCCACGTGGGTGAAGCCCAGGTCGCTGACGTACTCCACCAGCTGTTCGGCCAGTTCCCGGTAGTCCAGCCCGGGGCGCCAGGAACCGAGGTGCACCTCGTACACGCTCATCGGCGCGCGGTGCGCCTGCACGCCCTTGCGCTCGGCCATCCACTGCTCGTCCGACCACACGTGCTCGGAGGTGGTGACCACCGACGCCGTCGCCGGGGGCATCTGGGTGCGCCGCGCCATCGGGTCGGCCTTGTCCCGCCAGTGCCCGTCGGCGCCCAGGACCTGGAACTTGTACAGGTCGCCGTCGCCCGTCCCGGGCACGAACAGCTCCCACACGCCGTTGGAACCGAGGCTGCGCATCGGGTGCGCGGTTCCGTTCCAGTGGTTGAAGTCACCGACCACCCGCACCCCGCGGGCGTCCGGAGCCCAGACCGCGAAGCCCGTACCCGCGATCTCTCCCATGGGGCTGTCCGCGGTCGCCGTGTTCGCGCCCAGAGCCCGCCACAGTTCCTCGTGGCGGCCCTCGCCGATCAGGTGCAGGTCCAGTTCGCCCAGTGTGGGCGCGATCCGGTAGGCGTCGGCCTCGACCAGCTCAGGTCCGCCCTCCTCGTAGCGGACCGCGATCCGGTAGTCGTCGGTCTGCTTCGGGAGGCGGGCGGCGAACACCCCGCGGTGGCGGTGCGGGAGGGTGACGCGGGTGTTGTCGGGCAGGACAGCGTCGACCTCGACGGCTCCCGGTCGGAGCACGCGCAGGTCGCGGCCGTGCAGTCCGAGAACGGAGTGCGGGTCGTGGTGCCAGCCGTCCACCACCCGGTCCAGTTCGGCGACCAGTTCCGGGGCGAGGGCGGCGGGTGTGCGGGTCCGCTTGGGCGCCGCCTTCCCGGACGCGGTCCTCTTCGCAGTGGTCTTCTTCGCGGCGGTCTTCTTCGGTTCCGTCTTCCTGGCCGTCGTCTTCTTCGCGGCCGGGGCCTTCTCCGCGGTCTTCGAGCTCTTCTCCGGTGCCGTCCGCGCAGCCTTCCCCGGCGCTGCCTTGGCGGACGCCTTCTTCGCGGCCGCGGACTCCGCTGCCGTCGGTTGCTCGTCGGCGGTGGCGGACTTGTTGGTCGGACGCGGTGACAATTCGACTCCGTGGTGACTCGTGGTGGACGGGTGGTGAGAGGGGAGGGGCCAACGGGGGTGCGGGAGGGCGGCCGCCGTGCGCGAACGGCGGCCGCCCGGGAATCAGCCGGGCATCGGCGGCCCCGAGCTTCCCGTGGCCGCCATGGCCGCGGTGGCGATGGACTCCAACGGCACCCGGAGCCAGTTCGGCCGGTTGCGTGCCTCGTACAGGACCTCGTACACGGCCTTGTCGAACTCGAAGGCCCGCAGCACCGTCAGGTGCTTGTCGGGGTCGGCCCCGCCGCCGTCGGCGTAGCCCCGGCAGAACGCCTCCCGGTTGCGCCGGGCCCAGGCCCGCGCCGCCCACGACAGCTGCGGGTCCTCCTCCTCGCCGACCAGCAGGTAACCGGCCGCGTAGTCGAAGGAACGCAGCATCCCGGCCACGTCCCGCAGCGGGCTGGACAGTCGCTGGCGTTCGCGCACCGGGACGGTCGGCTCGCCCTCGAAGTCCAGCAGCACCCACCCCCGCTCGGGGCGGATGACCTGCCCCAGGTGGTAGTCGCCGTGGATGCGCTGGATGGGCAGCGGCTCGTCCACCCGGGCGAAGTCGGCGTAGGCCTCCAGCACCCTGGGCGCGTGCTCCGCGAGTTCCGGGACCTCCGCGCTCGCCATGGCCAGGCGCTCCACCATGGCGTCGGCCAGTTCGGCCGCCGAGGTGGGCGCCAGCACGTCGGTGGGCAGCGCCTGCGCCAGCGAACTGTGCACCTGCGCGGTGGTGTGGCCGAGCCGGGCGGCCTCCTCGCTGAAGTCGGCGTCCTCGCCCTCCACCAGGGTGCGCACGTTCTCCGTGGCCAGTACCCAGCCGTCCGCGGCGTTCGGGACGAAGGTCTGGAGCAGGGCGAGCGTGGTCGGCGTGGTGTGGCCGGACAGGTCCGCCTCGATCCACCCGCAGGGGCGCGCCACGTACGGCGAACCCGACAGAGCCACGTTGAGCTCCAGGTCCGGGTTGCGGCCGGGCCAGAGCCTGCGGAAGGTCTTGAGGACGTACTCGCTGCCGTAGACCAGTGAGGTGTTGGACTGCTCCCCGGTCAGCAGCCGCCCCGGTCCGCGGGCGTCGACGGTGGTGCCCGGCAGCGTGCGGAACCGTACCCGGCCGCGCCGCCCCGGGTCCTCCCCGACGGTGAACCGCTCCAGGAGCAGGGCCGTGAGCTGCGGGTCGTGTGCGGCGTCGTAGACCACCCTGGGGCGGCCGCCCGCGACCTGGCACACACCGATCGCGGCGCGGGCCAGGTTCGGCGGCAGGGACCGGGGCGGCCGTGAACCGAGCAGCACCTGGTACCGGGAGCTGAGGCCGCGCTGCCCCGCCTGCACGACGAGGACGTTCAGGTCCGGCCCGCCGGGACCGGCCGAGACCAGGGTGTACCTGCTCTCGACCCGGATCTGCCGGATCGGGATCCCCTTGCCGGAGAACCATCGCTGCCGGGGTAGCCAGACTGCCAGGAGTTCCTCTAGTTGCGACATCTCAGACAGCCCTGTGTCCCTTCCCGCCGCCCCTGCGCTGGGCGTCCGACGTTGTGGTGGTCGCGGTGGGGCGGCCGGTGTCGAAGGCGTCCCGGGCGCTGACCCCCGCCTCGGGCAGCCCGTAGGAGGGCACGCCCTCGCGGCTTTCGGAGCGCGGTTCACCCGTGTGCTCCGGCGGGAGCTGGAACCAGTAGAAGCCGTGGCCCGGGAGGGTGAGCAGGTACGGCAGCTCACCGATCTCCGGGAAGCGGACCCCGCCCACGCACTCCACCGGGCTCACTCCGGCGTAGCGGCGCAGGTCCAGCTCCACGGGCTGCGGGAA
The DNA here is from genome assembly GCF_056173285.1 of Nocardiopsis sp. iso_40. Taxonomy (NCBI): domain Bacteria; kingdom Bacillati; phylum Actinomycetota; class Actinomycetes; order Streptosporangiales; family Nocardiopsidaceae; genus Nocardiopsis; species Nocardiopsis sp. iso_40. The sequence continues at coordinate 4,892,673 of NZ_CM149666.1, read as the reverse complement.
CCTGGACAGGTTGTTCACGCACAGCATGCGGTCGTCGCCGTGTTCCCGGATGAACGCCAGCACGCTGGGGTTGGTGGCGTTCAGTTCGGTGAACTCCCCGGTGCCGAACACGGGGTGGCGCTTGCGGATCTGGATCATCCGGCGCGTCCAGTGCAGCAGGGAGCCCGGGTTGTCGCGCTGGGCCTCCACGTTGAGCGCCTGGTAACCGTAGACCGGGTCCAGGACCAGGGGGAGGTAGAGCCGGGCGGGGTCGCCGCGGGAGAACCCGGCGTTGCGGTCCGAACTCCACTGCATGGGTGTGCGCACGGCGTCCCGGTCGCCCAGCCAGATGTTGTCGCCCATCCCGATCTCGTCGCCGTAGTACAGGACCGGTGAGCCCGGGAGGGAGAGCAGGAGCGCGGTGAAGAGCTCGATCTGGTTCCGGTCGTTGTCCAGGAGGGGGGCGAGCCGCCGCCGGATCCCCACGTTCGCACGCATGCGGGGTTCCTTGGCGTACTCGGAGTACATGTAGTCGCGCTCCTCGTCGGTGACCATCTCCAGGGTCAGCTCGTCGTGGTTGCGCAGGAAGATCGCCCACTGGCAGTTGCGCGGGATCTCCGGGGTCTGGGCGAGGATCTCCGAGATCGGGAAGCGCTGCTCCTGCCGCACCGCCATGAACATGCGCGGCATCAGCGGGAAGTGGAAGTTCATGTGGCACTCGTCGCCGCCGGACTCGAAGTCGCCGAAGTAGTCGACGACCTCCGACGGCCACTGGTTGGCCTCGCTCAGCAGCACCCGGTCCGGGTACAGGCGGTCCACCTCGGCGCGCACCCGCTTGAGGAACTCGTGGGTCTCCTTGAGGTTCTCGCAGTTGGTGCCCTCGCGCTCGTACAGGTACGGCACGGCGTCCAGGCGGAACCCGTCGATGCCCAGGTCCAGCCAGTAGCGCAGCACCTCCAGGATCGCCTCCTGGACCGCCGGGTTCTCGAAGTTGAGGTCGGGCTGGTGGGAGAAGAACCGGTGCCAGTAGTACTGGCCGCGGACCTCGTCGTAGGTCCAGTTGGAGGTCTCGGTGTCGACGAAGATGATCCGGGCCTCGTCGTAGCGGTCGTCGGTGTCGGACCACACGTAGAAGTCGCCGTAGGGGCCGTCCGGGTCCTCACGCGAGGCCCTGAACCACGGGTGCTGGTCGCTGGTGTGGTTCATGACCAGGTCGGTGATGACGCGGATGCCGCGGCGGTGCGCCTCGTCCAGGAGCTCCACGAAGTCGGCGGTGTTGCCGAACTCGGGGAGGATCTTGAAGTAGTCCGAGATGTCGTATCCGCCGTCGCGCAGCGGGGACTCGTACATCGGCAGCAGCCAGACGCAGTCGATGCCGAGCCACTGGAGGTAGTCCATTTTCTGCACGAGCCCGGCCAGGTCGCCGGTGCCGTCGCCGTTGGAGTCGAAGAAACCCCGTGCGAGTACCTCGTAGAAGACGGCGTGCTTGAACCAGTGGGGGTCACTGGTACCGCCGGAGGACATGAGCGGGCCGGTGGCGGCCCCGGTGGCTGGGGCGAGCGGACCGTGTTCGGCGTGCTCGCGGGCACCGGGTCCGGGCTCGTCGTTGCTCATCTACTGCTCCCCACCAAGAATGTTCGACATCTGATCAACAGGCGTTTCGGGCGGGAGCACGGCGCTCGGGCCGGGCACTCCGCCCCGGCCCCTCATCTGCCGTTGACGGTGAACACGTGCGCGGGTCCGGTCGCCGGGTCGAGACGGACGTAGTTGTCCGCTCGCCAGGTGTAGTCGCGTCCGGTCAGCTCGTCGGTCACCCTGAGGTCCTCCTCCCACGTGCGGCCGATCGACGGCAGGTCGAGATGCACCGTCGCCTCGCGGGCGTGGTGCGGGTCGAGGTTGACGACGGCGATCACCGCGTCGTCGGGCTCGCCGGGGGATCCGGGGCGGTACTTGGAGAAACAGATCAGCTCGGGCCGGTCCACGTGGTGGAACCGCAGGTTGCGCAGCTCGCGCAGGGCGGGGTGGGCCCGGCGCAGCCTGTTCAAACTGGTGATCAGCGGGGCGATGGTCTCGCCGGAGGCGTCGGCCGCGGCCCAGTCTCGGGGCCGGTACTCGAACTTCTCCGAGTGCAGGTACTCCTCGCTGCCCGGGGCGGCGGGGGTGTTCTCGCACAGCTCGAAACCCGAGTAGACGCCCCAGGTGGGGGAGAGCAGTGCGGCGAGCACCGCGCGCACCTCGAAGGCGGGGCGTCCGCCCTCCTGGAGGTAGGCGTTGAGGATGTCCGGTGTGTTGGCGAAGAAGTTGGGGCGCAGGTAGTGCGCGGTCTCCTGGCTGAGCTCGGTGAGGTATTCGGTGAGCTCGTCCTTACCGTTGCGCCAGGTGAAGTAGGTGTACGACTGGTGGAAGCCGACCTTGGCCAGGGTGCGCATCATCGCGGGGCGGGTGAAGGCCTCGGCGAGGAAGAGCACGTCCGGGTCCCGTTCGGCGACGTCGGCGAGCAGCCGCTGCCAGAAGGCGACCGGCTTGGTGTGCGGGTTGTCGACGCGGAAGATCCGGACGCCGTGGTCGATCCAGTGCCTGACCACCCGCAGGCACTCCCGGTAGAGCCCCTCGAAGTCGTGGTCGAAGCAGAGCGGGTAGATGTCCTGGTACTTCTTGGGCGGGTTCTCGGCGTAGGAGATCGATCCGTCGGCGCGCCTGGTGAACCACTCGGGGTGCTCGGCCACCCAGGGGTGGTCGGGGGAGCACTGCAGGGCCAGGTCGAGCGCGACCTCCAGGCCGTTCTCGTGGGCCTCCGCGACGAAGGAGTCGAAATCGGTGAGGGTGCCCAGGTCCGGGTGGACGGCGTCGTGGCCGCCGTCGGCCGAACCGATCGCCCACACCGAGCCGGGGTCGCCCGGGCCCGCCCGGAGCGTGTTGTCGCGGCCCTTGCGGTGGGACTCGCCGACGGGGTGGATCGGCGGCAGGTAGACGACGTCGAAGCCCATGTCGGCGATGGCGGGCAGGCGTTTGGCCGCGGTCGGGAAGGTCCCTGACACCTCCTGGCCGGGCGCCGTGTCCACCTGGGCGCCCTCGGAGCGGGGGAAGAACTCGTACCAGGAGCCGAAGAGGGCCCGTTCGCGGTGGACGACGACCCTGGTGCGCCTGGAGCGGGTGAGGAGCTCGCGCAGGGGGTTGCGCTCCATCCGGGCGAGGACGTCGTCTGTGACGGCGGCGGCGAAACGCTCCACGGGCGGCAGGGAGGTGTCGCGCAGGATCTTGGCTGCCCTGTTCAGGGCGGGTACGCGGGGGACCCGGCGGCCGGCCCGCTCCAGCAGGCGCGCGCCTTCCTCCAGGACGAGGTCGGTGTCGGTGTCCAGGGGCAGCTTCACGCGGGCGACGCGGAGCCAGGTGGTGAAGGGGTCGCTCCAGGCTTCGACCGAGAACGACCAGTCCCCCTCCCGGGGGATGCTGATCTCGGCCTCGTAGCGGTCGGTTCCGGGGGCCTTCTCGCGCATCGGCGCCAGGACCCTCCGGCGACCTTTGGGCGGGTGGACCACCACTCCCGCGGCGAGGGAGTCGTGCCCCTCCCGGATCACGGTGGCGCTCACCGTGAAGCGCTCTCCGGGAACGGCTTTCACCGGTCCCAGGTCGTTGTCTGGAGAGATATCGAGGATGGGCAGGCGTCCGATCACTGGCTACACCGTAATTGTCGTGGTTCGGGCGTTATGGGGCAGCACGCAGTGGCTTGCGTGCGGAAATAATCGGAACTTAATCCGGGGTGAGGTGGAGTTAACGAAGTGCTGGATCGAAAACTGTCCGGATTGCGGCTTCGGTGCTCTCCCCTGTCTATCGTCGGTCCTCTGGCGGGGTTTGGCGGAGTGTCGGGGCCGGATAATTTATGTGATACTCATCACACTCGCTGTCAGTGCCAAGACCTGGTATTTGCCGCGTTTCGCCCGGGCGAACCTCTCAAAGCGGGCATAAGTACACATGCGATTCAGGGGTCTCTGTGGTTGTTTTCGCATTCCCCCTCATGAAAAGTCGGAAAATTCCCCTCGCATGTTGTCGATGCCTTCGGGGCGGGTAGGGATGACCGAATGTATCCAGCGGGAGTCGAGCCGTATTCCGGACATCCCCTTGTGTCCGTTGGGTCCCATGCGAAGCATTCGCCCCATATCTGGTCGGGCTGGCGCTCCGGGGCCGACTTTGTTGGCCAACTCTTCTTGACGTCAAGAAAGAGGGTGGTGGGTTTCGTGTGATGCGCCCTTGCTCGTGCCTCATGGGTGATCTGTGTGTTTTGCCGTAGATTGGGGAAGCTTTTCGGCGACACGCCCGATTTGGCGGAGTTCCCTTTACGGCGTCCCTGCGAGTGTGGGCGGCGCAGTGTTCGTTCCGCACCGCGGACGGACAGCACACGGCCGTAGGGGGGCGACGTGACGGAGTCGAACCGGAGTGGTCCGTTCCGGGGGGCCCGGGAGTTCCTGAAGGGTGACCCGCTCAAGGGGAGGGGCGACGCGCTGCTGCGCCTGTCAGGGCTCGGCGTGGTGGCCGGACTCCTGTCGGCGGCCCTGGTCCTGCCGTGGGCGGGCGGCATCGGGCTGGTCGCCAGGGACACGGCCGCCGGGTTCATGGCCCTGCCCAGCGATCTGGAGGTCCCGCCCCTGTCCTCGCGCGTCCTGCTCACCACCGACGGCGGTGAGCCCTTCGCGGAGGTCGCCGAACGCGAACGCGAGGTCGTCGGCCTCGACGAGATCAGTCCGTGGATGACCGGTGCCCTGATGGCGATCGAGGACGACCGTTTCTACGAGCACAGCGGCCTGGACCTGCGGGGTGTCCTGCGTGCGGCGACGCGGACGGCCCAGGGCGACACACAGGGCGGGTCGACCCTCACCCAGCAGTACGTGAAGAACCTCCTCATCGAGACCGCGGAGAGCGAGGAGGAGATCGAGAGCGCCAGTGCGCAGACCCTGAACCGCAAGCTCGTCGAACTGCGCTACGCCATCGAGATCGAGGAACGCCACACCAAGGACGAGATCCTGGAGGGCTACCTCAACCTCTCCTACTTCGGCGCCGGGGCGCACGGCATCGAGGTCGCCGCGCAACGGTACTTCTCCGTGTCCGCCGCCGAACTCGACCCCGGGCAGTCCGCCCTGCTGGCCGGCCTGGTCCGCGGACCCTCGTTCTACGACCCCCTCAGCAACCCGGAGGCGGCGCTGGAGCGCCGGAACCTGGTGCTCGACCGCATGGTCGCCACCGAGGTGCTGGGGGCCGAGGAGGCCGCCGGGTACAAGGAGAGCGACCTGGGTCTGGACCCCACCCCGCGGGCGGGCAGCTGTTCGGAGAGCGACTACCCGTTCTTCTGCGAGTACACCATGCGCTGGCTGAAGGAGTCGGACCTGCTCGGCGGGAGCGAGGCCGAACGCGAACAGCTCATCAGCCGGGGCGGGTTCACCGTGCGGACCACGCTCGACGCCGCCACGCAGGACGCCGCGCAGGCCGCCATCGACAAGCGGGTCCCGCACGAGGACTCCACCAAGTTCGCCGCCCAGGCCTTCGTCGAACCCGGCTCCGGCCGGGTGCGCGGTCTGGCCCAGAACCTCCGCCACGGGTTCGACGACGAACAGGTCGGCACGACCTCGATCAACCTGGCGGTCGACCAGGCCGACGGCGGTTCCACCGGATACCAGGCCGGGTCGACCTTCAAGCCCTTCACGCTGGCCGCCGCGCTGGACGAGGGCCTGGGGTACGGCACCAGCTTCTCCGCGCCCAAGAGCATGTCGATCAGCGGTATGACCAACTGCGAGGGCGGCACGATGTCCTCGTGGAGCGTGCGCAACGCCGGTGAGAGCGACGGGGGCAGCCACAACATGATCAGCGGGACCAAGGGGTCGGTGAACACCTACTTCGCCCAGCTGCAGAAGCGGGTGGGCCTGTGCGACACCGCGGAGATGGCGAAGAAGCTCGGTGTGCACCGCGCCGACGGCGGCGAACTCGGGGTGTGGAGCTCGTTCACCCTCGGTGACCAGGAGGTCTCCCCGCTGACCATGGCCGCCGCCTACGCGACCTTCGCGGCCCGCGGCGAGTACTGCGAGCCCCGCCCGGTGCGCTCGGTGACCGACGAAGAGACGGGTGAGGAGACCAAGGCCAGCTCCGAGTGCGAGCAGGTGATCAAGAAGCGGACCGCCGACGGGGTCAACCACCTGCTCCAGCAGACCTTCAACGGCGGTACCGCCAACGGTCTGGGCCTGGGCCGTCCGGTCGCGGGCAAGACCGGCACCACGGACAGCGCCGCCTACGCCTGGTTCGCCGGGTACACCCCGAACCTCGCCTCGACGGTGGCCGTCGGCGACGTGCGCGGCGGTGAGAAGCACCCGCTCCAGGGCGTGAGCATCGGCGGCCGCTACTACGGCATCGTCTACGGCGGCACCCTGCCCGGTCCGATCTGGCAGGAGAGCATGCGCGGCGCCACCGCCTCGCTGCCCGCGGAGGGCTTCGCCGGTTCGCCGGGCGCCTTCGGTGACCCGAAGGCCGAACCGCCCAAGGAGAAGGAGGACGACTCCGACGCCTAGGGCGGAATCCGAGGCCTGGAACGGGGTTCGACACCCGGACCGGATCCCTTGCGGGGAACGGGAACGGGGCCGTCACTGGGCTGAACCTCCAAACGGTCACAGGGAGGGCTGTGGGGCGGAAACATCCCACAGCCCTCCTTGTTGCCCCATAATGGAGCCAATCCGACAGGGGAGCGCGTGAGCGCTGAGAGTGCGGCACCGAGCCGCAGACCCTTACACACCTGATCTGGGTCATGCCAGCGAAGGAAGTCATAGGAACCCGTCACCGTGCGCGTACCCGGGTACGCCGGTGTGGCGCTCTTGGCCACATGGGCCCTCGTCACCCCCGACGAAGGGACATCACCAGAATGAGTACCGAATCCGACCCCGGAACCGGCACCGGGCGGACGGGCTTCGTCCGTCAGATCCGCGAGAGGTTCCGGAGCTGGCGCACCGTCGACATCGTCGTGGCCGCCGTGATCGGCGTCGCCGTCGGCGTCGTCTTCTGGCTGTGGAACATCGTCTGGTCGGTCACCACGCCGCTGTTCGTCGCCTTCCCGCCCGGGCAGGCCGTCGTCTACGGCATGTGGCTGATCTCCGGCGTGCTCGGCGGCCTGATCATCCGCAAGCCGGGCGCGGCCCTGCTCACCTCGGTCGCGGCCGCCTCGGTCTCGGCGGTGCTGGGCACCCAGTGGGGGATCATGGTCATCCTCGACGGCACCCTCCAGGGGCTGCTGCCCGAACTGGTCTTCCTGGCCTTCGCCTACCGGCGGTGGAACATGGGCGTGGCCGTGCTCGCGGCCGCGGTCGCGGGCGTCTCCCCGGCCATCCGCGACAACATCGCCTACAACGTCACCTGGCCGCTCCACTACCAGGTGACCTACGGGGTGATCGTGGTGATCAGCGCGGCGGTCATCGCGGGTGTGGGGGCGCGTCTGCTCACCACGGCGCTGGCCCGCTCCGGTGCCCTGGCGCCCTTCCCGTCGGCCAAGGGCTGACCCGTGGCCGGACCCAACGCCCGCGGCGCGCGCGTGGAACTCTCCGGGTGGGGCTGGAAGCACTCGGGCCGTGCCGCCCACGCGCTGCGGGGCGTGGACCTGACCGTCGAACCCGGGGAACGCGTACTGCTGCTGGGCGCCTCCGGGGCGGGTAAGTCCACCCTGCTGCACTCCCTGGCCGGGCTCACCGGCCAGGACGGCGCCATCAGCGGAGACCAGGAGGGCTCGCTGCTCGTGAACGGCCGCCCGGCCGACCGGGGCAGGGGAGGTGTCGGGTTGGTCAGCCAGGACCCCGAGACCCAGTTGGTGATGGCCCGAGCCGGTGACGACGTCGCCTTCGGTCTGGAGAACCTGGGTGTGGACCCGGAGCTGATCTGGCCCCGGGTGGAGCGGTCCATGGCCGAGGTCGGTTTCCCCTACGGGCTCCGGCACTCCACCGGGGCCCTGTCCGGCGGTGAGAAGCAGCGCCTGGTCATCGCGGGGGCGCTGGCGATGCGTCCGCGCCTGCTGCTGTTGGACGAGCCCACCGCCAACCTCGACCCCGCCGGGGCCGGACTGGTACGCGCGCTGCTGGCCCGTCTGCTCACCGAGACCGAGGCCACCCTCGTGCTGGTCGAACACCGGGTCGCCGACGTCGTGGACCTGGTGGAGCGGGTCGTGGTGGTCGAGCCGGGCGGCGGAGTGATCGCCGACGGGGCGCCGGGGAGGGTGTTCGCGGAGCACGGCCGCTCCCTGGCCCGACAGGGCGTGTGGATCCCCGGGAACGAACCGGTGCCCGAGGTGCCGCCCGCGCCCGGCGGCCCGGCCCTGGTCGAGGCCGTCGGTGTCACCGCCCGCACCCCCCTCCAGGTGGGCGTGCGGGCCGCACCCCGGCGGACGGTGCTCGACGGGGTGGACCTCTCCCTGGCGGCCGGAACGGCGACCGCCCTGACCGGCCCCAACGGCGCGGGCAAGTCCACGCTGCTCACGATGCTGGCCGGCCTGTCCAAACCGCACCGGGGCCGGGTGCTGCCGCGCGGACCGCTGGCCGAGGCCGACCGGCGTCCGCTCGTGCGCTGGCCAGCACGGCGACTGGCCCGGCACGTGGGCACGGTCTTCCAGCACGCCGAGGACCAGTTCGTCACCGGCACCGTCCGCGACGAGCTGCGCTTCGCCCCGCTGCGCGCGGGGCTGGACGAGGCCGGGACGGAACGCTGGGTCGGTGAGCTGATGGAACGGCTGCGGCTCAGCGGCCTGGCCGACGCGCACCCGTACACGCTCTCCGGCGGGGAGAAGCGGCGGCTCTCGGTGGCCACCGCGCTCAGTTCGGGTCCCGCGCACGCACCCGACGTGCTGGCCCTGGACGAGCCGACCTTCGGCCAGGACACCCGCACCTGGACGGAGCTGGTGGAGCTGCTCGGCGCCCTGCGGGCCGAGGGCCGGGCCGTGGCCATGGCCACGCACGACGGACTGCTCCTGCGCAGTCTGACGGACGTGCGCGTGCGGGTGGCCGACGGCCGTGCCGTCCCCGGCCCCGCGGCGGAACCCCCGGCCGCGGTCCCGGCCCAGACGCGGAAGGGGGACTCGTGAGCACCCCACAGCACACCCGGGCGACGGGCGGGGACACGCTGACCCTGGACGTGCCCGGAGGCGGGGGAGCCCGCTACTGGCTCACCGGCCTGAACCCGGCCGCCAAACTGCTGGCCGCGCTGGCGATCGGGGTCGGGCTGATCCCCGCCGTGGACGCGGTCACCGGCGGCGTGGTCCTGCTCGCGGTCCTGCTGACAGTGCCGTTCAGCGGCGTCGACCGGCGCACCCTGCTCGTCCTGGGCGGCCCCTTCCTGCTGATGGGGCTCAGCAGCGGAGCGGTCAACTACCTGTACGGCGAACACGGGCTGGAGGGCGCGGTGGGCGCGGCGGTGCGCCTGCTGGCCATCGCCCTGCCCGGGCTGCTCGCGGCGGTCAGCAGCGACCCCACGGAGATGTCCGACGGGCTCGTGCAGAAGCTCAGGGTGCCCGAGCGGCCCGCCATGGGCGTGCTCGCGGCGCTGCGGCTCATCCCGCTGCTCGCCGACCAGTGGCGGACCATCACGCTCGCCCGTCGGGCCCGCGGGCTGGAGGCCGGACGGAATCCGGTGCGGATCGTCACGCTGTTCTTCGGGCGGCTGTTCGCGCTGCTGGTGCGCTCCATCCGGACCGGGACCCTGCTGGCCACGGCGATGGACGCGCGCGCCTTCGGCACGGGCAGGCGCACGCACGCGCGGTACAGCCGCTGGCGCGCGGCCGACACCCTGCTGCTGGCGGGGACCGTCCTGCTGCTCGTGGGCGCCTACGCCCTGTCCGCCCGGCTGGGGACCCTGGTGCTGCTGTTCTCCTGACCCTGGTGGTTGGGTGGGAAACTGACACAGACGTCGAAGTGAGGAAGGTGTCCAACGTGGGCGAGTTCGTGCGAGTCGAGGCCGATCCGGAGAACCCCGGTGTGGCCGTCATCCGGCTTGACCGTCCCAAGGCGCTGAACGCGCTGAACGGCCAGGTCACCAAGGAGATCGGGGAGGCGGCCGCCGCCGTGTCCGCCGACGACTCCGTGCGGGCGGTGGTGATCTACGGCGGTGAGCGGGCGTTCGTGGCCGGGGCCGACATCAAGGAGATGGCCGACCTCACCCACGCCCGGATGCTGGAGTACTCGCGTGCCCTCCAGCGCGCCCTGACGGCGGTCGCCCGCATCCCCAAGCCCGTGGTCGCGGCGATCAGCGGCTACGCGCTGGGCGGCGGCTGCGAGCTGGCGCTGTGCGCCGACTTCCGGGTCGCGGGTACCAAGGCCAGACTCGGTCAGCCCGAGATCCAGCTGGGCGTCATCCCGGGCGCGGGCGGCACCCAGCGGCTGCCGCGCCTGGTCGGCCCGGCCAGGGCCAAGGACCTGGTGTTCAGCGGTCGTCACGTGCGCGCGGAGGAGGCCAGGGAGATCGGCCTCGTGGACGAGGTCGTGGCCGACGAGGAGGTCTACTCGGCCGCCGTCGCCCTGGTCGCCCGGTACGTCGACGGCCCGGCCGTGGCGCTGGCCGCGGCGAAGGAGTCGATCGACCGCGGCCTGGAGAGCGACCTGGACACCGGTCTGGAGATCGAGCGCCTCCACTTCTCCGGCCTCTTCGCCACCGAGGACCAGAAGACCGGTATGCGCAGCTTCGTCGAGCAGGGTCCGGGCAAGGCCGTCTTCAACGGCCGCTGACGGCTCCGGGCGGCCGGTTCCCGGCCGCCCGGCAGCGCTCGAACCGGGCAGGACGTCCGGATCCGGCCAACCGGGACACAGGGCGGGGAACCGCTCACGTGGTTTTTCCGTCATACTCGTCAATGGTCGTCCGAGGCGGACGGTCCGCCCGGAGTTCCCGGTGGTGCGCGCCGCGTCCGCACCCTCCGGCGGGGGCCGGGGAAGACCGCACGCGCCCCTCGGAGGGGCCACACAAGCCAACGTTGACCCATCCCCCCGGCCGATAAGCTGGACGTGGCGGTATGCGGTCTTTTGAGGGGATGAGTTCTCGATGTCAATGTCGGCAGGTTTCCCCACGGGTGAAGAGCTGCCGGAGCGCATCGGCCACTACGTGATCCGTCGTCGCATCGGTGCCGGTGGGATGGGCGTGGTGTACCAGGCGGAGGACACCCGGACGGACCAGTTCGTCGCGGTCAAGGTCCTCAAGCCCGAGGTCGCCGGAGACCACATCGCCCGCGCCCGGCTCGCCCGCGAGGTCGAGACGATGCGTCGTGTACAGAGCCCCAACGTGGCCGAGGTCATCGACGCGGACACCCAGGCCGAACTGCCCTGGGTGGTCACCGAGTACATTCCGGGGCCCACCCTGGACGCGACCGTCACCGACCACGGGCCCCTGCGCGGCCGCGCTCTGACCCGTTTCGTCACCGGCATGGCCCGGGCGATCAAGGACATCCACGCGGTGGACGTGATCCACCGCGACCTCAAGCCCGGCAACGTGATCATCTCCAACGGTGAGCCGATCGTCATCGACTTCGGTATCGCGCACGCCGTGGACGGCGCCAAGCTGACCCAGACCGGCACGTTCGTCGGCACGCCCAGCTACCTCTCCCCGGAGGTCATCGAGGGCACGGACCTGGGCCCGGCCACCGACGTGCACGCCTGGGGCGGCACCGTGGCCTTCGCCTCGACCGGGCGCCCGCCCTACGGCGCGGGTTCGTTCGAGGTCATCTTCTTCCGGATCCTCAACGGCGAGATCGACATGGACGGGATGCACGAGGCGCTGCGCCCGCTCGTCAACCGCGCGGTCTCCCGGGACATGTCGGCGCGGCCCACCGCCGCGGAGCTGGTCGCCGAGACCGGTCGGCTCAACCTCGACCTGCCCTGGACCGAGACCACCGGAACCGCCCCGGACACGGGCCTGACCGGCAACCACACGATGCAGGCGCCCGCGCCCGCCCACGGACCCGGGACCCGGGACGGCGGCGCCGGCGGCCCCGGGGCGGGCGGCGCGGCCGCGGCCGGAGCGGCGGGCGCCGGGATGGGCGGTGCCGCGGGCTACCTCGCGGGCCGGGCCAGCGAGGGCTGGGGGCCCTCCCACACACGTGCCGCGACCCCGCCCAACACCGTGAGCGCCTGGTCCAACCCCTCGGCGCCGCAGACCAGCCACGCCCGCTCCGGCGGTTGGGCAGCCGACGACGAGGCCACCGACGACCTGGGCGGAGGACGGCCCGCCAACACCGGTTCGGGGTGGAACTCCGACGAGGAGGCCACCGACGACCTGAGCGGCGCCCGTTCCGCCGGTGCCGGCCCCGCCTCCGGTTCGGGTCGGGCCTCCGATGACGAGGCCACCGACGACCTGTCGGACAACCTGCCCGGCACGGAGCGGATCGCCCCGCGTTCCCCTCAGGACCTGAACGACCCGCAGGGCACGACGCGGATCCAGCCCGTCCAGAACGACGTCCAGGGCACCCAGCGGATCGCCCCTGGCGACCCGGTGCGGCCCGAGGACCCGGCCGGGACCATGATGATGGGCCCGGTCGAGCCCGGCCAGCCCCAGCACGACCGCGGCGGGCCGCAGGACGCCCCGCAGACCCAGTTCTTCAACTCCCCGCTGGACCCGAACGCCTTCCAGGACATCCTGACCCCGGTGGGCCGGGACAACAGGCCCAACAGCACCCAGGAGTTCGACGAGGAGGACTACCAGGAACGCGGCGGCCTGCTGGCGCGCTTCCGGCGCGGCGGCGGCGACCGGTTCGGTGACTACTTCCGGGGCGGCGACGAGGACTACGACGACGAGGACGACGAGTACGAGGAGTCCTGGCGGATGCACCCGCTGGTGCTCGTCCCCGTCATGCTCATGCTGGCAGGGATCGCCCTGTGGTTCCCGTGGATCGGTATCTTCCTGGGGATCGTGGTCATCGCGGGGCTGGGCGCGCTGGACGTGGTCAAGTCCGAGCACGCCCGGCGCCTCCAGACCCGGGGGCCGCGCAACTCCGACAGCATGGTGGTGGCGCTCAGTTTCCCGTGGGCCTTCGGCCGCATGGCGGTGCGCACGGTCGGGTTCGGCCTGATCTACCTGCTGGGCGGCATCCTGATCGGGATGGTCTACGCGAGGATCATGGACACGCCGGGCGAGGGGGCCAACTACACGGGTGCCTTCGCGGTGTTCGTGATGATCCTGCTGAGCTACATCATGCCGAGCGGGCGTGAGACTCGTCACCAGGCGGTCTGGCTGGTGGAGCGGATCCGGTTCAGCAACCTGTACGTGTACGCGGGTGTGGTGATCGCGATCATCCTGCTCACCATGCTCGTCCTGTCGACCGGCCTCACCTCGCTGCCGATCTGGACGATGGGCTCGCTCAGCGGCCCGTCCGACTGGTTCAGCGACTAGCGGGCGGCGATCCGGCCCCGGCCGGGGCACGGGGCGATCAGGGGCGCTCCCACTCCCACCGGGAGGGGAGCGCCCCGGCCGTTGGCGGTGGTGCGCCCGCCAACGGCGTGGAACCGGTCACTAAGGTGGGGGCAGGGGCCCCGCGTTCCCGGTCCGTCGACGCTGGTGGGCGCAGTGCCCGCGGTCCGGCGACGACCGCCGCGGGCATCTTGGTTAGGGTTTCCTAAGTCGAACTTGGGGTCACGGGTTGGCCTTCAAGCTACTAGCGAGTAACATCTGTGTTATGAGCACTGGCGGGGCGGGTGTAGACGTGTACACCGGACCCGCCGTCGGATGACCGAACGGCATTCGGCATTGTTGGCAGTAACGGGGCGCGCCAGCGCCCACCCGCCTGACGGCGGATATGGGAGTGCAGGGAGGTCGGCCACCGGCCATGAATATTGTCGTTTTGGTCAAGCAGGTCCCGGACACGGCGACCGAACGGAAGCTCAACGCCGATGACAAGACGCTGGACCGCGCAGCGTCCGACGGCGTCATCAACGAGCTGTGCGAGTACGCGATCGAAGAGGCTCTCCTGCTCAAGGAGAAGCACGGCGGCGAGGTCACCATCCTGACGATGGGACCGGACCAGGCCACGGACTCGATCCGCAAGGCCCTGTCCATGGGTGCCGACAAGGCCGTCTTCGTCAACGACGAGGCGCTGCACGGCTCCGACGCGATCCAGACCGCCTACGCGCTCGCGCAGGCCCTGGGCACCATCGAGTACGACCTGGTCGTCCTCGGCTCGGAGTCCACCGACGCCCGTACCGGTGTCGTCGGTGCCGCGCTCGCCGAGTACCTCGGCCTGCCCCAGCTCACGCTGGCCGGCAAGGTCGACATCGACGGCAGCGCCATCAAGATCCAGCGTCAGACCGACTACGGCTATGACGTGGTCGAGGCTCAGCTCCCGGCGGTCGTCTCCGTCATGGAGAAGATCAACGAGCCCCGCTACCCGTCCTTCAAGCTGATCATGCAGGCGAAGAAGAAGCCGGTCGACAAGAAGTCCGCGGCCGACGCGGGCATCGACACCGGCAAGGTCGGTCTGGCCAACGCCACCACCGAGACCGTTGACTTCGCCGCCGCGCCGCCGCGTGCCGCGGGCACGATCGTCAAGGACGAGGGCGACGGTGGCGCCAAGGCCGCCGACTTCCTCGCCGAGAAGAAGTTCGTGTAGGTCAGGCGAGAGACTCAGGAAGGTTCAAGGATTATGGCTGAGGTCCTCGTCCTCGTCGACCACGTCGACGGACAGGTCAAGAAGGTCACCACCGAGCTGCTGACCGCTGCGCGCCGCATCGGCGAGCCCGCCGCGGTGTGGGTCGGCGAAGGTGCGGAGTCGGGCAAGGCCGCGCTGGCCGAGTTCGGCGCCGAGAAGGTCTACGTGGCTCCGGCCGAGGTGAACGACTACGTCGTAGCCCCCAAGGCCGAGCTGCTCACCAAGCTCGCCCAGGACAAGGGCGCCGCCGCCATCCTCGTCTCGGCCACCGCCGAGAACAAGGAGGTCGCCGGCCGTACCGCCGTGAAGCTGGGCTCCGGTGTGCTCACCGACGTCGTCGACGTCACCGCTGAGCTCGTCACCGAGCACAGCATCTTCGGTGGCGCCACCGTCACCCACGCCCGCGTGCGGACCGGTGTGCCGATCGTCGCGGTCCGCCCGAACTCGGTCGTCCCGGAGGCCGCCGCCGGCGCTGCCGCCGAGGAGGCCGTCTCGGTCGACATCTCCGACGCCGCCAAGGGCGCCAAGGTCGTCGAGCGCGTCGTCCAGGAGAAGGGCGCGCGCCCCGAGCTCACCGAGGCCGCCATCGTGGTCTCCGGTGGCCGCGGCGTGGGCTCCGACGACTTCACCGTCGTCGAGAACCTGGCCGACTCCCTCGGTGCCGCCGTCGGTGCCTCGCGCGCCGTCGTCGACTCCGGCTGGTACCCGAACCAGTTCCAGGTCGGCCAGACCGGTAAGACGGTCAGCCCGAACCTGTACGTCGCCCTGGGTATCTCCGGCGCGATCCAGCACCGGGCGGGTATGCAGACCTCGAAGAACATCCTCGCGGTCAACAAGGACCCCGAGGCCCCGATCTTCGAGCTCGCCGACTTCGGCGTCGTGGGTGACCTGCACACGGTCGCCCCGCAGCTGACCGAGGAGATCAACAAGCGCAAGTAGTAGCGAGCGCTTCGCGTATCCGAGCCAACGCCCGACCGGGGTCCGCCCCGGCCGGGCGTTGGCTTTCGTTCAGCTGCGACGGTGCTCGTCGATGAGGGCACGGACGTCCTCGGCCAACGGTGACTCCGTCCCGTCGGTCAGGAACAGGGCCCTCTCCAACGCTGGGAGGACCCTGCGGTCCTCGCCGGTCCTGGCGAAGAGCAGAGCGAGGTCCGTCCAGGCGATGGCCTGACCGATCCGGTCCTCGTCCGCCTCGAAGAGCCCCAGAGCGTGCCGGAGGTCCGTCTCGGCCCGCGAGGGCGCTCCCCAGACTGCTTCGTGTGATCCCAACAGCAACGACGCCTGGGCTTCCCCGGCCCGGTCGCCAGCCCTTCGGGCGTTGTCGCGCGCGATGGTGAGCATGGTCGTGCCCGGACCCGTGTCGCAGTTCGGGAACAGGACCTCGCCCAGTTCAAGCGGCAGGTTCACAGAGACGTCGGTGCGCCCGAGGGCGTCCGCTGCTCGCACGATCTCCGCGACATTGTCGATCTCGTCATCGAACCAGGAGCTGGCCCGGCCGCTCCGGCTGAGCGCGAGGTCGTCGTCCCCCTCGTTGTCGAGGCAGGCCAGGGCCTTCCTGGCGGTGTCCGCGTAGTACTCCACCAGCCTGACCAGCGCCGCGCGGACTTCCCCGGCCGGGGGACGCGGTGCTCTGAGCCGGGCGTGGTCACGGGTCAGTCCGTGCATGGACCAGCGCTGTTCCGGGGCCCACTGAACGAGCTGGGCGTTCTCCAAACCGTTGAGGAGCGCCCTGGTCTCCGCCCCGGTGAGACCGGACAGGGCGGTCGCAGCACCGAGTGGCACACTCTCCACGGGCGCCGTGCCCAGGAGGGCGAACATCCGGACCTGCTCGGAGCTGAGCCCCGCGACCGTGCGGTCAAGCATGTGGGAGACCGACAGATGCCCGTCGTCGAGGGTCTCCAGACGCCGCTCCGGAGCGAGGGACGCCGCGAGTTCGGCCAGCACACGGTCGGGGTAGGGGATGGAACGGATCAGGGTCCCGCAGACACGGAGGGCCAGGGGGAGACCCTCACAGGCCCGGATGATCGACCGCGCTGCCTCTGGCTCCTGGACCAGGGCCAGTTCGTCATCGGGGTCGGTCAGTAGTGAGCTCAGCATCTCCCGCGATGCCGCCTCGCCGAGCGGATCGAGCTCGACGCGCCGAGGAGAGAGCGCGGGCAGAGGCGAGCGTGAGGTCACCAGGAGCCGGTGGGATCCTCCTGGCTCAAGAGCTTCCACCTGGGCGACCGACGAGGCGTTGTCAGCCACGACCAGGATCGGGCCGCCGAGTGCTGACGCGGCCCGGGTGAGTTCCTGCCGGTAGAGGGCCCCACGGTCCGCCACGTTCCGGTCCTGGTTTCCCATAAGACTCAGCAGCGAGCTCAGACCCTGTTCGGGGGAGAGCGGTTCGGGATCGTAGCCTCGCAGGTTGACGAACAGAACCCCCGAGAACCAGCCTCGCTCGAACGCGGTGTCGGCTGCCGTCACCGCAAGGGCGGTCTTGCCGACTCCTCCCATTCCGGTGATCGCCGACACCGGCCCCCCGCCTGACGTGTGTGAGGCGGAGGGGTCGAGCAGGGCCAGGAGCCCGGTGAGTTCCCTCTCGCGTCCGCTGAAGCCGATTGGCGGGGCGGGGAGTGCGTTCAGGCCGTGCGGTTTCGGTGCCGGGTACTGATTGACCTGCTTGCCGATGACATCACCCCGGGCGCGGCTGCCGCGCAGATCGAACTGGTCGGGCACGGGGCTCCTCCGGGGCCGGGGCAGGGTGCGGCTTCAGGGAGGGCCGTCACCGCAAGGCTGCCGTTCACATTCCTTCCGACGTTCGCCCGCCCGGAACCGTTCACCGGGCCGTGCCCGTTCCCGTCCGGCCGGGCGTTGGCTTTTGTGTGCGGAAGGGCAGGTGGTTTGCCCTATGTGAAAGGTTCCGTGTGGTTTTCGCGTGGTATGTCCGGGTAAGTCCGGCGCACGATGTTCCTGACCGGAGGGGGTTCGGTCGATGCGGACGACGGTACGGGCCGGGCGGCGCAAGGTGGAGGTCAAGCACGCCGAGAAGCCGCTCTTCGGGCCAGACGGGGCGACCAAGGCCGACCTCGCCGACTACTACGCCAGGATCGCGCCGCTCATGCTGCCGCTGGTCCGGGACCGGCCCGTCGCGCTGGAGCGCTTCCCGGACGGCATCGACGGTTCCGGCTTCCTGTCCCAGCACCCGCCGCACCCCAGGTGGATACGTACGGTGTGGACCTCCTCGGGACGGATGATGGAGTGCCAGGAGGCGGCCGCCCTGGTGTGGTGCGCCGACCAGGCCGCCATCACCCTGCACACCTGGTCCTCGCGTACTCCGCGCCTGGGCCTGCCCGATCGGATGGTCCTGGACCTCGACCCGGTGGGCGAGGGGGAGGACGCCTTCGAGTCCTGCCGGGACGCCGCCTGGAGCGTGCGCGAGGTCCTGACCGAACTCGGGTTGGCCGCGTACGTGATGACCACCGGCTCCCGGGGGCTGCACGTCCACTCGCCGCTGCGACCCGAGGCGGGCGACCTGGAGGTGCGGCGGCTGGCCAAGGCGGTCGCGGACCGGGTCGCGGCCCGCGCGCCCGAGGAGTGGACCACCCGGGTGCGCAAGGCGGCCAGGCGCGGCCGGATGTTCGTCGACTACCTGCGCAACGGGCCCGCCCAGCTCGCGGTCGCGCCGTACTCGGTCCGGGCCAGGCCCGGGGCCCCGGTGGCCGCCCCGGTGACCTGGGAGGAACTGGACCAGCTCACCTCGTCGCGGGACTTCACGATCGGCCTGGAACGCCGGGAGTGCCCGTTCGCGGGGATGCGCAGGCACGCGAGGTCCCCGCGCCGGGCGCTGTCCCTGCTGGACCGGGGCGAGGGCGGCGTCGTGCCGCGCCCCCGCGCCAGCCAGGCGGAGTAGGGTGGCCCCCTCTTCGCGGCGATCTTGCTACCGGGGGCGATTCCGGCGCCGGAATCGCCCCCGGTAGCAAGATCACGGAGGGTCGGGGACGGGGAAACCCGTGCGGGGAAGGGTCATCGGGACCGCGCGCCGGGCCGCACCAGGGCGTCGTAGGTCTCGGTGGTGCGCTCCAGCTCGACGTCGAGCCCCCGCGCCCAGGCATCGAGCTCCTCCTGGGCGGCCCGCCCGTCCCGGTCGTCGTCGACCACCAGCTCCAGCTCCAGGAAGGTGCCCGCGCCCTCGACGACGTCGACACACACCCCCACCGACCCGACGGCCCCGCTGCGCCGGTCCTTGACGATGCGCACGAACGGCTCGTACCCCAGCGCCAACAGCGCACCGTGCGTCTGCTCCCGGTCGGCCACCACGGTCTCGTACTCGATGCACTCCATGGCGTTGCCCAGCGGCGTCTTGGTGGTGAGGACGTGGGTGTTGTCCTCCGTGCGCAGACGGGCGAACGTGTGCCCGACCTTCCCGTACCCGGGCTCCCACCCGGCCGGGGCATAGGTCTGGTCGTCCTGGAAGACCGGGTCGGCGACCACCACCCCGGCGGACCTCAACGCGGCCAGCAGGGCCTCCAGGTCACCGGTCCTGTACTTCGCCTCGATCTCCCGCACCAGCCGCCCCCAGCGTCTCACCGTGATCATTCCCGGGGGAGCGTAACCGCGTGTGCTCCCCGTGTCCCGGTTTCGGCGGAACACGGAACGGTTCCGGCGACCCAAAAGCCCTTCCGGGGCCCGCCGGAACCCCGCGAAAGCCCGAGGGGGCCGGGGTGCGGGCGACGCGGGGGTCGGCACCGGTCAGCGCCTGCGCAGGACGATCAGCAGGTTCCAGGTGACGACCTCCCGCAGCAGCGGCACGTGCACGACCGGCTTCATCCACGAGGGCAGGTACCGGGGCCGGATGTCGACCACGTCCACGTCCGAACGCCCCCGCACCCAGCGCAGCATCTCCTTGGCGTGCGCCGCGTACATGCTCCGGCCGAAGTCGTTCTTGGGCCGCCGGCCGTGCTTGCGGGTGAAGCGCTCGGCCGCGTAGGACCCGCCCAGGTAGTGCCAGGGCGAGGTCTCGTGCCCGCCCCAGGGCGACAGCCACAGGGTGTACGACAGGTACACCAGACCGCCCGGCCGGGTCACCCGCACCATCTCGTCGGCCATCCGGACGCGGTCGGGCACGTGCTCCAGCACGTTGGAGGAGAAGCACACGTCCACGGTCCCGCTGCGCAGCGGCAGGTCCAGAGCGCTGCCCTGCACGGCCCCCGAGTCGGCCTCGCGGCCGTGCAGGGTCATCTCGTGCGCGTCGGAGTCCACGCACAGGCAGCGCGCGCCCGCGGCCCGGAGCTCGTCGGCGAAGTAACCGGGGCCGCCGCCCACGTCCACCACGAGCTCCCCGGCCAACGGGGTGTAGGACCGCAACTGGTCGACCGTGTCGCGGGCCAGCCTGCCGTAGAAGAACGCCGGGTCGGTCTGCTCCCTGCGGAAGGCCGTGAACAGCCCCACGGAGCGGGCGAGGGTGGCGCGGAAGGGCACCGTGCCGTCGGTACGGGTGGCGGTCGGGGTCACTGCGCGCCACCGACCTCGACGTAGTGGCGCAGGTGGCGCCAGTGGTCGCCGCCCCAGTACTCGTCGGAGGCGGCGATCCGCGACCCGGGCAGCAGCTCGGCGATCCGTCCTGTCCGCAGGGTGTGCATCCGCATCGGCGCCGGGTAGCGCAGGATCACCCGCTGGGCCAGGGCCACCAGCGGCCACGGCGCGTACCGGAACACCAGGCCCTTGAAGGTGCGCCGCTCGGACTCGGGCACGCCGACCACCAGGGCGCCGCCGGGGCGGACCACCCGGGCGAACTCGCGCAGGTAGCCCTCGGCCAGGTCGGTCGGCAGGTGCTGGAGGACGAGGTCGGTGTAGACGAGGTCGAAGGAGTCGTCCGAGAACAGCGACAGGTCCGGGCGCTCGTTCAGCACGAAGTCGATCCGGCTCCCGGAGCGGTCCAGGCGGCGCGCCTCGTCCAGCATGGGCGCGGAGATGTCCACGCCCACCACCCGGTCGAAGTGCGCGGCCAGGGCGTTGGAGAGCCGTCCCGCCCCGCAGCCGAAGTCCAGGACACGGCCGCGTTCCGGCGCCAGCCCGAGCTCGTCCAGACGGGCGATCGCCGGGTCGATGTCGGCGCGGCCGGAGGCGAGGAACTCGTCGTCGTCCCACCCGCCGTCACGTTTGTCAGGGTCCACGCAGACCGCCCACAGCGGCTCGGTGGAACCCAGCCGGGTCCAGTCGCGGCGGACCTGTTCGAGCCCCACCGACATCACCCCCACAGTGCTTGCGACCGCCCACCGGGCAGCTCCGACTGGAGCTTGTTCCTGTTATGGGCACGCGGGTCATCAGGACCTGCGCCAAGGGTCAGGGAAAAAGTGGAACGTGTTGTATTCTGGCACCCATTTTCCGGGTTGGCCAACCTACGTCGGGGAGAGTACCCATGTCGCCTGATTCCCCCACAGGGCGCGCAGAGGACGGCGGAGCCACCAGGCTACGCCGACCGGTGGAGGAGGCCGACGACCAGGAGCCCACGTACGGCGACGTGCTGGGCGACTCGATCGCCTCCCTGCGGGGGGTGCTGCGGGACCGGGTCCTCCAGGCCGGTCTCCTGGTCGTTCTCGCCGCCCTCCTGCTCAAGGTGTACGTGCTCAGCGAGTCCTACTTCGTCGAGGACGACTTCCTCTTCTTCGCCGGCGCGCGCACCAGCGAACTCGCCCCCGCGTACCTGCTGGAGCTGCACAAGGGCCACTTCATGCCCGGCGGGCTCTTCCTGGTGTACGTCCAGACGGCCTTCGGCCCCTACCACTGGGCGTCCGCGGCCGGCACCATGCTGCTCCTGCAGGCGGTGGCGATCCTGGCCTTCCTCCGCCTGCTGTGGGAGCTGTTCGGCCGCCGCTGGGCCCTGCTCGTCCCGCTCACGGTGTACGCGCTGGCGCCCCTGACGATCCCGGTCCTGGGCTGGTGGGCGGCCGCGCTCAACGCCGTCCCCCTCCAGCTGGCGACCGTGCTGGCGCTGCTGTGGACCGTCCGCTACCTGCGCACCGGAACCCCGCTCTTCGCCTGGTGGGCGGGCGGCGCCGTCGTGTTCGGGATGCTGTTCTCCGTCAAGGCGCTGTTCCTGCCGTCCCTGGCGCTGGTGTTCGCGGTCGCCTTCCTCTACCCCGGCGGCCTGCTCACGGCGCTGGGCCACGCCTTCCGGCGGCACCGCGTGTACTGGCTCTCGATGGTCGCGGTCACCGGCGGCTACCTCCTGCTCTACCTGGTCAGACAGCGCGCCTCGACCTCGGGGGAGGGCGCCTCGGTGCCCGAGTCCGAGGTCGTGGTCCAACTGCTGGGGCGGATGCTCGGCGAGGTCTTCCCCACCGGTGCGCTCGGCGGGCCCTTCCAGTGGGGGCCGGTCACCCCTGCCGGCGGCCTGGTGGATCCTCCCGGGGTCGTGCTGATCGGCGCCTGGGCCGTCCTCGTCGCGATCGTGCTCGCCAGTGTGCGGGTGCGGCGGGCGTCCTGGCGGGCCTGGGCCCTGCTCGCGGGCTACCTGGTGTTCGTCGACGCGCTTCCCACCGTCATCGCCCGCGGACGGATGTACGGCGAGGTCGGCTCGGACCCGCGCTACGTCGCCGACGCGGCCCTGGTCTTCGCCCTCGTCCTGGCGCTGGCCTTCCTGGCTACCCGGGAGGAGCGGGCCCGGGAGTGGGTCGGCAACGCGGGCGAGGAGCGCGGCCGGAGCCGGCTCCAGCTCCTGCGCCACACCCGGGGCGTGTGGGTGGCCGCGACGGCCGTCACGCTCGTCTACGCGGGTTCGGCGTCCTACTCGACCCACACCTACACCGAGACCCTGAGCGGCGACCGGCAGCGCGAGTACCTGGCGAACGTGCGGGAGTCCCTGGAGGACGTGCCCGGGGACGCGGGCCTGTACAGCCGACCGGTCCCCACAGACCTCGTCCTGGAGTGGAACGGGCCCCGCAGGCTCAGCTCCTACGTCCTGGCCCCGCTGGCCGACCGCGAGGTGGCCGACCGGATGTACACGCCGGAGGAGTCCGACAGCGCCTACGTCTTCGACGACGACGGGCACCTGGTGGAGGCCGCGCCGATCTCCTGGGCCAACGCCTTCCGCCCGGAGGAGGGCGAGGAGTGCATGGAGAGCTGGGACGGCCTGATGTCCTGGAACGTGTGGGAGGTCGGCGGGGTCGCGCAGGTCGCGACCATCGGCTACACCTCCGAGGAGGACGCCGACCTGGTCGTGGTGGTCGGTGAGCAGGAGGTCCGGACCGAGCTCCCAGCCGCCCCCGAGGGCGGTTTCTGGTACGTGCCCGTCAGCGAGCGCGACACGAAGTTCACCCTGTTCACCGACGCGGGGAAGACCTGCGTGACCTGGGCTTCACTGGGTCAGCTCGCCCCGGCGAGCCAGGTCGCGGAGCAGGAGGCGGCGGCCGAGGCAGCCGGGGAAGGCGCTGAGGAGGACGGGGCGGAGGACGCCGGCGAGGACGAGTGAGGCCCGGCCGGGGCCGACCGGTCGGCCCCGGCCCCGGCTCAGCCCCGGGAGCGGTCCTGCGCGGGCGGCCTCGGGTCCCGTCCGTCCTCTCGGCGCCGCCTCCGGCCGCGCCCGGCGCGTCCCCCGGAGGCGAGGAACTCCCGCGACCACCTCCGGCTCGGCTCCTCGACCAGGTGGTAGGTGAGCTTGCCCAGCAGCACGCTGCCGATCAGCACCGGGACCAGGTCCAGCCAGAACGACCCGGTGAAGATCTCCTGACCGGTGAAGTCGCGCCACAGGTAGAGGACGACGAACTGCCAGAGGAACACGCCGTAGCTGATCGGGGCGAAGTACACCATCACCGGGTGCCGCATCAGCCCGTCCAGCCAGGCGCCCTCGGTCCAGGTGGCCAGGGAGCGGAGGCGGCGGCGGGGGCCGTCGGGCGCGGGCGGGGCCAGGGCCACCGGGGCGACGACGAAGAAGGCGAAGCCGATGCTCGCGGTCGACTCGACGATCGACATCCACAGGTTGCCGGGCTCGAAGAACCTGCCCCCGGCGGCCGGGGTCGCCTCCAGCACGTAGAAGGCCGCGGCGACCGTCCAGCACAGGCCGGGCGCGGTACCGACGGTGCGGCAGAACCGGCGGACGGGGCCGTCGGGGCCGCTTTCCCGCCAGGCCCACTCCGAGAGCGTGGCCAGTGCCATCCCGACCGCGAACATGCCCATGCAGCGCGGCAGCCAGGAGTGCATGAGTTCGCGGGGCTCCGGATAGTACTGCGGGATCAGGGCCAGGTAGGCCAACACCGTGACCGCCACCAGCCCGCCGAGCAGCCTCCGGCCGCGGGCGTCGACCGTTTTGCCGCCCTTGGCCCACAGGCCCAGGAACACCGCCAGGAGCGGGAGGGTGACGTAGAAGGCGATCTCCACCGAGAGGCTCCACATCTGGCCGAGTCCCTCCGGGCCCGGGCCGGCCCAGTGGGGGGCGGTGTTGAACGGGAAGGTCAGGGTGAGGACCTCGAACCAGTGCCGTGCCGAGGACAGGTGTTCGCCCGCGTACAGGAACAGGGCGACGACGGCCACGACCCAGTAGGCGGGGAAGACGCGCATGAGGCGGCGCCACAGGTAGGCGCCGGTGTGCGGACCGCGGGTGCCGTCCAGCGCGGCCCGGGCCCACGGCCGGTACAGCAGCACTCCCGAGAGCGCGAAGAACAGGGGCACCGCCAGGGCCGAGGCGCTGAGCAGCGCCCCCACCGGGCCGGGGGCCAGTGCGTCGCCGGTCTCGGTGGACACGTGCACCACCAGGACCATCAGGCAGGCCAGGGCGCGCACCCCGTCGAGGGCGTGGTGCCGACCGCTCACCTGTGGAAGCAGGCGCGTCCGGTCGGCGGGGGGTGTCCGAGGGCTGCCGGAGGGGGTGACCTCGGGCGCGGAGGGAGTGGGCGCCATGGGGCCTTCCAGAACGGGAGGGAACCGAAACGTGTTCTACTAGAACGTGTTATAAAAATTCAGACACGCCCAGGTGACGTCGTTCACTACTGGGCAGTACTCTACCCGGAACTGAACCTAGTTCCAGCTCTGGACTCTCATCCGCCCAGGAGGGCACATGCGCCGTACCGTTGCGGTTGTTCTCATCGCGCTGGGGGTCTTCTGTCTCGCCTTGGCACCCATGATGCGCACGTGGATGTCCAGTTCCCTGATGAAGACTCCACTGGACTACTACAACGCCACCGTCAACACCGGAGAGGTCACCTACTTCAACATCGAGGACGTCGAACTCGTCGAGGACGCCGACGTGGAGGCGCACTCGACCATCCGGGCCGACGTGGCCTCCAGCACCGACGACGTGGTGGTGTGGGACCAGTTCACCTGGATCAAGGACGCTGACACCGACTTCGGTATCAGCTCCACCAACCGCCGCGCCGGGCACGACCGCGTCACCGGAGAACTGGTCGACTGCTGCGACGCCATGATCAACGACGAAGCCGTCGCCCAGACCGGCCAGGGGTGGAAGTTCCCCTTCTTCACCGAACAGCGCGACCACGACTTCTTCGAGACCACGGTCCAGGAGAACGTCCCCATGGAGTTCGAGGGCGTCGAGGAGGTCGACGGCGTCGAGGCCTACAAGTTCGTCCAGACCGTCGAGCCGACCGTGATCGACGAGCGCGAGATCCCGCGCTCGGTCGCCGGACTCGAGGGCGAGGGCGACGTCGTCGGAGACGAGACCTTCTCCATCACCCGGACCTACTGGATCGAACCGGTCAGCGGCTCCCCCATCGACATCAGCGAGGACCACCACCGTGTCGTCGTCGTCGACGGCGAGGAGGTCCTGACCCTGCTCAGCGGTGAACTCCGCTTCGACGACGCCACCCGCGCCGCCGCGATCGAGAACTCCGAACAGGCCCGCACGGTCCTCCCGCTGCTGCACACCACGCTGCCCATCGGCGCGCTGATCGTCGGTGCCGGGTTCATCGGTGTCGCCATCGTCCTGTTCGTCACCGGTCGCCGTCCCGAACAGCACTAGCACGGCACCGACCGGCCCCCGACCCCCGAGGACACACCCCCCGAACCCGACCCGCGCCCCCTGACCCGGGCACCCCGATCGGCCGGACCGCCTGAACCCCCCGCAGGCGGTCCGGCATCCACTTCCCACAGGGCCCCGACAGACGGAAGACAGGGGGAGGCCATGGCACCGACCACGACCCCCGGGGCCGGAAACCGGCCCGGGAGGAGCACCGTCACGGGGTCGCGCCCCCGCCCGCTCCGGGCCCTGCCCCTGCTCAGGGCCTGCCGCCCCCGCCAGTGGCTGAAGAACCTGCTGGTGTTCGCCGCCCCCGGCACCGCGGGAGCGCTCGGCGACCCCCGCACCCTGCTGCTGTGCGCCGCCGCCTTCGTCCTCTTCTGCGCGGCCGCCAGCGGCACCTACCTGCTCAACGACGTCCGCGACCTGCACCGCGACCGCGAACACCCCCGCAAACGCCACCGCCCCGTCGCCTCGGGCGACCTCCCGGTGCCGGTCGCCGCGACCGCGGGGGCCGTGCTCACCGCCGCCGCCCCGCTGGCCTCCCTCGCCCTGGGCAACTGGCGCCTGACCCTGCTGCTGACCGTGTACGTGCTGCTCACCCTGGCCTACACGCACCTGCTCAAGGACGTCGTCGTCTGCGACCTGGTCGCGGTCGCCTCCTGCCACGTGCTGCGGGCCGTGGCGGGCGGGATCGTCGCCGGCGTGGAGCTGACCTCGTGGTTCGTCATCGTGGTCTCGCTGGCCGCCCTGCTGGTGGTGGTCGGCAAACGCGAGGCCGAACTGCGCCTGTACGCTCCGGACGGGGGACCGGGGGCCCGGGACGCTCCCCGGAACGGCCCCGGGGCGCGGGAGCGCCAGGCGCACCCCACCCGCGCGGCGCTGCTGGGCTACACCACCAGCTACCTCTCCCAGATGCGCACCATCGCCTCCGGTTCCATGATCGTCACCTACTGCCTGTGGGCCCTGGAGCAGGACGGCGGTCCGCACTCCGTGTTCCACGCGGTCAGTATCGTTCCGTTCGTCATGTTCGTGCTCCGCTACAACCTGCTCGTGGACCGGGGCGCGGGCGAGGAACCCGAGGAGATCGCGTTGGGGGACCGCCCCCTCCAACTCGTCCTCGCCGCCCTCGCCCTCCTGGTCGGACTGGGGATCTACCTGTGAGTCGACCGACCCTCCTCACCGGCTGGGGCCGCACCGCCCCCACCGCCGCCCGCGTCGTGCGTCCGCGCACCCTCGAACAGGCCGCGCAGGCGCTGTCCCGTGCGGGGCCGCGCGGCGCCCTCGCCCGGGGCCTGGGGCGCTCCTACGGCGACGCCGCCCAGGCTGCGGGCGGACTCGTCCTGGACTGCACCGGACTCGCCGGGCCGCCGCGCCTGGACACCGGCCGGGCGGAGGTCACCGCGCCCGCGGGGACCAGCCTCGAACGGATCATCGCGTACCTGCTGCCCCGCGGGTACTTCGTGCCCGTCACCCCCGGGACCAGACACGTCACCCTGGGCGGGGCGATCGCCGCCGACGTGCACGGCAAGAACCACCACGCCGACTCCTCGATCGGCGCCCACGTGCGCTCCCTCACCCTGCTCACCCCGGTCGGCGAGGTGCACCGGCTCGGCCCGGACCACGGCGACACCGAACTCTTCTGGGCCACCGTGGGCGGGATGGGGCTGACCGGGGTCATCACCGAGGCCACCCTCGGCGTGCACCCGGTCGAGACCGCCCACGTCCGCGTGGACACCGACCGCACCGGCGACCTCGACTCCACCCTGGAGCTGATGGCGCGCACCGACCACGCCTACCGGTACACGGTCTGCTGGGTCGACCTGCTCGCCAGGGGAGCGGCCACGGGCCGCGGGGTGCTGACCCGCGCCCACCACGCCCGCCCCGCCGACCTGCCCGCGCCGCAGCGCCGCGAACCCCTGCGGTACCGGACCGGGCCAGCGCTGCCCGCGCCGCCCTGGGCGCCGCCGCGGTTGCTCAACCGGTGGACGGTGAGCGCCTTCAACACCGCCTACTACAACGCCGCCCCCCAGCGCAGGCGCGGCCAGACCCGGCCGATCGGCGGGTTCTTCCACCCGCTGGACTCGGTACGGGGCTGGAACCGGATGTACGGGCCGCACGGGTTCGTGCAGTACCAGTTCGTCGTGCCCTTCGGGGAGGAGGACACCCTGCGCGCCGTCGTGGCGGGGCTGTCCGGGGCGGGTGCGCCCTCCTTCCTCGCCGTCCTCAAGCGGATGGGCGAGCCGACACCGGGCCCGCTGTCCTTCCCCCGGCCCGGGTGGACGCTCGCCCTGGACCTGCCCGCGGAGCTGCCCGGGCTGGCGCGGCTGCTGCGCGGGTTCGACGAACGGGTCCTGGCGGCGGGCGGGCGCCTGTACCTGGCCAAGGACAGCCGGGCCGACGCGGAGACCGTGCACGCCATGTACCCGGAAGTCCCCTCCTGGCAGGCCACGCGGGCACGCGCGGACCCCGGGGGCGTACTCGTGTCCGACCTGGCCCGCCGCCTCCGACTCGTGTGAACACCGGCCCGGGGCAGCCGCCCCGCGCCCCGATACCCGGAAGGACCCGCCCATGCGCGACTCGCTGGGAAGCGTACGAACCGTCCTGTTGCTCGGCGGTCGCAGTGAGATCGGCCTGGCCGTCGTCGAACGGCTGGTGCGCGAGGGCGCCCGCGAGGTGGTGCTCGCCGCCCGGGGCGGGACGGGTGGGGCACCGAGCGTGTTCGGGGCCCTCGGTGCCACCGTCCACTCGCTGGAGTTCGACGCCGAGGACGCCGACACCCACACCGCCGTGGTCGCCGCCGCCGTGGAGCTGGTGGGCGACCTGGACGTGGTGGTGGACGCCTTCGGGGTGCTGGGCGAGCAGGCGGAGTACGAGGCCGACCCCCTGGCCGCCGCCCGCGCGGCCACCGTGAACTACACCGGGCACGTGTCCGTCGGGCTGGCCGTCGCCGCCCGCCTGCGGGAACAGGGCCACGGGGCGCTCGTGGTGCTGTCGTCGGTGGCCGGGGTCCGGGTGCGCCGGGCCAACTTCGTGTACGGCTCCGCCAAGGCGGGGCTCGACGGGTTCGCCCAGGGGCTGGCGGACTCGCTGCACGGGACCGGAGCGCGGGTCCTGGTGGTCCGGCCGGGCTACGTCGCCACCCGGATGTCCCGGCACGTCGACCCGGCGCCGTTCCCCGCCACTCCCGGCCAGGTGGCCGACTCCGTGGCCAGGGGTCTGCGCGGCGGCGCCACCACGGTCTGGGCGCCGCGCGTGCTGCGACCGGTGTTCACGGGGATGCGGATGGTGCCCCGGGCCCTGTGGCGCCGCCTGGGGCGTTAGCCCCCCCGGTCCGCCTCCCCGGCCGTTAACTCCTCCGCTAGCCGGACCGCTCGGTGAGGTCCGGGCGGGTGCTCGGCAGGAACATCGCGGGGACCATCGCCCCGGCGGTCAGACCGGTCATCCACCAGAAGGTCGCCTGGAAGGCCGTCTCGGGGCGGGCGGCGTCGGCGAGCAGGGACGCGAGCAGCAGGGCCAGCGCGGCGGTGCCGACGGCGGCACCGAGCCGCTGGGTGACGTTCAGGGCGCTGCTGGCCCGGGGCACCCGGTCCGAGGGCAGCCCCCGGTAGGCGGTGGCCAGCATCGGCACCATCGCCGCGCCCAGGCCCAGACCGCGGACGAACATCGCGGTGGCCAGCAGGGCGGCCGGGGTGTCCGGCCCTGCCAGGCCGAACGGTGCGGTGGCGGCCGCGCCCACGAGGAGACCGCCCAGCACCAGGTAACGCGGCCCGGTGCGGTCCGCGATCGGCCCGATGAACAGGTTCACCACGGCCACCCCCGCGGCCATCGGTGCCATGAGCAGCCCCGCGGTCAGCGCGGAGGTGTCCTGTACCTGCTGGAAGAAGAGCGGGAGCAGGAACATGCCCGCCCAGATGCAGATCCCGAACACGAACATCAGCAGCGCGCCCAGCCGGAACAGCAGGTTCCGGAACAGGCGCAGATCGATCACCGGGGCAGGGCCTCCGGGCCGCTCGCGCAGGGCGTGCACCACGAAACCGACGATCAGTATCAGGCCGACGGCCGCGAACACCAGGGCGTGGCGGGAGTCGCCCAGCACGGACAGGCCGTAGAGCAGGGTCGCGATCCCGGGGGAGAGCAGGAGCAGCCCCACCAGGTCGAGCCGTTCGGCGGCCCGCGGACTCCCCTTGGGCACCCCGCGCACGGCCAGAGCCACGGCCAGCAGGATGAAGGGCAGCGCGACCACGAAGATCCACCGCCAGCCCAACGTGTCCAGGACGATCCCGCCCAGCACGGGGCCCAGCGCGGGCGCGATCTGGATGGGCACGCTGAGCAGGCCGATCGCCCTTCCGAGGCGCTGCGGTCCCGCGGCCTGCACGAGGATCGTCATGACCAGGGGCAGGACCATGCCGCTGCCCAGCCCGGTGAGCACCCGGAAGGCGATCAGGCTCTCGATCGACCAGGCGGTGGTGCACAGCAGCGAACCCGCTCCGAACAGCGCGAGCGCGGTCATCCAGGTGGCGCGCTGGCCGAAGCGGTCGATCGCCCAGCCGGTCACCGGGATCACCGAGGCGGTGGAGAGCAGGTAGGCGCTGGCCACCCACTGCGCGGTCGACACGGGAGCGTCCAGGGCCCGGGAGAGGTGGTCGACGGCCACGTTGACGATCGTGGTGTCCAGGAGTGCTGCCATGGCGCCGACCAGGAGGACGGAGGCGAGCTTGAGCAGCGGGCGGTCGAGCCGCTGGGGCGCCGGGGGGAGGGAACTGGCGGGACCGGTGGAACCGGCGGATGGAGAGGTGGGTTCTTGCTTCGCCATACAAGGTAAACTACACGGTGCAGTTTCCTTTGGGAACTGTGTTCTTCCAGGACCGAGCACCCGCGAGGACAGGGGACCAGAGTTGACCGACACATGCGCGGACGGACGCGATCGCAGGTCGGCGGTCAAGCACGAGGCCATCACGGAGGCCGCGCTGCGGGTCTTCCTGAGGGAGGGCTACGCACGGGCCAGCGTGGACGCGATCGCCGCCGACGCGGGCGTGTCCAAGCGCACCATCTACAACCACTTCGACGACAAGCGGGACCTGTTCCTCAGGATCGTCTCCCAGAGCAGCGCCACCCTCGCGGCCGACCACGCCGTGATCGCCGCCCGCCACCTGCGGGAAGCCGAGGACGCGCGTGAGGCCCTGGTCGGGTTCGGGGACGAGTGGTTGTCCCCGCGGGGCCGCCGCGCCGACCACACGGCCCTGGTCCGGTTGCTGATCGGGGAGGCCGCGCACTTTCCCGACGCCGCCAGGGCCTGGTCGGACAGCGGTTCCGAACTGGTCGTCCAGGACCTGGCCGCACACCTGCGCGCCCTGGCCGACCGGGGACTGCTGGAGATCGGGGAGGGCGGTGAGGAGGCCGCCGCCGGACACTACCTGGCCCTGGTGCGCACCCAGGCCAACAGCCGGTCCTTCTTCGGAGCGCTCCCGCTGCCCGAGGAGGAGCGGGTCGCGATGGTCCGCTCGGGGGTGGACGCCTTCCTGCGCATCCACGGACCGGGCCGCGGGATGAGGCCGGAGTAGACCGGGACCCGGCGGGCCGGGGCCGGTTCTCCCGGCCCCGGCCCGCCCGGTCACCCCTGCGCGCCCGTACCGGGGGCCCGCATCCGGTAGAACACCAGCGGCACCAGGCAGCACAGCATCACGGCGGCGGGTACCAGGCTGCTGCCGACCAGCATGCCCCGCAGAGCCGTCTCGCTCTGCTGGACGACCTCTCCCGAGCCGGACTCCACGTAACCGCTCAGGGCCAGGGAGAGGGACAGCAGGCCGGTGCCCACCGCCTGGGCCATGGCCTCACCCGAGGTCCACACGCCCGACAGCACCCCGCCCTGGCGCCGACCGGAGCCGTCGTCGGTGGCGAGGCAGTCGGCCAGCATGGACGCGGGCAGCATCATGGTCCCGGACAGGCCGACGCCCACCAGCGCCGAGGAGGCCACCGCGCCCGGCACGCCCAGCACCGGGATCAGGAACAGGCCGACCCCGCCGAGGACGAACACCAGCGCCGAGCAGCCGGCGGCGCGGCGCTTGTCCACCCGCACCGACAACCGCTTCCACAGCGGAGCCGCCGCCATGAGCGGGACCAGCACGCACACCATCAGGATGCTCGTGTAGGCGGGCTCGCCCATGACGTTCGCGGTCACGTACGGCACACCGGCCACCATCGTGCCGCTGGCCACCGCCATGAGCAGGTTGGCCGGGAACAGGACCCGGAAGTCGCGGTGCCCGAAGGCCACCCTGAGCTGGGCGGGCAGCCCCTCGCTCCGGGGCCGGAAGACCGGGCGCGGCGCCCGGCGGGTACCGGCGACCGAGCCGAGCATGGACAGCACGAGTACCGCGGCCATCATCAGACCCATGAGGCGGTAGCCCACCACGGGGTCCTGGGGGGCCGTCTGGACGACGGGTGCCAGGGCCCCGCCCAGGAGCAGTGCCAGGCCCGCGAAGGCGGTCCGCCACGTGTTCAGGGTGGAGCGCTCGTGGTAGTCCGCGGTGATCTCGCCGGGCATCGCGGTGTAGGGCACCACGAAGGCGGACGAGGCCAGCGCGGCCAGCACGAACAGGACCGCCACGTAGGCGGCGGCCTGAGCCCCCTCCAACGGCGGCCCCGCGAACATGGCCGCGAACAACAGCGGCAGGGTCACCGCGCCCGCCAGCATCCACGGCCGTCGCGGGCCCCAGGGGGACCGTGTCCGGTCGGACCAGATCCCGATGTACGGACTGGCCAGAAGGTCGACCAGTTTGGGCAGGAAGATCACCGCCCCGGCGAGGGCCGGGCTCACCGCGAGGGTGTCGGTCAGATAGATCAGCAGCAGCAGCCCGGGGACCGTGTTGAAGACCCCCATGGCCACCGCGCCGCTGCCGTACCAGGCGTGCACCGACCGGGACAGGGGGCCGGACGCCGGTCCGGTGCCCGCAACGGGGGCCCCGCCCGCGGTGGACGGGGCCCTGTCGGTCGTGGTCACGCGCGCCCGTCCGACGCCGTGTCGGCGGTGGGCTTCCCGGCCCCCTCGGAAGAGGTCTCGGCGTTCTCGCCGTTCCCGGCGGGCCGGTCGCCCTCCTCGCCGTACAGCTCCTCGTGCGCCACCGGGTCCACGTTGTGCTGTACCGGGCAGGTCGCCGGGAAGGTGCCGATCCCGTTCACGTCGTAGCCGTCGGGGTAGCTGCGGATGTTCGGGTTCATGTCCGCCCACAACGGCTCCTCGCGCGGCTTCATCCGCCGCACGACCTTCGCGCGCAGCTTGAGCGCGATGTCCGCGGACCTGCGCCAGGCCTTGCTGGGCGGGTCGTAGCGGAAGGTTTCGATCAGCGACTCGTCCAGGATCGCCATCGAGAACTTGCGGGCCAGACCGGACACCCGCGGCGGGTAGAACGTCACCATCAGGTCGAGGGTGGAGTCGGAGACCCTCCGGCCGCCCTCGGTGTAGGCGAAGTGCTCCCGCTCGTAGCCGTCCAGGAGCTCGCGGAACCCCTCGTAGGTCTCCGGGACGTCCTTGATCCCCATGTACTTGCCGAGCTTGCGGTAGTAGTTCGTGATCGCGCTGATCTCGTGGTCGGACAGCTTCCGCCAGCCGTAGCCGTAGTCGTTGAGCCAGCGCACCGGCATGATCACGAAGGTGCTCAGCACGTACCGGTAGTCGTCGTTGCTGATGTCGTAGGAGCGGTGCATCTGGTTCATCCGGCGCAGCGCGTCCCGGCCCTTACCCGGTTCGAACCCGTGCCGGATCATGTTGCCCAGGATGAGCGCTGTGTCGTCGTAGCGCTTCTGGGTCTGGCCGGTGAACTGGTCGGTTCTGCCCAGCAGTTCGCCGATGCTGGGCACGGCGTAGGTGCGGTACAGCGCGATACCCAGCGCCCGGCCCATGTCCCACGGGAACTCGTGGGAGTTGAGGATCTGCATGATGCGCACGCAGTCCTTCTCGGCGTCCAGGCGGTGGATCTCGTCTCGCCAGTCGAAGCGCTTCATTCGCGGTTCCTTCGGGGGAAGTGGGGATGGTGGAAGGGGGGTGGCAACACGCGGCTGGGCCGTGTGCTGGATTCTGGGAGCGCAGGGCTCGGGGGAGGGGCGGGACCCCGGTCAGGTCGCGGGGGTTTCCGGGGAGGCGGGGGACTCCGCTTCGGGTGCTCGGGAGGCGACGGCCTGACCTGCGGCGGGCACCCTGGCGCCGGTCGCCGGGACCTCCCGGGTGCGCATGTCGTGGGGGACCGGGCAGCCCTGGGGGAAGGTGCCGATGCGGTCGGGCTCGTAGCCGTCGGGGTAGCTGCGGATGTTGGGGCTCATCCGGGCCCAGCGCGGCTCCCGGCGCGGTTTCATCCGCCGCACGACCTTCGCGCGCAGCCTGAGCGCCAGGTCGCCGGACCTGCGCCAGAAAGCCGAGGGCTCGGGGTAGCGGAAGGCCCTGATCAGGGGCTCGTCCAGCAGGCCCCTGGTGAAGGGCCGGACGAGGGGCCGCTGCCAGGCCGGATAGAAGCCGACCATCAGCTCCAGGGTGGCGTCGGAGACCGCGCGGCCGCCCTCGGTGTAGGCGAAGTGCTCCGCCTCGTAGGAGTCCATCAGCTCGCGGAACTCCGCGTAGGTCTCGGGGATGTTCTTGATCCCCATGTGCCTGCCGAGCTTGCGGTAGTAGTTCGTGATCGCGCTGATCTCGTGGTCGGACAGCTTCCGCCAGCCGTAGCCGTAGTCGTTGAGCCAGCGCACCGGCATGACGACGAAGGTGCTCAGCACGTACCGGTAGTCGTCGTTGCCGATGTCGTAGGAGCGGTGCATCTGGTTCATCCGGCGCAGCGCGTCCCGGCCGCGGCCCGGCCCGAACCCGTGCTCCAGGATGTCGTTGAGGATGAGTGCGGTGTCGTCGTAGCGGTGCTGGGTCCGCTCGGTGAACTCACGGGTCCGGCCGAGCAGCTCGCCGATGGAGGGCACGGCGTAGGTGCGGTACAGCGCCAGCCCCAGGGCCTGCTCGATGTCCCAGGGGAACTCGTACGTGCCCAGGATGCGGACGATCTGTTCACAGTCCGCCTCGGCGTCCAGGCCGTGGATCTTGTCGCGCCACTCGAAACGCTTCACGGGAACTCCACCTTCGTCCGGGCCCGCCCGGGACGGGACCATGGTCGTCGGGCACCGGAACACCCGACACAGACGTTGCGACGCCCCGCACTTTACCTGGACGCTTCGCGTGTACAGAGGCCCCCGGCGGGATGCGCCGTCCCTGCATCCGAACCGTGCCCGGAACGTTCCCGGAAAAACGGCGGCGGGTGGCGGGGGATCCGGATCCCCCGCCACCCGCCGCCGGACGCGCACTAGGCGGTGACGCGCTCCGCGACCCGGTTCACCAGGGTCAGCAGGACCTGTTTGGCGGATTCGCGCCGACGGGCGTCGCACAGGGCCACCGGGATCTCGGGGCTCAGGCTCAGCGCCTCGCGTACCTCGTCCGCCTCGTACTCGTGGGCGCCCTCGAAGCAGTTCACCGCGACCACGAACGGCACCCCGCGCCGCTCGAAGAAGTCGACCGCGGCGAAGCAGGTCTCCAGGCGGCGGGTGTCGGCGATGACGATCGCGCCCAGGGCCCCCTCGGACAGCTCCTCCCACATGAACCAGAAGCGCTCCTGGCCGGGCGTGCCGAACAGGTACAGCACCAGACTGGGGCTGATGGTGATGCGACCGAAGTCCAGCGCCACGGTGGTGGTCGTCTTGGCCTCCACCCCGGACAGGTCGTCGACCCCGTAACTGGCCTCGGTCATCACCTCCTCCGTGCTGAGCGGGGCGATCTCGCTGACCGCGCCGACCAACGTGGTCTTTCCGGCGCCGAAGCCACCGGCCACCAGGATCTTCAGTGCCGAGGGAACGGGGGCCTCGGTGCCCGGGTCAGAGTCTCTGGATGCCATCGAGAACCGCCTGGAGTACGTCCCGGCTCACCGGGCTCTTAGCTGTGTAGGGGGCGCGGGCCAGGGCCAGGCCGCGGTTGAGCAGGTCACTGAGCAGGACCTTGACGACGGCGACCGGGATGTCCAGGTGGGCGGACACCTCGGCCACCGACTGGGGACGGCGGCACAGCTCCAGAATCCGGAGCTGTTCCGGTTCCAGTGCCATCTCGTCGACCTCGGCGCGCTTGGCGGCGATCACCACGCTGATCATGTCCAGCTGGACGGAGTCGGCGTGGTCGCGGCCCTGCGCGATCACGTACGGGCGGACGAGCGGTCCCGCCTCCTCCGCCCCGGCGGCGTCGTCGGGACCGCCGTCCGGCTCGCCGTAACCGCCGACTGCGTCACGCTGTGGCAGACCGTGCGGTATGTCGCCCGGATCGAACTCGTTGTGCGCTTGCATACCGACCCCTATCGCGTGGCTTCCCCGGAGTCCCCGGCCGCACCCTCGCTACGGGGCGCGGCGTCGAGGTAACGGCCCACCTGCTCGACCAGGACGTTCATCTCGTAGGCGATGAGACCGACGTCGGAGCTCTCCTCGGCGAGGACGGCCAGGCAGGCGCCGCGTCCCGCGCCCGTGACGAAGAGGTAGGCGCTCTCCATCTCGACCACGGTCTGGAGGACCTCGCCGCCGCCGAAGTGGCGGCCGGTGCCCCGGGCCAGGCTCTGGAACGCGGAGGCCACCGCGGACAGGTGCTCGGCGTCCTCCTTGACCAGGTCACGCGAGCGGCCGATGAGCAGGCCGTCAGCGGAGAGGACGATCGCGTGGCGGGAGCCCACGGCGCGGTCGAGCAGCTCGTCGAGCAGCCAGTTGATGTCCTTCTTGCCCGCGGCGCTTCCGCTGCCGCGCTCGGCGCTTTCGGTACTCGTCACGGTTACGCGTCCTTGTCGGTGTCGTTGGTGTTCTGCTTGCCGTCGCGCCGCCCGCGGTCCGTCCCCTTCTGGAACGCGGACATGTTCCGGCGCAGGCGCGCCAGCCGTTCCGTGTTGTCGGGGGCCGCATCGGAGGAGGCGCCGCCGGCCGCGGGGCCGGCGGCCCCGTCACCGGCGGGGGAGGTCGCCAACTGGGGGGCCAGGTTCTCCTGCGGGCGCCGCTTGGGCAGTGCGGGGCGCCCGCCGCCGGCCTCGACGGTCTCGGGCTGCTTGGTCTCCTTGACGGGGGACGTCCCGGGGGCGTCGGGCACCGCGCTGATCCGGGAGTTGCGGGTGGGCAGGGGGGGACGGGTGTCGTCGTTGTCCGGGGTGCCGAGGAGGTCGTCCCCGGGGTTGTCGGCCGGAGCGATCGGCGCCTGCGGTTCCGCGTTCGCCTCGGGATCGCCGTCCGTTTTGGCGGATCGCCGTTCCTGTCCGGAACCTGCGGGAGAGGTCGACACCGAGGTCAGGACGGGCTTGCCGGAGCGCCCGGCCCGGCCCGACTCCAGCGCGGGGCCGGGGCGGTCGACGATCTCGCGCACCTCCCAGATGTCCTCCCCGCTCTCCTCCGAGGAGGGCAGCGGGGTGCGGTCGCCCGAGATGATCTCCTGCGGGAGCAGGACGATGGCCTGCACGCCGCCGTACGGCGAGGGGCGCAGGTGCACCCGGATGCCGTGGCGGTGGGACAGGCGCGAGACCACGAAGAGGCCGAGGCGCATCTTCTCGTTGAGGCGCATCACGTCGAACTCGGGCGGGTCGGCCAGCAGCGCGTTGGCCGAGTCGAACTCGCCGTCGGTCATGCCCAGGCCGCGGTCCTCGATCTCGATCGTCACCCCGTTGGGAACGTCCTCGCTGCTCAGACGCACCTGGGTGTGCGGCGGCGAGAACATGGCGGCGTTGTCGACCAGTTCCGCGACCAGGTGGATGACGTCGGCGACGGCCGGACCGTTGAGGTTCACCCGGGCGATGCGCTCCCGCTTGACACGGGTGTAGTCACCGGACTCCGAGATCGCGCCGCGCAGTACGTCGATCAGCGGCATCGGGCGGTGCCAGGTGCGGCCCGGCGCCTCACCGCCGAGAATCAGCAGGTTCTCCGCGTTGCGGCGGGAGCGGGTCGCGAGGTGGTCCAGCTTGAACAGCTGGGCGAGCTGCTCCGGGTCCTCCTGCTCGCGTTCCATCCGGTCCAGCAGCCGGAGCTGGCGGTGCACCAGGGTCTGGCTGCGGTGCGCGATGTTGAGGAAGACCCGGTTGACGCCCTGGCGCAGCTCGGTCTGCTGGACGGCCTCGTCGATGGCGGCGTGCTGGGCGGTGTTGAAGGCCCGGGCGACGTCGCCGATCTCGTCGTCATCGATCCTGAGCTCGGGCAGGGAGCTGGAGGTGTCCACGCGCTCGCCCCGGTGCAACCGCCCCATGATGTCGGGCAGCCTTTTCTCCGCGAGGTCCTGGGACTCCTCGCGCAGGGTGAGCAGGCGCTCGGTCAGGTTCCGCGAGGACCGGCGGGCCAGGTAGAACGCGACCACGATGACGGCGGCGACGCCGAGGCTGCCGCCGACGGCGAGCAGCACGGCCCCGTTGGCGCTCTCCCGGTTCACCTGGGCGGAGTACATGGCCTCGTCCGCCCCGAGGGCGGTGAGCTCGGCCAGTACGGGGTCGTAGGCCTCGTGCCACTCGGCCTTGTCGACCGGCATGGAGAGGTCGTCGACGGTCTCCAGGGTGAAGGTCTCCGGGTTGGTGACCGTCTGCGCCTCGACCTGACGTTCGATGATCTCGTTCGAGAGGGAGGTGAAGGCGGCGTACTCGGGGCTCTCCAGCAGCGTCTCGTACCGCTCCCGGTGGCCCTCGTCCGAGAGGTAGGGGGCGTTGGCGTCCAGGAGCGTCTGGAAGGAGCCCATCAGCTCGGTGAACTCGCGCTGGTCCTCCAGGGTGAGCTCACCGGTGGCGAAGCCGCGGGCGATCTGGGCGTCTGCCCGCGCGACCACGTCCACGGTGCGGAACATGTAGACGGCGGTGAAACCGGGGCTGGTGGAGCCGTCCTGGTTGCCCGCGCGGCCCTGGCTGTCGAAGCTGTCGGCACCGTGCAGGACGAGTTCGTTGTAGTAGTCCAGGACGTCGGCCCGGGTGGCGCTGCCGGAGTCCACGGCCTCGCGGATATCACCGATCTCCTGGTACATGCCGTGCAGCATCTCGATATGCATGCCGCTGTCGCCAGGGGAGAGGTCGGCGAACCCGATGAGGTCCTCGACGACGGCCCCGAGGGAGCCGTCGGTGTTCTGCCGGGCCTCCTCCAGCTCCTGGGCCAGGTCGGCGTTGTCGGGGTTCTCGATGTAGGCGATCGTCGCGGACCGCTCCGACATCGCGTCCACGAGGCCCACGGCCGCGGGGGTGACGAGCTCGTCGGTGGCCTTGGACCGGATCAGTTGGTAGACCGCGTCGCCGCCGAGGGCGAGGGTGAGGGCCAGCCACAGCGCGACCAGCGCGGCGGTGGGGATCATGACCATGGCGCGGATACGGGCGGCGATCGTCCGCCCGCGTTTCTTCGGTACTGCCTGCACGGTTCTCCTGTCGATCCGCGTCAAAGTCTTCTCGGGTGGCGTCGGGGGCCGGGGTCGCCTGGCCTGCTTCGGGGGGCCGGCGCGCGCGTGCGCAGCCCTGCCCACCCTGCGGGCCGCGCCCGTACCTTGTGGGGGTGGTCGACGCCGGACTTACCGCAGAGTAGCCACAAACGGGGGGTTCGGCGTTGGGGATCGTATCTCGCCTGGGAAACGGCGGATTATCCGGGGGACTCAGGCAGTCTGCCATGAAGTTGTGAAATGGTCACACAAGAGCAGGTATGACGCCTGTGCGAGGGGTGTCCACGCTTGTGTGTACCTTATGGGACAAACGTCACATGCGTATCTCTGGTTCGCTCCGAGGGGACCCTCGGATATCCCCGTTCCCGCCCCGCGCCGGAGCGGCCCGTACTAGCCTGGCGCCCCGGGAACGAGCAGGGGGAACGTAGAGGCGATGGGGCAACTGTTCGGCGGCGGACAGGCCGCCATCGAGGTGGCGGTAGCCGCCGTACCGCTGTTGGTGGTCGTCGGATCCGCGCTCTACCTGAGCGGACAGCACCGGCGTTACGGGCGTCTGGTCGGCTGGCCGGCGCAGCTCACCCTCGCCGCCCTGCTCACCGGGGTCGGCCTGGCCGTGTACGCCGTCTGGCCCCTGCCCGCGTCAGCGGACGGGCTCTGCCCCGTCGAACCCGAACCCGTGCCGCCCCTGTCGCTCCGTGAGGCCGCCCTGGCGCTTGGGCTCTTCCTGCCGGTCGGACTGCTGTCCCGGTCCCGGTTCCGTCGCGGCCTGTTCACCACCCTGGCACTGGGCGCCGCCCTGGCGCTCGCGGCCGCCGTGGTCCGTGCCACCGGGATCCTCGGCCTCTACCCGTGCGCCTACGACACCGTCGCCTTCGAGGCCGCCGGGGTCGGTGTCGCCGGAACCCTCCTGGGCTGGACCCTCGCGCGGTGGGTGCCTCCGCTGTGGCCGTTCGGCCCGCACCGCTCCTGGCCCGTCGCGGTCCCCGACCGGGTCGCCCCCGACCTCACCCGCCGCATGCTCGGCGCCCTGATCGACCTCGGGCTGTGGTGGTTCGGCGCGGCCACGCTGGTCGCCCTGCTGCACGCCTACGGTGTGGCCCGCCCCGGCACGGAGGAAGAGGTCCTGACCGGAACCCTCCTGGGACTGGCGGCCCTCTTCGGGCTCCTCCTGCCCCTGCTGCGCCGTGACCGCTGCACCCTGGGCCGGGCCGCCGTGCACCTGGCCCTGACCGAGTGGTCCGTGCCCCGTCCGGCCGCCCGCCGCCGCGTCACCGCCCGCGCACTGCTGCTGCCCGTGCCGGTGGCCGTCCTGATCGCGTTCGGGTCCCCCTGGCTCGCACTGGCCGTCGTCGGAGCGCACGCCAGCACCGCGGTGGTCCGCCCGGACGGTGCGGGCCTGGCCGACCTGCTCTGCCGCCTGCGGGTCCGTACCCGTTCCAGTCTCGACGGCGGGCTGCCCCGCCGACTCGTGCGCTACGTCCCCCCGCCGGAGGTCCCGGCCCGCCTCTGAGACGCCGGGGCCTCTGCGGGCCCCGGCACCCGGGATCCCGGGCGCAGCCCGTGCTGCCCGGTCCCGTACGGCAGGCCCGGTCCGAGGGGTGTCCTCCCCGTTTCCTGCCCGGGGCGTCTTCCCCCGGGCAGACGCCCCGGGCGGAGAAGGCGCCCGGGCCACCGGTCCCGGTCGTCAGTCCAGGGGAGCGGGGTCGTACTGCTCGCCGGTGACCGGGTTGGTGGCCATCCCGGTCGAGACGTCGTAGTCCACGTCCATCCCCAGTTCCGGATCGTGGTACAGGCCGGTCTCGGGGTTGCGCGGAAGACCCACCTCGGGGTCGATCTCCCATCCGGTCACCGGGTCGACGCTCGGCGCCGGCTCCGGCGTCGGCTCCGGTTCCTCTACGGGCTCCGGGGAGGAACCGGCGGCGGGCTCGGAGTCGTCCTCCGTCTCCTGCCCGGGAGTCTCCTCCGTGACGACGATGTCGCTGCGGCTCTGCTGGGACTCCGCGCCGCCCTGGGGGTCGAGCGCGCCCCAGCTCACCAGCGCCAGGATGAGGATGCCCAGCCCCACGCGGTAGTAGACGAAGGGCATGAAGCTGTGCGTGGAGATGAACCGCATCAGCCAGGCGATCACCACGAAGCCGATCACGCCCGCGATGACCGTGCCCACGATGGTGGCGCCCCAGCCGGCGTACTCGTCGCCGCCGATGTCGGTGAGCTTGTACACGCCCGAGCCGAAGACCGCGGGCAGGGCGAGCAGGAAGGCGTACTCGGCGGCGTCCTTGCGGTTGAAGCCCAGCAGCATACCGCCCGTGATGGTGCCGCCCGAGCGGGAGACACCGGGGATCAGCGCGAGCGCCTGGAACAGACCGAAGCCCAGGCCCCGGGGGACGTTGAGCTCCTCCAGGTCGCGGTGCTTGCGCGCGTACCGGTCCGCGAGGCCCAGGAAGACACCGAAGACGATGAGGTTCAGGGCGACCAGGCGCAGGTCACGGAAGACGCTCTCGATCTGGTCCTCGAGGAGCAGGCCGAGCACCACGATGGGGATCGAGCCCAGGATGACGTACCAGCCCATGCGGGCGTTGATGTCGCCGCGCAGCTCGCGGTTGACCAGGGACCTGGTCCATGTGGACAGGATCGCCCAGATGCGCTGCCGGAAGTAGATCACCACGGCGAGTTCGGTGCCGATCTGGCTGACGGCCGTGAAGGCAGCGCCGGGGTCGGGCCAGCCGAAGAAGGCGGACACCACGCGCAGGTGCCCGCTGGAGGAGATCGGGAGGAATTCGGTCAGACCCTGGACCAGGCCAAGGACGACCGCTTCGAGCAGGGACACGGAAAGGGCCCTCAGTTCGTTCTGACTGCGGATACACGCGCCGAGACCGCTTCGGGGCGTCGCGGTCCGTGCGCTCAGGCATCGTATCCCGATATCAGGGGGCGGTGATCCGCGGTGGAGCGCACCCCGGGCACGGCCCGAGGCGCCGCGGCCGGCATCCGCGCGGCCCTGCGGCGCAGGTCCGGAACGAACACGGCGGAAACTACTCGGACCAGTGCAGATACCCCAGGAGCAGGCCGGTGAGGAGGAGCACCAGGCCGAGGCCGCCGAACATCGCGCGCACCCAGTGGCTCAGCCAGGGACCGGAGACGATGCGGGCCCGTTCGGGCAGTTCGGGGTCGTAGGAGACGGTGACGATCTCACCGGCCCGGGAGGCCATCCAGCCGGTGTTCTCGTGTTCGGCGTGCAC
This sequence comes from Nocardiopsis sp. iso_40, assembly GCF_056173285.1. Lineage (NCBI taxonomy): Bacteria > Bacillati > Actinomycetota > Actinomycetes > Streptosporangiales > Nocardiopsidaceae > Nocardiopsis > Nocardiopsis sp. iso_40. Next base: position 4,850,440 of record NZ_CM149666.1, on the reverse strand, counting down.
CTCCTCGCCGTCCTCGGTCTGGAACTGCACGATCATCCGGGAGGCCATCGAGGTCTCGTGGTAGCCGATCACCCTGCCCTTGGCGCGCACACCGTTGCGGACCAGGCGTACTTCCATGCGGGTGTCACGGGTGACGATCCACAGCAGGACCACGCCGGCGGTCAGGGGGAGCAGCGGGTACAGGTCGACCATGGCGGGCCTCCTCTCCGGGTTCTTCGTACGGGGGTCACTGCGGGGAGGCGGGGGACCCGATGAGTCCGTCGGCCATGTGCGCCAGGGTGGTGTGGATCTCCTCGACGGGTCGTTCCGGCTGGAGGGTACGCCAGTCCAGGGCCACTGTCACCACCATGCCGAACAGGGCTGACCCGGCCAGGGAGGTATCGAGGTCCGGCCGGGTCAGCCCGCGTTCGACCATGGCGTCCAGTTGGCCGGTGATCACCCCGATCGCTTCGGTGCGGATCTGGCGGACCGTCGCGTACCAGGACTGGTTGGTACGCCAGGCCTCGGCCATCAGCAGCCGGGCCAGCGCCTCGTGGGCGCTGATGAAGACGACGCCGGACCGCAGCACCTCGGCCAGGGCCTCGCGGGGTCCGACGTCCTGGCCGGCGGCGGGCACGGCCTCCCTCAGGGTGTCGGCCAGCCGGGTCACGCCCCATTCCATCAGGGCCGCGTACAGCTCGTTCTTACCGCCGAAGTTGTAGTAGACGGTGCCCTTGGCGACCCCGGCCCGTTCGGCGATCTCGTCGACCGTGGTGGCTCCGTAACCCTGCTCGGAGATCAGCGTGACGGCCGCCTCGAACAGTTTGCGTCGTGTGGCCTCGCGGCGGCCGCTGACTGGTCTCGCCGGTTCGGGTGTGCTCGCGTTCATCAGGTTGTTGGGCGTGGATACCCCCGGCTTTAGCCATGGGGAGGAAACGCCCTCCTCCTTCCTGGTCTGGGTTACAAGAACATTCGGTAGAATGTGAGCATGACCGGGTCGATGGTGAAGCGGGCGTTCAAGTACCGCTTCTACCCCACAGATGCGCAGGCAGCGGAGCTGTCGCGGACCTTCGGGTGCGTGCGCCTGGTCTACAACCGTGCCCTGGCCGAACGCACCACGGCGTGGTTCACCCAGCAGCGCCGGGTCAACTACAACGAGTCCTCGGCCGCTCTGACCGAGTGGAAGAAGGACCCCGACCTGGCGTTCCTGAACGAGGTGTCCTCGGTGCCGCTCCAGCAGGGGCTGCGGCATCTGCAGACGGCGTTTCGGAACTTCTTCGACAAGCGCGCCAAGTACCCCCGTTTCAAGGCCAAGAAGAAGTCCAGGGCGTCGGCGGAGTACACCCGGTCGGGGTTCACCTACCGCGACGGGCAGATCACGCTGGCGAAGATGTCCGACCCTTTGGCGATCGTGTGGTCGCGTCCGCTGCCCGAGGGAGCTCGACCCTCGATGGTGACGGTGTCCAGGGACAGTGCGGGCCGGTGGTTCGTGTCGATCCTGTGTGAGGACACCGTGGCCCACCATGCCCCGTCGGACCGGGCGGTGGGCGTGGACGCGGGCATCACCAGCCTGGTGGCGTTGTCCACCGGGGAGAAGGTCACCAACCCCCGGCACGAGCGCCGGGACCGGACCAGGCTGGCCCGTGCTCAGCGGGAGTTGTCCCGCAAGGCCAAGGGCTCGGCGAACCGGGACAAGGCCCGCAAGAGAGTAGCGCGGGTGCATGCTCGTATCACCGATCGCAGGCGCGACTTCCTGCACAAGCTCTCGACTCGACTCGTCCGTGAGAACCAAGTGGTCGTTGTCGAGGACCTGACCGTGCGCGCCATGGTCAAGAACCGCAAACTCGCTCGTGCGATCTCGGACGCGGCCTGGACACAACTCCGAACGATGCTGGAGTACAAGGCTGCCTGGTACGGCCGGGAGCTGGTCGTGGTGGACCGGTTCTTGCCCTCCTCCAAGCTGTGCTCGGGGTGCGGGGCGTTGCGGGAGAAGCTGCCGCTGAACGTGCGCGAGTGGACCTGTGACTGTGGCATCACCCACGATCGCGACGTGAACGCGGCGATCAACATCAAGGCCGCCGGGCTGGCGGCATCTGCCTGGGGAGCTGGTGTAAGACCTCAACGGGAGTCCTCCCGGACGGGGCGGCCGGTGTCGAAGCAGGAAGGCCGTGGGGCGACCCGCGACGGGGCGCGAGCCCTGAGCCACCGGTAGGTGGTTCCGCAATCCCCCGCCTTTAGGCGTGGGGAGGAAGTCAACTCTGCCATTCTGCACTGGTCGGGCCCCGCCCGGACATCAGATCTTCAGCGCCGGGTAGAGCGCGGACATCGTCCACACCCGTTTGCGGGCCACGGCCAACCAGGTGAGCAGCAGGGGTACCACCAGCCAGAGCGACATCACCCCGACGGCCTGCCAGACCAGGTCCGTGTCGCCTCCGCCGATCAGGTGGCGTACGGCGGTCACCGCCCAGTGCAGGGGCAGGAACGGGCCGATGGCCTGGAAGAACGCCGGACTGGTCTCGATCGGGTAGGTGCCGCCCGCCGACGTGAGCTGGAGTACCAGCAGCGCCAGCGCGACCACCCGGCCCGCAGCGTTGAACTTCACGTTCAGGTACTGCACGGTCGCGGTGAAGGCGGCCGAGGTCAGCAGCAGGAACCCGATGAGCGTCGGCCAGTTCCGGGTGTCCAGCCCCAACCCCAGGTGCAGGACGGCCATCATGACCACCACCTGGGCCCAGCCGAGCAGCAGGGGGACGACCCGTCCGGCCAGGGCGACCCGCCAGGAGGCGGAGGAGGAGGCCAGCGCCCTGCTGGACAGAGCGGGTAGCACCATGAACACCACCATGGCGCCGACCCACAGCGACAGGGGCACGAAGAACGGTGCGAACCCGGTCCCGTAGTCGGGTACCTCGTTGTCCACCTCGCTGTCCAACCGGACCGGCTCACTCATCATGTCCGCGGCGCTGACACGGCCCTCGTCGGAGTAGGTGGGGATCTCCTCGGTCCCCTCGGCCAGCCCTTCGGCGAGCTCGTCGGAGCCCGAGGCCAGGCTTCCCAGACCTTCGTGGAATTCGCCCGCGCCGTCGCTGATCGTGCCCAGACCGGTGTCGAGTTCCCCCGCTCCCTCGGCGGCGTCGGCGAGCCCGTCGCGGAGCTCGCCGGAGCCCTCGGCCAGGTCGGCCAGCCCCTCGGCGAGTTCGTCGGCCTGGTCCCGGGCCGCCTCGGCGTCCTCGACCATGTCGGGCAGGTCCTCGGAGAGCGAGGCGGCCTTCTCGCTCAGGTCGGCGGCCGCGTCGGCGGTGTCGTTGATCTCCTGGCGGTTGTCGTTGACGAACCCGGCCACCGACAGCGCGGTGTCCATGGACTCCTGCAGGTCGGTCAACAGGGTGTACAGCTCGGGCTGCTCCTGTTCAAGTTCCGGGTGTTGCGCCAGGTAGTCGTCGAGGCGTCCGTCGACCTCGCTCAGCGCGGTGACGTCGATTTCGTCGGGCAGTTCCGCCAGGGCCTCGGAGACCGCGGCGGAGACCGTCGCGGCCGTGGCGGCGTGCTCCTGGATTTCGGGGATGTCCTCCTCCAGCTGGGGCAGCCACTCGTCGGCGAGGTCGTCGAGTCTGTCGACCTTCTCGGACACCCCCTCGGAGGCGGTGGCGGCGCCGTCGGCGATCGTCTTGGACCCCTCGTGGAGCTCGTTGATCCCGCTGCTCAGCGAGCCGGCGCCCTCGTGCGCGTCGTCGATGCCCTCGGAGAGGTCCCCCGATTTGTCCTCGGCGTCGTCCGCGCCGTCGGCGATCTGGTCGGCTCCCTCCGAGGCCTCCTCCGTCCTGCCGTGGATCTCGTTGAAGCCCAGGAAGATCTGGTCCAGGTAGTCGCTGGTGGCGGAGTTCGCCGTCGCCGCGCGGATCTCCTTGAAGGCGCTTCCGGCGAGCTGGCGCACGATGTAGCTGTTGGAGTCGTTGTAGTTGGCGACCAGCAGCGCGGGGACCGGGTCCTCACGGTCGCGGGAGGGCGAGGTGACGGCTTCGCTGAAGTGGCCCGGGATGGTCAGCGTCACGTAGTACGTACCGTCGCCGAGCCCCGCGGCGGCGGTCTGGGCGTCCACGTCGTGCCAGTCGAGGTCGCCGCGGTCCAGGAGGGTCTCGGTGAGCTCGTCGCCGGCGTTGACCTCCTCGCCGTCGACCTCGGCCCCCTCGTCCTCGTTCACGAGGGCGACCGGCAGGTGCTCCATCCGGTCGAAGGGGTCCCAGAACGACCAGAGGTACATCCCGGAGTAGAGCAGGGGGATGAGCATGAGGGCCGCGAGCGCCGCGGTGGGCAGCGGCGACCGCAGGAAGGACCGCATGGTGAGCAGGCCGAGCCTGGGGACGGCCATGAAGCGGTAGGCGGGCGCCTTGGGTTTCCTACGCCTGGTCACCGCGCTCACCTCCCCGCGCGCCGGCCCCGTGGGTCGCGGTCCCGTCCGGGGCGGTCTCCTCCGTGTCGGCCCCGCCCTGCCGGATCCGGAGGGGGCCCTGGGTGTCGGTGCCGGCCACGGCGTCGAGTTGTCGGGCGTCGGCGCAGGTGGCGATCACGGTCAGCCCCTCGTCGGTGAGGTCCTTCAGGGACCGCCACATGTCGGCCTGGTGTTCGGGGCCGAGGCCGCCGTCAACGTTGTCCACCACGAGCAGGCGCGGTTCGCTGACCAGCGCGAGGGCCACGCCGAGGCGTCGCCGGTCCAGCATCGGAAGCTCCTTCACCAGGGTCCGGCGGTCGAGTTCGGCCAGCCCCGCCGCGGCCATGGCCTGGTCGGCCACGGTGCGCGCGGCGGGTCGGGCACGCAGGAGGCGGGCTTCGGAGAGGTGCTCCCGTACCCGAAGGCGGTCGTCGAGTGCGTTGACGTCGTCCATCAGTCCGATCGAGCTGATCCGCCGTACCTTCCGTGCCTGCTCGGGCAGGGTGTAGCCGTCCACGTGCAGGGTGCCCCCGGTGGGTTTCATCCGGCCGGAGAGGGTGAGCAGCAGCGCGCTGCGCCCGCCCCCGGAGTCGGCCTGGAAGACGGTGAGCGTTCCCGGTCGGGCGGTGAAGTCGACCCCCGTGTAGACGGGGCCCTCCCGGGTGGTGAGTGTGACGCCTTCGGCGTGCACGCGAGCTCCGGTGGCCCGACGCATCCTTGCGGCCTCCCATTTTTGAACTGACCAGTCAGTACAAATTTACGGCTCCACGCTACTGCTCCGGGGTGGTGGTCCCGGGCGTTCCGGCGTGTGTGCTCCGGCACAGTGCGGAGTCTCGGTGGGAGAGGGTTCGAGGGGCGGTGGGGCTTTTTGCTGTTATTTCGTAATTACGTAATAATTGATGAAGAAGAGGTGGCGACCGAAGGGTGCGGGTGGCTGTGGACAGTGGCGGACCGAGGATGCGCAGGACCGCGCAGGTGCTGCGGAGCCTCTTCGTGTGGGGGCTGGCGGCGGTCCTGGCCCTCATCGTCACCGACGCCTTCGTGTCGGTCCCGACCTGGTGGTTCCTGCTGCCGCCGGCGGTGGTCTGCGTGTGGCTGGCGTCCCTGGCGGCCGGATACGCGGCCCGGCCCGGTCACGAACCCGGAGCCGTTGAGGTGGCCCCGCCGGTACACGGCCGCTGGTCGGCCCTGAACAGCCCCGCGGACCGGGTGCCCAGCCACGGCACACGCGAACTCGGCCAGGCGTACGCGATCGATGTCGTCGCCGAGCCCGCGGACGGGGAACGCCCCGGCACCGGCTGGTGGCCGCCCATGCGACCCAACAGCGACTTCCCCGCCTTCGGTCGGCCCCTGTACGCCGTCGCCGACGCCACGGTCGTGGCCGTCTCGGACAGCCAACGCGACCACCTCAGCCGAAACTCCTACCCGGCCCTGCTCTACCTGGTGTTCGAGGGGATCGTCCGCATGTTCGGCGGTGCCCGCAGGATCGTCGGAAACCACGTGGTCCTGGACCTGGGCGAAGGGGTCCACGCCGTGTACGCCCACCTCAGGAGGGGCTCGGCGGAGGTCTCGGCGAGGGACCGGGTCACCGCCGGGCAGCTGATCGGGCGGTGCGGGAACTCCGGCAACTCCAGCGAGCCCCACCTGCACTTCCACCTCATGGACCACCCCGACCTCAGCCTCGCCCACGGGATCCCGTTCACCTGGACGGGTGTGGGCCTGCCCGCCGGCCGCGAGGTCTTCGACGCGCCCGGACCGGCCCCCCGCTGACGCCTGCGGCCGCCCTAGACTGCGGCTGGAGACCGCACCGGAGGTCGCTCGGAACGGGTATCGGGGGAGAGAACGTGCACGACATCGCGGAACGGGCGGCCAAAGCCCTGGACAACGCGGAGAACTGGCCGGACGACCCGAAGGAGGCCGTGGCCCGTCAGCGCCTGCTGGCCGACCGGGTGCGCACCGAGCCCCTCGACCCGGACTCGGTGCGCTACGTCGCCGGGCTGGACGTCAGCTACGGGGTCGGGGACAAGGAGCTCGCCGCGGCCGCCGTGGTCCTGGACGCACGCACCCTGGAGGTGGTCGACACCTCCCTGATCGCCGACACCCCGTCCTTCCCCTACATCTCCGGCCTGTTCGGCTTCCGGGAACTGCCGCCGGTCCTCAGAGCCATCGAAGGGCTCTCCGTGTCCCCCGACGTCTTCGTCAGCGACGGCTTCGGCCTGGCGCACCCCCGCCGGTTCGGGGTCGCCAGCCACCTCGGCGTCCTGATCGACGCACCGGTGATCGGCTCCGCCAAGACCGTGCTCTACGGGAGGAACTCCATGCCCGGTCAGGAGCGCGGCTCGTGGAAGCCCATGGTCGCGGGGCGCTCCGAACTCGTCGAGGACACCGAGCCCCTCGCCGCCCAGGGGGCCGAGGTCATCGGCCGGGTCCTGCGCACCCGGGCCAGGACCAGGCCCGTCTACGTCTCCGTGGGCCACCGCGTGGACCTGGCGGGGTCCGCCGATCTCATCCTGCGGCTGTCGCCCAAGTACCGGATCCCCGAACCCATCCGGCACGCGGACCGGCTCTGCGGCCGGTACCGCAAGGAACACGCCGCCGGCGGGTAGGGACCCGGCAACGGAGCAGCGCCCCCGGGAACGGAGCGGGGGAGGGGTCCGAAGACCCCTCCCCCCGCCCTCTCCGGGTCCGGACTACCAGCCGTTCTCCACGGGGCGGCCCTCGTTGTACCCGGCGGCGCTCTGCACACCGACCACGGCGCGCTCGTGGAACTCCGCCAGCGACGTGGCGCCCGCGTACGTCATGGAGCTGCGCACACCGGCGATGATCTGGTCGATCAGGTCCTCGACACCGGGACGCTCCGCGTCCAGGTACATCCGGCCGGTGGAGATGCCCTCCTCGAACAGCGCCTTGCGGGCCCGCTCGAACGGGGAGTCCTCGGAGGTGCGCAGCCGCACCGCGCGGGCCGAGGCCATCCCGAAGCTCTCCTTGTACTGGCGGCCCTGGGCGTCCCGCATGACGTCGCCGGGCGACTCGTAGGTGCCCGCGAACCACGAACCGACCATCACGTTGGAGGCACCCGCGGCCAGGGCCAGGGCGACGTCACGCGGGTGCCGCACACCGCCGTCCGCCCACACGTGCCCGCCCAGCTCACGGGCGGCGGCCGCGCACTCCAGAACGGCGGAGAACTGCGGGCGGCCCACCGCGGTCATCATCCGGGTGGTGCACATCGCGCCCGGTCCCACGCCGACCTTGACGATGTCGGCCCCGGCCTCGATGAGGTCGCGGGTGCCCTGGGCGGTCACGATGTTGCCCGCGACGATCGGTACGTCCGGCGAGAGCGCGCGGACCCTCCCGATCGCCGAGATCATCTTCTCCTGGTGGCCGTGCGCGGTGTCGATCACCAGGGTGTCCACCCCGGCTGCCAACAGCTCGGAGGCCTTGCCCACCACGTCGCCGTTGATGCCCACGGCGGCGGCCACCCGCAGCCGGTTCCGGGAGTCCACGGCCGGCTTGTATAGCGTTGAGCGCAGGGCGCCGGTACGGGTCAGCACACCCACCAGGGCGCCCTCGCCGTCGACGACCGGGGCCAGCCGGTGCCGGAAGTCGTGCAGCGTTCCGAAGGCCTCCTGCGGCTCGGTTCCTGCGGGGATGGTCAGCAGCTCGGTGGACATCACGTCGCGCAACTGCGAGAAGCGGTCCACCCCCGCGCAGTCGGCCTCGGTGACCACGCCGACCGGACGCCGGTCCCCGTCCACGACGATCACGGCGTTGTGCGCCCGCTTGGGCAGCAGGTTGAGCGCCTCACCGACGGTGCTGGCCGGATTGAGGGTGATGGCGGTGTCGTAGACCAGGTCGCGCTGTTTGGTCCAGGCGACGACGTCGGAGACGACGTCGATCGGGATGTCCTGCGGGATGACCGCGATGCCGCCGCGGCGGGCGATCGTCTCGGCCATCCGGCGGCCCGCGACCGCGGTCATGTTCGCGACGACCAGCGGCACGGTGGTACCGGTGCCGTCCGGAGACGACAGGTCGACGCTGAGCCGGGAGCCGACGGCACTGCGGCCCGGGACCATGAACACGTCGCTGTAGGTCAGGTCCTGGCTGGGGACCTGGTCGTTGAGAAAACGCAATGGCTCTACCTCGGTCGAGACCGAAGGGGGTGGACCACTCCGCCGCGTGAGGCACGGGCGGCACCCTGTTGATCCCCCTCTTACCAGTCAAGTATGCCGTCACCGATTAGGTCGGAGGTACCTCCGTCTGGCATGATGACTCGATTCCCGCCCCGACCCGGCCTTCGCCCCTGCCGTGAAACGGTGACCGTCAACCGTGCGCCGTCGGCGTTCGGGGGCGCCGGCCCTCCAGGAGAACCCCGCATGTCGCGTTTCACTCTCGCGCAAGTCAAGGAAGAGACCTACAAGGCCAAGGACGCCTGGTGGACGGTCTTCCTGGTCGACCCGCTGGCGGGTCGGCTGGTGGTCTGGACGGCGAACCGGACCAGCATCACACCGAACCAGCTCACCCTGGGCGCCGGTGTGCTGGGGCTGCTGTCCGCGATCTGTTTCGCGGCGCCCGTCTGGGCGGAGGCGACCGGTTGGGCTTGGCTGTTGGCCGGGGCGCTGCTGTTCCACCTGAGCTTCGTCCTGGACTGCATGGACGGCAAGATCGCCCGGCTGAAGGGCACCGGTTCGGTCTTCGGCAGCTGGGTCGACTTCGTCTTCGACCGCATCCGCTTCTTCGGTTGTGTGCTGGCCCTCCTGGTGGGCCAGTGGCTGGTCACGGACAACCCCGCCTATCTGCTCGTCGCCCCCGTGGTGGTCTTCTTCGACCTGCTGCGCTACCTCAACGGGGCCCAGGTCGCCAAGACCCGCAAGAGCATGAAGCAGACCCTCGCCGCGGCCTCGGGCGAGCCCGAACCACTGCGTGCCGAGGCGCCCGGCGACGCCGACCCCGAGGACGAGGAGATGGCGGACGCCCCGGCGGCCGCGGACGCCCCCGCGCCCAGGGGCCTCTACCCGCGGGTGCGGAACTTCCTCCTCCGGCACCGGGTGCGCCCGCACCTGTTCAGCGGCATCGAGTTCGAGATGTTCCTGTGCGTGCTGGCGCCCGCGACCGTGCTGGTCTCCTTCTTCACCCCGCTGAACAGCCTTGTCATCCCGGTGGCGGTCTTCTCCGTCCTCGCCCTGGCCTTCTTCGAGGTGGTGCTGGTGCTGCGCCTGTGGAAGGAGACCCGCCGCTTCGAGGCGCGCCGTCGCGAACTGTCCACGGCGGCCCCGACCGCGGCGGGCGGCGAGAGCTGAGCTGACCGGGGCTCCTGGGCCCTAGACGCAATGCTGTTCAGTTAAGGCGTTCAAGGGTCTGTCAACACCGCGATGTCCACGGTGGCCTTGTACGTGGTCCGATCCACCCCGTTGGAGCGGGCGTGGTACTTGGAGATCGCGCGTTTGACCACCCGAGGCACTGTGCGTAGACGCCGCTCGGGCAGCAGGTTCGCCAACACCTGCCGCCCGAGCAACCCCCGCACGTCGATGCGCTCGCCAGCGATGACGTTCTCGGCCCGCACCAGCAGGTCGCGGGCGCTTTCCACCGCCACCGCGAAACTCGCCCGCAGCGGGCTGTGCCCGGTAGCGGTCAGCGCGTCAGCGATCGCGCACCGCACCACCTGGTAGGTGGCCAACAGCGCCCACACCTCCTGTTCCAGCCCCTCGGGGTCCTTGGCCCGCAGCACCCGGCGCCCGAGCAGGGCCGACTTCAGCTCGCAGTAGGCGGTCTCGATCTCCCACCGCTGGTGGTAGAGCGCCACCAGACCCGTGGCCGGATACAGGTCGGGATCGGTCAGAGTGGTGGCCAGCCGGTAGGAGCCGGTGCGCTCGCCCTGGTCTGTGGCGATGGTGATCTGGGCTTGGATGAGCCGCATCCGTACCTTGCCGCGCTGCACCAGCCAGGTGCCATCGCCCAAACGACGAAGGCGGCGGGGTTTGCTCTGCGAGCCCATCCGAACCAGGAGCTGGGCCCCGCTGGCATGAAGATCTTTGAGCAGGTCGGCGGCGTCGAACCCGCGATCGGCCAGGATGAGCTGGCCCGGACCCATGGCTGGGAGCAGACGGGCGGCCATGGTGGTCTCGCCCTGGGTGACGGGTCCAAAGACCGCGCCCAGCAGTGCCCGGGATCCGGTGGCGACCAGGGCGAGCAACCGTACTTGGGGGTAGCCGGCCCCGGCCCAGCGGGTGGCTCCGCTGGAGCGGTGCACGGCCCGGTTGGCTTGTGTGGCGGGTACGTCCAGCAGGGTGCCGTCGATGGCGCACACCAGCAGCCCGTGGAAGCGGTGGGCGCTGTGGGTGGGGCCAGAGAGCAGCTCGAACAGAGCTTTGAGGGGTGCTGGGCCCAGGCGTTTGCGGGCGTAGAACAGTGCGGAGGCGGCCGGTTGGGTGCACAGGCTCACCCCGGCGGTGAGTTTGCGCCACAGGGCGGGCCAGCCGCAGTGGGTGAAGAGTCCGGCTGTGAGCAGGAGGTAGACGACCACGCGGGAGGGAAGCAGGCGTGAGCGTCGTTGGTGGCTGTTGGATTCCTCCAGGACGGAATCGACCATCTCAAAAGGCACGATCTGGGTGAGTTCTCCCAGGTGGCCGGGGGCCAGGGCGCCGGGTGCGTGGTGGGTCTGTCGGGTCGTGACACAATGGTCGGGCAAGGGGCTCCTTGGGAACAGCTGGGGTGAGATACAGCTGTCCTACCAGGGAGCCCCTTCTTCGTCTGGGTCAGGGTTGACGGACCACCACAACCCTTAACTGAACAGCATTGGCCCTAGACGGAACTCCTCTCCCGTCCAGCCTCCGCCGTCCGCGTCCTGGCCCCGGTTGCCCTGCCGGCGAGACCCTTCCCGTCCTGGCGCAGGAACCAGGTCGCCTGCGGCTCGACCGCCCACCGCATGCCCCCGCGCACCCACGGGGTGCAGAGCAGCAGGATCAGGGCCAGGGCCAGGGACACGGTGACGGACAGGCCCACCGGGCCGGACACCACGTCGTACCAGGGGGTGTTCTTCAACAGGAGGAGGAACACCGAGTGGCCCAGGTACACGAACAGGGTGTAGGCGCCCAACGACGTGTACCAGGTCCGCCGCTTCGGAGTGAGCGCCAGCACCGCGATGGTCATGACCAGGGCCAGGCCCATGAAGGCCAGCCGGATGCCGATGCTCGGCAGCAGCGGGTCGATGTCACGGTCGGTGAGGCTGGCCCGCCAGAACAGCCAGTCCCGGCTCAGGCGGTCCGAGATCGGTACCGCCAGGAGCGCGGTGACGCCCAGGACCAGCACCGAGCAGAGGCGGACCCACAACCGGTCCAGGTACGCGAAGTGTTCTCGGCGCAGGCTCAGCCCCAGCACGAAGAAGGGCAGGAAGCTGACGACGCGCCCCATCGACAGGGTCTCCCCCAGGGTGGAGGTGGCCCCGAAAACGGAGACGGCCACCGCGATCGTCACCGGCCAGCGAAGCCGCTGCCACACCGGCACGCTCAGGCGCCAGAGGAACAGGGCGACCAGGAACCACAGGGTCCAGGTCGGTTTGAGCACCGACAGGGTGTCCGGCAGGCCGCCGCGCTGGACCGTGTAGATGGCCTGGTGCGCGGTCCAGAAGAGGAGATAGGGCACGCCCAGCGACAGGACCAGCTTCTCCACCCGGTTCGACGAGGCGTCGAAGGACCGGGACAGGTAGCCGCTGATCAGGATGAACGCGGGCATGTGGAAGAAGTAGATCCAGTAGTAGAGGGCACCGGCGGGCCCGTAGCCGGTGAGTGGTTGGATCGCGTGACCGACGACGACCAGCGCGATGAGGATGAACTTGGCGTTGTCCAGACGGGCGTCGCGACCCGGCTGCCGTGCTGTCGCCTCGGACCGTCCTCCGGGGGTCCGGGCGGTCGCGCCGGGCCCGTCATCCGGGGGACGGGGCGCCTGACTGGTTGCGGATGAGGCCACTGGGGTCTCCGAGGTCGCGGATTTCTGGGGCTTGGACGTCGGTCCGGCGGCCTCCGCGTGCGGGGCCGGGGCCGTTCGACCGGGTCGGAGCCGACAGGCCGAGGGCCCGGTGCCGCGTGGCGCGCGAGGGGGCACCGAGCGTCTCACTTCGGCAAACACGGTTCCGTTACATTACTGAGACATGCTGCGGTATGCCAGTGGTTCGCGCAAATCAGGTAAAAGTCCACGAGGTGTACTCGGATCCGGGAAGCGGTTCGTGCGCGGGATCGCGGGCCACTGAAGGGGACGGATGATGGCTTACCGTATTCAGACCATAACCCACGGGTCCCACCGCGGGCACCCCCGCACGAACACGGCGGTGTGAACCGTCTGCGGACGCGCCGATAGGCTGCCCCAGGCGGCTGACCCCCTTTCAGTCCTTTCAGTGCCCGCCAGTCGAGAACGAAGAAGGCGGTGGAAACCGTGCCGCACGCGGTGGATCCCAACCGTGCAGCCCAGCACGGGAGTGTGGTCATGCGACTCCTCGACGAGCTCTTCCCGCTCGTCGAGGGGGTCTACGTCGACCTGCACAAGAACCCGGAGCTCTCCCACTCCGAACAGCGCACCGCCAGCGTTGTCGCGGAATGGCTGAACCGAACCGGCTACGAGGTCCACAAGGGCGTCGGAGGCACCGGCGTGGTCGGCATCCTCCGCAACGGCCCCGGTCCCACGGTGATGCTCCGCGCGGACATGGACGCCCTCCCCCTGGAGGAGAAGACCGGGCTGCCCTACGCCAGCACGGCGCGCGCCATGGACGCCGACGGCGCCGAAGTCCCCGTCATGCACGCCTGCGGCCACGACGCGCACACCGCGTGCCTGGTCGGGGTCGCCGACCTGCTCTCGGAGACACGCGAGGAGTGGGCGGGCACCGTCATGGTCGTGGCCCAGCCGGGAGAGGAGACCCTCGACGGCGCCCAGCGGATGATCGACGACGGCCTGTTCGACCGCTTCGGCCGTCCCGACGTCGTCCTCGGCCAGCACCTGGGCCCGCAGCCCGCCGGACTCATCTCCCACCGCGCCGGGATCATCCTCGGCTCCTCCAGTTCCTACCGGGTGCGGATCTTCGGCGAGGGCGGCCACGCCTCCCAGCCGCACACCACCGTCGATCCGGTGCTCATCGCCGCGAACATCGTCACCCGGCTGCAGAGCGTCGTCTCGCGCGAGATCAGCCCGAGCGAGATGGCCGTGCTCACGGTCGGCAGGATCCAGGCGGGCACCAAGGCCAACATCATCCCGGACGAGGCGTACCTGGAGATCAACACCAGGGCCCTCAACGACAACGTCGAGGCCCAACTGGAACAGGCCATCGAGCGCGTCGTGCGCGCCGAGGCAGCGGCCTCCGGGGCCGGTCGCGAACCACGGGTCGAGCGCTTCCAGGGCAGCGGGGTCACCCACAACGACCCCGCCAGCACCGCCGACGTGGCAGCGGCCCACCACGCGTACTTCGGCGACGAATACGTCATCCACCTGCCGGACCCGTCCCCGTCGACCGAGGACTTCTGCCGCTACGGCCTGCCCGGCGACCCGCAGCCCATCCCCTACGTGTTCTGGTTCGTCGGCGCCACCCCGCACGACGTCTGGGAGTCGGCGCCCGGAGACACGCCCTACGAGAAGATGGGCAACGTCCCGAGCAACCACTCGCCGTTCTTCTCACCCGACCGCGAACCCACACTGCGGGCGGGACTCGCCGCGCTGACCGTCGCCGCCCTCTCCTACCTGGGCAGCGACAACCCACAGCCCTCCGCTCTGGACCAGGCCTCCGCCGCCCCGACGGGCTCCGCCTTCCCCGGCCCGGCACCCGCCGGTACCGCGGACCCGCGCGGTCACACCGACCCGGGCGCGAGCTTCGACGGCCTGGACGGTTCCGACCGCCCGCTGGACACGCCGCCGCAGGCGGAGGCCCCCGCACCGTTCGACCCGCTCTCGGACCCCCTGACCGGGCCGCGTCCCCCGGAGCCGGGGTTCTCGGACAGGGCCAACGACGCCTACGACAGCGCGTTCCTGTCCTCCTCCTGGCCGGAGGACCCCGCCAAGACCACCCACGACACCGACACGGACTCGGTGACAGGGGCGCAGGACCAGGAAATCCGCGACGAGTGGCGCAGCGAGAAGGCCGAGGAATCGACCCTGTCCGCGGACATGGCCTCGATCCTGGACGAGGACGAGACGCCCGCGCCGCCCCCCGGTCCGCCCGCAGGGCCCTCCTACGGGGGGCCTCCGCCCACGGGCAGCGCGCACAACGCCCCGCCGCCCCCCGGCCCCGACGACGACCTGCCCGACTCCCAGTACCGGCTCTGACCGAGCGTGGGGGTCGTCCCGTGCCAATGGGGTGACCCCCACGTGCGCCGCACCCTGCGGCACCGCCGGGAGAACATCCTCCTGGCCGGTTGTGCCGCCGTCACGGTGCTGGCGGTCGTGGGCGCCGTCAGCCGGGCCCTGTCCGGCGACCCCAACGAGCCGCTACTGCTCCTCAGCATCCCCGCACTGGTCTACTTCGTGCGCGGGCAGCTCTACGCCCGCCAGCGCGTCAACGGGGTGCGCATCACCGAGGCCCAGTTCCCGGAGGCGCACCGGATGGTCGCCGAAGCCGCCGCGCACTTCGGGATGAGACGGACCCCGGAGGCCTACATCGTCCTGGGCAACGGCGTCATCAACGCCTTCGCCTCCGGGCACGGTTTCCGCCGGTACGTGGCCATCCACAGCGACCTGTTCGAGGTCGGCGGCCGGCTGGGCGACCCCGACGCCCTACGGTTCGTCATCGGCCACGAGGTCGGCCACATCGCGGCGGGCCACACCTCGTTCTGGCGGCAGTTCGCCATATCCATCGCCCAGGTGATCCCCGGGGTGGGCAGCACACTGGGACGCGCCCAGGAATACACCGCCGACAACCACGCCTACGACTTCTGCCCCGAGGGCGTGCAGGGGATGCGCGTACTGGCCGCGGGCAAGTACCTCTACCCGGCCGTGGACTTCGACGACATCGCCGCGCGCGCCCACACCGACACCGGCTTCTTCGTGCTGCTGGTCAACTTCCTGTCCAGCCATCCCGTCAACACCTTCCGGTTCGCGGCCCTGGCCGACCGCACCCGGCCGGGGCGGGTGCTGTGAGAGTTGTGTCTGCCTGGGGCCTCCGCTGTGTTTGCTTGGGTCCTCCGCTTCGCTTCGGACCGTGTTCGGGCGCCTGAGGGGAGGTGTTCTTCATCCTCGTCTGCGCCTGGCTCGCCCACCCGTCGCCCGCCGCCACCCTCAACGGACGCCTACGGCGCGGTACCCGTCCCTGCTGGCGGCTTGACTCGTCTTGCAGAACACTCCCGCGCCCGAACGAAAGAACACCCCCTGGAGTGACCGTGAACAGGCAGGGGCACCCCCTGGGGTCGGGGTGCGCGGGCAGGGGAACCTCCTGGGGTGACGGTGCGTGGGAGGGTGCTTCCCCTGTGACTGGGGTGGGCGGGCAGTCCTCCCCTTGCGGCTGGGGCGGGCTGGCTACGTCGTGTTTCGGGCCCTGGCCATCCGGTGTCCCACGTGTTCGGGCAGCCGCTCGTGGCGCAGGTAGTCGCGGGTGAACACCCCGGTCCCGTGCGAAACGGACCGCAGCTCGACGGCATAACGAACGATCTCCAGTTCGGGCACCTCCGCGCGGATCACGATCCGGCCGCCCGCCACCGCCTCGGTGCCCACCACCCGGCCGCGCCGGGCCGAGAGGTCGCTCAGGACCGCGCCCAGGAAGGCGTCGTCGACCTCCACGGCCACGGTGTCCACCGGTTCCAGGACGGCCAGCTCCGAGGCGGAGGCGGCGTCGCGCAGCGCGAGCCGACCGGCCTTCTGGAAGGCCATGTCGGAGGAGTCCACCGAGTGCGCCCTGCCGTCGTACAGGGTGACGCGCAGGTCCACCAGCGGGTAACCGTCATCCACACCGTCGGCCATCTGGGCGCGGATCCCCTTCTCCACCGAGGGGACGTACTGGCGGGGGACCACACCGCCGACGATCCGGTCGACGAACTCCAGACCGGCCCCGGACTCCAACGGCTCCACCCTGATCCGGCACACCCCGAACTCGCCGTGCCCGCCGCTCTGCTTGACGTTGCGGCCCATCCCCTGCCCGGGGACGGTGAAGGTCTCCCGCAGCGGGATCCTGACCTCCTCGGTCCGCACCCGCACCCCGTAGCGGTGCTCCAGGCGGTCCAGCGCCGCGTCCAGGTGAGCCTCTCCCAGGCTCCACAGGACCATCTGGTGGGTCTCCGGGTTGACCCGGACCCGCAGTGACGGGTCCTCCGCGAGGAGCCGGGAGACCGCCTGGGAGAGCTTGTCCTCGTCGGAGGCGGAGGCCGCGGAGACGGCCACCGGCAGCATCGGGTCGGGAAACCGCCAGGGCGACACCCGGAGCGGGAGTTCGGGCGCGGACAGGGTGTCGCCGGTCCGCGCGGCGGACAGCTTCGACACCAGGCACAGGTCGCCGGCGATCACCTCGCCGACCGGGCTGGTCCGGCGGCCGTGCGGCACCGACAGCGACCCCGACCGCTCGTCGTCGCCGGTCCGGTCGAGTTCCTCGGCATTGCCCAGTCCCGTGCGCACCCCGTGGCCGTGCAGGTGGACGCCGGTGTCGGGGGCCAGAGTTCCGGAGAAGACCCGCACCAGGCTGATCCGGCCCACGTAGGGGTCGCTGGTGGTGCTGAGCACCTCGGCGACCAGCGGCCCCTCCGGATCGCAGGACAGGCCCCCGACGGGGCGTCCGTCGGGTCGGGACACCGAGGGGAACGGGCGCCGGGTCGGGTCCGGGCAGGAGAGCGGGAGTTCGCGGAGCAGCTCGCGCACGCCCACGCCCCGGGTCGGGCTGGTCGCCAGCACCGGGTGGAAGCCGCCCGCGGACACCGCCTTCTTGAGGTCCTCGATGAGCAGGTCGGGGTCGAGTCCGCCGCCCGCCATGTAGCGGTCCATGAGGGCCTCGTCCTCGCTCTCGGTGATGACCTCCTCGATGAGGGTCTCCCGCAGCGGCCCGGCCTGTTCGCGCAGCCACCCGGGGGCCGGGCGCGAGGAAGGGGCGGCCCCCGGCCCGCCCCCGTCGGAGTAGTCGTAGTAGCGCTCCGAGACCAGGCCCCAGAGCCCCACCAGTTCGCGTTGGTCGCCCGACCCCTCCACGGCGGGCACGTAGGCGGCGTGCACCCCGGGGCCGAAGGCCTCCTTGCACTGCCCGACCACCTCGTCGAAATCGGCCCGGGGGTGGTCGACCTTGGTGACGGCCACGGCGCGGGGCATCCCCACGGCGGCACACTCCTCCCACAGCATCCGGGTGCGACCGTCCACCCCGTCCAGGGCGGAGACCACGAACAGGGCGGCGTCGGCGCCGCGCAGCCCCGCACGCATCGCCCCGACGAAGTCGGCGTAACCGGGGGTGTCCAGCAGGTTGACCTTGACGTCGCCGACCATCACCGGGTTGACGGTCAGGTGCACGGATCGCCTCTGGCGGATCTCGACCTCGTCGTGGTCGCTGACGGTGGTGCCCTCCTCCACGCTGCCGGGGCGTTTGATCTGCCCGGCGGCGTGGAGCAGCGCCTCGACCAGGGTCGTCTTTCCGGCGCCGGTCGGTCCGACCAGCGCGACGTTGCGGATGTTCTGGGGCCTGTCGGCCCCGGGCACGGCTACGGCTCGGTCTACCATCCCTGCTACCCAGCCCTTCGGGATCCGAGCGGTGGTCGACCAGGACCACCGAAAGTGTGACCTGTGACACTCTCTACGGTCGCCTGTCCCGGGCCCGACCACAAGAGGTCATCGGCCGGACATCGTCGGAGGGCGCCATCTGAGTGCCTATGAACCGACTTGTTCTTCTAGGCTGTTGCCCGTGCCATGGTCGGAGAGTCTTCCTCAATTCAGTCTCGCCGGGACCCTTCTGACGGTCCTGCTGCTGTTCTTCGCGGCGTTCGGCGAGCCCCTGCTCGGACGCCGCGCGTTCACGTGGCTGTCCCACCGCCGTGAGGGCGACGAGCGCGCCCTCGGGCTGCTGTACGCCGTCACGATGGCGGTCCACGTCCTGTGGGGACTGCTGGTCCTCGTGGTCCTGCTGCTGTCGCCCGAGCTGAACCTGGTCGACCTGGGACTGCGCATCCCGGACGCGTTCGCTCCGATCGTGGGCGCCGCAGTCGGCGGGCTCCTCGCGCTGGCCGCGTTCTGGGTGCTGGTCAACGGCCTGCCCGCCAGGGACCGCATCCCCTTCCTGGGCAGGTTGTCCGGGCGCGGTGCGGCCAGGGGGGCCGAGTCCGGGCAGGGCCGGTCGGGCCGCCGCGGACGCCGCGCGAGCGGTCACCGGGGGCGCCGGGGCGCAGGCAGGCCGACGAGTCTGCCCGAGCCCGGCCACCAGCAGTACCTCCTGCTGCCGCGCACCCGCAGGGAACAGGGCCTGGCCGCGGGGATGGCGGTCACCGGGGGCGTGTTCGGCGAACTCCTCTACCGTGGCCTGTTCATCACCCTGGTCGCCAGCATGGGCGTCCCGCTCTGGTCCGCCGCAGTGCTGTCGATCCTGCTCTTCTCCGTCGCGCACGCCTACCAGGGCTGGTGGGGGCTGCTCAGCGCGGGTTTCTCCGGGACCCTGTTCACCGTTCTGTACCTGGGTACGGGGAGCCTGGTCGTCCCGGTCCTCGTCCACGTGGCCCTGAACCTGCGTTCGGTGGTCTTCCCGCCGGCCTCGGAACGCCGGGCCGCGGAGGACGCCGCCCACCGCGACTATGACGACGACCCCTACGAGGACGACCCCTACGAGGACGGGTACGGGTACGACGAGTACGGGCCCGAGGAGCAGGGGCACGGTCGGACCGGGGAGTTCGAAACGGCCGGGTCCGGGGAGGAGCCGCCGGGGACACCCGCGCCGCACCAGCAGGCCCCGCCCACCGGCACACCCGCCTTCGGGACGCCCGCCTTCGGGACGCCCGCCTTCGGGACGCCCGACCCCCGGCAACAGGGCCCGCACCCCCACCCGCCCGCGGGGCCCTCGGACCAGTACCCGGCGGCACCGCCCGTGTACGGTTCCGGCGATCCCCGGCCCCACCGGTCCGAGGGCGACACACCGGGGCCGGGCGTCCCCTACCGGAACTGATCGTGCACGATGGAGTGGTGTCCGACGCCATCGACCACTCCATCGCACAGCCCGAGGAGAACCGTTTCTGGCTGACCACCTCGGACGGGGTGGGGATCGACGCCGTGCTGCTGCGCCGCGCCGGGTCCCGCACCACCGCGGTGGTCGTCGCCAACGGTTTCACCGGCACCTACCGGAGCCCGCACACACGCGCCATCGCCGAGGGACTGCTGCCCGTCGGCGACGTTATGACCTTCGACTTCCGGGGACACCACGGTTCCGGCGGCCACAGCACCGTCGGCAACGCCGAGATCCACGACCTGGAGGCGGTGGTGAACCGCCTGCGTGAACTCGGCTACACGCACATCGCCGTGGTGGGTTTCTCGATGGGGGCGGCGGTCGCCGTCCGGCACGCCGCCATCTACGGCGGAACCTGTGCGGTGGTGTCCGTGAGCGGGCCCAGCCGCTGGTACTACCGGGGCACCCGGGCGATGCGCCTGCTCCACCTGGGGATCGGGAGGACGCTCGGCCGCGCCTTCCTGAAGCGCTTCCGCAAGGTCCGCGTCACCGACCAGCGCTGGAACCCCACCCCGGCCGAGCCCCGTGAGGTCGCGGGGGAGGTCTCACCCGCGCCGCTTCTGGTCGTGCACGGCGACGCCGACAGCTACTTCCCGGTGGCGCACGCCACCTCCATCCACGACGCCGCACGCGAACCCAAGGAGCTGTGGATCATCCCCGGGATGGGCCACGCGGAGCGGGCGGTCACCCCCGAGCTGACAGTCCGGCTGCGCCGGTGGATCGGCGAGCGGCTGCCCCCGCGGGAACAGCCCCGGTAACCGGTCCCGGCGGCTGGGGCCGGTCCGGTCCCGGCCGGACCGGTTACCGGGGGTCCGGGGGCGCATCGACAGCCCACCGCGACTCGGCTAGAAAGGACGGATGATCCGATCTGGCTCCTCCTCCACCGGCACCGGGGCCCCGGAGTTCACCGAGGCGGACCTTCCCGGCCTGCGAGGGCGGGGCTTCGCCCTGCTCATCATGGCCACAGCGGTCGGCCTGTGCGGGTTCGCCGCCGTCCTGCCCCTCGTGCCCCTGTGGGCGAGCCGGGGCGGCGCGGGCGAGTTCGGGGCGGGCGGCACCACCGCCGCGTTCATGCTCACCACCGTCCTCACCCAGTTGGGCATGCCCTGGCTGCTGGACCACGCGGGCGGCTACCGGTGGACGTTCCCCGTCGGTTCCCTCGTCATGGGCCTGCCCATGCCGCTGTTCGCCCTCACCACCGAACTCGGCCCGCTGGTGGCGGTCTCGGCGGTACGCGGAGTGGGGTTCGGAATGGTCACCGTGGCCGGGACGGCACTCGCCGCCCGCCTGGTCACCAAGGAACAGGTCGGCCGGGCCACCGGCTACTACGGCCTCGCCGTCGGACTGCCGCAGATCGTCATCCTGCCGGGCGGGGTGGCGCTGGCTCTCAACATCGGCTTCGGTACCGCCTTCTGGCTCACCGGGATCTGCGGGGTGGTCGCGGCGGTACTGGCCTCCGGGATCTGGTTCGCCGACGGCGGCCGTAACCGGGCGGCGCTGCGCGGTGCGGACGCGGGCGCCGGTCAGCCGGGCGGGGACGGCGGGCCGGAGTCCCCCCGCGGACTTCCGCTCCTGGCAGCCCTGGCCGCGCCACTGGTCATCATGCTGGTGGTCTCCTCGGCCGCCAGCGCGGTCGTCACCTTCCTCGCGATCCCGCTCGAACAGGCGGCCTGGCTGGTCAGCGCCCTGCTGGCCGCCTACGCGCTCACGCTCGTCACCGGCCGCTGGACCGCGGGGGTCGTGTACGACCGGTACCGGCGCACCCTGCTGCTCCTGCCCGGGACGGCCGCCGCGGCCGTGGGTGCGGGACTGCTCACCGCCGGGCTGTGGGCCAACGGAGACGGCGCGCCGGGCGCGGGCGTCGCCCTGTTGGTGCTGGCGGGCACGGCGCTGTTCGGACTCGGCTTCGGCGCGGTGCAGAACGAGACCGTCACCGTGATGCTGGACCGCGCCGGACCGGCCGGGTACGGCCGGGCCAGCGCGGTGTGGAACATCGGCTACGACGCGGGCACCGGGGCCGGGGCGATCGGCCTCGGCCTGGTCATCCAGCTCACGGGTTACGGCCCGGCCTTCGCGGCGGTGGCCGTCGCCCTGACCGCCGTCCTCCCGCTCGCCCTGCGGCGCCGCCGAGCGCCGGGGCGGTCCGGACTCAGTACGAGCTGATGTGCACGTGGTCGTAGTGGTTCTGGGTCAGGTCACCGCGGTCGTTCATCCACGTCCACTGGCGCGACGTCGACTGCCAGATCTGCTGCTCCCAGATGATGTACTTGATGCCCAGCCGATCGGCGTTGGCGATCCCGTAGTCGGAGATCTGCTGCCCGAGGTCCTTGTTCGCGGCTGAGGGCGCGGCACCGTTGGCGCTCATCATGAAGTCGCAGGCCCGGCCGGTGCCGTGGTCCTGTGCGCTCGGCCGCCAGCAGCCCACCGGGTAGGGCGCGCCGAACTTCATGATGATCTCGTCGCGGATCGCCGCCATGCGGGGCGTGGTCTGCTCCCAGCCGCCGCCGCGCGCGCTGGCGGGGATCGTACCGTTGCCGGGCGTCTCGGGGATCTGCTCGGCCTCGTACTCCTCGATGCGCGCCTCGACGTCCTCGCGCTGCTCCTCCAGCTCCTCGACGAGCTCGGAGGCCTCGCTCAGCTCGTCCTGGAGCTCCTCGGTGACCTCGGCCTGCTCGTCGCGCAGGTCGATGAGTTCGGAGATCTGCTCGGCCTGGCTGTCCCCGAGGTACTCCATGGTCGCGGCGTCGCTGAACATGTTCTCGGGCTCGCTGGAGAAGACGATCTGCAGGGTCGGGTCGAAGCCGTCTCCCTTGTAGCGGGCCGCGGCGATGGCCGACACCCCGCCGCGGGAGTCCTCCAGACGCTTGTCGAGGTCCTCCAGATCGGCCTCGGCGGCCTCCACCCGGTCCTTGATCTCGGTGTACTGGAGCAGCTCGCCGTCGTAGGTCTCCTCCAGCTCCTCGGCACGCTGGTTCAGTTCGTCGATGTCCACGTCGTCGTCCGGCTCCGCATGGGCCGCACCGGGCAGACCGAGGAGGGCCAGCGCCGTGAGAGCGGCGAGGGACGCCGTTATCCGGCCGTGGCGAGGGGCGTTACGAGGAGTGGATGTCATTGTCTGCTCCGTGGACGGTCTGAGAGCATCCGCTACGCCGGGGGGACGGGCTGTGCCGTCACGGGAGGGGAGTTGCTCAGCAGACCATACGAGATCTTGGCGTTACGTGCACAGTGAGTCGACTCGCGTTGCTGTGGGGGAAATGGCGGGGGTCTGTCCAGAAGATACCCGGGCCGGGTGACCGCGCCGGACGCCCGGGTCCGTGAACGCCGTTCGGATCAGCCGTTGCCGCCGAAGGCACTGGGCAGGCGCACGGAGGTGGTCGGGGCGGGCCTGTCCGCGGGCAGGAACCAGTCCGAGCGGCGGATGTCACGCAGTGCCCGCTTGCGGTTCTCGGCGTCCAACCGGTCGATGTAGAGCATGCCGTCCAGGTGGTCGGTCTCGTGCTGGAGGCACTGCGCCATCAGCCCGGTCCCCTCGACGGTGACCGGTTCGTTGCGCAGGTCCACGCCCCTGACCACGGCGCGCTCGGCACGCTCGGTCCGGTACCAGAGCCGGGGGATGGACAGGCAGCCCTCGTCGCAGTCCTGGAGCTCGGCCGACAGCTCGACGATCTCCGGGTTGATCACGTAGCCGATCCGGTCCTCGACGGAGTAGCTGAACACCCGCGAACCCACCCCGATCTGGGTGGCGGCGACGCCGGCGCGCCCGGGGGCGTCCACCGTGTCGAGGAGGTCGCGGACCAGCTTCTCCGTGCGCTGGTCGAAGGTGGTCACGGGTGCGGTCCTGGTCACGAGGACGGGATCGCCGAAGCGGACGATGGGGCGCATGGTCATGCGAACAGGTTAGTTGCAGGCCGCCAGTTCCCGGGCACGGAGCGGGGGAGGCCGGGGCGCACTGTCCCCGGGGGTGGGAGCCGGTGCGTGGACGGGGCTCGTGGCGGGGGAGCGGTTCAGGTGGCCAGGCCGGGGCGCAGGGACTCGTCCAGGACCATCTCGATGTAGTCCAGGGCGGCGCGGCGGCGGGCGAGGGCGCTCTCGTACAGGGAGGGCGCCTGGACCCCGCGGCGGACGCGCAGGCACTCGTTGACGATGCGCTGCCAGCGCTCGGGGAAGGCGTGCAGGGCGTACAGGCCCGCGCCGGACTTGGAGGTGATCTCGCCGGTTCTGAGCGTGAAGTGCAGGCGGCTGACGCTCAGCACGCTCCACGAGGGGGCGAGGGAGCCGAGGACGGCGAGGCCGCGCGGGGTGACCAGGCGTCCCGCCTTCTCCCGCCAGCGCCGCCACTGTTCGTCGAGCGACCCCAGGGACCAGGTCCGCAGGCTCTCCGGTTCGTCCCACACGTCCAGTTCCACGGGGTGCGGTCCGCGCACGGTGACGCCGCGGTCGGCCAGGACGTGCCAGTTGGCCGGGTTCACGTCGGCGGAGGCCCGGTGGCGGAACCTGCCGTTGACGACGGAGGGGACGGGGGCGCAGTCGGCGGGGTCCCGGTTGAGCTCCTCCGGGGTGACGTGGATGCCGTTGAACTGGGGGCGGGGGACCTCCTGCCGGGTCCGGGCATGGATCCGGCGCAGGGCGTCGAGGTCGTCCTGCTCGACGCGGCGGCCGGTCACGGCGACGAAGTCGACGTCGCTGGTGTGCGGACGGAAGTCGCCGAGAGCGACCGAACCGGTCAGGTAGAGGCCCTGGACCAGTCCGGGGGCCTCCTGGTCAGCGTTGGCGAGGAAAGCCTGGGTCAGCGTCTGCACCCGAGGGTGGACGGCCATGCTCACTCCAGTCTGGGACGGTTCGGTGGTGGCTTACGGTGCGTGTCGAACGGAGGTCGAGTCGGTGCGCCGTACGGGGCCCTCCCGCTCCCGTGGCGGAACTGGCGCCGAGGTGCTGGTGGGGCCCTGCGGCCCTCCGTTGTTTCCCAAGTGTGGTCGTGGCGCCGGATGATGGCAAGTGATCACGCCGGACTCTCACCCTGTCCCCCCACGTCAAGTGGTGTGCGGTTATGGCGGGGAGGGGGAGCTCGCACCCTTGACAGCGGGAGCGGGCCTGTGGCACGGGATGTGCGGTTCGCCGACACGGGCCCGGACCCCCGCGGCGCGGACACGGACCGTTTCGACGGCCGCGGTCCGAACGCGGTTTTCCGGCGCTGCGGCCGTGCTCATTCCGTCGCACGTGCACCTGGCCCGTGCATTTGCATTAGCGGTTTTCCGGGTCGGATTTCTCTAGGGAGATCCCGGGGCCGTCCGGTGCCCGATATCGGAAAAGTGGCGTCCAGCACGTTCTACTCGCCGGTAGTTTCTGGGGGCGTATGCCGACTTCTTATGTTATGCGAGGTCAGTGCTCTTTGCGTGCGGTGTCTGAGGGGTTGGCTGCGTTCTCCGTGCGGTGCCCGGAGACGCACGACACCTCCGGGGGAAGTGGACACGGGGCTGTTCTTGATGGATTGTTATGATTCACCAAGGCTTCCCCAGGTGATAACCAAGTAAGCCATTGTCTGCTGTTTTCATCCGCGTAACACAAGGGCACTCCCCTGAAACTGTGTCCCTTTACGCTCGGCGGGTGACGGTAGAACTCACAGCGACCCAAGGAGCCGGGCATGGTCCCCACGATGGTCCTCGTAGCCGATGATTCGCGTGACGCCCACCGACGCGAGGCCCTGTGCGGGCTGGCGGAAGCGGTGGCCGAACGCGGTGAGGCGCCCGTGACGGCAGCCTTCGGCAGTCCCGCCGAGGTCAGCGCCGCGATTCACTCCGTCCGCGGCCCCAAGGTGGTGGTGCCCGCCTTCGTCGCGGGAGGCGACGTAGCCAGCGCCCACCTGCTCTCCCGCCTCGACCTCGGTCAACTGGAGAACTCCTGCCACACCTCGCCCCTGGGCGCGGTCCCCTCCATCGTCGCCGACCTCGCGGGTCGCCTCGCCGACTCCGGATGGAAGACCGAGGACGGCGTGGTCCTCGCGGCCGACGGGACCACCGGCGCGGAGGAGCGCCAGGTGGTCATGGACGTGGCCCGGATGCTCAGCCGCAGGCTCTCCTCGCCGGTCCAGGTCGGATACCTGCGCACCTGGGCGCCCTCCGTCTTCGACGCGGTCGACCGACTGCGCCGCGACGGTCGCGACCGGGTCGCGGTGGCTGCCTGGCGGCTGGTCGACGGTCCCGACTTCGACCTGCTGCGCGGGCTCGACGCCACCGCCATCACGGCCCCGCTGTGGCCCTCCGAACTGGTCGTGGACACGCTCCTGGCCCAGCACCGGGCGGCCAAGAGGCGGCTCACCTGACGTACGTGTTCCGGCACCCGAGGTGACATCACCGCTGAGAACAGCCACGACATCGTTACCCGGGCCACGCGGGTGGGTAGGAGACCCACGGGTGGGAACTCCCCACACCCGCAGCGCGGTACCCGCCGACGTGCCGACACCCCAGTGGTGCGGAGACGGTTCGGGCACGGCCCCTCCAGGAAGTTCGTGCGTGTCAGCCCGGTGCGGAGCTCCTCCCGAGGCCGGTTCGGGCCCCGAAGACGCTCGTCCTCCGCGGACCTCCCCGTCCGTTGGCGCGAGACGGGGCCGGGCTCCGGCGGCCGTCGACGCGAGCGAACCTAAGGTGGATGTATGAACGACGTCACAGCGCAGTTCGTCGATGGCCGACAGCGTCGCCGTCTCGAACGGCGCTTCGGGGCCCATGTCGCCGGATGGCTCACCGAACTGCCCGCGATCGTCGAGAAGCTCGCCGCCGAGTGGGGACTGACCGTCGAGGGCCCCGCTCCGCACGGTCGTACGTCCGTCGTCATCTACGTCCGTTGCGCCGACGGCAGCGAGGGGGTCCTGAAGATCTCCCCGGACAGCCGACTCGCCACATCGGAGGCTGGGCTCCTGCGGATGTGGAAGTCCTCTGCACGCGTCCCCGACGTGTGGGGCGTGGACGCCGGGAGCGGGGCGATCCTGATGGAGCGGATCGAGGGCGAGACGGTCGCGCGCACGGGCGTGGTCCCCCCGATGGAGACCATCGGGGGTCTCATCGCCCAACTGCACGCGGTCCAGGTCAGCCCAGCCGAGCGGATGGAGCTGCGTCCGCTCTCCGCGCGCGTGCAGTACGTGTTCGAGGTGTGCGGGAGGGAACGCGACGAGGGACCGGCCTCGGACGTCGTTCCGGCCGCGCTGATGCACCGGGGCGCCGCATCCGCCAGGGACCTGGCCCACGGGACGGTCGATGTCGTCCCGCTGCACGGGGACCTGCACCCGGGCAACGTCATCGACGGCGGCGCACGCGGACTCGTCGTCCTCGACCCGCGCGCCTGCCTGGGCGACAGCGCCGCGGACGCGGTCGACTGGGCCGTGTGGAAGGCCGAGAGCATCCCCGAGGTGGAGCGCCGCGTGGGTGTGCTCTCCGACGTGATGGCGGTGGACGGCGGCCGGATGATGGAGTGGGTGCGCGCCTTCGCGCCCTGCTTCGCGGTGGCCAAGGTCAACCGGGGCCAGACCGACTCCGTGGAGTTCGACCTGATGATGGACCTGTGCGGGGTGACCACCTGACGGTTCGGTCCGCGGGATGTGCCGGGGCGTCCCCGGGAGGGATCCGGGGGCCCGGCGCCTGGTGGCCCGGCACCGAGGGCCAGCGGACGGTCAGCACCACCGACTCCTCCTCGGCGAGCCAGGAGTGGCCGACCCCCCGCCCCCACACCACGTAGTCGCCCTGCTGCCGCAGCAGTACGCTCCGGCCCGGGAACTCCACCCGGAACCGTCCGCTGGTCAGCACCAGCAACGCGGTGCGCTCCTCCGCCGACACCCAGGCGGCCCGCTCGTCGCCCGCCGGGTGCGCGCCCCACTTGATCTCGACGTCCTCGCTGTGGCGGGGGTCGGCGGGATCCTTGAAGTGGCCGAGCAGCCACCCCCGGTCCAGAGCCGAGTCCTCACCCGCGTTGCCCACGTGGACGCCGCCGCTGTCCCCGCCGTTCGGTGCGTCGTCGTCCACCGGGATCGCTCAGCCCTCGCGTTCGAAGCGGTAGCCGCGACCGGCCTCGGTGATCAGGTAGCGCGGGTGCGCCGGGTCCGGTTCGAGCTTGCGGCGCAGTTGGGCCAGGTACACCCGCAGGTAGTTGGTCTCGTTCTGGTAGCTGGGCCCCCACACGTCGTGCAGCAGCTGGCGCTGGCTGACCAACTGCCCGGCGTTGCGGGCCAGGAGCTCCAGGATGTGCCACTCCGTGGGAGTGAGCCGCACCTCCTCGCCGTCGCGCAGCACCCGCTTGGCCCCCAGGTCCACGTCGAAGCAGTCGGTGCGCACCACCGGGGCCTCCTCCACCAGGACGGCCCGGCGCTCGGCGGCCCGCATACGCGCCAGCAGTTCGTCCATCCCGAACGGCTTGGTGACGTAGTCGTCCGCACCCAGGTCCAGGCACCGCACCTTCTCACTCGCGGAGTGCCGGGCCGACAGCACCAGGATGGGCACCTGGGACCAGCCGCGCAGCCGCTGGATGACCTCGACGCCCTCCATGTCCGGCAGGCCCAGGTCCAACAGCACCACGTGGGGGTGGTTCTCCGAGGCCAGCCGGAGCGCGCCCGCACCGTCCGCGGCGGTGTCCACGTCGTAACCGCGTGCCCGGAGGTTGATCCGCATCGCCCGGATGATCTGCACGTCGTCGTCAACGACCAGGATGCGCATGCCTCTCCTCTTCGTCACCGCTGTCCACCGCCCGCAGGGTGAACACCATCGTCAGTCCGCCGCCGGGGGTGTCCTCGGGGGCGAGGGTGCCGTGCATCGCCTCAACGAAACCACGCGCCACCGCCAACCCCAGTCCCACCCCCGTGCCCTGGGGGGCGTCGCCCAGGCGTTGGAAGGCCTCGAACATCCGCTGCTTGGCCTCGTCCGAGACCCCCGGGCCGCGGTCCACCACCCGCAACTGCACGCTGTCGCCGTGCGCGCTCGCCGCCACCAGCACCGGTGTCCGGGGGTCGGGGTTGTACCGCACCGCGTTGGTGACCACGTTGGCCACGGCCCGGTCCAGCAGGCCCGCGTCCACCCGCACCCGCGGCAGACCCTCCGGGACGTCCACCACGACCGCGTCGCCGGGCACCCCCAGCAGGGTCGCCGGGAGTACCTCGTCCAACGCGACCGCGCGAAGCTTGGGCCGCACGCTGTCGGTCTGCACCCTGCTCATGTCCAACAGGTTCCCGATGAGCCGGTTCAGCCGGTCCGCCGACTCCTCGACGGTCTCCAACAGCTCCGCGCGGTCCTGCGCGGAGAGTTCGATGTCGGTGGCCCGCAGGCTGGACACGCTCGCCTTGATCGAGGTCAGCGGGGTGCGCAGGTCGTGCGAGACCGCTGCCAGCAGCGCCGTGCGAATCCGGTTGCCCGCCACCTGGCCGCGCGCTTCGGCCGCGTCCCAGGCCAGACGCCGGTGCTCCAGGGCGATGCCCACGTGCGTGGCGAAGGCGCCCAGCACCCCCCGGTCGGCGGCGGGCAGCACCCTGCCGCGCAGCCCCAGAGCCACGGTGTCGGAGACCGAAACCAGGGCGTCCGCCTCCTCCGGGGACTCACAGGCCGGGGTGCCCACGCTGTGCACCGCGTGCCAGCGGCCGTCCTCCAACCGCTCCAGCAGGGTCGCCGACCGCTGCCCGAAGGTCTCCCGGATCCGCCGCAGCAGCGCCTGGAGCGGTTCGTTCCCGGACAGCACACTCGCCGCCAACAGGGTGATCGCGTCCGCTTCGGCCCGGCCGCGCGCCGCCTGCGCCGAGCGGCGGGCCGCCATCTCCACCATCACCGCCACCAGTGACCCCACCAGGACGAACACCGCCATCGCCAGGAAGTTGTCCAGGGACACCGAGGGCCGTCCGTGCAACGGCGACAACAGCACCGTGAGCAGGACCGCGCTCCACAGCGCCGAGGCAAGAGCCGGGCGCAGGCCCCCCACCGCGGCGGTGACCACCGTGATGAGCAACAACAGCAGGGGGTCCGAGGCCGGGCCGACCCCGTCGAAGACCGGCAGCGCCAGCACGAGGGTCAGCAGGAGCGGGGCCATCAGCGCCAGCGCCCACCCCCACACCCTGCGGTGCCCGTTCAGGCCCCGGCCCGGTGCGGGTAGCGGCCAGCGGCCCCGGCCCACCTCCTCGTGCGTGACGATGTGCACGTCGATGTCGCCGGACTCCCGCGCCACGATCGTGCCCACCCCGGGCCCGAACACGTACTGCCAGGCGCGGCGGCGCGAGGAACCGAGGACGATCTGGGTGGCGTGGACGCCGCGTGCGAACTCCAACAGGGCCGAGGGCACGTCGGCCCCGACCACCTGGTGGTAGGTGGCGCCCAGCTCGGCGAGCAGGTGCCGTTGTCGTAGCAGCTCACCGGTGGGCCGTTCACCGATGCCGTTCGGCGGGACCACGTGCACCGCGAGCAGGTGGCTCGGCTGGGGGCGGCCGCTGCGTGAACGGGCCGCGACCCGGGCGGCGCGGCGGATCAGCGTCTCGCCTTCGGGTCCCCCGGTCAGCGCCACCACGACACGCTCCCGTGCCTCCCAGGTGTTGTGGATCTCGTGTTCGCCCCGGTATCGGGCGAGTCCCTCCTCGACCCGGTCGGCGGTCCAGAGCAGGGCGAGTTCGCGCAGGGCCGCCAGGTTGCCCTCGCGGTAGAAGTCGGCCAGCGCCGCGTCCACCCGCTCCGCTGGGTGCAGGTCGCCGCGGGCCATCCGGCGGCGCAGCTCCTGGGGGGTGACGTCGACGAGCTCGATCTCCTCCGCTTCGCGCACCACCCGGTCGGGGACGGTGTGCTCGGGCCGCACCCCGGTGATCTGGTGGACGACGTCGTAGAGGGAGTCCAGGTGGTGGACGCCCACCGTGGACAGCACGTCGATCCCCGCGTTGAGGAGTTCCTCCACGTCCTGCCAGCGGGTGGGGTTGGGGGCGCCGGGACCGTTGGGCCGGGCCAGGTCGTCGACGAGGACCAGTTGGGGTGCGCGGGTGATCACCGCGGCGGTGTCCACCGAACCGGAGGGGTGCGGCGGGAGGGTCTCAAGGCCCTCGAGGAGCTCCGAGGTGTGGAGTCGACGGTGGGTGTGCACCGCGCCGACCACGACGTCGGCCCCGAGTTCGGCCCGGCGGCGCGCCTCGGCCAGCGCGTGGTGGGTGGTCCCGACACCGGGGGCGGAACCCAGGTGGATGCGGAGTCTTCCTTTCACGCCTCCCATTGTGGGTCCGGGGGTGTGCTCCCGGTGCGGTTCCGGTGTGATCCCGGCGACTCCGGGTGACCGGAAGCGGCCTATCGCTGCCTTCGTGCGGCCTGTGTCCGATAGAACTGGATGATCCTTTTCGACAGCGCACACCACGAGGTACCTCCCCATGGGACAGCCCCCGCCCCCGTACGGCCCGCAGGACCCCTTCCCGGGGCAGCCCGGACAGCCGCCGCAGGGTCCGCCGCCCGGGTACGGCCAGCAGGGCCCGCCGTCCCCGCAGGGTCCGCCCGGGCAGTACCCGCAGGGAGGAACGCCCCCGCAGGGTCCGCCCGGGCAGTACCCGCAGGGGCCCTTCCCCGGGCACCCGGGTCAGCCGCAGCAGGGGATGCCGCCGCAGGGCCCGCCGCCCGGGCAGTACCCGCCGCCGGGCCAGTACCCGCCCGGCCACGGCCCGCAGGGCCCGGGGGCCGGAGCGCCCGGGAAGAGCAGGACCGGGCTGATCATCGGCGGCGCGGTCGGGGCGGTGGTGCTGGCGGTCATCGGCGGCACCCTGGTGTACGTCAACTCCGGCGGTGACTACCTCGCGCTGCCCGACGACTGCTCGGAGGTGGTCGGCGACGACCTCCTGAACGACGTCTTCGAAGGTACGGTCCCGAGCCTGGACGGTGAGTTCAGCCGGGAGGACCCCGCCGACGAGGGCCTCCACGGCATGCTGTTCTGCTCGGGTTCGGCGAACGGGGTCGAACTGGGCGTCCACGTCCAGTTGTACGACCGCGAGGAGTCGGACCGGGAGTCGGACATGGACCGCGCCTTCGACCTGGAGGGCGAAGGGGGCAATCTGATGCAGGACGAGGAGATCCCGCCCGGCGAGGTCACCGAGCACGCCTTCGGCACGAACACCCGCACGGTCCAGATCCTGTGGGACGAATCGTCGATCGGGGACCGGAGCCTCGTTCTCGGATCGGTCGATCCCGGCGGCGACGCCTACATGTCGCAGTTCGGCATGGGTGTCGCCCGGCAGGAGAACGCGGTCCTCGCCCTGACCGTCGACTACTCCGACGCCTCGTCGAGCCCGGAGATCGAGGAGATCTACGACAGGACCGAGGCGGCGCTGGGGGCTGTGGCCAAACAGCTCCCGCGGTTGGCCGAGAGGTAGGCGCGGCCGGGAAACGGGCGCAGGCGGACTGCCCGGCCCGAACCGGCGGGGGCGGCGGGCCGGGGCCGACCGGGGGAACCGGTCGGCCCCGGCCTACGGCTCAGGCTTCGGGAATGAGCTTGCCCGGGTTGAGCACGCCCTCCGGGTCCAGCGCCGACTTCACCGCGCGCAGCACCTCGGCGCCCAGCGGACCCAGCTCGGCCGTCATCCACGGCCGGTGGTCGGTGCCCACGGCGTGGTGGTGGGTGATCGTTCCGCCGTTGGCGACGATCGCGTCCGAGGCCGCACGCTTGGCGCGCTCCCAGCGCCCGGCCGGGTCCTCGCCCGCGCCCGTGGCCACGGTGAAGTACAGCGAGGCGCCGGTCGCGTAGGTGTGCGAGACGTGGCACTGGACCACCGCGCCGCTCTCGTCGTCGTCCAGGGCGCCGGTCAGCGCGCCCACCACCGCCGCGTGCAGCGGTAGCAGGTCGCTCCAGGATGCGGCGGTCTCCAGCGTCTCGGCGAGGACGCCCGCGGACAGCAGGGTGTCGCGCAGGTAGGGCGCGTGGAAGCGGGTCTCGCGCCAGTGCGCCACGGGGTCCGGTCCGAGCGGGGTACCGCCCGCGGCCTCCAGCAGCCGCCGCACCACCGCCGAGCGTGACTCGACCTCGGCGTCCGTCCCCTCGAAACCCAGCACCGCCTGACAGCCGGGGACGGCCTCACGCCCGCCGAGAGCCGCGTTCACGAAGGTCTCGGTCTCGTCGGAGAGCCGGGCCATGGTGGGCCGGGTGTCCGACTGCGCGAGAGCGCGCAGCGCATCGACCCCGGTGGCGTAGTCGGGGAAGGACCAGGCCTCGTCCAGAACCCGCTCCGGCCTGGGCCGCACTCGCACGGCCACCTCGGTGATCACGCCCAGGGTGCCCTCCGAGCCCACGAGGAGCCGGCGCAGGTCCGGGCCGGCGGCCGAGGCCGGCGGGCCACCGGCCTCCAGGGTGCCGCGCGGGGTGGCGACCCGCAGGCCCACCACCATGTCCTCGAAGCGGCCGTACCCGGCGGAGGCCTGGCCGCTGGACCGGGTGGCGGCGTACCCGCCGATGGTCGCGTACTCGTAGCTCTGCGGCACGTGACCGAGGGTGAGCCCGTGCTCGCCCAGCATCTCCTCGGCGTGCGGGGTGCGCACACCCGCGCCCAGGACGGCCGTCAGCGAGGTGGCGTCCAGCGAGACCAGCCGGTTCAGGCGGCGCAGGTCGAGGCTGATCACGGCCCGGAGGCCGCCGTCGACCGGGGAGAGCCCGCCCACCACGCTGGTCCCGCCGCCGAAGGGCACCACGGCCACCCGCTCGGCCGAGCAGGCCGCCAGGACCCGCTCCACCTGGTCGTGGTCGGCCGGGTACAGAACCGCGTCGGGTGCGGGGGAGGCCTTCCCGGCCCGGCGGGCGAGCAGGTCCGGGGTGCTCTTGCCGCCGCTGTGCAGCAGGCGGGCGGTGTCGTCGGTGCGCACCTGCGGTGCCCCCACGACCTCGGCGAACACCTCTCGGAGCCGCTCGTCCAGGCGGGACTCGGACAGGACCACGTCATCCTCGGCCACCGGGGGCATGTCCTCGGTCCGGGTACGCAGCACTTGGGAGACGAGTTCGCGCGTACCGGGGTCGAGTTCCCCGGCCTTGGCGGGGTCGCCCCAGGCGAACCAGCTCATGTCCGGTGCGGTGCCGTCGGAGGCGGCCGGGGCGTGTTCAGTGCGAGCATCGTGGGTCATGCTCTACAGTTTTACACATGGCGTCAAAACGTAACGTAGAGGACGAAATCCTCGACGCGGCCCGCACCTGCGTCGAAGCCTTCGGGGTACGCCGCACCACCCTGACCGACGTGGCCCGCCGCGCCGGGGTCAGCCGCCCCACCGTCTACCGGCGCTGGCCCGACGTGACCGCCCTGGTCGCGGAGCTGCTCACCCGCGAGCTCCGGCGCATCCTCATCGCCGAGGAGGTGGCCGCCGAGCAGGACAGTACGGCCGAGAACGTTCGGACCCGGCTGGTGCGGCACGCCGCCGGGGTCGCCCGCGCCATGCTCGCCCACCCCCTGGTCGGCCGGATCGTCGACACCGAACCCGAGCTCCTGGCCACCTACACGTTCCACCGGCTGGGCAGCAGCCACCGGGCCGCACTCGAACTGCTCGAACCGGCCCTGGCCGAAGGCCAGGCCGACGGTTCCGTCCGCGAGGGCGACCCCGGCGTCCTGGCCCACCTGTTCATGGTCACCGTGCAGAACACCGTGACCTCCCGCCGCCTGTTCACGGAGGTGCTCGACCAGGACGGGCTGGTCGACGAACTGTCCGTGCTGCTCGACGGATACCTGAGTCCCTGACCGCACCGGCCCGGCCACCGCCCTCCCGGATCCGCGCGCAACCGAACCACCATCCCCCGGAAAGGACGCCCCGATGCGTCAGCACACCCGGTCCACCTCCCTCAACGCCGCCCGCAGGGCCGCCGACCTCGCCGACCTGGAGGCACGTCCCGAGGTGGACGTCCTGGTGGTCGGCGGGGGAGTCACCGGGGCCGGAGTGGCCCTGGACGCCGCCTCGCGCGGCCTGTCCACCGTGCTCGTCGAACGCGAGGACCTGGCCTTCGGCACCAGCCGCTGGAGCTCGAAGCTGGTGCACGGCGGGCTGCGCTACCTCGCCAAGGGACAGGTCGGCATCGCCTACGAGAGCGCCCGCGAACGCGACGTCCTCATGCGCGTCACCGCGCCGCACCTGGTCCGGCCCGTGCCCATGGTGATCCCCGTCCACCGGGGCACCGGCCTGGCCCGGGCCCTCTTCGTCCGTGCCGGGACGGGTATGGGCGACCTCCTGAGGGTCCTGTCCGGAACCCCCGCCAACGTGCTCCCCGGACCCCGGATCCTCAACGCCCGCCAGACCGGGCGTCTGCTGCCCGCGGTCCGGACCGAGGGGCTGCTCGGGGGCATCCTGTCCTTCGACGGCCAGCTCGTCGACGACGCCCGCCTGGTCCTGGGGATCGCCCGCACCGCGGCCCGCGAGGGCGCCCGGATCATCACCCGCTGCTCCGCCGACAGCGTCAGCGCCGACGGGGCCGTCCTGCGCGACGAGACCGACGGCCGACTCCTCCCGGTGCGCCCGCGCGCCGTGGTCAACGCGACCGGGGTCCACGCCGACGCACTCGACCCACGGATCCGGCTGAGCCCCAGCCGAGGCACCCACCTGGTCCTGGACGGGGCGGCGCTCGGCAGCCCCAGGGCCGCGCTGACGGTTCCGCTGGACGGCAGCGTGAGCCGGTTCGTGTTCGCCCTCCCCCAACCCGACGGCCGGGTCTTCGCCGGGCTCACCGACGAGCCCGTGGACGGCCCCGCCGAACGGGTCCCCCGGGTGCCGCAGCGGGACGTCGACTTCCTTCTCGAACAGTTCAACCGGGCCCTGTCCACCGAGCTGACCAGGGAGGACGTCATCGGCTCCTTCGCGGGCCTGCGGCCGCTGCTGCACGGTGACGGAACGAGCGCCGACCTCTCCCGCGAACACTCCGTGTCGGTCGCGCCCAACGGCACGGTGACCGTGGTCGGCGGCAAGCTCACCACGTACCGGGCCATGGCGGAGGAGGCCGTGGACGCGTTGGTCCAAACGCACCGGCTGGCCGCGGGGCCCTGCCGCACCCGGGAGGTGCCGCTGGTGGGCGCGGCCCCGCACGGGGAGCTCGACGCGCTGGACGCGCCCCGCCACCTGGTGGCCAGGTACGGGACCGAGGCGGTCGACGTGGTCGCCGAAGCCGGGGGAGACCCCGCGCTGCTCACCCCCGTCGTCCGTGGCATCACCCCCGCGGAACTGCGTTTCGGGGTGCGCCACGAGGGCGCGCTGAACGTTGCCGACCTGCTGGAACGGCGGACTCGGATCGCCCTGGTCGACACGGACCGGGACCTGGCGGAGGCCGCGGCGAAGGAGGCCCTGGCCGCGGTGGACTAAGGACCCGGGAAGGAAGGTGGCCGGTGCCGGGCGGGGAGGACGCGGGACCGGCCACCGGGGCGGGGCCGCACGGCGCCCGAATAGGGGCTCACACGGTTGATTCGGGGAACTCGCCACACCGGCCTCCCCTGTTCCGCGACGATGTCATCGCGTAAGGTCATACCGGTTCGAGCCCTCTCGCCCCTCGGACACTCCCGCAGCCGCCCCCGTTTCCGGCTCGCCCGTCCACTGAGCCGCCCCGCCGAAGGAGTCAGCCATGCCCACGCTCGTTGCCGTGCCCGCCCTCACCAAGGCCGGGGACACCGTCCTCGAGAGGGTCCCGGACGAGTACCGGCACTACTTCAACGGCCGGGCGCCGGTCCCGTTCACCAAACGCCGCTGGGAGTTCGCCGGCGAACCGGTCAGCGTGCCGCTGGTCCGTGCCTTCCTGGAGACCTGTGCCGCCGGACGCGACTCCGACTACCAGTACGTCCTCACCCTGCTCGGGGCGGAACTCGCCACCAACGCGATCCGGCACAGCCGTTCGGGTGAGCCGGGTCAGACCTTCGTGCTCCGGGTGGACCGGGGGCCGAACGGGCTGACCGTCACCTGCCGCGACCAGGGGACCCCCGTGAACGCCCTCAGGGGCGAGGGCGGCCAGCTGTTCGCTTCGCCCCCCGAGGAGCGTCTGACCGCCGAGGACGGGCGCGGTCTGGCACTGATCGACAGCTTCGCCACCACCTGGGGGGACAACGGCCACCCGAGCATCCGCAAGGTGTGGTTCCACCTGGCCTACGACATGACCGGAAGCTCCTGGCCCGCGGCCTGAGGGCGCTCCGGGCACGGCCCGGGGCGCCGGGAACCCGCTCTTGCCACCGGTCGTGGCGCGTGCCACTATTTTCTACCTACGGGTAACTGTGGCGTAGATCACGGAACGGTGCGATTCCGTGCGCTTCCCGGAACCCTGCCGGGACGCGCTCCGGACGCCGCGGTCACTCCCACGTCGGCACCGTGCACCGAACGCGGTCCGCGCCTGCCCGGCCGTCCGCGCCGCCGCCTCCGGCGGCCCTTCCCCCAAGGTGCCCCATGGACTCCGCCCTCACGACGATCGGCCTCCCGATCGCCCTCGGCGTCATCATGTTCGGTCTCGGCCTGTCCCTGACCGTCAAGGACTTCACCCGCCTGTTCTCCATGCCCTGGACCATCGTCCTGATCCTGGGCTGCCAGATCATCCTGCTGCCGGCCTTCTGCTTCGGCCTGGTCCTGGTCTTCGTCAGGTACCTCGACCTCTCCCCGCTGCTGGCGGTGGGCATGATGCTGATGGCCGCCTCCCCGGGCGGCACCACCGCGAGCCTGTACAGCTACCTGTTCAGGGGCAACGTCGCGCTCAACATCTCGCTGACCGCGATCAACTCGCTCACCGCCCTGGTGACCCTGCCCCTGATCACCGGGTTCTCGCTCGGCTACTTCACCGAGGGCGGGTCCATCGGCCTGCAGACCGACAAGATGGTCCAGGTCTTCGCGGTCATCCTCGTGCCCGTGGCCGTCGGCATGTTCGTCCGGGCGAGGATGACGTCCTTCGCCGAACGCATGGAGCGGCCGGTCAAGCTCGGGTCCGTTCTCGTGCTCGTCGCGGTCATCGTCGGCGCCCTCGCCGCCGAGTGGGCCAACCTGCCGGGGTACATCGTCTCGGTCGGCCTCATGGTGCTCGTCTTCAACCTGGTCAGCCTCACCATCGGCTACTGGGCGCCCCGGCTGGTCGGGACCGGGCGCGGCGAGGCCATCTCCTCCTGCATGGAGATCGGCCTGCACAACACCACCCTGTCGCTCACCATCGCGGTGACCGTCCTCGACAGCACCGAGATCGCCGTCCCCTCCGCCGTCTACGGTGTGTTGATGTTCCTCACGGCCGCCGCGGCGGGCGCCCTGCTCACCCGCCGCAGGGCCCGGGAGGAGGCGGCCGGGCACGCCGGAGCCGAGGGCTGAGCCGCACGGTTCCCGCGGTCCCTTGTCGGTGCCCGGGTGCACACTGGCACCATGAACCGGATCCCGCCGCAGAACCTCTCCGAGCTCTGGCCCGCCGAGGGCCGCCCCGCGCCGCCCCGGGGCGGCACCGAGGCCGAGGTGCTCAGCGGCTACCTCGACTGGCACCGCAGGACCCTGGAGGCCAAGTGCGGGGGGCTCACCTCCGAACAGCTCTCCGCGAGATCCGTCGCCGCCTCCTCGCTCAGCCTGCACGGGCTGGTGCGGCACCTGGCCGGTGTCGAGCGCTGGTGGCTGCGGATCCAGTTCGCGGGGGAGGACCTTCCGCTGCTGTACTACTCCGACGAGGACCCCGACCAGGACTTCGATCGGCTGGACGGCGACCCCGCCGAGGCCCTCGCCGTCTGGCGGGCCGAGGTGGAACGGTCCCGGCAGATCGTCGCGGCGGCCGGCTCGCTGGACGAGGCGGGGACGGAGGCGCGTTCCGGTGAGCCCGTCGAACTGCGGGCCGTCCTGGTGAAGCTGATCGCCGAGTACGCCCGGCACAACGGTCACGCCGACCTGCTGAGGGAGAGCATCGACGGCGCCACCGGCCACTGAGCCGCACGTACGTCAGTCGTCCCCGTCCTCTCCGGTGAGGGCGTCCACGGCCACCGCGACGCTGACCACCAGCGCGGGGTCGCCGCCGAGATCCTGACGGTGGGTGTCGACGTCCACCGCGTAGGTGTCGCGCATCCGGAACCACTTGTGGGATACGACCGCGACGGTGCCCTGACCGTCGCTGATCGAGTACTCCTTGTCGAGGAAGCTCCCGGCGACCTCCCAGTCCGGGCCGTTCTCGAGCTCCACGTCGAGCTTGTCCCGGACGGGGGTGAAGAGCCGCTTGCGCACGGTCGCGGCGGTCCTGCCGCCGCGCTCGACACGCATCTGGTCGCGGAGCCTGAAGAGCTTCCTGCGGATCACCGTGAGGACCTCGCCCTCCGGGTTCTTGAGCTCGAAGGTGGTGCGCATCCGCAGCGCCTTGCCGTCCACCCAGAAGACCTCGGTGCCGTGTTCGTCGGTCACCCAGAAGTCGTCGCCGATGTCGAAAACGCGTTCGCGTACCAGGAACTTCATGCACCGACGCTAACGGAAGGCCCCGTGCGGCCACAGGAACCGCGGCCGGACCGGCCGGTCAGCCCCCGGCCGGGCCCGGGGCCTGTCCCCCGGCGGGCTCCGGCCCCGGGGAGAGGCCGCGCAGGGCGTCCACCAGCGGGGCGAGTTCGGGGGTCCGTGCGGCCTCGTCCAGGGCCAGGCGCAGCACCGTGTCGTGGGTGGGGCGTGCCCGGGCGAGGAGTTCCATCCCGGCGGGGGTGAGCTCGGTGTAGATGCCGCGCCGGTCGTCGGCGCACAGGACCCGGGTGAGCAGGCCCCGGTCCTCCAACCGGGTGACCAGGCGGGTGGTGGCGCTGTTGGACAGTGCCGCGGCGCGGGCGAGCTGGCGCATCCGCATGTGCCAGCCGTCCTGCCGGTTCAGGGCGTCCATGACGGTGTACTCCACCACGGAGATCCCGTGCTCCGCCTGCAGGGCGCGCTCCAGCGCGGTCTCGATCAGTCCGTGGACGGCGGCGAGCGTGCGCCATCCGTGCGCACGGATCTCTACGGCGTCGTCGGCGATCCCCATGGGCGCCCCATCTCCTCGTGGCTGCTCGCAGATCATCTTAGCTTGCGCATATAGAACGCGCGTGCAACTATTTCTGTTGCGCATGCAACTAGTGCGCGCGCAACTAATACCCTCTCCTGGAGTGCTCCTCATGCCGCTCGCGCTCTACGCCCTCGCCATCGGGGGCTTCGGTATCGGTCTCACCGAGTTCGTCATCATGGGGCTCCTGCCCGAGGTCGGTGCCGACTTCGGGGTCACCCCCACCGTCGCCGGACACCTCATCTCCGGCTACGCCCTCGCGGTGGCGGTCGGCGGCGTCGGCCTGACCGCACTGCTCAACAGGGTCGACCGCAAACACGCGCTGCTCCTGCTCATGGGCCTGTTCATCGCGGGCAACCTGACCTCCGCGCTCGCACCCGTCTACGAGGCCATGCTCGCCGGGCGCATCCTCGCGGCCCTGTGCCACGGAGCGTTCTTCGGGATCGGCGCGGTCCTGGCCGCCGACCTGGTCCCCGTGAACCGCAGGGCCGCCGCGATCTCGATCATGTTCACCGGCCTCACCACCGCCACCGTCCTCGGCGTGCCCTTCGGCACCTTCCTCGGCCAGGCCCTCGGCTGGCGCTCCACCTTCTGGGCCATCACCGCGATCGGTGTGCTCGCCTTCACCGGCATCACCGCCCTGGTCCCGGCCACCCACAGGCCCTCCGCGCGGGCCGGCACCGGTGGCGCCGCCCCGACAGCCTCCGCGCCCCGCCTACGCGCCGAACTCTCCGCCTTCCGCAGCACCCAGGTCTGGTTCTCCCTGGCCGCCACCGTCCTCGGCTTCGGCGGCATGTTCGGCGGGTTCACCTACATCGCCTTCACCCTCACCGAGGTCAGCGGGTTCCCCGCCACCGCCGTGCCGTGGCTGCTGGTGCTCTTCGGAGCGGGCCTTTTCGCGGGCAACCTCCTCGGCGGCCGCGCCGCCGACCGGAACCCGGGCCGGACACTCCTGGTGCTCTTCGCCCTGCTCACCCTGGTCCTGGCCGCCTTCGCCCTGGTCGCGCACCTCAGGTGGGCCGCTCTGGTGGCGCTGCTGGCCATGGGCTTCCTCGGCTTCGCGACCGTGCCCGGGCTCCAGATGCGCATCATGGGCTTCGCGGCCAAGGCTCCGACGCTGGCCTCGGGAGCCAACATCGCCGCGTTCAACCTCGGCAACGCCCTGGGGGCCTGGGCCGGCGGCCTCGGTTTGGCCGCCGGGCTGGGCTACACCTCGCCACTGTGGGCGGGTGCCCTGATCACCCTGGCGGGGCTGGCCGTGATCGCGGTGGCCGTGCGCCTGCGCGGGGGAGAGTACGCCCGTTCCGAACCGGTTCCGCAGGCAACCGGAACGCGTTGACCTCCCGTCCCGGGGCCGCCCCGGTCAGGTCGACGGGCGGCCCCCGCGCTGGGACAGCCAGATCGCGGACACCACCAGCGCACAACCCCCGAGTTGGCCGGGGGTCACCCGTTCGCCCAGGAAGACGGCGCCCATCGCCACCGCCAGGACCGGCGGCAGTACCAGGACCGCCGCGCCGGTGCTCGCGGCCAGCCGGGGCAGGGCCGAACCGATCAGCAGCCAGGTCAGTACCTGCCCGGTCAGCGCCAACAGCGCCAGCCACAGCCACGCCCGCGCGTCCTGGGAGGCCAGGTCGATCCCGCTCCACAGCGCGCCCAGCGCACCGGCCGCCAGCGCCGCGGTCGACGTGGAGACGCACACCGGGGTCACCGTGTGCCCGCGTCCGCCGCCGAGCCGGGACAGGAAGAGGTAACCGGCGTAGGCCGCCCCCGCCGCGCAGCCGTAGGCCAGTCCGAGCCACGGGCCGCCCCCGGAGTCCGGGACCGCGGTACCGCCCGGACCGGCGACCCCGGAGGCCAGGGCGAGACCGGCCAGCATCACCGGCACCGCGACCACGAACCTCAGCGGCGCCCGGTCGCCCAGGAACACCCACGCGAGCAGGGGGAAGACCACCACCTGGACGTTGAGCAGCACGGTCGCCATCCCCGCGCCCACCTGCTGGATGCTCGCCACCCAGAACACGTAGTCCACGCCCAGCAGCAGCCCCGCCGCGGCGTCCAGGCCCACCAGCCGCAGCGCCCGCGGGCCGACCCGGCGCAGTTCGGCCACGGCCATGGGGACCAGCACGAACAGCGCCAACGCGCACCTCAGGAAGGCCGCGGTGCCCGTGTTGGCCCCGGAGAGCTTGACGAACACACCCGTGGCCGAGGTGCAACCGGAACCGGCCACCGCCAGCACGACGGGGTTCGCCCGGTCCAGTACCGAGCCCTGCCGGGGCGTGCGCTCCGTGCCCGTACCCGCCATGGCCCCGTCCCCTCCGCGTCCGTCCACCAGGTGCACAGTCCAGCCTGACGACCCCGACCAGGAAATAAAAGCGATGTTTTGTCGTCAGTAATCGGTACTGTTTCTTATGTGTTCAGCATCGAACGACTGAGGGCGTTGGCCGCCGTACGGACCCACGGCTCCATCGCGCACGCGGCGAGAGCCCTGCACGTGACCCCCTCGGGGATGTCCCAGCAGCTCAACAAGCTGGAGCGGGAGGCGGGCCAGCGCCTGCTCGAACCGGCGGGCCGCACCGTGCGGCTCACCCACGCGGGCCGGGTCCTCGCCGGGCACGCCGACCGGGTGCTCGCCCAGGTCACGGAGGCGCAGGCGGACCTCGCCGACCTCGACCGCCAGATCCTCGGTCCGCTGCGCCTGGGCGGTGTGGGCAGCGCTGTGCGCACCCTGCTCCCGGGTGCGCTGTCCGTCCTGTTGGCCGCGCATCCGCGGCTGACCCCCACCGTGCGCGACGG
This sequence comes from Nocardiopsis sp. iso_40, assembly GCF_056173285.1. Taxonomy (NCBI): domain Bacteria; kingdom Bacillati; phylum Actinomycetota; class Actinomycetes; order Streptosporangiales; family Nocardiopsidaceae; genus Nocardiopsis; species Nocardiopsis sp. iso_40. Next base: position 4,808,159 of record NZ_CM149666.1, on the reverse strand, counting down.
GGAGGTCGTCTCGCTGCTACCGCCGCTCCTGCGCGGGGAACTGGACCTGATCCTGGCCGAGAGCTGGTCCAGCCGCCCGGTCGCGCTACCCGCCGGGGTCCGGACGGTGGAACTCCTGGACGAGAGGGTGTGCCTGGCGCTGCCCCCCGGCCATCCCCTCGGCGCCCGGGGGAGCGTGCGCATCGCCGAACTCGGCGGGGCAGCCACGGGCGACCCGGTCGGTCTGCCCTGGGCGAGCTGCCCCGCGGGCACCGAACCCTACGAGGCGATCCTCCAGGCCCTGCGGGCCCGGGGAGTGGAACCCGACATCAGGTACAGGCTCGCCGAGATCCCCTCCCAACTGGAACTGGTGGCCTCCGGCCTCGCCGTGGCGCTGGTTCCGGACCTCGGCCGGCGCACCGCTCCCGAGGGGGTCCGGTTCGTGCCCACCGACCCGCCGATCCGCAGGACCATCAGGGCGGTGTGGCGCGCGGACGCCGAAACCCCGGCGGTCCGCGCCTGTGTCACCGCCCTCACCGCCACACCATCCGCTCCAACCCCGCTCGCCACCGTGGCCCCACCCGCCACATCCGCGTACACCGAGCCCGCTCCCGCGGAACCGACCACACAAGGAATCATGTGAACACTCCCTGGCACCACCTGCCCATGGCCGCCTTCGACGTCGAGACCACCGGCCTTGACGTGGAGAGCGACCGGATCATCACCGCGGCCCTGTGGCGCATCGACCCCGCGCACGGGACCAAGGAGGTCACCACCTGGTTCGCCGACCCCGGGATCGAGATCCCGGCCGAGGCCGCCGAGATCCACGGCATCACCACCGAACAGGCCCGTGCCCAGGGCCGCCCAGCCGTGGACGTGGTCACCGAGATCGCCGCGGCGCTGGACGCCGTCACCGCCGAGGGGCTGCCCGTGGTGGTCTACAACGCGCCCTACGACCTCACCCTCCTGGACCGCGAACTCGCGCTGCACCGCCCGGGTACCCCCCTGGCCGCGCAGCCCCTGGTGGTGGACCCGCTGGTCCTGGACAAACAGGTAGACACGTTCCGCCGGGGCTCCCGCAAACTGGTCGACGTCTGCGCCCACTACGAGGTCCCCCTGCCCCGGGAGGAGGCTCACGGGGCGGCCGCCGACGCCCTGGCCTCGGCCCGGCTCGCCTGGCGGATCGCCGCGGCCAACCCCGAAATCGCGCAGATGTCCGCCGCGGACCTGCACGCCGCCCAGGTCAAGTGGAAGGCCGAACAGGCCGCCAGCTTCCAGGAGTACCTGCGCCGCAGGAACCCCGAAGCGGTGGTCGACGGTTCCTGGCCGCTGGTACCCGCCGCCACCTGACCCCGGCCGCCCGGGCCCCGCAGCGCTTCCGGCCGGGGCCGAGAGGCGGTGGGGCCGACCGGGGCGGTCCGGGCGCGAAGGAACCGAGGCGCAGGCGGCGGAGCGCAGGAGGGGGAGGGGCACACGAAAGACGGGAACACCCGAAGGTGTTCCCGTCTTTGCTGTGCCCCCTGGAGGATTCGAACCTCCGCACCCGGCTCCGGAGGCCGGTGCTCTATCCCCTGAGCTAAGGGGGCGCGCTGCTGCGTGAACAACTGTAGCAGGGGTTCCGGGATGCTCGTGCACCCTTTTGCGGCACGCGCGGGCAGACCCCGGCCGATACCGGATTCCAGTGGTGCCGCCGCGCCCCGCGGCGGTAGTGTCACGGGCGTGAACGCCCTTCCCGTACGGGTTCTCGTCGTCGAGGACGACGAGGTGATCCGCGAACTGATCCGCCTCAACCTCGAACTTGAGGGGTTCGAGGTGTTCACCGCCATGGACGGCCAGGACTGCTTGGAGCGGGTCGGGCACATCGCCCCCGACGTCATCACCATGGACGTGATGATGCCCAGACTCGACGGCTGGACCACGGTCGAACGCCTCCGCTCCGACGGCTACGACCGCCGCATCATCATGGTCACCGCCCGCGCGCAGGCGGACGACCGCAGACGCGGGGAGCGGATCGGCGTCGACGACTACCTGACCAAGCCCTTCGACCCCGACGAACTGGTCGACCTCATCCGGGCCCTGCACGGGAAGGGTGACGGCGGAATCGGGGGAGCGGCGTGACCCCACGGAGGCTGGAGGCGGTCGTCCGCCGCGCCGCCGTGCGAGCCTTCGGCCTCGCTGAGGCCGACGTCCCCTTCGTCTGGCCGCGCTGCGACCACGCCGTGGAGGGCTCCGACGCAGCCGTCGCCCTGGCCCCGCGCCTGGTCGGCCGGGTCCGCGGCGAACTGCCCAGGGACGCGGAGGGCACCCACCGGGCCGTGGTCTGCGGGCGAATCGTCGCCCAGATCAGCGCGATGGCACAGGAGGGCGAGCCCGACGCCGGGTTCGCCCGGATCGTTTCGGACGAGCGCGGCTTCGCCCACTTCACCCTCACCTGCGAACAGCGCCGCGGCCTTCTGCGCGCCGCGGCCGACGGCCCCCGCTTCCTCACCGGCCGGGACTGGACGGGAACGGGGGAGTGGCCACGCTCCGAGCTGCACGAGGCGGGCCCCCTCGCCCAGGCCCGCCGCTACGCCCGCGCCGACGCCCGGGCCCGGATCGCCATGGCCGCGGGTGGACCGGCCCCGCCTCCGGGCCCCGTCGGCGAGGTCTCCTGGCGCGACCGCTACCTGGACACCGACCGCGCCGGGCTGTTCACCCCCGCCGGCCGTCTGCTCGGCAGGGTCGGTGAGGACAGTGCCCGTGTCGCCTTCTGCCGCTCGGTCCCCGAACACCCCAAGGAGAACGAGACCACCGGCCGCGGCCTGCCCGTGCTGCCCTCCGCGGAGAACCCCGGGGCCTGGTCCCGGCTCACCGACGCCAACCCCGCCTTCCGGTTGCGCTACGCCCACGCCCACGCCCTGAGCAGTCTCCGGTGGGCGGACCGGGGCACCGCCGCCGAACCGGGCGGGTGCCCTCACACGCACGGGGCCGGGGTGCGCGGACTCCTCTTCGACGGCCCCAGTGTCCTGGACACCGCTGCCCGCCGAGAGGAACCCCATATCCTGGTCAGATACCTGGAGGCGCTGACCAGTGCCTACGATGAGTGGCGGACGGCTTCCACTGCCGGGGCCGGACCGGCGTCGGAAGCGGAACCGACGCGGGCCGCCCCCGACCCGGCGCTGCCCGCCGCCGTCGCCGGTGTGCTCCGCACCGGCCTCTTCCTGCTCGGGGTGTCAGCGCCCACAAGGCTGTAGACGCCCCGCTGTCGCGGACCCGTTGGACGATCCCAATCCCCGTGTTCCGATCGTCTTGGTGGACAATGGAGGCGGGCGCGCCCCGCGGGCCGGTCGGCGCCGTCGGCGCGGACCCCGTGCCGCCGACCGTCCGTCTCCACAGCAGAGCCACGACACAGCACAGCCAGACGTACCGAAGTCCCAGCCGAAAGACCGTCATGAGCCGCTACGCCCACCCCGCCGGATCCCGCCACGCGGAGGTCCTGCCGGAGGAAAACCCGCCGCTGCCGCCCGAGGACCTCAACACTCTGGACCCGCGGGTCTGGCCCGCCACCGCGCACCGTTCGGACGGTGAGGTCACCATCGGCGGTGTCGGCGTGCGCGCCCTCGCCGCCGAGTACGGTACGCCGCTCTTCGTCATGGACGAGGAGGACTTCCGGACCCGCGCCCGCGACTACTCCACCGCCTTCGCCGACGCCGACGTCTACTACGCGGGCAAGGCCCTGCTGACCAAGGCCGTCGCCCGCTGGGTCGTCGAGGAGGGGCTCAAGCTCGACGTGTGCTCCGGCGGTGAGCTGGCCGTGGCCCTGGCAGCCGGGGTCCCCACGGACCGCGTCGCCATGCACGGCAACAACAAGTCGGTCGCCGAGCTGCGCAGTGCCGTCGAGGCCGGGGTCGGGCGGATCATCCTGGACTCCCTCGACGAGATCGACCGCCTGGAGTCGGTGGCCGCCGAGTACGGCGCCCGCCCCAAGGTGCTCATCCGGGTCACCACCGGCGTGGAGGCGCACACCCACGAGTTCGTCGCCACCGCGCACGACGACCAGAAGTTCGGCTTCGCGCTGAGCACGGGCGCGGCCGCCGAGGCGGTCCGCCGCGTCCTCGCAGCCGGACACCTGGACCTGGTCGGCCTGCACTCGCACATCGGCTCGCAGATCTTCGACACCTCGGGCTTCGAGGTCGCCGCCCGGCGGGTCACCCGGTTCCTCACCCGGATCCACGAGGAACTCGACGTCACCCTCGCCGAACTCGACCTCGGCGGCGGCCTGGGCATCGCCTACACCTCCGGTGACGACCCGCTCGACCCCAAGACCATCGCCGCCAGCCTCACCGCCATCGTGCGCCGCGAGTGCCAGGAAGCGGGTCTGCCCGTGCCGCGTATCGCGGTGGAGCCCGGACGCGCCGTCGCCGGCCCCGCCGGGGTCACCGTCTACGAGGTCGGCACCGTCAAGGACGTCGAGGGCATCCGCACCTACGTCAGCGTCGACGGCGGTATGAGCGACAACATCCGCACCGCCCTGTACGGCTCCGAGTACACCAGCCAGCTGGTGTCCCGGGAGAGCGACGCCGAGCCGATGCTCTCCCGTCTGGTCGGCAAGCACTGCGAGAGCGGTGACATCATCGTGCACGACCTCTACCTGCCCGCCGACCTGCGGCCGGGCGACCTGGTGGCGGTCGCCGCCACCGGCGCCTACTGCTACTCCATGGCGAGTAACTACAACCACCTGCCCCGCCCCGCCATGGTGGCGGTCAGGGACGCGAGCGCACGGGTGATCGTGCGCAGGGAGAACGAGGAGGACCTCCTCCGCCTCGACGTAGGCTGAACCGTCCGCCCCGCGGGTGCCGCACCGGTGCCCGGCAAGGTCGGACACGAGAGAAGTGGGAGTCACGCCCAAATGGCGATGAAGGTGGCGCTGCTCGGATGCGGCGTTGTGGGTTCGGAAGTCGTCCGCCTGGTCAACGAGCAGTCCGAGGAACTGGCCGCGCGGATCGGCACGCCGATCGAGATCGGCGGCATCGCGGTCCGCCGGCTGGACCGCGACCGCGGTGTCGACCCGGCGCTGCTGACCACCGACGCCACGGCGCTGGTCACCCGCCCGGACATCGACGTCGTGGTGGAGGTCATCGGCGGGATCGAACCGGCCCGTTCGCTGATGCTCGCCGCGATCAAGGCGGGCAAGTCCGTGGTGACGGCCAACAAGGCCCTGCTCGCGGAGGACGGACAGACACTCCAGGCCGCGGCCCGCGACGCCGGGGTCGACCTGTACTACGAGGCGTCCGTGGCGGGTGCGATCCCGCTGCTGCGCCCGCTGCGCGACTCCCTCGCCGGGGACAGGGTCAACCGGGTCCTGGGCATCGTCAACGGCACCACGAACTACGTCCTGGACCGGATGGACTCCCTCGGGGCCGGGTTCTCCGAGTCCCTGGAGGAGGCCCAGACCCTCGGGTACGCCGAGGCCGACCCGACCGCCGACGTCGAGGGCTTCGACGCCGCGGCCAAGGCCGCGATCCTGGCCCGGCTGGCCTTCCACACCCAGCGGGTCACCGCGGCCGACGTCCACCGCGAGGGGATCACGGGGGTCTCGGCCGCCGACATCGCCAGCGCCCGGGCGATGGGCTGTGTCGTCAAGCTCCTGGCGATCTGTCAGCGCTCGCAGGACGGCGACTCGGTGGGCGTGCGCGTCCACCCGGTGATGCTGCCGGTCGAGCACCCGCTGGCCAGCGTCAAGGAGGCCTACAACGCGGTGTTCGTCGAGGCGGAGTCCGCCGGGCGCCTCATGTTCTACGGCGCCGGCGCGGGGGGCACCCCCACGGCCAGCGCGGTCCTGGGCGACATGGTGGCCGTGGCCCGCAACCGCCTCGCCGACACCTCGGTGGGCGAGGGCGGCCACGACACCGGTCTGCCGGTGCACGACATGGGCAGGACCATCACCAGCTACCACGTGTCGTTGGACGTGGCCGACCGGCCCGGTGTGCTCTCCAAGGTCGCCGAGATCTTCGCCGACCACGGGGTGTCCATCAAGAACGTGCGCCAGGAGGGCACGGGGGACGACGCCCAGCTCGTGCTGGTCAGCCACCCCGCACCCGACGCCGCGCTCAGCAGTACCGTCGAGGAGCTCAGCCGGCACCCGATGGTCCGCGAGGTGGCCAGCGTGATGCGGGTGGAGACCTTCCAGGAGTAGCCGGACCACGCGGGGTCCGTGTCCTGACACGGACCCCGGAGTCCATATAGTGAGAAAGATGTGCCCGGGATGCAAGACGACTCGGGCAGGGTCGTAGACTCGTAGCTGGTGGGGACGGAACGCCTTCGCGACGCCCCACCCGCATCCATCGCGCGTCAAGCGAAACCGAATCCACCCGAAAGGGACACCGTCGTGAGCATGGCACGGGCGTGGCGAGGCATCGTCGAGGAGTACCGCGACCGCCTTCCCGTCAACGAGAACACCCCCGTCGTCACCCTCCAGGAGGGCGGCACCCCCCTGCTGCCTGCCACGCGCGTATCCGAGCTCACGGGCTGCGAGGTCTTCCTCAAGGTCGAGGGCCTCAACCCCACCGGTTCGTTCAAGGACCGCGGGATGACCATGGCCATCACCAAGGCCGCCGAGGACGGCGCCAAGGCGGTCATCTGCGCCTCGACCGGCAACACCAGCGCCAGCGCCGCCGCCTACGCCATCCGTGCGGGCATGACCTGCGCCGTGCTGGTGCCCCAGGGCAAGATCGCGATGGGCAAGCTCGCCCAGGCCCTCGTGCACGGCGCCCGGCTGCTCCAGGTCGACGGCAACTTCGACGACTGCCTCGAACTGGCGCGCAAGCTCAGCGTCGACTACCCGGTCGCCTTGGTGAACTCGGTCAACCCCTACCGTCTCCAGGGACAGAAGACCGCGGCCTTCGAGATCGTGGACGCCCTCGGCGACGCGCCGGACATCCACTGCATCCCGGTCGGCAACGCCGGCAACATCACCGCCTACTGGATGGGCTACACCGAGTACGCCCGGGACGGGGTCTCCACCAGGGCCCCCAGGATGCTCGGCTTCCAGGCCAGTGGTTCGGCACCCATCGTCAACGGCGCACCGGTCACCAGCCCCAGCACCATCGCCACCGCGATCCGCATCGGCAACCCGGCCTCCTGGAAGCTCGCCGAGCAGGCCCGGGACGAGTCCGGCGGCCTCATCGACAAGGTCACCGACCGCCAGATCATGGCCGCCTACAAGCTCCTCGCCGCCGAGGAGGGCGTGTTCGTCGAACTCGCCTCCGCCGCGAGCGTGGCGGGACTCCTCCAGGCCGTCGAGGCCGGGCAGGTCCCCAAGGGCAGCCGGATCGTGTGCACCGTGACCGGAAACGGCCTCAAGGACCCCGACTGGGCGCTGGCCGGAGCCTCCTCCGCCACCACCGTCCCCGTCGACGCCCAGGCCGCCGCCAAGGCCCTCGACCTCGCCTAGCCGCCCTCCGGGACGATCCCGCCCCCCAGCGGCGGGACCGGCGACGAGACCGCCTCCGGTGGCAGGACCATCGCCTGTATGGAGCACATCGTGACCTCACCTCGCCCCGACCGGGTGTCCGTCCGGGCCCCGGCCACCAGCGCCAACCTCGGACCGGGCTTCGACGCCCTCGGGTTGGCCGTCCAGCTGTACAACGAGTTCGACGCCGCGGTCCGCGACGACGGCGAACTCCGCATCCGGGTCGAGGGGGAGGGCGCGGGCGAGGTACCGCTCGACCGGCGCCACCTGGTCGTCCGGGCCATGGCCGAGGCCTTCGACCGGGCCGGTGAGAAGCTGCCCGGCCTGGACCTGCGCTGCGTCAACCGCATCCCGCACGCCCGGGGCCTGGGCTCGTCCTCCTCCGCGATCGTCGGCGGGGTCGCCGCGGCCGCGGCCCTGCTGGGCCGTACCGGGCCCGACGGCGGCCCGGACCGGGACTGGATCTACCAGGTCGCCGCGGACATCGAGGGCCACCCGGACAACGTGGCCCCCTGCGTCCACGGCGGGTACACCGTCGCCTACCGGGACGGCGGCTCCTGGGGCGTCGCCCGGCTCACCCCGGACCAGCGGGTCCTGCCCGTGCTGTGCGTACCGGGGTGGCGGCTGTCCACCGAACGCGCCCGCGGGCTCCTTCCCGAGACCGTCTCCCACGCCGACGCGGCCTTCAACACCGGCCGCGCCGCGCTGATGACGGCGGCCGTTTGTGGCC